>CAVPTF010000015.1:0-118819 GCA_963708555.1 uncultured Alphaproteobacteria bacterium | reverse complement strand
GAGAAGGTGGTCCAGAATATCGACCTGGTTAAGGACCTGTGTGAGACCTTGAGGGACGGCTCGCTTTGCGCTCTGGGCGGCCTCACCCCCATGCCGGTCATCAGCACGCTGACATTCCCCTGAAGATTTTGACCGTAAGCCTTCGCGCGCGGCGGCTGCCGAGTGATATAATAGGACGAACAGAGGCTAGTGCCATGACAGTCCATTCGAATATCGACCAGGCCATGATCGACCGGGGGACCCCCGAGAAGACGAGCGTGCAGAGCGTCAGCCTGCACATCGACGGCATCCCGATCACGGTTCCGGCCGGCACGTCGCTGATGCGGGCCGCATCGCTCGCCGGCATCCAGTTTCCCAAGCTCTGCGCCACCAATTCGCTCGAATCCTTCGGCTCCTGCCGGCTGTGCCTGGTCGAGATCGACGGCCGCCGTGGAACGCCCGCGTCCTGCACGACGCCGGCCGAGAACGGCATGAAGGTCCACACCCAGACCGATCGCGTCGCCAAGCTGCGGCGCGGGGTCATGGAGTTCTACATCTCGGACCATCCGCTGGACTGCCTGACGTGCGCCGCGAATGGCGACTGCGAGCTGCAGGACATGGCGGGCGCTGTGGGTCTGCGCGAAGTCCGCTACGGCTATGACGGCGAGAACCACACCCATCAGGAGAAGGACGAGTCGAACCCGTATTTCACCTTCGATCCGTCGAAATGCATCGTCTGCTCGCGCTGCGTTCGCGCTTGCGAAGAAGTCCAGGGCACGTTCGCGCTGACGATCGACGACCGCGGCTTCGCGAGCCATGTCTCGGCGGGCATGAACCAGGACTTCCTCGAATCCGAATGCGTCTCGTGCGGCGCCTGCGTGCAGGCCTGCCCGACGGCGACGCTGATGGAGAAGTCGGTCATCCAACACGGCACGCCGGAGCGCTCGGTCATCACAACCTGCGCCTATTGCGGCGTCGGCTGCACCTTCGAGGCGGAGCTCCAGGGCGACCGCGTCGTGCGGATGACGCCGTACAAGGACGGCAAGGCCAATCACGGCCATTCCTGCGTGAAGGGCCGCTTCGCCTGGGGTTATGCGACACACAAAGAGCGCGTCACCAAGCCGATGATCCGCGCCTCCATCAAGGACGCGTGGCGCGAAGTGACGTGGGACGAGGCGATCAAGCACACGGCGTCGGAGTTCAAGCGCATCCAGGCGAAATACGGCAAGGGCTCGATCGGCGGCATCACGTCGTCGCGCTGCACGAACGAAGAGACCTTCGTGATGCAGAAGATGATCCGCGCGGCCTTCGGCAACAACAATGTGGACACCTGCGCGCGCGTCTGCCATTCGCCGACGGGCTATGGCCTGAAGACGGCGTTCGGCACATCCGCCGGCACGCAGGATTTCGACTCGGTTTGGGAAGCCGACGTGATGCTGATCATCGGCGCCAACCCGACCGATGCGCATCCGGTGTTCGCTTCGCGCATGAAGCGGCGCATCCGTGAAGGCGGCGCGAAGGTGATCGTGATCGATCCGCGCAAGACCGACATGGTGCGCATGCCGCATGTGGAAGCGTCGTACCATCTGCCGCTGAAGCCCGGCACGAACGTGGCGATCGTCAATGCGATTGCGCATGTGATCGTGTCCGAGGGCCTGACGAACGAGACATTCGTCGCCGAGCGGTGCGATCCGAAGGACTTCGCGGCGTGGAAAGAGTTCATCCTGAGGCCGGAGAACTCGCCCGAAGCAACGGCCGAGATCACCGGCGTTCCGGCGAAGGATGTCCGCGGCGCGGCGCGGCTCTATGCCACCGGCGGCAACGGCGCGATCTATTACGGCCTGGGCGTCACAGAGCACAGCCAGGGCTCGACGATGGTGATGGGCATGGCGAACCTCGCGATGCTCACCGGCAATCTCGGGCGCAACGGCGTGGGCGTGAACCCGCTGCGCGGCCAGAACAACGTGCAGGGCGCGTGCGACATGGGTTCGTTCCCGCACGAATATTCGGGCTACCGCCACGTGTCGTCAGACGCGACGCGGGAGCTGTTCGAAGGCGCCTGGGGCGTCAAGCTCGATCCGGAACCGGGCCTGCGCATCCCCAACATGTTCGACGCCGCGCATGACCACACCTTCATGGGTCTGTTCGTGCAGGGCGAAGACATCGCGCAATCCGATCCGAACACGCACCACGTGACGAGCGCGCTCGAAGCGATGGAATGCGTGGTCGTGAACGACTTGTTCCTGAACGAGACGGCGGCCTACGCGCACGTGTTCCTGCCGGGTGCATCGTTCCTGGAGAAGGACGGCACGTTCACGAACGCGGAACGCCGCATCGGGCGCGTGCGCAAGGCGATCCCGCCGATGGCGCAATACGCCGAATGGGAAGTCACCTGCATGCTGAGCCAGCGCTCGGCTATCCGATGCACTACAATCATCCGTCCGAGATCATGGACGAGATCGCGCGGCTGACGCCGACATTCTCGGGCGTTTCCTACGCGAAGCTCGACGAGCTGGGCTCGGTGCAGTGGCCGTGCAACGAGCAGGCGCCCGAAGGCACGCCGATCATGCATATCGGCGGCTTCGTGCGCGGCAAAGGCCAGTTCGTGGTGACCGAGTATGTGCCGACCGACGAGCGTACGGGTCCCCGGTTCCCGCTGATCCTCACCACTGGGCGCATCCTCTCGCAGTACAACGTGGGCGCGCAGACGCGGCGCACGCACAATGTCGTCTGGCACGACGAGGACATCCTCGAGATCCATCCGCACGACGCCGAATTCCGCGGCATCCGCGAAGGCGATCGAGTAGCGCTGGTCAGCCGCTCGGGCGACACCTCGATGCGTGCGCACATCACCGAGCGGATGCAGCCGGGCGTGGTTTACACCACGTTCCATCATCCCGAGTCGGGTGCGAACGTGATCACCACGGATTATTCGGACTGGGCGACGAACTGTCCCGAGTACAAGGTGACGGCCGTCGAAGTCCGCCTGACCAACCGCGAGTCGAAGTGGCAGGAAGACTACGCGGAGCTGCCAGAAGCGGCAACGCATCGAGACAGTCGCGGCCGAATGATTTAAGCGAATAGCGCGTAGCGAATGGCGAATAGGGTTCTCTCGTCGTTCGCGTTCGCGCGCATGATGGACTTGCAATGACTGAAGAAACACTCGTCCGCATGGCCAACCAGATCGCGGACTTCTTCAAGGCTCAGCCTGAAGAAGACGCGCTTCATGGCGCGGCCAATCACATCCGCTATTTCTGGGACCCGCGCATGCGCGCGAAGATGGCCGCGCATCTGGCCAAAGGCGGCGAAGGGCTGAGCCCGCTTGCGCGTGCGGCGGTCGAGAAGGTCTGCACGCCGCGCCGGCGAAATAGCCTAACTGCACTTCAAGTAGCCCGTTATGATCGCGACATGAAAATCGCGATCTATGGCGCTGGCGCGATCGGCTCTTATCTTGGCGTGAGGCTGCATCAGGCGGGCGCCAAGGTGAGCCTGATCGCGCGCGGCAGCGCAGCTCGCCGCGATGAAGGCGAACGGCGTCACGCTGAAGACGGAAGACGGTGCCGTCACCGTCCGGCCGTTCGTCACCGGCGATGCGGGCGACGCGGGGCCGCAGGATTTCGTCTTCATCGCGCTCAAGGGGCAGGACCTGCCGAAAGCGGCGAACGACATCGCGCGGCTGATGGGGCCGGACACGACGCTCGTCACTGCGATGAACGGCATCCCCTATTGGTATCTGCACGGCATCGAACTCGCCATGGGAGCGGACGGACGCTGCAATCGGTCGATCCCGGACGGAACGATTGCGCGCGCACTGCCGCCGGACCGCGTGATCGGCAGCGTGCTTTATCCGTGGGCCGAGGTGATCGCGCCCGGCGTGGTCGAGCAGAGCACGAGCAACCGCTTCGTCATGGGCGAGCCGGACGGCTCGGAGAGCGCGCGCATCAAGCGGCTCACCGGGATCATGAATGCGGGCCAGCTCGATGCGCCGATCACGCGCGACATCAGGACCGAGATCTGGCTCAAGCTGTGGGGCAATCTCTGCTTCAATCCGCTCTCAGTGCTGACGGGGGCGACGATCGACCGGCTGACGTCGGTGCCCGATCTTCTCGCGCTCGAACGCGCGATGATGCTCGAAGCCGAGACGGTGGCGAACGCGCTCGGCATACGCTTCCCCTATGGCGTCGAGAAGCGGATCGAGATCACCGCGATGGCGGGCGCGCGCAAGACCTCGACGCTGCAGGATTTCGAGCGCGGCAAGCCGCTTGGAGATCGAGCCGCTCCTGGGCGCCGTGGTGGAACTCGGTGACCTCGCCGGCCAGACGATGCCGCTCTGCCGCACCATCCTCGCCCTGGTGCGGGAACGGGCCCGGACAAACCTAAAGCCCCAATAACGCGTGGTTTTTTCGCTACTCGCCTTTCCGGGATTGGTCCGCTATGGTCGCGGAAATTCAGCATCCTTCTGCCAACGCCATCACAACACGGAGCAATCACGTGACCCGTTACAATATCCTGCTCATGGGCGCCTCCTATGGCTCGCTGCTCGCGTCCAAGCTGCTGTTCGGCGGCCATTCGGTCCACCTCGTGTGTCTTCCCGCGGAATCCGACCTGATCAACGCGGAGGGCTTCCGTGTCCGGCTGCCGATCAGGGGCCGCAAGGATCCCGTCGTGATCGATTCGCGAGAGCTGCCGGGCAAGGTCAGCGCCAGCGGCACCGCGGGCGTCGATCCGAAGAACTATGATCTCGTCGGTCTCGCGATGCAGGAGCCGCAATACCGCTCGCCCGGCGTGCGCGAATTGCTGGATGCGGTGGCCAAGTCGCGCGTGCCCTGCATGTCGATCATGAACATGCCGCCGCTGCCCTATGTCCGGCGCATCCCGGGTCTGAACCATGATGCGCTGAAGCCCGCCTACACGGACCCGTCGGTGTGGGACAGCTTCGATCCGGAAACGCTGACGCTGTGCAGCCCCGATCCGCAGGCGATCCGGCCGCCGGACGAAAAGGTCAACGTGCTGCTGGTCACGCTCCCGACCAACTTCAAGGTCGCGCGTCTGAAGGACGAGAAGGCGACCGCGATGCTGCGCCAGCTCGAGAAGGACATCGACGCGGTGCGCTTCGACGCGCCGGAGGGCAAGATCGAATTGCCGGTGAAGCTCCGAGTGTACAACTCGATCTTCGTGCCGCTCGCCAAATGGGCGATGCTGCTCGCCGGCAATTATCGCACCGTGACGACGGACGGCATGCGGACCGCGAAGGAAGCGGTCCACACCGATATCGAGACCTCGCGCTCGGTCTACAATTTCGTCAACGATCTGTGCGTGAAGCTGGGCGCCAATCGCGACGACCTCGTGCCGTTCGAGAAATATGCGGCGGCGGCCGAGAGCCTGACGCGTCCGGCATCGGCGGCGCGCGCGCTCACCAACGGCGCGCCCAATATCGAGCGCGCCGACAAGCTCGTGCAGCTCATCGCCAAGCAGAAGGGCCTGAGCCATCCGGTGATCGATGCGACCGTGGCGCTGGTCGATGCGCGGCTCGAAGCCAACCGCAAGAAGGCTGCGGCCTAATCCTCAGGCCAGAGCAAAACGTAGGGGCGAAGGAGGCAACTCCTTCGCCCTTTTCGTTTTTTTGGCGTGTCCAAAGGCCGCAGCGCAAATACACTATTCCCGTTGTGAAAGATTGCGCGCTATAGAGCGCCAATCAGTGCCTGCCGACGAGCGAATGCACGCGGCAGGGTGAGCCGGCGGAGGAGACCGCCGGCTGACGCCGGGGGGAGACCATTGGCGCTCGAGACGCGCGCCAGGCGAAGTGGAGCCTGGCGGAAAGCCGTTTGCGGGGCCGCTCTTGTGGGCGGCGTGTCGCTGTGCGGCAGCGCGCACGCGGCCCCCGTGCCGACGGTGGGGCCCTTCCCGCCCCGCGATTTCACGACCTACCAGCCGACGGCGCGCGCCACGCGGATTCCGAATGGGGAAGCGCCGACCATTGACGGCGACCTCAACGATCCGGCCTGGGCGAAGGCCGAAGTGATCGACGAATTCTATCAAGTCGACCCCAATGTGGGCCAACCGGCAACGCAGCCGACCATCGCGCGGTTCATGTACGACGACGAGAATCTGTATGTCGGCATCTATGCCTATGACAGCGAGCCCGACCGCATCGTCGCCACGCTGCAAACCCGCGACGGCAGCCTGGACGTCGATGACCGCGTGCGCATCTACATCGATCCCGAGCTGACACGGCGCAACGCGTATTATTTCGAATTGAACCCGCTCGGCGCCCGGGTCGACGCGCTGATCCAAAACAACTCCACCTACATCGCCACCTGGAACACGATCTGGGCCGGCGATGCGAAGCTCCAGGCCGACGGCTATTCCGTCGAAATGGCGATCCCGTTCCGCGACCTCTCCTTCAATCCGGCGAACCCGAATTGGGGTCTGGAGATCCAGCGCCGCATCCGACGCACGGGCGAAGCCATAAGGTGGACCAATATCTCGGCCTCCGCCTACTACGCCGACGTCTCGCGCTCGGGCACGCTGACCGGCATCGAAGGCGTCAATCAGGGCCTCGGCCTCGACGTTCAGGTGTACGGGAAATTCGTCTACCGGCGCGAATGGGAAGACGAGCTGATCGGACAAGAGGAGACCAACAGCCTCAAATTCGTGATGAGCGGCAACGCGTATTACAAGATCACGCCCGGCCTGACCGGCACGCTCACCGTCAATCCGGATTTCTCCAACTCGCCGCTCGACATCCGGCAGGTGAACACGACGCGGTTCGTGCTGTTCCAGCCCGAGACGCGCGATTTCTTCCTGCAGGACGCGGCGGCGTTCGAATTCGGCGGCCGCGGCTTCCTGCGCAGCGACAATATCGGCCGCGACAACGGCCGGCCGTTCTTCTCGCGCAATATCGGTCTCGCCAATGGGAGACCGGTCAGCATCGTGACCGGCGGCAAGGTCTCGGGCCAATACGGCAATATCGGCATCGGCGCGCTGACGGTGTTGACGGACGGCACCGGCATAGGCACCGAAAAACAGGTGCTCTCGGTCGGGCGCATCACCGCGCCTGTATTCTCGGAATCGAAGGTCGGCCTCATCTTCACCAACGGCGATCCGACGGGAGAGAGCAAGAACTCGCTTGCCGGCGCCGACTTCCAGTTTCTCAACTCCAATATCCTGCCGGGCAAGGTCGGACAGGCGGATGTCTACTACCAGCGCAGCTTTTCGGACGTTGAAGGGGACGACGAGGTCTACGGCCTCAGCCTGAACTATCCGAACGAACCGTGGGGCTTCAACGCCAATATGAAGCACATCGGGACCAACTATTTTCCCGCGCTCGGTTTCGTCAACCGCACCGGCATCCGCGTCTATGACGGCAATTTCGGGAGGCGCGACCGCAACATCGCGGGCATGCGGTTCATCGATGTGGCCACGACGTGGAACATCATCACGGACCTCCAGCAATCATATCGAGTCGCGGGAGAACATCTTCTCGGCGATCGCCCAGACACCGAGCACCGACGAGTTCCAGGGGCGCGTGCACGATTTCTTCGAAGACGTGCCCGAGCCGTTCCTGATCGCCGAGAAAGTGCCGGTGCCGATCGGCCGCTATCACTGGACCAACATCGCCGGCTACGTCCGCACATCGGACGGACGGCCGGTGACGGCACGGGTCGACGTGATGTGCTGCAGCTTCTACAACGGCAATTACTGGCGCATCGAAACTCAGCTCGACTGGCGCCCGAACCGGTTTCTCCAATTCCAGCCGCGCTACACCTATCAATTCATAGACTTGCCGACGGGCTCGGTCGGCATCCATCTCGCGACGCTGGCCGCGATCGTGAATTTCACGCCGGACATGCAGCTTTTCAACGAAATCCAGTTCGACAACGTCAGCCAGAACTTCGCTTTGGCGATGCGCTATCGCTGGGAATACCGGCCGGGCGACGAGATCTTCGTCTCGGTCGGACAGGCGGCCGAGATACCGGGGACGACGTTCTATCCGCGCATCACGCAAGCCGTGGTCCGGATCGGAAACACGTTCAGGTTCTGACGCGCCTATTTCGCGATCCGCGCAGAAGTTCCCGGACAGCGCGATCACATTCTCAAAGTTCCCTTTTTGCGCAGCCTTGCCACGCGTGGGGCGTTTCCTTCTCGATGGAAATCATCAGGAGGCGTCAGATGAAAACGACCCTGAAAATTGCGCTGCTCTCCGTCGCCTTGGCGACCGGCTTCGCGAGCGCGAACTTTGCAGCGCCACTTCTCCAGCTCGTCGCGAGCGAAACCAAGGCCGATCTGAAGGCGATGGAAGGCAAGCGCGTGCTCGGCACGTCAGGGGAGTTGCTGGGCGTATCGAGCAAGGTCGACGAGCAGGCGAAGATGGCCGAGTTGAAAACGCCGTCGGGTGCGATCGTTTCGCTCTCGACGGACCTCTTCGTCGAGGATGGCGATCATCTGTCCGCGCCGATGTCGCGCGGCGACATCCTTGCGATGATCGACAGGCCCGGACAAGAGCCGAACGATCCGTGAAGCTGGAACGACGGCGATACCTTCGCCCTGACATCATGATTGGTTCTGCCATGGCACAGAAAGTCTCCAAGCCCGAAGAGAAGGTCGCGTATTACCGGAAGGCCGCGGACGAAGCGCTGCAGAAGCGCCGGCTCCGCGACCGATCCGGATGTGCGGAAGGCCTATCTCAACATCATGAACACGTGGATCTACCTGGCGGACGAGCTCGAGCGCGAAATGAGCTTCTGGGGCAGCGATGGTCCGCCGAGCGATGACGGGGATGACGTGTTCATCCCGCCGCCGGCCAACAGCGACCGGCACCGGTCTAGCGAACCGTTACGGTTTCAGCGCGACGAAGAGATCGCGCTTGTAGTTGTCCACGAAAATGCGGGTCTGAAATCCCGCCTGTTCAAGCAGGCGGAGCCAGACCTCGCGCGCGAAGAGGCCGCAGATGTGGACATCGTGCTCGACCGTGAGCCGATCACCCTCTTTCATCATGTAGACGAAATGGGCCACGACCGTGCTGTCGGCCGGATCGGGATCGAAGGTCCATTCGAGATAGCGGATGGCACGCCCCTCGCCATCATGGCCGCCGTCTTCGGTCGAGGGCGTGAACGTCTCGCGCACGAAGTCGGGTGCGAGCAGCGCGACACCGCCGGGCTTGACGTGGACGATACGCCGTCTCGATCGCACGGCGGAGATCGTCTTCGCTCGTCATGTACATGATCGCGTCGTGGATGAAGACGGCATCGAAGACGCGCTCGAGCCGCACGCTGCGCATGTCGCCCACGAGATGCTCGCACTCCGGATTGATGGCGCGGCTGACCTCGAGCATCCCCGGTGAAAGATCCACCAGCGTCATGGCGAAATCGCGCTTCAGGTAGAACGCGTTGCTTCCGCCGCCGCTGCCGAACTCGACCAGCGTTTTCGGGGGCGGCGTGACCGCGGTCAGGAAGATCTCGCGGAAGCACGCGGCCTCATCCGCATAGTCCTCCTTGGCGGAGAAGATCGGCCACCAATGGGCCAGCTCGCCATACAGCTTGGTCGCGGTCATCCGCAGCGTACCCGCCGTCCGGTCAGTTTCGGGCCACCTTCCCCGCACAAGGTGGGAAGGCATAATCTCAGTGTCATGCTGGATGAAAGCATCGGGACGGCAACGGAAGCAGCGCAGAAGCGTGCGCTCCGGCGTCGTCACTGCCGTCAGCCGCGACGCGGGGCACAACTTCACCAAGCCGAACGTCGATGAGATCGAGCTCGTCGCGGGATTCGGCGTCAGAGGCGACTCGCACTGGGGCGAGACGGTGCAGCATCTCGTGCGCGTGCGCGAAGACCCGACGCGGCCCAATCGCCGGCAGGTCCATCTGATCCATGGCGAGCTGCACGACGAGCTGAAGCTAGCAGGGCTTCACGGTCGGCCCCGGCGACATCGGCGAGAACATCACCACGCGCGGTATCGATCTGCTTGTCGCTGCCGCGCGGAACGCGACTCTCGATCGGCCGCGATGCCGTGGTGGAGCTCACCGGCCTGCGCACGCCGTGCAAGCAGATCGAGCGCTTCCGTCCGGGATTGCTCGCCGCCGTTTCGCAGGACGCGAACGGAAACCTGTTCTTCAGATCGGGCGTCATGGGCATCGTGTTGAAAGACGGCGCGGTACAGGCCGGGCGATGCGATCCGCATCGAGCTGCCGCCGGAGCCGCATCAGAAACTCGGGAAGGTGTGACCCTTCGAGGCACCGCGCTGCGCGCGGTGCACCTCAGGGTGACGAAGCATAGGGAGGGCTTGCCATGTCACGGTTCGCATCGCAGCTCGTTGCAGGGCTTGTCATGAGTGCCGTAGGTGCATCGGATGCGCTCGCCGCCGCGCCTCCGGTGTTCTCGCCCCATCCCGCGGTCGGCTGGATTTCGCTCTCGACCGATTTCAGCCCGCCGAAATCGGGTGCGGGCCCGGTGCAGCAGGACCCGCGCTTCCCGCGCGTCTCCAATGAGGAATACCGCGCCACCGGCCGCCAGCCGACGATCGCGCAAGGCAATCCCGAAGCGCCGATCCTCCAGCCGTGGGCGAAAGAGGCGCTGCGCACGCGCAACGCGCTGGTGCAATCGGGCAAGGGCGGGCTGTCGCGGCAGGCGAGCTGCTGGCCGGTGGGCGTGCCCGCGTTCGTGCTGCACGTGATCCATCCGATCTTCCTCATCCAGGGCCCGAAGGAAGTGGTGATGGTCTGGCAGGGCAATCATGTCGTGCGGCGCGTCCATCTCAACGTGCCGCATTCGCGCGAGGTCAAGCCGTCGTGGTTCGGCGAATCCGTCGGCCATTACGAGGGCGACACGCTCGTCATCGACACCATCGGCATCGACAAGCGCACCTTTGTCGACGGCTATCAGACGCCGCACACCGAACAGCTCCATGTCGTGGAGCGCATCCGCATGATCGACGGCGGCAAGGGGATGGAGGTCAGCGTCAATGTCGAGGACCCGGGCGCGTACACGATGCCGTGGAGCGCGATCCAGCGCTGGCGCCGCGTCGAGCCGGGTGTGGCCGAGAACAACATCCCGCTCAATCCGGTGTCGTCGTCGGTGGATGCGGGGCCGTTGATCGAATCGGTGTGCGCGGAGAACCCGTTCTCCTATTTCGGCGACGAATCGATCCCCGTCCCGCGCGCGGACACGCCGGATTTTTGATCCATCTTCCGGCCGATACCGATTTTGAGGTGGCACAATCTGCCGCAGCGGAACTTCGTTTCTAGCCGCCGCGATTAACCATGTTCTCACGACAAATCAATGGCTTACGCCCACTAAATGTTGCCGTGATTTTTATCTAAAATTAAATCGATCCGGCCAAAGTGCCGCCATGCTTCGTGTCCTCGGTTGCATCACAGATCAGCACGATCTCCGGCTCGTCGTTCTTGCGGCGGTGATCTGCATCGTCGGCTGCTACACGGCGTTCAGCTTGAAAGCGCGCGCCGATGCCAGCACGCGCCTGTCGCGCGCGCTGTGGCTTGCGGCCGCGGCCTTCGTCACCGGAAGCGGCGTGTGGTCGACGCATTTCGTGGCCGAGCTTGCCTTCCGCCCGGGTCTGCCCATCGCGTATGACCTCGAACTGACCGCGCTGTCGGCGGTGGTCGCCGTGCTCGTGTCCGGGCTCGGGCTCGGCATCGCTCTTCGCCGGGCGCCGAACAGCGCTGTGCTGGGCGGCGCGGTCGTCGGTCTCGGCGTCGGCGCCATGCACTATACCGGCATGGCGGCCCTTCACCTTCCCGCCACCGCTGAGTGGGACATCGTCTACGTCGTCGCCTCGCTCGTCATCAGCACCGTGTTCAGCAGCCTTGCGATGCTCGCGGCGAGCCGGGGCAGCGAACTCTTCCGCTTGCTGGGCACGGGCCTCTTGGTTCTCGGCATCGTCGGCCTGCACTTCACCGCGATGGCCGCCGTCACGTTCATGCCCGATCCGACCGTCGCGATGCCCGCGCAGGCGATCTCGCCCGAATGGCTCGCGGTGGCGATCGCAGCGATCACCCTTCTGATCATTGGCCTGGGGCTCGTCGGGTCCATCGTCGACCACCATCTGGCCGAGCGCTCGGCCGGCGAAGCGGCACGGTTGCGCGAGCATGTCGCGGCCCTTGAAGCGACCAAGCGCGAGCTTTCGAGCGCGCTCGAACTTGCCGCGGCCGGCAACACCGCGAAATCACAATTCCTGGCCGCCATGAGCCACGAGCTGCAGGACGCCGCTCAACGCCATCATCGGCTTCTCCGAAGTGCTGCAGGCGGAAATGTTCGGACCTATCGTCAACGACCGCTATCGCTCCTATCAAGGCGACGTTCTGCAATGCGCCAGGCATCTTCTCGCCCTCATCAACGACGTTCTCGACATCACGAAACTGGACGCGGGCACCTTCGAATTGAAAGAAGAGGTGGTCGACCTCAAGGAGATCATCGCGCAGTGCGTCCAACAGGTGGAGCCGCAGGCCGCCAAGAACGCGGTCAAGCTGAGGTCGTTCGACAAGCGGATCCCACACGTGCGGGCCGACGGTAAACGGATGCAGCGGGTCCTGCTCAACCTGCTCTCCAATGCCGTCAAGTTCACGCCGCCGGGCGGGACGGTCTCGATCTTCAGCGTCGTCCACAATGGCGGTTTGGACATCACGGTCGACGACACCGGCATCGGCATGAAGAACAAGGACATTCCTCGCGCGCTCGAACGCTTCGGTCAGATCGACAGCACGCTCGCGCGGAAATACGAGGGCGCGGGATTGGGCTTGCCGCTGGCGAAGCATCTCATCGAGTTGCACGGCGGCGCGCTCAAGAATCGAGAGCACGGTCGGTGCGGGGACCACGGTGACCGTGACCTTGCCGGCCGGGCGAGTCTGCCTCGACCGCCAGGCGGCGTAAGCCGGTTTACTTCTCTCCGCGAAGCGGGCGGTTCGTCATGATTTCGACCGCGCGCTGCCAGGCGGCGAATTCTTCCTGCGTCAGTCCGTAGCGCCGGCACGCGTCATCGAGCGTGAGCAGACCGCCGTGGACGGCGACGACAACCTCCGCCTTCCGCCGGATGACCCAGCGCTTCGTGTTCGGCGGCGGGAGATCGGCCTTGGTCAGCACGTCGCCGTTGGGGCCGATGACATAGGAGACGGGTTGAGGCTGCGCGGTTCATGCGCGCCTCCCCGCGACCGCACACAGATGTGCACGGTCCCGCGCGTGAACACGCAACAGGAGGCCGGTTCGCCACCAAGAGCGATATGTGCGATCGACGATCAGGGCGGGAAGCGCTTTGCGAGGCTACGCCGCTGGAAACACCGTACCCGCGAACGGGTTCCCTCGCTCGGCTGTTACAAAAAAAGGGCGAGGCCGGTTGTCCCCAGGATTATTCGCGGCCCTTCCGGCCAATTGTCAGGAACATTACCGTTGGGCGGCCTGCGCCTGTTTGCCGATGACCTGATCGATGGCGGCCTGCGCGCACGCTTCGGCAGCCCCTCCACCGCCGACACCGATCGCGCCCGCGACCTGGCCTTCGATGACGATCGGGACGCCGCCCGCGCGCGGGAAATCGCCGATCCACGCCGACGCGCCGTTGCGCTTGCTGTTGACGTCTTCCTCGAGCTCGGACGTCTTGCGCTGCCAGTGCGCGGCGGTCTTCGCCTTCAGGATCGCGGTCTCGGAATACGTCGCCTGGCCGCCCATCGAGTGCATGTCCATGAGAACGCCCGCGATGTCGACCACGGCCACACCGACGATCTGGTTACGTGCCTGCGCGTAAGCGAGGCAGGCATCGACGAGCTTGCGCGCGGTATCCGCGCTCACCTGCTTGCGCATGACGAAGGTCGGCTGCGCGGACGCATCGAGCGCGATCGCGGAGGCGAGCAGAGCGGCGGTGGCGAGCAGGGTCTTGCGCATGGCGTGTCTCCGTTGGGACGATGGACGGAGCTTAACACAGTCGCGGGATAAGGCTGCGGGCCGGGCGTTACACCGGCAGCTACTTCCAAGGAGGCCGCTCGCAAATCGAGGACCGGACGCGCCGGCCGGCTGGGCCTCCAAGGCCATCACTCGTTCCAAAACGCCGCAGCGGCGGAATTCTAGCCTCGAGGCCGTCGGGCCGCACCTCCGCCGCGTCCCCTCGCGGTTGCGAATGTGCTACCCCTCCCCTGCGCTGTCCCGCCGGGAGCGGGCCGGGTGCTATAGTGCGGGTTCCGAGCGTGGAGGGTGTGGCGTCGTGATCAGGTCGGGTGCAGTGGCGTTGGCCGTCGTGCTGGCGCTGGGTCTTGCGAGCTGCGGCAACGAAGAGGCCGAGCTGGCGGAGAAGGCCAAGCAGGAACAGGCGGAGCTCGACAAGGGCGTGGCCGCGATGAATGCCGGCGACTTCAACGCCGCGATCACTGTTTTCCGCCCGCTTGCCGAGGCCGGCAACACGGCGGCCCAGAACAATCTCGGCTGGCTGTACTTCAACGGCAAGGGCGTGCCCGAGAACGACGCCGAGGCGACGAAGCTGTTTCAGCAGGCCGCCGAGAAAGGGCCAGGCCGCGGCCCAGTTCAATCTCGCCTCCGCCTATGAGTACGGGAACGGCGTGCCCCAGGACATCGAGCAGGCGCTCCGCTGGTATCGGGCGTCGGCCCAGCAAGGCTGGCCCGAGGCCGAGGTCAATCTTGGCCGGATGTACGATGAGGGGCTGGGCGTCGGGCAAAACCCGCTTGCGGCTCTCAGGCTGTTCCACGCGGCAGCCGCCCACGGCCAGCCGCAGGCGATGTTCAATCTGGGCTCGATGTACGGCAGCGGCCGCGGCGTCCCCAAGAACGACGCCGAGGCGCTGAAGTGGTACCGCATGGCCGCCGACAAGGGTTTTGCCGAGGCCCAATACACACTGGGCAATTTCTACGAGGACGGCGCCGGTGGCGTGATGCAGGACTACGCCGAGGCGATGCGCTGGTACCGGCTGGCGGCCGCCCAGGGACATCCGGGCGCGCAGAACAATATCGGCCGCTTCTATGCCGACGGGCTGGGCGTGCCGAAGGACAATGTCAAAACGCTGATGTGGTTCACCCTCGCCCTTCCGGGCCTTGCGAGGCGAAGAGGCAGCCAACGCGCAGACCTTCCGCGATGAATTCGCCTCGGGCATGACGCGCCAGCAGATCGCGCAAGCCGAGGAGCTGACCATGCGCTGCCGCGACTCGGGCTTCATGGCCTGCGACTAGCGCAATCGATTTCGCGCCGCACAACGCCATCACAGACGGCACGGAAAGGTGATGGACGCGGCAAACACGGATCGGCCACTATCCGTCCAGGCCATCACGCCAACATAGAACCTTAGAGGGGCGGCGTGCGGAGGAGAACGGGGTGCGGCGCGCTTGCGCCGCCCGTCGCATTTTGCGTGCTCATCAGCGGCACGTCTCTGGCCGCTCCCGCCGCTTCGCCTGCAGCGCCGCCGTCCGCCGACGCTCGCCCGCCCGCCGCGGGTCCTCCGGATAGATTTGTCAGACCGAGCATTCGCCCCGTCAGGATCGACACGTCCGAAGCGCCGACCATCGACGCCGATCTGAATGATCCTGCGTGGGAGAAGGCGGCGGTCATCGACAATTTCACGCAGCGGCAGCCGAACCCGTATGAGCCCGCGACCGAGCGCACGGTCGTGCGCGTCATGTATGACGAGAACAATCTCTATTTCGGGTTCTACAACTACGACCGCGCGCCCAACGAGATCGTCGTCCGCAACATGCAGCGCGACGGGCAGGTCTACACCTCCGATTCCGTGATGCTCTATCTCGATCCCGGACAAACACGGCGCAACGCGTACAACTTCGAAGTGGCCGCATCGGGCGGACGACAAGACGCGCTCGAACTCAACAACACGGAAGAGTTGACCGAGTGGGACACGATCTGGGAGGGCCGCGCGCGCGTCGTGCAGGACGGCTGGATCGCGGAGGTCGCGATCCCGTTCAAGAGCCTCTCTTACGAGCCGGGACAGACCACCTGGGCCTTCGACGTCGCGCGCCGCATCTACCACAAGAACGAGCGCGTCCATTGGTCCGGCTACAATCCCGCGCTCGAGTTCAACGATGTCAGCATGACCGGCGATCTCGTCGGGATCGAGAATGTCAGCCAGGGCATCGGACTCGACGTGCAGGTCTATGGCGCGCTCAAGGCCAAGCACGATTGGCAGCTCGAAGGCGACGGCGCGGGGCTCGGGTTCACCGCGGGCGGCAACGCGTTCTACAAGGTGACGCCCGCGCTCACCAACACGCTCACGGTCAATCCCGATTTCTCGGATGCGCCGCTCGACATCCGTCAGGTGAACACGACGCGGTTCTCGCTGTTCACGCCGGAGACGCGCGACTTCTTCCTTCAGGACGTGTCGGCGTTCGAATTCGGCGGGCGCAGCTTCGGCCGCAACTCGCAGGACCGCGTGTCGAACAACGGCCGGCCGTTCTTCTCGCGCAATATCGGCCTCGTGCAGGGACGGCCGGTGAGCCTGATCGTCGGCGACAAATTGTCGGGACAGTTCGGCGGCTTCGACATCGGCGCGTTCAGCGTGCTGACGGACGAGACGCCGACCGGAGAAGGCGGGCAGATCCTCTCCGTCGCGCGCGTCACGCATCCGATCTTCGCCGAGTCGAAATTCGGCTTCGTCGTGACCAACGGCGATCCGACCGGGCTGACCGAGAACACGGTCGCGGGCGTGGATTTCCAGTACCGCAACTCGAACGTGTTCGGCGACAAGGTGCTGCAAGCCGACATGTATTACATGAAGAGCTTCTCGAGCACCTTCGGCGACGACGAGTTGGCGGCGGTCGCGATCAACTTCCCGAACGAACCCTGGGCCGGCGATTTCCTCTTCAAGCAGATCGGCAACAACTTCACGCCGGCGCTCGGCTTCGTGAACCGCACATCGATCCGGCAATATATCGGCACGGTGACGCACCTGACGCGCTTCCGGAACGCCTATCTCAACACGCTCGAGTTCGGCGCCGATTTCGAGTTCATCACCGATCTGAACAACGTGCTGGAGTCGCGCGAGCACGACGTGCTCGTGCGCTTCAGATCGAGGATCGGCGACCAGGCGACGATCCGCGCGATCCAATCGTTCGAGTACGTGCCCGCGCTGTTCTTCCTGCCGCGGAACGTGCCGGTGCTTCCGGGGAAATACGAGTGGAACAATTTCGACGTGCAGGTGCGCACGTTCCAGGGGCGGCTGATCACGCTGAACGCCAACGTGATCTGCTGCAGCTTCTACGACGGCAGCGCGGTGCACCCGAAAGTCGAGCTCATCTTCCGGCCGAGCCTCTATTTCGAGATCACCACGTCCTATGAGGGCAACTACATCGACCTGCCGACCGGCAAGGTGGATATCCATCTCGGGACGGCGGATGCGGTGATCAATTTCACGCCCGACATGCAGTTGGCACTCCAGGTGCAATACGACAACATCAGCGAGAATTTCGGTTTCTCGGCGCGCTATCGCTGGGAGTATCGGCCGGGGAACGAGATCTTCGTCGGCATCGGACAAAGCGCGCTGATCGACAACCGCGGCTTCGTCGCGCAGACGACGCAGGGCACCGTCCGTCTCGGCCACACGTTCCGCTTCTGACTCCTTCGAGCATATCGCATCGCACAAGAGCGCGACCCGATTTCATAGAATCGGATGCGCGCTCTTGATTCTTGGTTTGTCGCGCTTTCTTGCGCCGAACCGGCGGGCGGCTTCGCCGCCCATCGTTGAAGGCGCGCAAGCGCGCCGGGCACTTCGGCGGAAAGCGCTCTGGCGCGACATCGCGTCCGGGAACGGAAAGGTGATGGACGAAGGCAAGGCAGTTCGCCCATTATCGAGGCACAGGTAAACCGTTACCCAGAACAAGACCCCGGGGGGAGTTGTGCGAAGGAGGAGATTCGCGGCCGGCGCGATTGCGCCGACCCTCGCGGTGTTTTGCGCTTTTGCCGGGGGCCCGGTTGTGGCCGCTCCCGCCGCACCCGCACAGCAGGCGCCCTCCGAGCTGACGTTCCTGGCCGCGGGCCCGGCGCCCGGTTTCGTGCGGCCGAGCGTGACGGCGACGCGGATCGATGCCTCCGAAGCGCCCACGATCGATGCCGATCTCTCCGATGCCGCGTGGGCCAAGGCCACAATCATCGAGAATTTCACGCAGAAGCAGCCGATCCCCTACGCGGCGCCGACCGAGCGCACGGTGCTGCGCATCCTCTACGACGAGAACAATCTCTACTTCTCGTTCTACGCCTATGACAGCGACCCGAGCGCGATCATTGCCCGCTCGATGCAGCGCGACGGGCCGCTGTTCACCGCCGATTCGGTGATGCTCTACATCGATCCCGGGCAGACCCGTCGCAGCGGCTACAATTTCGAGATCGGCGCCTCCGGCGGACGCACCGACCAGCTCGAGATCAACAACACCGAAGAGCTGCGCGAGTGGGACACGATCTGGGAGGGCCGCGCCCGGATCGTCGAGGACGGCTGGGTCGCGGAGATCGCGATCCCGTTCAAGAGCCTCTCCTACGAACCGAACCAGACGACCTGGGGCTTCGACGCCGGGCGCCGCATCCGGCACAAGAACGAGCGCGTCGTCTGGTCGGGATACAACCCGGCGCTGGATTTCACCGATATCAGCCAGACGGGCGATCTCGTCGGCATCGAGAACATCACCCAAGGCATCGGGCTCGATGTCCAGGTCTATGGCGCGCTCAGGGCCAAGCACAATTGGCAGCTCGAGGGCGACGGCGCCGGGCTCTCCTTCACCGCGGGCGGCAACGCCTTTTACAAAGTCACGCCGGCGCTCACCAACACGCTCACCGTCAATCCCGATTTCTCCGATGCGCCACTGGATCTGCGCCAGGTCAACACCTCGCGCTTCTCGCTCTTCACGCCGGAGACGCGCGACTTCTTCCTGCAGGACGTGGCCGCGTTCGAATTCGGCGGGCGCAGCTTCGGCCGCAACTCGCAGGACCGCGTGTCCAACAACGGGCGGCCGTTCTTCTCGCGCAATATCGGCCTCGTCCAGGGACAGCCGGTGAGCCTGATCGTCGGCGACAAATTGTCGGGCGAGTTCGGCGGCTTCAACGTCGGGGCGCTCTCCGTGCTGACCGACAAGACGCCGACCGGCGAGGACGGACAGATCCTCTCCATCGCGCGCGTGACGCACCCGATCTTCGCCGAATCGAAGTTCGGCTTCATCGTCACCAACGGCGATCCGACGGGCCTGACCACGAACACGGTCGCGGGCGTGGATTTCCAGTACCGCAACTCGAATTTCCTGGGCGACAAGATCGTGCAGGCCGACGTCTACTACATGAAGAGCTTCTCGAGCATCGTCGAGGATGACGACTCCGCCGCAGTCTCGCTCAATTTCCCCAACGAGCCCTGGTTCGGCGATTTTGTCTTCAAACAGATCGGCGAAAGCTTCCTGCCGGCGCTCGGGTTCATCAACCGCACCGCGATCCGGCAATATGTCGGCACGGTCGGGCATCTGACGCGCTTCCGGAACACCTATCTGAACCAGCTCGAGTTCGGCACCAATCTCGAATACGTCACCGATTTGCAGGACCGGCTGGAATCCCGGGCGAACGACGTCTATGTGCGCGCGGCCTCGCGCATCGGCGACGAGATCACGGTCAGGTACATCAATTCCCAGGAGAACGTGCCGGTGCTGTTCTTCCTGCCGCACAATGTGCCGGTCTTTCCGGGCTCCTATCAGTGGAACAATCTCAGCGCGCGGCTGCGCACCTTCGACGGACGGGTGTTCCGGCTCGACGCCGAAGTGATCTGCTGCAGCTTCTACAACGGCAGCTCGTTCAAGACGCGCGTTCAGCTCGCGTTCCGCCCCGGCCCGATCTTCGAGTTCATCCCGACCTATGAGGGCACGTTCATCGACCTCCCCACCGGCAAGGTCGACATCCATCTCGCGACCGTCAATTCGGTGGTGAATTTCCTGCCCGACATGCAGCTCGCGCTGCAGGCGCAATACGACAACATCAGCGAGAATTTCGGCTTCTCGGCGCGCTATCGCTGGGAATATGCGCCGGGCGACGAGCTGTTCATCGCCATCGGCCAGAGCGCGTTCATCGGCAACCAGGGCTTCATCGCGCAGACGACGCAGGCGACGGTGCGTCTGGGTCAGACGTTCCGGTTCTGAGCTATTTCAGGTCGAAGGAGAATTTGCGCGAGAGGGCGGTCGAGCCGTCGCGGCGGATCTCGAACTCGGCTTCGTACGTGCCGCGCGGCCATTCGGATCCGGTCTTGCGCTTGCCGACATACATGAAGCGCTCCGCCATGTTGCTCGTCGAGCGGCGGGACTTCGCTTTGCGCGATCACCCGGCCGTCCGGCCCCTTGAGCGTGAAGCTCTGGACGTCCTTGGCCTTGAGCCCGATCGCGCGCACGAAAGCGACAAGCACCGGGCTCTCTGTGGTCGGCGGCATCTCGCCGGCGCGGCCGCTTTCGACATCGGCCAGCGAGAGCGTTTTGTCGGCGAAGCCGAAATTGATCACCGAGGGCGAGTGGTAGACGAGCGCGGCAGCGGCGGTGTTCGACCACAGCGAGTGCGCGGAACTGGACGCGTCCAACGCGCCCACGGCAAACGGATCGACCATCGTGCCGTTGTGGGCCACGCCGAAATGGAGATGCGGAAATTCGGTCTGGCCCGACAGGCCGACCAACCCGAGCGGCGTGCCCGCATCCACATGCTCGCCGTCGCGCACGCGCACCGAACCTTTCGCCATGTGGCAATACATCGTCGACCAGCCGCCCTCGTGTTCGATGAGGACGCCGTTTCCGCATTCGTGCCCCTTCACGCTCGCGAAACCTATCGTGCGCACGTTCACATCGGCGATGCCGTCGCGCACCCTCTTGACGACGCCGGGCGCCGCCGCAAGCACCGACACGCCGCGCTGCTGCGCCTCCATCGTCGGAATGCGCAGATCGACGCCGTCGTGACCGTCATAGGTCATCGTCCCGCCGTGATAATCCTTCATGCCCGACGACGGGTCGTGATCGAAATATTGCTGGATGAAGCAGGTCTCGCCGAATTTGCAGTCGAGCGGCAGCGCGAAACTTGGCGGTTGATCGTGTTGAGCGACGGAACTCGTGGCGCTTGCGACAATCAAGGGCAGCGCCACGCCGATGGCGATACGAAAACTCAAGCGTGCCCTCCCTCGACGACGCCGGCATCCAACCCGGCGCGAAAAAGCAAATATGCCCGTCGGTTAAAGCGGAAGCGTTGCGAAGTCCAGCGAGAGCGTGGCCGTTACGCCGGCGGCTCTACACCCAACAGCGCGAAAAGCTTGGTGAGGATCGGCTGCTGGCCGCGAAGAATTTTTGTCTGCGCTTCGCGGGGATGAAACCAGCCCGCGCGATCGATCTCGGGAAAGCGCGCGCGCCGTCCCGATTTCGGCGGCCATTCCATCTCGAACAGATTGCTCACGAGCTTGGAGGGATCGCAGTCGCCTTCGACCGCCCACGCGTGGACGATCTTGCCGCCCGGCTGCTTGAAGGCGCCGAGCGGCGTGAAGTCACCCTCAGCGGTGAAACCGGTCTCCTCGTGGAATTCGCGCTTTGCCGCCGCGAGCAGGTCTTCGCCCGTGTCCGGCAGCCCTTTCGGGATCGACCACGCGCCCTCGTCCTTTTTCGCCCAGAACGGGCCGCCCGGATGGACGAGGAACACCTCTAACCCCTCGCCCGCGCCGCGATACATCAAGAATCCCGGCACTCGTTTGTGCAGGCATCGAATGGTGGTCCACGCGTTCCCAGCCTGCCGGTTAGGGATGTATACTCCTGCGGTCAAGCTCGGACGGGAATCCAAAAAAACGCGAAACACTCGGGAGGATCAGATGCACGTCAGGCAAGCATTGGTGGCATCGGCGGCGATCTTTGGTGCGGTCGTGTTGGGGGGTATCAGCCAAGGGGCCGAGATCGGGCCCGGTCATGCCGTGGCGCGGCGCGGGGGCTCAGCCCTGTTTCGGGATCGACGGTGGAACGCTGAAATGTCCGGACGCCGCGCGCACGATCGCGATCCGCGCCGGCCGCCTGTTCGACAGCAACGCGGGCAAGCTGCTCACCAACCAGGTCGTGCTGATCAACGGCGAGCGGATCGCAGAGGTGGGGCCGGCGGCGCAGGTCCGTATTCCTGCGGGCGCGACCGTCTACGACCTGTCGCGCGAGACCGTGCTGCCGGGACTGATCGACGCGCATTCGCATATCTTCAACAACGCCAAGGACGGCATCACGCGCGAGACGGCGACGATGATCGCCATCCAGAACGCGCAGGCCAATTTGCGCGCGGGCTTCACGGCGCTTCGCGACATGACGAGCCATGGCAACGGCTATGCCGACGTCGACGTCCGGAACGCGTTCGACAAAGGCCTGGTCGACGGACCGCGGATGCAGGTGTCGACGCGCGGCATCGTGTGGTCGGGCGCGGCGAACGCGAGGCCGAACAATCCGCTTGCCGCCGCGGTCGTGACGACGCCCGATGAGGCACGGGCGGCCGTGCGCGATCAGATCGGGAAAGGTGCCGATTGGATAAAGCTCTATCCGGCGGGCGCCTATTCGTTCACACCCACGGGCGAGGTGCGCTACGTGGTGACCTATCCGCTTCCCGTGCTTCAGGCGCTGATCGATGAAACCCACCGTCTGAACAAGAAGGCGGCCTGCCACGTCTTCGGCGGCGAGGGGCAGCAGAACGCGATCACCGCGGGCTGCGACACGATCGAGCACGGCTTCGGATTGACCCAGCAGCAGCTCAACGAAATGGCGGCGAAGAAGCTCGCCTACGATCCGACGTCTGGTGCGCTACACCGAGCCGTATATGGACGACAACGACAAGAAGGCGACGGGCGGCAAATACCGCATGATCCCGATCTTCGAGAAGGCCACCCAGATGGCGGGAGCGACGCCGGGCATCAAGATGATGGTGGGAAGCGGCGTCGACGGCTCGACCTACCCGCATGGCACCCAGGCGCTCGATTTCGAATGGCTGGTGACGCGTGCGAAGCTCACGCCCGCGCGCGCGATCCAGGCCGGTACGATCAACAATGCCGACGTGATGGGCTTAAGCGACCGCATCGGCTCGGTCGACAAGGGCAAGTTCGCCGACATCATCGCGGTGTCGGGCGATCCGCTCGCCGACATCACCGAGCTTCAGCGCGTGAAGTTCGTAATGAAAGGCGGCAAGCTGATCCGGAACGATCTGATGACGGCGCCCACGATCGTGTCGTCGGCAAAGTAGGGACTCGATGCCCGGGCGGCTCCCGTATGATTCAGTGAATCGTTAGACTTCGCCAATGAGCAACTTCGGCCCGCGCTTGTCATGATCTCGATCGAACCCATCACGCCCGATCTCGGGGCGGAAGTCCGCGGCATCATCGGAGCCACGCGCCAGGAGGTTGCGACAGTCCTGCGGCGTGCGCTTCTCGAGCACCATCTGCTCGTCCTGCGCGCGCGTGTCTTGAGCCCGCCCGAGCAAATATCCCTGGCAAGACTATTCGGCGAGCCCGTACAGCTCGCGGCCCCGGTGATACCGGAATATCCGCAGATCTTGCGGGTTTCGAACCAGCCGGGACAGAGGAATCGCAATGTCGGTCATCACTGGCACGTCGACGGAACGCGGGAGAAGAACGGCATTCCGATCTCGATCTGGCATGTGATCGAACATCCTGCGGCGGGCGGGGACACGCTGTTCGCCAACATGCATCGCGCCTATGAGGAGCTGGACGAAGATTTCCGCCGGCAGGTCGACGGCCTGAAGATGGTGAGTGTTTCGGGTGCTGTGCACGCCTTGGTGAAGAGGCATCCGGCAACTCAGCGCAAAACGCTCTACACGAGCATCAAGCGGACGGACAATTTCATCGGCATGAACGACGAGCAGACGAAGGCCGTGCTCGACCGGCTGGATGCGCATTTCAATCGTCCCGGCGGCCATTACCGGCACAAATGGCAGGTCGGCGATGTGGTTATCGGCGACAATTTCTCGGTCGCGCACCAGGCGACTGCGACCGATCCCCGGTTTCCGCGCATTCTTCACCGGGTGACGATCCGCGGCGGCACGGCGTTCTACCAGCTGGCCGGACAAACCGCGGCAGGAGCGAATGTTTCGCGCCCCGCGGATCACAACGCACCGTCATCGTAGATCGCGGGTCGCAACCATGAGCGTGCTCGAGTTCGATTCGGGCGTCGCTCCCGGCTTCCTGGTAGTAGCGAAACGTCCTGGGTGTGCTGTGGACACTCAGCACACGCAAGCCGACATCGCGCAAAGTCTCCTGCATCTCGGAAAGCGTCGATATGTTCAGCCTTCGGGTGGTTGCCGCCGACGCGTAGGCACGGAGCATCGTCTCGAGGTCCGGAATCTCGATACGGCGATGAGACAGGAATTCCTGGAGGTCCCCACGGCTTCGGGCGAGAAAAGCCGCTTCCAGCGTGTCTCTCTGGTCGGCGAAGACTTTCTCACCCGTCTTGACGGCACAGATCAGCGTTCCTCCCGGCTCGAGCACCCGCGCAATGCTGCCGAGAAATTTTTCCCGGTGATCGGCGTCGACAAAATTGGCCGTGTAGTGCAAGACGATCTGGTCCCATTTTTCGCGGTCATCGAGCTCCAGGATGTCGACGTTCAGCGTCCGGCAAGGCACCTGTTTCTCAGCCGCGAATTCGCGAATCAGTTCAAGCGGTGAGCGGCATCTGTCGACGACGGTGAACGCGGCTTTGACAGGCCCGTAGATTCGGCCCAAGGAACACAGGACGCCCGCATCGGCAGAACCACCGATGAGCACTCGGGCATCCTGACGGATGAACGGCGTCATCACGTCGGAGAGGATCTGCTCCTCGGAGCTCAGGCCTTTCATGGCGCCCGATGCCCGCAGCGGGCCCCACAAACAATGATAGTAGCCCTCACACGTGCAGAGCTTTTTTCCCAGCTCGGCGCCGCGCACGGCCTGCCAAATCAGGTCTTCACGCCATCGGCTCGGTCAATCGGGTCCCCCTCGTTCCCATCCGTTTAGTGCATCGGCTCGCAAACGGCCAAGGCCCAAACGGACGAACGGCGACTGGCAATGGCGTGCGCGCTGCGGGTAAGCTGTCATCCAAGACCAGGAGGAGATGTCATGCGTGCGAAATTGAACCGGCTTGCGATTGCGCTTTTCGCCACGACCGCTCTGGTGAGCGCGGCCCACGCGCAGGCGAGCTATCCGTGCGTGAACGAGGCGCCCAATCCCTACACGCAGGTCACCGGCTGGGAGAAGATGCCGCGCGCCTGGGCGGCCACCAACAACGTCTATGTCGACGCGAGAGATAACGTCTGGGTGATGGACCGCTGCCAGCCGGACGGCTGTCTCAACTCGACGGCTTCGCCGATCTGGGAATTGTCGGCCGACGGTCAAGTGCTGAAGAATTTCGGCGCCGGCCTGTTCGCCTTCCCGCACACCGTCAAGCCCGACGCCGACGGCAATATCTGGGCGATCGACGGCGACTCGCGGAACGGCAAGGGCAACCAGGTGTTCAAGTTCGCCCCCGACGGCAGGCTCCTGATGACGCTCGGCAAGGCCGGCCAGGGCGGAACGGCGAACGACGTGTTCGATCGCCCGACGGGTATCGCGTTCGCGCCGAACGGCGACATCTTCATCTCCGAAGGCCACGCGCCGACCTTCGGCAATTCGCGCATCATGAAGTTCGACAAGACCGGCAAGTTCATCAAGAGCTTCGGCCGTCTCGGCTCGGGCGACGGCGAGCTCAAAGGCCCGCATGTGCTCGCCTTCGACAGCCAGGGCCGCCTGTTCGTCGCCGACCGCAGCAACAGCCGCGTCGCGATCTTCGATCAGGACGGCAAGTTCATCGCCGCCTGGACGCAGTTCGGCCGGCCGAGCGGCATCTTCATCGACAAGAACGACGTGCTCTACGTCTCCGATTCCGAATCCGAAGAGGCGCCGGGCACGGACCGGCACAATCCGGGCTGCAAGCGCGGCATCCGCGGCGGCAGCATCAAGGACGGCAAGGTGCAGTTCTACATTCCGCCGCCGCCGGTGCGCGATGCGAAATTCCCGCCGCCCGAGGGTGTGGCCGCCGATTCCCGCGGCAACATCTATGCCGGTGCCGTGCAGGACATGGCAGTGTACAAATACGTCAAGAAGTGATCCGCCTTCGCCGAGGCTTCGGCGGACAAGCGCGCGGGACGGGAGTGAAGCTATGACTTTTCGGCGAGCGGGTCTTTACGCTTGTGGTGACAGTGGCGGCAGTCGCGGGAGCGGCTTTGGCGCAGACGCCCGGGCGAGCGGTGCCGGACTTCGGGGGCGTCTGGACGCATCCCGCCGTCGGCTTCGGGCCGGCGCTGAAGGGACCGGGGCCGATCAGGAACCTGTCGCGCACGGCCAAAGGCACGGGCGACAACACCAAGCTGGTCGGCGACTACAACAATCCGATCCTGAGGCCCGAAGCCGCCGCGATCATAAAGCGGCGCGGCGAGGTCTCGATCTCGGGCAAGATCTTTCCCGATCCCGACGCGATGTGTCTGCAGCAGCCGGTGCCCTACATCTTCTGGAACTTCGACGTCGTGTTCCTGCAGCAGAAGGACAAGGTCACCCTCATCTACCAGCACGACAACGATTTCCGGCAGGTGTGGTTGAACCAGGCTCATCCGGCGAACCTGGAACCGTCCGCCCACGGACATTCCGTCGGGCACTACGAGGGCGACACGCTGGTCATCGACACGGTCGGGGTCGCCGTCGGGCCGTATACGACGATCGACCGGCTGGGCACGCCCTACAGCGACTCGTTGCACGTGGTCGAGCGCTACCGGATGCTCCCCTACGAGCAGGCCAAGGCCGCGATGGACCTCGCCGAAAAGGAATACATGCGCGCGGGCCCCACCGTCGATCCCAACTATCGGGGCCACGGCGTGCAGCTCGAATTCGTCGTCGAGGACCACAAGATGTTCACGATGCCCTGGTCGGCGTCGATCACGTATCTGAAGCGCGAGCGCACCGAGTGGGAGGAGCGCATCTGCGCGGAGAACGTCGAGCACGACTACAATTTCAACTACTTCTCCGACAACGCGAAGCTGCCGGCGGACGAAACGCCGGATTTTTGATCTGGAAACGTCCGTAGTGCACCAATGTGAAGGCCATTAGCGTCTTGCGCCTGGCTTCGCAGCTCTTCAGGAGCGCCTGCTTCATCAAGTCGTAACGACTCTCGTCGCGTTTATCGGTCGCCTTTTTGTACCGCTTTCGGAAAGTGTCGATTTCCCTTGCGTTTTGGACCATCCAATAGAAGTACAAGTTCTCATCCTTTTCTTGCCGCAACCTCCGCGTCAAAAAAGCGGATGATGATAGTCGCTTGCTCGCCTCCTCTGACAGTGACGGCACAACGATGCGACAGAACCCCGGTTCCAATTTCGGCTTGCCTACTTCGTTGTCCAGAAACGCGTTGAGATAGGCATCGCCGAATATGAGATGTTTGGCGATGCCTTGGAATTCTCCACGAGGTTCATAGGTAAAATTGCCATAAGCAATGGATGTGCTGAGCATGATGCTTCTGCGGACGAGGTCGCGATTCAGGTCTTCGATGACCTCAAGAAGTGGTTCGAGTTGCGTCTCGATCGGCGCTCGATTGTGTCGAACAAACAGAACACCGCAGTCGGAGATGAAGATCCCTTCGACCTTCGCATCCTTCCGCCCGCTTGCTTCGCCGGAGGGAAGAGTACCCTCGCTGATAAAACATGATCCAAAATGCGGAGCGCCTCGCGCGAAGAACGCTGCATGGCGTGTTTGAAACCAGCAACGTCTGTGAATGCTACGAGCGTAGGGTTCCGGAAGCCCTTTCCGATAGGCATCTCTCGCGGCTCCTGACTGTGAGTGGTGAAGTGAACGAGCTCGGCAGCGATCAGGATGGCACGTGACACTACCAGAAGTCTTGACCAGTGCCAGCGAACGCAGAATGCCTGTGGCCCGCGTGATGCGGGTCTGCGAGGCGTCTCTAAAAATCCGGCTTGTCGGCGCGCGGTACGGGGACGTCGGTCCCGCTGTTGTAGTCGAACACGCTCTCGGCGCACACGCGCTCTTCGACCACGCCGAGCGCGGGCCGGTACGTCACCGCCGCCGACCACGGCGTGGTGAAGTATTTCGGGTCCTCGACGGTGAACTCGATGCGCAAGCCCTTGCGCGCTTGCGGATCGATGCTCGCCCCGCCCGCGATCACCTCGACGCGGCCGTTCAGCGCTTCGCTGCGCGCCGCCGCTGCATTGGCCGTGGCCGCATCGACGAGGCGGATGCGCTCGACCACATGCAGGCCTTCGCTGTAGGGCGTGCCGTAATTGTCGATCATCGAATTCTGCCCGTACTTCACGCCGACCGTGTCGATGACGAGCGTGTCGCCTTCATAGTGGCCGACGGAATCGCCCGACCATGTCGGCGTCACGGTCTTCGGATGCGCCGCGTTCAGGCGCACGCGGCGGACCTGCTGATCGCCGACGGTGGTGATCGTCACCTGATCCTTCTGCTGGATCACCTGGACCATCAGCGCGCGCCACATATAGGGCGGCGACCACGGCGTGCACTGGTTGGAGGGTGTGGGGAAATTGACGCCATCGACTGTGAACTTCGAGGCCTGACGGATGCGCTCTGCTGCTTCGGGCTTGAGGATCGGGTTCGTGTCGTCGCCGAAGCGCGCGTAGAAGGTCTTGCCCTTGTTCGTCACCGGGCCGGGCCCCGAGAGCGGCGGCTCGAAGTCGGTCGAGTTGCGGCCCCAGTACCCGCCGAAGTCGGGCAGCGCGGGTGTCGCCGCAGAACCCGGCCATGCGAACAGCCGAGACCGCGAGTCGCGAACGAGATGGACAAGATGTCGGCGGCTCGAGCGCGTCATCTAGAAATCCGGACGTTCGTCCACGGGGATCTTGGTGTCGATGTCGTCGTAATATTCGCGCGTGTTCTCGGCGCAGACCTGCTCCTGGAAGAAACTGCCCGCGCGGAGATAGGTGACCTTGGCGCCCCACGGCATGGTGAAGACGTTCGGGTCTTCGACTTTGAATTCGAGCTGAAGCCCCTTCCCGCGATAGTCGAAGTCGATATACACGCCGTTGCCGTTCGCGGTATCGACGCGGCCGAAATCCTTCTCGTTCGCGTCGAACGCGGCCTTCGCGTCCGCGTAATCGATCACGCGATAGCGCTCCACCACATGCATCGCTTCGCTCTGCGGCGAGCCGAACTGGTCGGACATCGTGACCGGGCCGACCTTCATGCCGATCGTATCCACCACCAGCGTGTCGCCTTCGTAGTGGCCGATCGAATCGCCGGTCCAGGACGGCGTCACGTTCGCGGGATGCGTCGAGTTCAGCCGGATGCGCCGCACGTGACCGTCGAGCATGTAGGCGATCGTGACCTGATCCCGTTCCTGCATCAGCCTGATCTGCTGCTGGCGCAGGATCCACGGCGGCCCTTGCGCCGCGCATTGGTTGGCGGGGTCCTGAAACGCGTTGCCGGTCTTGGAGATCTCCCCCTGGCGCCTCACCTCGGCCGCCGCCGCGGGGCGCAGGATCGGGTTGTTGTGGTCGCCCACGAGCTGGGTTCCGTCGCTCCGGCCCTGGGCCGTGCGCGTCAGGTTGGCGATAGGCCCCGGCCCCGACGAGGGCGGCTCCAGCCCGAAGGTCATGCGCGCCCAGTCGCCGGAAAGCTGTGGCGCGGCATGGGGTTGCGCGGAAGCCGAGAGCGCGCAGACAGACGACAGCAACACGGCCAGATGAATCGGGATCGAGCGCGCCATGGAAGACTCCGCTGCGGAATTGATTCAGTATAGCCGAGGTGCAGGAGGAGGCGAAGATGACCGTCGGCCGTCGTGAAGTGCTGGGCTCCGGCCTCGCCATGCTCGCGGCCGACGTGGCGGCGAGTGCTGCGAACGCGCAGGTCTCGGCTCCGCCGGGCGAGAGCGCGGGCTATGGTGCGGCCGCGACCGGCCAGCAGCTGACGCGCGACTTCGCGAAGTTTTTATCGGCGATGCGCTACGAGGATTTGTCGCCCGCCGCGGTGCACGAGGCGAAACGCGCGGTGCTCGACTGGACGGGCTGTGCGCTCGCGGGAAGCACGCACCCGACCGTCGCCATCCTGATGAAGACCTACGACCAGATCGGCTCGACGCCCGAGATCACCGTGCTGGGGCATCGCGGAAAGAAGCTCGGGCTCCTCGATGCGCCGGTCGCGAACGGCCAGATGGGCCATGTGCTCGATTTCGACGACACGCATCTGGGCGGCGTGATCCTGCACACGAGCACCGCCACCCTGCCCGCTTTGTTCGCGCTCGGCGAGCGGCGGAAATCGTCGGGCCGCGATGTGACCGTGGCGCTGGCGGTGGCGTTCGAAGCGGGCATCCGCGCAGGACAGGCCGCACCGCGCCATCATCTCGGCGGCTGGCATCTGACGGGCACGCTCGGGACGATCGCTGCGGCCGCCGGATCGGCGCGGCTGACGGGACTGAACGGCGAGCAGATGACGTACGCGCTCGGCATCGCCTGCACGCAGGCCGCCGGCATGCAGCAGAACCGCGGCAGCGACTGCAAGTCGCTGCATGCGGGGAAGTCCGCCTATCACGGCGTGCTGGCGTCGATGCTCGCGTCCAACGGCTTCAACAGCTCGCCCGGAAATCCTCGAAGGGAGTCTGGGCTTCACCAAGGTCTTCAGCGCGGCGCAAGCGAACGGCGCGATCACCGAGGGCCTCGGGCGCTCGTGGATGATCACCGGCAACGGCTACAAGCCGTATGCGTGCGGTGTGGTGCTGCATCCGCTCGTCGATGCGATGATCGAGGTGTCGCGCAAAGCGCAAGTGCCCGCGTCCGATGTCGCGCGCATCGAGGTGCAGGTCCATCCGGACGTGATCCGCATCACGGGCGTCGACCAGCCGGGCACCGGACTGATGTCGAAATTCAGCGCCAACCATGCGGCCGCGGTTGCCTATATCGACAAGGCCGGCGGCATCACGCAGTTCACCAACGAGCGCTCGGCGGATGCGGGCGTGCAGGCGCTGCGGCGGCTGATCGCCGTGAAGCCGGTTGCATCGTTCCGTCTCGATCAATCCGCGGCGACGGTGTGGACCAAGTCCGGCGCGATGCATGAAGCGCGCATCGAGCACGCGACGGGAACGGTGAGCAATCCGCTCTCCGATCAGCAGCTCCGCGAGAAATTCCTCGGCAATGCCGAGCCGGTGCTCGGCGCGGCGCGCGCGCGCACGCTCGCCGACATGATCTTCCGGCTCGACACGCTCACCGACATCGGCGACCTCGTCCGCGCGAGCGCTTGAATTAGGAGGACGACCTTCCGTGCTTCCACTTGACGACCCTCGCTGGGTGGAGCTGCGGCATGCCTACGGGAGTGCTGGCGATGTTCCGGTTCTGCTTCGCTACGTAGAGAGCTCTCCCGGAATACGACGACCATACTACCGAGCCGTACTTCACGCTTTGGTCGTCCTCTGCCACCAGGGCGAAGTCTATACAGCCTCCTATGCGGCTGTTCCCCACCTGGTGGCATTGGTGGAGGCATCACCTCAGCACTTCAGATGGACTTTGTTGGCCTTGGTTCAGGCGGTCGAAGCCGCCCGTTTCGCGGGCGAGGCGGTGGATATGCCTCGGTACCTCGTCGGTGCCTATTTCGGTGCACTAAGACGCATCCCGCAGATTGCGGCCAAGCTCTTGAGTAGCCCCAGAACGGAAGTCGAGTGCAGAGTCATTTTGAGCGCCTGCGCTGCTTCAGCCGGGCACGCGGGCCTCTCAGATGCGATCAACGAACTTACACCCGAGACAATCGAGAAATTGTACGACGGCATATTTCCCAACGACTAGTTGCAGATTGCGTTGAACCCGCACGGCAAGGCTCGCGTTTTCCTTTCGAGCCCCATTCCGTGTTGAATCCCGCCGCGGGGCTCCTAACTAAAGGAAGCTCATGCGTGACTTTGCCCGAGAATGGATGTGGTCCGAGGCCGTCGAGATGCTCGCGCGCGCCGAACGGCTGCATCGCGAGTTCTTCCGGCCCACGGCGCAGCCGTCGGCCTGGGAGCCGCCGGCCGACATCCTCGAGACGGACCACGAGGTGCTGGTGATCGTCGCGCTGCCCGGCGTGCCCAACGACACGGTCGAGGCGGCGATCGACGACGGGCATCTCGTGATCTCGGGAACGCGCACGCTGCCGCCGGAACTTCGCACCGCCACCATTCACCGGCTCGAGCTTCCGCAGGGCCGGTTCCATCGCCACCTGCGGCTCCCGCCCGGCCGCTACGCCAGCGTGAAACGTGCGGTGGCCGATGGATGTCTGCTGGTCAAGTTGGAGAAAACCTGATGTCCGCTGAACTGCGTGGCGCATCCTCGTCCGACGAGGCTCCGGGTCGGGCTGCGCCGTCCTATCCCCCGCTGCCGGCCGATGCGCTGATCATCGTGCCCGTGCGCAACCTCGTGCTGTTTCCCGGCATGGTGTTTCCGTTGACGCGTCGGCCGGCCGAACTCGATCGCGGCCGCGCAGCAGGCCGTGCGCGACCAGCGGCAGGTCGGCATCCTGATGCAGCGCGATTCGCGAGACCGCCGATCCCGCGCCGATCGACATGCACCGCGTCGGCACGGTCGCCAATATCGTGCGCTACGTCACCGCGCCCGACGGCTCGCATCATCTCGTCTGCCAGGGCGAGCAGCGCTTCCAGGTGGTCGAATTCCTGGAGGGCTGGCCGTTCCTGGTCGCGCGCGTGCTGCGCCTTCCCGAAGCCGATGTCGCGCACGCCCGAGATCGAGGCGCGCTTCCTCAACCTCAAGGCGCAGGCCGTCGAGGCGATCGAGCTCCTGCCGCAGGCGCCGCCCGAGCTGGTGGGCGTCGTGCAATCGATCCAATCGCCGGGCGCAGCTCGCCGATTTCGCGGCCGCCTACATGGACATCACGCCGAGCGAGAAGCAGGAGATCCTCGAGACGATCGATGTCGACGGCGCGGATGGACAAGGTGCTCGACGCTGCTCGCGCACCGGATCGAGGTGCTGCGTCTGTCGCAGGAGATCGGCCAGCAGACCAAGGCCGCGCTCGACGAGCGCCAGCGCGAGGTGCTGCTGCGCGAGCAGATGGCGACGATCCAGCGCCAGCTCGGCGAAGGCGAAGAAGGCAAGGCCGCACGAGATCGCCGAGCTCGACGAGGCGATCGCCAAGGCCGGCATGCCGAAGGAGGTCGAGGACCAGGCGCGCAAGGAACTGCGCCGGCTGCAGCGCATGCCGGAAGCCGCGGCCGAATACGGCATGGTGCGCACCTATCTCGACTGGCTGATCGAGCTGCCGTGGCAGATTGCCCGAGGAGAGCCCGATCGACATCAACGAAGCGCGGCGCATCCTCGACGAGGACCACTACGGTCTCGACAAGATCAAGCGGCGCATCGTCGAATATCTCGCCGTGCGCAAGCTCGCGCCGCAGGGCAAGGCGCCGATCCTGTGCTTCGTCGGCCCGCCCGGCGTCGGCAAGACCTCGCTCGGCCAGTCGATCGCGCGCGCGATGAACCGCAAATTCGTGCGCGTCAGCCTCGGCGGCGTGCACGACGAGGCCGAGATCCGCGGCCACCGGCGCACCTATATCGGCGCGCTGCCCGGCAACATCATCCAGGCGATCCGCAAGGCGGGCGCGCGCAATTGCGTGATGATGCTGGACGAGATCGACAAGCTCGGCAGCAGGCATCCAGGGCGATCCGGGCGCGGCGCTCCTCGAAGTGCTCGATCCCGGAGCAGAACAACACGTTCCGCGACAACTATCTCGCGGTGCCGTTCGACCTGAGCCGGATCGTGTTCCTCACCACCGCGAACATGCTCGACACGATCCCCGGTCCGCTTGCGCGACCGCATGGAGGTGATCAGCCTCCCCGGCTACACGGCGGCGGAGAAGCTGCAGATCGCGCGGCGCTATCTCGTGAAGCGCCAGATGGAGGCGAACGGCCTGAAGCCGGGCGAGGTCGAGATCGACGACGATGCGCTCGGCGAGATCATCCAGCACTACACGCGCGAAGCGGGCGTGCGCAGTCTCGAACGCGAGATCGGCACAGGCGCTGCGCCATGCCGCGGTGCGCATCGCGGAGGGCGCGAAGGGACCGATCCAGCATCGAGACGGACGACCTCCAGCCGATCCTCGGCGCGCCGCAGTTCGAGAACGAAGTCGCGATGCGCACCAGCGTGCCCGGCGTCGCGACCGGGCTCGCCTGGACGCCGGTCGGCGGCGACATCCTGTTCATCGAGGCGACGCGCATTCCCGGCACCGGACGGCTGATCCTCACCGGCCAGCTCGGCGAGGTGATGAAGGAGAGCGCGCAGGCGGCGCTCAGTCTCGTCAAGAACCGCGCCGTCGTGTTCGGCATCGACGCGAAGCGCTTCGAGAAGGCGGACATCCACGTCCACGTGCCGGCGGGCGCGATCCCGAAGGACGGACCGAGCGCGGGTGTCGCGATGTTCATGGCGCTGGTCTCGCTGATGAGCGAGCGCACGGTGCGCAACGACACCGCGATGACCGGCGAGATCAGCCTGCGCGGGCTCGTGCTGCCGGTCGGCGGCATCAAGGAGAAGGTGGTGGCCGCGCATCGCGCCGGCATCAAGCGCGTGATGCTGCCCGCGCGGAACCGGAAGGACTTCGACGACATCCCGGAGGACGCGCGCAAGGACATCGAGTTCGTCTGGCTCGAGCGCGTGGACGATGCGGTGGCGGCGGCACTCCAGCCCGGCACCGTGCCCGAGGTCGAACCCGCGAAAGTGCAGCATCTCGTGGATGCGGAGACGGGCTGAGCCGTCCGAGCCGCTCAGGCGAAGATCGTCTTCTCCGCCAAGCCTTCCTGCACGCCCACGCGGTATGCGGCTTCGAGACACTCGAGCATGAGCTGACGCTCGCGCGATTTCACCGCGTGCGCCATCGCGTAGTTCAGGAAGACCTTCCGCCGCTCATAGCCGATCGGCGCCGGGACGCCGAGGAATACGGGACGGCCCTGCGCGATCTCGGAACCGATGAACTTGATCAGCGGATCCCAGGCGAGCACGCGCGGCGACTCGACGACGTCGAACTTGAGGCCGAGCTGCGGAAACTCGGGCGGAATGCCCTCGCCTTCGCCGACGAAACAGATCAAGCACGCCGCAGCGGTCGGGCCGCCAGTGGTCGGTCAGGTGCGGCATCTTCCTCCAGCCGCAATACCACGCTTTGCAGACTTGCGGGCGGTTTGCGTAGATCTTGCACCCGCCACCCAGCGTGCAGTGCGCGCACAAAACGTCGGCGAGCTTTTTCAGCTCGGGCGCGTCGATCTTCAGCGTCTTGCAGCAGACGGTGCACGGTCCGCATTCGCGGCCGGAGACAAGATCGCTGTCCGGTGACGTTGCGCCCATCCCGTCACGCGCCGCGTCGTTAAGGTGTGCAGGGTGGGCGGTTGGGGTTGGTGCCCATCTTGCCGAACTGCGCGCGCATCCGCTCGATGTCGGCTTTCTCTTCGGCCTCGCTCGCGTAGCGTTTCGGCGAGGCGCGCAGCAGCACGAGGAAATTCCCCGACGCCGCATCGCTCACTTTGAGCGCGGGCGCGCGCGGGTTTTCGATCTCGATGGGCGCCACGACCGCCACTTTCAGCTGCGGCGCGCGGAACGAGAGGCGCTCGGCCGTGCCGAGGAAGCCCTCGACGTGGAAATTGCCGGTGACGTGCACCACCTTGCGTCCCGGATTTTTCTGCAGATGGAGGAAGATCAACTCCGCCATCGTGTCGTCGCGCGTGACCTGGGCGGCGAAGCTGCGCTCTTCGGCGGGCGTGGGCGGACCATCGCTCTTGTCGGTATCCGGTGAGCCGTGCAGCCCGTCCTCGCGCAGGAAGCGGACGAACTTGTCCTTGTACAATCGCGTATCGAGATGCAGCTCGGCGGCGGCAAAGCCGCGCCGCTCGGGCGTTGCGCGCGACAGCGCCTCCGGGCCATCCAAGCCGACGCAGCGCACGAAGGACGCCGGCGCGTTGGCGGCGATCACGGGAAGCCGGTTCTCCTTGGCGAACTCGACGAGCGGCCGGTAGGCCTCGGCATAATTGGGCCACGCGCGGCCGCGGCTCTTGAGCGCTTCCTCGCCGATCTTGTCCGCCATGTACTCGTCGAGCACGGGCTGCACGTCGCGCTCGAATTGTTCGAGCGACAACGAGAGCGCGGGCGCGCGCGCATGGAGGGCGGAGAAGAGCGCCATCTCGGCCAGATGGTTGCCGGGATGATCGTGGAACTCGCCCAGGAATACGACGTCGAACTCTTTCAGCGCATCGGCCGCCTGATCGAGGCTGATGACCACGGGCTCCGGCCCGTCCGAGCGCATCAGCGCGTACGACGTGAGGTCGTTGAGGACGGGCGGCGCGGCGGCGGACAAGAGCACGGCTGTCATCGATGCGAGCAAGGACCAACGGCGCATGGGAGAAACCAGTGAGTGGTGAGCCAGCACACTAACACGTCAGGCTTCCCGGACCTATTCGCGCTTTTTCGCTTTGGCGGCGAGGCGTTTTTCGAGCCGGGGAAGATCGACCACCATGCGCTCATGCGTGCCTTCGCCGATCACCTCCACCTCGTCGCGGGCGATCACCTTGAACTCGATGCGCCGGCCGTCGACCTTGGTCACTTCCGCTTCCGCGGTCACGCGCTGACCGACGGGCGTCGCCGCCAGATGGCGGAGATTGACGCCCGTGCCCACCACGCTCTGGCCCGGTTCGAGGAACTCGCGCACGGCGTTGAGCGCCGCGTTCTCCATGAAGAGCAGCATCACCGGCGTCGCGAACACCGGCGGCAGGATCGCGTCCTTGAACTGGTTGGCGAGGTGCCAGGGCAGAATGACTTGCGAGTAGGTTCCTTTGGTCCCGATCGGGATAGGGCGCATGTGTGGCCTTGTGAAATGGCGGCCCGTACAGATGTATACCGACGGCTACCGATCCCAAGAAGAATTTTGCAGGACGACCCGATAGCCGTCGGGATCCTCGAATGTCAGCCCCTGCCGGTCCCAATACGGATTGAACGAAGGCACGGGGGCAAATCCAGCATTCCGCATTCTTTCAACCGCAGCTCGCCACTCATCCGATGCGGGGAGATAGAAGACAAGCAAGTCGTCCTCGGATGGAGCACGCGGCGCCTTGTGTCCACGGTGCGTCGTGAACTCGAAGTGATACGGAGCACCGGGGTTCCCCAGCATGACGCCGTCGAATCCATCGTGATCCTCGAAGCGGCACAGCAGCTCAAGCCCAAGGCCATCGCGATAGAAGCGCAGGAGCCGCTCGAGGTCGTCGGTGGCCCGCGCGACCCGCAGCGTCGGGACGTCCATAGCAATCAACGCACCGGGTTCGAGGCGCTGACGATGGCGGGCATGTTCATCTGGAGATCGTTGCGCGCGATCACGCCGCCCTTCATCACGAAGCGCACCCGTTCCATCTCGCCGATGTCCTGCAGCGGATTGCCCGAGACCGCGATGATGTCGGCGAACTTGCCCTTCTCGACCGAGCCGACATCGGCTTCCCAACCGTAGTTCAGCATCCGCGCCGCCGGCAGATAGGCCGTTTGCAGCGCCTGCGCGGGCGTCATTCCCCATCGCACATAGATGGGGAATTGATCGGCCTGCTTGCCGTGCGGAATGCGCGTCGACGTGGCGCCGCTGCCGAAGACGATCGGGATACCGGCCCCGAGCGCCTTGCGGAACGCCTGCTCCATCATCCGCATGCGCGAGTTGCGCCCGCCCGTCGCATGCATGTCTTCGTCTTCGAGCGCGATCAGGTCGTCGAGCGTGGCCACCAGCGGGAGACGCTTTTCCAGCAATACGCGGACGCCGGCGTCATCGAGCCCGAGCAGATGATTGGGCGCATCCACGCCGGCATTGATGCAGGATGTCATGCCCTCGCCCGCATAAGCGTGGCAGGCGACCTTCAGGCCCAGCCGGTGCGATTCATCGACGATGGCCTCCACCTCTTCGAAGGTGAGCGACGGGGAGCTGACCAGTTTCGCGTCGCGGTCCCACATACGGATCGGTCCGACGAAATCCTGTGTCGTGTAGATCTTGATCCAATCCACGCCGCGCAATTTCGCCTCGCGCACGGCGGCGCGCGCGAGCCACGGCGAGTTCACGTTCTTGTCCTCGATGAGATTGTCCGTGAAGCGCACCGATTCCATGTCGCGGTAGTAGTTTGTGGCGCGCTGGTTGATCGATTCTCCGACCACCTGCATGCGCGGCCCCATCACATGGCCCGCATTGATCGCATCGCGCACTTCGACCGTATTGACGCCGCCGCGCGAATCCATGTCGAGCACGGTCGTGAAGCCGACATCGAGATCGGTCTGCGCATTCGCGAGCGCGAGCAGCGTGCGTCCGGCCGCCGAGAGCCCCGCGCCCTGATCGCTGACCACATGGACATGCGCGTCGATCATGCCGGGCATCACGGTCGCGTTGGAGAGATCGATCACGCGCGCGCCTTGTGGGATCGCGAGGTTCGGCCCGACATCGACGATCTTGTCGCCGCGGATCAGGATCACCTGATTGTTCAGCATCTGACCTGAGCGCGAGTCGAACAGGCGGCCGGCACGGATGGCGACGTCCTGGTTGGCGGGTGCGAGGAATTTCGGGCCGGGCTGAGCGTCAGCGGGAACAGAGCTGAGACTCACGAGCGCCAATGCGCAGGCGCCGGCGAAGAACGGGGCATGCCGAGTCATGATGTCCTCCCGTGTGGTGTTTGGGAGGATTGTACAGCAAATCCCCTTGGCCTACCCGCGCGCGTTCGCGTGGATGAGCTGCCACAGCCGGGGCGGCGTCAACGGCAGCTCGCGGACCTCGACATCGAGCGAGCGGAGCGCGTTCGAGACCGCGTTCGCGATCGCGCCGCCGACCGGGATGATGCCGCCCTCGCCCGCGCCCTTGGCGCCCAACGGATTGTTCGGCGAGGGATGCTGCTCGAGCGAGATCGCGCGGACCACCGGATAATCGGTCGCGACCGGGATCAGGTAATCCGCGAGCGAGCCCGACAGCAGCTGCCCGTTCGCGTCGTAGGCGATCTCCTCGCTGAACACGCTGCCCAAGCCCTGCACCGCGGCGCCCACGACCTGGCCATGCAGCGTCAGCGCATTGATGATGCGGCCGACATCGTCGACCACGACATAATCGACGACCTCGACATGGCCCGGTCTTGGCGTCCACCGCCACATGCGCGACCGCGGTCCCGTAGGTGTACGTCGCCTTGGAATTGTTCGAGAACGTGCCGTCGGCCTTCAGCCCGACGCAGTCGATCAGCGCCACGTGCCGGCCGTCGGGCGCGGTCGCGCGTCCCTCGGCGATCGTCAGCGTCTCGGGCGCGACATCGAGCTGCTTCGCCGCCGCCGCGCGGAAATTCTCGAGCAGGTTCTGCGCCGCAACCAGCACCGCGCTTCCGCCCATCACGGTCGCGCGCGAGCCGTAGGAGCCCCAGCCTTCGCTGCAAGTAATTCGTCGAGCCGTGCAGCACGTGGAAATGCGACCATCGGCAGCTCGAGCACGTCGGCCGCGATCTGCGCGAAGATCGTCTCGATCCCCTGCCCGATCGCGGACGAGCCGACATAGACGGCGATCCCGACGTCATCGACCGCCATGCGCGCGTTCTCGCGCGGGCCCGATCCGCCGCCCTCGATGAAGCACGCGAGCCCAAGCCCGTGATAGCGGCCGTCGATCAGCTTGCCCTGAAGCGCGATCTTTTCGCCCCAACCCGCTTCGTTGAGACAGTGCGCGAACGTGCTCGAATAGTCGCCGCTGTCGCATTGCGTCACGCCGAAGCCGTCGTTCGGCACCACATTCGCGAGCGGATACGGCATCTCGTTCAGCGTCACGAGATTGCGGCGGCGGATCTCGATCGGATCGAGCTTGAGCTCGCGCGCCGCCATCTCGAGCATGCGCTCGGTGAAGAAGCAGCCCTCGAAGCGTCCGGGTCCGCGATACGTGCCGGACGGCGTCTTGTTGCTGACATAGGCGCGCGCTTCGAGCTGGATGTTGGGCACGCGATAGGGGCCGGAGAGAAACTGCACCGCGTTGCGCACCGGCGTCATGCCGTTGGGGCGCACATAGGCGCCGATATCGACATCGACGCTGCCGCGGATGCCGAGAAGGATGCCGTCCTTGTCGAACGCATATTCGATGTCGCAATCGGTCTCGCGCGAATGCGCGATCGACGACAGATGCTCGCGGCGATCCTCGATCCACTTGACCGGATGGCCGAAGCGGCGCGCCGCGAACGCGACGAGATAATCCTCCGGATAGAACTCGCCGCGCGCGCCGAAGCCGCCGCCGACATCGTATTCGATGTAGTCCACCGCCTCCTCGGGCAGCTTCATCATCGAGGCCATCGCGCGCTTGTTGAAGAACGGGAGCTTGGCCGCGCCCGACATCGTCAGGCGCTGATCGCGCTCGTCCCACTCGGCGAGCAGACCGCGCGTCTCCATCGGCAGCGCCGTCATCCGCTGCACGCGGAACTGCCCGCGCTGGATGTGGTGCGCGGCGCGAAACGCCGTCGGCCGCATTTCCCTTCGATGCGTTGAACACCGAGGCGCAGTTTCCGCGTCTCGCAGTCGAACAGCGTCACGCTCGCCCGCTTTCGCCTGCGCCGCGCCCAGGACCGTCGGCAACGGATCGATGTCGAGCGCGATCGCCGCGAGCGCATCTTCCGCGTGCTCGCGCGAATCCGCGAGAACCATCGCCACCGGCTCGCCCACATAGCGCACCACCTGATCGGCGATGACCGGCTGCGCGTATGGCAGGATCGCGGGGATCGGGCGGCGGAACGGGATCGAGGGCAACGGCCGGCCGATGTCGCGCGCGGTCACAACCGCGTGCACGCCGCGGCGCCGCGCGCGCCTCCGCCACGTCGATCGCCACGATCCGGCCGTGCGCGACGGGGCTTCTCAGGATCGCCGCGTGCCACTGCCCGGCGCGGTCGAGATCGGCGATGAACTGACCGCGGCCGCGCAGAAAGCGCAAATCCTCAACCCGTTCGATAGGGCTGCCGATATAGGTGTTCTTCATGCGCGCCTCGGTTGAGCGGGGAAGCCACGGCTCCTCCCTCGGTCGCCGGCCGCAAGACCTTCGTTTCCGCCCCGGTCCAAGGGCAAGGAAAACGGCACAATTTCGCGCGAGGCGGAGGGAGGATGGTATGCCGGCATTGCAGGCAATGTCCTAGGTTGGACTCGCCTGCAAAATCAAGTTAGCTAAGCTCCACACACGCTGACGGGAGAGCCCGATCACCGCCATCGACAGCAGCAGAGCCGTGGAGCTTCCGGCCGAGACGCCGATCCCGCAGAACGCCTATGCGCGCCTTGCCGCGGGTGTGGTCACCGTAGCCGTTCCAGCTGATGCTGTGGTTCGTCCCGCTCGGCATCGAGCCCTCCGTCCAGGCCGCGCTCGCCGTGACCTCGTTCATGATCCTGGCCTGGATGACCAACATCATGGAGTACGCGGTCGCGGGCCTGATCGGCTGTTTCCTGTACTGGGCGCTGGGCGTGGCGCCTGCCGCGACCTCGTTCGGCGGGTTCTCGGCCTCCACGACGTGGTTCATCTTCGCCGCCTTGATGCTGGGCGCCATCTCGACGAAGTCCGGCCTGCCGCAGCGGATCGGCAACTTCATCGTCTCGAATGTCGGCTTCTCCTATTCGCGGATTCTGCTCGGCCTCATCATCACCGACTTCCTGCTGACGTTCATCGTGCCGACCGGAACCGGACGCGTCGTCATCCTCGCGGCTATCGCGATCGGGCTGATCAAGGTGTTCGACGTGTCGGCCAGCTCGAACGTGGCGCGCGGTATTTTCCTGATCATCACCTACACGGCCACGATCTTCGACAAGATGATCATCGCCGGCGCGGCCGCGATCACGGCGCGCGGCGCCATCGTCGAGGTCGGCGGCGTCGAAGTCACCTGGTCGCTATGGTTCTTCGCATTCCTGCCAGCCGCGCTCATCACCATCGTTCTGTGCTGGGGGTACACCATCTGGATGTTCCCGCCCGAAGTGAAGAGCTTCGAATCCAAGGCCGACGAGGTCCGCGCGCATTTCCGCAGCGAGTCCCGCTGGACGCCGATGAGCATCAAGGCGGCTGTCCTGCTGCTGGCGGGCGTTGCGATCTGGATGACGGATTTCATCCATCACACCGATCCCGCGCTCGTAGGCCTCGGCGTGGCGCTGGTCGCATTCCTCCCGCAGGTCGGCGTGCTCTCCACCGACGAGCTCAAGCGCACGAATTTCCTGCCGGTGTTCTTCGTCGGCTCGGTCTTGAGCATGGCCGCGGTGCTGCAATCGAGCGGCGCGCTGAAGCTGCTCACCGATACGGTCTTCGCCGGATTGGAGCCGCTGCTGTCGGACCCGTTCATCGCGGTTCCGGTGCTCTATTGGGGCGCGTTCTTCTATCACTTCTTCCTGGCGAGCGAGATTTCGATGCTCGCGACGTCGATCCCCATCCTGATGAATGTCGCCAACGAGCACGACTTCAATCCGCTCTGGATCGGCATGGTGTGGACGTTCGCCGCCGGCGGAAAGCTGTTCGTGTATCAGTCGTCGGTGCTCGTGGTCGGCTATTCCTACGGCTACTTCCGCCACACCGACATGATCAAGATCGGCATCTTCATCACGCTGGTGGAGTTCGTGCTGCTCGTGCTGACGGTCGCGTTGTGGTGGCCGATCTTGGGAATCGCCAGCCGCTAAGGCGTTTTTGCCTCGTAGCGCGCGACCGTCTGGTCGATCGCGCCGAAGATCGAGCGGCCGTCGCGATCGAACATCTCGATCCGCACGCGATCGCCGAATTTGAGGAACGGCGTCTGCGTCGGCCTTACGCTCGATCGCTTCGATCGCGCGGCGCTCGACGATGCAGGATGAGCCCACGCTCCGATCCTCGTTCGCGACCGTGCCCGAACCGATGATCGTTCCGGCACCCAGCGGCCGCGTCTTGGCGGCGTGCGCGATCAGCTGCGGAAAATCGAACACCATGCCCGTGCGCGCGTTCGGCCGGCCGAAGATTTCATCGTTGAGCTTGGTGACGAGCGGAAGATCGATCGAGCCGCCGTTCCAGGCATCGCCCAGCTCATCGGGCGTGACGGCGACGGGAGAGAACGACGTCCACGGCTTGCTCTGGTAGAAGCCGAACCCCTTGGCGAGCTCGGCGGGAATGATGTTCCTGAGCGAGACGTCATTGGCCAGCATCAGAAGCTTGATGTGGCGTCCCGCATCCTGCGCCGAGACACCCATCGGCACGTCGTCGGTGATCACCGCGATCTCGGCTTCGAAATCGATGCCCCAGGCTTCGTCGGCGATCACGATCGGATCCGTTGGCCCGAGGAAAATGTCCGAGCCGCCCTGATAGATCAGAGGATCGCTCCAGAACGATGCCGGCATGTCGGCGCCGCGCGCCTTTCGCACCAGCTCGACATGGACCACATAAGCGCTGCCGTCCGCCCATTGATAAGCGCGCGGGAGCGGCGCCGCGCACGCGCTCGGCTCGAACGGGAACGCCTTCGGCACCGTGCCTTCATTCAGCGCGTCAGCGAGCGCGGTGAGCTTTGGCTCCACCTCCGACCAATGGTCGAGCGCGGTTTGCAACGTGCCGGGCAGCGCGAAAGCGGTCTTCAGATCGCGAGAGACGAGAGCGAGCTCTCCGTCACGCCCGGATTTGAGCGACGCGAGCTTCATCTTGGCGCGGTTTTCCAGCTGTCCGCGTAGCCCGTCCACTCGACGCCGGCGGCCGCCTGACCGACATCCAGCGCGTCGCGCGCATCGATCATCACGGCATATTCGTCGGTCGCCGGCTTCTTCTGCTCGAGCATCGACTCGAGCGCTTTGGGATGCGGCCCGTGCGTGAAGCCGGACGGATGGAAGGTCACCATGCCGGGCTTGATGTTGTCGCGGCTGAAGAAGTCGCCCGCGTGATAGAAGATCACCTCGTCGTAATCGTCGTTGTTGTGGAAGAACGGCACCTTGATCGCGCCGGGATCGGTCTCGAACGGGCGCGGCACAAAGGTCGCGACGACGAACCGCTCGGCGACGAAGGTCGTGTGCGCCGACGGCGGCAGATGCACGCGATGGCTCGCGAGCGGACGGATGTCCTTGACGTTGAGCCTGCACCGGCGCGAGGTCGCCGTGCCAGCCGACGGCATCCAGCGGATTGAACGGATAAGTCACCGTCGAGATCTGATTGCGCCGCTTCACGTTCACCCGCCATTCGCCCGGACGGCTCCTGCTGCGCGCGGAACTCGGCATCGATCGCGGGAACGTCCAGCATCGCGGGATCGAAGATCGCGTGCGCGCCGACGATGCCGCGGTCGGGAAGCTTGTAGGACGAGCCGGTTGCTTCGATCAGCAGCATGCTCATCGGCGCCGCGCACTCGATCCGCCACATCGTGCCGCGCGGGATGACGACGTAATCGCCGGCCGCAAGCGCCAGATGACCGTAGTCGCAGAAGAAATCGCCGCCGCCCTGATGCACGAACAGAAGCTCGTCGCCGTCGGCATTGCGCGCAAGCTCGCTCATCGACTTCGGCAGCGTCCAGTATCGGAAGCGGAGCGACGCGTTGCTGAGAACATCCGGCGCGGCCCACGGGTCGGTCGCTTGCGCCGGGTCCGAGCTTCGTCAGATCGAACGCGCGCGGGCGCAACGGGCCCTGCCACGACGTCCAGCCGGTGGGCGGATGGCGGTGATACATCTGCGTGGACGGGCCGTAGAACCCCTCCTTGCCCAGCTCGCGCTCATAGGTGCCCTTGGGCAGATCGGCATGCGCTTGCCGCGAGGCGGTGCCTTCGACGCGCGGAAACGAGATGTATTTCGGCATCAGCTGCTCCCTGCCCCGCTCCCCCGATGGATGACGCCGGTCCCCCGGCAACACGGCGCCCGGCGCATTGGGTTTGCGCTCGCCGAGCCTTTCATAGAGCGGCGCGAACGGCTTGTGTGTTTCGTGGAACAATTGCTCGAACGAGTTGATGACGAAATACGTCTCCTGATAGGCGTCGATGCGGAATTCGGTCGACAGCACGCGCTCGAGATCGAACGCGATCCGGTTGGGCTTGTCGCTCTCGACCGCATACACCGTCTCGCCCTTGGACGAGAGAATGCCCGCGCCGTAGACGCGCAATCCCTCGCTCGTGCGGATGAGGCCGAACTCGATCGTGTACCAGTAGAGCCGCGACAGCAGCGGGATCGCGTTCATCTGCTTCGCGCGCGGACCCGCTCTGCCGTATTCCTGCATGTAGTCGGCGAAGACCGGATGCGCGAGCAGCGGCACGTGACCGAAGAAATCGTGGAAGACATCGGGCTCTTCCAGATAGTCGAGCTCGGACTCCTCCCTGATCCACCACGACACCGGAAACCGGCGGTTGGCGAGATGATCGAAGAACATTTCGTCGGGGATGAGACCGGGGACGGCGAAGATCTTGAACCCGGTGAGCCGCCCGAGCGTCTCGTTCACCCGCGCGAAATCGGGGATGCCGCCCGACGCGTCGAGCCGCTCGATGCAATCGAGAAACTCGTGCGCGGCGTAGCGCGGCATCAGCTCCATCTGGCGACGGTAAAGCCTCCGCCAGCGATCGTGCTCCTCGGGCGTGTACTGGGCGAAGGGCTGCTCGACGGCATAGTCCGGCCCAATATGCGAGTAGTCGCCGCGGAGCGCGTGAGAGGATCGCTGCGACGGCGGGTTGTCGGCGTTCACGGTGTTGGCCGGCTCGCGCTGCATCACCATATTATGTGGGAGTTTCAGGCGGCTTCGTGAAGGGCGTTCCCATGACCGAAAACCCGATGGGCACAGACGGCTTCGAGTTCGTGGAGTTCACCGCCAAGGATGCCGCCCCCCTCGCCAAGGTGTTCGAATCCTTAGGCTTCCGCCTGGTCGGCCGGCACCGCTCGAAGAACGTCGCCCAGTACCGCCAGGGTGACATCAATTTCATCCTGAACGCGGAGCCCAAGAAGCCCCGCCGAGGCGTTTGCCGCGGCCCACGGGCCCAGCATCTGCGCCATGGCGTTCCGGGTCAAAGACGCGGCCGCCGCCTATGGCCGCGCCCTCGAGCTCGGCGCCAAGCCCTTCTCCGGGCGGACCGGCCCGATGGAGCTCAACATCCCGGCCATCGAAGGCATCGGCGGCAGCGCGCTCTATCTGGTCGACCGCTATGGCGGGCACACGATCTACGACGTCGATTTCGTGCGCGATAGGCGATGAGAACGTGAAGGGCGTGGGCCTCGCCGCGATCGACCATCTGACCCATAACGTGTTCCAGGGCCGGATGGATCATTGGGCGAAGTATTACGAGGACTTGTTCAATTTCCGCGAGATCCGCTACTTCGACATCCACGGCAAGATGACGGGCTTGAAATCGCGGGCGATGACGAGCCCCGACGGCAAGATCCGCATTCCGCTGAACGAGTCCGCGGACGACAAGAGCCAGATCGCCGAGTATCTCGAGGTCTATCGCGGCGAAGGCATCCAGCACGTGGCGCTGTCCACGCCGGACATCTACGCGACCGTCGAGGCGCTCAGAGCGCAAGGCATTCCCTTCGCCGAGGCGCCGCCCGCCACCTATTACGAGATGCTGGACGAGCGCTTGCCGAACCACGGCGAGGACGTTGAGCGCATGCAGCGGCTCGGCATTCTCGCCGACGGCTCGCGCGAGCACGGCGGGCGATTGCTGCAGATCTTCACCACCACGCTGATCGGCCCGATCTTCTTCGAGATCATCCAGCGCAAGGGCGACGAAGGCTTCGGCGAAGGCAATTTCCAGGCGCTCTTCGAGTCGATGGAACGCGACCAGATCCGCCGCGGCGTGCTGCGGTAGGGCGTCGCGGCTACTGCTTCGCGTCCGGAAACCGGCCGTCGGGCGGGAAGCGGATGGTCTGGTCGAAGCGCGAGGGCGTGGTCATGTCCTTGTCCCCGCGCGCCGGCAGCACGATCGCATCGGCCCGGTAGAGCCGCCCCTTGCTGTAGTAGATCGAGGTGCGCATCCGGCTCCCGTCCATGCGGTCGACGACGAGCGTCAATCCGTACACCGACTGCTCGTCCTGGTAGACGCGGGGGAAGTCGGTGAACAGGACCTCGCCTTCGCGGATCAGGTCATAGGCCACCTCGTTGAGCAGGCTGGTCGCGGCGTCGGTGCGATTGCCGAGCTCGACGATGGTCAGCCTGTAATCCACGTTGTCGTCGCGGGCGGCATAGGTGGTGGTCGCGAGCCCCTTGAGCATCACCGAGTTGTGGGTCCCGGTGCTCATCTGGGGAGCTCCGGGAAACTGGATCGCGACCCCGCGGTCCAGATACACGTACTCCCTGAAGGCGGCGGCCGAGGCCTGGGCGGCGCCAAGGACGAGCGTCAAGATCACGAGAGCAGGAATGCGCATGGCATCCTCCGGGCGGTCAAACCGGCTAAAATCCTACCACGCGAACAACTTCGCGTGCGTATGCTAAAGGACGTGTAATCGGCGGTGGGCCCTGAAGTCTTCCCCCCTGGCGGGGGAAGGACTAAGGATGTTGCGAGCGGGATGGGTCGGGGCAGCCGGGATGGCCGCTGCCCTTTGGTCAAGGAGAAGACGGCGTGAAATCACGCGGCGAAGCATTGCGCGATTACATTGTGCGCAGGCTGCTGGTGATGATCCCCACCTTTCTCGGGATCACAATTGCCATCTTCGTTCTGTGCCAGTTCGTTCCCGGAGGACCCATCGAGCAACTTCAGCTGCAGCTCGCCGGCGGGGGCGGAGAGTTCGCAAAGGCTGGTTCCCGTACCCAGCTCACGATACCCGACGAACAATTGCAGCAGCTCAAGGAGTTCTACGGCTTCGACAAGCCCATACCCGTCGCCTACGCGACCTGGCTCTGGCAGACGCTCCAGCTCAATCTCGGACAGTCGTTCCGCTACAACGCGCCCGGTCCTCGAGGTGATCGCCGACCGTCTTCCCGTCTCGATCTACTACGGCCTCGTGACCGCGTTTTTCACCTATGTGATCTGTATTCCGCTTGGCATCGTCAAGGCGCTCCGGCACCGCACCGCGGTCGACAATCTGAGCTCGATCCTGATTTTCATCGGCTACGCGGTTCCGGGATTTGCGTTGGGCGCGGTGCTCGCGAACCTGTTCGCCGTGCAATTCCCGATCTTTCCCCTCGGCGGTTTCCAGTCGGCTGGCGCGGCAGACATGCCGGCGACGGCGAGATTCATGGACATCGTCTGGCATTCGGTGCTGCCGCTCGTTGCCTATCTCGCGGGCGCGTTTGCCATCACGACCATGCTGATGAAAAACAGCCTGATGGAGAACATGAGCGCCGACTATGTTCGGACGGCTCTGGCCAAAGGGTTGAATTGGCGTCGCGCCGTGTTCGTGCATGCGCTGAGGAATTCGCTGATCCCGATTGCGACCAGCATCGGCAGCCTCTTGGGCATTTTCCTGACGGGAAGCGTGCTGATCGAGCGCGTGTTCAACATCCAGGGCGTCGGCCTCTTGTTCTTCGAGGCGATTCAGGCGCGCGACTTTCCCGTCGTCATGGGCTTCCTGGCGATCTCCAGCGTCATCCTGATGCTGGGAAACCTGCTGTCCGACCTCGCGGTCGCCTTCGTCGATCCGCGCGTCCGCTTCGAGTAAGCCATGGCCTGGATCAAGCTGGACCCCATCACCAAGCGCCGGTTCCAGCGGTTCCGCAAGATCAAGCGCGGCTACTACTCGCTGGTGATCCTGCTCGTCGCGATCGTGCTGTCCATCTTTGCGCCCTTTCTCGCCGAGAGCCGGGCGCTCTCTGGTGATCTATCAGGGGCAGGTCTACTTCCCCACCTTCCAGTATCGCACGATGGCGACGTTCGGTCAGACGCCGCCGCCCGGCTGGTCGAACATCGACGTGGAAGCCGAGTATTTCCGCTTGCAGCGCGAGTGGCAGGCCGAGCGCTTCCTCTACGCGCGTGAAGCGGCGCAGGCGGGCGACGACCAGCAGAAGCTCGCGGCATTGGCCGAGAGATTTCCCAATCGCGGCAACTACGTGATCATGCCGCCGATTCCGTGGGACCCCTATCAGAACGATTTCTGGTACAGCGAGGTGCTCAACGAGATCGAAGGCCTGCTGATGGCGGGCAATCGCGAAGGCGCGGAACGGATCGCCCGGCGCGACCGCCTGAACGAGCTCGCCGATCTCATCTATTCGGGCGAGATCACCGCTGTTCTCGCCGATCGAGACGAAATCGCCGACCGGAGATCTCGTGGGCCTCGCCCGCAGCGGCGCCATGCCCGAGCTCACCGGGTTGGGTGTCGTCCCGCCCAATCCGCCGGATTCCGGCAGGCGGCATTATTTCGGCACGGATTCACAGGGGCGCGATGTCGCCTCGCGCCTGCTCTACGGCTTCCGCATCTCGATCTTCTTCGCGCTGTTCCTGGTCTTCTTCGGCCAGGTGATCGGCACTCTTGTCGGAAGCCTGCAGGGCTATCTCGGCGGACGCTTCGACATCATCAGTCAGCGCTTCATCGAGATCCTGCTCTCCATTCCGTTCCTGTACGTGGTGATCATCCTGGCGGCCCTGATGGTGCCGACGTTCTGGACGCTGCTCGCGATCATGGCCGTGTTCCAGTGGATCACGATCACCTTCTACATGCGCACCGAAATGTATCGCGAGAAGACCAGGGAATATTGCCTCGCGGCCAAGTCCTACGGCGCCTCGCACTGGCGGATCATCTTCCGTCACCTGCTGCCCAATTGTCTCACGCCGCTCGTCACGTTCACGCCGTTTGCGATCGTGGCTGCGATCTTCGCGCTCACGAGTCTCGACTACCTGGGCTACGGACTTCCCGCGCCCACGCCGAGCTGGGGCGAATTGATGGACCAGGCGCTGCGCCTCGAAAACCGCGACAAGCTCTGGCTCACCTTTGCGCCGTTCGGCGCCATCACGATCACGCTGGTGCTGGTCGTGTTCATCGGGGAATCGATCCGCGAAGCGTTCGATCCCAAGCAGTACGCGAAATATGAATAGAATTGTTCGGAGGTCCTGACATGAGGAAGCTGATCACCGCAATCGCGTTGGCGAGTCTGCTTCTGCCCGCCGCGAGCATCGCGATCTTCGCGGCCGATGCCGGAAAGGGCGCAGCGCCCGCTCCCGCGGAGACGGCGCCCGCCGCGCCCGCGAATACGGGGCCCGTCGACGCTGCCCAAGGACATCGTCTGGGAGACACCAACGAGACGAGCCGCTGATCGGCTCGGAGAAAGCGATCCGCGGGGGCAATTTCAGGCTCTCCATGCCCTCCTATCCGCTGACCTTCCGCCTGATGGGACCGAACAACAACGATTCCTTCGCCTCCTGGAACCGGCTGTTCACGCTCGACTTCGGCCTCGTGGCCATGCATCCGGTCACCGACAAGTTCATCCCGAGGATGGCCACGCATTGGTCGATCCAGCCGGACGGGAAGACGCTCTATTTCAAGCTCGATCCTGACGCGCGCTGGAGCGACGGCAAGCCGGTCACCGCGGACGACTATGTCTTCACGCTGGAGATGATGCGGTCGAAATTCATCGTCGATCCGTTCATGAACACCTATGCCGAGGAATATTTCGAGTCCATCGACAAGATCGACGACTACACGCATCCGCATCGTCGGCAAGCGCCCGAGCTGGCGGCCGCTCTACGACTACTCGCTCTTCCCGATGCCGAAGCACGCGACCGTGCTGGACGACACCTGGGTCACGCGGACCAACAACGAGCCGCCGCTCGCCATCGGTCCCTATGTCATCTCGGAGATGAAGCGCGGCGAATCCGTGACCTTCAAGCGCCAGCCGAATTGGTGGGGCGACAAGAAGCGCTACTTCATCGGTCAATACAACTTCGACCAGATCACGCTCCGGGTGATCCCGCCCGAGCGCAACCTCGATTACCTCCGCCAGGGCGAGCTCGAGATGATGGCCGAGCCCTCGGTCCAGAACTGGCACGAGATCTACACCTTCCCCGCGATCACCAACGGATGGATCAAGCGGTCGCGCGTGTTCACGGACACGCCCAATGGCGTCGGCGGCTTCCATATGAATCTGGAGGCGCCGATCTTCCAGAACAAGGATTTCCGTACCGCGATGCAGTACCTGATCAATTTCGATCGGCTGAACAAGAACCTCTGGTACAGCGAATATTTCCGCGTCAACTCGTTCTTCGAAGGGACCATCTTCGCCAATCCCGAGGTGAAGGCGCGGCCCTTCGATCCCGCCAAGGCGCGCGAATATCTGGAGAAAGCGGGCTACCGTAGGCCGGCGAGCGTCGCCGATCAGAGCGCGTTCGCGAAGCTGCGCAATGTCGCCTATGGCCTCTTGTTCACGCGGTCCGACACCGACGACATCCTGGTGAACGATCGCGGCGAGAAGGCGAGCTTCACGCTGATGTATCTGTACAAGGCGCTGGAGCGCGAGATGACCGTCATCCAGCAGGATTTCCGGCGCGCGGGCGTCGATATGAAGCTTCAGCTGCTCGATCCGGGCGCAGCGTTCCAGCGCATGCTGGAGCGGAAGTTCGAGATGGGCTTCGTCAACATGACCTCGGGCTTCTATCCCGATCCGCGCCAATACCTGCACACGAGCTTCAAGAACTCCAAGAACAACAACAATTTCTGGGGCTTTGGAACGGAAGAGGTCGACAAGCTGATCGAGACTTACGAGAAGGACCTCGATCCGCAGGCGCGCATGGCCGCCATGAACAAGATCGACCAGATCGTCCACGACGAAGCGTTCAACATCCCGTTCCGGAGAGCGCCCTTCATGCGGCTCGTCTACTGGGACTACGTCCAGTTCCCGGAGTTCTACCTGCCGCTGCGCACGCAGCAATACATGGACTGGCTGGTCTATTGGATCGATCCGGACAAGAAGACGGCGCTCGAGGAAGCGATGCGCACCAACAAGGCGCTGCCGGTCGACGAGGACCTGGACCGCGATTTCTTCAACGTGCGTCAGAGCGTCCAGTAACGCGTCTTCGAAGAGCACATTTCACAGAGACACACTTGGCGCTGCTGGACATCGACAAACTCAGAGTTGGGTTCGACACCGAGGCGGGGCTTCTCGTCGCCGTCGACGGCGTGTCGTTCACCATCGAGCAGGGCAAGACGCTCGGGCTCGTCGGCGAATCCGGCTGCGGCAAGAGCGTGACCGCGACCTCGATCCTGCGTCTCGTTCCCCATCCGCCGGGTCGGATTCTCGACGGCGCGATCCGCTTCGGCGACATCGACATCCTTCAGCTCAAGCGCGACGAGCTGCCGAAGATCCGCGGCAAGGACATCGCGATGATCTTCCAGGACCCGATGACGTCGCTCAATCCGGTGTTCACCATCGAGAAGCAGATGGGCGAAGTGCTCAAGCTCCGCTTCGGCATGGACCGCGCAGGCCGCGCGGCAACGCTCCGTCGAGATGCTCGCGACCGTCGGCATTCCCGATCCGGCGACCCGGCTGACCGCCTATCCGCATGAGCTCTCCGGCGGTCAGAAGCAGCGCGTGATGATCGCGATGGCGCTCTTGACCGAGCCGCGCCTTCTGATCGCGGACGAGCCCACGACCGCGCTCGACGTGACCGTCCAGGCGCAGATCCTGAACCTGATCCGCGACCTTCAGAAGCGCACCAACATGTCCGTCCTCTTCATCACGCACGACATGGGCGTGGTGGCCGAGATGTGCGACGAGGTCGCGGTGATGTATGCGGGCCGCATCGTCGAAGAAGCGCCCATCGGCGACGTCTTCAAGCGCAGCCGGCATCCCTATACGAAGGGCCTCCTGCGCAGCCTGCCGCAGAAGAACCGCGCCAAGAAGGCGCTCCTGCCGACGATCGAAGGCGTGGTGCCGTCGCTGTTGAAACCGCCGCCCTATTGCCGCTTCGCCGAGCGCTGCTGGCGGCGCAAGACTCTGGCGGACGCGCTGCAGAAGAAGTGCCTCACCGAAGACCCGCAGCTTCGCCAATTCAAGAACAGCCTCGTCGCCTGCCACTATCCGCTTGAGGACACCGAGCAGTGAACGCAAACGGCGCGCCTCTCCTCGTCGTCGAGGGATTGAAGAAATACTATCCCGTGCGCGGCGGCGTGTTCGCGGCCAAGATCGGCGACGTGCGCGCGGTCGACGGCGTCAGCTTCGACGTGAAGGAAGGCGAGACGCTCGGCCTTGTGGGCGAATCCGGTTGCGGCAAGTCGACGCTCGGCCGCACCGTGATGCGTCTCGAAGACCCCACCGAGGGCCGCGTGTTCTTCGAAGGGGCGGACATGGCGCATGCCTCGAAATCCGAGCTGTTCCGCCTTAGGCGCGACATGCAGGCGATCTTCCAGGACCCCTATTCCTCGCTCAATCCGCGCATGACGGTCGGCGAGATCGTGCGCGAGCCTCTGCTCGTGCACAGCATCGGCACGAAGGCCGAGCAGGTCGAGAAAGTGCGCGCGCTGTTCGAGACCGTGGGCCTCACCGGCGAGATGCTCGACCGCTACCCGCACGAATTCTCCGGCGGACAGCGCCAGCGCATCGGCATCGCGCGCGCGCTCGCGCTCGATCCCAAGCTCGTCATCGCCGATGAGCCGGTCTCGGCCCTCGACGTCTCCGTGCGCAGCCAGGTGCTGAACCTGATGGTCAAGCTCCAGCGCGAGCGGAACCTGACCTACATCTTCATCAGCCACGATCTCTCGGTCGTGGAGCACGTGAGCGACTCCATCGCGATCATGTATCTCGGCCGCATTGTCGAGATCGGCCCCGCCGACACGGTGTTCGCGAAGCCCGCGCATCCCTATACGCGCGCGCTGATGGAAGCGATCCCGGTGCCCGACCCCGACGTGCGCCGTCAGTCGGCGCCGATCAAGGGCGAGGCGCCGAGCCCGATCGCACCGCCGCCCGGCTGTGCGTTCCATCCGCGCTGCCCGCACGCGATCCCCGCGTGCAAGCAGGCGATCCCGCCGCTCGAGCCCGTGACCGCGCCGAACGGCGCCGCGCGCCCGCATCTCGCCGCCTGCATCCGCAAGCACGAGATTTAACCAGCGATATGCGCCCACGCCTCGACGGCGTCCCAGTGAATCACTTTTCTGTTCGTCTCGCAATGACATGGCTCAGCCCTGCTTCACTTCCTACTCATCGTATGTCCGGCTGCTATCTTCGGGCGCCCGCCAGCAGGGATGCTTCTCCGCGCTTCGTCGCACTCGGCGCAGCCGGCGTCCGGTGCGTGGAGAAACACGAGCGGATCGCGGCGCAGCTGCTCGACCACGACATCGACGATGTCGCGAGCCCGCGCGAGCCGCGCATGCGCGTGTCCGACGCGTCCCTCGGATTGAAGCCCACGCGCGCGCAGCCACTCGTTCGCAAGATTGAAGCGCTGACAGCAGTGATCGTTCTCGAGATACTCGATGCGGGTCGGACGCCCGTCGTCGAGAATGGTAATGTGCTTCCGCACGCGATACGGAACGTCTGCCAGGATTTCCGCGAGGTGAAGCGTGGTGTCGGCGTCGTGATCGACTCCGATGAGCAGAACCTTGGCGTCAAGATCGTGGGCTCGGCCGATCGGGGACCTTGGGCCGTGGATCGGAAAGCAAAGCGGATCGCTGGTGATCAGTCGAGCTTCGAGTCCGCATGCCGCCATCGCAAAACAGTGCCGGCTTCTGCAGAACACCCGGCACGCGCCAGAACGTATCGGCCACTACTCCCAAATCCGACGAAGCCGGTGTGGTCTCAGGATCGAACGGCTCCTCGTCGCTGCCCGTCCACGACGGCATCACCAGCGTGCCCTTGGGCCCGAGCGCATCTCGCAGCGCCGCGATCAGTCCCTTCGGCCCGCCTTCGATCGGCCGGATCGCGCGGAACGACGTGTGCACGAGCAGGACGTCGCCCTCCGCCACGCCAAGCGCGCGGAGCTGAGCCGTGATTTCTGCTGTGCTTAGTTCGCGCGGGTCCATGATCAGATCGGGATCGACGTTGCGTCGTAATTGTAGAGCCAGTCGAGGCGCTCGCGGCGGCGAACGTTCAGCCAATCCATCGCCACGACGTCGGCGACGGCGTCCTCATCCGCCAGGCGCGGCTCGAACGCCATCGCGCGATTCTCCTGCGCCTTGCGCACGACGTTCGCCGTGCGCTCGCGCCGGATCTCCTCGTAGCGCGCAAACGCCTTCGCCGGATCGTGAGAATATTTCTCGATGCAGGCGGCGACGATATAGGCGTCCTCGATCGCCATCACCGCGCCCTGGCCCAAGAACGGCAGCGTCGGATGACAGGCATCGCCGAGCAGCGTGATGCGGCCCCTGCTCCACATCTCCATCGGACCGCGCACCATCAGCGCCCATTTGTACGGCGTCTCGATGCTCTCGATCAGCGTCTGCACGTCGGCATGCCAGCCGGCAAAGTCGTTCGCGAGCTCGCCCGTCGTGCCGGCCACGACCCAGGACTCCACCTGCCAATCGTCGCGCTCCACCACGCTGACGAAATTCATCAGCTCGCCCCGCCGCACCGGATAGTGCAGCACGAAGCCGCGCGGCCCGAGCCATGTGGTGCCGACGAGCCGGTGCAGATGGGACGGCAGCCGCTCCATCGGGATCAGTCCGCGCCACGCGACGCAGCCGGTGAACTCCGGCTTGCCCGGTCCGAACAGCAGCGGCGCGCACCGTCGAGTGGATGCCGTCGGCGCCGATGACGAACGGTGCGGTGGCCGATGTTCCATCCCGGAAGCGCACCTCGACGAAATCCGCCGTCTGACTGACCGCGACGCACGTCTTGTTCAGCGCGATCGCATCCGGCTTGAGCGCCTTCACCGCGTTCGACAGCGCCGCGTGGAGATCGCCGCGGTGAAGCATCAGATGCGGCGTGCCGAAACGCCGTGCCGAGGTTTCGCCAAGCTCGAACCAGTTCCAGGTCTCGCCGGTTCGCCAATGGCGCAATTCGCGCGCGCTCGGCATGACCGAGACCTGCGCGAGCGCCTGTTCCAGACCGAGCGCGTAGAGGACGCGCGTGCCGTTCGATCCGATCTGGATGCCGGCGCCCGCCTCTTTCAGCAGGCTCGACTGCTCGTAAACCTCGACATCGATCCCGCGCTTGAGCAACGCGAGCGCGGCCGAAAGTCCGCCGATGCCGCCGCCGACGATGATGACTTTGCCCGCCGCCATGGCGACATGACTAAAGGATCGGACCGGTCCGCGCGAGTCAGCGCAGGACCGCGTCGCGGTTTGTGAACGCGCCCGATCCCGAACTCCTGTATGATCGCGCTCGCGGGACATACCCGCTTATTGGGGGGCGCTCATCCACTCATGGGAGGCCCACATGCCGAAATTCCTCATCGAAGCGTCTTACACAGCCGAAGGATTCAAGGGTGTGCAGAAAGACAAGGCGGCAGGCCGTCTCGCTGCCACAAAAGCTGCGCTCAAAGCGGTCGATGGCGAACTGGAATGTCTCTATTGGTGCTTGGGCGATCGCGATGTCATCGCCATCGCCGAATTTCCCAATACGGTGGCCGCCAGCGCATTCGCATCGGCCGTCAGCGCGAGCGGCGCCGCGCGCACAAGGACAACTGCGCTTCTGACGGCTCAGGAATTCGACGCGGCTCTTGCAAAGACCGTCAACTATCGGGCTCCCGGCCATTGATGCGCACATGATTGCTCGAGCTGGGCAGGCTTTATCGCCGCCCAGCTCGGGCCTTTCAAGATGCACCTCAGTATTCGGAGAACAACGCTCCGGGATAGAGCTCGACCTGGAGCGCGAACGCGAACAGCACCCAGGTGAACGCGGTGACGCAGACCGCGGCAATCAGCGAGGTGAGATACGACTTCTTCCCGTGGAAGCGCATCGAGCCGAACACATAGAGCGGCACGGCGTACATGATCCCGATCAGCACCAGCGCCACGGTGAAGAATGCGACCCACAGGATCGCGCTCATTTGGCGCAGGATCGGAAACCGGGGCTCCGCGCCTTCGGCTTCGGCCGCCGGATTGAGCAGCCGCGTGAGCATCTCGCCGGTCGGCGTCTTGGTGCGCGAGACGAGATCGAGCGCGAGCAGCAGAAGCATCAGCCAGCCCACGGGCACCGGGAACAGCCGCGCCTGCACGCTATAGGTGTACGCGATCGCGAGATAAGCGATCGTGATCGCGACCATCGCGAGCGCGGGCAGATATTCGACGATGGGAGTTCCGAGGACGCGCTTCACGGCTAACCCGATACCGCGCCGGCCGCCGCCGGCTTGCGCCAATAGGCCCGGATGAACGGGCTCGCGATCGAGAAGAGCACGCACGCCACGAGCACCGCACTCGGCACGCGCGTGAAGAAGATCGACCAGCTCTCATCGCCCATCAGCATGGACTGGTGATAGTTGCGCTCGGCGAGCGCGGCGAGCACCAGCGCCACCACGAGCGTGATGCGCGGATAGTCGAAGCGGATCATCAGGAAGCCGATCACGCCGAACACCGCGCTCAGGATCACGTTCTCGATCACCATGTCGATCGCATAGGAACCCGACGAGCGCCAGCGCGATGATGATGGGCGCGAGCAAGCTGCGTGTCGATCCGGGTCAGCATCGCGAGCGGCCGCGCGAACAAGAGGCCGACGAACGACGCCAGGATGCACGACGCCGTCAGCGCCCAGATCAGGCTGTAGATCTCGGACTGATGCTGCATGAGGATCAGCGGCCCGGGCTGCATCCCGTGCAGGATCAATATCCCCATGAACACCGCCATCTCGGCGCCGCCGGGCAATCCGAACGCGAGCGTGGGGATCAGTGCCGCGCAGTCCTTGGCGTTGATCGCCGCTTCCGGCGCGATCACGCCCTTGATGTTGCCCTTGCCGAACGATTCCGGGTCCTTCGAAGCCTGCACGGTCATGCTGTAGGACAGGAACGAGGCCACGGTGACGCCGACACCGGGGATGGCGCCGACCGCCGTTCCGATCAGCGAGCCGCGTATGATCGTGCCCCAATGGCGAAAGGCCTCGAACAGGCCTGCGCCGATATTGTTGATCTGGATGTCGCTGTCGGCCTTGGCGATCGTGCCGCCCTTGATCGAGAGATGCATCATCTCCGCGACCGCGAAGAGGCCCACGAGCGCGGGCGCGAGATGCACGCCGTCCCACAGATACTCGATCCCGAGCGTGAAGCGCTGCCCGCCGGTGACGTCGTTGTAGCCGATCGAAGCGATCATCAAGCCGAACACGCCGGCGACGAGCGCGCGCAGCATTTTTCCGCGCGTGGTCGTCGCGACGAGCACGAGGCCGAGCAGCGCGATCAGGAAGAACTCCGGCGGTCCGAAGGCGAGCACGAGATCGGTCGCGATCGGCAGGACGGCCAGCACCGAGATCGTGCCGATGATGCCGCCGATGGCGTTCGCGCTCGCCGCCGCGCCGATGGCGAGACCCGCCTTGCCCTGTTGCGCCAGCGGATAGCCGTCGAGACAGGTCACCGCGTTGGCGGTCTGACCCGGCGTGTTGAGCAGGATCGCGGTCACCGCGCCGCCCATCGGCACGCCGCCCATCACGCCGCCCGCGAGCGCGAGCGCGGCCACCGGATCGAGGCCGTAGGTCACGGGCGTGAGCAGCGCGAGCGCCGTGGTCCCGCCGAGACCCGGCAGCACGCCGACGAACAACCCGATCGCCATGCCGAGGATCAGGAAGGCGATCACGTCGGGCTGCAGCAGACTGGTAAAACCGCTGAACCAGAATTCGAGCATGGACGAAAACTCTCAGGAAACACGCGGGGTTCAAGCCCGCGCGCGGCGGTTTGTTAGCACGCGAGGGGAGATTGTCCTATTCCGCCGGAGCCAGGCAATGGCCCTGTTGGCTCGGATGTGATCGTTGTCTCAACGACAGCACTGCGCCGCCGGAAACATGGATGGTCTGTCCGGTCAGATAGTGCCCCTTGGGTCCCACCAGGAACCGCACCATGGCGGACACATCGTCCGGCCGTCCGCGGCGGCTGGACAGCATCGCGCGGCCCTTGCGATGCGCGGGTTCCGCGCCCTCGCGCACGGTGTCGATCATGCCTGGCGCCACGAGATTGCACGGTGATCCCGCGCGGCGCGAGCTCCACGGCGAGCGCCTTGGTGAGACCGTCGAGGCCGGCTTTCGCGGCGACCACGTGCGCGCGGTGGACGGCGCCCGTGTAGGCGGTAAGCCCGCCGATATTGACGATCGTGCCCTTGGTCTTCTCGAGCGCCGACAGCGCCGCCTTCACGCACAGGAACGCACCGTCGAGCGAGACCGCCATCACATCGCGCCACGCCTGCAGCGTGAGGTCTTCGACCGCCGCCTCGGGACGAATGCCCGCGTTGTTGACGAGGATGTCGATGCGGCCAAATTTCTTGAGCGTCTCGTCGACCATGCGCTGCACATCGGCTTCACTCGTCACGTCCACCTGAAGCCCGAGCGCCTTGCGCCCCTTGGCTTCGATCTCGGACACGGTCGAGCGGATGCTCTTCATGTCGGCGCGCGCGACCACGGTCACGTGCGCGCCGCCGTCTGCAAGATCGAGCGCGATCGCGCGGCCGATATTGCGCGCGCCGCCGGTGATGATGGCGACGCGCCCGTTCAATTCCTTCTCGCTCATTCCCGCGCGCACCTGAGATCGACGGGGCCGCCTTTGGCGATCGTCGCAATGGCGGCAGAGAGCTCATCGGCGCGCTCGCGCGTCCAGCCGCCGAAGCGCGCGTTGTCGTGGAACTTCGTGAGAATCTCATCCCGCGTCAGCGGCTCGTGCGCGCCGCCGCGCATATGCGGCTTCCGCGCTTCGCGCACGCTGCCGTCTTTCAGCGTGGCGCGGATATGTCCGGTGAAATTGCGCGGATATTCGTCGTTCGGATCGATCACATAGGAGACTTTCGCTGCGAGCGCGCGCAAATCCTTGTCGTGCACGCGCTCATCGGTGAACTGCTCGAAGCCGGCCTTGCCGTCGATGAAACCGGCGGCGACGCAATAGGGCGTCGAGAATTTTCCGGCATAGCCGTTGGGCGGCGCGTACTTCAGCGCGAGCGGCTCCCACAGCCGATGCACGGTGCCCTCGCCCACATTGCACACCATCGAGGCGATATCGTCGGGCTTGATGCCCATGCGGCGGAGCTCGATCGCGCAATCGATGAACGGTTGCGTCATCGTTCCGCAGGCATAAGGCTTGAACGCGATCGTCTCGAGCACGAAGCGCTTGCCCAGACCTTCGAGCAGCGGCGAGAAATTCGGCGTCTTCGACGGCGCGAACGCCTTGTAGAAGCCGTGGCTGCCTTCGAGCACCGTCTTCGGGCCCGGTGAAGCCCGCTTCCGCGAGCAGCGCGGCGCGGATGCCCGATTGCGCCGACGAGCCCGCGTGCAGCCGCTTGGTCCAGCTTCCGTCGGCGAGATATTCGATGATGCCCGAGGCGAGCGACCCCGCGATGCCGATCGCGTGCGCGATCTTCTCGGGCGACAGGCTGAGCGCGGTCGCAACGGCCGCAGCCGCGGCGGGTGCACCGAGCACCGCCGTCGGGTGGAAGCACGCCTTGTGGATCGCCTCCGGCGTGACAAGGCTCATGCGGCACATCAGCTCGAGGCCCGCCGCGACGCCCTTCTGCACGTCGGCGCCCATGAGCGCGCGATGCTCCGCGACCGCGAGCACCGCAGGCACGATCACCGCGCCCGCATGCACCGGCCCGCCTTCGAACGTGTCGTCGTAGTCCTCGCCATGCGCGGCCGTGCCGTTCACGAGCGCCGCATCGTACGGACCGAACGCGCCCTTGTGTCCGATGGCGGTCGACTTGCCCTCCGACGCGATGCTCGCACCCGCCGCTTTCACATAGTCATGGTCGCGCGCGGCCACGCACAAACCCGCGACGTCGAGCATCAGGAGATGGATGGTCTCGCGCGTCTTCGCCGGCAGATGCTCGGCGTCGAGATGCGAAGCGAATTGGGCAAGATCGGCGGCAATCGTCACGCGGTGCGTTCCTTCCGCGCCTTCGCGGAGACGCGCCATTCGTTGAACAGGGAAGCGCTCACGATCACGACCGCAAGCACGAGGAAGACAATGGAGATCGGGTCCTCGAGGAAGATCGAGAGCTCGCCGCCGGACAGCGCGAGCGAGCGCCGGTAATTGGATTCGACGAGGTTGCCGAGCACGACGCCGAGCACGGCAGGCAGCACCGGGAATCCGAAATAGCGCATGAAATAGCCGAGAAGCCCCGCCGTCATGACGATGCCGAGATCGAAGAGCGACTGGTGGACCGTGTACACGCCCGACATGATGAGCGCCAGAATGAAGCCCGAGAGATACGGCTTCGGCCGATTGACCAGCCAGATGCAGACCGGAAGGATCGACATGCCGACGAGGATCTGCGCGACGTCGGCCACGAACGATCCGGCATAGAGCCCGATCACGACTTCGGGATTCTCCTCGAACAGTCGCGGGCCGGGCACGAGGCCATGGATCAGAAGCCCGCCCAACAGCACGGCCGCGGAATTCGAGCCGGGAATGCCGAAGCTCAGGAGCGGAATGAGCGCCGTGCTGGCGACCGTGTTGTTCGCGGTCTCGGGCGCGGCCACGCCTTCTTCGGAGCCCTTGCCGAATTTCTCCGGCTCCTTCGACCAGCGTTTCGCCTCGTTGTAGGCGATGAACGACGCGAGCGTGCCGCCCGCGCCCGGCATCAGGCCTTCGACCGAGCCCACGGCGCAGCCGACGCTTTGCGCGCGCGCGATCTTGCGCATCATCGGAAGCCGCGGCAGACGCACGCGGATCGACGTCCCCGAGCTGATCGTGATCGGGGGAACGCCGCTCCGCGTCATCAGTTCGGTCACGGCGAACAATCCCACCATGACGAAGATCGGCGCGATGCCTTCGAGCAGATCGGGCGAGCCGAACGTGAAACGGCTGACGCCCGACATCGGATCGGTGCCGATGGTCGAGATCATCAGTCCCAAGGTCGCGGCCGCCATGCCCTTGAGCAGCGACTTTCCGGTCAGCGAGGCGATGACCGAGAGCCCGAGAATGCCGAGCCCGAAATAGCTGGTCGGCCGGAACTGCAGCGCCAAGCGCGACAAGGGCTCGGTCATCAGGATCAGCATCAAGAGGCCCCAGAGACCTCCGATCACGCCCGACCAGAGCGATATGCCGAGCGCTTCGCCCGCGCGTCCCTGGCGGTTCATCTCATAGCCGTCGAGGATCGTCGCCGCGGCGGCGTTCGTGCCGGGCGTGCGGATCAGGATCGCGGGAACGGATCCGCCATACTCGGCGCCGATATAGCAGGACGCGAGCATTACGATCGCCAGTTCCGGCGGGAGCGTATAGGTGAAGGGCAAGAGCAGCGCCATGGTGATCGAGGCCGACATGCCGGGCATCGAGCTTCCGAGCACGCCCCAGACGAGGCCGCCGACCGCCGCGAACACGAGCGGCGTCGTCACCAACATCAGCACTGCCTGTTCGAGAATTTCCAGCTTTGCCCCCTAGGCGCTGAGAGAGATCAGAAAGCGAACAGCATGCCTTCGGGCTGGCGGACGCCGAGGATGATGTCGAAGACCAGATAGAAGAACACCGCCCCGCCTGCGGCCACCGTGAACAAACGCCAATCCGCCGCCTTGCCCTCGTAGAGCCCGACGGCCACCAGCAGCAGGAAGAGCGCAATGGGATAGCCGAGGAACGACGCGGCCGGAAGATAGAGCACGGCAATCCCGAGGATCCCGAGCGCGCGCGGCCACGGCGCTTCGGCTTCCTTATCCTCTTTGCTGGAACTCTTGTGCGCAGGCGTGGCGGACAACGCGCGCGCACCCATGACGATCGCGATCACCGCGAGCACCATGGCCAGCACCGTCGGCAGGCTCTGCGGGCCTGGAACGCCAGGCTCATCCAGCGTGCTTTCGGATATCCCCGTTGCGGTGATGTAGTACGCAGCCGCGATCACGAGCAGGCCGATGCTGGCGAACAAGTCCTTCCGCATCAGCGGATGACGCCCGTGGACTTGAGATACGCGGTCGTCTCGGCGGCGAATCTCTGGACGAAGGGGCCATACTCCGCGTGCGGCAGGAAATTCGGCGCGAGATTGTCCCGCGTATACATCACCTTGTATTCGGGATCGGCGAGGATGAGGGGCACCGCCTGTTCCCAGATGCGGATGATCTCCGGCGGCAGGCCCTTGGGCCCCGCGAGCCCGCGGAACTTCACCACCGTCACGTCGTAGCCGAGTTCCTTGACCGTCGGGATGTTCGGATAAGCCGCCATGCGTTCCGGGTTGAAGGTCGCGAGCATCGTGACCCTGTTGGACGAGAGCTGCGAGCGGATCTCCTGCACTTCGCCCACACCCATGTCGAGCGTGCCGTTCAGCACGTTGATCATCAGGTCGCCGCCGCCTTCGTGCGAGACGACTGCGGCCTGCACCTTGGCGGCGCGCTTGAGCTGCTCGCCGGCCTGCCGCTCCTGGGAGGCGGGGTTGGCCGCGCCCCAGCGTCCGCGCGTGGCCCTCGCCCGGTTCATGACGTCCTCGAGCGATTTGTAGGGGCCGTTCGTGCGCGTGTAGAGGATCTCGGAATCGTTGAAGAAATTCACCAGCGGTTCCAAGTCCTTATAGGTCCTTGTCGGACTGCTTAGGAGCGAGGTCAGGATATAGGTCGGGCTGGTGGCGTAGAGCATGCTCCCGTCGGGCTTGGCCGACGACACCCGGGCCACCGCCTTCGCGCCCGACCCGCCCTCGTCGTTCTCCACGATGAAGGTCGCGCCGATATAGCGCTGGAGATACCGGAGCATTTCGCGCAGCAGCACGTCGCTGCCGGCGCCGGGGCTCGAATGGGTCACCACCGTGACCACCCGATGGGGATAGGGGATCGGTTTCACCGCAGGAGCTGGGGTCTGCGCGCGGGCCGGCAGCGCGAGGCTGGCCGCAAGCGCCGCACTTCCGAGCATGAAACTGCGTTTGTCGATCACGGAACCTACCCCTGTCCGGCGGACTTTCGACACTCTACCGGCATCGTTGGGCGCTGTCCCTAGCCCAAAAACCGCCGTTCTAGAAGTCAATTCCGGCGGCGCGTGGCCGGAGAGCCCTCGAACCTTGGGGAAGGCTCATAAATGTCTCGGAACCGGGAGGTCGCAAGTCAGTTTCTATCGGCGGGAAGGTCCTGTAGGGAGAGTGCCGTGAGCGCCAAAGTCGGCGAGGTTTCACGCGAAACCGCCATTTACCGCTGCGAGAACTGCCAACATCGCGTCGTGACGAAAGCGGGCGCACTGATCGCCGGGTGCGAGAAGTGCGGACACACCAGCTTCAAGACCGGCTGGAACCGCTCGTTCGCCGCGCCTTCGCGGGCGAAAGCCGAGGCGGTGTTCCAGAAGGTGGCGGGGTCGTAACCCCTACTCTGCCGCCCGGTGCAGGGGATCGCCGGTCACCGGCGGTCCGTGCTTGCCGTGCGCGCGGCGCCGGACGAGCCCCGCGTGAACGATCCGGTAGAGCGCCGGCAGCACGAACAGCGTCAGCACCGTCGACGACACGATGCCGCCGATCACCACGGTCGCGAGCGGCCTCTGCACCTCCGCCCCCGTGCCCACGTTCAGCGCCATCGGCAGGAAGCCGAGGCTCGCCACCAGCGCCGTCATCAGCACCGGACGCAGCCGAACCAGCGCCCCTTCGCGGATCGCCTCGTCGAGCGGCCGCCCTTCCGCGAGCAGGCTGCGGATGAACGAGACCATCACGACGCCGTTCAGCACCGCGACACCTGAGAGCGCGATAAAGCCCACACCCGCCGAGATCGACAGCGGCATGCTCGCGCAGAATGAGCGCGGCAACCCCGCCGGTGAGCGCGAGCGGAACGCCCGTGAACACGATCGCCGCGTCGGTGACCGAGCCGAACAGGAGGAACAACAGGACGAAGATCAGGAGGAGCGCGAGCGGCACCACGACCTGGAGCGTGTTGGCCGCGGAGATCAGCTGCTCGAAGGTTCCGCCATAGGTGATCCAGTAGCCGGTCGGCAGTTCGACCTCGTTCTGCACGCGGTCGCGCAATTCGGCCACGAAGGACCCGAGATCGCGCCCGCGCACATTGGCGGTGACGACCACCCGGCGCTTGCCGTCCTCGCGGCTGATCTGGTTCGGCCCGATCACGACCTCGATCTTGGCGACCGAGGACAGCGGCACGAAGCCGTGGCTATCGACGCCGCTGCCCGCGGTCGGATGCAGCGGAACGCGCAAGCGGCCGATCTCGGCCACGTTGGCGCGCAGCGATTCCGGAAGCCTCACCACCACGTCGAAGCGCCGGTCGCCCTCGAAGATCTGACCGGCCACGATCCCGCCGATGGAGGCGCGGACCACGTTCTGCACGTCATCGACCGCAAGCCCGTGCCGTGCCGAGCGCGATGCGGTCGGGCGTGATCTGGAGCATCGGCAAGCCCGTGACCTGCTCGACGGCGACGTCCTGCGCGCCGGGAATGCCTGCCATCACAGCCTCGATGGCCTCGCCGGTCTGGAACAGAAGATCGAGATCGTCGCCGAAGACCTTCACCGCCACATCGGTCCGCACGCCCGCGATCAGCTCGTTGAAGCGCATCTGGATCGGCTGCGTGAACTCGTAATTGTTGCCCGGCACCTGGACGACCGCCGCCTGCATCTCGGCGACGAGCTGCGCTTTGGGCTTGCGCGGATCGGGCCACAGCGAGCGGTCCTTCATGATGATGTAGGTGTCCGCGACGCTCGGCGGCATCGGATCGTTGGCGATGTCGGCGGTGCCGATCTTGGCGACGACCTGATCCACTTCCGGGAACTGCCTGATCCGCGCCTCGAGCGCTTCCTGCATCTGGATCGCCTGCGTGAGACTCGTGCCCGGAATGCGCAGCGCGTGCAGCGTGATGTCGCCTTCGTCGAGATTGGGAAGAAACTCCGAGCCCAGACGGGTGGCCGCGAAGCCCGCCCACGCGACAAGCGCGATACCGCACAGCGACCGTTACGAAGCGCGCACGCAGAGCGATATTGAGCGCCGGCCTGTAGAGGACGCGCGCGCCCGCCATCACCGGACTGTCCTTCTCGCGCACCCGGCCCGTCACGAACAACGCGACGGCGGCCGGAACGAAGGTCAGCGACAGGATGAGCGCCGCCGTCAGCGCCATGACGACGGTGATCGCCATCGGATGGAACATTTTCCCTTCGATGCCGGTCAGCGCGAAGATCGGCACATAGACGATGGTGATGATCAGAATCCCGATCAGGCTCGGACGGATCACTTCGCCGGTCGCCGATGCCGTGAGCGCAAATCGCTCGTCCCGCGTGAGCAGGCGCCCGAGCCGCCGCTGGCTTTCGGCAAAGCGGCGCAGGCAATTCTCGACGATGATCACCGCCGCATCGACGATGAGCCCGAAATCGAGCGCGCCGAGACTCATCAGATTGCCGGAGACGCGGTTCTGCACCATGCCGGTGATCGTCAGCAGCATGGCGAGCGGAATGATCGCGGCCGTGATCAGCGCGGCCCTGAAATTGCCGAGCAGCAGGAACAGCACCAGGATGACGAGCAGCGCGCCTTCGAGCAGGTTCGTCTGCACCGTCTGAATGGTGCGTTCGACCAGGTTGGTGCGATCGTAGATCGGCCGCGCCACGATGCCCGGCGGCAGCGAGCGCGCGGCCACTTCCAGCTTGGCGGCAACGGCGCGCGAGACGGTGCGGCTGTTCTCGCCGATCAGCATCAACGCGGTACCGAGCACGACTTCCCGCCCGTTCTGCGTGGCGGCGCCGGTGCGCAACTCCTCGCCGATGCCGACGTCCGCGACATTGGCGATGGTGATGGGAATCGTGTTCCGCGTGGCGACGACGATCCCTTTCAAATCATCGATGGTGGACGCCTGTCCCGGCACGCGCACGAGATATTGCTCGCCGAAGTGCTCGATATAGCCCGCGCCCATGTTCGCGTTGTTGCGCAGAAGCGCATCGATGACGTCGGTCATGGTGAGGCCATAAGCGGAGAGCCGCGCGGGAATCGGCGTCACGTGATATTGGCGCTCGAAGCCGCCGATCGAGTTCACGTCGGTGACGCCCGGCGTCGTGCGAAGCTGCGGGCCGGATGATCCAGTCCTGGAACATGCGCAGGTCCTGAAGCGTCCATTCGGTGCCGTCCGGTTTGCGCGCACCCGGCGCCGGCTCGATCGAGTAGAAGAAGATCTCGCTCAAGCCCGTGGTGATCGGCCCGAGATCGGGCGTAGATTCCCGGCGGCAGCGCGATCGATCTGCAGCCGTTCGTTCAGGAGCTGGCGCGCGAAATAGATGTCGGTCGCCGTCGGTCGAAGACGACCGTCACCTGCGACAGGCCGTAGCGCGAGATCGAACGCGGTATAGCAAGCCCCGGCAGGCCCGCGATCGCCGTCTCGATCGGAAACGTCAGGCGCTGCTCCGCCTCGAGCGGCGAATAGCCCGGCGCCTCGGTGTTGATCTGCACCTGGACGTTGGTGATGTCCGGCGTCGCGTCGATCGGCAGGCGCTGGAAGCTCCAGACGCCCAGAACGGCCAGCGCCGTAACCGCGACGAGCACGAACCAGCGTCCGCGGATCGACAGCTCGATCAGTTTTTCCAACATGGCGAGAGCCCTCAGTGATCGTGCGTCGCGCCGGACTTCTCGACATCGGCGCGTATGAGGAACGCATTGTCCGTGACGTATTCGGTTCCGGGCTCGAGACCGCCCAGCACTTCGGTCCACTCCGGCGTCTGACGGCCGAGCTGCAACATCCGCACCTCGTAGGTCTCGCCCGACCTTCATGTAGACCACGGTGAAGTCGCGGAAGCGCTGGAGCGCACGCGTCCTCACCGCAAGCGGGACGGCTGCGCGCGACACGACGATCGAGCCCTCGACGCCCATGCCGGGCCGCCACTGCGCGTTGGCGTTGGGAAGCTCGACATGGGCGAGAAGCGCCTGCGTGTTGAGGTCCGCCGTGGGGAGCAGAACCTCCACTTCCGAACGGGTGACAAGCCCGCCCGAAACACTGCGGATTTCGACCGGCTGTCCCACGCGCACACGCTCCGCGTCGCCGGGGAACATGAAGAGCTCGGCATGCACCTTGGTCGTATCGGAGAGCACATACAGCGCCTGCTCGGCGGCGATGTCGCCGACATTGGCGTTGCGTTCCGTGACCACGCCCGACATCGGCGCGGGGATCGGATAGGTCTGAAGGCTCGAGCTCAATTCGACGCGCGCGACGATCTCGCCCTTCTGCACGCGGTCGCCGATGATCTTGTTCATCTCCAGGATGCGGCCCGGATACCAGGCGCGCACTTCGCTCTTGCCCTGCGGCTGGAGCTCGATGCGTCCGGCGATGGTGATGCTTTCTTCGAGTACGGCCTTGCCGGCGTGCTCGGTCTTCACGCCAGCGGCGTCGGCCGCGGCCTGCGCAATCGTCGTGCGTCCCTCGTAGCTCTCGTAGCTCCAGTTGTGGGCCGCTCCGCCGTAGCTTGCCGTTGCCGTCACATCGAAGGAATGCGGTTCATGCAGTACGGCGTCAGCTCTGAGGTAATCCTCTCGCGGTTGAAAGTTGAACCGGTTGACCTCACCGCCCAGGCGCGAGACGGCCATGTTGAGCTGGACTTGGCTCGGATCGACCGGCTTGTCGTCCACGTAGGGGTAGACGTGCAGCTCCGGCGGCACGCCCGTCTCGAACACCGTGACCTCGAGCGAGAAATTGCCGTCGCGCAAGAGACGGCCGTTGTGCGGGCCGCGCTCGAAATCGGCGGGCGCGCCGGGTTCCGACCGCGGCGGTGGACGCGGGCGCAGGCTCATCGCCGCACGCGGCAAGAGTTCCCGCCGCCAGCGATGCCATGAGCACGATCGAGACCGTGCGGAGAAGAATGTTCATGGTCTTGTCTCCTCGTTGGAGATGAGATCGGCATGGCTTGCGGCGATACGGTTGAGCGCCGCGCGATCGGTGTGGAACGCCTTCAGCGCTTCGATGCGCTGGATGCGCGCCTCGATCAGCGCGCGCTGTGCGTCGATCACGTCGATATAGCTGAAGCCGCCGCGGGTGAAGCCGTCGCGCACCAGCGCCACGGTCTCTTCGGCCTTCGGCAGGACCTCGGCTCCGATCCGGATTGCTTCGGCGGCGTTCGCCTCGATCCGGGCTTGCAGGCGCACCGTGTCGCGCACCCTCGCGAGGCGCGCCGCGGCGATCTCGCGATCGGCGGCGAGCCGTTCGGCTTCCGCCCGCTCGATATTGCCGCGATTGGTGTCGTAGATCCCGATCGGGAGCGAGCCGCCGACCACGAACGCGAGATCGCGTCCGTCCTCGAGATAGCGCACGCCGCCGCGCAGCGTGAGGTCCGGCACGGCACGCGACTGCTCGACCGCGATCTGCGCATCCGCGGTTTCGCGCACCGCTTCCAAGAGCGCGAGATCGACGCTCTGCGCCGGCAAGACCGGCAAACCTACGTCGGTGTTCTCGAACTCGCCGACGTCGAGCGGCTGGTCGGTGGGATTGGACCAGTACGCCGCGAGCGCGCGCCGCGCGTTGTCCGCGACGAGCCGCGCCTGATCGAACGCGATCTCAGCCTGGATCACCTGCGTGTCCACGCGGGCGCCGGCAAACAGCGGATCGCGCGCGGCTTCGACGCGGCGTCTCACCTCCTCCTGGAACGCCTGCACGGTGGAGAGCTGCTCGGCCGCAGATCTGCACCGATGCCTCGGCCGCCACGGCCTCGTTCCATGCCGCCTCGACGCTCTGGAACAGGTCGAGCCCGCGGACGATGCGCCTCAGCCGCACCACTTCCAGATCGGCGCGCGAGGCATTGATCCGCGCCTCGCGCTTGTCGCCGCGCTCGACCGTCCGCTGGTAGTACAGCGTCGCTTCGCTGCGATGGAACGGGGTGTTGAGATTCGAGCGCGGGAAGTTCTCGACCTCGACGCCGATCTGCGGATTGGGCGAAACGCCCGCCTGGCGAAGCGCGCCCGAGGCCGCTTCGATCCGCGCTTCGGACGCGGCGAGCCCGACATCGGAATCGCGCGCAAGCGTCAACGCTTGACGCAAGGTCAAAGGCTGCGCCGACGCGAGCTCCGGTAGCCCCGCGAAGGCGAGCATGAGCGCCGCGATGTGCGCCATGCCGGCGAGCCGCGCTTTCGCGCGCTCGCAACTATCAAACATCATGCTGTGATCCTCGAAAGTGTTGACGCGGGCGGCACAAGGCCCCCACCGATCAAGCGATCCTTTCGAGGTCCAGTTTGGGCGGGCGGTCGCGGCGCCACGCGGGCGCATCGGGATGGCCGGTGACGCCGAACTCGTCGACGGTGATCTTTGCGGGGACGATGGCGAGCTGGAGCGATGCCGAAACCAGCCACGGCGTCAGCATGCCGCTGCCGTGATGGTGATGCGTGATCGGCCCGTGATCGTGCCCTTGCGGAAGCCCGTCGTGCGTATGGAACCCGTGGGGCGCCGTATCGTCGTCATGAGCGTGGGCGAAGTCCTGAGACTCATGAGAGTGCGGTGGCGCGTCGTGATCATGCGAGTGCGCGGGCGCTGCCTCGTGGTCATGCGAGTGCGGCGCTACGTCGTGATCGTGCGGGTGCGCGACATCGGGCGAGAAGGCGATCTCGTGAACGAGACCGGCTTCATCATGCGAATGATCGGGCACGTGCTGAACTTCAACCTTCAGGTGATGGCCGTGATCGAACACAGGGCCCGCGAGCGCCGTCGGAGCATGGTCGATTTGGAAGACGTGCTTCATCCGGTCGAGCACGACGATCGTCATCTGGACGGACAACGCCATGCACAGCCCCACGCAGAACAGCGCGACGTGCCGTTTGGCGATTGTGAATCCCTGGCCGATCACGACTCCTCCAGACCGGTATCTGGACCGCCAACTATAGGCCAACCCGCCTCCCGGCGACAGGTGGGCGCCTGGATACCACAACAAGGTTACCGGCGGCCGACAGCCGCCGCGCTGCGGCTTTTGCGCCCTAGCCTACCGGTTGAGTTCCGCGATCAGGGCGGTCTGGCCGTAGACCTTGTTCAGCGCTTCCGTGATCGCCGCGGTCGAGACCGACACCGCGCGGTTGAGCGCCGGGTCGTAGTAGAAGTCGCCGCCGAGCGAGTGGATATTGCCGTCGAAGATGGCGCCGATCACCTCGCCTCTCGCGTTGATCAGCGGCGAGCCGGAATTGCCGCCGATGATGTCGTTCTCGCTCGAGATGTTGAACACGGTCGAGAGATCGAGCTTGCTCTTCGCGTCGAGCCAGCGTTGCGGCAGCGCGAACGGGAAGTAGCCGGTCACGCGCCGAAAGAGGCCGTCGAAATTGGTCATCGCGGGCATGGTGCGGCCGCGATAGGTCCAGCCGTTGATGCGCCCGTAGGAAAGCCGCAGCGAGAACGTGGCGTCGGGATAGACCGACGTGCCGTAGACGGCGAAGCGCGCCCTCGCGATGCGCTCGGCGGCGCGGTCGGTCGGCCCGTCGACGCGTTCTTCATACGCCTTGCGCACAGCGCGCGCGGACTCGTCCGTCTTCAGCACGTAGCGGATCATCGGATCGTCGGACGCCATGATCGCGCGCGTGCCGCCCTCCCAGAGCCGCTTGCGCAGCTCGGCATCGCCAAGTTTCGACTCGGAGAGCGTGCGCGCGAGGCTCTCGGGCGATTCCTTTCCGAGATAGAGCTCGGTTTCCGGTGCGTCCGCCGTCAGCTCTTCGCGCAATTTGGTCAGCCAGAATTCGAGCTGCAATTGATCCAGATCGCGCTCGACCGGCTGCTCGTCGAGCAGGTTCCTCTGGAGCAGCGGCAGCCGCGCGTCGTTGTACTCGCGCAAGCGTTCGCCGTTCGGCTTCTCGCGCTCGGCCGCCGCCCGCACGAGCGTCCGCGCATAGCGATAGAGCTGCGAAGCCGACCCGCCTTCGAGGAACGAGTACGCGGTGGTGAGCTCGGCGCGCGCGACCTGGGCCTGCGCGATCTCCGACCAGGGATCGCCGATCTCGGCCTTGAGCTTGGGATCGGCATCCACGCGCGCCTTGAGCTCGGCATCGGCCTTGCGCTTGGAGTCGATCAGCATCGGATCGAGCAGCGCCAATTGCGCGCCGCGCAGCGCCTTCAGCCTGTTCTCGACACCGAACAGGCTGCGGTTGGAGATGCGCGCGTGCTCGGCGCTCTCCTCGGCAAACTGCGTGTAACGGCCGCGCAGCTCGGAGAGCTGATACAGGGCCGGCGGCCGCACGACGTCGCGCAATGTCGTGCGAGCTGCGGCGCGGTCAGAAGGCGGTCGGTGCCGCCCGGATTGCCGGCGACGAAGACGAGGTCGCCTTCCTTCGGCGCGCTCGCGTTCCACTTCAGATGCTGCGGCGTCGAGACCGGACGGCCGTTCTCGTAGAGACGGAGGAACGAGAAATCGAGGTCGTAGCGCGGGAAATTGAAATTGTCCGGATCGCCGCCGAAGAACGCCACGTCGAATTCCGGCGCGAAGGCCAGCCGCACGTCGGAATATTTGCGGTAGGTGTAGAGCTTGTACTGGCCGCCGTCATAGAACGAGATCACCTGACAGCGGTTGATCGCGTCCTTTCCCTCACACGCCTGCTTCTCGAGATTGGCGACCGCGCCGTCGCGCGCGCGCACGAAGTCCGGCCCCGCCTTGCCCGTGGTCGCGGCGTTGACCGTCGTCGTCACATCCGCGATCGCGGTCAGGATCTCCGCCTGCGTGCCCGGACACTGGCGCTCCTCGTTGCGCGACGCGGGGAAGAACCCGTTCTTCAGATAATCGCGATCGGCGGTCGAGAGGTCCTGCACGCAGCCCGCGACGCAGTGATGATTGGTCAGCACCAGCCCTTCGGACGACACGAGCGAGGCCGAGCATCCGCCCGCCAGACGCACCGCGCCCGCGCGCACGCGATCGAGCCATGCCTGGTCGATGGTGACGCCGTATTTCTGCTTCACCGCTTGCGAAGGGAAATTGTCGAACGTCCACATGCCCTCGTCCGCGAGCGCGGGCGTGAATGCTGCAAGCGTGGCGACGGCGCTGAGGAGGAGTTTGGCGCGCATGGGGAACAGGCTCCGTTTCATTCCGACCTAAGACCGCGATTATGCCCGAACCTCATGTGGAGGGCAGGCGCAAGCGCCGCCGAGCGCGGGTTGCGGCCCGTTTTACAAGCCACTGATGATGCTCGATAATCTTGTTTTCCAGCAGTTTGATCGTCGAATTTTGAAAATTTTCTAGGGTGGCACGGCCGCCTTCGCATATCTCGGTCACGGCTCCGCAGCCTACCTGCAAGCTGCTGATCGCTTTTGATAATGTCCCGTACCAACAGTTCGTTTGCTCAAATCCTGAATTTTTTGGAGGGCGGGCGCCTGGTCGGAACGTCGTCACGGCAGTACGCCCGGCACCCGACAGGTGGAAGACCTGGCGCGGTTAAGTCGAACATTGGCGGTTCCACGGTTCCGGAGCCATTTCAGGTGTAGTCCTATTATACCTCTGTATTATAGGTATAATCCTATTGTTGGCAACCCCGAAGCGGGCAGCGGCGGGCGGGCTATCATCGATCCAACCGATGCCGTTTCCTCCCGGCCTTTTGTCTGAACCGGGTGGGATTGTCGTCTCATAAGATGGCGGTTGCGCTCAGAAGAGGTGATCGAGATGAAAACCAATATCCGCGTTAACGACACGATCCACGAAATCGCGCTGGACTCGCGCGTGACGCTGCTGGACGCGCTTCGCGATGTGCTTGGTCTGACCGGCACGAAGAAGGGGTGCGATCAGGGCGCCTGCGGGGCATGCACGGTCATTGTCGAAGGTCAGCGTGTTTTGTCCTGTCTGATGCTTGCGGCGTCGTGCGAGGGCCAGCATGTCGTCACCATTGAGGGCCTCGCCAAAGGCGATGAGCTTCACCCGATGCAGGCCGCCTTCCTGCGCTGCGATGGACTTCAGTGCGGCTACTGCACGCCTGGACAGATCCTCTCCGCCGTCTGCGCCGTTCAGGAGGCGCACGCGGGCGTGCCGAGTCACGTCACGCGAGGCGTTCGCCAAACGATCGACGCCGCGACGCTGACAGACGAGGAGATTCGCGAACGCATGAGCGGAAATTTGTGCCGTTGTGGCGCCTACCCGAACATCATCGCCGCTGTGAGGAGCGTGCTCGCTCAGGAGGTGCAATCATGAAAGCCTTCGCCTATGAACAGCTGGCTCGCGCGACGGACGCGGCGAGCGCCGTGGCCGCCCGCCCTGGGGCGATGTTCCTGGCCGGCGGAACGACGCTTGTCGACCTGATGAAGATCGATGTTCTTACGCCAGACATCGTTGTCGATGTCCGGCGTCTCGGATTGTCGAGCATCGACGTGTCGGATGAAGCGATCGCTATCGGCGCGGCGGTCACCAACAGTCAACTGGCGTGGCACCCTGTTGTGCGCGATCGCTTCCCGGTGCTGTCGGAAGCGATCCTCTCGGGCGCCACCACACAGATCCGCAACATGGCGACGGTCGGCGGCAACCTCCTGCAGCGGACCCGATGCCCCTATTTCCGAGATGTTCACGCGTCATGCAACCGCAGACAGCCGGGCTCCGGCTGTGATGCGCTGGAAGGCTTCAACCGTGGGCACGCGGTGCTGGGCGTCAGTGAACACTGTATTGCCACGCATCCATCCGACCTGTGCGTCGCGCTGGTTGTCCTCGATGCCGACGTTCGCACGCTGCGGCCCGACGGCACCACGCGTTCGATTCCGTTCGGCGAGCTCCACCGTTCCCCCGGCGACACGCCGCACCTCGAAGTCGCGCTGGAGCACGGCGAGCTCATAACCCATGTCGTCATTGAAAATCTGCCTGCAGCATGGCGCTCGCATTATCTCAAGGTCAGGGACCGGGCGAGCTACGAGTTCGCGCTGGCGTCAGCGGCCGTCATCCTCGATCTCGATGGCGACACGATCCGAGCGGCGAGGTTGGCATTGGGCGGGATCGCGACCAAGCCATGGCGCGCGACCGAGGCCGAGCGGAGCCTGACGGGCCGCAAGGCGAGTGACGAAACGTTTCGCGACGCAGCCGAGATCGCGTTGGCCGGAGCCAGCGCGCGCGAGCACAACCACTTCAAGATCGAGTTGGCGAAACGCACCATCGTACGCGCGTTTGCTTCCGCGAGAGGAGCGAAGCCATGAGTACAGGGACTATCGCTGAAGTCGTCGGTACCGCGCGAGATCGTGTCGACGGGCGCCTCAAGGTGATGGGTGCCGCCACATACCCGATCGACGTCACCCTTCCCGGCCTGGCCCATGCTGTTCTGGTGCAAAGCACCGTGACGAGCGGACGAATCCGTCACATCGCGGTGGATGCCGCCGAGCGAGCGCCCGGGGTGCTGGCCGTCGTCACGCACGTCAATGCGCCGGCGTTCGCGCATGCGCCAGCCACTGGGAGAATGGGAGACCCGATCGGTCCGCAGCCCTTGCCACCGTTTCAAAGCGACGCCGTGCTGCACTACGGCCAGCACGTCGCGATGGTCGTTGCCGAGACCAGGGAAGAAGCGAACGCGGCGGCGGCGCTGATCAACGTCACGTATGAGCGTGACACGCCGGTTCTCTCCTACGATGATCCGCGAGCCTCGCGGGTGTCCCATGCATGGACGCCCGATTACGATCGTGGGGATGCGCCGCGGGCCATCGCGGCAGCCGACGTGCAAGTCAGGCAGACTTATACGACCACCTGCAACACCAATAACCCGATCGGCCTGTTCGCCACCGTCGCGGCGTGGGACGGCGACGCGCTCACCGTCCACGACACGACGCAGCATCCACACGGCTTGCGCGGCACGCTGGCGACCGCGTTCGGCGTCGATCCGGGCGGCGTGCGCGTGCTGGCGCCGTTCGTGGGCGGCGCGTTCGGCGCCGGGCTGCGGGCGTGGCCGCATGTGACACTCGCGGCCCTTGCCGCGCGGGTCACGAGGCGGCCTGTGAAGCTTGTGTTGACGCGTGCCCAGATGTTCACCGCTGTCGGCCATCGGCCGAACACCATTCAGCAGCTGTCGCTCGGGGCGACCCGGGACGGACAGCTCACGGCCCTCGAACATGTCTCGACATCGTCGATTGGGATGACAGACGAGTTGATCAATCTGATCACGTACGGGACCCCCCACGCATACGCGTGTCCCAATGTATCGACTCGCGCAACCCAGATCCGCCAGAGCATTCCGATCCCTGGCTGGATGCGCGCACCTGGCGAAGCCGAAGGCTCGTTCGCCTTGGAGTCGGCGATCGACGAGCTCTCATACGCCTTGAACATCGATCCCATCGAGTTGCGAGTAAAGAATCACGCCGACGTGCATCCGGACACTGGCCTGCCGTGGTCGAGCAACGCGCTGCTCGAGTGCTATCGACAGGGTGCCGAGCGCTTTGGATGGTCGGCGCGCAATCCAAAGCCCCGCTCCATGCGGAACGGCGGGCAGCTCGTCGGATACGGCATGGCACGAGCGGCACTGTTCGCGTACCAGCCCCCATGCAGAGCCATCGCATCGATACGCCGAGATGGAACGGCGTACGTGCGCAGCGGCGCGACCGATATCGGGCCGGGCACCTACACCGTGATGACCATGCTCGCGGCTGATTGCCTTGGCGTGCCCATCGAGCGCGTGCGGTTTGGTCTGGGCGATAGCGCGATGCCGAGGGCACCGCAACAAGGTGGATCCGGGTTGACCGGCGGACTCGGCAACGCGGTGCACACGGTGTGTGTCGATCTCATCCGCGCGTTCGTGAAACTTGTTAGTGACGACGAGATGTCGCCGATCAAGGGGTGTCGTTTGGAAGGCATCACCGTTCGCAACGGCGGGATTCAAATCACCGACGATCCGGCGCGCTTCGAATCGTACGCGGACATCCTCACGCGGCGCGATCTGGACGAGCTGACGATCGACGGCGAAAGCGCGCCGCCCGGTGAAACCTCATCGGCTACGGTGATCGTCCGCGAAGGTCGTTTCATCCCGTACACAGCGCCGTCAACGGGCGTCCGTGCGCACGCGGGTGGATATGCCGCACATTTCGTCGAGGTACACGTCGATCCGGATCTCGGAACGATCCGAGTCGCTCGAGTGGTGTCGGCCGTCGATGGCGGCAGGATCCTCAACCCGAAGACCGCCCGCAGTCAGATCATCGGGGGGATCGTCGGCGGAAATCGGCATGGCTCTGCTGGAGGAAACCGCGTCGGACCGTACCGGCCGAGTGGTGACAACGTCGTTGGCCGACTATGTTGTCGCAGCGAACGCGGACGTGCGCGATATCGACGTGCTGTTCGTGGGACACCCCAATTCCATGACGCCTATCGGAACAAAGGGTATCGGGGAACTCTCCATCGCCGGGATGGCGGCTGCGATCGCCAACGCGGTTTATCACGCGACGGGCACGCGGGTCCGCTCGTTGCCGATCTCTATCGAGAAGGTGCTCGGACACGAGTCCTCCAGTCCGCGCACCCGCCCGCGCTGAGATTTGTCATGCGCGAAGCGGCCTGCGGAACAGGCTTATGGCGGAGACGTTACCGGACTGATCGGCAGATCTGCGACCACGGGAGACATCGAGATGGGATCGATACGCAAGGAGATCGTGACTTCGGCGAGCCCGGATGCCGTTTGGGATGCGATCCGCGACATCGGCGCGCTGCACACGCGGCTGGTTCCCGGTTTTGTGACCGACACCAAGCTGGAACCCGGCGCCCGCATCGTCACGTTCGGCAACGGCATGGTCGTCAAGGAGCCGATCGTCGATATCGACGATCGAGAGCGACGCCTGGTGTGGGGCGCGATCGGCGGACCGCTCACGCACTATAACGGCGCGGTGCAGGTGTTCCCCGAAGGCCAATCCCAAAGCCGCGTGGTGTGGACCGCGGATTTCCTTCCGAACGAAGCCGCGGACCAGCTCCGCGCCATGATCGAGCAGGGCATGGCGGTGATGAAAAAGACGCTCGATCGTTTGGAGCGTTAGCTTCGGGCCTATCCGCCAAGCTGAAGCGAATAGTGACAAGGGCCAATAGTCCCGTACTCCGGAGCCGGTAGGTTCATCGCCATAGCGTCTGGAATTCTGTCGAGCATGGGCAACGGAAACCGCAAGAACGAGGGTCCGATGCGCGCGCGCTCGAACGACACGAATCAACCGTCTCACACAACACGGCTTTCGCGGCGCTTGTTCCTCGCGGCCGGCACGGCCGCGCTCGCGACGCTTGGACGTCCAAGAGGCCTGCGAGCCCAAACCGCGGAGATGCGGCGCCCCGTTCTCTTCACCAATGTCCGCATCTTCAACGGCACGTCGGATTCTCTCTCCGGGCCGATGAACGTGCTTGTCTCCGGCAACAAGATCGCGGCCATCTCCTCGACCGCGATCACGCCGCCGGACGGCGTTGAGCCCATGACGATCGACGGCAACGGCCGCACGCTGATGCCGGGTCTGATCGATATGCATACGCACATGGTTCTTTCGACCGTGCCGATGCTTGTGCTTGCTGACGGCTGATCCGAACTACTTGATGCTTCGGCAAGGCAAAGCCGCGGGCGAGATGCTGATGCGCGGTTTCACGACCGGTCGCGATCTCGCCGGCCCGACATTCGGGCTGAAACGCGCGATCGACGAAGGATTCATTCCCGGGCCCTCGCATCTGGCCGTGCGGCGCGGCGATCTCGCAGACCTCCGGCCACGGCGACTACCGCTCGCTCCATGACCTGCCGCGCGTCACGGGCGAGCCCTTGCACTACACGGAGCGTCTGGGTTTCACCGCAATCGCCGACGGCCCCGACGAAGTGCTGCGGCGCACACGCGAACAGCTCATGAAGGGCGCGAGCCACATCAAGGTGATGGCGGGCGGAGGCGTCGCTTCCACCTTCGGTCCAATAGACGCCACGCAATACACCGAAGCCGAGATCCGCGCCGCGGTCGAGTGCGCGGAGAACTGGGGGACCTATGTCACCGCCCACGCCTACACGCCGCGCGCGATGCAGCAGGCGATCAGGGCCGGCGTGAAGTGCATCGAGCATGGCCATCTTGCCGACGAAGCGACGGCGCAATTGATGGCCGAGAAGGGCATCTGGTGGAGCCTCCAGCCTTTCCTCGATGACGAGGACGTGATCCCCCTCCCTGAAGGATCGGACAACCGCGCGAAGGCAGCTGGAAGTTATCGCGGGCACCGACAACGCCTACGCGCTCGCCGAAGCGGTACAACGTCAAGACCGCCTTCAGCACCGATACGCTGTTCGACCAGAGACTGGCGACGCGCCAGGGCGCGCAGCTCGCGAAGCTGCACCGCTGGTACAGTCCGGCGACAGGTGCTGAAGATGGCGACCGGCGACAACGGCGAGCTGCTTGCGCTGTCGGGACTGCGCAGCCCCTATCCGGGCAAGCTCGGCGTGATCGAGGAAGGCGCGCTGGCCGATCTGCTGGTGGTCGACGGCGATCCGCTCGCCGACATCAAGCTGATCGAGGACCCGGCGAAGAACTTCGTCGTGATCATGAAGGACGGCGAGATGTTCAAGAACACGCTGAGCCCGAACGCGGAGCTCGCGCGGCGATAGTCTCGCTTACCGCGATACGGTGTCGAGCGGCGCGATGTTCTGGCCGATGGCGATCATGAAGTTCATCTTCTGCGTGCCGACATAGAGCACCAGGCGGTTGACGCGCGGCGCGACATCCTGGCCCGCCATCTTGAAGTCGATGCGGCACACGACGCCCCAGGTCTCGTTGACCGAGACCAGCGGCTCCCGAGCGTCCAGTTGAAATAGCCGGCGCTGTCGGGCGCCTTGTCGAGCTTGGCGCCCAATTCGACGGCGCGCTCGCGGCAGAACGACGCCGTGTCGGGATCGTTCATCACCTGCTCGCCGTCGGGCGACAGCGGCGGCTCGTCGCGCCCGCCGTCCAGCGATGCGGCGCCCGAGAGCAGAACGTGGCAGCCGAAGAGAAGAGCGGTGAGCTTCAGGCGAGAATTCATGTCGTGCCCCCCGGCAGACGCTAACGCAATTCGGCATGGTGTCGAAATCGGCCCTGCAGCATGACGCGTCGGCGCTTTCGACTTCGTTAAACATGAACGGACGATTGCGCGGTTCACCGCGCCTGGGTGAGGAACGTCTCCCGATAGAGCCGCGCCCATTTGGCGCTCTCGTCGAGATATTTCCCGACATCCATGAAGACGAGCTTCACGTCCTGCGGCAGGCGCTGGACTTTCAGATTCGTCGTCACCATGCCGTTCGCGGCGAGAATCCTCTGCCCTTCTTCCGACAGCAGAAAATCCGCGAACAGCACCGCCGCATGCGGATGCGGCGCGCGCTTGAACACGCCGACCGCGGTCGGCATCGCGACCGTCGGCGCGGCGAAGGCGTAATCGATCGGCGCGCCCGTTTTCTTCAGCGTCTCGATCTCATCGACATAGGCGGTGAGCGCAACCGGCACCTCGCCCGAGACCACGAGATTGGCCATCAGCGAGTGGCCCTTCCACACCGAGATGCCGTTCCTCGCCACGATGTCGCGCAGGAGCTTCAGTCCGCGCTCCTCGCCGAGCGCAGCCGTCGCCGTCATCAGCCAATTGTTGTCGTCGGCCTCGATGCCGAGCCGGCCCTTCCACTTGGGATCGAGCAGCCCCTCGTAGCTCGCCGGAATATCCGCCTTGCGCACGCGGTTCGTGTTGTAGGCGAGCACGAACACGGACAGCCGCGAGGTGATCCACGGCCGTCCCTGCGCAGAGGCTTCCGGCATCAGCTCGGCCGTCACCGGCGTCACGATGTCCTGCAGAAGCTGCTGGCGGTTCGCGGCCTCCATGCTGGGACCGGCCGTCTCCATCACATCGGCGACGAGCCGGCCCGCGCGCGCTTCCGCCTGCACGCGCTGAACGATCTGCTCGGAGGAGCCGCGCCAGAGCGTGAACTTCACGCCGTATTTCTTCTCGAACGCGTTGCCGACCGCGGTCATCACCGCGACCTGCGCCGAGGAATAGACGGTGAGCGAACCTTCCTTCTTGGCGCCCGCGATCAGGCGCTCGGTGCGGTCGGGCCCGGTGAACCGGCCGGTCTCGGCGGTCGTCAGAGTCTGCGCAAGCGTTAGGTTCGCCGCAAAAACAAAAAAGCACGCAGCCAGGCCCAAAAGGACATGGCTGCGTGCTTTCAACCGTTCAAACCCGAACACCTACTTCCAGGCAGAGTAGATGGGCTTGCCGATCAAGGCTGCAGGATTGGCGCCGGGACGTGGCGTGAACTTCTGGAACCGTCCGGAGTCCACTTCGGCCACGTACATGTTGCCTTCCTGGTCGGTCGCCATGCCGTGCACGCCCCACAACGTTCCGGGGAACTCGCCGATGGTGCCCCACGAATAGATGAGCTTTCCATCCAGCGTGTACTTCACCAGCTTATGCGTGTTGCGGTCGAACACCACCGGGTTGCCGTCGTCGAAGATGTAGACGAAGTGCAGGCTCGACGGCTCGACGTTGATCTTGAACTCCGAGATGTAGTTGCCCATCGGATCGAAGGTTTGGATGCGATGGTTGTCGCGATCGTTGACGACCACGCGGTTGTTGGCGAGATCGTAGGCCACGCCGTGAACGTTGTTCATGTAGCCCGGCCGCGTTTCCTTGCCCGGATCGCCTTCCTTGCCGAAGTCGAACATGAACTTGCCGTCCTTGTCGAACTTCGCGACACGCGTGCCGTTGTAGCCGTCGGCGACATAGAAGCTCGCGTCGGGCGCCCAGGCGATGAAGGTCGGACGGTTGAAGTGGGTCGCATCGGCCCCCGGCATATTCGGCGTGCCGATCGTCTGCAGGAGCTGCTTGCCATCGTTCGAGAAGATGTAGATCGCGTGCGTGTGGTCGTCGACGATCCAGACGCGCTTCTCGGCGTCATACGGGCTGATGTAGACGGCATGCGGACGCTTGAACATGTTGTCGTACTGCGTCCAGTCCTCGATGATCTTGCCTTCGCGGTTGACCACGATGATCGAGTGGTGCCAGCGCGCATCCTTGTCGAGCTCGCGGAACGGCGCCTGCTTGCCTTTCCAGGCGTCCATGCCCTTCGCAGCGTCCTGACGTGAGCCGCCGTTGCCCGGAGGCGTTGCCTGATTGGCGTTGCGCCAGGGTAAGCCGCCGACGGGGAACTGAACGTTCGGACCGACATCGGCCAGGAACCGGCCCGGCGGACGCTTCATGTTCGGCAATTCGCCGCCGCCGAGCAGGAACACCCGATCCGGGCTTTCCGCGAAGACGCCGCGCGCGCCGCCATAGCTCCATTTCTCGTGGCCGGGCAGCTCGGCCAAATCCTGCGGCCAGTTCTCCACCACCTTGTAGGGGCCGGAGACGTCCTGCACCCCCACGTCATCGGCGACCGCACTAAACAGGGCCGGCGCCGCCGACGCTGCCGGAGCCGGTGGGGCCTCGGCTGTCGTTACCCCGCCGAACTGCGGAGCTGCTATGACGCCCACGGCGATGCCCACCGCCAGAGCCGCTACAACGGCGATTGTCGTCTTGCTCATTTCATCCCTCCCGCGCCAGAACAGCCTGGCAACCTGTCTCAAGAACCGGCCCTGTCGAGTCGTCTTTGGAATTCGTCTTCGGCCGTCCGGATGACACAAGTGTAACCTACAGCCGCAACGCGTCCAAGCGGTTGGCCCCGTGGGTCATGGCTCGAAGGCGCCTGATGCCAGAGTCGGCAAGTCCTTGGCCGGGATTGCAGATCGTTCACAAACCCGCGCGTCCCCGTAACCAACATGACGGGCGTTTGAACTGATGAACTGACGCAATCTCCTATCAACTCCTATATTGTGCGTCGCCTGCCATGAGGACATCGATGCAGCTCTCCGCACATCCCGCACGCGCACTGATCGTCACAGCAATTCTCGGTTTCGTCACGCTCGCCGGCCCCGCCTGGCCGCAAGCGACGGCCTCAGCTCCAGCTTGGCCGCAGCTCAAGAGCGACATCCCGATGGATCCGGCGCTCAAGTTCGGCACGCTGCCGAACGGCATGCGCTACGTGATCATGAAGAACGCGACGCCGAAGGGCGAGGCCTCCATCCGTCTGCGCATCGCGGCAGGTTCGCTGCACGAAACCGAGGCGCAGCGCGGGCTCGCGCATTTCACCGAGCATATGGCGTTCCGCGGCACGACGCGCGTGCCCGACGGCGAGCTGTTCAAGACCTTCGAGCGTCTCGGCATGCGCATGGGCGCCGACACCAACGCGCGCACCGGCGAGCTCGACACCGTCTATCAATTCGATCTTCCCAACGTCGATGACCAGACCGTCGACACCGGCCTGATGGTGACGCGCGAGATCGCGAGCGAGATCTCGTTCAATCCCGACGCGTTCCAGGCCGAGCGCGGTCCGGTGCTGTCCGAAGAACGTCTGCGCGACGGACCGGGGATGCGCGCCTACGTCGCGCATAACGGCTTCCTCTTGAAAGGCCAGCTTGCGGCCGACCGCATGCCGATCGGCAAGGTCGACGTGATCCAGAACGCGCCCGTCTCCGAGCTCACCGATTTCTATCGCGCCTATTACCGCCCCGAGCGCGCGCAGGTCATCGTCGTCGGCGACATCGATCCCGATGCGATGGAAGCGAAGATAAAGGCGAGATTCTCGGATTGGACTCCCGGCGGCACGGGACGGCCCGATCCCGATTTCGGCGCGCCGATCCAGCGCGGATCGGAAGCGCTCGTCTTCTCGGAGACCGGAGCGCCGCAATACGCGTCCGCCTCATGGATCGCGCCGTATGACGGCTCGCTCGACACGACCGAACGGCGCAAGCGCAATCGCATCGAGGGCCTCGGGCTTTCGATCCTCAATCAGCGTCTCGCGCAAGCCGCACAGAGCGCGGATGCGCCGTTCCTCTCGGCAAGCGCCTCGCGCGGAAACACGTCGCGCTCGGCGCGCATCGCCACGCTGCAGGTGAGCTACGCCGCCGACCGCTGGCAGCGCGCGCTCACCGAAGCCGAGAAGATCCGGCGCCAGGTGCTCGAGCAAGGCGTGACGCAGCAGGAAATCGACCGTCAGATCACGAACGCGATCGCCGGCGCGCAAGCCGATGTCGCCGCCGCCTCCACGCGCACCTCGCGCGGTCTTGTCGGTGGGCTCGTCGGCGTGATCGCGCGCGATGCGGTGTTCAACTCGCCCGAGCACGGTCTGACAATGGTCGAGGCCGATCTCAAGGGCCTGACCGCGGCCACCGTGAACGAGGCGATCAAGGGCGCCTTTGTCGGCAACGGTCCGCTGCTCTTCCTCTCGAGCACGACGCCGGTCGAGGGCGGCAATGCGGCACTCGCTTCCGTCTTCCGCGACGCCGAGAGCGCCACGCTCGCCGACGGCACGCCGCCCGATCTCGCGCCCTGGCCGTACACCACGTTCGGCACGCCGGGCACGGTCGCCGAGACGCGCAAGATCGACGACCTCGACGTCACCTTCATCCGCTTCGCCAACGGCGTGCGCCTGACGGTGAAGCCGACCAAGTTCCGCGCCGATCAGATCCTCGTCGGCGTCAGCCTCGCGGGCGGTGAGCTCTCGATGCCGAAGGACCGCCAGATCCTGAACGTCAACGCCTATCTCGGCGGCGGCTTGCAGGCGATGCCGTTCATCGACATCCGCCGCACGCTTCCCGGCAAGATCTACGGCATCGGCTTCGACGTCGAAGACGACGCCTTCACCTTCTCCGGCGCGACACGGCCCGCCGACATGGACACGCAGATGCAGGTGCTCGCCGCCTTCCTCACCGCGCCCGGCTGGCGGCCCGAATATTTCCAGCAGGGCCTGCGCTCGCTCTCCGATGGCCTCGCCAAGCTCGACGTCAACCCGATGTCGCTCTTCGGCGCCAAGCTCTCGGGCTATCTGCACTCCAACGACGTGCGATGGGAGACGCCCTCGCTCGATGATGTCGCCAAGGCGCGCTTCGAAGATGTCCGGGCCATCATCGAGCCCGCGCTCTCGACGAGCCCGATCGAAGTGACCATCGTCGGCGACATCAGCGTCGAAGAGGCCACGCGCTCGGTCGCGGCCACCTTGGGCGCGCTCCCCGCCGCGGCAGCCCTCGCAGGTCCCGGCGCCCAAGACCGGCGACGTCAAGTTCCCCGCCCCCACCGCCACGCCCGTCGTGCTCTCCCATCGCGGACGGCCCGATCAGGGCGCGGCCGCGATCGCCTGGCCCACGACCGACGTCTTCGCCGACGACGAATCGGCGGCGCGGCGCCTGCTCGTCAACATCATGCAGCTTCGGCTGACCGACGAGCTTCGCGTGAATGCCGGCGCGACCTACTCGCCCTCGACCACGGCGCACGCCTCGCTGACCTTCCCGGGCTACGGCTATATCGGCGCCTATGCCGAGATCCCGCCCGACAAGTCGCAGTTCTTCTACGACACGGTCGCCAAGGTCACGGCCGACCTCAAGGAGAAGGGCCCGACCGCCGATGAGTTCGAGCGCTCCCGGAAACCGGAGTTCGACTCGCTCGAGCGCGCGGTCGAGACCAACGGCTTCTGGAGCAGCTTCCTCGCGGGCGCCCAGACCGACGAGCGCCGCCTCGAGCTGATCCGCCAGGCCCGCCCCAAGCTGGAGAGGGTCACGGTGGCCGACGTCCAGCGCGTCGCCCAGAAATATCTGACCGACGCGAAGGCCTGGAAGCTCGTGGTCACCCCCAAGCCCTGAGCTAAGCCCTTCGCCCGAAATCCGATTCGGTCGGGAACCCGAACCGCGCCCGATCCCCGTGGCTAAGCCCGTTCGTCCGATCACGAATTCGGAACCGATCTGGAAATTCCGAGTTGTCAGGGCTCAGGTGAACGGGGGTCCTTGTCGGTCATGTCGGAACCCAAAGAGACGCCGGCCCAGCGGCGGGCGCGGTATTTGCGCCTTGCGGCCGAGGCCGAGGCCACGGCCGAGCAGTGCCGGAGCTCCGATCTGCGCGACGCGTATCTCGCGCTTGCGCGGTCCTGGGCCCTTCTCGGCAGGGACGTCAAAGTGGATGGAGCGGACTAGCCCCGCAGGTTCGCGCGCGCGAGCAGGTCGACCACCTCTTCGTCGCTGGTCTGCGTGAAATCGCGGTAATAGGCGCCGACGGCGTAGAACGGCTCCGGAGTCGCGAGGGCGACCACCTCGTCGGCGAACGGCGCGAGCTCCGCGAGGCTGTCGGCCGGCGCCACCGGAACGGCGAGAACGAGCGTCCTCGGGTGGAGCTCGCGCAGCGCCTTGAGCACCGCCTTCATCGTTCCCCCGGTTGCGATGCCGTCATCCACCACGATGATCGTGCGCCCTTCCGCGTCGAGCGGCGGGCGATTGGGCCGATAGAGCGCACGCCTTCGCTCGATCTCCGCCATCTCGCGCGCCGCTTCCTGCCGGATGTAGTCGTCACCCGGCTCAACGGCACGCACCACATCCTCGTTCAGCACGATCTGCGGATGAGCGCCGTCGACAACCGCACCGAGTCCGAGCTCCTTCTGCCGCGGCGCCCCGATCTTCCTCACCAGGATGACATCGAGCGGTGCTGCGAGCGCCTCTGCGACCTCGAACGCGACCGGCACACCGCCCCGCGGCAACGCGAGCACGATCGGCGCTTCGTCCTTCAGGTGCAGCAGCGCAGCGGCGAGCTGGCGTCCGGCATCCGCCCGATCGACAAATCCACCGAAGAGCGCGGCGTCCGCGCTGAAGTCCGTCATGAACGACATTCTAGATCAACGGCTCCGCGATTTCGCGCTTCGGCCAGAACGCGCGGAGATCGGCCGGCAGCGCGTGGCTCACCTTCTCGACCTGCCCCGGATCCAGGTGGCGGCCGAGCACGGCGAACACCGCGCGCGTCGCATCGAGCGACCCGATCGGCTTGCCATGCGCAAGGCCTGCGGACACGCGCTCGAGAAATTCGGCGAGCGAACGAAGCTTGAGCGTCTCCTCGCCCGGACGCCACTGCTCGAAATAGGCGCCGCGCACCAGGAGCGGCAGCTCCGCCGATAGATGCGCCGACAGCCCCGGCGGAAGCCGGTCGCGCAACGCACGCAGCACCGCGCCCAGCACGCGCCATGCGGTTTGCCGGTCGGTGCCGAGTTCCTCGATGATCTCATCCAGCCAGATATGCGTGATCTGCAATGTCCGGTCGAACACCTCGAGCCCGTTGGCGCTCATGGCCTCACCTCCACAGTTCCCGAACAGCCACCTCTTCCCGCAACGCGTGGTTGGCGGCCGCAGTTCCGGAAATTGCGCGTGATCAACCCTGCTCGGGGTCGAGCTTCAGCGCCTCGAACACGCGCACATGCATCGCGTAGGTCCCGATCAGGACCGTCAGCTCCACGACCTGCCGATCGTCGAAATATTCGCGCAAGGGTTCGAACACCGCGTCGGGGACTTCGATGTCGCGCGTCATCGCGTCGGTGTAGGCGAGCACGGCGCGGTCGCGCGGGCTGAACAGGTTCGAATCTTGCCACGCCTTCAGCGCCTCGCACTCCGGGAGCGAGAGCCCTTCGGCCAGCGCCAGTTTCGGCACGTGCTGGCCCACCACGTAGCGGGCGCGCGCCAGGTACCCGATGCGGATGATGACCATCTCGCGCAAGCGGCCGTCGAGCCCGGTATCCCAGCGGACGGCGTTGTTGTGGTCGAACCAGGTCTCGGCCAGCGGTGGACTGTGCAGCAGCAATCTGTAAACGTTGATCACGCGTCCGCGGCGGGCCGCGCGGATGCGATCGGTCAGGTCCTTCAGCGCAGGACTGTCTTCGACGTCGAGGAGCGGAACACGGGCCATGCGAGTCCGGAGAAGGAACAGCGTCGCATGAAGCGTATCCTAGTGGAGGACGATCACTATCTCAAAATCATCCCGGTGATGTTCGATCCCAGGACCAGCGACGAGCACGTCCGCGCCGTCGCCGATTTCTTCGCGCATGATCTGGACTTCCTCGCCTGGTGCGAGCAGCTGCGCGCCGAGATCCCGGGCCTCTACCCGGCCGAGGTCGAGTTCGCGAAGGATCAGGCCGATTTCGACGCGAAGATCGAGGACGCCGACGCCGTGATCGTCGAGAGCTTCCAGGTCACCCGTGCCACGCTCGCGCGCGCGAAGCGCCTACGCGCTGTGCAGCGCAATGGCGCGGCGCTGGTCGGCATCGATCTCGAAGCGTGCCAGGAGCGCAAGATCGCCGTCTTTCCGCTGCGCCGGATCGTCAACGTCGCCGTCGCCGAACAGGTGTTCGCGCTCCTGATCGCGCTCTCCAAGCGCATCGTCGAATTCGACCACGTCGTGACCGCCGATCAATTGAAGGAAGCGGGCTACCCGGTCCGCTCCTATGACCGCCGCTATATCGGCGGCTCGAACTACGGCCGCGTTCCCGATCTGCGCACGTTGCACGGATCGACGCTCGGCATCATCGGCTTGGGCGAGATCGGCCGCGAGGTTGCGGTGAGGGCGAATCCGTTCGAGATGAGCATCCTCTATCATCAGCGCAGCCGTCTCGCGCCGGAGATCGAGATGGCCCTCGGCGCGCGCTACGTGTCGCTGCACGAGCTGATGGCGAATTCGGATTACATCGTCGTGCAATTGCCGCTCAACGAGTCCACGCGCGGCATCATCGATCGCAAGGCGCTCGAGATCGTCAAGCCGGGCGCGATCCTCGTGAACGCGGCACGCGCGCATCTCGTCGACCGTGACGCGCTTGTCGATGCGCTCAAGTCGGGACGGCTCGGCGGTGTCGGCATGGATGTCGGGTACGCGGAACCTGCGGAACCCGACGATCCGCTGCTCGCCTTCGACAAGGGCAACGTGATCCTTCAGCCGCATCTTGCGATCGCGCATCGCGAGAACGGTCTGAAGGACATGAGGCAGCTCGCGCTCAACCTCTGGAACGCGACGCGCTCCGACCGCGCCATCGGCGCCGGCGCCGCCTGGCAAGCCAGTCGATAAGCTTACTTATTCCACGTGCCCGCGACGTGCTCGGGGTCGTCCTGCGTGTTCCGCTCGAACGTGAGGAAATCGTAATAGCCGCAACGGCCGCCCGGATAGGTGCGGCAGGTCGACGGCCTCGCCTCGTAGATCGTGCAGCGGCGCTCGTCGGTGTCGAAGAACTGGCAGACGCGGCCGAAATGGACGTCGGCCTTCCGGCGCATCGTGTAGTCTTCGTCGTCGCGCGGAACCGTGTACTTCGCCTTCGCCTTGCGGAAGCCGATGCCGAAATGCTTGGCCAGGCGCTTCACGTCGTTCTTCGTGAGCCCGATCACCGGATAGGAGCAGCAATAGCCGGGACACTTCGAACAATTATACTGGGGCACGGCGACCTCGCACGGACGACCGAACTATAACTAACACATCAGCTCGATTTCCGTTCACTCGGGCCTCAGCGCGACTCTCATCGTGCGAACAAATGCGGCAAAGCGCAAGCTGCCCTAATCTTGTCCCACAAGGTCTTTGCCTCTAAACAGCCGGTCACAAGCTATTACGCGATCGAAGGTCCGACCTTGAAGCCCGGCCAGAGTTCCACCGCGTTCACCGAAACGCACGTGCACGCCACGACCTTTGCGGTGCTGTTCGCGGTCAGCTTCTGCCATCTGCTGAACGACATGATGCAGTCGCTCATGTCGGCGATCTATCCGCAGCTCAAGGAGAGCCTCGAGCTGAATTTCGCGCAGGTCGGCCTCATCTCGGCGACCTATCAGCTCACCGCGTCGATGCTGCAACCGGTGGTCGGTTACTTCAGCGACAAGCGTCCGATGCCGTTCTCGCTGCCGGTTTCGATGAGCTTCACGATGGTCGGCCTCGTCGTGTTGTCGCAGAGCCACACCTATGCGCTTCTGATCTTCGCCGCCGCCCTTGTCGGTCTCGGCTCGGCGATCTTCCATCCCGAATCCTCGCGCGTCGCGCGCATGGCCTCGGGCGGCCGGTTCGGATTGGCGCAGTCGCTGTTCCAGGTCGGCGGCAATCTCGGCCAGGCGCTCGGCCCGCTGATGGCGGCCGCGATCGTCGCGACCTTCGGTCAGGGCTCCATCGCCTGGTTCGCGCTGATGGCGCTGCTGTCGATCGTCGTGCTCTTCAATGTCGGGCGCTGGTACAAGCAGCACGGCATCGACCGCATCAAGGCGACGACCAAGGCCGCGCGCCCGCCCGAGCTCTCGCGCTCCGGCATGATCGGGGCCATCGCGGTGCTGATGGCGCTGATCTTCTCCAAGCAGATCTATTTCGCCGCGATCGCGAGCTACTACACGTTCTACCTGATCGAGCGATTCGGCGTGTCGCTTCAGGCCGCCCAGCTCTATCTCTTCGTGTTCCTCGCGCCCGTCGCCATCGGCACGCTCGCGGGCGGTCTTCTGGGCGACCGATTCGGGCGCAAGCACGTGATCTGGTTCTCGGTGCTTGGGATCGCTTCCCTTCACATTGGCCCTTCCATTCGTCGACCTGTTCTGGACCGGCGTGCTGTCCGTCTTTATCGGCCTCACATTGTCGTCCTCGTTCCCCGCGATCGTGGTCTACGCGCAGGAACTGATGCCGCACCGCGTTGGTGCGATTTCCGGCCTGTTTTTCGGCTTTGCGTTCGGTCTTTCGGGCATCGGCGCCGCGGGATTGGGCTGGCTCGCGGACTACACGAGCATAGAATTCGTTTACCTGATTTGCTCGGTTCTTCCGGCGCTTGGGCTGCTTGCGGCGTTCTTGCCCGATCTCAAGGGCGCGAAACCCGAGGCGTCCGCCGCCGCGAAGTGACGTTGCCGCCTCCGCTACGGTCAGAGTATCGTCTGTGCACTGGGGCGCGTCCGCCGGACAAGCGGGAAAGACCGAGGAACAGATGAACATCGGAACAGTCGTGCAAGGTTTTGGCTTCGGCATTGCTCTGCGCATCGTTTCTGGCGCTGCCGGCCGAATTGGCCCCGGCGCCCGCTTCGGGCACGAAGCAGGTCGATTTGAAGCTCGTGATCGCCACCGACGTCTCGCGGAGCATCAACGACGAGGAAGCCGACATCCAGCGCGAAGGCATGGCCGAAGCGTTCAACAGCCCCGAGGTCGTCAAGGCCATCGAATCGGGCGCGCTCGGACGGATCGCGGTCGCGATGCTCGACTGGTCGAGCCCCGAGTTCAACCGCGTCGTCCTCGACTGGACGATCATCGACGACAAGAACAGCGCCGCCGAGTTCGCGAACCAGATCCGCACCGCGCCCCGCACGCCGGGACGGCGGACCTCCATCAGCGGCGCCATCGAGATGGGCGCGCTGATGCTCGAAGCGAGCGAGAAGAACATCATCGCCACCCGCCGCGTCATCGACGTCTCGGGCGACGGGCCGAACAATGACGGCCGCCCGCTCGGCGACGCGCACAAGGAAGTCATGATGCAGAAGATCATCATCAACGGTCTTCCCATCATGGACGAGAACGCCAACGGCTATTACCCGAACCTCGACAAATATTTCGCCGGCTGCGTCGTCGGCGGCACCGGCGCGTTCGTCGTCGTCGTGCGCAGCTTCAAGGATTTCGGCGCGGCCATGCGGCGCAAGCTGATCCTCGAAATCTCGTCCGGACGAAAACCAGATCAAGCAGGTCGAGAACGAGCTCAGGACCTTCTCGCCGTTCATCAAGGTGCAGGCCGGCCAGAACGGCGGCGCACCCGAGCGGGCCACCGAGATCATCCGCCCGACGCAGAACGAGTACTCGGAGCAGTGCGACCGCAACGGCTTCGGCTTCGGCGGCTTCTGAAAAGAGCGAATGGCGAGCAGGGAGTAGCGAGTAGGGATTGTTCTATTCGCTATTCGCTACTCCCTCCCGCACGTCAGCGTGAAGGAGAGCTGCGACGGCTCCAGGTCGTAGACCGCGCCTGTGGCCAGGTCCGGCAAACTACCGAGAATGCCGCCGGTCGCCGTGATCCTCGGCCGCACGAACGCGGTCTGTGGCGCGCAGCCCTCCATCCAAATGACGACGTTGAGCGCCTGGTTCCGTTTGGCCGCGATGCTGCAGGGCGACATGCAGCTCTGTCCGTTCGAGAATTCCACGGTGGCGCCACTGGGAACCGTATCGACCGTCACGTTCTGTTCGGTTCCACGCAGGATCGTGGCGCAGCCCGCCAGAAGCATCAGACACAGCAAGGGGAAGGAGATGCGCATGAGCCCGCTCCTCAGGCCTTGGAAACGATGCAAAGGCGCAAAAAGTTGCTTGGCCGGGGCGGCCCCCCGCGCTTCCCTGCACGCGCGAAGGGTAATACTTTGAGTCCGAAGAGCCGGTCACAGGCGGGGAGGAACTTGATGTCTCAGTCCAGGATCACGCGCAGAGAGGTCAATCTCGGCTTGGCCGCCGCGACGCACCGTGTTCATCGGAACCGGGCGCGCCCGCGCGGCGGATTTCTCGCTCCAGCACAACCACAATCTCCCGGTCGAAAGCCCGCTGCACAAGCGCGCGACCGAGATGTGGGCCGCCATCAAGGCCGAAACCAACGGCCGCGTGGACGTGACCATCACGCGCGGCGGCGAGGGCGGCGCCAACAGGCTTGTCTCGGGCGAGCTCGCCTTCATGACGCTCGCGGGCAACGGGCTCGCGGCGCTGGTTCCGCCCTTCGACGTCCAGGCGACGCCCTACTCCTTCAAGAACCCGGCCCAGGTCTATGCCGCGCTCGACGGCGAGCTCGGGGCCTATCTGCACCAGGAGGCGCGCGCCAAGGGCATCTATGCGGTTCCCGGCGGCTGCTTCGAGAACGGCATGCATCAGATCACCACGGTCAGCAAGCCGATCCGCACCGCCGCCGATCTGCGCGGCATGAAGATCCGCGTGCCCGGCACGTCGTTCTATCAGGACTATTTCAAGGCGCTCGGCGCCGACGTGCAGATCATGAACCTCACGCGCGTCTACGACGCACTGAAGGCAGGCCAGGTCGACGCGCAGGACGATCCGTGGGACGTGGTCGAGCTCTTCAAGTTCTACGAGGTGCAGAAATACGGGAGCGTCACCGACCATTCCTGGTCCGGCTACAATCTGCTCGTGAGCCTGAAGATCTGGCAGTCCCTGCCCGCGGACATCCAGCAGGTCGTCGAGAGGAACGCACGGAAATTCGTCGCGCTCCAGCGCGCCGACACCGACAATCTGAACGATCAGCTGCGCCGCGATCTCGAACACCACGGCATGATGTTCAACAACACCGATCTTGCGTCGATGCGCGCCGTGCTGCCGTCCTACTACCCGCGCTGGCGCGATCACGTCGGCACCCGCGCCTGGACGCTGCTTCAGCAATATACCGGCGCCGCTCGGATGAACGGAGCGAAGCGATGAATAGGATCAGCGCATTTGGAAGCCTGCTTGGCGCCCTTCTTCTTTCCACCGCCATCGCTGCGCCGGACGAGAGCCACGGCATCCCCAAGCTCGCCTCGCACGAGTTCGGCTGGCAGCAGAATGTCGAGGATTGGGAAGATCCGCCTGAAGGTTCCGGCCACGGTCCGATCAAGAACGATCCGGCCTATCCCTATCGCAGCAACGCGCAGGGGAACGCGAGCGGCGAAGGGGCCACCGTGCGCATCGTCGACACCAAGGACCCGATCCTGAAACCCTGGGCCGCCGCCCAGATGCAGAAGACGAACGAAGAGGTGTTCAAAGCTCACGAGACCTTCGTGACCTTCACGGCGCAATCGCGCTGTTTCCCGGGCGGCGTTCCCGGCCAATTGCTCTGGCCGTTCGAGCCGTTCTACGTCGTGCAGACGCCCAAGATCGTCTACATGCTGTGGCAGCGCGATCATTGGGTGCGCCGCATCCACATGACCGACAAGCATTCCGAGAACGTGAAGCCGTCGTGGTTCGGCGAATCGATCGGCCGGTACGAGAACGGCGACACGCTCGTCGTCGACACGATCGGGCTCTCGACCAATATGAGCTTCATCGACAATTTCCGCACGCCGCACAGCGAGAAGCTGCATGTCGTCGAGCGTTTCACCGTGAGTGAAGACGGCAAAAGCCTTTCGGCGATCGTCACCGTGAACGATCCCGACACGTTCAACGGTCCGATCACGCTCTCCAAGAAATGGTTCAGGGTCGACCGGCCGATGGAAGAATCGGTCTGCGGCGAGAACAATGTCGACTACTTCAACCAGGGCCTCGTGCCGATGCCGGAAGCGAAGCAGCCGGATTTCTGATGCGGCGGTTCCTGCACGTCTCGGCTGCGGTCCTCATCGGCGCTCTATTCGTTGCGCCGTCCGCGCCCGCGCAGGACACCGTCGAGCGCGAGTTCAAGGAATGCCCCGAGTGCCCGGTGATGCTCGGCATTCCCGCCGGCACGTTCACGATGGGAAGCCCTCCGAACGAAGCCGGGCCGCTTCGACACCGAAGGCCCGCAGCATGAGGTGACGGTCAAGGCCTTCGCGCTCGGCAAGTACAACGTGACGGTCGAAGAGTTCCTGCTGTTCCTGAAGCAGACCGGCTATCGCCCGGAGCCGTGCAATCCGATCCTCAATCTCGGCTGGCGCTCGCCGGGCAACGGCCTCGCCTATCCGCCGTTCATCGGACAGCCGGCGCGCTGGCCCGCGGCGTGCTTGGACTGGCGCGACGCGCAAGCCTATGTCGAATGGCTGAACCGGAAGGTGCGCGAGAGCCGGCCCGGAGCTCGGCGACCGCGAAGGACCGTATCGTCTCCCCAGCGAAGCCGAATGGGAGTTCGCCGCGCGCGGCGGAACGACAACCTCGCGCTGGTGGGGCAACGACATCGACGCGGGCCGCGCCAACTGCAATGGCTGCGGGAGCCCGTACGACTACAAGGTGCTCGCCGAGGTGGACGCCTTCGACCCCAATCCGTTCGGTCTCTACGGCGTGCTCGGCAATGTCTGGCAATGGACCGAGGATTGCTGGCACGAGAGCTACGCGGGCGCGCCGGCCGACGGCAGCGCCTGGCGCGAAAACTATTGCGATCGCCATGTCGTGCGCGGCGGGTCGTGGAACAATCTGCCGATCTTCGTGCGCTCGGCCTCGCGCAGCGGCAGCATCGCCAACGGCAGCGAGTACGACTACTCCGGCGTCGCCGGCTTCCGCCTCGCGCGAACGCTGCCCTAGCGCAACGAGTCGCGCGTGTTGAAGCTGATCGTCATGTCGCGCATCTCCTCGGTCATGCCCTGCGGGCAGCGTCAGCGGCGACGACAGCAGCACCGCGTTGCGCGCCGAGATCGCGATCGAGCGGTAGATATCGTCGCCCCTTGTGCGCGGCGTATCGACGACCTCGGCCTTTGCAACCGTCCCGTCCGGTTCGAGCACGACATGGATGGTGACGATGAGCTCCCGCTCGCCGAGCTCGTCGAGACGCAGGCTCCAGCGCCGCTGCACCTGCGCGCGGATGAGGTCCTCCACGCGATAACCGGACTGCGCCGGCGGGCCCGCCGCTGCCCGACGCGCTAGCCCCCGAATTGTTCTGTACACGGAGCTTTGCCAGCGCATCGAGCTGGCTCTGTAACGCGTCCTGTGGCGCGGGCGGCAACGCATCGGGCGCGGGCTGCGGCGTCGAGGGCGGAGCCACGGGGGGCGCGGGTGCGGGCCGCGGCACGGCGCGAGGCGCCGCACGCGGCGGTGCAACGCTCGCGACCCGCGGCGAGGACCCGGCGCTCGGCTGCACGGGCGCATCGGGTTGCGGGGACGGCGTGGCGGTCTGCTCCGCGAGCTGCACCAGCTCGACCGGAACGACCGACAGCAGCACCGGCGGCACGCCGACCTGGTACAGAAGCAGACCCAGCGCCGCGACATGCAGCATCAGCGAGCCGATCACGCCCGGCCGCACGGCATCGCGCCATGTCTGCGCGTGCCCTCCCCGCCGCCGTCCGTGCCGCCGTCGCTCATGGGTCCGTCAACCGCCGGGCTGAACGTTCGTTCCATTCCCACGGCCAAGCCTAGCAAACCCCGTCCGGCGGCAATAGGAACAGGGTTACCATAGCTTGCACGCCGAGCCGCGACTTCGCCTCAAACTCGCCCGAACCAACCACCGGTCGAGACGCAATCACCGTGCCGCAAGCGCCAAGAGCCCTTGATTCCCGGCGTTTCTTCAACGCGTTCGTGGTAAGCAAAATCGTTCAAATTTGTCTCAATCGTGCGCCGCGAAATGGCGCGCGAGTCCGCGCTCTTAGCGGTTTTTTCAACGCGGGACCGCCATTCTCCAAGCCGAATTCGGCCGAAAATCATTCACTGGCCGCCTGACTTCGGGTGGGGCGTTTGGACGTGCTTTCCTTCTGGCCCAGTTTCAGTCTGCTGGTCTTCTTCCTGGTCATTCTCCTGGAATGCCGGGCGATTGCGGGCCGCGTGACGCTGCCTTTGGGCGGCTTCCTGATGGTGTTCTGCTACGGCGCCATCGGCGCGCCGCTTCTCGCGCTGCTGCTCCAGCAGATCCTGGTCGGGGTCTGGTACCGATCCGTTGGGCCTGATGGCGTGGCTCATCGCGCCGCCGATCGAAGAGCTCGCAAAAGCGCTCCCCGTCATCGTGCTCGCGTTCCTCACGCGCGAAGCGCGGCGTCTGAGCATTGCCGATCTCACGCTCATCGGATTTGCCAGCGGCGCGGGCTTCGGATTTGTCGAAGGCAATCTGAATGCGCTCGTGAACGGCACGCTGCCGGGGTTCACGCATCTCGCCGCATTGGGGCTTCAGACCGGCGATGGTGGCGTATTCTTCGCCGGCCACGCGGTCGCAACCGCGCTGGTCGGACTTGCTGCCGGCATCGGACTGCGTTTCCTTCCGCTGAAGGTCGTCTATGCGTGGGCGCCGTCCGCGTTCGTGATCCTGTGGGCGAGCTTCGATCACGGCATCTACAACTGGAAGCTCCTGAACGCGGACAGCGCCGGTGCGCTGCCGAACGCGCATTTCGCCGTCGAGCTTCTCCACACCGCGACGCTCAAGGGGCAGCTCGCGACATGGCTTCTGCCCTTGGGCCTCATCGTCGCGCAATTCTTCGAAGCCTATCTGTGCTCGAAAGCCGTGGGCGCACGGCGCGATCTTCTGCTCGCGCGCGAATGGCGGCCTTGGGTCGTCAACGAATGGCTGGTCGCGCTGTTGCGCGCGCCGCTCGGCCGCGCCGCATTCGGCGAGACGCTCGCATATTTCAGGCTGCGCCGCGCGTTCTACCTCGCTTCGTTCGAAGCCAGGCGCGACACCGGCGATCCGACATGGACGCGTCATGCGCGTGCGCTCGAAGAGCGCCTCAAGCGCGAGCGCTCCATCCTGTTCGATCCGCCGCCCGGCACATGGCTGCTTCCGTTCCCGGTTCTGAAGACCTACGCGGCGGAGTGGACCTGGCGCATGCGCTGGGTCCTGCTGTTCGCGGTTCTCTTCGTCCTTCTGTTCCTGCTCGGCCCGCGCAGCCTGCCGGAGTGGCTGCGGCAGGTTCTCTACGGCGACACCTTCACGATCGCGATCGTCATCGCGGGACTTGCGTTCGCCGTCTGGCGGATCCTCCTCTTTATCCGCCAGCCGCAACCCGACCCGCTGGCCGCCGAAGGTGCCGCCTACGCCGGATACTACACGCGCGCACTGCTTCTCGGCTGTTCGTTCGTGTGCGGATTGTTTCCCGCAGCCGCGCTTCTGTTTGGCTGGAACGCGTTCGCGCCGGGCGCCGCCTTCCTCAGCGGTTATCTGCCGGGCTGGATCGCCCAGGGCGGCAATCTGCAGACGCTGCTCGGCCTCGGCGCCGTCGGCAGCGCGGTCGCACCCGACCCGCGCCCCACGGGCGAAGCCTACCGCCATGAGATCGCCGCGGCAGACGAGCGCCTCCGGCGGCTTGCGGTGGACATCGAAGACACGACCGGCACCGCCGAAACCGCGTCGCCCGGAAGCGGGCGCCCACTTCAACTCGAAGCGTTCCTCGGCGCGATGGCGAAGCTGGATGCCGAGCGCGACGCTCAGGCGCGGCGGCAGCTGGTTCTGGACGAGTGCGAGCGTCATGCCGGCGAAGCGACCATCACCGACCCCGCGCCAGCAGCGCAGGCCGTCAAAGAGGAATTCGACCGTCTCGCGAGCGAGTTGCTCGACGCGGCAGCGAAAGAGTTGGATGCCATCGCGTCGATCGAGCAGGCCTATGGCCGCGCGTGGGCCGAGATCATGCAGGACCTCGACGCTCACGATGCCTTGCGCCGGAGGCTGAGCGTCCCGCTGCGTGCGGCCTGGCAGGCCCAGGACGACATCGGCTGGGCGCTCCGCGTTGTCGAGGCGACCGACGAGGGCCTGCTGCCGATGCAGCTCACGCTGCTGTCCGAGCTGCACGCCGTGGCAACCAGCGCGCAGGGCGCGCGCACGGATATGGTGGCGGCCGGCATCGAACGCATCCGCGAGGCCGCAGCCCAATACGGCGAAGAGGATCCGTTCGCCTTTGCCGGAACGGAGCAAGCGGACGACGACGAAGCCGCCCTGCTTGCCGAGTTCGCATCCTCTGCGCCGTCGGCCGAAACGCCGAAAGCATTCGGCCTGAGAACGCCGCAGCCCGTTGAACCGCCTGCTGCGCAGCCTGATGATTTGTCGGCCAGCGCCAAACCTCGGCAGTCGGAACCGAACCGGGTTCAGAAGGCACTCGACCAACTCATCGGCTCGACTGAGAGCGACGAACGCTATCTCGAAACGATCCGCCATCTCGAACGGTCTACCGAGGCGTTGCGCCAACCTCTCGAGCCGGTCGAAGCCGAGCCGCGATCCACCACGCCTCTGCCGGTTGAAGAAGAGACTTCCGTCGCTCAGGACACCGAGCACAAAGACGAGCTCGAAAACCTCATCGACGCGATCAAGCGCGACTCCGGGTATCTCGATTTCACGAAAGACGCGCTGGCCGCAGAGTCTGACGAGGAGCGCGTCGAGCCGCAACAAGCTGATGCTGCGCCCGAAGCCCGTGACGCGCCGGCCGTTGCGGAAGAACACGACACGCTCGCAGTCGAAGTACCGACCGCAGACGAAGAAGAAGCACCCGCCGAATCCGTCGTGGCGTCAGCGCCGACAGAGTCTGCTGATGAGCGCATCAAGCAGGAAGAGACGGTTTCCGTCCCTGCACCGGAACCGATCGTTGCTTCGCTTTCCGACACGCCGGACCTCGACCTCGCGCAAACCGCGGACGATGCACTCGCGCTCGAGATCGAAGAGCCGATCACAGTCGGCGAACCTGTCGCCGATGTGGCGCCTCTCGAGCCTGCGCCCGTGCCAAACGCTGCGCCGACGCCAGAGCCCGCAGTCGCTGGCGACGAGAGCGTGCAAGAACAAGCCGCGGTCGAACCCTTCGCATTGGTCGTCGAAGACGAACCGGCGGTGGATGCAGAAGAGACCCAGCCCGCCGCGGCCCCTGTCACACGTGAGCAGGGCGAACAGCTCGCGTTGCCGCTGTCACCGGTGCGGCCGGAAGCACCGCGTGAAGTGTTCACGTCTCGCACGGAAACGTCCGGACGTATCGACGTCGAACAGCCGGCGCCGGTCGAACCTCACCGCCCGACCGTCGAACCCGCCCGGTCGCGCGAAGCCGATGAATCCGCGTCCAAAGCCGAAATCCGTTCCTCGCTGTTCACGAGGCTGTTCCAATCGATCAAGCGGCAATCCGCGGAGCCGGCGGCGAAGCGTTCGCGCTGGGATGAGCCGAAGCCCGTTGACACCAAGCCGGCGCGACCTGTCGTCACGCCGAGCATCGAGGATCAGCCGTCCGCGCTTCAGCCGCAGACACCACACGCTGAAATCACGGCAACGAAGGCCAAGTGGCTGGCCGATTTTGCCGCCACGATGCCCGAGGCGGCTGCGGCACGGACCGATGACACGCCGCTTCAGCCCATCGAGTGGCCGACGCTCAGCCGCACCGTGGATGTGGACGATCCCACACGAGATGCCGCGGCCGAGCGCGCGGCTCCTGTCGACACACCAGCGGCCGACGACCACGCGCAAGCGCACGATGCCGTTGCGACGGCCGTCGAACAAGCAGATGAAGTTGCGCCAACTGTCGATGCCGCGCCCCTTGAAGCCCCTGCCTCAGACGCAACGGATGCTGTCGCAGCAACCGTCACGGTCGACGCCGTCAAATCTGTCGAGCCTGAAACACTCGCGCGCGACGCGGAGCTCACCTCTGTTGTCGATGAGACTGAGCCTGCCGCAACGGCAGCCGCCGTCGATGCGGTCGCGTCGGTCGAACCCGAAGCGTCCGCGCACGACGCGGCAGCCTCGTCCGTCGCAGAGCAATCCGTAGTCGTCGAGCCCGCAGTCACTGCAGCTGAGCCGGCACGGCCTGAGAGCAATGCCTCCGTCGCGCCTGAGATCACGAACACCGAAGTCGAGAAGCCCCAAGGTGACGAGTTTGCCTCGAAGGCCGATCGCTTGTCGTACCTGCTGACAAAGCTCGAACAGGCGATACAGGCCAAAACGGCCGCACCCGAAGCGCCCGTTCCGGTAGCGGACACCGCTCCATCGACGCCGATAGAAATTGCTGCCGACAGTGTCCCGCAATCGGAGACAAGCGAAGCTCCGATCGCTGTCGAACTCGAGATCGAAGAGCCGCAGCAACCAGTCGAGCAAACGCCGCGTGCCGATCAACCGGATGAAACCGCGACGACGCCGGTAGAGGTTTCCGTTGCACCGGAGCAACCAGCTCCGATCGCGGGCGCACAGCCGCCCGCGGACGAGCCCTCACCGGTCATGACGCCTTCGGAACCTCCGAAGCCGACCGAAGCGCGCCTGAAGCCGGACCGGTTGTCGTACCTCTTGGACAAGCTGTTCGAGACGGCGAAGCGCGAGCCGGCCGAGCGGCCGTCCGTGCCGCGACAAGCCGATCCCGAACCGGTGGCCGCCGCGGAACTCGTGCCGCCTGTGGAGGCCGCGCCGGCTCATCCGGCCGAAAGCGAAATCCTGGACTTGCGCGGGCCCGATCCTCTCCCCGAGCCGCCTGATGATGAGGCTGAACCCAGTAGCGCGGTCGCGCCACCTCCGCCGCTGGAAATCAAGACCGAAGAGCCGGTTCACGCGTTCACGGCTCCGATCGAAGCCCCCGTTGTTGTCGAGCCGCTGCAGCCTGCGCCCATCGACACCACGCCGGCCGAAACGACTCAACCCAGCGATCAGACCGGTCGCGCCGAGTCCACGGCCTCGGCCCGCGGAGCCCGCGACCCACTTTGGATCGCGCTCGAGGCCCCCGCGGCCCAAATCGGCGGCACGAGCCCGCGATGCACAACAGCCGACGGCCCCCGCCCCGGAGCAGGTCTCCCAATCGATGGCGCCGCAGCGCCCTGCGGCCTCTGCGGCAGAAGTCGTGTCCGCAGACGCCGAAACACCCGCAACAACGCCCAAGCGCGACTGGAAGCTCACAAGAAGCGAACCGTCAAAGCCCGTCGACACACCGGCTGCGGATTCCGCGAAGAAGCCCGACATACGCATAAAGACGGGCTCTGGCGCTCTCGCGACCACCGATGCGGCTCCGACAAACTCGCCTGCTGCAACGGCGAACGCACCAGGCAAATATTATGGGCCTCGCTTGGCCAAGGCAGACGACGACGGAGCAAACTCACCGGCGCAGCAGCGCGCACACGGCCTCACGGAGGCCCTCACTCAGTACTACGCCAAGACCGGCGAGCCTCAGCCGCCGATGCACACGACGGACCGCGCCACGCTGCAGCGGATCATGAGCAACGGCAAGCTCGACGCCCCACGCCGACGCGGCGCTGCCTGGAGCACGTCGGGCATGTCGCGCCGCGGCGAGGTCGCGATCCGCCTGAAGCCCGGCTCCGAACAGTTCATCGAGTTTGTTCCATCCAACGAGATCTTCGGCCAGATGGCGCACTACTATCCGCGCGGCGTGGGCAAAGGCAGCTTCGCGACCCACATTCCTGCCGGGTATCTCGAATATTTTGACGTCACGGTGCACCAATGGGTGCCGCTGCTCAGAGGTCGGGAATGAAGCTCTTCTCCACGAACAAGGTCGATGAAGGCGCGGTTCCCGTGACGGAGGACGCCGCCGCGGTGAGGCGTCCGGATCTGGCGCTCGGCATGGTCCATGGTTTCATGCGCCACATCCTTCAATCGGTGGAAGCCGATGCCGAGCCGTGGCAAAGGCAGCTCGCTTTGACACCGCGCGGCGCGGATTTCGATCTGCGTGACATGGACGATGGCTCGACCATGCTCGACAAGCTGGCGATGACCAGCGACGCGTTGGGGGAAGCGATCGCGCGCAACGACCCACCGGGCGAGGTCGGACAGGGTGTGCTTCCGCATCTGGCGACGCCGATCGGCGCACTCGCCGAACGGCGCGAAGCGGTGAAGAGCGATGCCAAACAGAACGTTTTCCTCAAACGCTATGCCCCGGTTCTCAATCGGCTGGAAGACGATGTGCACAGCATCGGACGGAGTATGGGCGATCTTTCGGGCATCGTGGCCCGGGGCGCCGCCGGTCTCGATCCCGACGCGACGCGCCGGGTCCTCGGCCGCATGCGCCAACTGGGCGACGCGGCGATGCGGCTGATCGAGGACCGCATCGCCTCGGCCGGAAACCGCGAGGAGGGAAAGCGGTTCCGGGCTCTGCGTGACGATCTCAAGGCTTGGACCGAGGAACGCAACGCGCGCTTGGAACAGATGCAAGCGGCCGTTGACGAGTTGAGCATCCGCTCCAACGCGCTCCGCAACGAGTGCGTCATGCAGGCAAAACGGCTGGCTGCGGCCGCCGCATTGGCGGGCCAGACCGGCGCCGGCGCGGGGCTTCCTTCGCCGCTCAGTGGCGCTGAACAAGCTTCGCCCGAGGCCCTTGTGCTGTCCGCGACCTTACGCGCGTTGATGCTCGAAAGCCGCACCGACGTGACGGCCGCACTGCGCGAGTAAGTCTCTCGGCGCTTGCCAGAGGCCGGTGTGCCGTTCAAGGTGGACCCTCCGCCACGGAAGCCAGTCGGTCCCAATGAGTCTGCACGGCGAGTCCTTGCCCGCCCCTTCGCCACGAGCCTCCGCTCGGCAGCGGATCAGGCTGAACGTGCTCCTCGGCATACCCGACGACGGCGCCGGCATGGTGCGCGTGGCGCCCGGCGGACGCGTGGTCGTTGCGGATACTCCGGGCACAGGGTCCTCCAGTTTCGTGCTCAGAGGCTCCACCAATCTGGCGCCGTATCTCTCGAGAGAGCGCTTCGCGTTGGACCGGATCTACGTGCAGGGCGATCGGGAGCCGCCGGTCAACCTTGGCCCGGGGGCCATTCTCAACCACATCGCCGACCCCGACGTCTGCTCGCGCGCGCTGGCGGAAGTGGCGAAGATCGCCGACCGCGCCGGGCGTCCCTGCTTCAATCATCCTGCGGCCATTGCCCGGACAAGCCGCGATGGCGTGGCGCAATTGCTCAGCGGAATCCCGGGTCTCACCGTGCCGAAGACCATCCGGGTTGCGCAGAGGTCTCCTGCTCACGTCTGCGAAGCTGCGAGCAACGCCGGAATGCGCTATCCGATCCTCGTTCGCGTTGTGGGGAGCCATGGCGGCGAAGATCGGGTCAAGATCGACAAACCCGAATCGATGGGCGACATCGCCCAACTCCAGCATGAAGACCGCCCGCTGTTCCTGACCGAATTCTACGATTTCGTCAGTCCGGATGGGCTCTATCGCAAATTCCGCATCGTGGTCGTCGGTGACGACATCTTGGTGCGGCACTGTGTTATCGGCAGCGACTGGTCACTGCATGGGCGACATCGCGTCAAGGGTGATGGACGAGGAAGAAGAGGATCTGTTCAACACGTTCCAGTCCGGGTGGTTACCCTCGCTCAAACCGGTGTTCAGCGAGATCGCCCGCCGGCTCGATCTCGACTATTTCGGGGTGGACTGCAATATCGACCAAGCCAGGACTGTGCTCCTGTTCGAGGCCAATGCCTGCATGAAAGTGCTCAAGAACTACCGTGCGCTTCCGAACAGGTTTGAAGCGCCGATCGCCCGGATCAGGACGGCGTTGGAGAACCGGCTTGCCGCGCCCGACACTTGGCGCCACGCGCGAAGAAGCGCGTGATGCGGCGCTGAAGCAGAGATATGGCCGATCAAACGTCAGCGCTCGAGAGATGGAGCGAGGATCTGCCTGCGCAGGCGCGGCGCGCGCTCGCGGTCGGCCGCGCGTTATGCGCCTGTGACGGGCATTACCACACGCTCTGGGGCACGCTCAGGGCCTCAGGCGTAAGCAACAGCCTGAAGTCGGAAGAGCCTCTGCTGGCCTCCCTCATCAAGCCTTACGTTCGCGACGGCGCGCACGTGATGATCGCCGGCGCGGCGGACCCTGGGGTGCCATGCGCGATCGGGCGCATCTACGCCCCGGTCATCCCGGCGCTGACCGTGGTCGACCGGTGTGAAGCATCGCTCGAATTGATGCGCCAATTCGCGGCCACCAAGGACCTCGCCTGCCGAACGCTGAACCTCAACCTTCTCGACCTCGATGGCAGCGAGCAGTGGGACCAGATCGTTCTTCACTACACGCCCGACTTTCTGGACCCACTCTCTCCATGGCCGGCTGTTCCAGGCCCTGGCCCGTGCGCTGAGGCCGGGAGGAACCGTCGTTTGCGCGGCCATGACGGCGACCGGCGTGATCGGCGAACGCGAGCACGAGCTCGGAGGCGTCTATTACGATTACACGCTGAAGAAAGTGATGGATGGTCCGATGGCCGAAATTGCTGCGTCCGCGGAGTTCCTGGACATGCTGCGGGCCTATTCCGTGCGCTGGGGCCAGCGAAGGACGAACTTGCCCTCAAGCGAGCAATTGGTCCACTCCATGCGCAACGCCGGCCTGTCGATCCTCAGCGAGAACAGCGCACCGCGACAGCACCGGATCGTCGGTGGCGCGGCCCTTGTCGATTCCTGTTCGATCATCATCGCAGGCAAATGAGTTTGTTATGCGCAACGCCTTTTGGCGTGGCCGACCAAGAGGGGTTGTGAATGCAGGACCCGTGGAGTGAAGACCTGGCCGCGCAGGCGTATCGCGGCCAGGAGCTGGGAAGCGCGCTGTGCGCCTGCGATGGGTACTATCACATGCTGTGGGGCTCGCTCAGGCTCGCGGGAGTCTACAATACGATGAAAGGCGAGGCGGCGATTCTCGCCGAGTTGATGGCGCCGCATCTGCGCGATGGTATGCGCGTCATGATCGGAGGCTCCGCCGATCCAGGCGTGCTTTGCGGGATCGGTCGTATTTACGCTCCCCGGATGCCGTCCTTCACCGTGATCGACAAGTGCCGAGCGCCGCTTGCGCTGATCGATGAGTTTGCCTCCGCCAAGGGCATTGCGTGCCGGACGCTGAACATCGACCTTCTCGATCTCGACGGGACGGAGCAGTGGGACCAGATCATTCTGCACTACACGGCGGACTTCATGGATGCGCATCTGCGCAGCCGTCTGTTCCGCAACCTCGCCGCTTCTCTCGCTCCCGGAGGCACGCTCATTTGCGCCACGATGACCGGAGCGAGCCTACCCCCGGATCGCCGCCCAGAGATGGAAGCGGCTTACATCGCCCGCGTCATGGCGCATTTGAAGGACTCGCCAATGGCCGCCTATGCTTGTACGCCCGAGTTCGAACTGAAGCTCCGTGCCTACGCGGCGTGCCGGACGATCCGACGCTTGAACCTGCCGACCCCCGAGCTCATCTGCGATCTCGTACGGGAAGCGGGCCTTCGCCTTCTGCAGACTCATCAAACGGCGAGGAGTCGCGCGGCGCCACGCCGGCATGGACGTCGTCGACTCGAGCTCGATCATCGTCGCAGGCAAATGATCTTCCTGGTGTTGTTGTGATGCAGAACCCGTGGACCGAAGATTTGGCCTGGCAGGCACAGCGCGGCCTCGAGCTCGGGAGCGCCCTTTGCGCCTGCGAGGGTCACTATCACACGTTATGGGGCTCGTTGAGGATCGCGGGTATCAACGACACGATGAAAGGCGAGACGCCGCACCTCACCGAGATGATGGCGCCGTTCCTGCGCGATGGAATGCGCGTGATGATCGGGGGCGCCGCCGATCCTGGCGTGCTGTGCGGCATCGGTCGCATCTTCTCGCCGCGCGTGCCGGCTTTCACGGTGATCGACAAGTGCAAGGCGCCGCTCGCGCTTATCGGAGAATTCGCTGCCTCGCGAGAGATTGCATGCCGGCTGCTGCACATGGACCTCCTCGATCTCGATGGATCGGAACAGTGGGACCAGATCGTGCTGCACTACACGCCGGACTTCATGAACGCGTCGGTGCGCAGCCGCTTGTTCCGCAGCGTTGCGGCTTCGCTCGCACCCGGCGGCACGCTGGTCTGCGCAACGATGACGGGCGCGAGCATTCCCTTGGACCTGCAGCCCGGCATGGCGGAAGCGTTCTACAGGCGCGCCGTGGCGGCCTTGAAGGACACGCCGATGGCGGCCCAGGCACAAACGCCGGAGTTCGAGCATAAGCTCCGCGGCTATTCGGAATGCCGCACGATCCGGCGGTTGAGACTGCCGACGGCCGAAGGCATCTGCGACTTCGCGCAGGACGCCGGCCTTCGCGTGCTGCAAAAGCACGAAACGGCGAGAGCACGCAGGCTTCTCGTCGGCATGGAGGTCGTGGACACGAGCTCCATCGTCATCGCCAGCCGAAGCTAGAGCGGCGCGATCGCACGAAGCGTGGTCGCGGCCGATGACACAGTACCAACCCGATTGGACCAAGGTCCGATTGAGGGCACAGGCCGCATCCTCCTTAACTGCAACCCGATGTGCCGTACCCATCGGCACGTTCGCGGTCGGATGACTCGCGCACGAGGGAGCCTGCTCGCACGCTTTCCCGAGGCCCGGTCGCAGCCCACGACGATAACCCGGAGGATTCACATGGCTACCAACCTCGTCTCTCAAATCATGGACTTCCTGACGCCCGATATCATCTCCAAGATCGCGGGCTACTTTGGTCTCGACCGCTACAGCACGCAGAAGGCCATCGGCGCGTCCGTTCCCGCGGTGCTCGCAGGCCTCGTCGGTCTCGCTTCGAAACCCGAAGGCGCAAAGCAGCTGTCCAACGTGCTGTCGCAGCAGCCCTCGGGGCCGCTCGACAATTTGCGCAGCCTTACGAGCGGCACCGAACAACGCACGGTCGCCGAGAACGGCGCCGGCCTGCTGTCGTCGCTGTTCGGCGGAAGCGTGTTCAACACTGTTGCAGGCGCAGTCGGAAAATATGCGGGCATCGGTGAGGGCACGAGCAAATCCTTGCTCGGCATGCTCGCTCCTCTCGTGCTCGGCTCCGTCGCACAACAGCAGCGCCAGTCCGGCCTCGATGCCAATGGTCTTTCGAGCTTCCTCGCCTCGCAGAAGGACAACGTCATGGCCGCCATGCCGTCGGGCTTCGGCAACATGCTGAGCGGCACGGGGATCATGGAGTCGCTCGGCGATTCGTGGCGCGGCACGAGCGCTGCGGCATCCGCGGCGGCGGGCCGCTTCGCCAACAGCGCGAACGAAGCGACAGCCGATGTGCGCCGCGCCGCTCAATACGCGGCGCGCGACACGACGAGAGCTGCGTCGAGCGGATGGCTTCCCTGGGCTCTGGGACTTCTCGTGCTCGCCGGTCTCGCCTGGTGGCTCACCAGTCAGCCCGGCACACGTGTTGAATCAGACGACGGCGACGACGTCGCAGAACCTCACCGTGGGCGGTGTGAACATCTCCGGCCAGATCACCTCGGCGATCAACAGCGCGAAGTCCGCGATCCAGGGCATCACCGACCCGGTGACCGCCCAGGCCGCTTTGCCGAGGCTTCAGCAGGTCGCCGCACAGCTCGACAACGTGAGCGGTCTTGCGGTGCAGCTCCCGAGCAGCGGACGCAATGCGCTCGCCACGCGCGTGGCATCGGAGATTCCCGCACTCGATCGGGACTTCAACACCGTCTTGGCGCGGCCGGAGATCGCAGCGGTGGTGGGCCCCGAAATCAACGGCTTGCGCACGAAGCTCAACGCGCTCGCACGGGGCTGATCGTTGTAAACTTGGCCGGTCCCGGCGTTCCGCTGGGGCCGGCATCTTTTCCGCTAACCGCGACCGAGATCCACCGCGAGCAGGCCATCGCGGTTTTCGATCCGCGTGCCGAAGCGCGCGCTTTCGCGGTTCAGGATCGCGGCGAGTCTCTCGGCGTCTGTCGGTGTCTGCGCGCTCGACCCGTATGCGGCGCAATCGGGTCGGACACAGGAACAGACCGGTGCATCGCGCCGCTGGCCGGCGAAAAATCCGCAAATGCGATCGTGCCGACGTTCGGAGAAAACGCAGCGCACTCCGGGCGTACGGGCAGACCTTCGTAGTCGTTGATGAGGTCGCCCGTGCCGTAGAGAATCGGCCGTCCGTTGTGCAGCTCGATCGCCTTGACGTGATGCGAGGAGTGGCACTGGATCAGGTCGAACCCGGCTTCATCGATCAGACGCCGGAACAGATCGCGCTCGGCGGGTTCGACCTCGTGACCGTAATTGTTCCCCGCATGAACCGACGCGATCAGGACATCGCCCGGCCGTTTGACGCCTGCAACGGACTGCCTCACCGCGTCCAAGCCGCGATCGCTCGCCTCGATCAGATTGACTCCCGGCTTCTCGGACTCTGCGGCCCATGGCGAAGGCATGTGGCCCGAAAGCATCGCGAACGAAACGATGATCGCCCGCCCTTTCCCGGCACGGAGAGGATCGCGGGTGACGACGCATGCGCCCGATTGCGGCCCGCGCCCGCGCGCGCGATGCCCGTGGTTGCAAGTGCATTCATCGTCTCGGCGAGGCCGACATAGCCCCAATCCATGACGTGATTGTTCGCGAGCGAGCAGAAATCGATATTCGCGTGAACCAGCACGGCGACATTGCGCGGGTTCATGCGGTAATGGATCCACTTGTTCGGCCAGGGCTTGCCTTGCGTCGTGACCGCGGTTTCCAGATTGATCAGCCTGAGATCGGGCGCGAAGCTTGCGAAAACGGAGAGCGCATCGCCCCACACATAGTCGAAGCCGCGGCCCGCGGGGATCGCGCCGTGCCGGTGCTCCGCCGCGCGGACATAGACATTCGCGTCCGTGATGCTGCTCTGGCTCACATAGATCGCCGGATCGCCGGGATGGGGCAGTATCTGGTCGACACCGCGGCCAAGCATGACGTCGCCGCACAAAGCCAGCCGCAATCGCACCGGCTCTGCGCTCATCCCGCGACGATGCGGCGGTGCAATCGCGTGATCGCATCGAGCGCGGAGAGAATCGCGCCCTCCTGCCACGACGGCATGTAGGACGCGAACTCGCCGGCGAGCAGCACGCGCCCATCGATGGCGCAGAGATTGGCGTAATGCTGGGCGCGCTCCGCCTCTCGCCAGATCGCGAAGCAGCCCTGCGCCCAGGGGATGCGCGACCACGCCACGGCCACGCCGTTGTCGAACTCGCCGCGATATTGCGGATGGATCATCGCGCCGTAATCGACCGCGCGGCGCACGCGGTCCGCAGGCGAGAGCGCGATGAATTCCGCCGCATGCGGCCCGAACGCATAGGCGCCGAGCAGCACGCCTTTTCCGCCGCTCTGAAGCCCCGAGCTCGGATAGGAGAGCTGGGTGACGGGAAGATCGGTGAACGTGATGCCGCCATAGATGGCCTCATCCTCTTCCCAGAACCGGCGTTTGAATTGCAGACCGACCTTCACCGACGCCGTGTAGCGCACGGCCGCGATCGCCTGCTGCATCGGACGGCCGACATTCAGCGGTATCTTCGAAAGCACCGGGAGCGGGACCGTGCACAGGCACCAATCCGCGCGCGCCGTCTGAGCCCGGCCGGGCTCTCTCGCATCCTCGAACGCCACCGTGACGCCGGCCGCATCTTGTCTGATGGACGTGACCTTCGCGCCAAAGCGGATGACATCATCGACCTCGCGCGCGAGCGCACGCGGGATCATGTCCATGCCGCCCACCGGCTGGAACATGGTCATCTGATAATTGTATTCGCCGCGCGAGCCGAAATCGCGCCAGAGGCCTGCGCGCAGCACGTCGGAAAGCCCGATCGGCTGCGAATAGACGGGCGCGCCGGAAAGCCCGCCGCCCGGATCCTTGTCGTAGCCGCGCAGCTCGCTCGAGAATTCGCCCTTCGCATAGCGATAATTGTCGTCGAGCCCGCCCCATAGTTGCAGCGTTTCGAGCAGCCTCTGCTTGTCTTCGGTGGTCACCGGATCATCGAGCCGGTTCGCGTTCGTCGCCTTGGCGAGCAGCTCGGCGATCCAGCCGTTGAAATCCGACTGCACATGGCGGAACCGCTGCGGCCTACCGCCGAACGCTCCCTGCGCGTGCACATAAGCGTTGTGGTTGACCTGTATGAAGGGCTCGAGCGCGACACCGAACCGCTTGCAGTAATCGAGGATCGCCTTGTGGTGATGCGGAATGCGCCAGGGCCCAGGATTGAAATACTGGCCCTGGTCGAACGCGCAGGTCTGGCTCTGGCCGTCGATGTCGGTGATGCGATCGCCGCCGCGGATCGTCCAGCAGCGCCCGCCGGCGCGCGCTTCGCTCTCGAGCACCTGCACGCGATAGCCCGCGCGCTTGAGCTCGATCGCCGCGACAAGCCCCGCGAGGCCCGCGCCCAGGATCACCACCGAAGCGCCTCTGGGATCGCCGTCGAGCCGTATGGGCCCCGTGTAGGGCAACTCCGCGGCGAAACCGAGCGTCGTCATCGCCTGGTACATCGTGGCGCCGCCCGACGCCGCGCCGATCAGTGCGAGCAGATCGCGCCGCCGCATGGGGGTTCGCTGGTCTTCGCTCATCGCCTCGTTCCGCACCCGGCACGAGCGTAGTGCATCGCCCACAATGCGTCGATGGCCCGTTTCTAGCGGGAAACGTCCTTCAGCGTGTCCGCATAGTCTGCGGCACGCGCGCCGCCAATCGTCACCGCGCGCTCGGCCGCACGCACGGCCGCGTCGCGCTTGCCTTGGCGGTGGAGCGCATAGGCGAGGTTGTTCCAGGCTTCGGCCATCATCGGATCGCCGGTCACGACATCTCTGTATGCGTGCTCCGCACCTTCGAACCGGTTGAGCGCGAAGAGCGCGTTCGCTCGTCCCATTTGTGCTGCGCGATTTCCGGGCCAGCGCGCGAGGAACGATTCATAAGCGAGCTGCGCCTCTTGCGGCCGGTTGGTCCGCTCGAGGCCAGCGGCGGCGTCGAGCCAGGGCGCAGGATTGGGCGTCGCGGGCGCGGCATCCGGCGGCAGCACGACCAGTGCCCAATAGTCCGCACGCCGCCAGGTGTTCTCGAACGCATCGAGCGGCATCACCAGGCGGCGAGTCGTTCCCGACCTGAGAATGAGCTGGCGCTGGTTCAGGTCGTAGCCGATCGCCACCGCGAAATGCCACTGAGGGAAGACCGAGAGGCGCAAGTTCTGGAACACGATCGCCGGATGTCCGGCCGCAAGCTCCGCGAGCAGATCATCGAGGTCGCGCACCTCGACGGCGAGCCTGCCGTTGCGTCGCGCGGCAGCGACGATGTCGGGTGCGAAGGTGCCCTGGCGTCCGGGCGTGTAGACCTGGGTGGCGACCTCATCGGGCGTCAGCGAAATCCCGCTCCACCCGAGCGCCATCGCGAGCGACGCCGGACCGCAGTAGTACTGCTCCTGCGGATGGAAGGGCACGCGTTCGATTTCGGCGGACGCGGGCAGCGCGCCGCGCGATGAAATGATCTGCTCGGTTTGCGTTCCGACACAGCCAAGCGGCCCGAAAAGAACCGAGCCGCTCAGCACAAGGACTGAGAGGCGGTGCCTCAACCTCACCTGTTCGCGCAGCGCGTGAAGTTGAACACGCTGGTCAGGCAGAGGATGTCGGTGATGAGAAGAATGACGAAGATCGTCACGGCCGCGCCGATCAGCGCCGTCGCCGCGTCCTGGCCCGCCGGCAGGTTGTCGAGCTTCTGTGCGATCTGTCCGATCTCAGCATCCGAAAGGGCCGCCACGCGCGCCGCCGCTTCATCGGGGTTCACGCCGTGTTTCTGGAACTCCTTGCGGATATCTTCGCGCGCGACAAATGCGTTCACGCGCTCGCGATCAGCGCTCACTTGTTCTTGTTCGATGATGCGATCCGTCGAGATAAGTCCTGCGCTCGCAGGAGCGATGGGAACCAGCGTCATCGAGAACGCCAGAGCTACCGCCGCAATCGTCGCTTTGCCGGGTCTATAGGACATTGGAATACGCCCCCCTTCTCACGTGGATGGTAATTCGCTCTATGCCATGATTTGCGTTGCCAAACAATGAAATGGGCCTATCCCGCCCGCATGTCCGAAACTTGATTCAACTTGTTCGCACTGACTAAGATTGCGGCTCGCGATAAGGAGAAAACACGATGCGTTACGTCGATGGATTTGTGCTGCCGGTTCCCAAGAAAATCTTCGCGCCTATCGCAAGGTCTCGCAAAAGGCGGGCGCGATCTGGAAGGAGTACGGCGCCTTGGAATATCGCGAATGCGCGGGCGATGATCTCGACAACAAGTGGGGCGTCAACTACCCGAAGCTGCTCAAGCTCAAACGCGGCGAGACCGCCGTCTTCGCCTGGATCGTGTACAAGTCACGCGCCGATCGCGACCGCGTCAACGCCAAGGTGATGAAGGATCCCCGCATGGCGAAGATGATGGACCCGAAGAAGCCGATCTTCGACTTCAAGCGAATGGCATTCGGCGGATTCACCGTGATAGTGGACGTCTGATCCGCCGTCGGCCCGCTTGCGGCGGATCAGTGGCGGCGGATGGAGACGGTGACGGGCTTGGGCGCCCTCACCAATCTCGCGATTTCGGCGTCGAGCTCCTCGGCGAGACTGACGGCCGCTTCCGATATGCTGGGGTCGAAGAAGTCTTTCGCCAGGCGTCTGAAGCGGTCCGCGCGGGCGCGGAGAATCTCGATATTCTCGCTTAACAAATCGTGCACGACGTCACCGTTCTATCTAGCGCGCACCAAATTGACACAACCGGCCCCCGCTATGATCTGTTGTGCAATCGGTACGCCAATCTCCGCATCTATATCGACCGCTACATAACAGCACGATTGTGGTGCTTTTTGGGGTGACTTCTTGGAGACAAAAACCGTCTCGATTTGTCCGCCGGTTCCGTCGCTTTACGATGTCTTGCCAAAATCCTGAGAGGTCAAAGTTCCTCGCGGATACGTGATCGCGCTGTGCGAGAGCTTGAACGCGACGCACATCTCGGCAAAGCGCACGCACACCGCCTTGGTGTTGATCACCTGTATGCCCGTGGCTTGAGCCAACTCCGCGGGATCGACGACATAGGGAATGATCGCGCCCCCCAGCGGCAGGATGATCTCGGCGCCCTCATCGATCAGTGAACGGATGGTTTTCACCGTAACGTCGAAGATCTCATCCTTCCGCTGTTTCAGGTTCGTGCCGTAGATGCCGATCGGCTTCATGCCGCTGACGAAACCCTCCAGCCCATAGGACCGCAGGATCCTTTTCGTATAAGGCACGTGCGAGGCGAGCGGCACCGTGATGCCCACGCGGTCCGCGAGCGTGAGCGCGGTGTGCATCGATGTTCGCAAGGGGCCGATCACCGGAATGGAGACCGCGAGCCGGCCGCCATCGACGCCCGGATCGAACGTATTGCTGGAGATCACCGCGTCGTAGCCGTTCTCCTCCGCCCAGACGATCTTGCGCACGATCGCGGGCGCTTCGACCAGATGGTGGAGCCCGTTCAGCTTGCTCTCGGCCCCCAGCGAATGGAAAACCTCGGAGCCGGGGAAATCGTCGGGAAAGCCCAAATCGATCGTCGTCCCCGGCGAGGCGTAGGAATTGACCTGCGCTTCGACGCTCTTGACGTCGTAGGCCGGACTGCGCTTGGCCGTCATCGGCGCCTGGTTCAGCATCAGGATGCGCATGCGCGTGTACTCCCCTTTCAATCCAAACCGCCGCTGCTGAGGTGCTCGTGCGCGACCTTCCACCGTCCGTCCGCACGTCGGATGACAGTCGTTCCGCGACCGTGACCTGACACGGGTCTGCCGTTCCTTGTCCCCGACCAGTCGAACTCGTACACGCAGGCGGCGACATCATTGGAGCTCGCGAGCCATCTTGAATTCTGGATGCGATAGGTCTCACCCTCAATCGCTTCAAAGTTCGCCTGGATTGCGTTGCGTATCGCAGGTTTGCCGACGTGCGCCGTTTGATTGCTGAACAGATAGATCGCATCGTCAACGATCAGGTCGAGAAGCACGTCAAGATCGTGCGCGTTCGTCACCGCTTCATATGCGGACATGAATTCCGTGGGAGACATCGCCCGCCTCATTGGTCGGATATCCGGTTCCATTTCAGCAGCTTACCAGTTCGTTTCGGCGAGGGTCACCGGCTCGTTCCTTGACAGCGCGGCAGCCGCATAGGAGCCTCGGCCCCGATCAGAGCGAGGTCGCCGCACATGCTGGCCTTTCGTTCATCCGTCTTGCTGTTCCTATTCGCCGCCGTTCTCGCGTTCTCTATGCGCGGACCGGCGCGCGCGGCCGAGATCGATCCTGCGCTCGTTGCGGCGGCGAAGAAGGAAGGCCGCGTCGTCCTCTACACGCCGATGATCGTCGATCAGATCGTGCGGCCGCTCGCCGCCGCCTTCCGCGAGAAATACGGCATCGAGGTGCAGTATCAGCGCCTGGACAGCGCCGCCGTCGTGCTGAAGATCCTGAACGAATATCGCGCGAGGCGCAGCGAAGCCGACGTGTTCTCGACCTCGCTCGGCATCGAATCGCTGATCGCATCGAAGGCCGCGCGCAAGATCGAATCCGCCAGCGCTGCGGAGCTGCCCGCTCACTACAAGGACTCCGAGGGCTACTGGGCCGCCAACCGGCTCTATGTGCTCGGTCCTGCCATGAACACACGGCAGATCAAGGCGGAGGATTTCCCGAAGACCTTCGAGGACCTGCTCGATCCGAAATACACCGGCAAGATCGTCTGGCGACGAAACAATCTCACCGGCGCCACCGGCTTTGTCGGCAACGTGCTCGTGACGATGGGCGAAGAGAAGGGCATGGAGTATTTGCGCAAGCTCGCGCGCCAGCGCTTGATCACGGTCAGCATCAGCGACCGCGCCGTGCTCGATCAGATCATCGCCGGCGAGTACGCGATGACGATCGCGCATGACCAACCACAACGTCGAGATCAGCCGCAAGCAAGGCGCGCCCGTGGCCTGGAGCCCGCTCGAAACCGCGATGGTCTTCTCCGAACAAATGGGGCTGACGACTCTGTCCGCGCGGCCCAATGCCGGCAAGCTGTTTCTCGAATACGCGATCTCGCGCGAGGGGCAGACGGTGTTCCAGAAGGCGGGCTATATCCCGACGCACCCGGCCGTTCCGCCGCTCGAGCCGAAGCTCTTGCCCGCGGGCGGCGGCTTCAAGGGCAACGTGTTCACGCCCGACTTTGTCGCGAAGAACCGCAAGCACTGGGACGACATCGTCGAGACGATGTTCCGCTGACCGCCTCAGCGGATCGCAATCGGGCGGACCGGTGAACCGCTGGCGCCTTTGAGGCGCAACGGGGTTACGATCAGCAGGAACTGGTAGGCACGGTCCGTCGCGAGCTCTTCGAGGCGCGTGTTCTCCAAATTCAGGATGCCGCTCTTCATCATCAGCTCCTGATGCACCGGGAATACGAGGTCGGCTTGCGGATTGGGCAGGACTTCGCTGCCCCAGGAGTCGCTGCCTATCATCGTGAGCCTGCGTTCCGCCGCCCACCGGGCGACGGCGAGACCAATTCCCGGCGGGTTCATGGCATGCGTTGCCGGTTCGGTCCAAAGCGAAGACCAACCGAAACGAAAGAGAACCGCATCGCCCGGCGCGATATCAGCGGCCGACATGCCCTGCCGGGCGAGCGCGCCCTGTACGTCCGCGACGCTCACCTCGTAGCTCGCCGGCAAGCGCGCCATGCCTTTATAGCCGGCGATGTCGATCAGAATGCCGCGCGTGACGATCGGCTTGATGTGCTCGATGCCGAGTTTCTGCAGACCCGTCGGGGTATCCATCTCTTTTGCGGTGAACCCGTTATAGAAGACTTGCTCCGTCGCACCGCCCTGCATCGTGACTTCCTGACCGATATGGCCAAGCCCATCGAGCTGGGTCCCCACCTGGCCGATCTGCGCGGACACGACTTCTTCGTTGGCGACGAGCCGGTTTGCGCCGAGCGCGCCGCCGCCCGTGATTTTCACCAGCGCCATCGAATAGCTGCGGCTTCCGAAGAACGGCATGGTCTGCTCGTAGATCTGGCCGAGCTCGTACATCTTCCCGGTCGTTGCGAGCTTGAGCGCCGAGAGCACCTTCTCGGGCGTGATGCGATTGGAGGCACCCGCCTGATCCTCAGGACCCCATTCCGCGTTCGGCCACCACGGTCCTGACGACCGGGTCTGAGCACTGACGGACACCGACGCGAACACTGTAAGCGCGACACCGAACGCACATGCAACTGCGCGATTGAACGTAACCATCTGCGCCCCCTTCAGGCCGTTTGATCCTGTATTCGTCAGCCGGTCTTCTTGCGCTTGTACAACTCGAACCCCGGCCTGAAGGTTTTCTCGTCGAGGAACTGCTTCGTCGCTTCGGCCCGCCCCTTCTCCGGATCGCGCAACCGCAGCGCATCGCTCTTCGCGTTGAGGTAATCCGCCGCTTGCGTGACGTCCATTTGGCGCACTGCGCGGATGCACTCCTTGGTGTAGCGCAGCGCGGCCGGGCTCTTGGTCATGAGCATGTGGGCGAGCTTCAAGGTCGCGGCCTTCAATTCGGCGCGCGGCACCGAGAAATTGACCAACCGCATCGCGGCGGCCTGCTTGCCGTTGAAGGTCTCGCCCGTGCACGCATAGTAGAGCGCGTCGCGATAGCTCATCACCTGGGCGACATTCCAGCCGACGATACCGCCGGGCAGGATTCCCCAATTCACCTCCGAGAGGCCGAATGTCGCCTCGTCGGCCGCAACCGCGAAGTCGCAGGCACAGAGCGGCGTGAACGCTCCGCCGAAGCAATAGCCGTTGACCATCGCGATGGTCGGCTTCTGGAACTTCGACAGCTTCTCCCACCGCCAGTGATGAGAATCGTGCCGCGCCGCGGCACGCGCCTTGGGATCGTCCTCGGTGCTGCGGAAATAGAGCTTGATGTCCTGGCCGGCCGAAGAACGACTCGCCTGCTCCGGTGATCACGACGATCTTGGTCGCGTCCTCGATTTCCAGCGCCTCCAGCGCCTCGCACATCTCGCGGTGAAGCTCCGGGCTCATCGCATTGCGCTTGTCCGGACGGTTCAGGACCACGAACGTGACGCCTTCCGGCTCGCGCTCGATCAGAATCGTTTTGTAAGGCTCCGTCACGATTTCCTCCCAGGTTCCCGTTGGTTCCCATGTTAGCCGTTGGTGGGCGGGACGCCAGAGTTCCATGGCGTCGCCCCCGCTTGGCCGCACTTGCAAGGAGCGATCAATCGACTAAGGTTGCGCCCGATCGTGCTCGCCTTTGAGGGGGGCGGGCGAGCTCCCGGTGCTAAGCGGGAGCTGACCATGAACGAGATCAAAAGTGAGCAGGCCGGCCGCTATCGCATTCGCGCGGAGCAAATTCGTACGACTGCGGAAGTGATGACCCACCATGAAAGCCGCATCGCGCTGTTGAAGCTCGCCGAAAGCTACGAGCGGCTCGCTGTGCGCATCGAATACGAGCCCAAGCGGATCGAATAGCTCAGCGTCGTCCCTGCGCGATCAATTCGAGGAGCTTTGGCGGCGGCAGCGGTATCTGCGCGATGTGAACGCCGAACGGTTCGAGCGCGTTCTCGATCGCCGAGACGACCGCGGGCGCCGCGACGATCACACCGGACTCGCCCGCCCCCTTCACGCCGAGCGGATTGTTCGGCGACGGCAACTCCCGGTACGACGTCGATAGCTTCGGGAGCTCGGTGGCTGTCGGCAGCAGATAGTCGGCGAACGTCGTCGTCGTCGGCTGCCCGGTCTCGTCGTAGCCCATCCACTCGAACAGCGTGTTGCCGATGCCGTGCGCGATCGCGCCGCGTGTCTGTCCTTCGACCGTCATCGGATTGATGCGCACGCCGCAATCGTGGAGCGCGTTGTAGCGCAGGAGCGTCACGCCGCCGGTGTCGATATCGACCTCCACCTCGCACACATGACACGCGTTGGCGTAGGCCATGAGATCGGTGCGGAACGCTCCCGTCGCTTCGAGGCCGGGCGTCATCCCCGGCGGAAAGCCGTAACCCGGCCCGCCGCGCAGGATGCGCGCAAGCTCGGCCAGCGCGATCGAACGATCCGGCGCGTTCTTCGCGCGCACTGCTCCGTTCTTGAGCTCGAGATCGTCGGGCGCAAGCTGCATCAGCATGCCGGCCAGCGTCTTCGCCTTTGCCGCCACTTCGCGCGCGGCAAGAAACACAGACGATCCCGCCGTGACCGTCTGCCGGCTCGCGAACGCGCCCAGTCCGACCGGAACGGCCGCCGTGTCGCCGGTCACAACCGTAACATCGCGCGGATGCATGCCGAGTTCGGCGGCGCAGATCTGCGCGAGGATGGTGGCGACGCCCTGACCGAGGGCTGCCGCGCCCGTCAGCACCGATACCTGGCCCGTGCCGCTGATGCGCACCAGACCGAGCTCGTACGGTCCGCGTCCGGTGCCCTTCAAGCCGTTGCCCATGCCGATGCCGATATAGCGGCCTTGCGCGCGCGCCTCGGCCTGCCGTCGCGCAAAGGAGTCCCATCCGACCTTCGCGAGCAGCTCCGCTTGCGTCGCCATGTAGTCGCCGCTGTCGTAGGTGATGGTCGAGCCCGACCGCGCCTTCAGCGGCGTCTCATACGGCATCATATCCGGCGGAATGAGATTGCGCGCGTCGCACCTCGGCCTGATCGAGCTTGAACTCGTGCGCCACCCGATCCATCAGCCGCTCGATGGCGAACGTCGCCTGCGGATAACCGGCGCCGCGCACCGAGGAGACGGGCGTCTTGTTGGTGTGCGCGACCACCCGCCTCCATGGCGAGCGCGGGCACGCGATAGGGACCGGGAACCGAGGATGCGGAGTTGTACGGCAGGTTGACGTCCTGCAGCGCATAGGCGCCCTGGTCGTGGAACAGCTTCCCGCGAATGCCGAGAATACGCGCGTTCTCGTCGACCGCGATCTCGATCGTCCAATACTGGTCGCGCTCCTGGATCGTGGCGACGAAATGCTCGCGCCGGTCCTCGATCCATTTCAGCGAGCGCCTGAGCAGCAACGCAGCCGCGGTCACCGCGACGTCTTCGGGATAGACGCAGAGCTTGGGACCGAACCCGCCGCCGACGTCGGGCGTGGCCACACGCAAGCGGTTCTCGTC
>CAVPTF010000014.1:0-107644 GCA_963708555.1 uncultured Alphaproteobacteria bacterium | reverse complement strand
AGAACACTCTAGGCTCGGGATTGGTGATGAAGCCGACCTTGAGAATGGCCGAGCGCTGAAGCGTGATCAGTACGCGGCCAACGTTCTCGAAGCGGGCTTCAATGTCCCCTCTGATATGGACTTCGGGTTGGGGAACCTTGACGGCCTCGAGTTTCAGCTTCTCGAACAGCTCGGCCGTCGAGGGGACCGGCGCATCGTTCCAGTAGAAGTTGCCTTCCTTGTCGACGCCAATGACGACGTTTTCCGGTTTCGTCACGGTTACGATGTTGCTGGCCACCGGCAGGGTGATCTGCACCGACTTGATGATCACCGGAATGGTGACGAGGAAGATGATCAACAGAACGAGCATGATATCCACGAGCGGCGTGGTGTTGATCTCGGAGTTGATTTGGTCTTCAGCGTCAGCGGCGCCGATATGCATGGACATGGCGAACGTCCTTTCTACCCAACCCCACTCTTAGCGCTTGGACGACAGCAGATAGGTCTGCAGGTCGCTGGCGAAGGAGCGGAACTTCTCGCTCAGCACCTTGTTGCGGCGGACGAGCAGGTTGTAGCAAAGCACCGCAGGCACCGCGACGGCGAGGCCGAGCGCGGTCATGATCAGAGCTTCACCGACCGGGCCGGCGACGCGGTCGATCGAGGCCTGTCCGGCGATGCCGATGGCGGTCAACGCGTTCAGAATGCCCCACACCGTGCCGAACAGTCCGACGAACGGCGAGGTCGAGCCGACCGAGGCGAGGAAGGAGATGCCGCCGGCGAGACGGGCGTTCTCTTCTTCAACCGCGCGGTTCAAGCGACATCTGCACCCAGTCGGCCTGCGAGAGCATGCCGCCCTGGCGGGCCATGGCCTGCTGACCGCGTTCGGCGACGTTGCGGAAGACGTTGTTCTTGCCGAGCTTCTCGATGCCGTCCTCCAGGTTGGCGGCGGTCCAGAACTTCTTCTCGGTGGTCTTCGCCTGACCGAGAACGCGGGCCTGTTCCCAGTACTTGGTCACGAAGATGTACCAGGTGCCGAGCGACATGACGGCGAGGATGAAGAGAATGCCCTTGGAGACCATGTCGCCTTCGGTCCAGAGATGCTCGATGCCGTACGGGTTTTCGACGACGGCGGTTTCGGGCGCGAGGCTCGGGGCGGCGACGTCGGGCGCGGGGGCCGGTGCGCCGAAGGGATCGGCGCGGAGGTGCGGCTTCCGTGGGAGCGGCCGGTGCGGCGGCGTCCTGGGCGTAGGCTTCGTTCAGGCCCGCGCCGAGCAGGAACATAACGAAGGCCGAAGCAATCATCAGTGTCTTCGCGTACATGTACAAAGCTCCATTTCTCATTTGAGGACGCAAGCGTCCGTTTGCTGCATATTTTCCTGTTCACGCTGCCGGTCTTGTCACGCTGCCGGATGTGAGGATGCCGCTTAAAGCGGCATCCTAGAGACTCACCTCAGCTGGAACACCACGTTCGCCGTCGTGTTCTGCGCGACCGGCTTACCGTCCTGCGTCGCGGGCTTGTACTTCCAGCGCCTCTTGACCATGGTGCAGGCGGCGTCGTCAAGACGCGGCTTTCCGCTCGACGTCGTAACCGCGCACTCGTCGACCCCGCCGCCAGGGTTGATCACGAACCTGATCGCGACCGTTCCCTGCTCCTGCAGACGGATCGAGATCGCCGGATAATCATCCGCGGTCACCGCGTGCGAGGTCGTCGCGACGGCCGGCGTCGGCGCGGGCGGCGGCGGGGGCGGCGGCGGTGGCGGTGGAGGCGGCGCGACCACGACGGGTGCGGGCGGGCGCGGCGGCGTGTTGGTGATGGACGTGGTCGTGGCCGGCGGAGGCGCCTGCGCCAGATCGATCGTCACCTCTGGGGCGATCGCAACCACCTCTGGCGGCTTGAAATCCGGCGGCGGAGGCGGCGGCGGAAGGTCTTCCTGGGCGACCTCCGTCGTCACCACGGCCTTCACGTTGCCGCGCAGCAGCTCAATTGTCTTGTTGGCGAGCCCCATCGTCAGGGCCCATATCGCCGCGATATGGAAGACGATGACGAAAATGATGCCGGGCCACCGGGTTTTCTTTAAGCCCTTCCCATGCACGGGGCGAAGATCTTGCAGAGTTGTCATAGCTTTCGACCGCCCGAGTTAGCTGTCCACCCTAAAGGCCAAGCTAAGCTTGGCTCCCCCTACGGGTGCAATCCCGTAAGGTTTTTTCATAACCCACTGACACACATTTTAACATCCTCTTAATCTTGGTCCAGTACCCCAGCCGCCTTAACCCTGACAAATCCGCGAGGATCGCGGGGTTTGCGGATCGGGCACCTCTGGAACCACGACGAAGATCGCGCGAACTATCTGAAAATCTAACACCAATCAATGGTTCTCTTTTGCTGCGGCGCTTCAAAGGCCCAGCAAGACGCGCCATGAGCGCATTTTGTGCAGATGCGGTCGCGCCGATTTGCCGCTGTCCAATGCCTGTCGACAATGCAAGGCATCCTGTCGAACGTCCAGGACGACGCATCGGACGGAGATGAGCGCGGCAACGCGATTGCGCGGGATAATTCGGGTTTGCCCGCGACACAATCCGTGTACGGACGAGCTCTATGCCTTCATGGCGCAACCAAACCCGTCACCATCGATCGCTTCCCCGCGCGCGAGATGGACGAACGCAAGAAGCTTGCCTTCCGCTTTGTGGCGCTATTGAGGCAATCTTCTTAAAAACGGCTCGAGATGCTGAAGGTCGCCGACTGCGCCAGCGATCCTCGACTTGCCGAGGCGTCGTAGTTAAAGCCGGCCGACCAGTTGCGCATGACATAGCCCAAGCTCACGCCGCCGACGACCTTGTTGGACGCAAGCGTCGGGCCCGTAAGATGGAACGGCGAGCCCGGCGACGATTCAAACGAACCGTCAATGGTAATCGGATCGTTGGCGAATTCGTGGGTCCATCCGGCCAGCAGCTGGGGCATGAAGGCGCCTTCGTTGAAGGCATAGCTGCCCTGGCCGATGACGCCGGCGAAACTGCGCACCGAAGTCTGGCTCTGCGAATTGAGCTGCAAGCTCATGCCGCCGCCGCCGAACTCGTCGTAAGCGCTCTGATTGAAATACATCAGATCGACCGCGATCGTCGGAATGATGTCGATATTCCCGATGTCGATGATGTAACCCGCCGTGGCGCCCCCGGCAGCGAGATAGCTCGTCGTCTTCGCTGACGCCTGGCGGCCGACATTGTTCACGATGATCGCGCGGCGCGTCTTGAAATCGCCAACGCCGACATTGACCTGCGGCGCGACGTAGAAATCGTTGATGCGCCACGCGCTATAAGCCGACAGCATGTGCCAGTCGCCGTTGGTCTTGGTCTCGCGGGGACGGCTTTCGACTTCCTGGCTGGAAAAGAACGTGTAGCCTGTGCCCCAACGGCCGCCGTTTTCGCGCGAGCCCCATTCGACGCCGACCGAGACGCCCTGGCCGGCGCCATCAAAGCCGTGGTCGCCATCCTGAGCCCTGAAGCCGACGATGTTGTAGAATTCCTGGCCCCAAAAGCGGAACTCGTTCCTGGTCCCCGCGGGTGCGGTGAGAAGCGAGCGCACGCGCGACCCGATGACGCCCGTCGCCTGATCGGTCATCGCCACGCTAAGCGCGCGCATACCGCCCGCGATATCCGGGATCGTGGTCGCGATCGCGGCCTCGACCTCGGCGGCACTGTCCAGCGTGAGCAATGCGGCGCCGAATTCGTTGTCGCCGAGCGCGGCCGCCGCGAGCGGTTCGTAGATCGCCGCCACGTTGCCCTGGAGCCCGAGCTCGGTTGCGGTCTTGCGCCGAAGCGTGACGTCGAGGTTCTGCGCGGTGACGTTGCCCGAGGCCACGTTGAGCGCCTGGCCGTTCGCGGTGAACGTGCCCTCGAACAGGAACGGGAATTGCGAGCCGCTGCCGAGTTGCGCGGCTTGAGCGAAATTCGTGAATTTGACATTGCCGCCGCTCGATCTCAGCAGCGTGTAGGTCCCGTTCGCGGGAAGGAAGCTCGTCGGCGTGATCGAGATCGAGGAATTGTCCTCGAAGCTGATATCGCCGGTGGTCAGGACGAGCGGGTCAGGACCGGTGTTCTGCGTCAATGCGAATTGCGCAAAGCCGTTGGCGCCGACCGTCATCGAGGTGCCGCGCACATTGGACGTGCGCAGAATTCCGCCGGTACCCAACCGGGACACTTCGACATCGAGCGAGCCGGCGCCCGTCGGGCGGATAGAACCGAACACGGTGGCGTGATCGACGGTCGTGACGTTGCCCGTCGATGTGCTGGTGACGCTGCCCTCGATGATCAGCTTGTTCTGCGCGATCCCGTCGATGTTGACAGGCGCGGCTCCAAACAGGAGGTCGCCCACCACGTCGCCGGTGCCGAGCACGTAAAATCTCTGAGTGACCGAAGAGCGCGAGAGGTCCGCGGCGACCGCGACCTGAGCGCCGTTGGCGAGAATCGAGGCCGTGGCCGAGATGCGCCCACGGTTGACGATGGTGTTGAGCGTTCCCGACTGATCGTTGATGGCGATCGCGGTCAGAGCATCGATGCTGCTGTCGGTTGTCCTCGCGGTCGCATCGATCGCGCCATAGTTCGTGAGCGAACCAAAGCCGGGCTCGCCGTTGGAGGCCGAGGAGACTCGCGCCCGGCAGGATATTGATCGCGGTGACGACGCCGCCTTTGTCGCCGCTCATCGAAGCGCCGATGGAGCCCGCGTTGAACAGGTTCGAGGTCGAGATGGTGACCGACGCCGAATTGCCAGGAGGGGTCGCGAAAGGTGCCGGTGTACCCGTCAGGCCCTCGATCTCGGCAACTCGCAGCGTCGGCAGACTTGTCGTCGGATCGTAGATCACGGTGTAGTCGGAGACGATCCTGGTCTCGCTACCCGCCCTGAGCGTGAACCCGTTATAGGCGTCGCTGATATCGCTTGCGCCGGCGCCGAGCGAGACCGCATTCGCGGAGTCCACGTTGATGGTGATGGTCTGGTCCGCGGTAGGGGCCGTCGTCAGGGCCGAGGCGAGCGTGATCGTCTTGGCGGTGACGGCGCCGTCATCGTTGCGGGTGACGACGTAGTCCGTGACCACCTTTTGCTCGGCGCCCACTTGGACGATCAGGCCTTCATAGATGCCGTCGACGTCGCTTGCGTTGGCCCCCAGCAGGATCGTGGTTGCCGTGGAGCCGCTCGCCGCCGTGGTGTCCCAGCCGCCAGCCGCCGTGATGCCCGGCGCCGCGGAAGGCTGCGATCGTGGCACCCTTGCCGATGACGAGGCCGGTGGCATCGGTCGGGACCGCTGTCGCAGAGGTGGAGACCAAGTTGTCGCTCTGCGACGAGGCCTGGATCGAGCCACGGTTGTAGATGCCGTTGTTGAGGAGCGTGCCGAGGCTCGTGTCGGTGGTTTCGCCGATGCGCATGCCGGTCGTCGAAATACCGGCATCGTTCTCGCTGGCCGTGATGTTGCCACGGTTCAAGACGCTGAAATTGAGACCCGCGGTGTCGGAATTGAAAGAACCGAGCGTGATTGAGGACACATTCCCGCTCACCGACGGCGCGATGACGACCGCGGGCGCGCTCGAGGAGTTGGTGACGCGCCCGATCGACGTCGAGCCGTCGCTCGCGCTGACGGGGCCTGCGTTCAAGAAGCCTTTGGCGATGCTGGCGCCGATCGCGATGCCCGAGCCGCTGATCGGATCGACGTTCTCGATCGTGAATTGCTGGGTGCCGCGGGCCGAGATCGCTCCGCTGTTGGTGTAGGATTCCGAGATGGCGCCGTTGATTCTCACGCCGGTCGTGCCCACGCCGGTGGCCTGAATCGCAGCCCCGGTGACCAGGTTGCCGTTCAAGGCGGCGTCGATCGCGACGCCCACGGAATTCTCGCCATAGACGATGATCGCGGACCCCGGCTGGAACGTGATGTTTCCGGTGAAGGCCGACGTGCCGTCGAGCAGCAGGCCGTAATTGCCGGTGCCGCTGCCGGTGACGTTGATGATCGCGCCCGCGGCGCCTTGAGCGGTGAAGTTGCCGGCGAAGCCGCCGACGACATGAACGCCGATGGCGCCGCTGAGCGCCCCGGTCTCGAACAGGCCCGAGTGGTCGATGTTGTTGTTGGAGTTCAGGGTGGCGACCGCGCCGGGGTCGGCGAGCCTGACAATCGAGCCGATCTCGGTCGTGATATTGCCGGGCGTCCCGTTGGAGGCGGTCGCCGTCGCGACGGGCGTGGTCTGCGTCGTGCCGTTGCCGACCTTCAGGTCGTCGGCCAGGGCCGATTCGGCCATGCCGGCCAGCAACGCAATGGAACTCACCCCGCAAATCAGCGAACTTCTTTTCAAGATTAACCCCGAACGCGTCGAATTTTGCTTGGTTTTCCGGTGGTGTGGACCGGCTGATCGCACCGTGCCACGCGATCTTGAGCCCGGCAAGCCCTGGCGCGCGGGTGAAGGGATCACGACAGATCAAATCATATTAAGGCGGTATTAGCCCCACCCGGCGGAAACTCGCCCGAAAGCGACAACCATCACGCCGGGGCGAACGTCTTCATGGATCGGGATAAATCCCGCCGATTGAGCTGCAAGAGGCTGACCGAGAAGGAGGTCGCCGCGGCCGCCGCACGGCACGAGTTGCTGTACTCCGGACGGATCGGCGGAGCGCGGGCCGTGTTCGCGTTCTGCGATCTCTCCGGGCTCGACCTCTCGTCCCGCAACCTGGCCGATGCCGATTTCACCGGCGCCTATCTGGAGGAAACGAACCTCGCCGGCGCGAAGCTCGATTCGGCGAGCTTCTTCGGCGCCTCCTTGAAGCGCGCCAACCTCGCGGGCGCCTCGCTCAGACGCGCGGACATGCGTGGGACGTCGTTGCGCGGCGCCAATCTGATCGGCGCCGACCTGTACGAAGCGGATCTGCGCGAAGGCAAGATCACCGAGAAGGGCAGCTCCGGCGAGCTGAAGGTGCTCCAGCACGACATCGGACCCTCGGAGCTTCCGGCGGCGCTTCTGGCCTCGGCCAATCTCGAGCGCGCCAAGCTCTCGGGGGCCATCGCCATGCAGGCGGACTTCACCGACGCCATCCTGCGCGACTGCAAGCTGACGCGGGCCAATCTCAGGCGCGCCAAGCTGACCGGCGCCAATCTCGAGAATGCCGATTTGCGCGGCTGTGACCTCGCCGGCGCCGATCTCTCGGGAGCCATATTGGTGGGCGCCAAGCTCGATTTCGCCAGCCTCGATGGGGCCGCGATGGCCGGCGTGCTGACGGATGCCTCCGCCGGCAAGTCGCTGGGCGAGCTTCCTGAATCCATCGATATGATGCTCGCCTCACACGCGCGCTGGGCGGAAACGTCGGGACGCGAGGGCAGGCCCGCGGACCTTTCCGGCGTCGATCTCCGCCCGGTCAAGGGACTCGCGCACAGCGTGCTCACCGCACTGATCGCGCCGGGGGCCGTGTTCTATGGTCTCGACCTCTCGGGTGCGCGGTTCCAGGGGGCGCATCTCGAAGGCGCCGATCTCCGCGGCGTGCGGCTGACGGGCGCCGATCTCCGCGGCGTCAACTTCAAGAACGCGAAGCTCGCCAATGCCGATCTGCGCGACGTCAATCTGGGCCCGCTGTTGATCTCCAACGAGCGCCTTCTGCCGGCGCGGCTCGAGCGGGTGGACGCGCGCTATGCCGATTTCCGCGGCGCCGACATGCGTCAGACCATTCTTGCCGAAGCCGACCTCTCCTACGCCAATTTCACCGGCGCGAGACTTAGGGCGGCCGATTTCCGCGGCGCGATGCTGCAGGGGATCAAGCTGTCGCTCGATGCGGCGGTCGAAGCCACTTTCGACGAGACCCGCTTCGACCTCGCCATCGGCTGAAATCCGTCTTCGGTCTACGCACCGGACCCTGTTTGGCGTTTTTGAGCGTCGCGGTGGTCTGCGCACGCTCCTTGGTGCGCGCCCGGATGAACTGGCCGAGCCGGTTGAGCGACACTTTGGCTTCGGATGCCGTGGGCGAGCCCTGAAAGAGATGCGGCATGCCGTCATAAATCTCGACGGAAACCGGGACGTTCGCGGCAGCCGCCAGTTCGCCCAACCGGCTCGCGTCGTCGCGGAGCAGCTCATGGCTGCCGGCATGGACCATGATCGGCGGGAAATCGCGCATATTGCCGAACACGGGCGACGCGTAGGGATCCGCCGGGTTCGCGCCCTTGAGATAATTGCGCGCGCTCACGAACAGCAGCTCCCAGGAGAGCACCGCGTCGCTTTTGGCGTTCTGGATCATCGACCAGCCGGAGAGCGTCATGTCGGCCCAGGGCGAGAGCGCCACGCACGCCGCCGGCATCGGCAGCTCAGCGTTGCGGATCGCCATCAGCGTGGAGAACGCGAGCCCGCCGCCGGCGCCGTCGCCCGCGAGCACGAGCGAGTCCGGCGAGAAGCCGCGCCCGATCAAGAAGCGGTAGCCGTCGACCGCATCGCGCAACCCGGCGGGGAACGGGAATTCCGGCCCCAACCGGTAATCGAACATGAGGGCCACGGCGCCCGCCGACCTTGCAGAGGCGGGCGACCAAAGGCCGGTGGCTCTGGGGCGAGCCCGACACGTAACCGCCGCCGTGGAAATAGATGATCAGGCGCTGCGGCTGGGTTTCGCCCACGCTCAGCCATTCGCCCCTGATCTGGCCGAGTTGCGCGCGCTCCACGACCGTGTCCGAGGGCGCGTCGCCAAAGCCCGCGCTGATCGAATTGTAATAGCGCCGCAGGTCGGCGACGGGCGTCGAATGGTCGACGCGCGGCCGCATGAGGCGCGAGAGCGGTGTGGTCAGGGCGTTTTGCCAGCTCGACATCTCGACTCATAGCAACGGAATGGCAACGGAGCCCGCGAAATGTACCGGACCCGCGCGCGCACAGGAAGGGCGGCGGCAAAATGGCTTAAGCTCGTGTCCGATGGGTTGAAGGGCTTTGTGACATGACATACGGCCGATGAGCCAAGCTCTGCTCGAGACGGCGCTTCGCTTGCGTCAAGCAGGCAGGCTCAACGATGCCGCCGACATCTACAAACAGATCCTCGCGCGCGAGCCGCAGCATTTCGAGGCGCTGCACGCCCTTGGCCTTGTCCGTTACCAGGGCGGCGCAGTTGGACGAGGCCGAGCGGCTGATCGCCGAGGCGATCGCGGTCAAGCCTCAAGCGGCCGAGGCGATCTACAACCGGGCCTGCCTGCTGGCGAAGATGAGCCGGCCCGACGAGGCGCTTCGCGCGTTCGACGCGGCCCTTGCGATCAAGCCCGACTATCTGGAGGCGCTGGTCAATCGCGGCAATTTGCTCGCGGGTCTCAATCGCCACGCCGCTGCGCTCCTCGAGTTTCGACAAGGCGATCGCGCTCAGGCCGGCGATCGCCGAGCTCTGGATCAGCCGGGCGGCCGCCCTGTTTGCGCTCGGGCGCTTCGAGGATGCGGTCTCAAGTTGCGAGCGCGCGCTCGCGCTCAAACCTGGCCATGCGGACGCGCGAAATCTGCGCGACCGGAGTTGTCTCCGCGCGAGCGGCGCGAAGCGCGACATCGAGCATGCGTCCTTCTCTTCGCGTGTTCGAACAGCATGTGAGCGAAGGCCGGCACCGCGAGGCGCTGCAAAGCGCATTGCAGATCCTCAACGCGATCGATCTCGGCTTCGGCCGGCTGAACGGCGTCGAGGCCGATATGCCGGCGGACGGCAACGAGGAGCTGTTCGCGCGCCGTTTCGGCGCGGCGCTCAAGCGATTGTTCGAAAGCGGCGCCGAACTCTCCGAGCCCGACTACGAACGATTGCTGCTCTATCACCGCTGGATCGACGTCATCTTTTCATTGGGCGAGATCGAGCCCCTCAAGAACGCTCCGTTGCTGCCGAGGCTCGCGCTCAGGCCGCTCAATGCAACCGACGACATCGACCTTGACGAGGTCTGGCGCACCGATGCGCGCGCTGCTGCGACCGCCTTCCTGCGCTACACGAGCTCGCCCTACATCTTTAGGCCGCGCGCCTTCGAGCTGCGCGAGCGGTTGCTCGAATGGCTCCCGGAGCGATTGGCGGACGTGAAGCTGAGCACGCTCACGCTGTCGCGGCTGGCCGACATCTACATGCATTGCAGCTACGCGATCACGCCCAAGAAACACGCGATCAAGGCCGCGCTCATGAGCGGGATGCGGCGCGCACTCTTGGAGGCGGGATGCAGCGAGGTCGAGCCCGACGCGCCGCCACCCATCGAATCGCCGGCCGACCATCGTCGTGGTCGCGGAGAATCTGCGGCTCGGCCACTCCGTCCATCGCACGCATTCGCGCGCAATCGCGTCCTTGCGCGAGCGCTTCCATGTCATCGGGCTTGTGCATCCCAATCCCAAAGCCACGCCGATCGAGCAGCTGTTCGACGAGTGCTGGGACATGGAGGGCGCCGACGTGTTCCAGCTCGCGTGTCACCTCGCGAACCAGATCCTCGCGCGCAAGCCGGCGCTCGTCTTCTATCTCGGCGTCGGGATGACGCCGCTCGTGGTCGCGCTCGCATCATTGAGACTGGCGCCGGTGCAATGCGTCTCGTTCGGACACACGGCGACGACGATGAGCGATGCGATCGACCATTTCGTTCTGCCGGAAGATTTCGTCGCGTCCGAAGCGGTGTTCTCCGAACGCGTGTTGGCGCTCCCTAAGGCCGCCATGCCGATGACGCCGCGCAGCTCCGCCGCGATGCGAGGGCGCGCGCGCGATGCCGACGGCACGATCCGGATCGCGCTTCCCGCATCCACGATGAAGCTCAATCCCAAAGTGTTCGATGCCTTGGCCGACATCGTGGCCCGCGCGCGGACGCCGACCGAAGTGCACGTGTTTCCGTTGGGCGGAGTCGGATTGGCGCACGCGGAGCTCGCGCGCGTGGTCACCGAGCGGATCAAGGGCGCGCGCGTGAGCGCGGAGCTTCCCCATGAAGCGTATATGGAGCGGCTCAACGAATGCGATCTGTTCCTGTCGCCGTTTCCCTACGGCAACATGAACAGCATCCTCGATTGCTTCCAGTTGGGCTTGCCCGGCGTGTGCCTCGACGGACCCGAGCCGCATTCGCATGCCGATGGCGCATTCTTCGCGCGCATTGGATTGCCGCGGGAGCTCGTCGCGCAATCGATCGACGACTATGTCGCGGCGGCGGTGAAACTGATCGACGATCGCGAATGGCGGTCGCGCTGCCGCGCGATCGTCGAGAATGCCGATCTCGATGCCGCCTTCTTCACGGGCGATGCCGGGCTGTTCTGCAAGGCGATCGCGGACCTCGTCTGGCCGAAACCGAGCTGACCAGTCGTCCCCGCACCGGCCAAGAAAAAAGCGCGCCCCGCTTTCGCGGAGCGCGCTTCTTCAACAGGGAAACGAGGATCAGGCCGCCTTCACCTTGGCGTCGATCACCCTGCCTTCGGGCTTGGCGCCGATCGTGATGCGGCGGGGCTTCTTCTCCTCGGGCACGATCCGTTCGAGGTCGACGTGCAGGAGCCCGTTCTCGAGCTGGGCGCCCTTGACCTCTACGTTCTCGGCGAGCTGGAAGCGGCGCTCGAACGAGCGGCCGGCGATCCCCTGGTGGAGATAACGCGGCTGGGCGCTTTCCTTCTCACCCTCGCGCTTGCCCGCGACGGACAGCACGCCTTCCTTGACCTCGACGACGAGGTCCTTCTCGGCAAAGCCGGCGACCGCGAGCGAAATCCGGTAGTGGTTCTCGCTGGTGCGCTCGATGTTGTAGGGCGGATAGGTCACGCCGCTATCGAGCTGCGAGAGGGAATCGAGCATGTCGGCAAAGCGGTCGAAGCCGACGGTGGAACGGAATAAGGGGGTCAAATCGAAGGTACGCATAGTCACAGCCTCCTTGGAGCGAAGTGTTGGATGCCCGCCATTTGCCGGGCCTGCCGGAAGCCACAATGGCCTTCCGACGCCCTGGATTTGGGGGCGCATCGCATACCTTCAAGGACTTGAAAAACGCGGTTTCCGCTCTACGCGCCGGCCGACATCGCGAACCAGGAGAACCGGGACGCCGCGAGGAGCCACAGGACCAGCACCGCGGCGTAGCAGACCCGGTCGAGAACGACCGGATGGGGACGCGCCCTGAAGAGCCACTGGCACAGCATCTGCAGCCAACCGCCCTCTTCCGGATTGCTCGGGTCGCGCCAGCGGCCGCTCCGGAGCCAGGATTCGAAATTGTTCATCACGCAGCTGCCGCGGTTGACATACCATTGCGCGGCGAGGGCCGGCAGGAGCAACAGATAGAGACTGAGCGCGGGCGCAGGCGAAACGAGCCAACCCAAGAGGATATACGCGCCGATCGCCAGATGGGTGATGAGAAAGCTAAGACCGAGGCCGTCCATCCGGGGACCGGTCTGGCATTCACGGCGATGGTCAAAGTCAATCGAGGACATCGTACCTAACATTCCCCTATGCATGGATGAGAACGCTCAATCTTGGCTTTCTGACGTTCCAAGCCCTGTTTTTTTGTGTCGTTTCGTGGGGAACTTTTTGGCCTTAGCCCGCGATCCGATTTCGCAAAACGGGATCAGCGCCTTGGCGGTCTGTTGTCGGCAATCGCTCCAGGTGGTCTTATCCCCCTCTCGCCTTCGTCATCCTTCCCGGACTGATCGAGCCCGTGACCACAAGCTTTCGCGTCAAGACGCTGATCGCGCCGGACAAGCGCCAATTGCGCGCGGGCTTCCGCGATCTGCCCGAAGGGGTCGAGCCGCGCGGCATCTGCCTCTTGCTGCAGGGACTGACCGAGTACCTGGAGAAATACGACGAGACCGCGGACGAGCTTGTCGCGCGTGGCTTCCTCGTCGTGAGCATCGACTGGCGCAGTCAGGGCGCGTCGGAGCGCCACCGCAGCGGAAACCGCGCCGGCCATGTGCGGAGCTTCGACGAATACGACTCCGACATGGCGGCGGCCACCATCCAGGTCGAGGCGATGCAGAAGGAGAGAGCCGCAGCGGGCCTCCCGCAATTGCCGGTGATCGTGCTCGCCCATTCGATGGGCGCGCATATCCTGCTCAGGTTCCTGCACGAGCATCCGCGCCGGTTTGCCGGTGCGGTGATGACCGCACCGATGCTCGGCGTGCAGACGGAGAAGTATTCCCTCGAGTACACGAGGTGGGTCACCTTCCTGCTCAATCTGCGTCAGCCGTCGTCGCGGCTGATCTACACGGTTGAAGATCGCGATCCGCTGAAGGTTCCGTTCGAGGAGAATCTCGTGACGTCGGACCGCGGGCGCTTCGAGCGCAACCGCGATTTTCTGAAAGCGCAGCCGTTCCTGCGCATCTACGGCCCAACCTTCGGCTGGCTCGGCGCGGCGTTCCAATCGATGGACCGGATGGCGCGCTCAGACTTTGCGGAAGCCATCAGCACGCCGTTGCTCATCATCAGCGCGGGCCGCGATCGCCTCGTCACGAACGCAGCGACACGCGATTTCGTCAAGCGCTTGCCGAACGCGACCCATGTCGAGATCGAGGACGCCGAGCACGAGATCCTGATGGAGAAGGATTCGATCCGCGCGCGCTTCTGGTCGGAGTTCGATGCGTTCGTGAACGCGCGGCTCGGCGAGCCCGCGCGCGCGTTCGGACGTTAGCGCGAGAGGATCTTCAGCGCTTCGGCATGGACGCGGCATCGCCCGCGGCGATGACGTCGCCGCCCTCGCTCATCGACTGGCCTTCCCAATTCGTGACGATGCCGCCCGCGCCCTCGATGATCGGGATGAGCGGCGCGATGTCCCAGCGCTTGAGATCGGTCTCGATGACGAGATCGACAAAGCCCATGGCGACGAGCGCGTAACCGTAACAGTCGCCGCCATAGCGCGAGAGCCGGCAGCGCTTCTCGACGTCGAAGTAACGTTGGCGCTCGGCGTCCTTGAAATGCAGCATCGGATGCGTGGTGGTGATGACGGCATCGGCGAGCGCGCGCACAGGGGCGCGTCTTGAGCCGCTCCGTCGACGACGCGTTGCGGAATTCGGTCACGCCGCCAAAACCGGTGAAGCGCTCATCGAGAAACGGCTGATCGAGAACGCCGATGACGGGCTCGCCGTTCGTGCTCGAGCGCGATCAGCGTGCCCCATAACGGCTGTCCGGCGATGAAGGCGCGCGTGCCGTCGACCGGATCGAGAACCCAGACGAAGCCGCTGTCCCCGCTGCGCTCGCCATACTCCTCGCCGATGATTCCGTCGTGCGGGATAAGTGTTCGCGATCATGTCGCGCATCACCCGCTCGGCGCCCTTGTCGGCATCGGTGACGGGATCGAAGAACCCTTTCGAGCCTTTGTCCGTCACGTCGATGCGGCGGCGGAAATAAGGACGGATGACCGCACGCGCCGCATCGGCGAGGCGATGGGCGAAGGCGAGACGGGCTTCGAGTTCGCTGTCCATGTATCGCGTCATAGCACGATACGCGCGAGAACGCCGATGGCGTTACTCCACTTCGGCCTTCTTCTTGCGCAGATGGGGCAGAAGCGCGCGCTTGCGCAGGCGGATCGATTTCGGCGTCACCTCGACGAGCTCGTCGTCCTCGATATAGGCGATCGACTGTTCGAGCGTCGGCGGAATGACCGGCGTCAAACGCACCGCCTCGTCCTTCGAGTGCGTGCGGATGTTGGTGAGCTGCTTTGACTTCAGCGGATTGACGTCGAGATCGTTGTCGCGCGAATTCTCGCCGATGATCATGCCCTGATAGACGCGCGTGCCGGGAATGATGAAGAGCTTGCCGCGCTCTTCGATATACCAGAGCGCATAGGCGACCGAGGTTCCCTCGCCGGTCGAGACCAGCACGCCGTTGCGGCGGCCCTCGACCGCGCCCCGATACGGCGCGTAACCGTGGAACATGCGGTTCATCACGCCCGTGCCGCGCGTGTCCGTCATGAACTCGCCGTGATAGCCGATCAGGCCGCGCGACGGCGCGTGGAAGACGATCCGCGTCTTGCCCGCGCCCGTCGAGCGCATATCGCGCATGTCGCCTTTGCGCGTGCTGACCTTCTCGATGACGATGCCGGCGTACGGCTCGTCGACGTCGATCGTCACTTCTTCGATCGGTTCGAGACGCGCGCCGGTGGCCTCGTCGTTTTTGTAGAGCACGCGCGGACGGCTGATCGCGAGCTCGAAGCCTTCGCGGCGCATCGTCTCGATCAGCACGCCCAATTGCAGCTCGCCGCGGCCGGCGATCTCGTAGGCCGCTTCGTCCACTTCGCTCACGTGGATCGCGACATTGCCTTCGGCCTCGCGCAACAGCCGGTCGCGGATGACGCGGCTCTGCACCTTTTCGCCTTCGCGGCCCGCGAGCGGTGAATTGTTGACCGAGACCGTGATCGCGAGCGTGGGCGGATCGATCGGATTGGCGGGAAGCGCTGTTTCCACGGCGATGTCGCAGAGCGTGTCGGCGACGGTCGCGTCTTCGAGGCCCGCGATGGCGACGATGTCGCCGGCTTCGGCGCGATCGGTCGGCACGCGCGCGAGACCGCGGAACGAGAGCAGCTTGGTCGCGCGGGCGCGCTCGACCACGCGGCCGTCGCGCGACAGCGCCTTGATCTGGCGGTTCACCGTGATCGCGCCCGATTCGATGCGTCCCGTGAGCACGCGGCCGAGATAGGGATCGGCTTCGAGCGTCGTCACCAGCATCGCGAACGGATAGGCATCGCCTGCCCGTTCCAGCGGCTTGGGCGCAGGGACATCGGCAACGATGCGCTCGAACAGCGGCCCGAGATTTTCGTGCGGGTGGTTGAGATCGGCGACGGCCCAGCCCTGGCGGCCCGAGGCATAGAGCACATGGAAGTCGAGCTGATAGTCGTTGGCTTCGAGCGCCAAGAAGAGATCGAAGATCTCCTCGAGCGTCTCTTTGGGGCGCGCGTCCGAGCGGTCGATCTTGTTGATCACGACGATCGGCTTCAGACCGAGCTTCAGCGCTTTGGACAGCACGAATTTCGTCTGCGGCATCACCGATTCGGCCGCGTCCACCAAGAGGACCACGCCATCGACCATCGAGAGGATGCGCTCGACCTCGCCGCCGAAATCGGCGTGGCCCGGCGTGTCCACGATATTGATGCGCGTCTTGCCAAATTCGACGCTGGTGCACTTCGCGAGAATCGTGATCCCGCGTTCGCGCTCCTGATCGTTGGAATCGAGCGCGCGTTCCTGCACCTGCTGATTGTCGCGGATCGCGCCCGATTGCTTCAGCAATTGGTCGACCAGCGTGGTCTTCCCATGGTCGACATGGGCGATGATGGCGATATTTCGAATGTCCATGAGCGATTCGTTTCTGGTCCGGGCCGGCGGACGCGAAGCCGCGGCTGATGCGGACGCGAAGCCGGGGCTTATATAGGTGCGACTCCGCCGGGGCAATGGCGGCAAACAGCCAAGCTTAATAGGCGAGATTCTCCAGGAATTGCTTAGCGCAGGTGCGCCACGTGCGCGTGAGCGCAAATTCGCGGCAGGCTTGGGCTGAGATGGTGAGCGCCGACAGACAGGCCGCGCGCAAATCCTCGTTCAGGGCCGCAATGGCCGCGTTTCCGACGACATCGAGCGGTCCGGGCACGGGATACGCCGCCACCGGGGTTCCGCATGCGAGTGCCTCCAAAATGACCAGACCGTATGTGTCCGTGCGGCTGGGAAAGACGAAGACGTCGCTCGATGCGTAGAGCCGCGACAATTCATCGCCCCGGCGGTTCCCTAGGAAATGCGCGTCCGGATAGCGGGCCTGAAGGCTCGCGCGCTGCGGACCGTCGCCAACGACGACCTTCGTTCCCGGCAGATCGAGCCGGAGAAAGGCTTCGACGTTCTTCTCCACCGCGACCCGACCGACATAGAGAAACACGGGCCGCTTGAGCGAGAGCCCGAGTTCTTCGAACGCATCGCGCGGTGTGGGCTTGAAGAGATCGGTATCGACGCCGCGCGACCACAGCCGGACATTGCGGAAGCCCCGGCTCTCCAGTTCCCGCTTCAGCGAGTGCGTCGCGGCCATGATGGCGGTGACCGGCCTGTGAAACGCTCTCAGCGCCCGGTAGATCGCGGCTTCGGGAATGAAGGGAAAGCGCGCGCGCACATAATCCGGAAACCGGGTGTGGAACGAGGTTGTGAAGCTCAAGCCGCGCTCGATGCAGATCGAGCGCGCGGAGAGTCCCATCGGACCTTCGGTCGCGATGTGGATCGCATCGGGCTCGAACGCCTTGAGAGCGCCGAGGATGGCTTGCCGCGGAAACAGGGCGAGCCGGATCTCGGGATAAGTGGGAAGCGGCACGGTCATCAGATGCTCGGGCGTCGCGAAGCGCACCTCGTGGCCGATGAGCGCAAGCTCGCGGGCGAGCGATTCCAGAGTCCGCACGACGCCGTTCACCTGCGGCCTCCAGGCGTCGGTGACGATCAGGATGCGCAGGCCTTCCGCGGGCCGCCGTGTAGCGACCTGCGCAATGGCCGCGCGCCGCGCAACGCGCGGAGCTGGAAGCACTCGGGAAAGCGTCGCCATCGGGAGCTCGAGCGACAGCTCAGGCCGCCACGGGCTGGCGCGGACCATGAAACACGGGGCTGCGCGCTCCGTGCTGCGCGGCGCGGTTGCGTTCGTAGGCGAAGCGCGTCCACTCGACGATTTCCAGGCGTCCGCGCGCATCCTCGGTCAGCGCCGTGCAGCTTTCGACCCAGTCGCCGTCATTGCAGTAGAGGACGCCGTTGATGGTCTTGATCTGCGCATGGTGGATGTGCCCGCAGACCACGCCGTCGACGCCGCGCAAATGCGCGGCGCGGGCGACCGCGTCCTCGAAATCGGTGATGAAGGCGGCCGCGTTCTTCACCTTGTGCTTCAGGAAGGCCGAGAGCGACCAGTACGGCAGTCCGAAGCGGCGGCGGGCGACATTGACCACATCGTTGAGCCAAAGCGCTGCGGCGTAGGCGCGGTCGCCGAGCAGCGCGAGCCAGCGCACATAGGTGACGATCCCGTCGAAGGCATCGCCGTGGATCACCAGGAACTCGCGCCCATCCGCGGTGCGATGGATCGCTTCGGGCATCAGCTCGACGCCGGCCAGCATCACGCCGCAATAGTCGCGGAAGGCCTCGTCGTGGTTCCCTGGAACGTAGATGACCCGCGTGCCGCCCTTCACCTTGGCGAGGATGGCGTCGATCACGCGGCTATGGGCCGCGCTCCAGAACCAGCTCCGCTTGAGCCGCCAGAAATCGACGACGTCGCCGACGAGGTAGAGCGTCCTGCAGTCGTTGTGGGTGAGAAAATCCGCGAGCAGCTCGGCCTTGCAGCCGGGCGTGCCGAGATGGACATCGGAGATGAAGATGGTGCGGTGACGGCGCGCCTGATCCGGGGCCAGCGCCTCTTGGGGTGATCTCATCGAGCACTCCTGGGTTACTCGTTACACAAGCCAGGATTTCAGCGCCGTTGCCGGACAACCGAATCGCCGACTTCCCGAGTGCTGTGCCCTGATTCGATGACTCCCCTGTGGCAGTTCGATGATGGTTCGATGGATGCTTAACGCCGTTCTTGCATATCTTTTGTGCATTGCAGAACACGGAAGAAGCACTCCGGATTTAACAGATAACATCTTGTAATATGTAGTGTATTTTGTGACACCACTATGACTGTGGAGATCTGAAAAAGCGCTTGCGTTCGCACATGCAATATAGAATATTACTGCGGTGCGGCATTGCTTACTCCTCCTGCGTGCCGCGGCCCCGTCCGGGGCGTTTCCTCCCTAAACTTGGGCCGTCCTTCGGGACGGCCCTTTTTTTCGCTTTGGACGGGGTCAGCGCGGCGCGCGGCGAGCCGTTTTGAGAACGGCGCCCGCTTCGGCGAGGAGCTTCGCCGCGAACGCGCGCAGGCGATCACGGCAGGACGCGAAGCCTGCGCTTTTCTCCATGAGGGTCTCATCGAGATAGAGAGCGCGGCTGACCTCGACCTGGATCGCGTGGACGCCTTCGTGCGGCCGGCCGTAGAGATGCGTGGTGTAGCCGCCGGCATAGGGCGCGTTGCGAGCGACCGAGAAGCCCAGTCCGGAAAGGATTTTCTGCATCTGCCCGATCAGCTCGGGAGCGGCCGCCTCGCCATAGCAATCGCCGAGCACGATGTCATGAGCCTTGGCCGGCGGCGGCATGGAGTGGCAATCGATGACCACGGCCACGCCGAATTCGGCGCGCGTCTGCTCCACGAGACCGGCGAGCGCCGCATGGTAGGGGCGATAGAAGTGCTCGAGCCGGAACACGGCTTCGCCGGCGGGGAGGCGCGTGCCGTAGATCTCGAGACCGTCGCGGACCACGCGCGGGATCACGCCGAGCCCCGCAGCCACGCGGGGCGAGCGCGGTCCGACCGCATTCAGGGGCGCATCGAACATCGCGGGATCGAGCTCGCCGGGCGCGCGGTTCGCATCGACGAAGGCGCGAGGGAACCGCGCGCAGATCATGGGCGCGCCCAGCTCGGTGACGCTGTCGAACAGCTCGTCGACGAAAGCGTCCTCGGAGCGGCGGAGGCTGATGGCATCGAGGCGCGAGCTCTGGGCGAAGCTTAACGGATAGAACCGGCCGCTATGCGGCGAGGCAAAGATGAAAGGCACCCTTTGACCGCGGGGCTTCCGGATGACCACCGGCTCCGCCGCAAGGGCGCGGAGATTGGCGTCGGCAAGCGCCTCCTCCGAGCCGGGATCGGCTGGACGGGCGGAGCTGAGGGCGGCGTTTCCGGTCATCGGCCACTTCGCGACTTGCGCCGCCCAATGGAACACTCGCGGGCCGCGCGATCAAGGTGAAGCTGCGGTTTCCCGCCCAACATATGGGACCCTAGCACCGCGCGTTTACGCTGAGTCCGCAATTCGGATGCCTAATACAAACTTTCATGAGAGATTCAGATTGCCTGGGTGACGGGGCGTCAAGTTAGCGGATTCCATTCGTACGATAGATGGTCTAGTTGAGGTTCTAGGGGGAGCATTTTGGCCAGCATTCTACTTGCCGAAGACGATGAATCCATGCGGCGGTTCCTGGCTCAAGCCCTGGAGCGGGCGGGTCACGACGTCACCGCGTTCGGCGACGGGGCCCAGGCCTATGAATGCCTGCGCGGCGTGCGCTTCGACCTTCTCCTCTCCGATATCGTGATGCCCGGGCTCGACGGCATCGAGCTCGCCAAGCGCGCGGCCGACCTCAACCCCGCGCTCAAGATCATGTTCATCACCGGGTTTGCCGCGGTCGCGCTGCATCCCGCCTCCGAAGCCCCGCGGCACGCCAAGGTTCTCTCCAAGCCGTTCCACCTGCGCGAGATCGTGCAGGAGGTGGAACGGATGATGGCGGCCTGAAGCGCTGAGCGCTTGCCAGGTTTCCAACGGCAACGGTATAGAGGCCGTCCCGTCGTCTTGAGTGGGCGCGTAGCTCAGCGGGAGAGCACTACGTTGACATCGTAGGGGTCACAAGTTCGATCCTTGTCGCGCCCACCATTCTTCGCTGCGCAGCAGCGAGCAAGGATGTCGCGCCGAAGCCCTTCGGGCGAGGCGGACCACTCCATCCGCGAGCTACGGCTCGGCAAGCCATTCTGCGCCAGGTCCGTTCCGTTACACAGCTGTCAAAAATCTGTGCGCATGAAGTGCTGCCGTCGGCCGAAGGCCGGCGCGAGGCGAGACGCGGGACATCTCCCCGCCGTTCAAGGGCCCTATGCGAGACGCAGCGCATTCCACTCCCGGCACCAACCAGGCGCCGTTGCAGTCCCAGCTCAAGCAGGCGCTGGCTCATCATCAGCAGGGCCGCCTGAACGAGGCCGGAGCGCTCTACCGCTCCATGCTGCGCATCGACCCGCATCATTTCGATGCGGTGCATATGCTCGGCGTCATCGAGCTGCAGCAGAACAAGCTCGCCGAGGCCATGCAGCACTTCGAGATCGCTTCGAGCATCAATCCCGACATCGCCGAATTGCAGAGCCATCGCGGCCTGGCGCTGATGGGGCTGGGCCGGGTCGGCGATGCGTTCGCATGCTTCGACAAGGCCGCTGCTCTCCAACCCGGTCTCGCCCACGCGTGGGCCAATCGAGGCGCCGCTCAGCACGCGCTCGGCCGCTACGCGGATGCGCTTGCGAGTTACGACAAGGCGCTCGAGCTTTACCCGGGCTCACCGGAATTGCTGACCAACCGCGGCCATAGCCTGATCGAGCTCGGCCGTTTCGAGGAGGCTCTTGCGAGCCTCAATGCGGCCATCGAGACGGCTCCCGGCATGCCGGCCGCGTTCAACAATCGCGGCCTTGTCTTCCACCGGATGAAGCGCTTCGAGAATGCGCTGGCGGATTTCGATCGGGCGATCGCGCTCCATCCCTCCTATGCGGAAGCATTCAACAACCGCGGAAACACATTGAGGGAGCTCAATCGCATCGAGGACGCGCTGGCGAGCGCCGTGCGTGCATTGTCGCTCGATCCCAATTCCATCGAGGCGCATAACAGCCGCGGCGTGGCGCTTCAGGCGCTGAACCGTTTCGAGGATGCGCTCTTAAGCTTCGACCGTGCCCTCGCCATCAATCCGTTCCACCTGAACGCGCTCAACAATCGCGGCGCGGCGCTGAGGGACCTCAATCGCGCCGAGGACGCGATCGCGACCTTCGATCGCGTGCTCGCCATAGCGCCGTCCGACGCAGAGGCCGCGTACAACCGCGCGCTCGCCCGCCTGACGCTCGGAGATTTCGCGCGAGGCTGGGAGGATTACGAGCAGCGCCTAAGATCGCCCGCGCTGTGGAACGAAGGCCGCGCCGGTCTGGACACGGCCTTCTTCACCGCTGCTGCGAGCAGGGAGACGCTGCGCGACAAACGCGTCCTGCTGGTGGCGGAACAAGGCGTGGGCGACGAGATCATGTTCGCGGGCCTCGTTCCCGACCTGCTGCAAGATGCGCGAAGCGTGAGCCTGGAGTGCGACCGGCGGCTTGCGCAGCTCTACGCGAGATCGTTCCCGCAGGCGGAGATCGTGCCGAAACAAACGCCGCCGCTCCGGGCCCCCGGTGACATTTGACGCCGCCCTCCCGATCGGAAGCCTCGGCCGGCTTTACCGCAACTCCGCCGAAGCGTTCCCGCAGCGCGACCGCTATCTCGTGCCCGACGACACGATCACAGAGACGTGGCGAGCACGGCTCTCAGGTCTCGGCAGCGGGCTGAAGGTCGGCATCTCCTGGAGGGGAGGCACCAACAAGAGCCGGCGGAATGCGCGATCCATTCCGCTCGAGCTTTGGCAGCCCATCCTCGAGCTCTCCGATGCGCACTTCGTCAGCCTCCAATACGGCGATCCGCGAGACGAAATCGCCGAGGCCAATGCTTCGCTGGCCGCGCCGATCACGTGCTTCGCGCCGGAGGACATCGAGGATTTCGATCAGTTGGCGGGGCTCGTTGCGGCGCTCGATGTGGTCATCAGCGTGCAGACCGCTGTCGTGCATTTGAGCGGAGCCATCGGGCAGCAATGCTGGGTCATGGTCCCGTCGGCGGCGGAATGGCGCTACGGCGCGCACGGTGCGTCCATGCCCTGGTACAGCTCCGTCAGGCTCCATCGCCAGACTGTTCCCCGCGACTGGGACGACGTGATCGCGCGTGTCTCGGAGGATCTCGCAGAGCGCATCGAGGACAGGCGAGACCCTGCATGATCCGGATCTTCATCGGCTACGATCCGCGCGAAGAAGTCGCGCTGCATGTGCTCGCGGGATCGATTCTGCGCCGCTCCTCGCAGCCGGTCGCGATCGCGCCGATCGCGCTCTCCAATCTCAAACAGATCTTCGATCGCCCGCGCGATCCCAAGCAGTCGACGGATTTCTCCTTCAGCCGTTTCCTGACGCCATATTTGGCGGGGTTCACGGGCTGGGCGATCTATATGGATTGCGACATGGTCATGCTCGACGATGTCGCCAATCTCTGGCGATTGCGCGACGAGAAGTACGCGCTGATGTGCGTTCAGCACCATCATGTGCCGAAGGAAGGCGCCAAGTTCCTTCGCGAGGCGCAAATCCCGTACGCGCGGAAGAACTGGTCGAGCGTGATGCTGATGAATTGCGGCGCGTGCAGCGCGCTGACGCCCGAGTATGTGGCCACGGCGTCAGGCCTCGAGCTGCACCAGTTCAAATGGCTGGAGGATCATCAGATCGGCGCGCTGCCCGCGCGCTGGAATCATTTGGTGGATTACGATCCGCCGCGCGCGCTCGAAGACCTATCGCTGCTGCACTTCACCAACGGCGGTCCCTACTTCAAGAATTTCGCAGCCTGCGGCTATGCCGAGATCTGGCGCGAGGAATGGCGGCGCGCGAATTTCTGCGCGGATCAAAGCGGCCGCCAGGCACCGAAGACCGAGCACACGCGCGACCCGGCCGAGGCGCCGCTCCTCGAAAGCGCGGTCACGAGCCGTTAGGCGCGTCCGACAAATCACGGTGATCGGTGCGTTTAGGGGCCGTCTCACGCTTGAGACGCCAGGGCGGCAGCGATAGCGTCTGTGAGCCATGGGGAAGCGAAACACTGTTGTCGCCGGCGGTCTGATGGCCGCTGTGCTGTTCCTCCTCCCGGCCCCCGAAAGCCAGGGCCAGGGGCAGAATCCCTTCTCCGCACTGCCCGAGCGCGTGGATGCGCCGCCGGACAATCCGCTTACGGCCGACAAGGTGGCGCTCGGCAAGCTCTTGTTCTGGGATCCGATCCTCTCGGGCCATCGCGATGTCGCGTGCGCGAGCTGCCATCATCCGCGCGCGGGCTATGCCGAAGACCGCGACATCTCGATCGGCGTGAACGGCACAGGCTTCGGCAGGAGCCGCCGGTTCCAGTCGCCCAACTCGATCCCGTTCGTGAAGCGCAACAGCCCGACCATGCTGAATGTCGGTTTCAACGGCGTGGACCAGACCGGGCGGTATACGCCGGCCTCGGCGCCGATGTTCTGGGACATGCGCGTGAGGAGTCTCGAGAACCAGGCCTTGGAGCCGATCAAATCGTTCGAGGAGATGCGCGGGGATGCGTATCCCGAAGACAAGGCGATCGAGACGGTCGTCGCGCGGCTGAACGCGATCCCCGAATATCGCGCGCTGTTCGGCAAAGCCTTCGGCGAACGAGAATGTCAGCGCCGCCAATCTCGGCAAGGCGCTCGCCTCGTTCGGGCGATCGCTTGTCGCCAACAACTCGCCCTTCGATCGCTATATGCGCGGCGACCGCAGCGCGATGACGCGGGATCAGATCGAGGGCATGCGGCGGTTCGAGCGTGTCGGCTGCACCAAGTGCCACAACGGGCCGATGTTCTCCGACTGGAAAGTCCACGTGCTGGGCGTGCCCGACAACAGGCAGCTTCCGGAGTCGGATCGGGGAATGGCGGACATGCCGCAGGCGTTCCGGACCGCGTCATTTCTGGAAACGCCCTATGCGTTCCGGACCGCGTCGTTGCGCAATCTGCGCTTCACCGCGCCCTACATGCACAGCGGCGCGTTCCGCGATCTTTTCGACGTGCTCGAGTTCTATGACGACCTGCCGGAGAATCCGAATGTCGGGCGCCGCCAGGTCGATCCTCTCGCGCGTCAGCTCGACGATCCCGACGATGAGGCGGGCGCGATCATCACCTTCCTCGAAGCGCTCAACGACGACTCGTTCGACAAGACGATCCCGTCGCGCGTGCCGAGCGGTCTCACTCCGGGTGGGCGGATTCAGTAGCTCGCGTCAGGCGAAGGCGGCGGATGCGTCGAAACCGGGCGCAGGCTTCTCTTGGGTTTGCGCGATCTTCACCCCGCTCGCCCCGAAATCCGATCCCCTGAGCTTGAAGACCTGGAGCGCGGTTTCAACGGCGTGCTCGGTTCCGCCAAGAGTGAAGAGCACCTGCCCTCGGCTCATCCCTTCGACCCGCCCGCTTGCCATCGTCTTGCCCAGGACCCTGCCCAACGCCCAGCACGTCGTGATCCGATCGGTGAAGGTTCCGGTCAGCAGCACGCGAACAGCGGACGCGCAGGAGGGTGGCAGATGAAGCGCGAGGAATCTCGGCACGAGATCGGGGGCGAAGAGTGCCGACAGGAGGAAGTCCCACGCAGCGTTGGATTCGAGAAAACACGGGCCGTCCTCAAGCAGGCCGATATCCCAACCAAGCGTCTTCGGTCCATCGAGCTGGCTGTGCATGCGACACGCCATCATCACCGCCTGATGAAAATGCGGAACGGGCTTGATCGCGGAACGCAATACCGGATCCCGGATGCGCTTCGACAAACTTGAAATCCTTTTTCACGATCCCGAACGGCTTGAGGACGCCTCGCTCGAGGTCTATGGCGGCAGCGATGCCGCCCTGCGTCCAGCTGTCGATGCTCTTGAGCGAGGTCGCCATTCGCAGCGACGCGGCGACCGCGATCGCTCCGTCGTCGGTGTCGAACGTAACGAGCCGCATCGTGTTGATCACGCCCTTGCGGAAGCGCGCGATGTCGGGATGCTGGAGCGGCGCCATCCATTCCTGAATGACGTAGTCCTGCGACGACAGACGTTCGGCCACGGCGGCGAAACTCGACGGCTCTTCGTCCATCAACGGACCATCGGGTGAAATCGTGAGGCGAAACGCACCGATGCCGTTGCGTCCGTTGTTGGGCTTGCAGAAGTAGTGGCCCTCGGGCGTCTTCGTCAGGAAGGCCGCAACTGTGTCGGAGCCCTTCGGCGCGGCGTGCTGAACGAGGCCATCGGCGACGAAGGCGAAGGTCTTCGGCGCTCGGCCACCCGCGCTCGTGACATACTCCGCGAATTCGAATTTCCCGCGCCGGCGCTTGATCCGGTCGGGCGCAGAGGTCAGCTCGTTCGTCGCTTCCCGCAGGTGGTGAAGATAGGTCAAGGAGTTGCCGCAAATGAGTGCGATTGGACCGTGGATGCGGATATGGGAATTCAACTCGGACAAATTGCCCCTCGCCCGACGAACCTCAATGCGCGACTATACTACGACGCGCGTGAAGCGACGCTCCGTGGCGTCGATGCGCGGAAGGGCTCTTCTGCTTGTGCTGGCCGTTGCGGCATGCGGAGAGCCGGTGCAAGAGCCAACCGTGTCCGGCGAAGACGACCACCGCGCCACTCAGCATTCACGACATGCTGGTCGATTGCGCGGGCGCGATCGCGGCCGAGGGAAACGTCGATCCGCTGGTGGAGCCCTCGACCGGCACGCGCGAGGAAAACGCGTTGTGGACGGTTCTCGCCCTCATGGACAAGGAGCCGGGGCTCTTCGGTGCGGCGGGGCGTGAAGCGGCTGCGCTGTCAAAGGCCGCGTGGCAGATGAAGTCCGGACCTGGACGAACGGCGCGCGCCGCCGAATGCATGACGCGATTCGGCGGCGGCTGATTCGAGCTGTGAGCTAGCCTCTGCCCGGAGGCGGCGGCGGTCCGTTGCGTCCCGGCGGCGGAGGCGGCGGAACCGCTCTCGGCCGGGCGAAGCCGGGCACCTGATTGCCCTTGGCGTACATGCATTGCGAGTAGGCGATGTCGTAGCGGCGCTGGATCGAATAGTTCTCGTTGTCCGAACCGGCGGCGCCAACGGTCGCACCGACCGCACCGCCGGCGACCAAACCCGCGGTTGCCGCATTGCCGTCACCGGTCGCCGCACCCAGCGCGAGGCCAAGGCCCGCGCCGATGATCGCCGCACCGATGGCGCGGTTGTTCGCGTTCTCGGCATTGCCCGCGACCATGTCTTCGGCATAGCGCGTGCACTCGAACTGATCGCGCTGGAACACCTCGAACGGCTTGTACGGGCCGGGCATGACGCGGACGGTTGGGCCGGGCGGCGTCGTGGCGCAGCCCGCCAGCATCAGCGATCCCAAGGCCAAAGCGGCAATCGTGACGTTACGCATCTCTGCACTCCTTACTGGTCGCCCCGGAAGTCCGGGTCGCTGTATTCGGGATAGTCGCCCGGAGGCACCGCACCCTGCGCGGGCTCTTGCTGCCAGTTATCGCAGTCCTGCACGTAGGGGTAATAACCCTCCGGGTTTTCGCAGAAGTACCAATAGTTCGGACGCTGCGGATTGCGATTGGGACCGGGATCGAAACTCTGCGCATAGCCGCGGGCGTTCGGATAGTACTCATCGGCCGAGGCGTAAGGGGGCGGCGCATATGTCGGGTACGGGTAGACGGGGCGCGGATAGAGGTACCAGGAGTTCCCGACCGTCCACCACCAGCCCTGACGGGGTCCGTGCCAGCCATGGACCCAGTGACCACCGCGCCAAGCGGGTCCGGCACCGAAGCTGAAATGCGCGCCGGGCCGTCCCCAGCCGGGGCCGTGGCCATAGCCGCCGTACCCAGCAGCCTCCGCCGCAGGCGCAGCGGCAATAGCCGTGCCCGCGAGCATCAGAGCGCCCAGAACGAGTTTGCCAATCGCCTTCATTGTTTTTCTTCTTTCCCCAGAAATGTCTGGCTCAGGCTTAACTACGAGAGGATTGTGGCATTCTGTAGCTGAACCGGAGATGAACCCATTTCCCTTTGATTTCGCTGGGAAAATTAAGTTTTGTAAGGACAGAAAGTTACAAAATTACCCGGCTTTTGGGCAATGAACGGACCCGCCTCAACCGGGGGCGCGCATGAAGTCCTGCTTGCCGAGCTCGACTCCGTTGTGCCGCAGAATCGCGTAGGCCGTCGTCACGTGGAAGAAGAAGTTCGGCAGCACGAGGCCGGTAAGATAGTCCTCGCCTTTGAATTTCTGCGGCTGGCCGCCCAACGTGAGAGAGATATCGCGCTGCTCGGAACCGTCGATCTGCGAGGGCTTGAACTCCTTGATGAAGGCGACCGTCTTGGCGATGCGCGCTTTGAGGTCGTCGAAATTCTTCTCGGTGTCCGCGTATTTCGGCGGCTCGACACCCGCGAGACGCGCGCACGCGCCCTTGGCGAAATCGGTCGCGATCATGATTTGCCGGTTCAACGGGAACATATCCGGATAGAGCCGCGCTTCGATGAAGACCTGCGGATCGATCTTCTTCGCCGCCGCGTGAGCGGCTGCTTTGTCGAGAACCGACGAGAGCGCAGGCAACATCTGGAGGAAGATCGGCACGGATGCGCGATACATGGACATCGTCATGGGCGTTATCCCTAAGATTTGGATTGTGAAGTTCCACTCTAACGAATTTTGAGTTTCCAAGCTAAGCTCCCGGAGGGAGTGTAGCCCGCTCGCGTGCCGGGGGAACCGGCGGGTGCAGACGATGTGACGCGGTGATGAGGCGGGCATGTTCCGGAGACCTCTGAGAGTCCTCTTTGCGTTTGCCGCTCTGATCGGGGCGTGGACGGCTTCGGACAGCCAGGCGGCGCCCGCGCCGTCGGGCTTGGTCGGCGCGTGGACGATGGAACAGATTCCGCCCGGCGGAACTCCGCGGCGACAGGGCACGATCGTCATAGCGCGGAACGGCGACGCGCTGACGGGGACGATGCGAGTCGACGGCACCGAAGTGCCGCTGTCCAATATCAGCGAGAGTTCCGGGATCATTTCCTTCCGCGTGCCGGCTCCGGACAATTCGGGCGTCGTGCTGACCTATTCGGGCGCGATCCAAGGCACTCAGCTTGGCGTCGCGAGCCAGGATTTGGGAAACGGCTCGTACACACTGACCGCCCGCCGCTTGCAAAACACACAGCAGGCTCAAGCGGCAAAAGCCGCACCGCCCCCCGCTGCGGCGCGTCCAGCGGCCCCGGCTGCTCCCGCCGCACCGCCGGCGCAAGCAGCGCAGGCGCCGCGCGCGCCGGCAGCGCCTCCACCGGCGGCGTCGGGTGCGCCAGGGGGCGCGGGCCAAGGCGACTATGTCGCCCGGCTCCTCGGGCAGACCTCGCCAAGCGCGGGACCGGCCACGCAGACAGCACCTCCGCCGAGCCCGCCGGTCGTCGCCAGCGCCGCGCCGCCCGCTCAGCCAGCGGCACCGGCCGCCGCACCCGCTCCCGCGCCGCGCGCAGCACCACCGCCGCCGTCTGCCCCACCGCCGGCATCGAATCTCGAGGGAAGCTGGAATGCGGAGCAGACCGCGCCCGGTTCGATCGGACCGAGCGCAGCGACCCTGAACTTCATGCGGGAGGGCGATCGCGTCGCCGGATCGTTGCGGTCGGAGGGTCAGGAATTCCCGCTGTTCGACGTCCGCCAGATGGGCTCGGAAGTGACGTTTTCGCTGGTGGTTCCCGGCACCCCATACGAGACCGTCATCTATCGAGGAACGGTTGAAGCCGACCGGATGGAGCTTGCAGGACTCGGCGAGAAACAGGGCGCGTACAATCTCACCGCGATGCGCCAGGGCGGCGCTCCTGCGGTCGGCCCGCGCTGCGGAGCCGGCCGCCACACCGCCAGAGCCCGCAGCACCGCAGGTCGCGCTAACTCCCCCGCCGCCACCGGCCCCAACACCACCCCGCGGCACCACCACCGCCTGCCGCCGCACCACCCGCACCGCAGGTCGCGCTAGCTCCCCCGCCGCCACCGGTCGCAGCACCGCCACCACCGCCTGCCGCCGCGCCACCCGCACCGCAGGTCGCGCTCGCTCCCCCGCCGCCACCGGCCCCAACACCAGCGCCACCACCGCCGCCGGCCGCTGCACCGCCTCCACCGCCTGCCGCCGCACCACCCGCACCGCAGGTCGCGCTCGCTCCCCCGCCGCCACCGGCCCCAACACCAGCGCCACCACCGCCGCCGGCCGCAGCACCGCCGCCACCGCCTGCCGCCGCACCACCGGCACCGCAGGTCGCGCTAGCTCCCCCGCCGCCACCGGCCCCAACACCACCGCCGGCCGCAGCACCGACACCGCCACCAACAACGCCCGGTCCTCCCGCGGATCTGCAAGGCAACTGGGTCGCCGAGCTCACGCAGCCGGGTTCGGCATCGAGCATCCAGGCGTCGCTGTCCTTCGACGGCAGACAAAGCGACGATGCGCGTCGGCATGGAGGATCTACCGCTCTTCGATGTGACGCAGGTCGGACACGACATCGGATTCTCCGTCGTCGTTCCGGGGACGCCGTACACGAATGTCCGCTACAGCGGCTTGGTGGCTGAGGGCATGATGCAGCTCTCGAGCCTCGATGAGGGCCGCGGCGTGTACACGCTGCAAGCGCGCCGCGCCAATGAAGGCGCGATCCCGGCCGCCGGCCCACCGCCCCTTCAACCGGCATCGCTTGCTCCTGCTCCAGCGGCACGACCGCAGACCCCGCCGCGTCTGCCGTCACCGCCCTCCGCGCTTCCGATCCCGCAATCGGCAGCGGCACCGCCGAGGCCGCAGGTGAGAATGACCTTGCCCACGTTGCGCGACCTCTCGCCCAACGATCTCGCACCGACGCCGCTGATGGGCTGGTCGAGCCGGCAGAAGCTCGGGTCGAGAACCGACGACGCCACGATCCGGCAAGCCGTCGAGGGCCTCGTCGAGTCGGGGCTCAATCTCTTGGGCTATGTCTATGTCGAGATCGGCGACGGCTGGCAGGGCGCGCGCGATGCGCAAGGCGTGCTGCATCCCAACGAGCGCTTCCCCGATATGAAAGCGCTCGGCGATTTCATCCATTCGCAGGGATTGAAGTTCGGTCTCACCGCATCGGCCGCATACAAGAGCTGCAACGGCATGGAAGGCAGCTACGGCCACGAGGAAGAGGACGCACGCACCTTCGCGGAATGGGGTGTCGACTATGTCGTCCACGAATGGTGCGGGGCCGAGACGCTCCATCCGACTGAACCGGAGATGCGTGCCGTGTTCCAGAAGATGGGCGAAGCGCTCCGCGCGAGCGGCCGCGACATTGTCTACGGCATCAGCCAGAAGGGACAATTCAACGTCGCGCAGTGGGCGCCGAGGACCGGCGCCAATCTGTGGCGCACCGGAAACGAGCTGGAAGAAAGCTGGGCGTCCGTCGCGACTGCGGGGTTCGGCCAGAACGGAAAGGAATACGCGGCGGGTCCGGGAGCGTGGAACGATCCCGGATTGCTCCAGATCGGCAATACCGGACTGTCTGCCGATGCATCGCGCATGCAAATGAATCTTTGGGCGGTGCTCTCGGCGCCGCTGATGCTCGGCAACGACGTGCGCATCATGACGCGCGAGACGGTGGCGCTCTTGAGCAACCGTGAAGTCATCGCCGTCAATCAGGATAAGCTCGGGCGCCAGGGCAAGCGGATCGTTCAATTGGGCGATACGCAAGTGTGGGCAAAGCCGCTCGCCGACGGTTCTGTCGCGGTCGCGTTCTTCAACACCGGCACGCGCACGACGGCGGTCGCCGTGAACTGGGAGCAGCTCGGCTTGAGCGGGCCGCAGCTCGCGCGCGATCTCTGGTGGCGCGAGAATCTCGGCACCGCCAACACCAATTACAGGGTCGTGCTCACCGGCGGCACGTCGATGCTGCTGAAATTCTCGAAGGCACCCGCGCCCTCAGGGGATGCTGAACCGCTCGTTCAAGACGCGCGTGAGCAGCGAGGCGGTCGCGTAGCCGTCGGCAGGAAGGCCGCGCGCTTTCTGGAATTCGCGGATGGCCGCACGCGTGCGGCGGCCGAGAACGCCGTCCGCGCCGCCGGTGTCGTAGCCGAGCGTGGTCAGCCCTTCCTGCAACGTGACGCGCTGGCGAACGCTCAGCATCTCTTCGTCGCGCGGCCAGCTTCCAGCGATGCCGGACTGGCCCTTCAGCCGATCGGACAACACGCTCACCGCGAGCGCATATGAGGTGGCGAAATTGTATTTGAGGATCGCGTAGAAATTCTCGTGCACGAGAAACGCGGGACCGCGCGCGCCCGCCGGCAGGAAGATCGCGGCCGACTCGGCGCTTTCGCTCAAGGGGTCGCCGTTCAGCTTGCGCACGCCCTTCGCCACCCAATCCGACATCGGCATGCGGATTTCGGGATCGGCGGTCTCATAGGGGAAGTTTTCCGGCAGACGAACTTCCTCGCCCCAGGTCTCGTTCGATTTCCATCCCGACTGGTTCAGATAATTCGCGGTCGACGCGAGCGCATCGGCGGGCGAACCCCAGAGGTCGCGCTTGCCGTCGCCGTCACCGTCGACCGCCTTTTCGAGGAACGTCGTCGGGACGAACTGCGTGAAGCCGAACGCGCCCGCCCACGATCCGGTCATGGTCGAGGGATCGCGGCCTTCGGTCTGCGCGATCTTCAGCGCGGCGATCAATTGCCGGCGGCCATAGGCGGAGCGAGGCCCTTCATAGGCCAGCGTCGCCAGCGCTTCGAACAGATTGAACGAGCCGAGATTGGCGCCGTAACCCGTCTCCATGCCCCAGATCGCGGTGATGACCTCTTCCGGCACGCCGTATTGCGCCTGAAGCCGGGCGAACAGATCGGCGTTGACGCCGATGAGGTCTCGGCCCCTGTTCACGCGCGTCTCGGTGACAGCGCTGTCGATATAAGCCCAGACGGGCCGCACGAATTCCGGCTGGCTGAGATTGAGCTGCTCGACGCGCGGGTTGACCGCGATGGTCGCGGTCGCGCGGTCGTAGAGATCGCTCGGGATACCCGCCGCAACCGCCTCGGCGCGGAAGGTCTCAAGGAACGTGCGAAAACGTGTCGCGGGATCGGGCTGCTGAACGACGGTCTCGGGCGTGCCTTCCTGCGCGACCGCTGGTTGAAGACCTAAGCACGCGAGCGCCAGCGCGGCCGCAGCCGCGATCTGCACGGCTCGATCGTGCAGTCTCGCCATCAGAAGCGTCCTCCGCCACCCCGGGGCGCCAACGGCTGGCCCGAAAGCAGCGTCACCAGATGCGCGACCATCAGCAACACCACGACTACGCAGATGATTTGTACCACATGGTAGTTGACCATGCGTACCTTGAGTGGCTGGGCGGGCTGGCGCCCCCGCCAGTTCGCAAACGCGAACATCCCCGCGGTCAGCACGAGGATCGTCAACGTCATCGGCAAACCGAGTTCCATACCCCCTCCCAAGCCCTCAGGCGCCCCCTAAGGGCCTCAAATGCGTTCCTCAACCCTCATAGCCGGCCTTGTTGACAGACTTTTGGTCCCCGCATAGTTTCCGCGCCTTCTTGGCGGCCCCGCCGTCATCTAAGACACCGGAGACGACGATGAAAGTGCGCAATTCTCTGCGCTCCCTCAAAAGGCGGGACAAGGACTGCCGCGTCGTCCGGCGCAAGGGTCGCGTTTACGTGATCAACAAGAAGAATCCCAAATTCAAGGCCCGTCAAGGTTAGCGTTTCCCGCTAACGGTCTTTTCAAGCCACCCGGTATCGCGTCGCCGGTAATTTTTCGCTAGCATCTTCCGATGCGCCGATTAGCGATCCTCTCCCTTGTGATGGTCCTCGCCGCCTCGGCCGGGGCCTGGTCTCAACAGATCAATCCGGACCGTCGTATCCCCGGGTTGCCGCCGCTCGGCAAAGAGCAGCCGCCAGAACCCGGCGATCCGGCCGACCAGCCGGACGATCAGGACAAGGACAAGCAGCAGCCCAATGCGGCACCGTCTCCGGACGGCAAGCAGCGCCAGACGGGCCGGCCGACTCCGAGGGCGCCAGAAACCGACGACCAGTTGCTCGACGCGGCTGGCCAAGGCGCCCGATCAGCGCGCGGCCCGCCCGATCGAGCGCGAGCTGCGTGCGCGGTGGTCGCATTCGGACAGCCCGAGCGCCGACCTCTTGCTCAAGCGCGTCGATCAGGCCATCGAGGCGCACGATTCGGACACGGCGCGTACGATCGCCGAGAAGCTGACCGAGATCGCGCCCGAGTTCGCCGAAGGCTGGCACCGGCGCGCGACGCTTGCCGCCGAGAAGGACGATTTCCAGGACGCGATCGATTTGCTCCGCCGCGTGCTCGCGCTGCAGCCGAAGCACTTCATCGCGATGGCCGAGCTCGGACAGATCCTCGAGGAGTTCGACGACAAGCAGCGCGCGCTCGAAGCCTATCGCAAGGCCAAAGAGCTCGATCCGTTTATCGACGGACTCGAAGACCGCATCCGCCAGTTGAGCAAGGAAGTCGAGGGCCAGGGGATCTGACGTCCGCTGCCCGCGGTTACCGCCATGCGCAAGCTCCAGCTCCTCGGTCCGCTCCTGATGGCAACTTTGCTTGCGGCGCCCGCGTCTGCCGAGCCTTCGTTCGTGGGGATTTGGTATAGCGGCAATCAGCCCGACGAGCCGGGCGTGCTCTCGCTCATCGAATTCCGCGAAGACGGTACGTTCCGTGAAGAATTCCGTAAGTGCGAAGATGGCAATGTCGTCGGATTGCAAACCGAATCCGGGACATGGACGGTGAAAGACGGGATCGAACGGCTGAACGTGGACATGCTCAACGGTGAGCCGGCGCAGATCGACGGCGTCTACACGGTCATGCTCCTGACCGACACGGAGCGCCGCGTGCGTATGGAGCCCGACGGTCTCGTGTTCGTTTCACATCGCGTGTCGGCGTTCGACTTTCCCGATTGTCCGAGTGGAGTGTGAGCGTGATGGGCAAGATCAAGACGATGTTGGAGCGTCATCGCGGCTCTCATGTTCCTGTTCGCGGCGGTCGAAGGATCGGCTGCGCCCGCGCCAAGGTCTTCAACAGCGCCGAGCCTGGTCGGGTTCTGGTACGGCATCGGCGAGCCGGGCGATCCGGAGGTGTTCTACATCGACGCGTTCAGCGCCGATGGAAAATTCAATGCCGAGTACCGCAAATGCGAGAAAGGCAAGCTGATCTATCAGCAGACGCAATCGGGAACGTGGAAGATCGAAGACGGCGTGCTGACGATCAATTCGACCGAGATCAACGGCATGCCCGGCAAATTCGACCACTCCTATGACATCGAAATGCTGAGCGCGACCGAGTTTCACGCCCGCCTGCACGACCCCGACTTCCTGTTCGTGGAGCGGCGGGTTCCGAAATTCGAATTCCCCGACTGCTATCTCGGCGTGTGAACGCTACGCGCTCTTGCGCGTGACGTGCGCGACGCGGAGCAGATTGGTCGCGCCCGGCGTGCCGAGCGGCAAGTCCCGCGGTGATCACGACGCGATCGCCCAACTTGGCGAAGCCTTGCGCATAGGCGATCTGGCACGCGCGCTCAGCGACATCGTCGAGATTCTGCGCGTCCTCGGTTTCCACGCAATGCAGACCCCAGGCGAGCTGAAGCCGGCGCGCCATCTGCTTGATCGGCGTGAGCGCCAGGATCGGCACCTCGGGCCGCTCGCGCGCGGCGCGCAAGCCCGTCGAGCCCGACTTCGTCCAGCACACGATGGCGGATGCCTTGATCGTGTGCGTCACGTCGTGCACGGCGGCGAGGATCGCGTCGGGCATCGTCGCCTCGGGCTCCTGACGCTGCGCCTCCATGATGCCGCGATACATCGAATCGGACTCGACCGCGCGCGCGATGCGGTCCATCACGGCGACGGCTTCGACCGGATACGCGCCGGCGGCGGTCTCGGCCGACAGCATCACCGCATCCGCGCCTTCGTAGACGGCGTTGGCCACGTCGGAGACTTCGGCGCGTGTCGGCACGGGCGAGGTGATCATCGATTCCAGCATCTGGGTGGCGACGACGACCGGTTTGCCGGCGTGGCGCGCCGCCTGGATGATCTGCTTCTGGCGTGCCCGGCACGGCTTCGAGCGGCAGCTCGACGCCGAGATCGCCGCGCGCGACCATCACCGCATCGGAGAGCACGAGAATCTCGTCGAGCGATTGGAGCGCCGCGGGCTTCTCGATCTTGGAGAGCACGCCGGCGCGTCCCGCGGTCATCTTGCGCAGCTCCGCGACATCGTCGGCGCGCTGCACGAAGGAGAGCCCCAGCCAATCGACCGACAGCTGGAGCGCATAGTCGAGATCGGCGCGGTCCTTGGGCGTCAGCGCCGGGATCGGCAGCAGCGTATCGGGAAGATTGACGCCCTTATGGTCCTTCACCACGCCGCCCTGGATCACCTCGGCCGTCATGCGGTCCTGCCCGACCTCGAGCGCCGTGAGCCGCACCTTGCCGTCGTCTATGAGCAGATGACTGCCGGCTTTGAGCGCGGCGAAGATCTCCGGATGCGGGATCGGGATTTCGTCCGACGACGCGGTCTCGCTCCGCACGAAGGTCACGCGGGAGCCGCCCTGGAGCTGACGCTCGCCCCCGAGCTTGCCGAGGCGCAGTTTCGGCCCCTGCAGATCGACCAGAATGGAGATCGGCCGCCCGACCTCCGCCTCCACGCCGCGCACCGTGTCGACCAGCGTCTTCAGGTTCGCGTGCGTCGTGTGGCTCATGTTGATGCGGAACACGTCGACGCCGGCAAGGAAAAGCGCATGCAAATGAGCGTGCGTGTGGCTCGCCGGCCCCAGCGTGGCGACGATCTTGATCATGCGGCTTCTGCGCATCGGTCTTGAGTCCGCTTAGGGGTGCCGCTGGACCAGCAGAGTGCCGCAGCGGCCCGATGTTCTATACTGCGTCAGGGATGAACGAATCAGCTTACCAAGCCTACAACGAGCAGAGGCCCGCGCGGCTCCTGTTCCTATGCGATCATGCGTCGAACGCGGTTCCCGCGGAACTCGATCTTCTGGGGCTCTCGCAAGCCGATTTCGCCCGTCACATCGCCTATGACATCGGCGCGGCCGAGCTGACACGAAGGCTGGCCGATCTGTGGGACGCGCCTGCTCTGCTCGCGCGCTGGTCGCGGCTCGTGGTCGACCTCAACCGTGGCGGCGATGACCCGACGGTCGTCATGAAACTTTCCGATGGGCGCATCATTCCCGGCAACCGTGACCTTGGCCGCGAAGGGATCGAGGACCGCATCCGGCGGTTTCATGCGCCCTATCACGCCGCCATAGCCGCCCTCATCCGCGATGCAGCGGCCAGCGAGATCGTGCCGGTCCTCGTGTCGGTCCACAGCTTCACGCCGCTGTGGCGCGGGCGAGAAGCGGCCCTGGCACACGGGCGTCCTATGGGATCGTGATGGCCGTCTGGCGCTGCCCCTGCTTGAACGGCTGCGGGCCGAGCCCGACATTGTTGTGGGCGACAACGAGCCCTATTCAGGCGAGCTGGAGAACGACACGCTTTACCGGCACGGCACGATGAACGGCCTGCCTCATGTGCTGATCGAGGTGCGCCAGGATCTGATCGCGGATCAAGCCGGTGTCGAACGCTGGGCCGCGCTTCTGAAACGGGCGCTTGGCGATGCGATCGCGGCGATGGGTGCGCCGCAAATTCGATTCACACGGCCGCTGGCCGTTCCTTCCGGAGGATTTGAGATGGACGAGAAGACCCGAACCGAGCTCGAAGCGGCCGCCTTTCGCCGCCTGGTTGCTCACCTGCGCGCCCGCACGGATGTGCAGAACATCGACATGATGAATCTGGCCGGCTTCTGCCGGAACTGTCTCGGCGACTGGTATCGCGAGGCCGCTGCGGAAAAGGGCATCACGCTCGAGAAGGACCAGGCGCGCGAGATCGTCTACGGCATGCCGCCCGCCGAATGGAAGAAGCGCTACCAGAAGGAAGCGAGCTCAGAAGCTCAGGCAGCCTTCGCCTCCAGCCATAAGACTCACAGCTAAGCTTCGCGCCACATCTTTCCATTGTGGACGGCTGCGTCTATCCGAGCGGTCCCACTTGGGTTGGAGCACAGGCGGCATGGCGAAGTCAGGTTTCGCGGCGGGACAGCTGAGGTCCCTGATCGAGCGCATCGAGCGCCTGGAAGAAGAGAAGGCCGCGCTGACCTCCGACATCCGCGAGGTCTATTCCGAAGCCAAGGGCAACGGCTTCGACACCAAGATCATGCGGCAGGTCGTGCGCATGCGGAAGCTCGACAAGGCCGACCGCCAGGAGATGGAGGCCGTGCTCGACCTCTATCTCTCCGCGCTCGGGATGCGGACCTGAAAGCGTTTTCCGCCGAAGTGGACCCCGGTTCGGCGTAGAAAACGCGACAATCAAAAGCCCTAGCCTCCGCGGCCTCTTGGGCGTCATCGCCGTCATCGTTGGCCTCGACCTCGCCCGCCTCGAGCCCGTATTCCTTGAGCTTGCGATAGAGGGTCGAGCGGCCGATGCCGAGGCGGCGCGCGACTTCCGACATGCGGCCGCTGTAGCGTTCGATCGCCATCTTGATGATCTCCGATTCGACATCTTCGAGCTTGCGCATGTGCCCGGTCTGGTCCGCGGCCGACACGCCATAGGGCACCATAGCGCGCGGCTGCGGGTGGACAGGCATCGCGCGGACTGCAGGCGCAGGCGACGGTAGAGGCTTGCGCTCGCGTGGAGTGACGCCCATCGCGGCGGCGATCTGCGGGAAGTCGGCGATGTCGAGCATCTCCTCGTCGCACAGCACGACGGCGCGGAAGACGGTGTTCTCGAGCTGACGCACATTGCCGGGCCACGCATACGAGTTCAGCAGCTCGAGCGCTTCGGGCGTGAAGCCCGAGACCAGCTTGTTCTCTTCGGCGGCAAAGCGCGTGACGAAATACTGAGCGAGCGCCGGAATATCTTCCTGCCGCTCCCGCAAGGGGGGCACGAAGACCGGGAACACGTTGAGCCGGTAGTAGAGGTCCTCGCGGAACTTGCCTTCCTTCGTCAGCTCGTTCAGGTCGCGATTGGTGGCCGAGATGATGCGGACATCGACCTTCACCGGCCGCTTGGCGCCGACGGGATCGATCTCGCCCTCCTGAAGGGCCCGCAGCAGCTTGACCTGCATGTCGAGCCTGAGCTCGCCGATCTCGTCGAGGAACAGCGTGCCGCCGTCGGCCTCTTGGAACTTGCCGAGATGCTTGTCGGTGGCGCCCGTAAACGCGCCCTTCTCGTGGCCGAACAGGATGCTCTCGATCAGGTTCTCGGGGATGGCGCCGCAGTTCACGGTGACGAAGGGCCTTCCGGCGCGCTCAGAGCCGCCCTGGATGGCGCGCGCGACCAGCTCCTTGCCCACACCCGACTCGCCCTCGATCAGGATCGGGATCGAGGACTGCGAGGCGCGCGTGCCGAGCCGGATGACCTGACGCATGGCCGGGCTGCGCGCGATCATGTCGTCGAAGACGAGCAGGTTCTGCTGCCTCTTCTTGAGACGCGTGACCTCGCCCGACAGCACGCCAAGCTTCAGCGCGTTGCCGATGGAGACCTTGATGCGCTCGGGGCTCGCCGGCTTGACCAGAAAATCGTTGGCGCCGGCACGCATCGCCTCGACCGCGGAGTCGATGCCGCCCTTGGCCGTCAAGACGATCACCGGGAGCTCGCGATTGGCGGCACGAAGCTTGGTCAGGACCTGGATGCCGTCGATGTCGGGCATCATCAGGTCGAGGACCATCAGCGTGATCTGTTCGCCCCTGGGCGAGAACAGGAGATCGAGCGCGGGTCCGCCGCCAGGCGCCGTCACGGTGGTGAGACCCATGCGCGTGATCGCCGCTTCCAGGAGGCGGCGTTGCACGGGATCATCGTCGACAATCAGAATCGTCTGGGTCATACACCGTTCTCAGATTGAAGCCCCCACGGGCGTTAAAGAGCGCCCGCGCGGTCGGGAGATCGACCGCAACCCCATCCTCGTGTCGGGCTCGGAAAAACGGCGTTAAAGCGTCCCAAATTGTGCCAACAGGGTAATCCGATGATTAACGGCCGCCCGAGTGGTCCCTAACGAATCATCATCCCCTACCTTACGAATCCCCATCCCGGTCTGGCTATCCAAAGCGGACCGGGCTCCCGCGGGAACAAAGTACTCCGTGAAGACCCTGCTACTACAGCGCGACCAAAGGTCGCCCCATCGTCCCATCCACGTGTAACGCGCCCACGGACCCTTGCGAAGGGCAGTGCTTTGCTATAGTCGCGGTTAACAGGGCGGTATTTCACTGGGGCAGGGCATGGCTGACAAGCACCATCCATCATCCGACGATCACGCATCCGGCGGCACCATGGACATCAGCGAGCATGTCAGGATGTGGCTCGCGTTCTGGAATGCCACGAAGTGGTCCTGCGTGGCGCTGGCGGTTCTGGGTCTCCTTTTGCTGCTCTTCCGGACGAATGACGGCGTGTGACGGTTTTAAGCCCCAATACCCTTCCTAAGACGAACCCCTGATGGCCACGATCATCGCGATCCCCAAGGAGCGGCGCGCCGATGAAGCGCGGGTCGCCGCGACGCCCGAAACCACGAAGAAGCTCAAGGGCTTGGGTCTCGATGTGGTGGTCGAACGGGACGCGGGTTTAGGCGCCAATTATTTCGACGCCGACTACGAGGCGGCCGGGGCCACGGTCGCGCCCGACGGCGTGCTCAGGAACGCCGACATCGTGCTCAAGGTGCGCGGCCCCGATGACGCCGAGATCGCCCAGTTGAAGCGCGGCGCGATCCTGGTCTCGCTGCTCTCGCCTGCGACCGAGCGCGAGTCGATCGCGAAGCTCGCCGAGGCCGGCGTCGAGGCGTTTGCCATGGAGTATCTGCCGCGTATCTCGCGCGCGCAGGCCATGGACGTGTTGTCGTCGCAGGCGAACCTTGCGGGCTACAAGGCGGTGATCGACGCGGCGGCCGAGTTCGGCCGGGCGATGCCGATGATGATGACAGCCGCCGGCACCATCGCGCCCGCACGCGTGCTGGTGATGGGCGTGGGCGTCGCAGGCCTGCAAGCGATCGCCACCGCGAAGCGGCTGGGCGCGATCGTGTCGGCGACCGACGTGCGTCCGGCGACGAAAGAACAGGTGGAATCGCTCGGCGGCACGTTCGTCGCGGTGATCGACGACGAGTTCAAGAACGCGCAGACCGCGGCGGGCTACGCCAAGGAGATGTCGAAGGAGTATCAGGCGAAGCAGGCGGCGCTGATCGCCGAGACGATCAAGAAGCAGGACATCGTGATCACCACCGCGCTGATCCCCGGACGCAAGGCGCCGGTGCTGGTGAGCGAAGAGATGGTCAAGACCATGAAGCCGGGTTCGGTGATCGTCGACCTCGCCGCCGAACAAGGCGGCAATTGTCCGCTCACCAAGGCCAATCAGGTGATCAAGGTCCACGGCGTGACGATCATGGGCCACACCAATCTGCCGGGCGCGCTCGCGGTCGATGCGTCGAATCTCTATTCGCGCAACCTGTTCAACTTCGTGAGCCTGTTCGTCGACAAGAAGACGGGCGAGGCAAAGCTCAATTGGGACGACGAGATCATCAAAGGCTCGGGCGTCACGCGCGACGGCAAGATCGTTCATCCGGCGCTGCAGCCGAAATAGGGACCGGCCATGGAAGCCATCGACCCGTTCATCTTCCGCTTGTCGATTTTCGTGCTGGCCTGTTTTGTCGGCTACTACGTGGTGTGGAGCGTGACGCCCGCATTGCACACGCCGCTGATGAGCGTAACCAATGCGATCTCGTCGGTGATCGTCGTGGGCGCGCTGATCGCCGTTTCGGTTCCCGCGATCTCCTCGGAGTCGTGGCTCTCGAAAGGCCTGGGCTTTGCCGCGCTGATCCTCGCCTCGGTCAACATCTTCGGCGGCTTCCTGGTCACGCAACGCATGCTCGCGATGTACAAGAAAAAAGAAAAGAAGTGACGAGGACCGCGCGATGAACCCCAATCTCGCCGCCCTCGCCTATCTCGTCGCGGGCGTGTTGTTCATTCTCGCGCTGCGCGGATTGTCGTCGCCCGAAAGCTCGCGCGACGGCAACCGCAACGGCATCATCGGCATGATCATCGCCGTGGTCACGACGCTGCTCGTGACCGGCGTGAGCGATCGCGCTGACCTGGGGACTGATCATCGCCGGGCTCGCCATCGGCGGCGTCATCGGCGCGAGCATCGCGCGGCGCATCGCGATGACCGCGATGCCGCAATTGGTGGCCGCGTTCCACAGCCTCGTCGGTATGGCAGCCGTGCTCGTCGCGGCCGCGGCGTTCTACAGCCCGCAGGCCTTTGGCATCGGCGAAGCGGGCGCGATCGAAACGCAGAGCCTGATCGAGATGAGCCTGGGCGTCGCGATCGGCGCGGTCACGTTCTCGGGCTCGGTGATCGCATTCGCGAAGCTGAACGGCAACATGTCGGGCGCTCCGATCCTGTTGCCGATGCGCCATGTGCTCAATCTCCTGATCGGTTTCGCGATCATCGGTCTGGTCGCGTATTTCGTCGTCGCCCAGGCGCCATGGATCTTCTGGGCGATCACCATCCTCGCCCTGATCGTCGGCATCACGCTGATCATTCCCATCGGCGGGGCCGACATGCCGGTCGTCATTTCGATGCTGAACTCCTATTCCGGCTGGGCGGCGGCGGCCCTCGGGTTCACGCTGGAGAACACCGCGCTCATCATCACCGGCGCGCTCGTCGGCTCATCGGGCGCGATCCTCTCCTACATCATGTGCGCCGGCATGAACCGCTCGTTCATCTCGGTGATCGCGGGCGGCTTCGGCGGCGAGACCGCGGCGGCAGGCGGTCCTGCGGAAACGCGGCCCGTGAAGCAGGGCTCGGCCGAAGACGCGGCGTTCATCATGAAGAACGCGGGCTCGGTGATCGTCGTCCCCGGTTACGGCATGGCGGTCGCCCAGGCCCAGCACGCGCTGCGCGAGATGGCCGACAAGCTGAAGCACGAGGGCGTGAAGGTCTCCTACGCCATCCATCCGGTGGCGGGCCGCATGCCGGGCCACATGAACGTGCTGCTCGCAGAAGCGAACGTTCCCTACGACGAAGTGTTCGAGCTCGAGGACATCAACTCGCAGTTCGCGCAGGCCGATGTGGCCTATGTGATCGGCGCCAACGACGTGACCAACCCCTCGGCCAAGACCAATCCGCAATCGCCGATCTACGGCATGCCGGTGCTGGACGTCGAAAAGGCGAAGACCGTGCTGTTCGTCAAGCGCGGCATGGGCTCGGGCTATGCCGGCATCGAGAACGAGCTGTTTTTCCGCGACAACACGATGATGTTGTTCGCCGACGCCAAGAAAATGACGGAAGGAATCGTTAAGGCGTTGGGGTAGGGACGGTTTCCAAATCGTTGCGATTTGAGCGAGTTTAGCGCGGCCTCATCCCGCGCTATGCTGTGGCTCGAGATTTCGGCGGGATCGTCATGAAAGAGCTCACCCACTTCATCGGCGGATGGCATGTGCCCGGCGAGAGCGGCCGGTTCGGCGACGTGTTCAATCCCGCGACCGGCGAAGTGCAAGCCAAGGTGCCGTTCGCATCGCGCGACGAGCTGGACGTCGCCGTCAAGGCGGCGCAGCGCGCATTCCCCGAATGGTCGGGGCTCAACCCGCAGCGCCGCGCGCGCGTCATGTTCAATTTCAAATCGCTGATCGAGAAGAACATGGAACAGCTCGCGCAGACGCTGTCGAGCGAGCACGGCAAGGTCATCGCCGATTCCAAGGGCGACATCCAGCGCGGGCTGGAGGTGATCGAATTCGCCTGCGGCATTCCGCATCTGACCAAGGGCGAGTTCACGCCGGGCGCGGGCCCCGGCATCGACGTCTATTCGCTGCGCCAGCCCTTGGGCGTCGTCGCCGGCATCACGCCGTTCAATTTTCCCGCGATGATCCCGATGTGGATGTTCGGCGTCGCGATCGCGTGCGGCAATTGCTTCATCTTGAAGCCGAGCGAGAGGGCGCCGAGCGTGCCGCGGCGTTTGGCCGAGCTGATGCAAGAGGCCGGCGCGCCGCAGGGCGTCTTGCAAGTGGTGAACGGCGACAAGGAAACCGTCGATGCGATCCTCGATCACCCGGACATCCACGCCGTGAGCTTTGTCGGCTCGTCGTCGGTCGCCGAGTATGTCTATGCGAAGGGCGCGGCCGCCGGAAAACGCGTCCAGGCGATGGGCGGCGCCAAGAACCACGCGATCATCATGCCCGACGCCGATCTCGATCAGGCGGTGAACGAGGTGATGGGCGCGGGCTTCGGCTCCGCCGGCGAGCGCTGCATGGCGATCTCCGTCGTCGTGCCCGTGACCGAGAAGACCGCGCAGGCGTTGGTGAGCAAGCTGAAGCCGCGCGTGGAGTCGCTGAAGGTCGGCCTGCCGACCGATCCCGATGCCCACTATGGCCCGCTCGTCACGGCCGCGCACAGGAGCCGCGTGCTCGATTACATCGATATGGGCGTCAAGGAAGGCGCCGAGCTCGTGGTCGACGGCCGCGGCTTCAAGATGCAGGGCTACGAGAACGGCTTCTATCTCGGCGGCTCGCTGTTCGACCGCGTGACGACCGGAGATGAAATCCTATCAGGAGGAGATCTTCGGCCCCGTGCTGCAGATCGCGCGCGCGAAGGATTTCGAGGAAGCGCTCGCCATGCCCTCGAAGCACCAATACGGCAACGGTGTCGCCATCTTCACGCGCGACGGCGATGCCGCGCGCGAGCTTGCCTCGCGCGTCGATGTCGGCATGGTCGGCATCAACGTGCCGATCCCCGTGCCGCTCGCCTATTACAGCTTCGGCGGCTGGAAACGCTCTGCATTCGGCGACATGAACCAGCATGGCCCCGACGGCGTGCGCTTCTATACGAAGGTGAAGACGATCACCGCGCGCTGGCCGAAGGGCTTGCGCGATACGAGCTTCGTCATGCCGACGATGCGTTAGGCATGTCGCCGACAGGGTCTTATCGCATTCGCCCGGCGCGGCTGCCCGAGGACAAACCGGCGCTGCTCGGCTTCATCATGGGCATGCAGTATTTCGAGAGAGCGATCGAGCCGAACCGTCGCGTCGATCCTGCCATTGCCGAAGAATTCTATCCCGCCATCACCGAGAGAGTCGGCAAGGGAAACGGCCGCATCCTCATCGCCGAGAGCGCTCAAGGGACGCCAGTCGGCTGGGCAGCCGTCCATGAAGACGAGAACGAAGTCTACGTTCACGCCGATGAGCGGGTATACGGCTACATCGCCGAGCTGTATGTCGCCGAAGACATGCGCGGCCAAGGCGTCGGACGAGCGTTGATCGCGGCGTGCGAGGATTGGGGCCGAGAGCGTGGGCTCAAAGTGATGATGATCGGCGTGCTCGTACGCAACCCGAGGGCGCACGCGGTCTATCGCGGCGCTGGCTTTGCCGATTATGCGACCTTGCTGCGGAAATATCTCAGATGACGCTTCTGATCGCGCGCGGCTCGCTCGACGACGTGCCCGAGACCGACAGGCTGATCCGGGCCACGGCGGACTGGCTGATCAAGAAGGGCGAGAAGCTGTGGGGTCCCAACGAGACATCGCTCGATGAGCTCATGCGCGTGACGCAGGCGGGCGAGCTGATCGTGGGCCGCGTGGCGGGCGAGCTCGCCACCTGCATGTACCTGCACGACGAGGACCGCCTGTTCTGGCCGCAAGTGTCGCCCGGCGAAGCGTTCTACATTCATCGGCTCGCGGTCGCGCGGGAATTTGCCGGCCGCGGCTACGCCCATGCCATGCTCGACTGGGCCGTCAGCGAGGCGCGCAGCAAAGGCCGGCCGTTCCTCCGGCTCGACTGCGAACCCCGCGCGAAGCTGCTCGCGCTCTATGCGAGCGCGGGCTACAGCCGCGTGGATTCCGCGCCGATCCAGGTCGGGGAACACTTCGTCGTGCGCCATGAGCGGCGCGTCTGAAGGTTGATTGGCGCGCGGCGGTGCCGCGTCCTATATTCTTGAGACTCATGAACGACAGTCACAACCACGCCTGGACCCACGACCACGTCTATCTCGGCGAGCACCATGGCCGCGCCGAATCGCGGACGCGTTTCGTGGTCTATCTCACGGCCGCGTTCATGGTGGTCGAGATCATCGCAGGCCTCGTCTTCGGCTCGATGGCGCTTTTGGCCGACGGCGTGCACATGGCGACGCATGTGGGCGCGCTCGGGCTTGCCGCGTGGGCCTATTGGATGGCGCGGCGTCACGCGAAGAACCGCTACTTCACCTTCGGCTCCGGCAAGTTCGGCGACCTCGCGGGGTTCGCGAGCGCGCTCATCCTCGGCGTCATCGCGATCGGTGTCGGCGTCGAATCGGTGATGCGCCTCTATCAACCGGTTCCGATCCAGTATCTCGAAGCGATGATCGTCGCGGCGCTCGGTCTCGGCGTGAACATCGTCAGCGCCGTGATGCTGCACGACGACCACGATCACGACGCACGAAGACGATGCCGGCCATCATCACGACCACAATCTGCGCGCCGCCTATGTGCATGTGCTGGCGGACGCGGCGACCTCGTTGCTTGCTCTTGCCGCGCTTGGTCTCGGCGCCGTGTTCGGCTGGAGCGCACTCGATCCGCTGGTCGGCATCCTGGGCGCGATCGTCATCTCGCGCTGGGCGGTGCGACCTGCTTCGGCAGACGGGTCTCGTGCTGCTCGACGTCGAAGACCATCCGGAGCTCGCGCGGCGATATCCGCAAGACCCTGGAGCAGGAGCTTGGCCTTCAGGTGGCCGATCTCCATCTCTGGCGGCTCGGCCCCGGGCATCGCGGCCTGATCGTTTCGCTGGTCAGCGCCGCACCGTGCACGGCGGACGAGATCAAGAACGTCCTTCGCACCCGTCACACGGGGCTTTCGCACGTCACCATCGAAGTGGCCGTGTGCGAGGAATGCGCCCGCCTCAAGTGGCATACGCCTCAAACGACAAAGGCCGCTGAGTAGCGGCCTTCGTGCGATACTCCCACGAGACGTGGAGCTATTTCGGCAGCAAGCCTTCGCGCTGCATGCGCTTGCGCTGCAGTTTGCGATAGCGGCGGATGGCTTCCGCGCGCTCGCGTGCACGCTTCTCGGATGGTTTCTCGTAGTGGCCTCTGAGCTTCATCTCGCGGAAGATGCCTTCCCTTTGCATCTTTTTCTTCAGCGCTTTGAGCGCCTGGTCGATGTTGTTGTCGCGAACGATGATCTGCAAGCGAGGCTCCTTATCGGGTTTCGAGAGCGGCGTTCCTATCAGAACGGTAATATCGTGTCCACCATACGAGTGGAAACGGTTGACGAAAAGTGACGCAAGCGCCAACAGAGAACGCGGAACCGCCGGAAAAGTATTCTGAGGAGGCAATGACATGCGCACCAAATCCGCCCTGACGCTCGCGGATGCACAAAAAATGCTCGCAGCAGCCAAGGTCGAGGCCGAGAAGCAGAAGTGGAATGTGACGATCGCCGTGGTCGACGACGCGGGGCGCCTGATCCTGCTCGAGCGCATGGATGGCGCCCGGCCGCAGACCGCCGAGATCGCGACCCTCAAAGCCCGCTCCGCGGCGGTGACCCACCGGTCGGGCAAGGTCTGGGAGGACACCGTGAAACAGCGTCCCGGCATGGTGAACTTCCCCGACGCCTTAGCGGTCCAGGGTGGGCTTCAGATCGTCCATCAGGGCGAGGTGATCGGCGCGGTGGGCGTCTCGGGGGTCCAGAGCCACGAGGACGAACAGGTCGCGTCCGCCGGCATTGCCGCGCTGGGCCTCTAGGACCATATTTCGCCCATGGCCATCCTGAAAATCGCCCGCATGGGCCATCCCATCCTGTCGCGCGTCGCGGCGCCCGTGAAAGACCCGACCGCGCCCGAGATCAAGCGCCTGGTCGCCGACATGATCGAGACCATGGAGGACGCCCAGGGCGCGGGTCTCGCCGCGCCCCAAGTGCATGTCCCCTTGCGGGTCGTGGTGTTCCAGGCGCCCGGTCAGCGGAGCAAAGGCGGGCTCGACGAGAACGAGACCTTCGACCACACAGCGCCTTTGACTGTGCTGATCAATCCGGTGATCGAGGTGGTCGATCCGACGACGGAGGGCGGGTGGGAAGGCTGCCTCTCGGTTCCGGGCCTGCGGGGCTGGGTCGAGCGGGCGAACCACATCCGCTACACCGGCTATGACACCGACGGCCGGCGCATCGTGCGGGCGGCCAAGGGCTTCCATGCCCGCGTGGTCCAACACGAATGCGACCACCTGGACGGCACCCTCTATCCGCAGCGGATGAAGGACATGAAGAAGCTGCTGTTCGAGAGCGAGATCCAGCACTGGCTGGAGAAGCGTGAGCTCGAGGACGCGGACGCATGACGACCGGGGTGCGCGACACGATCTTGCCGCTCGCGCTCGCCGAAGTCGCCGTGCACGGTTTTTCCGATGCAGCGCTGAAGGCGGCGGCCGAAAAGGCCGGCATCAATCAAGCCGAATTGAAGGCCGCGTTCCCGAACGGGGGCGCGTCGCTGGTCGAGGCGTTCTCGCACTGGGCCGATGAACGCATGGCCGAGCGCATGCGCGAGACTCACCACGAGCGCACGCGCGAGCGCGTGGCCCAGGCCGTGAAGGCGCGGCTCGAGGTGCTTGTGCCCTACAAGGATGTCGCGCGCCGGGCGGCGGCGTTCCTCGCCCTCCCGCAGAACGCGCCGCTCGCGGCGAGCCTCGGTCTTCGCACCGTCGATCTGATGTGGCGCGCGGCCGGCGATCGTTCGAGCGATTTCTCCTACTACACCAAGCGCGCGCTTCTGGGCGGCGTGTACGGCGCGACGCTGATCCATTTTCTGTCCGATTCGAGCGAAGGCCACGCCGACACCTGGGCGTTTCTCGAAAGCCGCATCGACGACGTGATGCAGATCGAGAAATTCCGCGGGGCCAGGCGCGCGAGTGGATGGCAAAGCTTCCCGACCCGCTCGGCATTTTCGGCAGCGGCGGCGGACGCCCGTAGCTTACTTATCCTGGGGCTTGATCGATCCCAGCGGCGATAGTCGCGTGATGTGGCCCATCTTGCGGCCGGGGCGCGCGACGCGCTTGCCATAGATGTGCAGGCCGCCCTTCTGCTGGGCGAGCGCGCGCCACTGAAACGCCTCTTCGCCGATGATGTTTTCCATCACCGCATCGGAGTGACGCGCGGGATCGCCCAGCGGCCATCCGGCGACCGCGCGGATGTGCTGCTCGAACTGGCTCGTCACGCAGGCTTCGATCGTCCAGTGCCCGGAATTGTGCACGCGCGGCGCGATCTCGTTGACGATCAACCTCTGATCGTTGGTGACGAACAGCTCCACGCCGAGCACGCCGACATAATCGAGCTTCTCGGCGATACGCGACGCGATCGCGACCGCCTCCTTGATCTTCTCGGGCGAGAGCGGCGCCGGCACGGTGGAACGGCGCAGGATGTGATTCTCGTGTTCGTTCCGCGGCGGATCGTACGCCGCAAAACTACCGTCGCGGCCGCGCGCGCCGATCACCGAGGCCTCGAAGGCGTACTCGATGAAGGTTTCGAGGATGCAGGGCACGCGCTTGAACTCGGCGAATGCGGCGACCGTTTCGGCTTCGCTCCTGACGATCCGCTGGCCTTTGCCGTCATAGCCCAGACGCTGCGTCTTCAGGACGGCCTTCGGTCCCGCGCTGTGCCCGCAAGCGCGCGGTACGCTGTCGAGGCCTCGACCTCGTTGCCGACATGCCGGAAGCCTGCCGTCGCGATGCCGAGCTCGGTGATGAAGCTCTTTTCGAGGAAGCGATCCTGCGCGACCGCGAGCGAACGCGCGTTGGGCGCGACCGGCACGTGATCGTCGAGAAAATGCGCGGTCGCATCCGGCACGTTCTCGAACTCGAAGGTGACGACGTCGCAAGCGGCGGCGAATTTCTCGAGCGCGCGCTCGTCGCTGTATTGGGCGCGCGTCGTCGCATCGGCGACGTAGAACGCGCACGACTCGGTCTCGTCGGAGAAGACATGACACTTGAAGCCGAGTCGCGAGGCGGCGAGCACGAGCATGCGGCCGAGCTGGCCGCCGCCGAGAATGCCGATCGTTGCTCCCGGTGCGAGCGGAGCGGACAGCGCTTTCGATCCGCTCACGGTTTTGCGCGTCGCTTCTTCGGGGCGCCGTCGGGCTTGAGCGCGACCGATCGCGTCTGGCGCGCGCGCCACGAGTTGAGACGGCGCTCGACGGCAGCGTCTTCGAGAGCGAGCAAAGCCGCCGCGAACAGACCGGCGTTCTTGGCGCCCGATTCGCCGATCGCAAAGGTGGCCACCGGCACGCCGCCCGGCATCTGCGCGATCGACAAGAGGCTGTCGAGCCCTTTGAGCGCGCGGCTCTCGACGGGCACGCCCAACACGGGAAGCGCGGTCATCGATGCCGTCATGCCCGGCAGGTGAGCCGCACCGCCGGCGCCGGCGATGATGGCCTTGAGCCCGCGCGTCTTCGCCGTCCTGGCGTACTCATAGAGCCGCTCGGGCGTCCGGTGAGCGGACACCACGCGTGCCTCATAGCGGACACCCAGCTCGTCCAGCACATCGGCCGCGTGTTTCAAAGTGGGCCAGTCGGACTTGCTTCCCATGATGATTCCGATGAGAGGGGCTGATGTCTTGGCTGGCATGAAGGTGGCAAGCTTCGCGTGGGATCCGCGCCTTTTGAAGGAGCGACAAAGGGAAGCGGCGGATTATAGGGACGCGCGGCCCAGAGGAAAGCCGGAATGCTTTGCGCGGCCGCGATTTGGTGCGAATTTGGCCGGAAGGGGACAATGAGTCGCGAACCTGCAAGGATCGCTCGAACGGGCCTCCATGGAGATCGATAAGACGAACCGACCGGGCCGGACCGAGCGCGTGGCCAAGAGCGGCTACGCCAAGACCGGCGCGAGCGAACCCGCCGGGGCGGCCCCCGGGTCGGCTCCGGTATCCGCGTCCGTCTTGGGCATACCCGAGGCCGAGTTCACGCCCCGCGTGCGCGACGCGATCATGACCCTGATGCACGAGGTCGACCGGTTGCGGAAGGAGGTCGAGCAGGCCCGCGCGAAGCTCGAGGACATGGCGCGCGCCGCGGACGAGGACATGCTGCTGCCGATCCTCAATCGGCGCGCCTTCGTGCGGGAGATCACGCGCTTCACCTCGTTCGCCGATCGCTACAAGACATCGTCCAGCCTGATCTATATCGATCTCAACAACTTCAAGGCCGTGAACGATGCGCACGGTCATGCGGCCGGCGATGAGGTCCTGCGTCATATCTCCAATGTGATCCTCGGCCAGATCCGCGAGTCCGATGTCTTCGCACGCATCGGCGGCGATGAGTTCGGCGTAATCCTCGCCCATGTCACCGCGGACCAGGCGACGAAGAAGGGCGAGAGCCTGGTGAAGGCGCTCGACGATCACCCCGCGATGATCGACGGCAAGGCCGTACCTCTGTCGTTCTCCTACGGCATCTATGAGCTGCGCGCGGGCGAGACGCCCGATAGTGCAATGCAACAAGCCGATCGCGCGATGTACGCGCAGAAGCGCTCTCAGACTTAAGGTCTTTGTTACGCTAAGACTTCGTTACGCGGTGATATCGGGAAGCAGGCTGTCCTCGATCCGCGCAATCTGATCCTTGAGCTGAAGCTTGCGCTTCTTGAGCCTTGTCAATTGCAGCTGATCGCAGTTGGGCGATTCCGTCATGGCTGAAATCGCGGCATCGAGATCGCCGTGCTCTTGCCGGAGCTGCGCCAACTTGGCGCGCAATGCCTGTTCTTCTTCGTCCGTCATCGCATCGGCCCGTGGCCCCAACGGCCGCCGCGTTACGTTTTTAAGATGCCCGTAACACTTCGCCAAGCGCCTTGAAAATCTCTCGCCAAACGATGGGCTTGCGCGCGCCGGACTCCATCACCAACTGGAAGGGGGTGACAACGGACGCGATGAGTGATCTAATTTGTGCGTCCTTGAACAGTGAGGTTGAAGCGATGGCCGTAGAGGGTCACATCAGGGAACTCGCGGATAAACATCGGAAGTTGCAGGAGCAGATTGACGCGGAGATGGCGCATAGCGGTTGGGACGAAGTGCGCATCGCCGAGCTCAAAAAAGAAAAGCTCCGCTTGAAGGACGAACTCGAACGATTGCGAATGCAGGAGCACTAAGCTCCCGCTATCCGCGTCGTTGCGAGGTTTGGGAAAGGGATCGCGTCAGGCGAGTGTCTTCGCCTGCTCGCGCAGCCTGAACTTCTGGATTTTGCCTGTCGTCGTCTTCGGCAATTCGCCGAAGATCACGATTTTCGGGCATTTGAAATGCGCGAGGTTCTCGCGGCAATACGCGACCAAATCGGCCTCGCTGACGAACTCGTTGCCCGGCTTCTTTTCGACGAAGGCGCACGGCGTCTCGCCCCACTTTTCATCCGGCTTCGCGACAACCGCGGCGAACATGACGGCCGGATGCCGGTAGAGCACGTCCTCCACTTCGATGGAGGAGATGTTCTCGCCGCCTGAGATGATGATGTCCTTGGAGCGGTCCTTGAGCTGGATATAGCCGTCGGGGTGAAGCACGCCGAGGTCGCCCGAATGAAACCAGCCGCCTGCGAGCGACTCGCGCGTTGCCTTGGGATTCTTCAGGTAGCCCTTCATCACGATGTTGCCGCGGAACATGACCTCGCCCAGCGTCTTCCCGTCGGCCGGCACGGGCTCCATGGTCGCCGGATCGAGCACGGTCAAACCTTCGAGCGCAGGATAGGGCACGCCCTGGCGGATGCGCTTCGCACCCTGCTCCGATTGTGACAGCGCGTTCCATTCCTCGTGCCATTCATTCACGGTCGCGGGACCATAGGTCTCCGTCAGCCCATAGACATGGGTCAGATCGAAACCCGATTTGAGCATCGCCATCAGGATCGCTTCCGGCGGCGGGGCCGCGGCATGGACGAAATTGACCTTGTGATCGAAGGTGCGGCGCTCCTCCGGTTTCGCGTTGAGCAGCGCCGCCATCACGGTCGGCGCGCCGCAGAGATGCGTCACCTTGTGCTCGGCAATGGCGGCGTACATCTCTTTCGCGCGAACCCAGCGCAGGCACACATGCGTGCCCGCCAGCAGTGCGAGCGTCCAGGGGAAGCACCAGCCGTTGCAATGGAACATCGGCAACGTCCAGAGGTAGACGGGGCGTTCGCTCATGCGGCAGGCGAGGATGTTGGCGTAGCCCATCAACGCCGCGCCGCGGTGGTGGCACACGACGCCTTTGGGATTGCCGGTGGTGCCCGACGTGTAATTGAGCGAGACCGCGTCCCATTCGTCGCGCGGCATCGACCACGCGAAATGCGGATCGCCACCGGCCACGAAGTCTTCGTAGTCGATTGCGCCTTCGAGCGCGCCGCTCTGCGGAAACTCGGGATCGCTCATAGACCACGAGCAGCGGCTTGACCTTCGCGAGCGCGAGCGCGGCTTGCGCGGTCTTGGCGAATTCGAGATCGACGATGAAGATTTTCGCCTCGGCGTGATCGAGCATGAAAGCGATCGATGCCGCATCGAGGCGCGTGTTGAGCGCGTTCAACACGCCTCCCGTCATGGGCACCCCATGATGGGCTTCGAGCATCGGCGGTGTGTTGGCGAGCAGGACGGAGACGGTGTCGCCGCGACCGATCCCCTCGTTTGCCAGCGCCGAGGCCAGCCGGCGCGACCGCGCGTAGAACTCGGCATAGGTGACGCGGCTCTTGCCGTGGATGATGGCGACGAGATCGGGATGCGCAGACGCGGTGCGCGCAAGGAAGCTCAGCGGCGTCAGTGGCTGGAAATTGGCGGGCGTCCGGTCGAGATCAGTGTCGTAGGCCGTGACCATCCGCTTTGCGGATGCCGCGCGTCCCGGCGCCAGGCGCGGCTGCGGCGCCACCGGCCGGCGGCGCAACCCGCGCCGGATCGCCGGCAACGGCTTGGGGGCGCGAAGCGCCCTTTGGGCGGGTTTCAACGCGGGCTGCTTGCCCGATGCGGCGGCGGGCTTGCGTTTCGGCTTCACGCCCTTGCGAGGTGCTTTGGCCTTGGCCGTTTTCGGCGCCTTGCGGCGCGTCAAGCGCGTGGCCTTGGTCTTTCCGCTACGGGATTTTTGACGCGCCATGCCTCAAATCACAGTTGAAAAAGCGGCGCGAAACCTAGAGCACGTTCATCGCCGATGGAAGGCGGAGCGGTCATGATCGCGTCCGATTCGGCGTTTTGACTTGCTGAAGAGAACAGGCTAGAGCGCCCGCCCTCAAGGTCCGGTCATGCAATCCCAGCTACGCGGCATCACGGCCCTTCTATTTTCGACCGTCATTTTCCTGATGGGAAACGGGCTGGTCGGAACGCTGATTCCGCTGCGCGCCAGTCTCGAAGGATTCTCCAGCATCTCGGTCGGCGCGCTGGGCGCCTGGTATTTCGCGGGCTTCGTCGCCGGCTGTTACGGCGGTCCTCAGCTCTTGTCGCGGGTGGGACATATCCGCTCGTTTGCGGTCGCGTCCGCGCTGATTGCCGCCTCCGTCATGCTGATGCCGATCTGGGCGACGCAGACCTCATGGGCGGTGCTGCGCGGACTGACGGGCGTGTGCACAGCCGTGATGTTCATGGCGATCGAAAGCTGGCTGAACGACCGGGCCACCAACGAAACCCGCGGCCGCATCCTCGCGATCTATATCGGCGCCAATTTCGGCGCGCTTCTGATCGGCCAGTGGATGCTGCTCCTGGGCCTGCCGACATCCTTCGAGCTCTTCAGCATCGCCGCGATCCTGTACTGCGTTTGTTTGGTGCCGATCGGTCTCACGCGCCTGCCCGCACCGCAACCGCCCCAGGTGCCCCGGCTCAACCTCGAGCGCATCTTCAGGATTGCCCCCGTGGGCGCGGCGGGATGCCTGACCGTGGGGCTCGCCAACGGCGCATACTGGATGCTCGCGCCGCTTTATGCCCAGTCGCTCGGGTTCACCACACGCGAGATCGTGCTGTTCATGAGCGTGTTCATCGCGGGGGGCGCCATCGTGCAGTGGCCGCTCGGCCGGCTCTCCGACGGCATGGACAGACGCTGGATCATCGCCACGACCTGTGCGGCCGCCGCAGGCTGTGGCCTCGTGCTCGGCGCGTTCGGGCAATTTCTCGTGAGCGTGCCCGCCTTGTTCTATTTCATCGTGTTCGTCTTCGGCGCCGTGGCGCTCCCGCTGTACTCGCTGTCCGTGGCGCACGCGAACGACCGGTTGCCGCGCGCGGAATTCGTCGAGGTCTCAGCGGGGCTGTTGATGATCAATGCGGCGACCTCGATCCCGGGACCGATCCTGGCCGCGTTCGTGATGGCCGCTGCGGGCCCAAGCGCGCTGTTCCTTTTCACCGCGCTCTCGCACGCCGCGATGGCGTTCTACACGTTCACGCGCATGCGTGTTCGCGAACCCGCGCCGGCAGAAAGCCGCGACGCGTTCACGCCCGCGCCGCAAGGCTCGCCCGCGGCATTGCCGCTCGACCCGCGCGGACCGGAGCAGGTCAGCAGTTAGGACGGGTAATGCGGCCGCCTGTTATCATTTCGACAGTAGAATTTTGCCATGATTGGCCTGGATTATCCTGAAACCGTGCAGGGACCGGAGTTTGAGTTCCCGCGCCCTGCTGCTAGAAGGCCGTCATGTCCAACGACGTCGGAACCGTAAAACGCCGCGGCTTCATGCGCGGGCTCTACGATTGGGTGATGGCGAACGCGCAAGGGCGCTACGCCTGGGCGGCGCTGTTCGGCGTCTCGTTTGCGGAAAGTTCCTTCTTCCCGATCGCCCCCGACGTGATGTTGATCCCGATGGTGCTGGCCGACCGCAAGCGCGCGTTCCTGCTCGCGGCGTGGTGCACGCTGGCCTCGGTTCTGGGCGGCATGCTCGGCTATGTCATCGGCGCGTATCTCTACGACACCGTCGGCCAGTGGCTGATCTCGCTCTACGGCTATGGCGAGCGGGTGGAAGAGTTCCGCGCCTTCTACGCGGAATGGGGCTCGTGGGTGATCCTGATCAAGGGGGTGAGCCCGATCCCCTACAAGCTCGTGACCATCATGTCGGGCTTCGCCGGCTACAGCTTTCCGATGTTCGTGCTCTTATCGGTGATCACGCGCGGCGCGCGTTTCACGCTGTGGGCGACGCTGCTCTACTTTTACGGGGAGCCGATCCGCGATTTCATCGAGAAGCGGCTGGAGCTGATGATCTTCATCGCCTTCGCGACGATCGTCTTCGGCTTCGTGCTCGCGGCGTTCGTGCTTTAGCGGTTAGTGCTTCGGCTCGTCCGCGGGCGGCGTGAGGCCGGCGGTCGTTTCCTCGACGGTCTTCAACGTCTCGCCCGGCTTGCGTGAGACGCGCGGCTTGCGGTTGGCTGCCCGCGCCACGATGAAATCGAGCTCGATCTGCGTGCAGAGTCCGAGCGTGACGGGATCGACCGCCTTGATGTTCTGCGAGTTCCAGTGACCGCGCTCGCGGATCTTTGCGATCGTCGCCTTCGTCGTGCCGATCAGCTTCATGATGTCGGCATCGGTCAACTCGGGATGGTTGCGAAGGATCCAGTAGATGGCATCGGGCTTGTCCTGGCGCTTCGAGACCGGCGTGTAGCGCGGCGTCTTCTTGGCCTTCACGTGAGGCATCCGGTACTTCGGAGGCGCCATGCTGAGCTTCAGGTCGGGATTCTTCTCGGCCTGCTCGATCTGCTCGTGCGTCAGCTGACCGGTCGCAACCGGGTCGATACCCTTGATCCCCTTGGCGACGTCTTCGTCGGCGATGCCCTTCACTTCGAGCGGATGGATGCCGCAGAAATCGGCGATCTGCTCGAAGGTCAGCGAGGTGTTCTCGATCAGCCACACGGCGGTGGCCTTGGGCATCAGGGGCTTGTCGGACATAGGCTTTTCCTTTTCGGGTAAGGCTGTTCAGCACCTCACCCCGCTCTCAAAAGTATCATCCTTTCGAGGAAGGCTTTTCTTCTAATCGGGAACGGCGTTAAGGGGAAGGCCTAATGCTCAAGGCGCGAGCAGAATCTTGCCGATATGGCTGCTTTCCCGCATCAAATCATGGGCAGCCTGAGCCTTCGCAAGCGGCATGACCCGGTCGGTCACCGCGTGCAACTTGCCCGCGTCGAACAGCGGCCAAACCTCCCGGCGGAGGGCGTCACGGATCTTGCCCTTCTCGCTCTCCGGACGTCCGCGAAGCCCGGTGGCTGACATGCTCAACAGGCGGTTCTGCACGATGCGGAAATCGACCTCGACCTTGGCGCCTTTCATGTAGGCGATGTTGACCATGCGTCCTGCGCGCGCGAGCGAATTGACATTGCGCATCACGTAGTCGCCGCCGACCATGTCGAGGATCACGTCGACGCCCTTGCCGTTTGTTTCGGCTTTGACGATTTCGACGAAATCTTCGGTCCGGTAGTTGATCGCACGCACGGCACCGAGCTTCACGCAGGCTGCGCATTTCTCATCGCTTCCCGCCGTCGTGAACACGCGATGACCGCGCGCCGTCATGAGTTGTATCGCGGCCGTGCCGATGCCGCTCGATCCGCCATGGACGAGAAACGTCTCGCCCGGTTGCAGACGCGCGACGTCGAACACGTTGCTCCACACCGTGAAGTAGACTTCCGGAACGCCGCCCGCATCGAGCAGCGACACGCCCTTCGGCACGGGCAGGACGCAGGCCTCGGTCGCGATCGCATACTCCGCGTAGCCGCCGCCGCCAAGGAGCGCGCAGATCTCATCGCCCACCGTCCATCCGGAGACGCCGGGGCCAAGCGCGGCGACGGTTCCCGCAGCCTCCAGGCCCGGCGTCGATGGCGCGCCGGGCGGCGGCGGGTGATTGCCCAGCACCTGAAGCAGATCGGCGCGGTTCACACCGCCCGCCTTGACCTTCATCAGGATCTGGCCCGGGCCAGGCGTTGGCACGGCAATTTCGGTCGGAACGAGGGGACCGCCTTTTCCGCCTTCGATCGCGATGGCGGTCATTGTCTTGGGTAGGGTCATGGCTCGATTTTCTTTCAGGTGGTTTCGGCGTGTGCCAAAATTCATGCAACAAAGTCAAGGAACGCGCCATGGCCATTGATCTCGACGAGCTCGCGCCGCGCAAGCCCAAACCGCAGACCATATTGGGCGAGGATCTCTCCGCCATGTCGGCTCATGAACTCGAAGCGCGCATCGCAACCCTCGAGGCGGAGATCGTCCGTTCACGCGAAGCGCTGCGTTCGCGCGCGGCGACGAAGAACGCTGCCGATTCATTCTTCAAACGGTGAGGCACGCCGTTAAGAAGAGTTAACGTCAGTAACCTTATTCAATAGTTTTTGTACGCGCCGCTATGCTCGATCTCTTTGACTTGCTAGCCTGCAAGTCTTCCGGGGGATGCCCATGAGCGCCGAGTTGCCTGACTACGATGCGTTGAAGGGTATGTCCCTCCAGACGTTCGCAGCATCCGCGCTGTTCGAGCGCACTTTCGACGAAGGAATGGAACTGGTCGAGGAATGCGCACGCTACCTCGACGGCCGCGGCCGCGATGAATCCCGCGCGCTGCCGCGGAAGATCGCGCTCGTCTATGCGGGCGAGTCGATGCGGGTGACGACGCGATTGATGCAGGCCGCAAGCTGGCTGCTCATTCAGCGCGCGGTGCATGAGGGCGACATGACCGCCGAGGACGCGGCGTCGGACCGCTATCGCCTGGGCGCGCGCGAAATCTGTCTCGGCAAGCGCGACGATGGGGTCGAGCAACTGCCGAAGAAGCTCGTCGAACTGCTCGAGCGCAGCGACAGCCTCTACCGGCGCGTCGCCAGGCTCGACGATGTGCTGTTCCGCCAAGGCGAGCAGCGGGACGGCTTGAAGACGCAATTCGCGATGCTTGAAGCCGCCTTCGGTCAGGCGGACGGATAGAGCCGCGCGCCAGGCGCGGCCAATGGCCGATCAGCCCTTAACGAAGCCCTTGAATTTCTTGTTGAATCGCGTCAGGCGGCCGCCCCGGTCGAGGAGGTTCTGCTGGCCGCCGGTCCACGCCGGATGCGTGGAGGGGTCGATGTCCAGCGTGAGCTTGGCGTCGGGCTCACCCCAGGTCGTGCGCGTCCGATAGCTCGTGCCGTCGTTCAGCACGACGTTGACGAAGTGATAGTCGGGGTGAATGCCCTTTTTCATGGCGGACGCCTCTTTCGACGAAGGCCGGGCTTATAGGCGATCCGGCCTAAGATGCCAAGCCGGGCCGACCCCTCAAATTTTCCCCTCCCCCTTTGCACGGGCGCAAACTCCGTCCGGTAGTATAGGGCTCGCGTTCTGACGGAGGGGAGGCAGAACGGTGCGGCGGCGCCCCGCGCGGGCGTTGCGGCCGTGCCGATTCTTGTCTGGCGATACCATGAGAGTGAGATCGGCGCTTGGAACTGTGGCGCTCTCTGCCCTGCTGCTCGGCTGCGGCGGCGGCGGTGGAGGTGGCGGTATGCCGCAAGTGCAGCCGCCAGGTCCGCTGCCGCCCCCTCCACCACCGCCGCCGCCGGCGCCGAACGCCGACAGCTTCCGCACGAGCGAGTACAACCGGATGGGCGCGCTCGACCAAGTGCACGCCGCGGATGCCTATGCGCTGGGCTACACCGGCGCGGGCGTGATCGTCGGCGTCGTCGATTTCAATTTCCAGCTCGGTTCGTCCGACGTCAATTATCACCCGGACAGCGTCGGGCCGAATGCGCAGGCCATCGCGCTCTACGAAGCGCAGATCGGCGAACCGGCCGACACGACGCCGCACGGTCACGCGATAGCCGGCCTTATCGCCGCGAAGAAGGACGACACGCTCGTCCACGGCATCGCCTTCGATGCGCGGGTGCTCGCGGTCGACTATTTCTCGAACGTCAACGAGACGCAGATTTCTCAAGGCGGCGTGCTCTATCACGTGTCGGATCCGTGGGCGTACATCACAAGCCGCGGCGCCAAGATCCTCAACGTCTCGTTCGGCTACGACACGGGCGACATCATCCCGAACCCGCCGCAGGTGAGCGAGGGTTACGTGGTTGCGTCCCCGACGCAGGCGGTCGCCAACGGCGCGCTGCTCGTCGCCTCGGCCGGCAATTCCGGCGGAGCCAATCCGTCGCTGTCCAACCAGGACATCATCGCGGAGCTGAGCGCGATCAACAAGCTGACGACCGGACCCGGCGCGTTCATCATCGCGGGATCGGTCGATGCGAACAACCAGATCTCGTCGTTCTCCAATCGCGCGGGCAATGCGAGAGACCACTACATGGTCGCGCCCGGCGAAGAGATCACCGTGCTTTGGATGGGCGGCCTGGGCGTCGGTCAGGGAACCTCGTTTTCGGCGCCGATGATTTCGGGCGCGGCCGCACTGATCCTCGACCGTTGGCCGAGCGCTGACCGGCCGTGAAATCGCGGACATCCTGTTCCAGTCGGCCACCGACTTGGGACCCGCCGGCGTCGACGCGATCTACGGGCACGGCCTGCTCAACGTGCAAGTGGCGCTTCAGCCCATGGGCACGAGCACCGTTGCGGTCGCGAGCGGCGCTGCGCCTTCGCTCTACGCGACCGGGATCGTGCTCTCACCCGCCTTCGGCGATGCACCTTCGTTCCGCGCGGCGCTTGTCGCAAGTGACGATCCTCGACGGCTTCGGCCGCGATTTCACCGCGGATGCGTCGCGCGCCGTGTATTCGCGGCCCAACATGCCCGACCTGTTCGGCGTGATGGAGCAGCGCTTCCGCTGGCGCAGCGCGAGCTACGATGTCGGTCACGACGCACAGTTCTCCTACATGCTGCGCGAGGACCGCACGGACGCCATCAACGCGTTCCGGTCGCTCAACGGCGCCGAAGACATCCACTCGCACGAAACCGTGTTCCAGTTCTCCGGCACGAGCAACGGCACGAACTGGAGCGCCGGCACGGGCCTGTCGCTGCGCGAGGCGCTGTCGCCGCGCGAAGCCGACGATCCGTTCACCGCGATGTCGTTGACGGGCGCGTTCTTCCCGGCGATCGGCTCGGGCCGCGGCGCATTCGCGACGGCTCGCGTTGCGCTCAACGATGACACCGGCGTCACGCTCGGCATCGCCGAGGATCAGCTGCGCGACACGTATGACGGCGCGGGATTTGCGCCCGACAATTGGACGCATTCGGCCGCTCTGCGTGTCGACCACGACGCCGGACGCTCGCAGTTCGGTTTCGAGCTCGGCGCGCTCGTCGAAGAGGGCGGCGTGTTCGGCACGCTCGCGGGAGGCGGACTGAGGCTGAGCGAGCAGGCCACAACGATGTGGGCGACGGCGACATCGGAAACCGCGCTCGATGACCGCTGGTCGCTGAAAACGTCGCTGACCGTCGCCGCTTCGGGCGCGCAGCATCCGGGATCGAGCCTCGTCGCGTCGCTCGGACCGGTTTATGCGACCAGCGTCTCGTTCGGCGTCGCCGGCAAGAACCTGTTCGCGCGCGGCGATGCGCTTGCCATCGCCGTCGGGCAACCGCTGAGAGTGGAAGAAGCGCGTGTCGTCTCTGATGACCGGCGGTGCGGTCGACCGCGCGACGGGAGCGGTGATCATGATGCCGGTCCAATCCTCGCTGACGCCGTCGGGGCGCGAGTTCGACCTCGAGACCGCATACCGTTTCGCGCTCGCGGATTGGGATCTCACCACCAGCGTCGCTTACGCCATCGATGCCAATCACGTGCGCGGACAGAACGCCGTGACCGGCGTCCTTTGGCTGTCGCGGCGGTTCTAGGCTGCAGCGTCCTTCAGCGTCTGGCGCATCACGATTTTCATGGGCCGGAATCCGCACGCCTCGAAGAAGCTCGCCGCGCGCGTGTTGAACGCCCAGTGATCGACGTGCACGGCCGTCACGCCCATGGCCCGAGCTCTATCCAGGACGAACGCGACCAGTGCAGTGCCCACGCCCTGGCGGTGAGCCGCGTCATCGACACCGATCTGATGGATGTAGATGTGCGAGCCGGGCCAGTTGAACGCGTTTTCAGCGCGTCTCGCGATCGCACCGTAGATGTGGCCGACAATCCTGCCATCCAGCTCCGCCACGGCGACCACTGAATCGGGATCCTGAAGCAACGCCGCCAGTTTCTGCGCAGGAAACAGATCGGCGGAGGGCGGCCTGAAGATGTCCGGCAGGGCATCGGTGTGCAGCTGTTGAACTGTCGATGTTTGACGCGCGATAATTTCCGCATCGTCCATCGTCGCAAGGCGAACGGCGATCATGACTGGGGCTACGGCGGCGGAAGCGCGCGGTAATAGAGGTAGATCGCGACCGCCTTGATCTCCTCCGGCTTCAGCTGGCCTTCGAACGCAGGCATCGTGCCGCGGCGCCCGCGCACGATCGATTCGAGGATCGACGCCCGATCCGAGCCGTAGAGATAGAGCTCGGGCCGCGTCAGGTTCGTCGAGCCCAGCGCCAGGTTTCCGACGCCATCGTTCTCGTGACAGTCGTTGCAGTTGCCCCTGGTGCCGTCGTGGAACAGCTCGTCGCCGCGCGCGGCCTTGGCCTCGTCCGCCTGCTGCCCGCTGATCTTGAGCACATACTCGACGACATCGTCGATCTCGCCGTTCGTGAGGAACCGCCTGCCGCCGTAAATCGCCCTGTCCTCCTCGTGGCGATATCGCGGATCGAACGCGACCATGTTCGCTTCGCGGCCGCGGGCATTTTCGTGTCCCGAGCGGATGCCGTAGCGCACCGTCCATTCGATGTCGGACGGGTATATCGTGCCGCCTCCCGTCGTCGCGTCATCTCCGGCAAATCGCCAATTGGCATCGGTGAGATCGGGCGTGCCTTGCTCGCGCAAGCCCTTCAGATCGGCCCCGTGGCACGACGCGCAAGCACGATTGTACACGTCCATGCCGACCGTCTTGGCGGACGAGGACAGACGCAGCGACTTCATGATGTCGTTGGTCGGAACGGCGGCAAGCTCGGCGGGACGCGCGAGGAACTCGCCATACTCTTCGCCTTCCGGCGGCGGCACACCTTCCGATTGCGTCGCCGCCGCAGGCGTTGACGATGTCGTCGCGGTCGGCTGCTCGCACCCGGCGAGTCCGACAGCGGCGAGCGCCATCAAGGGAAGCGCAAGGATGCGATCGCGCGGACGGGCGAGCATTGGGCTTGCTCCCGCTCAGCCCGCCGCCGGGTTGTAGTCGCCGCCGCCGAGCACGATGTTGATCACCTTCTCTTCGGTGTAGCTCAAGAGCTCGCTGATGCCCTCCTCGCGCCCGACGCCGGAATTCTTGAAGCCGCCATACGGCACGCCGCGATAATGCTGGCCGACGCCGTTGATCCAGATGTAGCCCGCCTGCACCGCCTGCGCGACGCGGATCGCGCGGTTGATGTCGTTCGTCCAGACGGCCGCCGTGAGCCCGAGCTCGATGCCGTTGGCCATCGTGACCGCTTCGGATTCGGTCGAGAATTTCAGCACCGACATGACCGGGCCGAACACTTCTTCCTTGGCGATGCGCATCGACATGTTGACGTCGCCGAACACGGTCGGCTCGACCCAATAGCCGCGCTTGAACTCGTCGCCTTGCGGCACGCCGCCGCCATGCAGGAGCTTCGCGCCCTCCTTCTTGGCGAGATCGATATAGAACTGCACCTTGCCGTATTGCTGCTTGTTGTTGATCGGGCCCATGTTCGTCGTCGGATCGAGCGGATGGCCGACCTTGATCTTCCGCACGCGCTCGAGAATCTTCTCGAGCACCGCGTCGTGGATCGATTCATGCAGCACGATGCGGCTCATCGAGCCGCAGGACTGACCCTGCCAGCCGAAATTCATCCCGCCGACCGCGCATTGCGCGACCTTCTCGATATCGGCATCTTGAAACGCGATCAGCGGATTCTTGCCGCCCAGTTCGAGCGTCACATGTTTCACCGCGGTTTCGGCGGCCGCCTTCTGGATCGCCATGCCCGATGCCGGCTGGCCGATGAACGCGATGCGCTTGACGCGCGGATGACGCACGAGCGTCTCGCCGGTCTCGCGGCCGCCGGTGACGATGTTGACGACGCCCGGCGGCATGATCTGCTTGCAGATCTCGCCCAAGATCGACGACGACAGCGGGCTCTGCTCCGACGGCTTCACCACGATGGTGTTGCCCGAGATGATCGCGGGCGCGATGCGCGACGCGGCAAACCCGATCGGATGATTGAACGGAATGATGCGGCCGATCACGCCATAGGGCGTGCGGATCGTCATGTGGATGTTGCCGGGCGTCGAAGGAACGGTCTCGCCCTTGATCTCGTAGGCGAGGCCGCAGGCGAACCGCATGCGCTCGACGGCCGTGCGCACGTCGCGCTTCATGGGCCCGAGCGTGTTGCCGGTGTCGAGCGACTCGATGCGCGCGATCTCTTCCTGGCGCGCCATCAGCGCATCGCCGAGCTTGTGGATGTAGTCGGCGCGCTGCGCATTGGTGAGCGCGGCCCACGCGGGCTGCGCCTTCTCCGCGGCTTCGACGGCGGCCGCCATGTCGGCGGCCGTGCCCATCGGCACGCGCCCAAGCTGCGTCTCGTCCGCGGGATTGATCGATTCGAGCCAGCCGCCGTCCTTGCTTTCGACCAGCTCGCCGCCGATCAGCATCTTGCCGGTGAAATAAGGGATCGTCGTGCCGTGCATGGAAGCGTCCTCCCGCGATGAACAATCGAATTTCTGTTGGTTCTCGTTAGTCTAGGCTTTCCTCCGCGAGCAAGGAAGGTACTAGCCCGCGCTGGCGAGGTTCAGTTGTTCGAGATCGTCGCGGTCGAGCCGGATTCTTGCGGCATCGGCGAAATCTTCGAGCTGCTCGGGTTTGGTCGCGCTCGCGATCGGGATCACCATCGGGCGCGACATCAGCCACGCGAGTGCGACCGCGGCGGGCTTCACTTTGTGCTTCGCCGAGACGGTATCGAGAGCCGCGAGAATGCGCTTGCCGCGCTCGTTGAGATAGCTGCCCATGCGGCTTCCGCGCGCGGCGCTCTTTCCGAAATCCGCGGGCCCGCGATACTTGCCGGTGAGGAATCCATTCGCGAGCGCGTAGATACGGAATGACGCCGATCTCTTCCTTGACGCAGAGATCCGACGAGCGGCCCTTCATAATCCGACCGATCGTAGAGATTGTATTTCGGCTGCAGCGTATCGTAGCGCGGCAGCTTCAGACGGCGCGACGTGTCGATGAGCTTCCTTCAGACGCTGCGCGCGTGAAATTGGATGCGCCGATCGCGCGCACCTTTCCCGCCTTGATCAGATCGGCATAGGCCGTGAGCGTCTCCTCCATCGGTGTGGACAGGTCATCCCGGTGCGACTGATAGAGATCGATCGTGTCGATCCCGAGCCGCTTCAGCGAGCCTTCGCACTCGGCGACGATATGACGGCGCGACAGGCCTTTCCTGTCCGCCGAAATCTCGGAGCCCACTTTGGTGAAGATCAGAACGCGGTCGCGTTTGCCGCTCGTCTTCAGCCATTTGCCGATGATGATTTCGGACTCGCCGTCGAGACTGTCCGGAACCCAGCGCGGATAGGAGTTCGCCGTGTCGATGGCGTTGAAGCCGAGATCGACAAATCGATCGAGCAGCGTGTTCGCGCGCGCCTGATCGACGCTCCAGCCGAACACGTTGCCGCCGAACACGATGGGCGCGACCTCGAGACCCGACCGGCCGAGTTTCCGCTTCTCCATGGCAACCTCCGATTGTGGCTGTGCCAGCAGTTTGCAGCCTCAGGCGGCTCCCGGACAAGCCGTCCTGCTCCGCACCTTTCGGGGCGGAAACCAGCGCCATCCGCACGCTTGCCATGGGGACAAGAGTGTGATTTTTGGGCCTGAAGATCATACGGTCGGAGGCCTGTATGCAGCGCGCAACCATCGCTCTCGACGACGAATTCGTGGCCGAGCTCGACCGCGTGATTGCCGAACGCGGCTACCAGAACCGCTCGGAAGCGATCCGCGATCTCGCACGCGCCGGCATGCGCCAGGCGGCGGAAGAGAGCAGCGTCACCGGCGATTGCGTCGCGGCTCTCGTCTATGTCTACGACCACGACTCGCGCGAGCTTGCGAAGCGCCTCACGCATTCCTTCCACGACCACCACGATCTGTCGCTCTCCGCGATGCATGTGCATCTCGATCACGGCACGTGTCTCGAGGTCGCCGTGCTCAGAGGCCAGGCGAGCGAGGTGAAGCATCTCGCCGACCATGTGATCGCCGAACGCGGCGTGCGGCACGGCCGCCTTGTGATGGTGCCCGCCGAGGTGCAGTCGGAAAAGCACGCGCACGCGGGCGAGCACAGCCACAAGCACGTGCATGTCCATGTCAGGAAGGCCGGATGAACGTCGCGCGTGTTCAGCGCCGATCACCGCGAAACTGATTGCGATCTACACCGGCCTGATCGGCGTCAACATCGCGGCCTGGATCTGGGCGCTTGTCGCGTTCGCCGATCATCCGGTGCTCCTGGGCACCGCGCTTCTCGCCTACAGCTTCGGTCTCAGGCACGCGGTCGATGCCGACCACATCGCCGCCATCGACAACGTGACGCGCAAGCTGATGCAGGAAGGGCAAGACCCTTCGACCGTAGGGCTCTATTTCTCGCTCGGCCATTCGACCGTCGTCGTGCTCGCATCGATCGTGGTTGCGCTGGGCGCCACCGCGCTCTCGGGGCTCGAAAGCTTCGGCGAGATCGGCGGCGTCATCGGGACGACCGTCTCCACGCTGTTCCTGTTCGCCATCGCCATCGCCAACATCTTCATCCTCGCCGCCGTGTACAAAGCGTTCCAGCGCGTCAAGCGCGGCGAGCCGGTCGTCGAGGACGATCTCAACATCCTGCTCGCGAACCGCGGGCTCTTGGGCCGCCTGTTCCGGCCGCTGTTCCGCTTCATCCGCGCGAGCTGGCAGATGTATCCCCTGGGCTTCCTGTTCGGGCTCGGCTTCGACACCGCGACCGAGATCGGCGTGCTCGGGATCTCCGCGTCGCAGGCCGCGCAAGGCCTGTCGTTCTGGTCGCTTCTGATCTTTCCGCTGCTGTTCACCGCCGGAATGAGTCTCGTCGACACCACCGATTCCGTGCTGATGGTGCGCGCCTATGGCTGGGCGTTCGTGAAGCCGATCCGCAAGCTCTATTACAATCTGACGATCACATCGGTCTCGGTCGTGGTGGCGCTCCTGATCGGCGGCGTGCAGGCGCTCGGGCTCATCGCCGAGAAGCTCGCGCTCTCCGGCGGCGTCTGGGACTGGATCGCGATGCTGAACGAGGAATTCGGCGCGCTCGGCTATCTGATCATCGCGCTCTTCATCGCGAGTTGGGCCCTGTCGGTCGCGATCTATCGCTACAAGGGCTACGACCAGCTCGAGAGCCCGGCAGCCGCGCAAGTACCGGCGGAATAGTCGACCCTACTCTTTTCTGCCCTCCCGTTTGCGCGATCATCGCTGCGAACGAGGAGGACATTCCCATGATGGTGAGGAATTTGACTCTGTTCGCGGCCGGCGGCCTTTTCGGCGCCGCGCTGATCGGCTTCCCGCTGCTGATGAACACCGTTGAAGCGCCGACCGGCGCTGAGGCGCAGACGCAGGCCGCGCTCGTGCTTGCGAAGAGCGGCGTGTTCTACGCCGGTGGGCGCTACGACAAGGATCATCCCGATCAGCATTACGTCGGGCAGATGTATGTCGAGTACCAGATCCCGGCGGATCAGCGTCACCCCTATCCCATCGTGCTGATCCACGGCGGCGGTCAGACCGGCGCCGGCTGGTGGACGACGTCCGACGGGCGTCCAGGATGGGCGCAGTATTTCCTGCGCCGCGGTTACGCCGTCTATGTCGTGGACCAGGTGGCGCGCGGCCGCTCGCCCTACAGCCCCGAAGTCTACGGCGAGATGAGCGCGCAGCCGCTCGGCTATGTCGTGCAGAAGTTCACCGCGCAGGAGAAAGAGAAGCTCTGGCCGCAGGCGGCGCTGCACACGCAATGGCCGGGAACCGGCGAGCCGGGCGATCCGACGTTCGATCAGTATTGGGCCTCGAACATTCCAGGCATGGAAAACCGCGTCATGCAGGCGCAGATGAACATCGATGCGCTTGCCGCGCTGCTCGACAGGATCGGTCCGTCGATCATCCTCGTGCATTCGCAATCGGGCGCCTATGCGTGGCCGCTGGCGCAGATGCGACCGGCGCTCGTGAAGGCGATCGTCGCGGCGGAGCCTTCGGGCCCGCCGGTGCACGACGTCGTGGTGAAAAGCATCCAGCGCTTCGACGTCGCGTGGGACGGCGCCACCAAGCAGACCGATGACGACTACTACCGCGACAATCCCGGCGTGAAACGTTACGGGCTCGGCAATACGCCGCTCGAATATACGCCCGCCGTGACGGCAGACTCTCCGCTCGATTTCGTGCAGCAGGAAAAGCCCGAGCGGCCCGATCTCTCACGCTGCTGGATGCAGAAGGAGCCCGCGCGAAAGCTTCCGCTCGTGGGCGAGCGGCCGGTTCTCCTGATCGAGGCGGAAGCCTCGTTCTACGCCGGGTACAACCACTGCAACGTTGCCTATCTCAGGCAGGCGGGCGTGCCGGTCGAGTTCATCAAGCTCGCCGACATCGGCATCAAGGGCAACGGCCACATGATGATGATGGAGAAGAACAGCGACGACATCGCGCGCGTGATCGCCGACTGGCTCGACAAAGTTGCAGGCCAAATCCAGGCGCAGGCGAAGTGACTACTGCATCGCCTTGATGACGCTCGGATCGACCGGCTTCGGCACGCTTCTGAGATACGCGTGGATGTCGGCGATGCCCTTGTCGGAGACCTGGCTCTCGACATAAGGCGGCATCTCGTAGCGCGGCGTGCGCAGCTGCTGCACCATCGCTTCGAACGGCATCGGCGGATTGAGCCGCGGCCCGTCGCGCCAGGTCCCCTGGCCCCCCGCGCCATGACACGAATAGCACCCGAGCTTCATATAGGCCGTCTCGCCCGCCTTCGGATCGCCCGCCGGCTGAGCCACCACGCTCGCGGCCGAGCCCAGAACAACCGCCGTGCCCATCATCACCACGAACTCGAATGGTCTTCATCGGTCTATACCTCAGCGTCCGTCGGAGATGATGTCGATCAGCGCGGGCTCACCGCGCTTCACGACCTCGATGGCGCGCTTGATCGCCGCCGCGAGGTCCTTCGGATCCTCGACCGGCCCTTGCGCGTAGAGGCCGTAGCCCTCAGCGATCTTGGCGTAGTTGGGCGCGGGATCGTCGATCAGCGTGCCGACATAGATGTTCGGATGGTTCACGCGCGAACGCCGCGCGGCCATCTTCAGGATCATCATCACTTCCTGATGGTAGGAACGGTTGTTGTGCACGAGATAGAGGATCGGGATGCGGTGATGCGCCGCCGTCCACAGCACGCCCGGCGCCATGTTGAGATCGCCGTCGCCGACCATCGCGACCGTCAGGCGGCCGTGCTCCTTGTTGGCAAGCGCGGCGCCGAGTGCTGCCGGTGAGTTGTAGCCGATGCCCTGCGCGCCCGAGTACCCCATCGTCTGGTAGGGCTTGTTGATGTCCCACATGAAATAGGGCCACTCGCTCAAGAACTGCGATTCCGAAGGCAGCGCCCAGTCCTCGTTTTTGATCTGGTTCCAGAGCTCCATCACAAAGCGCGGGCTGCTGATGGGCTTGGCGTCCCACTGATACGTGGCATCCGTCATGCGCTGCGCGAGCGAGCGTTCGACCAGTGGCTTCAGCTTCTGTCCACGCGCCTCGAAGCGGGCCTTGTGCGCGGGCGTGATCTCGGCCTTCACGGCTTCGATCAGGCTCGGCATGGTCGCCTCGGCATCGCCGTTGATGTTCAGATCGATCGAGGCGAAGCGCTGGAAGTTCTGGAAGTTCGCCTTCGGCATCAGCATTTCCGCGCCGATCTGGATGATCTTCAGATTCGGGTTGCGGCGCGCCGGGATGTTCGGCCGGTGCACGATATCGGGAATGTTCGTGGTGAGACCGAAAACATCGACCGGTTCGAGCGCAAGGATGAGATCGGCCTCGGCGAGTGCGGCTTCGCGGCGCGTCGTGTGATTGAGCGGATGCCTGTTCGGGATGTTCATGCGGCCGCGGCCGTCGACCACGGGCGCGTGCAGCAATTCGGCCAGTTGCACGAGCAACCCAGGCGCGGCCTCGGTGCGGGCGTAGCGATAGGTGAAGATCACCGGGTTCTCGGCGGCGACCAGCATCTTGGCCGCTTCGCGCACCGCGGAGATGTCGCCCGAAGGCTGCGTGCGCATGCCTTTCAGCACCGGGATCTTGAGGCGCTTTTCGATCTCCGGCGGGATCGGATCTTCCTGAAGATCGGCGTCCGCGGTGATGAGGACCGGTCCCATCGGCGCGGTCTGCATCAGGTCCATCGCGCGCACGGTGGACTCGGCAAATCCTTGCAGCGAGGTCGGCTGGTCGTCCCACTTGGTGAAGTCGCGGACGATCGCGGCCTGGTCCTGCACGCGTGGTTCCACTCGACGATGACCTGGCGCGTGGTGACGTTGCCGATATTGCCGGAGAGGATCAGCATCGGCACGCGGTCGGCAAAGGCGTTGTAGATCGCCATCGACGCGTGCTGCAGGCCGACCGTGCCGTGGACCATGCAGGCCATCGGCTTCTTCGCGATCTTCGCGTAGCCGTGGCACATCGCGGCCGACGTATCTTCGTGCAGCGTCGTCAGGAACTCGGGCTTCGAATTGTTGCCGTAGGTGATGATCGATTCATGGATGGCGCGGAAGGTCGAGCCGGGGCACGAGGCGATGTAGTCGATGCCGACCGACTTCAGCACGTCGACCATGAAATCCGACCCGGTCTTGCCGATGGTCTGCGGCGGAAGATCGTTCAGCGAGCGGTCTTCGCCCGCCACCGCCGGGATCGATGGCCTGGGCGCGGCTGCGGCCTGGGCGACCGCCGGTGCTGCGGCCGCGGCAAGCCCCACGGCCGGGGCTGCGGCAACGCCCGCAAGGAACTGACGGCGCTTGATCTTCTTGGCCATGGACTGCCCTCCGGCGGATTTTGTGCGTGGTGATCCTTGAGCCGCAATTTGCCACCCGCCCGGGGGATTTCCAAGGCGGTTACGTGGAATTGGCCCCGGCGTCTAATTCTGCAGCAGCGGGATGGATTTGTGGTCCGGGGACCGCGGCAGGCCCGCCAGATAGGCGACGATGTCGGCGGCCTCCTGGTCCGTCAGGATCGCCTCCTTGTAGGGCGGCATGATCCCGCGCGGCTCGCGCAGCTGGGCGACGAAGGCCGGGAACGGCATCGGCGGCGCGACGCGCGGTCCCTCGCGGCTGCCCTGGCCGACATAGCCGTGGCAGGCGAAGCAGGCTTTCGTGTCGAACAGCCGTTTGCCGTTCTCCGCATTGCCGCGCGGTCCGTCTTGCGCGGACGCGGCCATGGGAAGCGCGATCAGCGCGAGCGCCAGAATACGCAGAGAGATGTTCACCCGTTCCCCTCCTCAGCGCGGCTGCGAGACGACGTCGATCAGCGCGGGCTCGCCGCGCTTGACCACGTCGATCGCGCGGCGGATCGCCGGCCCGAGATCGTTCGGATTCTCGATCGGCCCCTGGCCATAGACGCCCATCGATTTCGCCAGCGTGGCGTAGTCGATGTTGGGACCGCTGATGTCGCAGCCGAGCCGCATCTGGTTGACGTCGCGGCTGCGCCGCATCGCCATGCGCCCCGTGTGCATGATCTCCATGTGGTAGGCGCGATTGTTGTGCACGAGATAGAGGATCGGGATCTGGTAGCGCGCCGCGGTCCAGAGCGTCTGGTTGGTCATCATCAGCTCGCCGTCGCCGACGATCGCGGCCGTGATGCGGCCCGTGCCCTTGTTGGCGAGTGCGGCGCCCAGCGCGGCCGGCGCGTTGTAGCCCACACCTTGCGCGCCCGAGCCGCCGATCCAGTTGTGCGGCTTGTCGATGTTCCACAGACGGTGCGGCCAATCGGTGAGGAACACGGTCTCCGTCGGCAGCGTCCAGTCCACGGTGCGCAGGTTCTCGTAGAGCTCCATGCACAGTCTCGGGACCGAGATCGGGCTTGCGTTCCAGCCATGCACTGCATCCGCGCGCGCCTGTTCGAGCAGACGCGGCGCCATCTCGGCGAGACGCTGACCGCGCGCTTGAAGCGCCGTGGTGCGGGCCGGCGTCAGCTCGCGCTTCAGCGCTTCGAGCAGCGCGGGCATCGAGGCTTCGGCGTCGCCGGGCAGCGAGATATCGGCCGCCGCATAACGCTGCGACTCGGCGTAATTCCCGCGAGCCATCAGGTTCTCGGTGCCGATATGGATGACCTTCAGATTGGCCTGACGGTTGAGCTGCGAATTCGGCCGGCCGATCAGATCGCGCACCTCGTTGGTCAAGCCCCACAGATCGTGCGGCTCGAGCGCGAGGATCACATCGGCCTGCGACAGCACCTGTTCGCGGCGGCCGGAGTGATTGAATTTGTGGCGGCTCGGGAAGTTCATGCGGAAGCGGCCGTCGATGACCGGCGCATTCAAGAGCTCCGCGAGCTCGATCGAGCAGCGCCGGTCCCTTCTCCGTGCGGCCGTAGCGGTTCACGTAGATCACCGGATTTTCGGCACCCGCCAGCATGCGCGCCGCCTCGCGCAAGCCCTCCGTGTCGGCTTGCGGATGTCCGCGCGGACGGAGCTTCGGAATGCGCAAATGCGCCTCTTCCTCCTGCGGCAGTCCTTCTTCCTGAAGGTCCGCATCGAGCGTCACGAGCGTCGGCCCCATCGGTGCGATGGTCGCGAGGTCGTAGGCCTGCACCAGCGCCTCGGCGGTGGATTGCAGCGACGTCGGCTGCGCGTCCCATTTGACGAAGTCGCGCACCATCGCGTTCTGATCGAGCGCCGAATGGTTCCACTCGACGTTCGGGCGGCGCGCGGCGGCGTTCGGAATGTTGCCCGAGAGGATCAGCATCGGCACGCGGTCGGCATAGGCGTTGTAGATCGCCATCGAGGCGTGCTGCAGGCCGATGATGCCGCCGATCATCGCGGCCATCGGTTTGCGCGCGACCTTGGCGTAGCCATGCGCCATCGCCACCGCGACCTCTTCATGCAGCGTCAAGACGAATTCGGGCTTGGTGTTCTTGCCGTAATTGATCAGCGATTCCTGCAAGCCGCGGAACGTCGCCGCGGGAAGGCAGGCGACGTACTCGATGTCGAGCGTCTTGATCGCATCGACCATGAAGTCCGAGCCGGAGCGCCCCTGCGTGAGCGGCGTCGAGGAGCCGAGATGCGTGCTCGTTGTGCGGCGTCGCGGGCACGGTCGGACGCGCGGGCGCCTGGGCCGCGGCGGCCTTGCCGGCTGCACCGGCGAGCCCGATCGCGGGCCCCGCGGCGGCGACACCCGCCAGGAACTGGCGGCGCTTCATCTTCGGGGTTTTCGATTCCGTTTTTGGCATTGGGGCGGCCTCCCATTCGTCGTTGGGTGGAATTTGCCACCCTGCCCCTCACCTGCCAAGCGCACGAGCCGGTGATCAGGCGCCAAGCGCGCGGCCGATTTGCTATAAAGGCAGCGCAAAGCCGGGAGGTTCGCCATGGATCAAAGGCTCATCGATCTCTATCACGACTACGCTCACGTGCATTTCGACCGTCGCGTCTTCCTGGAGAAGGCGGCAAGGATCGTCGGCAGCGTATCCGCGGCCGCGGCCCTCTTGCCCCTGCTCGCGCCCGATGACGCCAAAGCGGCGATGGTCGCCCCCGACGATCAGCGGGTCACGACATCGCGCGTGACGTTCAAGGGCGTCACCGGAGACGTGAAGGCCTATCTCGCGAAGCCCACAGCCTCCGGCCGGCATGGCGCGGTGGAAGTGATCCACGCGGTCGGCGGCATCAGCCCGCACATCGAAGACGTCTGCCGCCGTCTCGCGGTGGATGGGTTCATCGCGCTCGGCGTCGACTTCTTGTCTCCGCTCGGCGGCACGCCGGTGCCGCGCAATCCCGAAGTCGCGAGCGCTGACGCGCTCGCTGAAACCGGAAGAGACCGACAGGCAACGCGGTCGCCGGCGCGAACTATCTGCGCTCGCTCTCCGAGTCGAACGGCAAGGTCGGTGCGGTCGGGTTCTGCTGGGGCGGAGGCGTGGTCAACCGGCTCGCCGTCGCCGATCCGATGCTCAATATCGGCGTGCCGTTCTACGGCGCACCGCCGCCGTCCGAGGACGTGCCCAAGATCAAGGCCGCGATGCTGATCAATTTCGCCGATCCCGAGCTCGACAAGAACTCTCGGCATGGCTGCGCCCGCGTATGAGGAAGCGCTCAAGAAGGCGGGCATCCGATACGAGATGCGGTTTTATCCGGGCGCACAGCACGCGTTCAACGACGACACCGGCCAGCGTTACAACGCGGACGCGGCGAAGCTCGCCTGGAGCCGCACGATGGCGGCGTTCAAGGCGAACCTCACCTAACCTATTGTTTGGAAAAGAATGGGGCCGCGTCCAGCAAAACGGCGCGGCCCTTTGCATTTTCCCGTTGACATCAGCATCTATGTTATATAATATATTACTTATATAAAGGATTGCTGATGATGCAGACGCTGGATACCGCCTTTTCCGCCCTCGCCGACCCGACCCGGCGGGCCATCCTCGCGAGGCTTGCCTTGGGCGAAGCGGGCGTCATGGAACTGGCCGAGCCGTTCGAGATCACGCAGCCGGCCGTTTCCCGCCACCTGAAGGTGCTCGGAGGACGCAGGCCTGATCACGCGCCGCGTGGACGGCACACGCCGTCCCTGCCGCCTCGCCAAGGAGGGACTGGCTTCGATGGAACGATGGCTCGAAATGCTGAGGAAAGCGCTGGAAGCGAATTACGACCGGCTGGACTCCGTCCTCGCCGAAATGGCCCCCCAGGAAGGAAAGGAAAAGTCATGACCAAACTGACGCTTACCACGGAAGGTGACACGCACGTCATCGTGAAACGGCGCTTCGCTGCGTCCCCTGAAGCGGTCTACCGCGCGCATGTCGAGCCGAAGCTGGTTCAGAAATGGATGACAGGTCCCGACGGCTGGACAATGCCCGTCTGCATCAACGATGCGCGGCCGGGCGGCAAGATCCGCTACGAGTGGAGCGACGGCAAAGGCGGCGGCTTCTACCTCACCGGAGAGTTCATCGAGCTCAACCCCTTCCGCCGCATCGTGCATGTCGAGCGGATGCATCTCCCCGACCCCACGCCGGACAATCATGTCGAGACGACATTCGAGCCCGACGGCAAAGGCACGCTGATGACCATGCGCATGACGCTGCCCAACGCCGAGACGCGCGCGGCCATGCTCGCAAGCGGCATGGAGCACGGCATGGAGGCGAGCTATGTCCGTCTCGAGACCGATATATTGCGCGCTCGCTCCGCCGCGTAAGCAGTTACCTGTCGCTGTCGTAACGAGGCCGCGCTCCGAGCGCGCGGCCTCGTTGCTCACAAATGTCCCTTTCAAACTGCGGTGTCCTGCGGCTGAATGTCATCGAGCCGTGTGGGAGGGGCCCTTGGGCGCGCTGCATTTTGGGCTCGATCCGCGTTTGCTCGAGGCGCTTCGCCGGCAATTGCCGTTGAGGCTGTTTTTCGAGACCGGCACATTCGAGGCCGGAACGACAACTGCCGTCGCCCCGCAATTCGACCGCGTGTGGACCGTCGAGCTGTCGCCGGTGCTCTGCGACCACGCACGGCAAAAGCTCGCGACCTTCAAGCACGTCGAGGTGATACACGGATCATCGCCCGACATTCTGCGCGCCCGCGCGCCTGCGCTCGGATCATCGAGCGTCCTCTACTGGTTGGACGCGCACTGGTGCGGCGGTCCGACGAGCGGCGCAGCGAACGAGTGCCCTCTCCTCGACGAGCTTGCTGCGATCGGCACCTTGAACGACAGCTCCGTCATTCTCATCGATGACGCGCGATACTTCATCGGCCCTGCGCCACCGCCTCACAAAGCCGATCACTGGCCCGGTCTCCTCCAGATCGAAACAGCTTTGCGCCGGATCAGCAGTCAGCACGGATTATGGGTCATCAACGACGTCATGATCTTTGCGCCCAACCGTATTGCCGAAGACGTCATCGCCTATGGTCGCGCCCATGGCATCGATCTTCTCCGGCTTGCCAATGCCGCCCGGCGCAATGCGCAGGCGGACGCCGCGAAACCGTCACCGGGAACTGCGAAGGCCAGTGATGCGCGAAGCGGTCACGGCCTGGAGCAGGGCCTCAACGCCGCCTTGCTGGGCCAGGACCGATCGGAGCGCATCTTCGCCTTTCATGCCAAGCGGATGGGGATCACGCGGCTTCTGGATATCGGGAGCAACAGCGGTCAGTTCGCAGCGACGATCCGGCGGCGTGGATTCGACGGCATCATCTACTCGGTCGAGCCTCAGAGAGCCGCGCACGAAGAGCTGCGCAAGAACGCCGTCTCCGATGTGCGCTGGATTCCGTTGTCGCGCCAAGCCGCGGGCGGCCGTCAGGGGGCGCTCGATCTGAACGTCTCGAAGAACAGCTGGAGCTCGTCATTCCTTCCCGTTCACGAGAACCATCTTCGCGCCGCGCCCGACGCGCGCACGGTGACGCAGGAACGCGCGCTCGTCACGAGAACCGCGGACCTGCTTCGCGAGCCGCTGATGCGCAAGATCGACGCGCTCAAGATCGACGTTCAGGGCTACGAGCGCGAAGTGCTCGAAGGGCTTAGGCCCTGCATGGATGGAATTCGACTGCTCCTCCTCGAGATGTCATCGGTCGAGTGCTATGTCGGCGCCCCTGATTTGATCGCGCTCGATCGCTTCCTGACCGAGGAGCTTGGCTTCACGCGCGTCTCGCTCGAGCCGTCCTTCTACGATGGAATGGGCGTGGCGCAGCAATTCGACGGCATCTACATGCCAGAACGCCGTCGCGCAATGCGGCCACCTCTCGGGATAGGCCGCTCGAGTTCGGCGCGGTCGTGACCTCGATGAACGGCGTGCCCTCGCGCAAAGACGTGTCGGGAGAAGAGATCGGCCAGGAGTGGCTCGACCTCTGCATCGAATCGTGGCTGCAGATTTCCGAATCCGCGATCTCGGTTTCGGAAACGGCCCCACCCGACCCAAGGGTGCTCTGGATAGAGACGAACGCGCGTCCACCCGTTGCGGATCTTTTTGCCACCATGCCCGATGGCGCGCACACGGTGCTGTGCAATGCCGACATCGTGGTCGCGGACGACTTGAAAACGGTGGCCACGCGCCTTGATCCCGCAGCGCTCTACTGCGTGCACCGGGTCGAGGTGGAGTTCAACAGCGCGAACCCCGATCTGCTCGACAGGAAGGCCATCTATGGCCTCGGCTTCGACCTTTTCCTGCTGCCGCCGGAGTTCGTGCAGTTTGTCCGCGAGTTCCGCGCACTGCCGCGCGAGTTTCGCGTCGGCGAGCCGTGGTGGGACTACCTGCTGCCGCTCGTGGCGCTCGCAGGCAGGCTTCCCCGTCAAGCGTCTGCCCTACAGTCCGACGATTGCGATGCATCACCGCCATCCAACCCGGTTCGACAGCGAGATCTGGCTCAAACGCGGTGAAGCGTTCCTGACCACGGTTTCAGCACTCGCGCGCGATTTCCCGTCTCGCCGCTGCGACATGCTCGATGAGATCGCCGCGCTTTCCGGTCCGCTCAAAGAGCGGCTCGACGCCGCGTCCGGGATCGTGTGCGCGCGGCTGCCCTAACGGCGCTAAACAAAAAGCCGCGCCCGATGAGCGCGGCTCTTTGTGTGATTCGGACGTCCGCTATTTCAGGATCGAGAGCGTCGATGGATCCGGCGGCAGCGGGAACGTCTTCACGTGCGCGTAGATGTCGGCGACCTGCTGGTCGGTCAGCACGCGTTCCGTGTAGGGCGGCATCACCTGGCGCGGCGTCCGTAAGCTGCACGATGAACGCCGGGTACGGCGTGGGATCGATCAGCTCCGGACCAGCCGCACCGCCCTGCCCGACATAGCCATGGCACTGCGAACATCCGATCGTATCGTAGAGCTTCTTTCCATTGGCGACATTGCCGCTCGGCGTGTGCTGCGCGATCGCCGCGGACAAGCCCATGAGGCCGGCGACAACGCCGGCCCCGAGCATCAAACCATGCCTTCTCACGTGACCACTGCTCCTCATATCAACGCGGCTGTGAGACGACGTCGATCAACGCCGGCTCGCCCCGCTTGACGACGTCGAGCGCGCGCGTGATCGCCGGGCCGAGATCGGCCGGGTTGTCGATCGGGCCGATCGAGTACACGCCCATCGATTTCGCCAGTGTCGCGTAGTCGATGTTCGGGTTGTCGATCGTCGTGCCGATATGGGCGCGATCCATGCCGCGCTGGTTGCGCTGCGCGATGCGCTGCAGATGCATCACTCTCCTGATGATAGGCGCGATTGTTGTGCACGATGTACAGCACCGGAAGCTGGTGATGCGCGGCCGTCCACAACACGCCCGGCGACATCATCAGATCGCCGTCGCCGTTCAACGACACCGTGAGCCGGCCTGTGCCCCTGTTCGCCAAAGCCACGCCGAGTGCGGCGCTGCAATTGTAGCCGACGCCGCCGCCGACCGAACGGCCCATGGTGTTGTAGTGCCTGTCCATCTCCCACAGCCGGAACGGCCACGAGCTGAGGAAATTGACTTCGGACGTCATCGTGTATTCGGGACTGCGGATCTGGTTCCAAACTTCGGCGGAAAGCCGTGCCGTGCTGACCGGGCTGGCATTCCAAGCCATCGCAGCTTGCTGATGGATCGCCTTCATGAAGCCGGCGCTCTGCTCCTTCAGCTTCTGGCCGCGGGTTGCCAGCGCGCTGCGACGGTTCGGCGTAACCTCTTTCTCGATCGCCTGGATGAGCAGCGGGATGGTCGCTTCCGAATCGCCAGTGATCGCGAGATCGGCCGGCACGTAGCGGGAATAGAGCGTGATGTTCGGCTTGATCTGCGAGTCGGTCGTGCCGAGCACGATCACCTTCGTTCCCGGGCGGATGCGCGGCTGATGGGGACGGCCGATGAGATCGTTCATCTCGTTGAGCCAGCCCCAAAGGTCGTACACATCCAGCGCGAGCACGACATCGGCCGCACGAACCGCTGCGTTGCCCCGCTCCGTGTGATTGAGCGGATGCCGGTTGGCCATGTTCATGCGCGCGCGGTCATCGACGACTGGGCGCCTGCAGCGTCTCGGCGAGCTGAGCGAGCACCTTGGGTCCCGCTTCCGTGCGCTGTACGCGGCCTGCGATGATGACCGGATTCTCGGCGGCCACGAGCATCTTCGCGGCTTCGGCGAGAGCGACCGCATCGCCGACCGGTTGCGAACGCCTGCGCAGTCGCGGGATCGTGAGGTTGTGGCCTTCGATCTCCTCTTCCTGCTGCTCCGCGTCGATGATGTTGAACACCGGGCCCATCGGCGCGGTCGTGGCAAGATCGTAGGCGCGGACGAGGCCCTCGGCGAAATCCTGCAGATTGTTCGCCTGGTCGTCCCATTTGACGTAATCGCGGACCATGGTCGCCTGGTCATGCGCGCTGTGCGCCCATTCCACGCCCGGACGGCGCTTGTTGCCTGGGCCGACATTGCCGGCGAGCACCATGATCGGCGTCTGGTCGCAATAGGCGTTGTAGATCGCCATCGCCGCGTGCTGCGTGCCAACCACGCCATGCACCAACGTGGCCAGCGGCTTGCCCGCGATCTTCGCGTAGCCATGCGCCATCGCGACCGAGATCTCTTCGTGCAGGCAGGTGATGAACTCCGGGTTCTTGTTCATCGCGTAGTTGACGATCGATTCCTGGAGGCCGCGGAAGGTCGAGCCCGGACAGGACGCCACATAGTCGATGTTGAGGGAGCGCATACAGTCGACCATGAAATCGCCGCCGACCTTTCCGCTCGTCACCAGTTTCGGCATCGCCGATGGGGCATGCGTGTCGCCCGCCGTCTGCGGGACCGCCGGAACGCTCGGACGTGCGGCTTCGACCGCACCGGCGCTCTTCGTGGTCGCTGCGATCGCCGCGACCGGACCCGCGGCCATTGCTCCGGCTAGAAATTGACGGCGTTTGATCTTTGGCGTTTTGGACACAGTTCCCGTCCCCATGGTTCGAAAATGCCCCTCTTCGGCCGAGGAAAGCCATGAACGCAGCGATTTACCACCTCGAAAAGCCTACAACAAGCTTGCCCTGTAGATTGACACAGGGGTGAAAAGCGCGGAACTCCAAGTAAATCCGAGCGTTAACGGTCGCACCCAGGTTGATGGGCGGGGCGCGCTGTGGACGACACGAGTATTACCAAAGTTCTGGCCGGGCCAGAGACGGATTTTCTGCCGTTTTCGGATGTCCGGCACCTCTCGAATGGTCTTCTGGACCAGCTGCCGATTGCGATCGCCACGTTCGACTGCGAAGGCAGACTTGTCCGTTACAATCGGAGTGCCGCCGAATTGTGGGGCCGCGCACCGCGCATCGGCGATGCGATCACTCCCCTCGATTTGATCGTGGAGGACGTGCTTCGCACGCGTGCGCCGCTGCACGGGCGGGAGATCGTCTTCGAGCGCGCTGACGGCCGTCGCGTCTTCACCAGCGCAAACGCCGACCTCCTGTTCGGCGAAGACGGCGATCTCATCGGCGTGACGATCTGCTTGGCGGACGTCACCGCGTTCAAATCGAACGAGCAGGACGGCGCTGAGGGCGCGCACCGCCTGTTCGACGCGCTTCCCCTCGCGGTTTACACGACCGACGCCGAAGGCCGGATCACCTACTACAATCAGGCCGCCGCGGACTTCTGGGGACGCCGCCCGGAGCTCTATCGCGAAACCTGGTGCGGATCGCTGAAGCTGTTCCATCCGGGTGGGATTCCGCTTCCTCACGAGGACTCCCCGATGGCGGTCTCGCTGAAATACGGCATGGCGTTGCGCGGAAGCGAAGCGCTCGCCGAGCGGCCCGATGGGACGCGCGTTCCGTTCGCTGCGCTCCCCACACCGCTTCGCGACAGCGAGGGCCGCGTGACGGGCGCCATCAACGTGCTGATCGATATCAGCGAGCGCAAGCGCTCAGAGGAGCGGCAGCGCGCTCTGATGAGCGTGCTCAATCACCGGGTCAAGAACACGCTGGCGACCGTGCAGGCGCTCGCGTCGCAAACCATCCGCGGCCGCGGCATCAAGCGCGATGTGCGTGCGAAATTCGTCGAACGCTTGTTCGCGCTGAGCCGCGCCCACGATCTGCTGACGCGCGAAGGCTGGGACTCGGCCGACCTGCTGTCGGTGATCGAGGAAGTGCTTGCGCCTCACCACGGGCGCATCGAGTTGCATGGCAACACGATGCGCATCTCGCCGAAAGCGGCCGTCGCGCTCAGCATGGTGCTGCATGAGCTCGCAGCCAATGCCGCGCGCCATGGCGCGCTCTCCGCGGTCTCAGGCAGGGTGACGCTCGCCTGGGGGATCAAGCCGGGCAAACGCGGCCCGAACATGATCCTGAACTGGCGGGAGACGGGCGGCCCGCCTGTTGTCGAACCGGAGCGGCGCGGCTTCGGATTGCGGCTGGTGGAACGCAGCATCGTGCAGGAATTGTGCGGCAACGCCGACATTGCCTTCGCGCCGACCGGCGTTCTCTGCATCTTGTCGTTCCCGGTTGGCGAGCGAAGACTTGGCGGCGCGGCATCAGCAGCCGTGAAGCGATCAGCGCACCGGCGGCGCGTACATCAGGCCGCCATCTTTCCATAAGCGATTCATGCCGCGGGCGAGCTTCGCGCGGCTCCCCGAGCCGAGATGACGTTCGTAGATCTCGCCGTAATTGCCGACGGCTTTGACGATGTTGTAGGTCCAGCCGCGTACGACGCTCGCGCCCGCGGGCGGGTCTGCGAAGAAGCGGCGGACCTCGATGTTGTCGCTCATCCGCATCTGATCGACATTGGCCTGCGTGATGCCGAGCTCCTCGGCGTTGATCAGCGCGAAGATCGTCCAGCGCACCGCATCGAAGAACTGCGCATCGTCGTTGCGCATGAACGGCGCGAGCGGTTCCTTGGTGATCTGCTGCGGCAGGATCGTGAAATCGTCCGGCTGCGGAGCTTTCGCGATGATCGCCTCGGCAAGCTCGGACGCGTCGGCCGCCATCGCATCGCACTGCCCTGCGAAGAACGCGTCTTCTGCTTCCGGCCGAAGCGCGGTCGCGAGCGTGCGCAGCACCAGATTGCGGGCGCGGAAATAGGCCTGGAGCTGGGTCATGAACTCGACGTCGGTCGAGACGCAGATCAGCTTTCCCGACAGCTGCTCGGGCGTTTGAATGTTCAAGCGCTTCGGCACCAGGAAGGTCTGTCCGTCATAGAGCACGATCGGACCAAAGCGCACGTCGGAGCGCGCTTCGCGTCCGAAGGTCCAGGTGAGACCGCGCAGCACGACGTCGATGTCCTGCGATTGCAGGAAGCGCGGCAGGATATCGATCGGCCTGAACGCGGCCTTCGTCGCATCGCCGAGAATCGCCGCGGCGATCGCGCGGCAGAGATCGACGTCGAAACCGCTCCAGTCCTTGCCGGCGTTGTGCTGAGAAAACCCGGCGACATTGTCGCCGAGACCGCACGTCACCACGCCTCTCGCCTTGATGGCATCGAGCCGCGGTCCCGCATCGGCAACGCTCGCGAACAGCGAAAGGCCGAGGGCGAGAGCCGATGTCAGTATCGAGCGCATCAAGTCCGTGGCACGTGTCGTGCGCGGATGATAAAGATGGCGGACCATGGATCAAGGTTCGGGTGGCGCATTGAGGATCGGGCGCCGGCGCTTCCTGAAAGCCGCGCTGTCGACCGCCGCCGTCCTTTCCGCGGGCCGCTCAATCGCGCAAACCCGCGCGGCTCCGGCACAAAACGCCGAAACCATCCTTGTCGTCGGCGCCGGGTTGGCGGGGCTCGTTGCGGCCTACCGTCTGCGCGAAGCCGGTAAGCGCGTGATCGTGATCGAAGCGCGCGCCGTGCCGGGCGGGCGCGTGCGGACGGTTCGCGACTTCGCGGGCGGGCTTTACGGCGAGCTCGGCGCGGCGCGAATCGCCGACACCCACAACTACGCGCTCCATTGGGTGAACGAGCTCGGCCTTTCGCTCACGCCGTTTCAGCCGACGGGCGAGGCCACGGTGCTGTCGGTCAACGGCATGCGCGCGCGCTCGGATGACAACGAGGCGATCGCGCGTCTGACAGACAAGCTGAACCCGGACGAGCGCGGGCTGACGCCGCCGCAATTGCTCGTGAAGTACATCACCGGACTTCCCGAGGAATTGGCGCAACCCGATTTCGATCCGCACGCGCCGCGTTGGGCCGACATCGACCGCATGAGCTGGGCCCAGTGGCTGCGTTCGCTCGGCGCGTCGGAAGGCGCGCTCCAGTTGATGACGCTGGGCGGGCATTCATCGCCGCTGTCGGCGCTCTATCTGCTGCGCCAGATCATGCTGCATCGCGATTCGGGCGGGTATCTCAAGATCGAGGGCGGCTTCGATCAGATCGCGCGCCGGTTGGCGAGCCGCGTTCCGGACATCCGCTACAACTGCGCGCTGATCGCGGCTGGACCGTTCAGGGCCGATCCGCGCAACCGTGCGGTCGGAAGGCCGCGAGGAGATCATCACGGCCGATCGCGTCGTGCTGACGCTGCCCTTTTCGGTGCTGCGGCACATCCGGGTCGATCCGCCATTCTCGCCGGAGAAGACCCAGATCGTCGGCAATCTCGGCTACTACCAGGGCACACGCTTCCTGCTGCAGACGCGCACCCGCTTCTGGCAGGCGGCGAAGCTTTCGGGCGGAGCGCGGACCGACGGCCCGGCGGATATCTGGGACATGGGCTTTGGCCTGCCCGGCAGGGCTGGCCTCTTGTCCGCGACCACCGGTGGGCATGAGGTCGAGGCCAAGCTTCGGCCGCTCTCCGGAGAGGACCGCTCAGCCTATGGCAAGTCCCTGGTCCAGGCCGCATTTCCTGAGATTGAGTCGCAAGTAGACAAGGTCCTGGTCCACCGCTGGATGGACGAGCCCGAGGCCAGAGGGGCGTTCAGCGTGTTCTACCCCGGCCAGATGAGCCGCTGGACCCGCACCATCGTGAAGCCCGAGGGGCGGGTCCATTTCGCGGGTGAGCACACGGCCGCCCACAGCGGGTGGATCGAGGGTGCTTTATGGTCTGGTGACCATGTCAGTCAGGAAATTTTACAACAATAACGTGCAACAATTGGCTGTGAGGCGGTCTTTCCGGCCCTTTGGCAGGTTGGAGTTTCGGGCCAGGATCGCTTATATTTCATCCCAGGTTGCGCGGGCCGAAGCCGCGCGATGGATATTCGGAGAGGCGGACATGCAAAAGACTCTTACGGTACTTTGCGCCAGTGCAGCTCTGGCCCTCGCGGCGAGCGTCCTCGTGACGGTTCCAGCCTCCGCCAATGGCGGCGACTTCTTCAACGAGCTCGCGGAAAGCTGGGGCGCGAATGTCGACACCGGCACGCCCTTCTTCGGCTTCGTGCGCGATGAGCGCGGCCGGGCCATCCCGCGCGCGATCGTCACCGCCACGGTGCAGCGCGGCCTCGACGGCGAAAGCGTCACCATCATCTCCGACAATCTCGGCCACTATCGGATTCCCGGCCTCGGCAAGGAAATCGCGGCGAAGGACGTCACGATCGAATGCGCCAAGGCGGGCTATCGCGCGACCCAGCAGGATCGCCGCATCATGCGGACGATGCCCAAGGCGCCGGTCGAGGTGAACTGCAAGCTGTCGCCTGTCGCCGCAGCGAGCAGCTAGTTCGTCTTACAGCCGCGTAATTTTGAACTCATTGCCATTGCGGCAGTGACGCTGCATCCTTGCGTGCGCGAGGAACCTCTTCCATGATGATCGTCACTGGACGGAGCATTTCGCACGTGACGTAACGCGCCCTGATCGGCGCGGAAAATAAAGAAGAGGCCGAGGGGGGCAAAGATGTTCATTACGTTCCTGCTGATCCTGCACGGCATTTGCGCCCTGCTGCTGGTCGGCGCACTCACGCATCAGGCGTTGGGCGTGTTCTGGCCGAGACGCCCGGGGCAGACGGATTTCGTCGCCAATGCGCGCGGCATCCGCCCGCAAGTCTATGTCGAAGCGGTCATCGTCCTCTACATCATCACGTTCATACTGGGCGCGTGGATCTATCCGACCTACCGCGTCTTCGTGCGGCCGCCGCTGGAAGATTTGCGCGTGCTCTACGCGATCGGCCTGTTCGAGATGAAAGAGAACTTCCTGGCCGTGATGCTCGCGGCGCTCCCGGCCTATTGGTATTTCTGGCGGCGCACGCAGGATTATCCGCAGACACGCGCGTGGCTGACGGGCCTGATGGTGTTCTCCGTCTGGTTCAGCTTCATCGTCGGTCACATCCTCAACAACGTCAGAGGTTTCGGCTAATGAGCAAAATCGCGGCACGCGCCTTTCCCGCCTTCGCGGTCGGATTCGCGCTTTTCTATGCGCCCGCCTACAGCTTCACGACGGGCGACGCCGGGTTCAACTGGTCGCTTTTCACGTACTTCCCCTCGGTCGGCGACTACGGTGAGCTGCGACCCGGCATTGTGGCCGGAAGCGATACGCTCGGTCCGCCGATGTGGTGGTACGGCTGGATCGGCTCGTCGGTTATTGCCGGCCTGATCGTTGCCGGGGCCTCGTTGCTGCTGCCGGAGAAGGCGACGATGAAGATGTGGTCGACGATGGTGTGGGTCGCGCCGATCCTCGCCTTCATCTTCCTGCTCGACTACGAGATGTATCTGGTTCATCCCGGGGTGGATGCCCTTCACCTCGTTCCTTGGGGGTGGCGAAGCCGGATAACTCTTCAAGCCTCGAAACAAAAACGGCGGCGCTCAAGCGCCGCCGTTTTGCGTTTGCAGGTGAACGACACTCAGTCGAGCGGCTCGACCTTCATCACGACGGCCAGGTGCTGGGCGCCGATCCACATGACGGGCTTCGCGCCGTAATTGTCGATGGAGACGCGGCGCGCGTTGGTCTCGATGGGCATCAGGTACTGCACCGTCTGACCCGTCTTCGTGTTGATGCGGGTGACGCGGTCATCCATCATGTTGTTCGTCCACACCCAGCCGTTCTTGTCGAGCTCGGCGTCATAGGGCGCGGGGATGTAGCCCGGCACGTCCCATTCCATGAACTCGGCCGACTTCGTGTCGAACATGCCGACCTTGTTGCCCCACCATTCCGCGAACCACAGCCGGTCCTGGCTGTCGATGCGCCCGCGGCGCGGCCGTGACATGTCGGTCGGCGTCTTGAACGACTTCACTTCGCCGGTCTTCGCGTCGATCCGCCAGATGTACTGGCTGGGGAAGTCGTTCAGATAGACGTTGTTCTGCGAGTCGGTATAGGTGCCGTAAGCCGAATGGCCGCCCGGCAGGCTCTTGAACGGCTCGGTCCAGCCTTCGAACTTGCCCGACGCCTTGTCGAAGCGCGCGACGCGCGGCTTCTCGGCGCTGTTGATCCAGATCTTGCCGTCGACGTGGGAGTTGATCGGCGCGACCATGGCGGTCTGGGTTTCCTCGTCCAGCATCTCCTTCGGGATCGGGTAGTGCGTCCACTTCTCGGTCTTGCGATCGAATTTGGAGATGCCCGTCTGGTTCATCATGCCGAGCCAGATCATCCCGTCCTTGTCGAACTCGATGTCGAGATTGCCGTTGGAGTAGGGGCCCGGACGGGTCTGCTCGTAGGCGTACTCCTTCACCGCACCGGTCTTGGGATCGAGACGCTGGATCGAGTTCTCGCCGAAATTGGTGATCCAGACATAGCCGTCGTCGCCCTTGACCGCGTCGTGCGGCTGCATGGTTTTGCGCGGCAGGTCGTAGGACGTGATGATGACGCGCGTGTTCTCGGCCTTCGGGCGATCGAAGGTCTTGTACTGGAACTTGTGCTCGGAGCCCGCGGAGAGGTTCACCGACGAGAGGTAATTCGCGAGCCGGTCGAGATTGCCGAAATTGCGGTTCGCGTCACGGCGGACGATACGCTTCTGGATCAGGGTCGGCATCGCCTGGCTCGACATGTCGGCCATGCGCGGGATGAGGTCTTCCTTGATCTGCTGTGCCGTGTAGTTCGACATCATCGGCAGCGCGAGCACGTGGCAGGTGGCGCAGGACATCAGCTCGCGCTTTTCCTCCATCGTGCCGGGCGCGCTCATCAGCCATTCGGAGTTGGTCAGTTGCGCGGCAAGGTTGGGCGTCTCCTTGAGCTTCACGTCGTGCGTCGTCGCGCCGGCCTTCACATCGACCGTGCGCGCACCATCGACCACGTAACCGACCGCGCGGATCGAGAGGCGGTAATTGCCCGGCTCGAGACGTCCCTGCGGAAAGGCATAGCGGCCCTGCGCGTCGCTCACGACGGTGACCGACATGTTCGAGCCCTGCTTCTTGGCGGTGACGAGCACGCCTTCCATCGCGCCTTCTTTCGCGGAGGTGACCGTCCCGGTCAGCGCAGGCGTCTGTGCGAATGCGGGCGAACCGGCGACACAGAACGCAGCCACGCCTAAGAGCAGCGAAATCTTTGTGCGCATTGATCCCTCCTGATGTGCTTTTGGCACACGAACGCCATCGCTCAACCGATGATAGTTTGCCAAACGCCGCCCTCAGTCAACGGGGGAGAGGATCGGACGCGACTTCCTTCCAGCCATGCGACGTCATGCAATCGCGAAGGTGTTCCGCGTTCCTGGACCATTGATCGCAGACATAGAGGTCCACGGCCAAGTCGCCGTCATGGCTCCCAGGCTTGGTCCACTGGTCGGGCGATGCGTCCGAGGTGGCGCACGCCGCCAAGACGAACGCAACAATGACGATGACACCGCGCACAGGAGCCCCCTCCCTTTGCTGGCGCCACCAACCTTGTCCCCCAAGAGTCGGTGCAGAAGGTTACTTTATATTGTGGTTTGCGGGCGCACGTCAGCAAAGTCCCGCGCGCGGAACTCGGGCAGATTGACGCGATACCCTAGGTTGCTATCAGCCGCCGATGCCTTGGAGCAGCGGGATGTTGGCCGGATTGGGCGCGGCCGGGATGGTCCGCAAGTAGGCGTGGATGTCCATCAGGTCCTGCTCGGGCAGAATCTCCGCAGTGAAGGGCGGCATGGCCTGCGACGTGCTGCGCACGAAACCGGAGAAGGCCGGATAAGCCATCGGGTTCGGCGCAAGCTTCTTGCCGGTGGCGGCGGCGCCCTGCCCCTCATAACCGTGACAGGTGTAGCAGCCGTATTTCAGGAAGCTGGCCTTGCCCTTGACCACGTCACCCGCAGGCGCCGGAGCGCCGACGGCGGCGGCGCCCGCGAAGAGCGCCGCCGAGATCAAGGCCGATGCAAAGATGAAACGTTTCATGTCGATCAACCTGGTGGTCCTCAACGCGGCTGCATGACGACGTCGATGAGCACGGGCTCGCCGCGCTTCACGATGTCGATGCCGCGCTTCAGTGCCGGCGCGAGATCCGCCGGGCTCTCGATCGGCCCGATGCCGGCGACGCCCATCGAATTGGCGAGCTTCGCGTAAGAGACGTTCGGATTGTCGATCTTGGTCGCGATGTGCCAGCGATCCATCCGGCGATTGCGCCAGGCGGCCATGCGCTGGAGATGCATGACCTCCTGATGATAGGCGCGGTTGTTGTTCATGATGGTGAGCAGCGGGATCTGATGATGCGCGAGCGTCCAAAGCGCGCCCGGCGCATACATGCAGTCGCCGTCCGGCTGGATGTTGATCGGGAGCCGCCCCATCTGCTTGTGGCCGAGCGCGGCGCCCACTGCGGCGGGGAGATTGTAGCCCACGCCCGCGCCGCCCGAGCCGCCGATGAATTGATGGTGCTGCTTGAAGTCCCACATGCGCTGCGGCCAGTTGCCGAGGCTGCGGCCGACAAGGGCCCAGTCCTCGTTCCGGATCAGCGGCCAGAGCTCGGCGATCAGACGAGAGCTCGAGACGGGGTTTGCATCCCAGGCCTGCGCGGCCGCATCGGCGCGCATGCGCTCCTTGCTCTGCGCGTAAGCCGCTTTCGCAGCCTGACCGCGCTTGTCGGCGACGGCGCGGCGGGCCGGCGTCATTTCCACCTTCACCGCTTCGATCAGCAAAGGCAGCGTCGCTTCCGCATCGGCGGCGATCGAGATGTCGACCGGCTGGTAGCGCTGAATGTCCTGGAAGTTGGACTTCATGTAGAGGTCGACGGCGGTGATGCTGATGAGCTTTGCGCCCTGCTTCAGCCGTGAGGACTGATCCGCTCCGGGGTTATCGAGGAACTCGTTCACCGTGCCGAAGAAGTCGTTGAGCTCGAGGCCGAGCACGACATCGGCCTGCGTGACCGGAGCGGCGCCGCGCGCGTAGAGCGGATGCATATTGGGGAAGTTCATGCGGCCGCCCTGATCGACCAGCGTCGCGTTCAAGAGCTCGCACAATTGAACAAGCGAATTCACGCCGGCCTGCGTGCGGCAGGCGCGATCGGCGACGATCACCGGATTCTCCGCGTTGACGAGCAGGCGCGCGGCTTCACGCACCGCGTTCGGATCGCCCGCGGGCGGCGACGGCATCGCGATCTTCGGAATGCGCGGGAAGGCGTCGACGCCGTGCTCCTGCAGATCTTCGTCGAGCACGAGAAGCACCGGCTCATAAGGCGGCGTCATCGCGATGCGATAGGCGCGCATCATCGACTCGCCGAAATGGATGAGCGATGTCGGCTGATCGTCCCACTTGATGAAGTCGCGGACCATCGCCGCGGGATCCTGCACCGAGTGCGTCGTGGGCACGCCAGGGCGGCGCTGGTTCGCATCGAGGCTGTTGCCGATCATCATGATCAGCGGAATGCGATCGCACCACGCGTTGTAGATCGCCATCGCCGCGTGCTGCAGGCCGACGGTGCCGTGGCACAGCGAGATCGCGGGCTTGCCGGTGACCTTGAAGTAGCCGTGCGCCATCGCGGTGCCGGTTTCCTCGTGCATCACGGTCAGGAGCTCGGGCTTGCTGTTGTTGCCGTAGGTGATGATCGAGTTGTGCAGGCCGCGGCAGCTCGAGGCCGGGTTGGTGATGACGTAGTCGATGTTCAGCGCCTTGATGCAGTCGAGCATGTAGTCGGAGCCCGGCTTGCCGTGCATCAGGCCCGGATGGTCGGCATGCGCGCTGTGGTCGGTGACCGTCGGCGTCGAGACTTGGGCCTGGGCGTACTGGGTCGAGGGGCGGACCGCGGAGGGCACGCGCTCGGGGGTCGGCTCGCCATGCGGCAGGATCGCCGCCTTGGCGTCGGTGGTGACGGCGGCCGCGCCGGCGACGGCGACGCCAGCCAAGAATTTCCGGCGGTCGACCTTGGCGCCCTTGTTGCTCGATGACGTCGTCTTCTTCATGACGCGATCCTCCATCCTCGTCGCGGGCTCGCTGTATCCACCGGCGGCGGAGTGCCGCCGGGCGGCGATTCCCGGGTAATTCGCGAGGCGAGACGGTATCAGTGCAGGGGTGCCGCGGCCAATATCAATTGAGTGAAAAGAGCCCGGAACAGGGCGCTCGCTGTCGTGTCCCAACGGTTTGCGATCAGAAATTGCCCGCGCCGCAAGGAGGCGATTCTTGCGATCGCTCGAGGTTGACGCGCGGCGCACGCAAGGACGCGGCGAGTCGTCGCGGCGTAGCTCGACAGTAGGCTTTGCTTCTCAAGCCGTGCTTGAGCGCGTTTCTGGCCGAGCGGGCCTTTCCGTCTTCCGTCCGCGGACCGGTCGATTTCCGCCACGGTTGCCAGGTGCGGATCGCCAAGGCCTGCCGCGCGCGGCGCTCCGGGGACCAGCCGCCTTCGCTGCGCGGATCGACTCCCGGCGTGCGGCGGCGGCAAGCCCTTGCGGCGGACGGCGACCGGGCAAGCGTGCGGACGGGGCGCGGTCCGGATAAGACATTGGCAAGATCTGGCGTTTTGAGCTCCTGAATAGTCCCTTCGTTCAAATTTGGAAATTTTTTCCGCGACGCCGCAGCCTCTGCGCAAAGCCAGGAGAAGCTTGAACGTCGCGCGGCAGCGCGCCTGCGCCTTGAGCGCCGTGCGGGCGTGATAATAGGAGATGTCTTCTGTCGAGAAGGCTTCCTTGGCCGCGCGATAGAACATCTCGTCGAGCGCAAACGCCTGAGCGACAAGAGCTCGCGTCACGCGGTCAAGCGCGTCGCGGGCAGATTCAGCCGTTTCGATTCCTTCCGACATTGCGCCTCCATCGTCAGGCGAGACTATTGTATAGGATTTATCCTATTTCAATAGGAATCCCAATACCGCCGTCCCGTCATGCGGAGACTAGGTGGAGGGCCCGATTGCGGCCCGGCTGAATTCGCCCAAATCACAACTTGTGATAGCAATGCCTCAGGGGGAAGGCACGGGTGACCTTGCTCGCTGTGCCGCAGCAACGCCATGACAGCGCAGGACCAAGTCTTCGCCAAGTGCGCTTGGCGACTGATCCCGTTCATGGGTCTGCTGTATCTGATCAACTACATCGATCGGACGAATGTCGGCTTCGCCGCGCTTACGATGAACGCGGACTTAGGTTTCGAGCCGGCGGTTTTCGGTTTCGGCGCGGGCATCTTCTACGTCGGCTATGCACTGTTCCAAGTGCCGGCCAACCTGATCCTCGAACGTATTGGCGCGAGACGCTGGGTCTTCTGCATTTTGGTGACATGGGGTCTGTTGTCGGCCTCGAACGCCTTCGTTGAAACGCCAACCGGTTTCTACGCGATCCGTTTTTTTCTCGGAATTGCCGAGGCCGGCTTCTTTCCCGGCATGTTGCTGTATTTGACCTATTGGTTTCCGCGGGCTCAGCTTGCGCGATTCACATCAAATTTCATGATCGCCATTCCCTTGTCGTTCGTGATTGGCGGGCCGCTTGCGACCTCCATCCTCGAGTTAGACGGCGTGGCAGGCCTTCGCGGCTGGCAATGGGTTTTTCTGATCGAGGGCATACCGGCTTCTCTTCTTGCGTTCGCAGCACTCAAGCTCTTGCCCGACGGCCCGGAGCGTGCGGCGTGGCTCACCGACGAAGAGAAGAGAACGATCGCTGCGCGCGTTGTCGCGGAAGAACCCCGGGGCGAGAGCGACCTGTGGTCCGCTTTGATCGACGCGCGGGTGCTAATGCTTGGCCTCGCCAACTTTACGTACCAAGTTGCCGCCCTTGGTGCTGGATTGTGGATGCCTCAGATCGTGCGGGCTATGGGCTTCTCCAATCGCGCCACCGGCTTTGTCACAGCTGCGATCTTTGTGGCTGGCGCCGCCGCGATGTTCATCTGTGGACGATCAAGCGCATCGCGAGGTGAACGCATTTGGCACGCGGCAATTCCCTGGCTGTTCGCGGCGTTAGGCTTCGCGGCCGCGACAATTGAGCTTTCCGACTTGTTTGTGCTTGTCGCGCTCGCGGTTGGATCCACGGCGCTTTTTGCCGGGCTCGGTCCGTTGTTCAGTCTTCCGTCGTCGTTCTTGCGCGGCACGGCGGTGGCTGGTGGCATTGGCGTGTTCAATACACTGGGCAATCTGGGAGCTTTTTTTGGGCCGACCCTGGTCGGTGTGCTGACGCAAAGCAGCGGCGACTACCGCGCCGGATTGATGGCGGTCGCCGTGGCGTTTGTTCTCTCTGCCCTGATTACCCTCGCCGCCGGGCGGATGATTGCGGCGCGGCCGCTTATAACCAAACAGACGGCCTGACGGGGAGCTGTATCCGCGATGAAGAAGACTGCATCGAAACCGTTCCAAATCGCGGCCGTGGTGATCGGAAATGCGCTGGAATGGTACGACTTCATTGTCTTCGGTTTTCTGACGGTCATCATCTCCCGGCTGTTTTTTCCCGCCGACAGTGAATATGCGTCGTTGCTGCTGACGATGGCGACGTTTGGCGTCGGATATTTCATGCGCCCCGTCGGCGGCATTCTCCTCGGGCTCTATGCCGATCGCTGGGGTCGCAAGCGGGCACTGCTGCTCATCATCGTCCTCATGACGGTGGCAATCTCCATGATCGGATTTGCGCCAACCTATGCAGCGATCGGCATCGCCGCGCCGATCATTATTCTGCTTGCGCGCCTCCTGCAGGGTTTCGCTGCTGGCGGAGAGTTCGGAAGCGCAACCAGCTTTCTCATCGAAAGCGCGCCTCCTGGCCGCAGCGGGTTTTACGGCTCGTGGCAAATGGTGGGGCAGGCACTGGCCTTGCTGGCCGGAGCCAGTATAGGCGCCGTCTTGACGACCACACTCTCGCCCGAAGCCCTCGAAAGCTGGGGCTGGCGTATTCCGTTCCTCCTGGGGCTCGTGATTGGTCCGGTCGGTCTCTACATCCGCCGCCACCTCGACGAGACCGAGGTCTATCTCAGGGAGCGCGAAGCCGTTTCGGTCAAACAGGGTCTCGGCACAGTGCTCACCACCCATTTCAGGGAAGTGCTCGTGTGCGGCGGAATTATCGCGTGGGGCACAACCGCGTTCTACGTGGTCCTCCTCTATATGCCGACGTTCGCGCGAATTCACTTGGGCCTGCCGCTGGATCAGGCGTTTATCGCTCAGTCCATCGGCCTAGTCTGCATGACCGTGCTGATCCCTTTGTTCGGAGCATGGTCGGATCGCGTTGGACGCAAGCCGATCATGATCGGCGCACTCGTGCTCAGTCTCGTGCTTGCCTATCCATTGTTCCAATGGGTGGTTGCGAGTCCGTCGTTCACCACGCTCGCCATCATGCAACTCGTTCTCTGCAGTCTGATCGGCGTATTCTACGGTCCCATATCGACTGCGGTTGCCGAGCAGTTTCCTGTTCTCGCGCGCTCGACCGGCTTGGCCGTCGGCTACAATTTTGCGGTGATGATCTTCGGCGGCTTCGCGCAGTTCTTTGTGACGTGGCTGATCGAGACAACGGGCTCGCCGCTCGCTCCCGCGTTCTATCTCATGTTCGGCGCGCTCATCGGTCTCGTTGCAACGACGTTCCTTGTCGAACAAGCGCACGATGTTCGTCGTTCCTGCGCCCAGAATGGCGCCGACCTGACGTCACGGAGCCGATGCGATGCGGTATTGTCGAGCGTGGATTGCATTGTTGGTTCTGTTTCTTGCGCTGCCGCAAAGGGCAGAAGCCCAGGAGCTGCGGCACGGTTTCGCGCAGATCAACGGCATCAGGATGCACTATGCCGAGCAGGGAGCGGGTCCTCTCGTCGTGCTCGTGCACGGCTTTCCCGAGAGTTGGTATTCGTGGCGGCGCCAACTGCCTGCGATCGCCGCGGCGGGATTTCGTGTCGTTGCGCCAGACATGCGCGGCTACGGGCAAACGGATGTGCCGGCGGACATAGCGTCCTACACGATCATGCATCTTGTGGGCGACGTGACCGGTCTCGTCGAAGCGCTTGGAGAACGACAGGCTATAGTCGTCGGCCACGATTGGGGCGCTACGGTCGCTTGGTCGGCTGCACTGCTTCGCCCAGACATGTTCCGCGCAGTGGCCGCCATGAGCGTGCCGTACCGCCAGCGCGGGCCGGTGCCGCCTTTGCGCGCGTTGCGTGCAGCCGGGCTCCACACGTACTACTATCTTTACTATCAGGACGTAGGCGTCGCGGATGCGGAATACGAACGCGACCCTAAGCTGACGCTCCAGAGCACCTTCTACACTATGTCAGGCGATGCGCCGCGTGGCAGGCCGGATCCCCGGATGCTGCAACCAGGAAAAGGCGCGCTCGATAATCTCATCAATCCCGATCGCTTGCCTGCGTGGCTCACAGAGGCGGACCTCGACTATATGGTCGCCGATATCAGACGCACGGGGTTTCGCGGCGCGCTCAACTGGTATCGCAACGCCGATAGAAACTGGGAACTGCTCGCGCCCTGGGCCGGTGCACCCATTCGCCAACCCGCTCTGTTTATCGCCGGCAGCGAAGACCACGTAATTCACGGTCCATTGGGAAAGGGACCGCTGGAAGCACTGAAAGCGAATGTTCCGAATTTGCGCGCTCAGCTGATCATCGAGGGAGCCGGTCACTACATTCAGCAAGAACGACCTCAACAGGTGAACGCGGCCCTGATCGAATTTCTGAATGCCAATCGCTGAGGGCCGCGTCATCGCGCGAACCGCAAGCATGGAACAAGACGCAACTTCACCGTATGGGGTCAGCGAACGTAAGCCGAGCCAACCCCGGCGACGTGTTAGAGGGCGTATAGCGTCGATGGACGGGTGTAGACCAGATCGAGAGACTTCACTTCGGCTGAAGCGAATCCCGAAGAGCGATGAGTCTGGCGAGTTCTTTTTCCTGCTCGGCGATCCGAGCCGACGCTCGCTCTTCATCCGCGCCACCTGATCGGACCGCAGCTTGCTCGATCAGGTCGCTGATGTTCTGCCGCGCTATGGCAATGCGCTCTTCCAGTTCAGAAATCGAAAGATCACCGCTCATTGCGTCCTCTCCTGCGAGTGCTCAGCGGCACGATCAGCTTCTCAGCGGATCGCCCAATCGTCATCCCACCACGTGAGCGCTTCGGGGTTGCAGCGACATGGCTTGCCGGCATGTCCGCAGCCGTCGTGCTCCATTGACCGTAGGCTGTGCGTTCCGCAGACCCAGCCACTGCCGCGGCATGTCGGACAAGGCTTCGTCAACAGTTGAATGAGCTTCGCGCTCGGGGCGGGCAGTTTCTTCATCATGGCGAAAGTCATAACGCGGCGGCGAAAGAAAAGCCCCGCAGGCGGGAACGCTCCACAGCCGGAGACCAATGGTCTCGGTATTGGCCGAGCCGGGCGGACATTTAGAGCGCGGGGGGCAAAAGGATCGATGCGGAGCCTTCGCTCACATCCGTGCTCAACGTGCCGAGGGTCCATTCGGGTATCGCGACCAGCGTCACCATTTCGCCGATGCCGCCGCCGGGGCGTCAGCTCACGCAACGACCAAGGATGGTCGCGGGTGCGAAGCGAGCGATGTATGCCGGCAGCGTGCCGAGTGACCCTCGAGAAACTTTCCTCACCACTCCTTGGTGACGATCAGCGAGATTGTACGGCCCTGGAGGTTCTTGGTGATGTCGCAGGTGCACGGGTTACCGCCGCCCGTGCTGATGCGGTAGCCGTAGGACCCCTGCCGATCGAAGATGTTCTGCACGACGAGCTGAACACCGATGTTCCTCAAATACTCGTTCGCCGGCCCGTCCAGCGTGTTGTAGCCGAGCGACAGGTCGAACGTGTATTGGGACGGCAGGAGTGTTGGTGTAGCCCTCGATCGCACAGGGAAATGTGCCGCCATTTCCTGCTGCATCGAGACCTCCGTTCGAAGCGCAGAAATTCCCGTTCACGTTCGGCGGCGCTCCCTGAGCGTGGTAGAAGTGGCCGACGTAATCCATGAATGCGGTCAAGCTCCATGGTCCGTTGGCCCAGCCGATGCGCGCGCGATAACGCATGCGTGGGTCTTCGGGGACGCCTATCGCTTCGTTAACTCCACCCTCGGCGTTCGTTGTGTTGAAGTTGTCTGTGATCTCCGATCCTTCGACGGTCTGTTCCTTTTGGTGCAGATAATATGTGCCGATGATGCCGATGTTGAAGGCGCCGATATCGCCCCAATCCCAGTCATAGCTCGCGCTCCAGTCGATGCCGTCGAGCTTGAGGAAGCCCTTGTTGAAGGTGCCGCCGTCGTTGATCCAGTAGATCAGCGTTCGCGCCTGCGGATCGACCGTGTTGCGCGGATTGGCGAGAAGGCCGCGGACGGCTTCCTGGAACGGCTCGCAGGTCTCGGGCAAGAGATTGCTTGTGCATCCCGCCGCGCCCGGAAGCGACGGGTTGTTGGCGAAGTCCGTCGGCACCAGGAAGGCGAATCCCTGGGTCGGATCGTTGAAGTCGGGAGTCGTCGGATTGCCGAAACCCCGCAGCACTCGGTTCAACTTGATGATGTAGTAGGTGGCCTGGATGTTCAGACCGGTGAGGAAATTGCCGGTCGGCGTATAATCGAAACCGATGCCCCAGTTGGTCGCCAACTCGGGCGTCAGCCCGGTCCAGGTTCCGTCCCATCCGCCGCCCGCGCGTATGACTTCCGCGCCGCCGGAGCCGCCGTTCATGGAAATGCCCTGCGGCAGATTGAGCGCGGCGTAGCACGTCGCGGCGCTGCCGACCGTGCCGTCGCCGCCAGAGCTTTGGATCTTCCACGCGCCCGAGCCTTCAGGCGGCAATTCGCCACCCGACACGGCACAACTGGCGTTGATCGGCGCCGTCGCGGGAGCGAAGCCGCCGAGGTTCCAGCCAGCGATGGCGACGTTGGACAGCGGAGAAAGCTCGCCAAACACCGGCGCGCGGAACGAGGTGCCCCACGTGCCTCGGATCGTGAAATCCTCGATCGGCGCCCAGTTGAACGCGACCTTCGGATTGCTGGTCCCTTGCACGTCGCTGTACTGGTCATGACGCCAGGAAAATTCCAAGTCGACGCGGCGGAAGAATGGAATCGCATTCTGGTCGCTGAAGATAGGCACATTGATCTGGGTGAATACGGCCCAGACCGAACGGCCCTGCGCGTCGACTTGATAGGGCAGGATCAAGCTGCTCGCGCCAGTATTGTCGCCGACGATCGTTTGCAGCCGGAAGCTCGTGTAGGTGCCGCCGATGGCCGCCTTCACCTCCCCGCCCGGGATACTGAAGAGCGGCCCATCGAACTGTGCGCCCTTCTCATTGATCCAGAACCGTTCGTGCCGAAGACGGAGCCCCTGGATGTACGATAGCGTGGCGTCCGAGTTGCACGTGTAGGCCGTGGGATCGCAGAACAGGTTCAAGTAAGGAACGTTCGCAGGTTTTGTCCACGTGCCGATCTGCGGCGTGGTACCGGCCGCGAGCGTCGCGGCGACCGTCCAGCCCAGCGCGGCCGAAACCGCTGCCTTGTTGATGACGCCCCTGGGATTCGAGAAGTTCTGATCGTTGGTCATCGCGTACCAGACGCGGCCGTTCCAACTCCCCGGAAGCGCGATATTGAGACCCAGCTGATAGCGCTGCGCCAATTCGTGGGACGCCGTAATCGGCGGGCTCTCCCACCCGAGATTGTAATTGGCCCGAAGATTGGTCGGTGCGTTGGTGGGGTAATAGGGATTGAACGTCGGAACGCCGAAATTGTAGATCGCGTTGTTGGCCGACGGGCTCAAATTGGCCGGGTTCAGATAGATGGCTCTGCGGTTGCTGTAGAAGGCCGAACCGTAGAACGAGATGTTGCTGGTCAGCCTCTGGTCGACGGTGATGTGCCCGCCGTTGCGCTGCTGGGCCGCGTCGTACCAGGCAATGTGGTAGGGATCGAATTGGTTCCTGAGCCCGTTGGTGCCCGAGTTGCCGGGCGTGTTGAAACCGGACCAGTCGAGCGTAGCGGCACTCGATGGGCCCGTTGGACCGATGCCGCTGGTACCGGGATCCCAGTTCTGACCGGCCCCGAGCGGGATCGCATAGCAATTCGTGCAGCCGTGACCCAATTGCGCCGAGGTGCCGACGTTTGGGCCTCCGCCCAGCGCTCGCGGCGTGCCCACCGAAAGTGTCGCCGGAAGCGAGGAGGCCAACGGCCGCCGATCGTCAAAGCCCCATGGCGTGTGATCCTGCCCGAATTTGGAGTTCCAGTTCCCCTGTATCGGCTCATCTTGGTACCATTCGTAGCTGATCGTGATCTGGCCGCCGTCCCAGGTCCGTCCCCAGACCGCGGAAGCTTGATAGCGGTTCTTGCCGCCCGTACCGGTGGTCCAGCGCGCCTGCGTGATGGCGCCATCCATATTGCGCTTCAGGATAATATTGATCACGCCGCCGACGGCGTCCGACCCGTAAGTCGCCGACGCGCCGTCGACGAGAACGTCGATGTGATCCATCGAGAGTGCGGGAATGATCGAGGGATCGATGACGCACTGACCGTTGCCCTGTCCGGGAAACCGCATACCGTCGATCATCAAGAGCGAGCGCGTTGCCGAACCCGTATCGAGGCCACGCAGGTTCACCTTGGTGCCGCGTTCGATATTGGCGCCCGACATTGTCGCGACGGGACCGGGCGCGACCTCTGCAGCCGGGAACGACCTGAACAGGTCGGCGGTGGTGAGCGCGCCCGTCATGGCGAAGTCCATCGGGCTCAAATTCGTGACGGGCACACCGACGGCGGCCGTACCCCGAATCAGTGAACCGGTGATGAGCACCGTTTCGGGGACTTCCTCGGCTTGCGCCACGGCTTCGCCTTGCGCATGGCCAGGCATCGTCTGCATCAGCGTCAAGAGCGAGGCCGTTCCCGAACAAACCGGCGAGCTTTGCGCCCCGTGGAACGAGGCTTTGTGCGGTCAAGTTCATGGTTGTCCCCTCCGACAGGTCCCCCTCGACTGGCGTCGGCTGCTCCCGGTCCGCGCCAATCGATCGTGGCCAGCGCTGAATCGTGATCGGGGCGCTGGTCCATGCTTCCGGCCAAGAAGTCAGTGGGTTTGCCACAATGCCCCGGGGGGAGACCCTGAGCCGCAGTTTTCCACCTATACCCGCGCCCCGACCGGATGAAACCCTACACGATATGTAAGATGTTAGTCACTTCAAGATGTAAGGGTAATCATCAAAGAGCTGGGAGCGACCATCTTCCAGCATGCGTCCGAGCGTCCGTTTCGGAAGCCGAGCGAGAAGTCGCGGCGAGCGAGGAGAGCGTCCCGGGGCACAAGCGAAAGGGCGAGCGCTACGAACGGAAGGACGTCCCCGAGCCATGCGTCAATTCGTGTAATCCACATGACCGCGCCATCCCCGGCAACGTGCTAGTCGGTACCTCATGGGTATCCATCGAGGGGGATTGAAATGGATTACCGGTTCAAGGCCGACGAGTGGCAAAGCCTCACGCCGGTGCAACGAGCGCGGCGGTGCCGGTTGATGGCGGAAGAAGCACAAGCGCTTGCCAGAAACGCGCCGCCGAGCGTGGCCGAAGCGTATCTTCGGATTGCCGGCGAGTGGCTCACGCTTGCGAAGGAGATCGAGCAGGCGCCCGGACCGAAAGGCCGGTGACCGCAAAAGAAGAAGGGCTCGACCAGGGGGACCAGTCGAGCCCTTCTTTTGCATGTCTTACTGAATACTTGGACCATAGAGCCGAGAGCTTAAGGAATTACAACACCGCAAAGAAACCGAAGTCGAAGCCGCCGCGCAATATTATGATCGCCAATAACGAGTGGCGCCAATCCAGTATCCACCGTGGGTTGACAAAGCAAGAGCTCCGCGAGCGGGAGGCCGCTGCGGAGCTCTAAGAGGACGGGCAATCCTGGGGGCAGATGGAACGCCCGTCTGTTCCAAGAACGCGGAGGTTCCCCTACGGTTCCGTTCCAGCTGTGCGATTTTGTGGCCGCTGGCAAAGGGGCGGTTACCCTTCGTTGGGGGGAAAGCGCTAAGATCAACGCGAATCCAGGCGTGGCGGTCTCATGAACGCTCCCCTTACGTGGCGCCAGCGCCACCTGTCCAAACCGATCCTCAATTGGTACCGCAAGCTCTTGCCGCCGATCTCGGCGACCGAGCGGGACGCCATTGCGGCGGGCACCGTGTGGTGGGACGCCGATCTGTTCTCGGGCAAGCCCGACTGGGCGAAGCTCAGGGCCTTCGAGAAGCCTCAGCTGACGGCGGAAGAGCAGGCCTTCCTCGACGGTCCGGTCGAGACGCTGTGCGGGATGCTGGACGACTGGGAAATCCGCCGGGCGGGCGACCTCTCGGAGCAGGTCTGGAGCACCATCCGCGAGCAGGGCTTCATGGGGATGATCATCCCCAAGGAGCATGGCGGGCTCGGCTTCTCGGCGCTGATGCACAGCCAGGTGGTGATGAAGGTCGCGAGCCGGAGTCCCGCGGCGGCGGTGACCGTGATGGTGCCCAACTCGCTCGGCCCCGCCGAGCTGCTCATGCGCTACGGCACGGATGCGCAGCGCGGGTACTATCTGCCGCGGCTCGCCAAGGGGCAGGAGATCCCGTGCTTCGCGCTGACCGCGCCCGAAGCGGGGTCGGATGCAGCCTCGATCCCGGACAGCGGCGTCGTCTGCTACGGCGAGCACATGGGCAAGCGCACGCTCGGCATGCGCGTCACCTGGAACAAGCGCTACATCACGCTGGCGCCGGTGGCGACGATCCTGGGCCTCGCGTTCCGGCTCTATGACCCCGACCATCTGCTGTCGGCCAAGGACGACATCGGCATCACGCTCGCGCTGGTGCCGACCAACACGCCAGGCGTTGAGATCGGACGGCGTCATTTCCCGGCGGGGCAGGCGTTCCAGAACGGACCGACGCAAGGGCGCGATGTGTTCATCCCGATGGACTACGTCATCGGCGGGCAGGAGCGCGTCGGCCAGGGCTGGCGCATGCTGATGGATTGTCTGGCCGCCGGCCGCGCGATCTCGCTGCCGGCGCTGGGGACGGGTGCGGCGATGTTCTGCGCGCGCTTTGCCGGCGCCTATGCGCGCATCCGCCGTCAGTTCGGTCTGCCGATCGGCAAATTCGAGGGCATCGAGGCGCCGCTCGCGCGGATCGGCGGCTATGCCTATGGGCTCGAGGCCGCGCGGCGCCTGACGGCGGGCTCGCTCGACAAAGGCGAGCAGCCTTCGGTGCTGTCGGCGATCCTGAAATATCACGCGACCGAACGCATGCGCACCGCGCTCAACGATGCGCTCGACATCCATGGCGGGCGCGCGATCTGCGACGGGCCGCGCAACTATCTCTTCGGCGTCTATATGAGCGTGCCGGTGGCGATCACCGTCGAAGGCGCGAACATCCTCACGCGCTCGCTGATCATCTTCGGCCAGGGCGCGATCCGCTGCCATCCGTATCTGCTGAAGGAGATGGAGGCCGCGAACCTGCCCGATCCGAGCGAAGCGTTGCGCGCGTTCGACAAGGCGCTGTGGGCGCATATGGGCCGCGCCACGTCGAACGTGCTGCGCGCGTTCTGGCACAACCTGACGTTCGGCACGTTCGCATCGACGCCGAGCGTCGCGCATATCGCGCCGATGTATCGCGGGCTGCACACGGCGGCGGTCACGTTCGGCGCGGTGGCCGATCTCGTGATGGCGACCCTCGGCGGCGAGATGAAGCGGCGCGAGAGTCTGTCGGCGCGATTGGGCGATGTGCTCTCCGAGCTCTATCTGATGAGCTGCGTGCTCAAGCGGTTCGAGGACGACGGGATGCCGGCGACCGATCTGCCGTTCGTCGAGTGGAACTACGTGAACGCGCTGTACACGATCCAGACGCGCCTCGACGAAGTGTTGAAGAACCTGCCCGCGCGTCCGGTGGCGTGGCTGTTGAGATTGATCGCGTTCCCGTTGGGCCGCCATCGCCGGCCGCCGTCGGACAGGCTCACGCGCGACGTGGCGCGGTTGCTGCTCTCGCCGTCGGAGGCGCGCGACCGCCTGACCAAGGGCATCTATCTGAGCAAGAGCGAGACCGACGCGACGGGCCGGATGGAGCATGCGTTCCTGGCGGCGGTTGAACGCGACCGGATCGAAGAGAAGATCCGCGCGGTGAAGCAGAGCAGAAAGGCGCTCGCCGACCTTGCCGGCGCTGGTGGAGGAGAAGGTCATCACCCAGGCCGAAGCCACGGCGCTGATGGACGCCAACGCCATCGTGCGCGACGTGATCGATGTGGACGACTTCGCGCCCGAGGAACTGACGCAGCATGCGAGCACGCCACGGCGTCCCGCCGAAGCGGCGGAGTGAGCCCTCGAACACGACGCCCCGTTTGAGCGCGGCTCAGTCGCTGTAGCCCAGCAGTGTGAGCGAGGCGCGGTAGTCCGCCGATTGCAGCAGCGCCTGCATCAATTGATCGGACGGCGGCGGCCGTGGGCGGGCCCGGATCGGGAGGCCCGGGGGCCGGCTCACATCGCCGGTGAGCCGATCGTAGTGCATCCACCGCGCACTGAACTCGGCGTCAAAGGGCACGCCGAGATCTCTGCACAACTGTTCGAGCGTCGTCGGCGGGGTCGCGGCAAAAATCTTCATAGCGAACGAAACCAACCTCCAACGCCATCTCGGCAAATCGCCGATGGCCTTTCAGATAATCCGCGAGCGAGCAGCGCTCGCGGGTCGCCGGGTAATCCTGCATGCTGCGCCATTGGTCCAGCGGATGACGCACGACCGCGCTCCGCCGCAGCGCGTAGAGCTTGCCGAGCTCGTCGACCATCCGTGAACGGAATACCGGTCGAGTTATCGATGTGAGCAGGAAATCCGCGTGACTGAATTCCCGGATCAGCAGGTGGCGTCCGCTCAAGCGCGTGCGCTCTTCGATCAATTCCATGCTGCGGCCGAAACTCCAGCCGCCCTTCTCGGCATTGGAGCGCAGTGTTGCCCGCTCTTCCGGGCTGATCAGATCAAACCACTGCCCGGCCTGGTAGAGGGGGTGGAAGCGGAGCCCCTGTCGCTTGGTCGAGTGCAACTCGCTGAGCATGACAATATTCCGCATGCAACCCAGGCATCGATTGATAATCGTGCCGCCGGTGCGGGCGAGCTGGTGCAGAATTCCCACGTGCTTGGGATTGGTCATCGGCTTCAGCGACGGTAATTCGGCAGATCGGCAAGATCGTCGGCGTCGAGCGTGTCGAGTCGCTTGCGCGCCGCGTCCCCGAGCGCGCTGTTGGAGAATAGCCGCCGCTCGCGGCCGGCGAGACTTCTTGAAGTGCTTCCGGCAGTCATAGGTCCGGCAAATGAATGGGCGATTCTCGTAGATCGTGCAGCCTTCCGGTCCCAGATGCGTGCAGTCGCCGTTCGGCTTGTTGTTGAGCACGCGGAGATCGCCGACATGCCGATAGTCGTAGGCCGCCATGTTCGGTTCGTCCTCCATGCTCAGGAGAACGACCTGCTGGCGGCAGCAGGCGGTGCAGCCGTTGCACGGTACGTCACTCATGGCGGCGATACTCCACGGCCCAACTGATGGCCTGGAAGGTTATGAGGCCCGCCGCATCCTGATAGGGGGCAAGAATTTGCCTCAGCTCCAGGACAAATCGCTCTTTGTCCGCGAGGATTCCTTCGACCAGATTGGCGTGCGATAGAGCGTTACGGAAGATGCCTTCGGGGCGGCAACGAAACACGCCATCGATTTCAATGATCCGTGTTTCCTTCCATCGCGAATTGGCGAAGAAGGCTCGACCATCGAACCCCCGGGCGACACGCGCTTCCGGTAACGGTCGCATAGGCTCGCTATAGTGCGGACGCCAGGGAACCTCATTCGCCATACCTGCCGCACACACCAACACGCGGCCCTGTTCCCCGACCACCGATTCCAGGAACGGCGTCACGACGCTTCGGTCGAGATAGGGGATGGCACGTCCGATGGTCACCAGCGAAGCGGGGCGCGGGATGGTTATGGACTCCGATTTGAGGTCGGCCTGCAGGAGACGAACATTGGCCGGGAGCTCACGGCGCAACGACAACATCTCCTGAGACTTGTCGATACCCAACACCTCACCGCAATAGCGAGACATCCCGACGGCCAGCTCGCCGGTGCCGCAGGCGAGATCGAGAACGAAGCTTTTATCATTGAGCTCGGCCGCAATGGCGACCTGTTCGAAGAACTTGGGAAAGTATGGAATTCGCCAAGTGTAGGCCGGCGCGGCCTCCGAAAAATCAATGTCGGTCATGACGGCACGGTCTCAGGTCCACGGAATGATGAGTGGCATTTTCCCCGTTCTGGCCCAATAGCGGACTGAATTGAAGGGCTTGGCTCGCTGCGGGGTGCCCCGGCCGGTCCTGGTCCTAGGGGGGCGAGGTCTGGAAGCTGCCCAAGGGGCGGGCAGCCCTCGGGTGGCAGGTTGACAATCTCGTCAACGGCTTCAGAAGCGACGCGAGCAGTGGTAGTTTCGCGTCGTGGAACGGAAGCCACCGGAGCGACACATGGGACACATGGAAATACGGAAGAAAATGCCCGCGGAAGCGGTCGAACTGTATTCGCAGTTCATTCACGGCCAGATCGGCCGCCGCGACTTCATGAATGGGTTGAAGCGCTACGCCATCGGCGGCCTGACCGTCACGGCGATGTTTGAAGCGCTGATGCCGAACTACGCCTTGGGCCAGCAGGTCCGCAAGGACGACGAGCGTATCAAGGCGAGCTACGAGACCATTCCCTCACCGAATGGCCATGGAACGATCCGCGGCTATTTCGTCCGCCCGTTCAGCGCCGATTCACGCGCCGAGACCGGAGCGAAACTGCCGGGCATTCTCGTCATCCACGAGAATCGCGGCCTCAATCCGCACACCGAAGACGTCGCGCGCCGTTTTGCGCTGGCGAACTTCAACGCCTTTGCGCCCGACTGCCTCACGTCCGTGGGCGGCTACCCGGGCGACGACTTCAGGGGCGGCCAGGCATTCGCGAAGCTCGATGCGCCCAAGAGGACGCAGGATCTGCTCGCCTCGGCGCGGTGGCTGAAAGCGCGTGCGGACGGCAACGGCAAGGTCGGCGTCACCGGCTTCTGCTTCGGCGGCGGCATGTCCAATGCGCTCGCCGGCATGATGGGCGACGAACTGGCGGCGGCAGCACCGTTCTACGGCGGCCAGACGCCGGCGGAAAACGTGCCAAAGATCAAGGCCGCGATCCTGATCAACCACGGCGGGCTCGATAAGGCTCTCGTGGACGCCTATGTGGCGCAAGAGGCCGAGCTGAAGAAGAACAACATCAAGTACGAAGGCCACATCTATCCGAATTCCGTGCACGGCTTCTTCAATGACGCCACGCCGGAACGCTACAACCCGGCGACGGCGCAGCAGGCCTGGGCGCGCACGCTCGAGTGGTTCAATCAGCACGTCCGCACGTAACGCAGACGTTCTGACACTCTAGTTCCGAGGTGAGGGGGACCCGTTTCCCCTCACCTTTTTCTTTGTAGTATGAACGTCGGTCACGGCCGTCATCTCTTCATGTCAAGGCGTGCGTTGCGTTGAATCCAACACCGAGGGGATTCCATGCGTGCGCACGGCGCCTTTGGACTTGCTGCTATGTTGCTGGTGAGCACGTCAGCCGCCGGCCAGCCCGATAGTGTTCCCTATCCGACACCCGCGATCCCGATCACGAGCCACGCCGTCACAGCCGATGATTATCCTTTGGAATCCGTTCGGCAGCTGGAGCAAGGCGCGAGTGCCGTACGATTCGTCATCAGCGAAACCGGCGATGTGGCCGAATGCACGATCACGGAAAGCAGCGGCCATCCTCGTCTTGACGATGCCGCCTGCGCCATGATCCGGAGCCGCTGGAAGTACAAGCCTGCGACCGTGAACGGACAGCCTGTGGCGCAGAACACGACGGCCAACATCGTATTTCAATTGAGCGATGTTCCCGGCGGGTTCACCGGGCTTCGGCCCATTCCGCCACCGCCGTTGGACCCTTCGCAATCGGACCCCGTTTTCGACATTCCCGACTCCTATGTTCCGCCTTCGGGCACAGCACCGTAGTTCCGCAGGTGCAACTCCCGGTGGACGCGGTTACCGGCGGCGGGATAAGTTGCGCTTCGACCATCGTCCCGATTGGGAGAGGAGACCCGCCGTGAACCTCCGTGCAAAAATGACCGTCCGCATTGCGCTGCTGTGCGCCGCTGCTCCATTCCTCGCGATCGGCGTCGCCGCGCAGGAAGTGCTCACGCTTCCCGAAGGCCTGCCGGAGTGGACGTTCAACATTCCGCCCAAGGAGCAGCCCTGGGCGGTCAAGGTCGAAGGCAAGGTCAGGGCGAAGGGCAGCGCGCGCGAGTACGAGGCCAAGCCGATCGCCGGCAACGCGACGCCGCCCGACTGGTTTCCCGAGGAGCATGGGCCCGCGCCGAAGATCGTTACCGGCGGCGAAGGCGTGCGGTTTGCCTGCGGCTCGTGCCATCTGATGTCCGGCCAGAGCCATGCGGAAGCCGCCGACATCGCCGGCATGCCGGCCGCGTATCTGATCCGGCAGATGCAGTACTACAAGGACGGCTCGCGCAAAGAAGACGCGCGCATGGGACCGATCGCGAAGGTGACGTCGGACGAGGACGTGCGGGCGGCCGCCGAATATTTCTCCAAGCAGAAGCCGCGGGTGTTCGTGAAGGTCATCGAGACCGCGACGCCGCCGAAGACGTTCATCGCGACGGCGGGCCGTCACCGCCAGCTCCATCCCGAAGGCGGGACCGAGCCGATCGGGCAGCGCATCATCCAGATTCCCGAAGATCCGCTCGGCACCGAAATCCGCGACCCGCATGCGGAATTCATCGCCTATGTGCCGCCGGGCAGCATCGCCAAGGGCGAAGCGCTGGTGAAAGGCGGCAACGTGCGCGACGTGTCACGGCGACGGCCTGAAGGGCAAAGGCGAAGTGCCGCGGCTCGCTGGCATCCAGCCGCTGACGATCGCGCGGCAACTCTACCTGATCAAGCACGGCTCGAGCGCGGGCGCGAGCGTCGCGCCGATGAAACCGGTGGTCGCCAAGATGACCGACGACGAGATCATCTCGATCTCGTCGTATCTCGGATCGTTGCCGCCGGCTTAGGACTCACACAGCTCCGAACGCAAATAGGGGCGCGGTGCTACCGCGCCCCTATTCTTTTGCGGCGTTGGCGGTGAACAGAACGCGCGCGCACATCCAGGCCGCGACGGCGCCGAGCAGCTGCGCCGCGATGAACGCGGGCGCGTCGAGCGGTGCAATTCCGGAGAAGGTCGGCGTGAGGCTTCTGGCGATCGTTACGGCGGGGTTGGCGAACGACGTGGACGCGGTGAACCAATAGGCGGCGACGATGTAGAGCGCGACGGAGGCGGCGATCGTCTCGCGGCTGCGATGCGCGGTGCCTGCGATGGTGAGCACGAGGCCGAACGTCGCGACGGCTTCGGACAACCACTGCGCTGCGCCGGTGCGCGCCTTCATGCCGAGCGCGAAGACGGGTTCGCCGAACATCGCGTGGGCGAGCCATACGCCGATGATCGCGCCGATCACTTGCGCAACGAGATAGCTGAGCGCAGTCCACGGCGCGGACGAGCGCTGCAGGACCGAGACCAGGGTCACCGCGGGATTGAAATGTGCACCGGAGATCGGCGCGAACAGCATGATCGCGACGAACAGCGTGGCGCCGGTCGCCAGCGTATTGCACAGCAGCCGGAGCGCATGGTCGTTCGTCAGGCGCTCCGCCATGATGCCCGAGCCTACGACGGCCGCGAGCAGAAGCGCCGTGCCGAGCGCTTCGGCGCTAACATTGGCCGCAAGCGGATAGCTTCGTATGTCAGCTTCGACCGATGCCATCGAGCTCCCGCTTCACCGCCAGGCGGTCGAGTTTCGCCAACGGCAGGTGGCGAAATAGGTCCACACGCATGCGGATCTGGCGGAAGATCTCGCGGAAGAACCCCCGCTTGTCGGCAGCGTCACCCTCGAATGAAGCAGGATCGGCGAAGCTCCAGTGCGCCATGATCGGCTGGCCCGGCCATACGGGACACACCTCGCCGGCCGCGGAATTGCAGACGGTGATGACGAAGTCCATCCTGGGCGCGTCTACCTGCGCAAAGACGTCCCAGCTCTTGGACGTGAGGCCGTCCGTCTTCAAGCCCGAATGCTCAAGCGTTTCGATCGTCAGCGGATGCACTTGGCCCTTGGGATGGCTGCCCGCGCTATAGGCGCGAAACTGACCTTTCGAGACGCTGTTCAAGTACGTCTCGGTCAGTATCGAGCGCGCGGAATTGCCGGTGCAGA
>CAVPTF010000013.1:0-363476 GCA_963708555.1 uncultured Alphaproteobacteria bacterium | reverse complement strand
AGGGCGGGATTGTTCTTTGGTCCGTTCTTGGTTGGCCTGGCGACGACCGACTCTCCCGCGTGTTAACACGCAGTACCATAGGCGCTGGGGGCTTTAACGGCCGAGTTCGGAATGGGATCGGGTGGAATTCCCCCGCTATGACCACCAAGCCAGCAAAAAACGGATTTAAGGATCTGATCTCGATTCAATGTGCGCGTCCAACGCCTGGGCTTTTCACCAGACATGGGACTCTTCTGCTGAAGCGTTCAAGCCGATCGAGCGATTAGGACTGGTAAGCTCAACGCATTGCTGCGCTTACACACCCAGCCTATCGACGTGGTAGTCTTCCACGGCTCTCGGCGAGACCTGGTTTTGAGGTTAGTTTCCCGCTTAGATGCTTTCAGCGGTTATCTATTCCGCACGTAGCTACCCGGCTGTGCCGTTGGCACGACAACCGGTCCACCAGAGGTGCGTTCATTCCGGTCCTCTCGTACTAGGAATAAGTCCTCTCAAGTCTCGAACACCCACGGCAGATAGGGACCGAACTGTCTCACGACGTTCTAAACCCAGCTCACGTACCACTTTAAATGGCGAACAGCCATACCCTTGGGACCTGCTCCAGCCCCAGGATGTGATGAGCCGACATCGAGGTGCCAAACGACCCCGTCGATATGGACTCTTGGGGGTCATCAGCCTGTTATCCCCGGCGTACCTTTTATCCGTTGAGCGATGGCCCTTCCACGCGGGACCACCGGATCACTATGACCGACTTTCGTCTCTGCTTGGCTTGTCAGCCTTGCAGTCAGGCAAGCTTGTGCCATTGCACTCAACAGCCGATTTCCGACCGGCCTGAGCTTACCATCGCGCGCCTCCGTTACTCTTTGGGAGGCGACCGCCCCAGTCAAACTGCCCACCATGCATGGTTCCGGACCCTGTTTCGAGCCGCGGTTAGACATCAGGAACAAACAGGGTGGTATTTCAAGGACGGCTCCATCCAAGCCAGAGCCTGGACTTCAAAGCCTACCACCTATCCTACGCAATCCATCCCTAATGCCAGTGCAAAGTTGCAGTAAAGGTGCACGGGGTCTTTCCGTCTGACCGCGGGTACCCCGCATCTTCACGGGGAATTCAATTTCGCTGAGCATGTGCTGGAGACAGTGGGGAAGTCGTTACGCCTTTCGTGCAGGTCGGAACTTACCCGACAAGGAATTTCGCTACCTTAGGACCGTTATAGTTACGGCCGCCGTTTACCGGGGCTTCGATTCGACGCTTTCACATCTCCTCTTAACCTTCCGGCACCGGGCAGGCGTCAGACCCTATACGTCATCTTTGGATTTCGCAGAGTCCTGTGTTTTTAATAAACAGTCGCCACCCCCTGCTCTGTGCCCCCAATCCCTACTTGCGTAAGAATTGGGCCCTCTTCTTCCGAAGTTACGAGGGCAGATTGCCTAGTTCCTTCAGCACACTTCTCTCAAGCGCCTAAGCATACTCTGCTAGTCCACCTGTGTCGGTTTCGGGTACGGTCTGTACGCGGGAGCTATTTCCTGGGACTTCTTCGCGGCCAGGACAATCCGATAAGCCCTGACAACTTTTGAAATCCGTCACTACCCGCAGGCCCTGGAATGTTGACCAGGTTCCCATCGACTACGCCTTTCGGCCTTGCCTTAGGGGCCGGCTAACCCTGCGCAGATTAACTTGACGCAGGAACCCTTGGACTTTCGGCGAGAGGGTCTCTCACCCTCTTTATCGCTACTCATGTCAGCATTCTCACTTCTGATACCTCCAGGATCGGTCACCCTTTCCCTTCGCAGGCATACAGAACGCTCTGCTACCGTGCTCTTTCGAACACCCGAAGCTTCGGTGCATGGCTTTAGCCCCGTTACATTTTCGGCGCAAAGTTCCTTGTCTAGACCAGTGAGCTGTTACGCTTTCTTTAAATGATGGCTGCTTCTAAGCCAACATCCTGGTTGTTTTGGGAATCTCACATCCTTAACCACTTAGCCATGACTTAGGGACCTTAGCTGTCGGTCAGGGTTTTTTCCCTCTTCACGACGGACGTTAGCACCCGCCGTGTGTCTGCCGCACTCAGCACTCATCGGTATTCGGAGTTTGGTTAGGTTTGGTAGACGGTGAAGTCCCCTAGCCCATCCAGTGCTCTACCCCCGATGGTGATATGCGACGCGCTACCTAAATAGCTTTCGCAGAGAACCAGCTATCTCCACGTTTGATTAGCCTTTCACCCCTAGCCACAAGTCATCCCCGGCTTTTTCAACAGACGTGGGTTCGGCCCTCCAGTGCGTGTTACCGCACCTTCAGCCTGCTCATGGCTAGATCACGTGGTTTCGGGTCTCATTCGCCTAACTTCGTCGCCCATTTCGGACTCGCTTTCGCTGCGCCTCCACCTGTCGGCTTAAGCTTGCTAGACAAACGAACTCGCTGACCCATTATACAAAAGGTACGAGGTCAGGACTTGCATCCCTCCCTCTGTTTGTAGGCATCCGGTTTCAGGTCTATTTCACTCCCCTTGTCGGGGTGCTTTTCACCTTTCCCTCACGGTACTTGTTCGCTATCGGTCGTGCGCGAGTACTTAGGCTTGGAAGGTGGTCCTCCCATGTTCAGACAGGATTACACGTGTCCCGCCTTACTCGAGGATCTTCACTCTTTCTACCCGTACGGGGCTATCACCCTGTATCGCCGCCTTTTCCAAGGCGTTCCGGTTCTTAAATGAAGACCACTGGCCTAATCCGCTTTCGCTCGCCACTACTCACGGAGTCTCGTTTGATGTCCTTTCCTCCGGGTACATGAGATGTTTCAGTTCCCCGGGTTTGCTTCTCCAGCCTATGGATTCAGCTGAAGATAGTCCTTGCGGACTGGGTTTCCCCATTCGGAAATCTGCGGATCAACGGGTGCTAGCCCCTCATCGCAGCTTATCGCAGCTTGCTACGTCCTTCATCGCCTGCGCACGCCAAGGCATCCCCCAGACGCCCTTGCTTTAACGCTTGATCGCTCAGCATTGGTGTCCCATGCCCGGAGAAGAACCCAGGACATGGAACGCGATCATTGGATCGAGATATTAAGATCAACCGGTGTGCAAACCGGCCAATCCCGCCTTCACTATGAGAGAGAGCAGAACGCGCGGGCAGGGGACCGAAAAGTCCAACGCCACGCATTCCAATTGTGTTTGGTCCGTCGACGAACGATGTGCGATTGATCTGTGTACGCCTGATCCGCGGCCTATGGTGGAGCCGATCGGGATCGAACCGACGACCTCAAGCTTGCAAAGCTCGCGCTCTCCCAACTGAGCTACGGCCCCCGGGACAACAACATCGACGATCGGCGCTCAAATGGTGGGCCCGGGACGAGTTGAACGTCCGACCTCACGCTTATCAGGCGTGCGCTCTAACCACCTGAGCTACGAGCCCGAAACCGGTTGCCCATGACGGACAAACTCGTTTCAGGATCACTTCGCCAGTCAATCGCTAAACCCGGACGCGTTCGTCCGGGATTTTCGACGGAAGGAAGGGAAACGAAGACGGCGGCAGGCCGCCATTGTGTCTTAAGAGATGTTTGGGATTGGCCGTGAGGGCCTTTCCGAAAACATCATCCTTAGAAAGGAGGTGATCCAGCCGCAGGTTCCCCTACGGCTACCTTGTTACGACTTCACCCCAGTCGCTGACCCTACCGTGGCCGGCTGCCTCCTTGCGGTTAGCGCACCGTCTTCAGGTAGAACCAACTCCCATGGTGTGACGGGCGGTGTGTACAAGGCCCGGGAACGTATTCACCGCAGCCTGCTGTTCTGCGATTACTAGCGATTCCGCCTTCATGCACTCGAGTTGCAGAGTGCAATCTGAACTGGGACGGTTTTTTGGGATTCGCATCCACTCGCGTGGTCGCTGCCCACTGTCACCGCCATTGTAGCACGTGTGTAGCCCAGGGTGTAAGGGCCATGAGGACTTGACGTCATCCCCACCTTCCTCCGGCTTGTCGCCGGCGGTCCCTTTAGAGTGCCCAACTGAATGATGGCAACTAAAGGAGAGGGTTGCGCTCGTTGCGGGACTTAACCCAACATCTCACGACACGAGCTGACGACAGCCATGCAGCACCTGTCTCCGCGCCCCTTGCGGGGACCACCCATCTCTGAGTTTAGCGCGGGATGTCAAACCCTGGTAAGGTTCTGCGCGTTGCGTCGAATTAAACCACATGCTCCACCGCTTGTGCGGGCCCCCGTCAATTCCTTTGAGTTTCAACCTTGCGGCCGTACTCCCCAGGCGGGACGCTTAATGCGTTAGCTGCGCCACTGATAAGCATGCTTACCAACGGCTAGCATCCATCGTTTACGGCGTGGACTACCAGGGTATCTAATCCTGTTTGCTCCCCACGCTGTCGCGCCTGAGCGTCGGTAACGGGCCAGTGAGCCGCCTTCGCCACTGGTGTTCTTCCGAATATCTACGAATTTCACCTCTACACTCGGAATTCCACTCACCTCTCCCGTACCCTAGTTCTCTAGTCTCAAAGGCCATTCCAGAGTTGAGCTCTGGGCTTTCACCTCTGACTTGAAGAACCGCCTGCGCGCGCTTTACGCCCAGTAATTCCGAACAACGCTAGCCCCCTTCGTATTACCGCGGCTGCTGGCACGAAGTTAGCCGGAGCTTCTTCTGCGGGTACCGTCATTATCGTCCCCGCCGAAAGAGTTTTACAACCCTAGGGCCTTCATCACTCACGCGGCATGGCTGGATCAGGGTTTCCCCCATTGTCCAAGATTCCCCACTGCTGCCTCCCGTAGGAGTCTGGGCCGTGTCTCAGTCCCAGTGTGGCTGGTCGTTCTCTCAAACCAGCTATGGATCGTTGCCTTGGTAGGCTTTTACCCCACCAACTAGCTAATCCAACGCGGGCCGCTCCTTCGGCGATAAATCTTTCCCCGTTAGGGCTCATCCGGTATTAGCTCAAGTTTCCCTGAGTTATTCCGAACCAAAGGGCACGTTCCCACGTGTTACTCACCCGTGCGCCGCTCTGTATTGCTACAGCGCTCGACTTGCATGTGTTAGGCCTGCCGCCAGCGTTCGTTCTGAGCCAGGATCAAACTCTCAAGTTGATCCGTGGAACTCACGAACGCGTTGTTCGTCTTGATTGACGAGGTATTCGCGCTTTCGGCCCGTGAGGGACCGAAAACGCTCATACTTCAATCTAGACAGAAGAACGCGAGTCTTGAGCTCGATCTTGAATTCGCCCGGCTTTCACCGGACGTGGCGATCAAGCCGCCGCCCACGTTCCCCTTCCTCGAATCACAATGTCAAAGAGCCAACTCGGACGTGAATTTCCATCATGCCAGAGAAGCAACACCGCCCGCAAGACAGTGCCCAGCGGGCGGCGTGGGCGCGGTATATAGGCGCGTGCTTTTACCCTGTCAAACGGGAAATCGCGCTGTATTTGCTTTTTTTACGCGCGTTGCTGAGCCCACTGCCGCAACGCTTCAGCCGGTCTTTTCGGCGTTCAACCTATATGGGGCAGAAGTGAAAATTCTCAATAGATTGAAGTAAAACGCGCGCGCAGAACTCAATGGGACTGCACGGTCCCGCCAACGCTTACCGGCTCCACCTTCGCGCGCGCGTCCGGTGCCACTCCTGAGACGGCGCCCGGAAGCACTGTTCCAGCCGGCACGGGTTGGATTTCTGGACGGCAGCCCTCCTCGAGATGCGGATGCCGTTTGCAGTGCTGCGGCGCCTGAAAACTCGCGGTCCGCAACCTGAGATCGCGCAGCTCTCGTCTTGATCGAGGCTCACCAGCGCAGCGTCCGGGAAGTCCGGCGGCAACGTCAGCCGGTTGGGCTCGCCGGTGAATATCCTCGCCAACGGATTGCTGCTCGGGGCGGACACTTCCGCCCCGTAAAGAGAGGCAGAGCACATCAGCGCCGTCGCCACGAAGAAAAGGCCCTTATGGGGACCCACAATCATGTTCTCCTCCCGGTCGCCGACGGACGTGACCTGCGTCCATCGGCGCAACGTCACTCACCCATCAGCCATACGGAAAACCCGACGGAATAAGGTCCATCTCTCGTCCCGTCATATCCGCGATGATCGTCCGCCCGCCCGGATCGAAGCGCACATGCTCGGTCAGCACCGAGATCGTGCGGCGCGAGCCATTGAGCGTGATGACCGCCACGAGATCGCCGGGGTCCTTGGTCTCGATGCGGCGGAAGTGACCCACCGTCAGGCCCGCGGAATCCAGCACCGGCAGATTGAACAGCTCGTAGTTCGGATCGGCCACATCCTCGACGCGCATCAAAGGCGGCACATCGCGGATGAGAAGCCGGTCGCGGAAATCGTCGATCACGACCACATCGGGATCACGGATCCCGGACGATGATCGTCCGATCGCGCGGCTCGTTGATGACGACGGTCGTGTTCGGTTCCGGATCGACCACGACGACGTTGCTATCGGGAACATCGGTCGCAACGGCGTCGGGGAGCCGGCGCGGAAGCGGCGCGTTCAGCGAGCGCTGATAATCGTCGATTCTGGCGCTGTATTCGCTGCGCTGCCGCTCATAGTCCTGTTGATTTTGGTTATAGTCCCGAAGCTCTGAACTATAACGCGCCTGCGCATCCGCATAGGCTTGATTGGGATCGCTCGACTGCGCGAGCACCGGCGCCGTGGCGAGCATCGCGCCCGAGAGCAACAGGCTTGCCGCGCTGCCGAGGATAAGCTTTCGCGTGGCCATAGGTTTGGTCTCCTTTACGTGAGGGCGAGACTTGAACTCGCCGTCCTCCCGTCTAGGAAACGCTTACGTAAAACCCCTGTTCCGGAGGAAACCGTCAAAAAACGCTGGCGCACAAGGGCCGCCATCGCCCATGGTCCGTACACGGATAGAGGCCCTGGTTTAGCCCGCCGCGATGTAGTCCTTGAGCGCCTGCGCCTCGCGCATGGTCTCGGCGATGCGGATCTTGACCACGTCGCCGATCGAGACGATGCCGGCGACACGGCCTGCCTCGATGACAGGCATATGGCGGAAGCGGCAGCGGGTCATGGTTTCCATGATCTCCGCGATGGTGTCGTTCTCTTCACATGTCGCGACGTCCTTCGTCATCCGCTCGCCGACGGTGAGCGCAAGCGCGGACGCGCCCTCCTCGGCAATCGCGCGCACGATATCGCGTTCGGAGATGATGCCCTTCAGAGCGCCCTTCGGGTCGCGGACAAGGAGCGCGCCGATCCGATTGAGCGTCAATACGCGCGCGGCTTCGAACAGCGTCGCCTCCGGCGGGATGGCGAGCACGTCACGGCCTTTTTCCTTGAGGATATGGGACACAAGCATGGGCCCTTGCCTCCGATGGGTGAGGGCCGGACGCCCCGCCGGCCGTCAAGGGAACGCATGAACGCGCGCTTCCGATGCGGCTCAAAATTGGCGTGGACTTGGCTTTTAGCCGGCCCTTAGCCCAATATTGTCTGCCCTTAGGACGTCGTGAGCAACAAGTCATAGCATGCGAGTAAGTCTTATTATCATCTAAAGGGCAGGGATTCCACCGGCCGTGAAGGTCAGCATCGTCATCCGGAACTGGAACTACGGGGCCTTCTTAAGGGATGCCGTCGACAGCGCGCTGGCCCAGACACACGCGCCCACGGAAGTCATTGTCGTCGACGACGGCTCCACGGACGACTCGCGAGCAATCCTCGCCCTCTACGGCAATCAGGTCCGAGTGGTCTTGAAGGAGAACGGCGGGCGAAGGAAGTGCGGTCAATGCCGGATTTGCGGCGGCGACCGGCGACATCATTCTCTTTCTCGATTCCGACGACGTGCTGGCCCCGCAGCCGTCGGCCGCGTAGTCGCGCTGTGGAACAGCGAACGTTACGCGCGTTCATTTTCCCCTCCACGCGATGGGCGCCGATGGCACGCTGCTGCCGAGGCTCCATCCTCCATTCGAGGTCCCTGATATCCCGCTGGACGAGCAGCTCGGGCGCTTCGGCCAGGTGATCAGCGGCGCGCAAAGCTGCAACGCCTATGCAGCGTGGGCGCTCAAGCGGATTCTCCCCATCGATGAAGTGACGTGGTACCGCGCATGCGACTGCTATCTGAACGCCCTGACCATGGCGCAGGGCTCAACCCGTCTCATCCATGAGCCGATGGGCGGCTATCGCTTCCACGCCAACAATCTGACCTTGCGCAATTCGCTCGATGTGGGCCTGCGCGAACGCGCCGTGCTGTTTCACCCCAACATCTATCAGGCGGTGAGATCCTTTGTCGGCGAGGAGCGCTGGAAGTCCTACCGTCCGAAGCCGCCCTGCTATCATTGGATCCACCGCTTCCTGTCGTTTCGCCTCAACCCGTCTCATCCGTTTGCCGGCGACAGGTTCATCCCGCTCATGACGAGTTGCATCGAATCGGTGTGTATGAAGCCCTTGAGCTCGCTGTCTCGGCGCGTGTTCCTGCTGGCGGGCGTGGGCGTCACGGCGGTGTTGCCGAGAGCGCTGCTCCGGCGCTTGCTTCCCAGAATGCTGATCCTCGCACGTTCGACAACGCTCCCGAGCACCGGCGACAGACGATCCCGCCCGGCACTGGCGGCGCGTCTATGGTGTCGCGGCGGTGGCGTCGTCCGAGTGAAGGATGCGCCCCGCCATATGAGGCGCGGGGGCGACGTCGAGAAGCGAAAGGATCGTCGGCGCCAGATCGAGAATGTTTCGGTGCGCGACCTTTGCTCTGCCGCGGCTGGAAGGCGTCGCGATCCACGCGCGGCTTTGCGGCACGTGGTCGCCGGTTCGCACATAATGGGGGCGCGCATTCGGGACGTGGATCGTACCGAGCCGGGGCGAGTAGGCGCGTTCGACGGGTCCGATGTCGGTTCGGAACTTGACCAGCAGATCGGGCGTCAGCTTTGAACGCTCCGTTCCCAGCCGCGTATCGGCTCTGTCGATGCGCCGCACAAGCTTCAGACCCGTCCGCGGATCCACCAGACGGTCGAGCTCCTCGGTTATCGCATCCAGAAGCCCATCGGCCTCGGACGGCGCCACGGCGCCATCGCGATCGCGCCCCGCGATCTTGAGCCTGATCGCGCCGATGCGATTGTTGGGCATCGCGAACGCGAGGCAACGCTGAAACTGCCCGGGATATCGTTCGGTGCCGAGCCAGGCGCGCAAACGCTGAGCGCGTGGCGTGTGCAAGGCGGCGACGTCTTCGATCTGTGGCACCTGAATGCGGCGACGTGTCATCAGCGCCAGCCGGCGCAGCGTTCTGCGTCCGGGCCACTCCCAGCCGCTGCTCAAGCCGAGACGCCGGAGGATTTCGGGCAGCAGCTGCGGCCCGCCGAGATAAAAGCCGATTCCGTGACTGGTGAAGAGAATGACATGGGCGTCGCGTCCCGCATCGGCCACGAGCGCGCCGATGCCCTCGTCGATCCTGGCATAGAGGCGGCGAAGCGGTTCCCACGGGTCCGAAAGACCATCGACGCTCGACACCAGCTTTCCGTTCTCGCGCGCCGGCCACAATTGATGGGCCGCGCAATGCGCATCGCCATAGACCGCGAAAAAGAGGTCCCATCGTTCGCGAGCCATCAGGTTGCGCAGCACGCTCGTCTTGATATCGGTGCGGAGGAGCAGTTCCTCGAAGATGGCCTTGCGTCCTGCAGTGGCGACTCGCTGATCGCACATGAAATGGTGAAGCGGCGGCTCGCCGCAGCTCGCATAGAGTTCGTTGATGAGCGTCGGCGGATGCGAAGCAGGTCCGGCCCACGTGTCGTGAACCGCGAATTCCCGGAGCTGCACGCCGTTGAAGTCCGGGAGCAGCGGCATGAACGGCACATCGATCACCGCGCAGCGGCGGCCTGCGGCGCTCGCAACGCCCCAGAACGACTTGCGCATGTCGGCCTCGGATTCCGCAAGCTTGCGGCACATCCCTTCGTCCGGCTGGAATTGTTCGGGGAAGTAGAAGAGTCCGTGACGCCCGGCGGGCTCTCCAAACGCGATGTCTGTCCAGATCGCCCCGGGCAACGTTTCCATGCATTCCGCGTCGAGCTGGAACGCGTTCGCGCGGCGGCGCAGAGCAGCGATATGCGGAAGGTGGCCTGCCTCCACCCAGCGGTCGATGAACGTCGCGTTGACCGCATCCAGACCGATCGCAAGAACTCGTGCGGGCATGCGAACCCCGAGGACGACAGCGCCGCGCGCTGGCCACGCGGCTCCTCCAGCCGACTATGCCCTTCTGCCTCGCGCTCAAGGGCCCTCGCCTGCATCGCCTTGACCATGCGCGGTGATTTGTTCGACAAGACGGACAACCGGGGTGTCAACGGCTAAAGGGGTGATCCCAGGGCCGGTGGCTGCTTTTTCCGGGGTTTGTTGGTGTCCGGTTCGTGCTAAGTCCTTGTCTCGCCTATGCGGAGCTGTGGCCGAGAGGCTGAAGGCGGCGGTTTGCTAAACCGTTATACGGCCCTAAAGCCGTATCGAGGGTTCGAATCCCTCCGGCTCCGCCAGTTTCGCGCTAGCTGTCGAGCCGTCCCTTGGCGGTCAGCACGCTGCCGATCGCCTCGAGCAGTTCCGCCGGCTGGAACGGTTTCGTCAAGACCGCGTCCGCTCCGAGATATTTTGCGAAGTCCAGATAGTCGTGCCGCGACTTGCAGCCTGACATCGCAAGGATCTTCTTGTCGGGTTCAACGCGCCGGATCTCTTGGATCGTCTCGATGCCCTCCTTGTCGGGCATGAGAATGTCCATCAGCACGAGATCCACGCTGTTGCTTGCCAATTGCCTGAGGCCGATCGCGCCGTTGGCAGCCTCGAGCACCGAATGCCCGCAGGCGGCCAGCACATCGTGCACGCCCTCTCGGATATCCGCATCGTCATCAACGACCAGAACTCGTGCCATGGCGCCACCCCTTGGCTGTCGACGGTTCCTAGGGTGGGCTTCCAAAGGTGAAGGAACTCTTACATCCAAGTAAAACTGACTTGGTAAATGAGGATTCACCAAGACAAGACGGCGAAACTTTTTAGCATAGAGGCCGAACTATTCTCGTCGGATGTTTCTGCTTTACCGAGATTTACCGGGCGGAAATCTGCCTGTCGTAGAATTCACGTAGCCACTTTTTACAAGGCCGGGAGGCTACTTTTCGATGTCAGATCAAGCGACGCGTCGCGTTCTCGTGATTGACGACGATACGTCTATTGGGGAGGAAATTTGCGACACGCTGGCGCTCCGGAATTTCGAGGGCCTCTATTGTGAAAACATCAGCCAGGCGCGCCGGCAACTCGTCGGCGAGGACAATGTCGGCGTCATCATCGTCGATTACCACATGCCCGAAATGAACGGGATCGAGGTGATCCAAGCCTTGAAGAAGGAAATCCCTCGCCATCTCGTCTTCGTCATGTTGACGGGCGACGACACGCAGTCTGCCGCAATCAATGCCATCAGGGCCCAGGCTTTCGATTTTCTGCGCAAACCTGTCGAGGGATCGAAGATTGCGGAAACTGTTACGCGCGCCTTCGACCACCTCGCGGACTTGATCGAAACCGAGCTCGAGAACGACGCCATACTGGGTGAGGCTGAAGCGCTCCAGCAGCGCGTCGAAGCCATCTCGGAAATGCTGCGCCATCGCGAGAATTTGGTGCAGAAGCTCCTCATGGCCGATAAGTCGGAAGCTCGATCCGCAAGAGCGGAAGGCGACGCTGAACTACGCCGGTGACAACACCGATACGACGCCCCTCGAATGTGCGCCGGTCGACTTGTCCGGCCTCATCCAGCGCATGCTGCCCGCCGTCCAGCAGCTGGGCACGAAGAAGCAGGTTCAGCTGAAATCCAGAGTGCCCAACCAATTGCCGTTCCTCTATGGCGATCAGAAGCGTCTCGCGCGGGGCCTCGCGGATCTCTGCGTGGTGCTGATGAACGATTTGTCGACCGGCGATGGGTTGACGATCATGGCGGTAAAAGACGCGGGTGAGCTGATCGTGACCTTTCGGGTGAAATCGCCGCTGTCAGCGCGGAAGTATGCGCGCGTGTTCAACGCGGAGATGACGGAAGTGGTCGATTGTCTCGACAGCGTCGAAATGTCGGAAATGAAGCTTCTCGGTACGCGGATCGTCGTCCATCTGCATGGCGGGCGCATCTCGATCGATGCACCCTCCGATGGCGAATGGTTCTTGAGGCTGTTCTTCCCCCTGCCGGCGCTGGAAACCGCGCACTGATGGATCGAGATGGCGGGACCGACGCGCGGTGGGGGGCGCGCGTCGGTCTCCAGCACTCCGTCCGCTAAGCTCGGCCGGAGTATCTCGGACCCTGCGGCGACGACTCGGGTCCTGCCAGTTGCGCCATCCGCCTCAGGATCGCTTGCTCAACGTCGCTCTCCAATTCGCGGATGAACGTATCGCGGTCTGCGCCCTTGAGCGTGTCGGCGCTCATGCTCTCGAACGACAGCGGCCGGAGGCGGCCCGGGGCCGATGACGGCGACTCGATCACGGGTCCCGACACAATCCGGATCCCGTGGGCCTTGACGAGATACAGCTCGGGAAGCGTCGCCACGTTGTGAATGGATGCGATCGCGGCCTGGCTGTGGCAGATGCGCTTCAGTCTTGCGATCTGGTCAACCAGTGCTTCAGCGCCGGGACCCGGCGAGCGCATCTCATCGGTGATCGTCAGGTTCGAATCCCGTCAAACCGGGGATCCCGGCAAAGGATTTCTCCTGCTCGGCGCCCATCTCGACGGAGATTCCGCGGACATGGGGCCGGAGTTGCGCGATCCAATCGGGCAGGAGCGAGAGATCCGCACCGGGAGCGAACCCGTCGATGCGAAGGGCCATCAGCGACAGGAATTTCGGATCGATCTGGCTGAGCACGCCGAGATAAGCATCGCGCAAGTCTTGGACCAGGACAAGGTTTCGACATGCACGGGCACGCTCACGAAGCCCGGCTCGCAGCGCCGTACGATCCGGCGAATGCCCTTTGACGCGGTGGCGAGGGCTGCGATGTCGAGCCGGCATTGCGTCGTGGCGGGAGACACGCTCTTCGCCGTCGTGATCGCGAGCGCGTCCTGCGAGGAACGGCTCGCGATCTCGCACGTGAAGGACGTTATGCGCTGTCTTTGGCTGTCCCAGCATGGCCAGAACGCGAAATTCCTGTTGTCTTCGGAGATGACGTATTCCCGATAGAGCTGGCGCGACTCTTCGCAAAGGGCTTCTTGTTCCGGCGTTCGAGCATATCATCACTCGCTGGTTCTTCACTGCGGACTGAACGTTTTGGCGGAGAAGGAACGCCAAGGTCTTCGACCAGATTCTGCACGGATGCTTGGTGGCAGAGGCGTTGCACGGTCTCCTGCGAATAGTCGCCCGGTCCGAAGAGGCTGCCGAGAATGTCGGCGCTGATTTCGCTTGCCGTCTCCTGGGCCGCGAAGGGATCAAAGCTCCCGAACACGACATAGAAGCCGGTCTCGGTGATGTAACGCGCATCGCCACGCCCAAGCGTCGGCTCGACGAGCGGTGTGATCGCGGCTTCGAGTTTTGCGGCGGACCAGCCCGCGAGGGCCGGCACTTTGGACAACAGGAACCGCGTGTCGAAGAAGTAGACAGGATTTCCGGCAAAGTGAGCCAATGTCAGCTTGTGCCAGATATCTTTGCGTGCACGTGTGGCCATCTGGTTCTCCTGCTCTGGCGGGGGTCGAGGGGTAAGGATTGACCCCCGCTTCCGGCAGCACCGACGGTAGTCATCGACGTTGAATCAAATCTTAATCTGGTCAAATTTTCCTACGAAATCATATGGTTACGACGTATTAGCCAAGAAATCCGGCCTCAATAGCCCCCGTGGGACATCTCGACCCGAATGGTCTGTTCCATCGGCGGAAGCGGTAGCAACGACGACGCCCGATCAGGCCGAGCGCATCGAACCGGTAGTGGACGGTGATCGCATAGATGCCGTCGCCGTCGTTCGCCGCGTCGACCTCGACCGCATCCGCATCGATGAACCCGCTGAGCCCGCTGATCAGTTCGTCGGCGCGGGCATGTGCGAGCGTGCTGCGCTCATCATCGCTGAGCCCCGTGACGGTCGCTCGCGCGGCCTCATAGGCGATGTGGTTCAGCATGCTGATCGACGCGAAATAATAGCCATAGACGAGGATGCCGAAGACCAGCATGAAGAAAACGGGTGCAACGATGGCGAACTCGATCGCGCTTGCACCTTCGGTGTCTGACCAGGTGCGACGCAGGAAACCTCGGAGCGGAGATCGCATGGCGATGCCTCTTCAGGTCACGAGCGCGGGTATCCCGCAGCGCACGGCTGTCGCCCGCACATCCAGCGTGCCGAGTTTGAGACCGAGACTTGCGAGGATCGTTTCCAATTCCGGCTGAAGTGCTGTGAGCACCGCCGACACCTGCGCGCGCACCAGCGTATTCACCAGAGTGTTCACCAGCGGCGGCGCATTGCCGACGATGAGCGAGAAGCTGTTGTCGGCAAGCGTGAGCGCATCCTCGACAGTAGGACTGCTGTCGATGGTCTTGACCGTTCCCGCTTGAATGTCGTTCCAGTCGAAGTGCAGCGTCGCCGCAGACTGCCCCACATTCACTTCCGTCTCGCCGCTTACGCTCACCAGCGGCGTGCTGATGATCTGCGCAGGATCGGGCGCAAGCGGCGTCAGCATGTCGGCCAATTCGCTGTCCGTCACGTTTCCAATGAAGAGGCGAGCAGCCCCGCTCTGTGCGGCGACGGTGATGTCTGTGGTGGCGCGAACGTCCGTCCCGCAGGCGATGTCTGTGATCACGGCGCCGCCATAACCGAGCTCCACGACAATGGGAATGGAAAGCGGCAGCGAAAGATTGATCAGGCCAAGATTGATTTGGATAGGCTGAAGAAGTTGGACATTCAGTCTGACGCGGGCTTGCGAGCTTGCCGCAGAGCTGCCCTCAGGACCGATTGTGGTCGTGCCGACCGGCGTTTCGCCGATCACGGACCGAGAGACCACGGTGTCGAGCGAAACCGTGGCGAGACCGGCCAGGGGAATGCTCAGGCTTTGGTCGATCAGCGTGTTCTCGCGCGAGGCGTGCAGATAGCCCATGAGCAGCGACAGCGCCGGTATGCCCCAGCGTATCGTTCGCCGCGGAGATCATGTCGACGGCATTGCGCTGTTGATGCGCGCCCAGCGTGACAAAGTTCTCCGCAGGGACGAACGACGTGTTTCCGGCGTTCTGCGCGATGCGCGAAAGGGCGTTTATGGCCACCGTCTGCGTTGCGGTGGGCGTCTGTGCCTGCGCCGACAACGCGGCAGCAGCAGCACTCGCGAGCGTCGCGAGATCGACATCGGAAGCCAGCACGGACGTTATCGGCGTGATCTGCGATCCGCCCGCTTCCGCCAGGCGATCCAGAACCCTGAAGACGGAGATCGAGGTTTGATCGAGGGCGGCAATCTCCTCATCGGTGAGGTTGAACGAGCTTCCGGACACGGCCGTGATGAAATCGTTGACTTGGTCGGTGTCGGTCTCTGCCGTGGACGCACCGATGGCCACGCCCGCAAGCGGAAGATTGTAGGCGACGGCGTCCGCATTGACGCTGATCACCGACATGCCGGTCAGCACACGGATGAAGTAGATGGGAACGTCGTAGCTCGTGGTGAGATGAACCGCGTTATCAGCCGCCCCCGCTGTGAAGCGGTTGCCGCCGGCGATCGCGGGGTCGTCGACATAGGTGCCGACTTCATCGGTCTCGATGACCGCCATTGCGGGCCCGTTCGCCTGAAGCGAGCTCAGCGCGATCTCACCGCTGCGCGAGAGGTCGAAGGTCGCGGCGAGAGCCGCGGCGTCGGTCGCGGCCTGCAACCGGCGCTGCCAATAGACGACGGAACCGAGATCGACCGCGAGCCCAAGCGCGCTGATCATGACGACCGATAAGATCGCCGTCAGGATCGAAAACGCGCCCTCCGTCGATTTAAGGAAGCGCCGGGTAGAGGTGATACCAAAACGCGGTCCGATGCTCATGGTGTGTTCCGCGCATCGAAGGCCGCTCCGTTCGCGGCAGGTTGCACGTCGATCGCGCTCGCCCGCACGAATTCGGTCCGCGCGCGCGTCGCGAGCATGGTGCGCAGCGTCTCGCTCGTGGCGCTGTCGGATGCGGAAAGCTCCAGCGCCTTGCGAAGCTGGAACTCCGCGTCGTTGACCTTGCCCAGCGCGAACAGGGCGCTTGCGAAGTCCTGGAGAAACCGCGTGCTCGTCGGCTGCTGATTCACGGCGCGCTCGAAATGGCGCGACGCGGCCGGCCAATCCTCTCGGGCGGCTGCAACGCGGCCCAAGCCGTGTTCGCCATAGCCGACGAAGCGCCCTTCGGTGATCGCCGTGTACTCGCCCTCGGCATTGTCGAGTGCGCCTACGGCAAGCCAGGCGTCGCCGCGCAGCTTGCGCGATGCGTCGGTGGGGCCATGCAGACGCTCGAATTCGTCGAGATGCGCCAGCCCCGCATAGAATTTTCCGTGGTCGATCAGCTGGCCGATGACCGAAAGATAGAGATCGCGCTCGCGGTCGCTCGGTAGGGCGGCGGATTGAGCGTCTGCGGCGCGTGGAGACGTCTGAACAAGCGTCGTCTGGCAACCGCAGAGCAGGACGAGCGCGAGCCCGGCGGCCGCAAGAATCGGGTGTCTCATCGTGACGTCTCCAAGGCCCTGAGGACGCCCGTGATTGCAGGCGCCGCTATGAATGCGAGAATAGCCGGCAGGAAGAACACGACCATTACGACCGTCAGCTGGGACGATTTGACCCCGATGCTTGCGCGGGCGTTGGCGATCCGCTGCTCGACCAGTTCGAGCGAGAACTGCCGCAAGTGCGGCACCAATTCGGTGCCGTGGACGAGTGAATCGACGAATAGCGTGGCGAGCGGCTTTGCCTCGTCGACATGCAGGTTCGCCACCCAACTTTCGATCGCCTTTTCGTAAGGAACGCCGTTGTTGAGATCGGCAACGAGCGTGCGCTGAATCCCCGCGATGTGAGGCAAGGCATCGCCGCAGACGTCGGAGAACGAGCGAAACGCCTGATCGAGACTCTGGCCGCCTTCAAGGAAGATGCACAGCATCTCGATACCAAGAGTGAGCTCCCTGCCGATACGTTTCCGGCGCTTCAACGCGGCGCTCTTGATCGAGTTGTTCGTGAGCAAGATGAACGAGACGAAGGCGAACGGCGGAGCGACGATCATGATCATGCCGTTGGAAAAAACCGCGGAGACGAGCGTTGCGATCAGAATCGCGGCCAAGACCGCTCCTCCAAGCTTCCCGACCTCGATCATGATGATCCATGGCAGCCTGACGACTCCCAGCGAACGCAGTCTCGTCTCCATGAGCGGAAACGACGGATCGATCATCGCGAAGCCGCGCTGAACGATCCGCTGATAGCGCACCTCGCCGGCGAGGACGCCGGCCAGCGCTACGCGCGCCGGCACGAGCCGTTCAAGCCGCGTTCCGATGGGGCCGGCAAACCGGCCGACGCCCGACAGTGTGAGGGCTGCTGCGAAAAAGAGAATGGCGAGCGCGAGCATCATCGTTCAGAAGTCCAGCGCCAGAATCCGCTTCATCACGAAAATCCCGGTCACAGGCCAGGCGAGAATGCAGAGGAAGATGAGGCGCCCCTGCTCGCTCCCGGCATAGAATGTGAAATATTGGGGGTTCATCACGCTCATAAGGACGATGAGGAAGACCATAAGGCCGAGCAGGATGGCTGCGCTCGCGCGGGTCTCGGCGGTCGCCGCTGTGATCTCGCGGTCCAGCCGGCGTTTGTTGGTGAGCTGATCGATGAGATTCGACAGAGTCTGCGCTACGCGCCCGCCAAACTTGGAGTTCGTCTTCACGAATGCCGAAAACATGTGGAGCTCGACGATCTCGTTGTGCCGGGCGAGCATCTCCATGCTTTCGGCGAACGGCGCGCCGTATTGAACGCGGCGGATATAGGGCTCGATTTCGTGTTTGAGGAGCGGATCGGCGGTCCCCACGCTTTCGATGAACGCGTGCGGCAAGGTGTTGCCGATCATCACGAGGCGGCGCACGCGCTCGAGCAGCCCGGGCAGCCCGTCGGTGAATCGCTGTGTGCGTCTGCGCCGCTGCCATCGGATGACAACGAGGTGACCCAGCAGCAACGCGCCCAGCAAACCGAAGCCTGTCGCCCATCCGAAGATGGCCACTGCAAACGCAAGGCCGACCGGAGCGAGCACAAGATAGACGCGCGTCGCGAGATTGTCCGAGGCCAAGCCCAATTGTTCGAAGAACATCACGAAATGGGCATCGATGGCCCCGCTGTCGGCCGGCGCGTTCCTCGAGTGGGACGGGGTTCCGCAGATCGCATCCGTCCGCTCGCGAAGCATCTTCTGTCGCAAGGCCTGCTTCGCCGCGCCCACGGCGAACCATGCCAAGAGGATGCCAACCGCGATTTGAAGCAGGCTGTCCACGGTCACATATCCTTCAGATCGACCATCCGGAGCTGCGAGGCGAAATGAGACCGGGATGCGACCTGCTCGAATTTGCCCCGGCCTGACGCCGGAGCGTCTTCGGTGAAGCGGAACAGCTCGCTCAGCGTGTAGGCATCGCCCTCGACGCCGGTGACCTCGGAGATCGTTTGCACCGCGCGGCCGTTGGTAGCGCGCCGCACATGCACGAGCACGTGAATGATGCTGGCGATGTAGCGGCGAAGCGTGCGCGGCTCGGCGCGCATATTTCCAAGCCCGATCAGCATCTCCAGGCGGTCCAGCGCATCGCGCGTGTTGTTGGCATGGATCGTCGCCATGGACCCGTGATGGCCGGTCCCCATCGCCTGAAGCATGTCGATGGCTTCGTTGCCGCGGACTTCGCCAAGAATGATGCGGTCCGGCCTCATCCGAAGCACGTTGCGCATCAGATCGCGGGCCGTCACTTCGGTTCCGGGATTGTCCGGGCTCCGCGGTCGCGTCTCGAGCCTGACCACGTGGCATTGTTGCAAGCGGACTTCCGCGGTGTCCTCGATCGTGACCACCCGCTCCTTGGGACCGATAAAGCCGCTCAAGACATTCAGCAGCGTGGTCTTGCCCGACCCGGTGCCGCCGCAAATCACGATGTTCAGACGTGAGCGCACAGCCGATGCGAGGTAGACGAGCATGTCGTTACTGAGCGTGTCCATGCGCACCAGCTCGCGGGCGCGGAATGGCTGTTCGCGGAACTTCCGGACCGAGAGCATGGGCCCGTCGAGCGCGACCGGCGGGATGATCACGTTGACACGCGATCCATCCGGCAGTCGCGCATCGACATATGGCGATGATTTGTCGACCCTCCGTCCGATCGGGCCGACAATACGTTGGATGACGTTCATCAAATGCGTGTCGTCGCGGAATCGGGACGTGGTTTGCTCCAGCTCGCCCGCTCGCTCGACGTAGATGCTCTTGCTGCCGTTGACGATGATGTCGTCGACCGTGGGGTCGTCGAGATAGGGCTGGAGCGGGCCCAGTCCCGTGATCTCGTATTCGATCTCTTCGATCAGCTTCCGGCGTTGGGTGATGCCGAGCGTGACGCCGTCGATGGCAAGCACCACTTCCACGGCTTTCGCGATCTCGTCCTGCAGCACGCCTCGCGAAATACGGTCCGGCGTCAGATTCTTGGCGGCTAGGCCGTCGAGCGTCGTCTCATATGCGCTGAACTTGAGGCGCTGGATGAAATCGTTCTCGGCCGCACCTTCCGGCGGCGTCTCCAGTTTTGCCGAGGGTCTGACGAGTTTCACCTAGTATACCGCGCGCTTGAGTTGTCCCCATAGGCCGGACAGGGTGCTCCCATTCTTCTGCTTCGAGCCGGGTTCCAAACCGTCCTGAAGAAGCCTCGCGGCGAGATCGCGGATCGCCCGCGCATAGCGGTGGCCGGGTGACGACAGCACCAGGGGCACGCCGATATTGTGGCTGTTTGCAAGCGAGACCCAGGCCGCCGGAAGCATCCCCGCGACCGGAATGCCGAGACGCGTAGCGATCTGATCGGGCAGCAATTCGACGTCGGGATCGTATTTGCAAACGATCAGCCCGAACTTTTCCTCGTCGGCGGTGTTGGGGTCCAGCGGTGGGACGATTTCCCGTGCGGTGCGGATCGAACCCAATGTCTGTGTGCAGACGATCAGGACGCGATCGCAGAGTGGCAGCAAATATTGCTGACAATATTTGTCGCGGAGGCATCCCGCGTTGATGACGATGGTTGCAAAGAAGTTCCGCAGCGCGCTCAGCAGCGTAGCGAGCTGTTGGGCGGATATCTCGTCGTCTTTGCGGTTGCGCGTGGTCAGCGGAAGAAGGCAGAGGCCGCTGCTGTGCTTGGCGAGCACTTGCATCAATGCGGGCTTGTCGAGCCGGAGGAGCTCCTCGAGCGCATCACGGACCGAATAGGTGACTTCGACGTTGAATTCGATTTCCAGCTGGGAATGTTCGAGCGTCAGATCGAGCAGAAGAACATCCCCCTTCGGCCGTTTCGATGCGAAATGAGCGGCGAGATTCGAGGCGACCTCGCTTTCGCCTTCGTTCTCCCGCCCGCTGACCACAGCGATGACCTGGCCGGCCCGTTGGCCGTGGACATTGCGCACCTGGCTTAGCTGCCAGGTGATCGTGTCGCGGATCTCCTGAGGCGTGGCGTCGCGATCGAGAAAGTCGCAAGCGCCGGCCTTCATCGCCGAAATGATCTGCGACGGCATGCTTTGGTGACCAAGACCGATCTTGCGCGCGAGCGGGAATGCTTCGTTCAGCGACTTCATGATCTCGAAGATCGTGTGATCCTCGGTTTTGATGGTCTGGAGGTCGAAGATGATGATCGAGGGTTGCAGGGACTCGACGCTCAACCGCAGCGTTCGCAGAAGCGGGCTGACATGCACGGTCGGGCAGACCTTCTCGAGCTCGCGCGTGAACCGTGTCGCGTAGTCGTCGTCGAACGAAACGATGATGACGGGATGTTGCTGTGTTGTGCCCGTGGTCACGGCGTTCCTTCCTTGCCCGCAGCGGCAGGCCCGCGGGGATCGTCCGTGGCGCGCGGCGTAGGCCACTTGGTGCCGTTGCGCAGCCGGTCGCGCTGCGATTGGTCCTGGGTCGTCGACGATACCAACCTGGGCGTCACAACGATGACCAGTTCCTGCGCCTCGCGCGTCTCGCGCGTGCGCTGGAACAGCAGCCCGAGGATCGGAATGTCGCCGAGATACGGGACCTTGTCGTTCAAGGTGCCGCCCGAATCGTACATCAGGCCCGCGATGATGAAGGGCTCGTTCTCGGGAACTTCGACCGTGGTCTCGGTCTCTCGGGTCTTGATCGCCGGTATTGCGTAGCCCTGCAGCGCAAGCGCGTTGCTGAAATCGAGCTCGCTGACCTCGGGTCTGATCTTCAGCGCGATGCGACGATCCTTCAGGATCGTCGGCTCGACATACAGGCTCACGCCGAAGCGCTTGTATTCGATGGTGATCGCGTTCGTTGCGCCACCCTGCGGAACGGGTATGGGAATTTCGCCGCCGACAAGGAACTGCGCCTTCTCGCCGCTGCGGACCACGAGTGTGGGGCGAGCCAGCGTCTGCGCGAGATTGCTTCCTTCGAGCGCGCTGATGATCCCGAGCGAGTTGTATTTCGGTGAGCCCAACAGGAGGTTGAACGCATCTCCGATCGGGGTGGTGATGTTCACGTCCAGGCGCTGCTGGCCCCCGGGGTTCAACGCGAAGGATTGCAAAGTGTTCGGCGCCGCCAACGCAAACGAGAAGGAGCGGTCGAGGCGAGCCAGATTGACGCCCAGCCCGCGAAGGGCCGTGCTCGAGACAGCGATGATTTCTGCTTCGACCTGCACCGATTCCTGGATATTGACCCCTGAAAGGTCGAGCACGTCCTTGCCGGTGACGAATTTCGCCAGATCGCGCGCGTCCTTCTGGGCTACGGCACTGTCGAATTGCCCCTCGAGCACGATCTTGCCGCCGACGTCGGAGAGCCGGATCGACTGCGAGCTGCTTGAGGAAAGACGGGTGTTCGAGCTGGAAATGCCGTCCGACACGATGACGTCATAGGTCGTGGGCGTGGTCGAGCCGTCGCGCCAGAGCGAGAAGTTCGTCCGGCCGCCGGCAAGCCCGAGGATGCGCAGCTGAGAGCCGTCTACAACGGAAACGTCGATGACTTTCGTGTCGCCGATCGATAGGCGGCGCATCGGAAAGTCAACTTGGATGAAGGTCTCGATGCCGCGCTCGATCTGGATCGTATTGCCCGTGCTCGAAGCGCTAAAAGCAAAATGCGGCAGAAGCGCCGCGATCATCCAGGTCAGGCAGAATGCCAATCGGCGCATCATCGGCTCTCCGCCAGATTCACTCGTGAGACGTTGTCGCTCTTGCCGGCGATGACCTCGATCGTCCGCGTTCGTGCCCGCGGTTGCGCTGCCGGCGCCGCGGCGGCGACGGGACGCTGGGCCGCCGGTTGATTGGGTTGCAGGTCATCGGTCGAAACTGGCGAAGTCATTAGATCAGTCCCATCATCCGCGGGACGGAGACTGAGATACTCGTTCCCGACCGCGGGAATCAGCGCCACCATGGCCGCCTGCCGAGGCGTCACGGCGAGGGCAATCGTACGCGCGGCCACATTGGCATTGTTCGAGCCCGCGACCACGGTGGCACGGCCCACGGCGAGAACCGGGATGTTTTGGAGGATCGTCACGGCCTGTGCCGGCGGGAACACGCGGCCTGCGGCGGGCGCCGCGCGTGAGTTGGATACGACCAGCACGTCGACCCGATCTCCCGGCCTGATGAGATTCGCAACGGATGAATCTTCGTTCACGCGCAGCGCGACCGCGCGCAATCCCTGAGGGATGACCTTCGAAAGACTCGTGCCCTCGGGAGTGGCAGCCGTGTTGATTTGAGAGAGCGCTTCTGACGCGCCGATATTGCGGACGGCGACGCGGTCCGTCGCGTCCTGCACGGACGTCAGCGTGCCCGCCGCAGGAGCTGTCGGCGACTGTTCGATCTGAATGTCGTCCGGGCCGATGATCGAGCCGCGCGAAATTGGCGCCGTGGCGCGGGCGATCGAAAAGGTTGGAGGCGGAGGAACGACGACGGCCTCTTGTGCAGGCTGGCTGCGACCGGAGACCGGGAAGAGTTCATTGAAGAACAGTACGCCGGCCGCTAGCAGCAGAGCGGCTGTCAGAGCTTGTCGAACCCATCGAATGGACATCGTGTGTCCTAACGATTTGGATTTACTCCCCCTATGGTGTGGAAAGTTAGTGGCTTAGAGTTTACGCAGTGTAAATTCTAGGCAGGCGTGGGCGAATACTTGCGCATGGACAGTTTATTGCGCGGCCCAGTTGAGCGCACGAACTCAATGCACGCTCCGCCGTTGCGCTTTAACTGCGCGACGACATCGAAGTAAGGGGTTCTTAAGTCTGAATGAGCGATCTTTACTGGGTGAGAGCCAGCGCCCGCTCACCTGAAGTGGAGCGTTTGTTACTCTGCGCTCGTCTTCTTAATTTTGTCGTCGACTCGACACTGGATCGAGTATTGGAATGAGCAATGTCGTCACTCCCGAATGGGAAGACCGCGGCCGCCTGTCGAAGCGACAGACGGAACGCAGCGCGGACGTTGTCGCCGCGGAGCCGGTGCTTGAAACTGTCGAGCCCACGCTCAACTCGCTCGTGGAGCTTTTACGCGCGCCTGCGCACTGCGTTGAAGCGGCGGTGTTCGAATACCGCAGGCTTCCAGGTCAGCCTGTTGTAGCAGGTCGCTTTGCTTGCGGTCCCGGTAAGCAGCCCGTCTCATCTTTGCTGAGCGCCATCATCGCCGACAAACGGAGTCAGATCGGCACGCCCGATTGCTTCCCCATGGGCCGGGAACGCACGAACTATGTCGTGGGCTTGAGATTGAGCGAACAAGGCGTGGCGGTCGCCGGCGGTTATGCGCTCTACAGCTCCGAACCCCAACCGCGCGATCTCGACGCGGCGCGAGCGATTTGCGTTCTGGGCGCGAAAGTGCTTTCCGGTTTTCGTAGAACGCGTGCGAGACAACAGAGCGAAGCCGGCGGACAGACACATCAGGCGCGCCTGGCCGAAGTTCTTCATTTCGCGGCCGACGGATATTGGGAAGCCGACCCTTCGGGCATCATTCGCAAGGTTATCCTCCTCGGATCGCCTTCCGATGCCTTTGTGATCGCGCAACTCGAGGGCAAAAACTTTAAGTCTATGTCCGAATACGCGGACGCGCTGAAGGGCAACGAATTCCGCAATATCAAGCTCGCCGTGCGAGGGCCCGAGGCGGCTTTGGCGACGCTGAAGCTCTCGGGTCACATGGCGCCGGATGGAACGTGGCAAGGCATCGCCCGAATCCCTCGCGGCGAAGGCTTGGGGCCTTCGACGGTCCAGGAAGCACGCTCATTGGTCGAGTTGCTCAGAACCGCGCGCGACCAGGAAGCCATCGCGCATCGCGAAACCGAGCTCATCCTCGACGGTTTGAGAATCTTGACCAGCGGACGTCCGAGCCGCGAGGCGTTCAAGTCGCTTCTCGATCTGCTCGCACCCGCGCTCGAATTTCAGGATTCGGTCGTCCTGCAGCGCGACTGGTCGAACCGCATTCTGCCATCGGCCGGCACGACGCAATCGCTGACCGATGCATCCTGGCAGGAGACCGCGGAGAGCCTGTTTGCGACCGAGGAGGTTGCGGTCACGCTGAGCATCCCTTCGGACCTTAGAATGCCGGGGTCGCTGGACGGCTTCGGCAGTGCGTTGGCGATCAAGTTGAGAGGCGGCTCGAAATCCACAGTGCTGCTCTGCCTGCATCGCGATCCGCATTTCTTCGTCGCCCGGCATCTCGGTCTGGGCGCGCGGCTGTCGCTTGTCGCGAGCCAGGCGTTCATGAACGAAGAGGAGCGCCAGAAGGTCGTCGATGCCTCCAAGCTCGCGACCATTGGCGAAATGGCCGCCGGCATCGTGCATGAGATCCGTCAACCGCTGACCGCAATGACCCTTGCGGTCAACAATCTTGCCGAGATGCTCTCCCCGGAGCACAAATTCGACAACGCGAAGATTCTCCAGAAAGTCGACCGCCTAAAGACCCAGATCGAGCGGGTGACCAAGATCGTCGCCAATATGAGGGTGCTCGCGCGCCACTCCGACGGCACGCTCGAGCCGTTCCGCGTCCACGAGGCCATCACCGAAGCTGTGGGCATTGTTCAGCACAAGCTCACGACCTCTTCGATCGAGCTCGAGTACACGTGTGATGAAGCACTTCAGGCCTACGGCAATGCCGGAGAGTTCGGTCAGGTGATCCTCAATCTCATGTCCAACGCTCACGACGCCATCCTGTCGAAGCCCAAGCCGGGCAGCACCGAGAACGCCGGCGCGCGGCGGGTTACGGTTCTGGCCCAACCCCTGGATACGGAATGGCTCGATGTCAGTGTCCGTGACACGGGTACCGGCTTTCCCAAGGTCGATGCGGAGCGCGCCTTCGAGCCGTTCTTCACCACCAAAGAGCCCGGCAAGGGTACAGGGCTTGGCCTCGCTCTCTGTCGCCGTATCATCGAGAACATGGGCGGAACGATCACGCTCGGCAATTGGAGCGGGGGCGCGGAGATCCGCGTCAAGCTGAAGCGCAAAGCGTAGCTGAAACCCTACCGCCCTTGTTCGCCCGCGCCTTGCGAGAACACGAATGGACTGTCGCGCACGAGCGCGATGAAGGTCGCATCGTTGACCGCCGGCGAGAACACGAAGCCTTGGGCCATGTCGCAGCCGATCTGCCTCAACGCGTCGACGGCCTCGACGGTCTCGACGCCTTCCGCAACCACTTTGCAGTGCAACGAATGGGCGAGCTCCACGATGGAGCGCACGATGGCCAGATTGTCGGAATACTCATCCAGGCCATTGACGAAGCTGCGATCGATCTTGAGCTCGCTCACCGGCAGATGCTGAAGCCGGCTCAGCGACGAATGCCCCGTTCCGAAATCGTCGATCGCGAGCTGGATGCCCAAGAGGCGCAGCTTGAGCAGACGTTCGGCCAGCTCCTGGTATTTCTCGGTCGTTTCATCTTCGGTGAGCTCGATGATCAGCTGCTCCTGCGGGATCGCGTGGCGGCGCTGGGCATCGGCGACGACCTCGAGGAAATCGTCGCTCAGAACGACATCGGCGGCGAAGTTCACTGCGATCTTGATGTCTTGGCCCAGCGACTGCAGCTTTGCGCAGAATTCCGTCGCGCGCTCCAGGATCGTGAAGTCGTGAATGCTGCTTTTGCTGGTCGGACGCTTTGCCTTCAGATAGGCCTGCGGGCTTAAGAGGCCGCGATTGGGATGATGCCAGCGTGACAACGCCTCCGCCCCGACGATGCGCCCGGTCGTGAGATCGATCTTCGGCTGGAAGTAGGGAATGATCTTGCGATCTGACAATGCCCGCAGAACCCGCGAATCCTCCGTCGGACGCTCGCCGCCGTTGCGCGTCACGATGGCCAGAAGCTGGTCGGGCGTGAACGGCTTCCGCAGGACGCCCGAGACCGTCAGGCCGTAGGCGGAGGCGACGCGGCGAACCGATTTGAGGACATGGCCGTCCTTGCCGCTCATTACGATGACTTCACCGGAAAACGACGTGTCGCGCAACGCACGCAGGACGTCCATCCCGTCATGCGCCGGCATCGCGAGATCGGTGACGATGACGTCCGGATCGAAATCGACCAGCCGGTCGCGGAATTTCTCGAACGAGTTCGCCGTCTTCACGCTGTAGAGCGCGCGACTCAGCGCGTCCGCCAAATTGTCGAGGATGTCGTGATCATCGTCGATGCAAAGGACTTTGAGGGGCCGCTCGTTGTCGCGATCCTTGAGCGGCGTCACCGCGCTTCGCTCGGTATCGTGGTGCGCGCTCGGCCGCGTGATGTCCGCGTCGTCATACGACACGGGATGAACAAGCTTGACCATCGCGTTACCCGGTTTTTGAGACGTACAAGTCTTCAAGCTCGTGGATGAACGCGCAGCGAGGATCGGCGACGACGGGGTGGATCGCAGGCCCTTCCAGATAGCGCACGCCCGCGGCCATCGCATTGACCGCCCGGCTCGTGTTGGTCACGCCGAGGGCAAAAGATTCATGGCCGTTCTTCCGCGCGTCCGCGGCCACGGACTTGACGGACTCGAGCACGTGTCGTTCGCGCCCCCGAGTCCTCGGCAGCTCCACGCCGACGGCGTGCGCCTTCACATAGGCGAAACGGGCTGCCACGGCGTTGTCCGGCTCCGTCACGCAGAAGAGATGCCGGACCGCCGAGAGCTTCGCCGTCTCCTGCACGACTCTCACGTTCGGCACGCCTTCCAGTCCGAAGATGACGAGCACGAGCTCGCGGAGGAGGGCGGCTGGCACCTGCGAGTAGACGTCGTTGAAGATTTTCCACGCGCGAGGGCGCGACAACGTCGAGAAATGCAGAGGCACGCCCAGCAGCAACTGCACGCGGCTTTGGCGCAAGGCATCGATACGGGTCGCGCAGTGCGCAAGAATGATGCGGTCGAGCAGTGCGCAATCCGCATCTCCGGTCGATACCGAGCAAAACCCGCTCGTGTTCAAGAGCGGCGTGTCGACCCCTTCGGCTGGAATCGGCTGGCACAAATAGGTGAGGATCATCCGCGATTGGCAGTCCCAGATCGGACGATAGGCAAACGAGAGCTGGCTCTCCGAGCAGGCGAAGCTCCGGTCCTGATGCTGGGTGAACTTCAGCTTCAACGATGCTGCGGTATCGAACTGCGGGGGCTGCTCGCCGCGGACGTGCGGGAGCGGCGCGCCCCGGACCTGCGGGGGCTGCTCGCCGCGGTCCGCGAAGATCAACGTCTCTTTGCCGTGCTGCTCCAGCGACTGATCGATCGCCGCCGTCATGTTCTGAGTCACGTTCTGGTAGGTCTTCAAAAGACCGCTGTCGACGTGTCCAACGACATTGCGCACCGCGACCTCGATGCCCTCCTCGCCGAAAAGCCGCCGGCAGACATCGCGTGAAAGCGCCGCACATTTGCGCTGCGCCTCTTCGACCGACAAATCACGGTAAACCAGGATGTAACCCAGCTCGCCCGCCTTCAAGAACGCGTCACCGGGTTTGAGCGACTGCTTGATCGAGGCCTCGAAAAAAGCGCACACCAGAGCTCTCGAGCTTTCCCCATTTGGGGCCGAGAAACGTCTTGAGCGCGTCGAGGTTCAGCACTGCGACTTTGGCTGCGGAAACCAGGCGGCCATCTGCGATGATGGAACGGATTTCCGCGGTCACGCGATCCTCTGACTGGACTCCGAGGAGTGCCTTTCGGGTAAGGCGTCGATGAGCGCTATGAGCTCCTTCGGCGTGGCCGGCTTTTTGACAATACCGGTAGCCCCGAACTTCTTGGCGACGGTGAGAAAATCATGCTTGCCGCGCATACCGCCGCCACTCATCACGAACACAGCCACATCGGGGAAGCGCTGCTTGATTTCCAGAAGTGTCTCTAGCCCTTCTTTTTCGGGCATCAGGATGTCGAGAAACACCACGTCGACCTGTTGGCCTTCGAGGGTTCTCAGGGCCGCATTCCCGTCGTCGGCGACAAGAACGCGGTAGCCATGATCTTCGAAGGCGAATTTGTACATCGCGAGGACAAGCTTATCGTCGTCGACGACAAGGATAGTTTTGGCATTTGCAGCCATGATCGCGCCCTCTTGAGAGTGGCTGCGGCGATCACTCGCACACAGACGCCCTTTTTAGCGGTCCAAGGCTAACAAAAGGTTTGCTCGCAAACGCAAAACGGATTCGTGACGGATGGAACAAGGACCCACCTGCGATTGCATTGCGCAACAAGATCGCTCGATTGGAGACGAAGCTATCTTTGCTTAAGTCCTAACGCTCAAGTCCTCACTCTTTACCGGAAATTAGACAAACTTATTCAACGTGTCCTTGGAAGAGGGGCACGATGTCGTCATTCATCCCGCGCCTTCGGGCGACTGCAAGTTCCAATCATCAACGGCGCAAGCGGTTGCTCCTTCAGTCAGCCACTGCCTTTGGCGCGATCCTCGCGTCCGGCATCGCGTGGTCGGCCGAGGTCGATCCCTTCCTGCTTTCGCCCGAGCAGCTCTTCGACGCGACGATCGTATCCGCGTCCCGGATGCCCGAGAGGCTCGGCGACACGCCGGCAGCCGCGTACATCATCACGCAGGAAGACATCATCCGCTCCGGCGTCACGAACATTCCGGATGCCTTGCGTATCGTTCCGGGCGTCAATGTGGCGCAGCTCGCGTCTCACATCTGGGCGATCAGCATCCGCGGCTTCAACAGCTTCTTCGCCAACAAGCTGCTCGTGATGATCGACGGCCGGACCGTCTACAATCCGGTCTTCTGGCGGCGTCTTCTGGGAAGCGCACGATCTCGTCGCTGGAAGACATCGAGCGCATCGAAGTCATCCGCGGCCCCGGCGGAACGCTCTGGGGCGCCAATGCCGTCAACGGCGTCATCAACATCATCACCAAGCACAGCGCGCGACACGCAGGGCACGCTTGTCAGCGGGATTTACGGCAACGAGGAACGCGGCACGTTGAGCGCGCGTCACGGCGGCACCTTCGGCGATGACGGCTCGTATCGGGTCTATGCGAAGATCGTCGATCGCGATGCGTCGCGCACGCCCGTTGGGCAACGATGCGTTTGACGCCTGGTCCACGTACAGAGGCGGCTTTCGCGCCGACTGGGGCGATCGCTTCACGCTCCAGGGCGAGGCCTATCACACCGACTCCGACTACATGCGGGCGGATTTTCCGATGGTCCCGCCCTATCTCGTCATCAGCCAGCAGAACATCCAATATGACGGCGCCAATCTTCTGGGCCGCTGGACGGACAGCGGGGATGACGGGTCGCGGTTCACCATCCAGGCCTATCTCGACTGGGCGCGCAGGGACGAGCCGTTCAACTTCATCGACGATCGGCTCACCTTCGACCTGGAAGCGCAATACAACGTGGCGCTGGGCCGGCACGAACTCGTTGTCGGCGGCGGCTATCGGTTTGCTCGCGCCAACGAAGACAACGAAGGTCTGCGGGATATCGTGTTCACGCCCGACGAACGGCAGGACAGCATCTTCAACGCGTTCCTTCAGGACAAGATCACGCTTGTTCCGGAGCGGTGGTTCCTGACCATCGGATCGAAGGTCGAACACAATCCCTTCTCGGGTTTCGAAATCCAGCCGAACGGCCGCCTGCTATGGCAGCCCGATGAGACCCAAGCCGTATGGGCCGCCATTTCCCGCGCGGTGAGGACACCGACGCCGCTCGAGCACGATGTGATGAGCGTCCTCGGCAGCGGGCCCGGCGTCGGTCGCGGCGATCGTCGGAAATCCCGACTTCAACTCCGAGGAGCTGACCGCCTACGAGATCGGATACCGCCAGCAGCTCACACCGACGCTCTCCGCCGACCTCACGGCGTTCTACAACGATTATGACCGGCTCTCGACGTTGAGCTTCCTTGATCCTTACGTCGTCAACAACGGCATCGACCCTCCGCATTTGTTCATTCCCGTCGAATTCCAGAACGAGATGACGGGCGAGGCCTTGGGTGCCGAGGCCTCGTTCACGCTGGAACGTCAGTCAGAACCTGAAGCTGATCGCCAACTACAGCTACCTTCATGTGTCGCTGCTCGCGGACAACTCCGTCCTTCCTCAGGAGGGCGCGGAAGACACCCATCCCTATCACCAGGCGAACATACGGGCGTCCTGGAACATCAGCGAGAACTGGACGCTCGATACGACCGGCTATTTCGTCGATCGCTTGAGGTCCGCCGATGATGTCGGCGGCTATGTGCGTGTCGACGTCAATCTCGGCTGGCGTCTCAACGAGCAATTGCGCCTCAACCTGATCGCCCAGAACCTCACCGATGCGACACACCGCGAAATGGGTCCGGTCAACAGCCTTGTCGCCTCGGAAGTCGAGCGCAGCATCTTCGGCCGCCTCACATGGGAATTTTAGCGCCGTGAGACGCCGCCACTCCCTGATGGCTTTGATCGTTGCGCTCGCGACCGCGGTGCCGGTCTATGCGGCCGAAAACCTCCAGCTCGTCGAACAGCAGATCAAGGCGGGCATGCTCTACAACTTCCTGAAATACACCGAGTGGCCCACGGGACGGATGCCTGCGCCCGGCGAACAGGTCGTCGTCTGCCTGCTCGGCGGCGATCCCTTCGGCGGCTATCTCAGTCCGATGGCCGGCCGGACCGTCAATCAGCAGGTCATCGGCATCAGGACGCTTCCCGTCAACGCGGAGATCCAGAGCTGCTCGCTTGTTGTCGTGCCTGCCGCTCAGGAGGCGAACTGGCCCGACATGCAGCGCAGGCTGGTCGGCCAAAGCGTGCTGACCGTGAGCGACATACCGGGCTTCGCGTCATCCGGCGGCATGATCGAATTCACGCGCGTCGACAATCGCATCGGCGTGACCATCAATACCGACACCGTCATGGCTGCCCGTCTCATGGTGCAGGACCGGCTGCTCCGGCTGGCGCGCACCGTGAGCAGGGCGCCGGCAGGACGGTAGCGATGATCGGGTCCCGCCTCTCGCTCCGCCGGATCCTGCTTCTGATCATCGGATCGCTGACGCTCATCATCACGCTGCTCGCCGGCATGAACGTCTACGGCGATTGGCAGAGATTGACGAACATCCGCGCGTTGAGGGACGGCGCCGCCTCGAGCGATCAGCTCTTCGACGCCGCCGAGAAGCTTGCCGTCGAGCGCGATGTCGCGTTGTCGATGCTGTATGCGCCCGATCTCCGAGACGATCGACGATCTGCAGGGTCCGGTTGGAGGAAAGCCGGCGCGATGCCGATGTGGCCTTGCGCGGCATCGCGACGTCGCTCGACCACTACACGTTCCCCGAGCTTTCGTCGCTCGCGCCAGCAGATCGAATCCCATCTCGCCGTCATTCCCGTTCTGCAGGGCCGAGATCGACCAGGCCGTGAACCTGCCGCCGCAGCAGCGAAACCGCGAGCTGCCGGAGCGCTGGTCCACCGAAGTGACCGAGCTGATGTCCGAGGCCGAGAGGTCTGTGGATCGGCTTCGTCAGGCATTTCACCAATGTCGATCCGATCGTCACGCAGCATCTCTGGTTCAAATATGTGCTGCGCACCATCACCGACCATACCGGACGCGAACGCTCGCTCATCGGCCAGTTGATCGCCGAGGACGCCGATCCGACGTCGGAACAGATTGCCGTGCTCCTGTGCGCGGCAGGGGCATCGTCGAGACCAACTGGCAGATGGGACTCGTCCTGGCCGATCAAAGCGGACTCTCTGCGGGCGTCGGCGCCGACTACACCGACGCGAGCTCCCACTACTTCACGATGCACGACATGATCCGGGATCTGTTCTACGTCCCGACCGCGCGGAAGGGTGCGCCTTATCCCATCGATGTCGACTTTTGGTTCGAGCTGTCCACGCAAGCCTCGGCCTCGCTCGAGACCTTGAGGGAAAGCTCGATCCGGGAGACGAGCGGCTACATCGAGGGACTCATTTCGACGGACGCGAGCCGACATCACGATGCAAGTCGCCGTTTTCGTGTTCGCCCTTCTTCTGTGCGCCTACAGTTTCTCGTTGATCGTCGGACGCGTCATCCAGCCCATCAACAACATGGTCGCCGCCCTGATGCAGGCGACGAGGGGCGAGCCCGTCACCTTCGTCCCGCCCTCGGGACGCCAGGACGAGATCGGCAACCTCGCCACCGTGCTGCAGGCGTTCCAGCAGAACGTCGAGCGCATCAAGCGCACGTCCGCCGAGCTCGAACGGAGCCAGGACCATTTGCGTGCCGTGGTCGAGACGGCCATCGACGGCGTGATCCTGGTCGATTCGCACGGCGTCGTCCGGATGCTCAATCCCGCCGGCGAGCGTCTCTTCGGCTATCAGCGCGGCGAGGCCATCGATCGCAACGTCGCCACGCTGATCCCGTCCTTCGGCGAACAGAAGCCGCGGCGCATGTCTCCGAAATTCACCGGAACCCGCAAGGACGGCTCGACCTTCCCCATCGGCCTGTCGCTCGGCCAGGCGAGCCCGGGCGGCGAGTTGATCCTCGTCGGCATCGTTCGCGATCTCACCGCCCGCAAGCGCACGCAGCAGCAGCTCGTCCAGGCGCAGAAGATGGAAGCCGTGGGTCAGCTGACCGGCGGCATGGCGCACGACTTCAACAACCTGCTCACCGTCATCATCGGCAGCTTGGACATGCTCGAGGGTGAGCTGAAATCGCATCCGAAAGCGCAGACTTTGGCCGAGCTCGCGCTCAAAGGCAGCCTGAAGGCGGCCGAGCTGACGCGTCAGCTGCTCGCGTTCTCGCGCCGCCAGACGCTGGAGCCGAAGGTGGTCGCCTTGAACGAGCTGGTCTCCGGCACCACGCAGCTCTTAAGCCGTACACTGGGCGAGCAGATCCAGATCAAGCTGCTGCTGGCCGACGATCTCTGGCCCATGCTGGCCGATCCCGCGCAGGTCGAGTCGTCGCTCGCCAATCTCTCGATCAACGCGCGCGATGCGATGCCCAAGGGCGGCTACCTGACGATCGAGACCGCCAACAAGACGCTCGATGAGCAGTACAGCAAGGACAATGCGGAAACGGCGCCCGGCGACTACGTGATGCTGGCGGTGTCCGATACCGGCACCGGCATGACGCCCGACGTTCTCGAGCGCGTCTTCGAGCCGTTCTTCACCACGAAGGCCGAGGGCAGGGGCACCGGCCTCGGTCTCAGCATGGTCTACGGCTTCGCCAAGCAATCGGGCGGCCACGTCAAGATCTATAGCGAGGTCGGTCACGGCACGACCGTTCGCATCTATCTGCCGAGGGCCAAGACCGATGTAGCGGTTGAGAGCAGCGCATCGGCGGAGATCGAGGAGCCCGTCGAAGGCGCGACGATCCTGATGGTCGAGGACAATCCCGATGTCCGCCCCGTCGTCGCCCGCCAGCTCAGGGATCTTGGATACGACGTCATCGAGGCCGAGAATCCGAAGACCGCTTTGAGCGTGCTCGAATCCTCTCGGCCCATCGACCTTCTTTTCACCGACGTCGTCATGCCGGGCTCCATGACCGGCGACCAGCTTGCGCGGGCGGCAACGAACCGGCTGCGGCCTGACCTCAAGATACTTTTCACCTCCGGTTTTGCCGAGGCGTCCATGCAGAACGGGAGCCCCCGCGACCTCGGTGGCCACAAGCTCTTGAGCAAGCCCTACCGCAAAGTCGATCTCGCGCGCCGGATCCACGAAACGCTGACGTCCTAGTTCGCGTCCGCGATCGGACTGCCGATGGCGCATGACGGCCGATTTCTGATCTTGTGCGCCCGTCAATAGCGAGAGACGGACATTCGTGCTGGACATCTTCGTCGATGCCGACGCCTGCCCGGTGAAGCAGGAGATCGAGCGCGTCGCCACCCGTCATGACCTCACCGTCTATATGGTGAGCAATGGCGGTCTGCGCCCGAGCGCGCACCCGCGCTTTCACCCTGTCGTCGTGTCCGAAGGGGCCGACGCCGCCGACAACTGGATCGCCGAGCACATCCAGGCGTTCGACATCGCCATCACGGCGGATGTGCCGCTCGCCTCGCGCTGCCTGAAGAAGAATGCGTCCGTCATCGGACCATCCGGGCAAGCCGTTCACGGCCGATACGATCGGCATGGCGCTCGGCATGCGCGATCTACATCGCCACCTGCGCGAAGCCACCGGCGAGCAGACGATGCACGCGGGCTTCACCAAGCAGGACCGCTCACGGTTTCTCGGCGCGCTCGAGAACGAGATCCAGGCGATCAAACGGCGAGCAGCAGCGCCGCCGCGCTCTCAACCCTAGGCGAGCAGCTCCGCGACTTCCGCCTCGACAAACAACGTCGAGACGCCGAGGACATACACCCTGAAATCCGTCCCGTTGATCGTCTGGTTCAGGCCCTGTGTCCAGCCGTCGCCGATGGCCACCTGATCCTGGTTGTCGCCCAGGATGAAGAACTCGTGCTGCTCGTTCGACAGATGCAGCAGGTCGACAGGGGTGAGCATCAGCTCGGTCGCAAAGCCATCCGTCATGTCGATCTGCTCGATACCCGTGATCTGGCCGTAATGCGCCGTCGTCATTCAGGTTCGTCAGATTGAAAAAGCCCATGCCCGAAACTTTGAGCGTGTCGAACCCGGACCCGCCGACGATCTTGTTGTTGTTGCCGGCGCTCGTGAAGTGGAACAGGTCGTCGTCCGCGCCGCCGTTCAGCACGTCGCCGACGCCGCCGCTGAGCTCGTCGTTGCCAAGACCGCCCATGACGATCTCGACATCGGGCTGGAACCCGACAAGGACGTCATCGCCGTGGTGCCGGTCACATATCCGGACGCCGGACCTTGGAAGATGCCGCCGCCGAAGATGACGTAGCTCACGCCCGAAGCGTTGTCGCCGAACCCGATATTCGGGGCGCCGATCATGATGTCGTCGAAGCCGTCGCCGTTGACGTCGCCTGCGGCGGAAACCGATGAAATCGAGAAGCCGCCGTCGAGCCGCACGCCCTGCTCGGCGGTGAGGCTCGCGAGATCGATCGTCGGCGCAAATCCGCTACCATTGCCGAACAACACATAGGTCTGTCCGGTCGTGGGAGAGGACGGGAACGTGTTGCCGCCAAGCTCCGTCGCCACGAGCAGGTCGTCATAGCCGTCGCCGTTGACGTCGCCCGCCCTGCTCACTGCGATGCCCAGGCGATCGCCGGCTTCCGCGCCATCGATGCGGAACCCATTGGTGCCGTCGAGCTCGTCGACATTGACGACCGGATCGAATCCGCCTGCCTTGCCGAAGATGACGTAGCTGATGCCCGCTTCCGCATCGTCATGCGTATCGCTGTAGGCCGCGCCCACGATGAGATCGTCGAAACCGTCGCCGTTGACGTCGCCCGCGCCGCTCACCGTCGCGCCAAGCTGGACGCCGTTCAGCGGGTCCGCGACCGTCAGGCGGAAGCCGTTATTGCCGTCGAGCTCGTCGAGCAGGACATTTGCGACACCGCCGGCCCCGCCAAACACGACATAGGCGTTCCCCGCCGTGCCGGAGACGTTCGTACCGATGATCACATCGTCATAGCCGTCACCGTTGACGTCGCCCGCGCCGCTCACCGACGAACCGGCGAACGGAGCGTTGCTCGCGATGAAGCCGTTGGTCCCATCCAGCGTGGCGAGATCGAATGACCCGGACAGCGCGTCATGGCCATAGACGATGGCCGCTCCGCCGGTGCGGCCGATGATCAGATCGCTCACGCCGTCGCCATTGACGTCGCCGGCATTGCCGACAGCAAAGCCGATCTGGCTGGCCACGCTGTCATGGAACTCGACGGCGCCCGCGAGGCTTGCTGTCGCCGCATAAGCCGCCCGGGTGACCGAAGGACACGTAGACGCTGCCCGTGCCGGCAAACGGTGCACTGATGATCAGGTCATCGTGGCCGTCGCCATTGATGTCGCCGCCGCCGCTGACGTCGTAACCCGCATTGTCCAGACCCGCGATGCCGTCGAGCCGGAAACCGTGCCCGGCGAGATCGTCGACCGAAAGCGTCGAGGAGAACCAGAATGGCCCGCCGAACACGACATAGCTCGCGCCCGAATACAGGTTGCCGTTGGCATGGACGCCGCGCGCGCCGACGATCATGTCCGCGAAGCCGTCGCCGTTGATGTCGCCCGCGCCGCTGACCGAAAGGCCGAATTCGGTGAAATCGGTGAAGCCGTCGCCATTCCCGTCCGCGATCGGCGCCGTCCAGCCGGAACCCGTTCGGCGACGATGAGAGACTCGAGCTGGAAAATTTCCTGAACGCCGGTTCCCTCGGAGACCACCGTCACGCCGGCGAATTCGGAGACGGACGATGTTGCGCCGCCGTTCGATTCGGTGGACGTCGCGGTGACCTTGAAGACGATGTCGCGATCGGAATCGGCCGGCGGCGTGATCGTGAGGTTCGACAGATCCCAGCCGGTGATGTTCACCGACGTGTTGCCGGCCGTAACGACGAAGGTGTGCTACGCCGTCCGAGAGCACCGCGCCGATCGGCGCGACCATCCCGGGCCCCTCGAAATCGATCGTCAGCGTGAGCGTCTCGGACCCGTCCGTGTCGTTGAGCGCGGCCGAAATGACCAGCGGGATCGCCGTGTTCTCGCCGCCCACATTGGCCTGCTGCACGGTCAGAGTCGGAGCCGACGCCGTCGTATCGACCGGGCCGCCGCCCCCGCCGACCGTGACCGTCACCGTGCCGGTGTCGGTCGAGCCGTTCCCGTCGCTCACCGTGTAGTCGAAGGTCGCCTGTCCGCTGAACCCCGCCGTCGGCGTGAACAGGATCGTTCCGTCCGGATTGAGAACGACCGATCCATTCACCGCGTCCTGCACGCTCGTGATGGTCAGCGTATCCACGTCGAAATCGAAATCGTTCGCCGTCAGCGATGACGGGTTGATCACAACCGGCGTATCGAGCGTCGTGTTCGCCGCGTCGTCTTTGGCCAGAACCGCATTGTTGCCGAGCAGCGTGACCGTGTAGTCCTTGAACTGGATGGTCCCGATGCTGTCCAGCCAATCGGTGCCTTCATCGCCGTCCGTTCCCGGCTCGAGGTCGATGACGGTCGTCTGCCGGGCCGCCAGGTTGGTGACGATGATCTGAAAATCGGACACAGAACCGTCGTACACGGCGATGTCGGAACCGCCGTCGCCATAGAGATGGTCGTCGCCGCCGCCGCCCTTGAGCACGTCCTTGTCGCCGCCGCCGTGGATCGTGTCGTCGTTGCTCGAACCGACCACGGTGTCGTCGCCGCTACCGGCCTCGATGACCGCGATGCCCGTCAGCAGGGTCATCGAGAAGTCGAGCGTATTGTCCGCGCTGCTGCCTTTGATGATCACGCCGGAATGGCCGTCGGCGCTGATCTCTTCGATGCCGTTCCCCGGCCCAAATCCCGACGCGAACTTGAGTTCGGCGTTGTCGGTCTGGACGACGATCCGGTCCAAGCCGCTCGCCCCCGTATCGATGTAGATGTCGCGGCCGTCGCCTGCGCTATAGAGATACGTGTCGGCGAGCTCTCCGCCGTCCAGCACGTCATCGCCCGTTCCGCCGATCAGCGTGTCGTCGCCATCGTCGCCGTGCAGCGTGTCTGCCCCGGATCCGCCAACAAGCGTGTCATTCCCGTCATTGCCCCGGAGCGTGTCTGCGCCTCCTTCGCCGAGAATCGTATCGTTGCCCGCCGCTTCCGGTGATGGAATCCGAGTTGCTGCCAGCCTCGATTCGGACGATCCCGTCGAGTGCTGTGGCCGAGAAGTCGAGAGTGTCGCTTCCGCCGCTGCCTTCGATCGTGACGCCCGAAAAACCGTTGGCGCTGATCAGTTCGATACCGGACGCCGGCCCGAAACCGGACGCGAGCATGATCACCGTATTGTCGCCGGTCACCAGGATGCGGTCGACGCCGCTGTGCCCGTATCCATGTAGGAATCGCGGCCGTCGCCCGTGCTGTAGAGGTAAGTGTCGGAGTCCTCTCCGCCGTCCAGCACGTCATTGCTCGTCCCGCCCGTGAGCGTGTCGTCGCCGCGCGCCGCCGCGCAGCGTGTCGGCGCCGGAGCCGCCGAGAAGGGTGTCGTTCGCGAGCGAGCCCGTGATGGAGTCCGAGCCCGATCCGCCGTCCACGTGCACGATCTGGGTCAGAAGCGTCTGTGAGAAATCGAGCGTGTCGTGTCCGCCGGTCGCTTGGATCGTGACGCCCGAAAACCCGCCGCCGCTGATCTCTTCGATTCCCGTCCCCGGCCCAAAGCCCGATGAAAGCGTGATCACCGTGTTGTTGGCCGTCACCAGGATCCGGTCGTAACCGCTCGCACCCGTATCCTCATAGGTGTCCTTGCCGTCGCCCGTCGTATACAGATAGGTGTCCGACCCCGCGCCGCCATCCAAATGGTCGCTCCCCAGGCCGCCGGCGATCGTGTCGTCGCCCGCCGATCCGATGACCGTATCGCTGCCCGCTCCGGCATCGATGAGCGCGATCCATGTGAGCACAACCTGGCTGAAGTCGAGCGTGTTGTTCGTCCCGTCGGCGCGGATGATCACGTTTGAACGGCCGTCGCCGTCGATCTGCTCGATGCCGTTCGCGGCGCCGAAATTGCTCTTGATGCCGATGATCGTGTTGTCCGCCGTGGCGCGGATGCGGTCGAAGCCGGTGGTTCCCGTGTCGCCGTAGCGGTCGAAGCCGTCGCCCGGGCCCACCAGATAGGTGTCGGAGTTTTCTCCGCCATCCATCGTGTCGTCGCCGGTCCCGCCGTTCAGCGTGTCATTGCCCGCGTTGCCCTTCAGCGTGTCGTTGCCGCCGAGCCCATTGATGGTATCGTCACCGCTCGTACCGGCGAGCTGGTTGCTACCGTTGGTTCCCGTGATGACCGCCATGTTTCGCCCCCAATCCGGCAGTTGTCTAAAATCGTCGCCACTATCGCAGGCGAAGGTAGGGGCTTGGCGCTCCATCTCGGCGCGGAATAAATCAAACCTTGCCGCGTTTGGAGCAATTGCGTTCGTCCGTCGACGGACGTTTACCGTTAAAACCGAGGGATGAAGTGAAAACGGTCGACGAGCGGTTGCGGTTCGCGATTACCAACAAACGTCTCGTTAAGCTCAGCTACAACGAAAGCCTCCGCGTGGTCGAGCCGCACGACTATGGCGTACAGAAAGGCGCGGTCCGATTGTTGGCCTATCAGCAGCAGAGCCTCGGCCCGAAGACATCGGAGCGCGGCTGGCGATTGTTCGATGTCGCCAAGATCGAAGAGCTTGCCGTTCTGGATACCGTGTTCAAAGGCAGCCGCGGCGCATCGCACCAGAACTCATCACGTTTGGGACGTTGTCTACGCACGCGTGACCTGAGCCGGATTCTCCATGAAATCTGCGCTTTGTTTGCGGCGACTCCGCGGATACTTGGGATTTGTTAACGCCTAAGTATTTAAGCTTTGCCCGGTTTTTCGGCTCGAAAAGGGCGAAAATGGCCCACCTCCTGGTCATAGACGACGATGCTGCTGTCCGCCAGACGATGCGGCGGATGCTGCTCGATGCCGGTCATTCTGTCGTTGAAGCCGACGACGGCGCCACAGGGCTGGCGCAGCTGGCCCAAAGTCCCATCGATCTCGTGCTCACCGACATCATCATGCCGGGCACGGAGGGCGTGGAGACGATACAGCAGATCCGCCGGCTTCGGCCCTCCATGAAGATCATCGCGATGTCGGGCAGCTATTCCAGCGAGGCGTATTTGAGCGCGGCCGCGAAGCTCGGCGCTCAGGCCATCCTGAAGAAGCCGTTCCGTACCGCGGAGCTGCGCGACACCATCAATCAGGTTCTGGCCCAGCCCGCGCCGAATTGACAGAGCTGAGCGGTCCCGATGCCGGCCTGGATCAAATGCACCAACATGTTCGACGACGTGATCTATCTCAATATCGCGGATGCGATGATGATCACGCCTTTGGCCACCGGACTGAGCCGCGTCACCTTCCGCCAGGCCGAGAAGGATTTCGTCGACGTCAAGGAAAGTCCCACCGATCTGATCGCCGCCGCAAAGGCCGCTTCATCCGCGTCATAGCGCGTGCGCCGAGCTAAGCCACTGCTTGTGACGCAGCCGGCAGCGTTATCCTGATCCGGCACTTCAGACCGTCCACGCGAGATTGCATTATAGGCGCGCTCGATCGGATCGCTGCCGAAGCCGGTGCGAGGCCCAGCCATAGATCTTTTCCGCCGCGGGGTTCCAGAACGTGATCTCGCCGTTCAGATCGGTCACGATGATGGCGTGGCCCACGGCATCCAGAACGAGGCGCTCCGGGGCAGGAATGCCACCGTCCGCGTTCGGATGCGTTACCGATGCAAGCGCCACCGAGATTGCTCAGGACTGCGAGGATTGCCGCTATTTCCAGCCATTTTCTATCACGCCCGCGCAAACGAGTCATCGAAGCGCCCGGCGTCGCGCACACCGCGATGGAACTTTTGCGCCCGATCCTTGTCACAACTGCATGCGGTGTCCGGCTGGCATCTTGATTGCCGCAGGGACGTGAGGAGACGAGAGACGTGATTTCGGAACAACCTCTGGCGATCCAACTGCGCGAATTGTGGGCTCGCGTCGAGACTCACGAACTGACGAGCGATGATGCGATGGCTGAGCAGGAGCGCCTGCTCACGGGCTACCGCCAGATCTGGAGTGACGCGTTGCGCCTTAAGGGTGAGCGCGATCTCACGCACAGCACGCTTGTCGAGCTCGCTTCTCGCCATCGGACAGCCGATCTCGCGGCCGTGCGCAGGCGTTGCGAGGACGCGGTGAAGTCCCTCAAGAACGCCTGGGACAAGGACGTGACGACCGTCGATACGTCCCACGTGGAACGTTTCTACGACCGGACGGAACTGTTCATCGACGAGCTGATGTGGTGGCACACGCTCAACGAAGACGACACGCCGCTGGCTTATGTCGCCGCGCTGAAATTCGCCGCGGCGCATGGCGCGCGCACCGTTCTCGATTTCGGCTCCGGCGTCGGCTCCGGCGGTCTTCTGTTCGTCCAGAACGGGTTCGACGTGACGCTCGCCGACATCAGCTCCGTGCTGCTCGAGTTCTGCGCCTGGCGATTCAGAAAGCGCGAGCTTCCCGCGCGCTTCATCGATCTGAAATCGGAACGCCTTCCGAAACAGGCGTTCGACTTCATCACCGCGATGGATGTCTTCGAACACCTGACCGAACCCGTGGCTACGGTCGACCTGCTGGCCGATGCGCTGAAACCGGGCGGCTGCATCTTCGGCCGTTTTGCCTCCGAGATCGATCCCGACCGGCCCATGCACATCGTCCAGGATTTCGGACCCGTGTTTGCGCGCTTCGGCGAGCTCAAATTCACCGAAGTCTGGCGCGACGACTGGCTCTGGGGCCATCAGGTGTTCCGCAAGCCGGGCTGAACCCGTCACAAGGTTTGCGCCGCCCCGCCGGCCCATTCGATGAACTGGCGCCGGTCGCGCAGGCGGAACGCGGTGTCCATCACGGTCGCCCGCTGGATGCGGTCGATGCGAAACGTCCTGATGTCGTCCCGCAAGAGGTCCCACGACAGCAGGTACCACGCCGGCACGCTGAAAAAGAGGAACTGCGGCTCGATCTGGCGAGTCGTCATGCGCGTTGCCTCATCCGAATAGCGGATTTCCAAGCAGCCGCATTTCGAAGAACGCACGCGCCACGTTCGTGAGCTGCTCGGGCGCGTTCATGCGATAGGTGGTCATCACCCGCTCGGATGCGGGCGGCCCGATCAGGATGCGATTGCGCAACATCTTGATCCGGCTCTGCTGCGCCTCGGGAAACGAGGTCGCGAGCTTCTGCCGGATCGAACGAAGCCTCTTGAGCAGAAGCGGCGAGTTGAGCGTCTCGGCGACCGCGATGCTGAGCAGGAGGTCGATCCCCTCCTCGAGATCGAGATGAAGCCGGCCGAAGCTCCATTGCCGTTGCAGCCGCACGCCGCCGCCACGGCCGCGATCCGCCTCGATCGGCACGCCGCTCGACCGCAGCAGCTCGATGTCCCGGCTGAGACTGCGGACGCTGACGTCGAGCTCGCGCGCAAGCTCCTTCACCGTCATGGAATTGCTCGCCTTGAGCAGGCCTTTCAGCCGCTCGAGCCGCTCCAGCCGGTCGGACGCAGCACCTTTCCCCATCGCACAAATATGCCATGAAATGGCGTATTTGTCTCTAGGATGATGGCGTCTTCAGGAAGGGAAACGGGAACATGACGACGAACCACGTCCTCGAATGGTCGCCATTCCGGCTCAAGCCCGGCGTGGAAGAGGCCACGCTCTTGCAAATCTCCGAGCGCATGCAGCGCGACTTCCTCTCGAACCAGGATGGATTCGTGCGTCGTGAGCTGATCAAGGGCGCGGAAGGCGCCTACACCGATCTCGTGTGGTGGGAGCTCCTTCGCGGCATCGCAGGCCGCGATGAAGAAGGCCGCTGGCAGCCCGGCGGTCAAGGCCTACTTGGCCGTGATGGATTTCAGCACCGGCGATCCCCGCGATGCCGTCTCTCTGTTCGGCGTCGTCGGAGCCTATCGGCCCGCGCCGCGCCTGCTCGCGCTTGCGATCTAGCGAAAGCTGTCGCGGTAGCTCTTCAGCTCGCCCAGCGTCTCGGCCTCGTACACGCCGCGTGCGATCGCGCGCGCGATGCAGTCGGCCGCGACGCTGCCGATCCGCGTCAGCGCGCGCGGCTTGTCGCCCGTGAGCGTCTTCGCCGCCGTCGTCAGCGCGAACACCGTGTCGCCGTCGACCGGCGTATGCGTCGGCCTGAGCGCCCGCGCAAATCCGTCGGACGCCATGATCGCGATCCGCTTGAGCTCGGTTCCGGTCAGATCGGCATCGGTCGCGACCACCGCGATCGTCGTGTTCGCGGCCGGTCTGCAGGCGTCCCTTGCCGTCCGCCGGCAGGTCCAGATCGGCGCCCTTGAATCGCTCATCCAGCCGCCTGCCGCCGAACTCTCCGTCCTGTTCGAGCGCGAACGCCCAGAAAACATCCGTACCCGGAATGAGCGGAGACCCTGCCGCGTTCACCGCCACCAGCGCGCCCACGGTCACCGCGTCGTCGATCACCGCCGAGGCGCTTCCGGTCCCGCCCTTGTAGGCGCCCGCGCAGCGCGCCATAGCCCGCGCCGGCATTGCCGAGCGAAAACTCGGCCGACGCCGTCGCCACCGCCTTTCGCCCCAGGCCGGGGAAGATTTCGGGCGAAAACCGTCCTCCGCTCGCAAGATCGAACAGGATCGCGGCCGGCACGATCGGCACGCGCGGAAGATCGGCGCGCAACTCGAAGCCGCGCCCCTGTTCGCTCAGCCAGGCCATCACGCCGCTTGCCGAATCGAGACCGAAGGCCGAACCGCCGGAGAGCACGACCGCATCGATCCGGCCCGCGAGGCTCATCGGATCGAGCGCGTCGGTTTCGCGCGTTCCCGGCGCGCCGCCGCGCATGTCGACGGCCGCGCGCGCCGGCTCGTCGGGCAAGACCACCGTCACGCCGGTGCGCGCAAGCCGGTCCTCCGCCTGTCCCACGCGGATGACCGGGAACGTCCGTGATCAGATTGCGCGCGCCGGGCCGAACCATGGGGCCATGCTATTCGCATGGCCCCATGGTGGAAGCGCTACGGCCGTGCGGCGTGCGGCCAACTCCGCCGGATCGCGCGGCATCGCCGCGCGCCGGCGTTTGCGCCAGTCGCCCAGGAACAAGAGGATCGGGGCCGCGATGAACACCGACGAGCTCGCCGCGATCACGATGCCGAACACCATCGGCACCGCGAAGCTCTCGACCGCGCTTCCGCCCCACACCGCCATCGGCAAGCAGCGCCAGGAACGCCGTGATCGAGGTGTAGAGGCTTCGCGCCAGCGTCTCGTTGATGCTCTTGTCGATCATCTCGCGGAACGGCATCGCCTTGTACAGCCGCATGTTCTCTCGCATGCGGTCATAGACCACGACCTTGTCGTTCACCGAATAGCCGATCAGCGTCAGCAGCGCCGCGATCGCGGTGAGGTTGAAGTCGAGCCCGGTCAGCGCGAAGAACCCGACGCATTTGGTCACGTCCAGGATCAGCGTCGCGATCGCGCCGACCGCGAACGGCCATTCGAAGCGGAACCAGATGTAGAGCAGCATCGCGAAGCTCGCGAGCACGACGGAGAGCACGCCGGCATAGGCGAGCTCGCCGCTGACCTTCGGTCCCACGACCTCGGTCCGCTCGATCGTGGCGCCCGATATTCAGCGCAGCTCACGGCCTCGCGGATCTTCGCCACGGCTGCGTTCTGCGCTTCCTCGCCGCCCGGTTGGCGCTCCGCGCGCACGAGCACGCGCGAGGCATCGCCATATTCCTGCAGCGCGATCTCGCCCAATTCCGAGGCTTTCGAGGCTCGCGCGCATCGGCGCCAGATCGGCCGGTCCCGGGTCACGACCTCCATCTGGATGCCGCCGCGGAAATCCACGCCGTAGTTCAGTCCGGGATAGATGAACAGCGCGATCGAGGCGATCGACAGGAACGCCGAGAACGCGATGCCGAAAAACCGCGCGTTCATGAACTTGTATTTCGTTCCTTCCGGAACGAGCTTCATCCCGAACAGCGGCTCGATGCGCAGCACCTTCAGCTTGCAGCGCTTCACGATCGCGATCATGATGCACGCGCACGATCGAGACCGCCGTGAACATCGAGATGCCGATGCCGAGCGCCATCGTCACCGCAAAGCCGCGCACCGGGCCCGATCCGAACATGAACAACAGCAGCGTCGCGATCAGCGCGGTCAGGTTGGAGTCGACGATCGTCGAATAGGCGCGGTTGAAGCCGGCATCGAGCGCCACGATCGGCGCGCGACCCCTTGCGCGTCTCCTCGCGGATGCGCTCGTTGATCAGCACGTTGGCGTCGACCGCAAGACCGATGCCGAGCACGATGCCGGCGATGCCGGGCAGCGTCAGCGTCGCGCCGAGCAGGCTCAGCGCGCCGAAGGTCAGCGCCACGTTCAGCGCCAGCGCGAGGTTCGCGAGCAGTCCCCACGGTCCGTACAGCACGAACATGAAGAGCGATGACGAGCCCGAACCCGATCAGGCCCGTGGTGATGCCCATCTCGATGGCGTCTGCGCCGAGATCGGCGCCGACGGTCCGTTCCTCGATCACGGTCAAGGGCGCGGGCAGGGCGCCGGCGCGCAGCAGCGCCGCGAGATCGCTCGTCTGCTGCACCGTGAAGCCGCCGCGAGATCTGGCCCGAGCCGCCGATGATCGGCTCGCGGATCACGGGCGCGCTCAACACCTTGCCGTCGAGCACGATGGCGAACGGCTTGCCGACATTGGCGCGCGTGATGTCGCCGAATTGCCGCGCGCCCAGATTGTCGAAGCGGAACGTGATCACCGGCTGGTTCGTGAGCTGATCGAACGCCGCCCGGGCATCCGTCAGGCGGTCGCCCGAAACCGCGATGCGCTCCTCGATCGGATAGGTCTGCCCGTCGGTGCCCGGCAGCATGTCGATGCCCGGCCGCGCAGTCGTCGTGCCTGCGGGGCCAGCATGTGGAAGGTCAGCTTGGCCGTGCTGCCGATGGCCGCGCGAATGCGGCTCGGATCCTGGACGCCCGGCAACTGCACCGTGATGCGATCGGCGCCGACGCGCTGGATCGTCGGTTCCGCCACGCCGATCTCGTCGATGCGGCGGCGGACGATCTCGAGGCTTTGTTCGATCGCCGCCTCCGCACGCTCGGTCATGCTGGCTTCCGTCGGCGTGACGGTGATCACCGTGTCGGAGACGGCCATCACGGTGATATCCGGGGCGCCGATGCCGAACGGGCCGATCGGTGTCGCGAGCGCGCGCAGCAGCGTCATCGCCTGCTCGCGCGACGCGGCCTCCCGCAGCGTGATCGTCACCACATTGTTGTCCCGCCGCACCGATTGCGGCTGGATGCGGGCTTGGCGCAGCACGCGCACCGCATCGCCGTTCAGCGCCTGCACCCGCTCGCGCTGGAGCGCCGCGGCATCGACCTCGAGCACGAGGTTCGATCCGCCTCGCAGGTCGAGGCCGAGTGTGACCTGCTGTTTGGGCAGCCAGCTCGGCAGCGAGGCGAGCTGTTGCGGCGTCAGAAGATTGGGAAGGGCCGTGATCAGGCCGAACAGGATCACGCCCGCATAGAGAAAGAGGAGCCAGGGTCGAGTGCGCATCAGCCTTATCCGTTGATGGCCGCTGGACTTCGGTTGGACCTCGCGATCGAACCGGCAAGCAGCCGAGTATGGGAAACGAGATGGAAATCCGCCGTGCGGCGGATGAAGGCTTAAGCGGGTGGGGCCCTGGCCTGGAAGGCTGTGGGGCTGAAGTCCGGCGTCGCGAGGTCACTGGCGATCGCCAGTCTGTCGTCACGCCCGGAGTCGCAACAGGACAAACGCTGTCGGGATCAATCCGACCGGCGTTCCACCGGCGTGGACGCGCTTGGCTTCGGGACTATCCGGACCGAGGGCGCGGTGGATCAGCTCGCCGGGGATCACGGTCGGAGCGCCCGACCCGTTCGCCTTGAGCTTGCCCGTGGTTCCGATGCTCGACGCCGCGGTGAGCCTCGCGCTCGGGGCGAGCCCCGCGCCGGCCGTGACGAGCGAGCCGAGCGTGACCGCCGTCAGCGCAAGCCACAGGAGGCCGGCACGCGACAGCGACTGCGCGGCGCGTTTCCACCACAAGGCTTGGTCTCTCGTCATCCTCGACAGGGGATCCCGGAACTCACGGCCAATATAACAGTATGGGGTCCGGAACTCGAAATACCAAATGCTGCAGCAGAGCGTTTTCCGCCGAAGTGGCTGCCGGTTCGGCGCAGAAAACGCGACAAAATTAAGGTTCAAAATGCCTAATGCCGCCAAGCCTTAAGCTGGCGGAAATGTGAGCGCGGCCCGGTTCCGCCGCAAAGCTTGAGGCTCGCCGTCCGCAAGTGGGCACCGACGCACGCAACGCAATGCTCAACGTTCGCGTCGGAATGCGCAGGCACAACCACACGTAGGGCGCGCAGTCATTTTTTCGTCCTTAGACAGCACGACGCGACTCTGGCGTTCTTCCGACAGGGGGCCGCAGAGAATCTCTGTCGAGGAGAGTGTCATGATGCTCACGCGTGCATGGTGTCTGACCATCGGTGTGTTGTTGCTGGCTTCGGAAGCCGTCGCGGCGCCGGTGCCCCCTGAAACCGAACGGCTGATACGTGCCGCAAACCCTGCGCAAATCGATATCGTCGCGGCCGTCGCGAAAACGGCCAACCCCAACTCCGTCGCCGAGATCGATGCGCTTGTCGCCTCCATCAAGGCCGACGCCGCCGAAATGCGCCGCCAGCGGCTCGCGACGCAGGGCATCTTCACCGGTTGGGCCGGTGAAGGTCAGGTCGGCGCATCCCTCACCAGCGGCAATACCGAAGACACGGCCGTCAATGTCGGCATCGCGCTCAACCGGGAAGGATTGAGCTGGAACCACCACTTCAACGGCATTGCGGATTTCCAGAGCTCGGACGGCGAGACCACGCGGGAGGCTTATCGGGTCAGCTATCAGCTCGACTATAAGATCTCGAACCTGTGGTACGCCTACGGTCTCTTCCAATGGGAGCGCGATCGCTTCGCGCAGCTCGACCGGCGGTTCACCGAATCGGTCGGCATCGGATACAACGTGCTCACCATGGCGCCGTTCTCTCTCGTCGTGGATGGCGGCGTTGCTCTGCGCCAGACGCAGTACATCGTGCCCGACGAGGAGGAAAGCGACGTCGCAGGCCGTGTCACCGCGAAATTCGCCTGGGACATCCGCGAGGGCTTGCGCTTCACCGAGGAAGCAGGCGGGCTGTTCGGCGCGACCACCACGACGCTCTTCTCGCGGTCCGCGCTGACGATCGCGCTCATCGGTGCTCTTTCGGCACGGGCATCGTTCGACGTCAATTATGAATCCGAGCCGCCGCCGGGCGTCGAGAGCACCGACACGATCACCCGCTTCGCGCTCGTTTACCGCTTCAGTTCCTGAATGAAGCGAACCGACACAGCCGGACCGGCGGATTTCCGCCGGTCTGGCGCTATTTGTGTCTGGCACACCGGCTGCAACATAAGGGACAAGTGTTTCAGAACGAGCCAACTTGTTAAGGAACTTTGCCATGAACATGCACGTCGGAAACAAGCAGCTTCTGGGTAACTTCCCCACCATCCTGTTCCGGAAGAAGCGCCTCACCGTGGCGATCCACGCCCATTTCGACATGGAATGCGCCGAGGATGTCGAGAAGCTCCGCACGCGCATCGAAGAGACGATGTCGCGCCTCGTCCAAGAGGGCGAAGCCAAGATCGGTTACACGCTCACCGACATCTAGCCTTTCTTCGCTCCGACCGCCGCATCATTGACAACACATTGTCTTAATGACAATGTGTTGTCATGAAGCAGGCCGCCGCGGTCACCGCCCTCATCCTTGAAACCTTCCGCCTGAACGGCCGGCTGCTGGCCGCGGGCGACGCCCTCGTCCGGAGCCTCAATCTCACCAGCGCGCGCTGGCAGGTGCTCGGCGCCATCGCGACCGCGCCTGTCCCGCTTTCGGTTGCTCAAATCGCGCGCAGCATGGGACTGACGCGCCAGGCCGTGCAGCGCCTCGCGAACGACATGGAACGTGACGGCCTGTTGCGCTTTGCGGCCAATCCCAATCATCAGCGGGCAAAGCACGTCGTCATGACGCCGCGCGGAGAGGCCGCCTATGCCGCCGCGATGAAGCGGCAGGCGCCCTGGGCGCAGACGCTCACGCAGGGCCTGCTCGGCGCAACAGATCACCGCGGCGACCGTTATCTTGAAACAGCTCCGGCAGCGGCTGGAACGCGACGACTCCGGCGAAGGAGATTGACGCCATGTTCACCGGACAACTGGCTCTCATGATTGCGGCGATCTTTGCAGGCGCCGCGCTCTACGTCAGCGTCGCCGAGCAGCCCGCGCGGCTCGGCCTCGACGATCGCCCGCTGCTCCAGGAATGGATACCGTCCTACAAGCGCGGCTTTGCGATGCAGGCGCCGCTCGCCGCGATCGGGTTTCTGCTGGGCGTTCTCGCCTGGTGGCAAACCGCGAATTGGCTCTGGCTTCTCGGTGCGGTCGTGCTGGTCGCCAACTGGCCCTACACGCTCATTGGCATCGCACCGGTCAACCGCCGTCTCATGGCAACGAAGCCCGAAGAGGCGAACGCCGCGAGCACCGCCTTGATCACGCAATGGGGCGCGCTGCACGGCATCCGCACCGCCCTCGGCTTGAGCGCCACAGTGATCTTTCTGCTGGCCTCTCGGCCACTCTGACGCCCTGGAAGTCAGGGCAAATAATCCCCGTCTCGGCCCTCAGCCTTCACCGGAGGGGGCGGCTGATGCATGATGCCGCTTCGCCACAAGGGGGAAGGACCATGAGCATCGACACGCAGGGCCAGGGCTCGCGGGACATCGTCAGTCGCGTCAAGGCGATCCTCATGACGCCGAAGACCGAATGGCCGATCATCGCCGCCGAAACGACGACGGTCGCCGATCTCTACAAGAACTACGTGATCATCCTGGCGGCGATCCCGGCGATCGCCATGTTCATCGGCATGAGCATCGTCGGCACGACGGTCTTCTTCCGCACGTGCCCATCGGCACCGGCCTGACATTCGCGGTCATGACCTATGTGATGGCGCTCGTCGGCGTCTACATCATCGCGCTCGTCATCGATGCGCTGGCGCCGACGTTCGGCAGCACCAAAGACCAGATGCAGGCGTTGAAGACCGCGGCCTATTCGATGACGGCGTACTGGGTGGCGAGCGTCTTTACGATCATCCCCGGGCTCGGCGGCCTGATCGCGCTGGTTGGCGGCCTGTACGGCCTCTATCTGCTTTATCTCGGGTTGCCGTTCACGATGAAGACGCCCGCCGACAAAGCCGTGCCCTACACGGCCGTGACCGTTGTCTGCTCGGTCGTCATCATGATCGTGCTCAATTTCGTCGTCGGCAGCGTCGTCGGCGTGGGCAGCGTCGCGGGCGGTGGTTTCGGATCGTCTCGGCGGGCCCGCCAGCAGCTCCAACGTCACCTTCGATCCCAACAGCCCCTTGGGCGCGCTTCAGCAATATGCCGAGAAGCTCGAAGGCGCGTCCAAGAACCTGGAATCCGCGCAGAACTCGGGCGATGCGGACGCGCAAGCCAAAGCGTTCGGCAACATGCTCGGCGCGGTCCTCGGCGGCAGCGGCGGCGAGTCCCTTCCGCCCGATCAATTGCGTGGCGTCGTGCCCGCTTCGCTGGGCGGCCTTGCGCGCAGCGAAATCTCGGTCGAACGGAACGCCGCGCTGGGAATCCAGATTTCGCAGGCCGAAGCCACCTATTCGGACGGCGCGGGCAAAGAGCTCGACCTCGAGATCATGGATCTCGGGGGAAGCGCGGGCCTGATGGCGATCGCCGCCTGGGCGGGAATCGAGCAGGACCGCCAGACGAGCACCGGCTACGAGAAGACCTACCGGGCCAACAATCGTGTCCTGCACGAGGTGTGGGACCAGAGCAGCATGCACGGCGAGTTCAGCGTCATCACGTCCAATCGTTTCGTGGTCACGATCAGAGGGCAATGTTCCCAGCATGGACGCGCTGAAGTCCGTTGCCGGCGGCGTCGACCTCGCGGCCTTGGACCGTATGGGCGCGGCGCAAGCCAGCGCCCGCTGAACACGCAAATCAGGTCGATTTTCGAAGAGAACCGCGGCTGCGTCTCGGCCGCGCGGACATCAGTGCGTCAGCGACAGACCCGACCTGCTGCGACACGCCGATGATGCACATCGTCAGAGCGAGGCAGAACAGCATGACCTTCAACGTGTAGGACATGACGACGCGACTCGTCTGAAGTTCCGCGCCTGCACTCTAGGCCGCATCCTTTGAAAATCTTTTGACCATGTGCCTAAATCTTTAGGAAACCGGCCCGTCGGCCGGGGAAAGCTGCGATCATTCGCAGCATTTCGATGGAGCGTGTACGGCGCCATCATGCTCGGTCTGTTCGGAATTTTCGGTCGTTCCCTCGATTTGCAGCGCATCGATGATGCGCTGCGCGCGCTCGGCCTTCATCCCAACCGGATGCCCGACGCCGTGAAGCTCACGATGCTCAAGCAGCTCAAGGAGGCGAATGGCGGCCGCAGTCCCAGCACGCAAGCCTGCGTTTCAGCTTCGGAACTTCTCGTCTATTGCTCGCTGGGCGCGAAAGAATTCAGCGAGTCCAATGGCATCGCGCGCACTGAAGCCGCCGAGTCGCGCCTCGTTGCGGCGTTGGAAGTCGGGCTACGGTCCTGACGCGCGTCTTGTGCTTCTCACCTTGCACGCCCATGTAATTCATCCGAGTGTGGTGGAGCGGTTCAACCTTGCATCCGAATAGGCCGGTTCGATAAGCACGCAATCCATGCCGCAACCGAGTTTTCACGTGCGCCTGGGGTGGTCGGGCTGGCTTACGCTTCTGATCGCGCTCGCTGCTGGTGCTGACCGTCGCCGCCGTGCTGGCCGTCGTGTTGCTCGGCGTCTTCATCATCCTGCTGCCGGTCGTGCTCGTCGGCGCGGCTCTCTATTCTATTTCTTCCCGAGCCTGCGGCAATCGGCACCGGGATCAATGGCGCGAGACGGAGATCATCGAGGGCGAGTATCGCGTCGTCGATCCGAGCCAGATCGAGCAGATCGAACCGCCGGAGTCCGACCGCGCCCTGATCAGCGCTTCTGCGAGCGCCGTCAGCAGCTCGGCCGCGAATTGCGACAGCGTGTCGTCGCGCGCGCCCATCACCACGATGCGGTCGCCGGGCTTTGCCAGCTCCAGCAGCTTGACGCCGCACGCCGCGCGATCGGCAAATCCGTAAGCGGCGCGGCCTCCCGCCTCGACGCCCTCGATGATGTCCGCCGTCGTGACGCTGCGCTCGACCGTGCCGCCGAAATAGATCGGCTCGGGCATGATCAGCACGTCGTCTCGTGCCGAGGTTCTCGCTGAAACAGGCGATGAATTCGTCCTTCATCAGCTTCAGCGGTCCGAATCCGTGCGGCTGGAACATCACCAGAAGCCGTCCTTCAAAATCGTGCAGCGTCGCGAGCGACGCCGTGATCTTGTCCGGGTTGTGCGCGAAATCGTCGATCACCGTGACGCCGTCTGCGCGTGCCCGCGGTCTCCAGCCGCCGCCTGATGCCGCTGAACCGCTCGAGCGCCTGCGCCGCCTCTTTGAGACCCACGCCGCATTCGCGCGCCGCCGCAATCGCGGCGAGCGCATTCGCGACATTGTGCCTGCCCGGAACCTGAAGCCGCGTTTTCATCGCTCGCGCGCGTGCCGCGCTCGTGCAGTTCGAACGCGATCCCATCGGGCTGCGGTCTGAAACCGGAGGCGAAAATATCCGCGGCCGTGTCCTCAAGACTGTACGTCACCGATTTCGTGACGCCCGAGAGCGCCGCCGTCTCCGCGTTGTCGAGATTGAGCACCGCCGCATTCGCCTTGCCGACGAAATCGCGGAACAGCAGCCTCAGCTCGTCCATCGATTTGTGGTCGAGCGAGATGTTGTTCAGCACCGCGATCTTCGGCGAGAACTGCGCGATCGAGCCGTCGCTCTCGTCCACTTCGCTGACGAACAGCATCGCCCGTGCCCACGACCGAGCTCGCGAACGGCTCATCCGTCGGTGATGAAGTTCTTCATCACCGCGCCGTTCATGATCGGTCGGCTTCCTGCCCAGATCGTGCAGGATCCAGCCGATCATGCCGGTGGTCGTCGACTTCCCGCTCGTCCCGGCGACCCCGATCGCGACCGGTGCGGCATTGAACAACTGCGCCAGCAACGCCGCCCGCGTCATCACGCGCGCGCCGACCCGCTTGCGCGGCGACGATGTCGGGCACGGTCGCTTCGACCGCCGCGGAGGCGACCACGATCTGGTCCGCGCTCTTCGACCCCGCTGCCGTCCTGGGGATGGAGCTCGATGCCGCGCGCGCGCAGGAAGGCGAATTTCGGCGCCGTCCGTCCCTGGTCGAGCGACCGGTCCGAGCCTTCGACCTCGAACCCCTTGTCGCGCAGGATCAGCGCCAAGGGCAGCATGCCGCTCCCGCCGACGCCGACGAAGAAATAAGGCTGTTTCCGTTCCATCGGCGGCACCTATAGCCAGGTGATGATTCGAGAGGCGAAAATTTCCAGGTCTTGAAGGCATGAGAATTGCGGTCGTGGCGCCAGGCTCCAGGCTTGATCCCGCGATCGCCGATCGCACGCAGAAACTCGCACAGAGTCTTTACCCGGACCTTTCGCTCTCCTTCCATCCGCAATGTTTCCTCTCGTCCGGCCATTTCGCCGGCACCGACGAGGAGCGCGCCGGCGCCTTCCTCGAAGCCGCCAACGACAAGGCCATCGACGCCGTCTGGTTCGCGCGCGGCGGTTACGGCGCGGGCCGCGTCGCCCTGCACGCGCTCCATCGCCTCACCGACGAAGCCGCGAAGAAGACCTATCTCGGCTACAGCGACACCGGCGCGCTGCTCGCCGCGCCTCTACACCTGCGGGTTCCGCGATCTCGCGCACGGTCCCATGCCCGCCGACCTCAATCGCGAAGGCGGCGAGGCGGCGATCAAGCGGTCGCTCGATTACCTGATGACCCGCGACCCCTCGACCCTGGAACCGGACGTTTCATCCAAGACGCCGACCGCCGCCTTCAACATCACGATCCTGAGCCACCTCATCGGCACGCCGTTCCAGCCCGACCTCGCGGGTCACGTCCTGATGCTCGAAGAGGTGTCGGAGCACATGTACCGCATCGACCGCGCGCTGCTGCACATCACCAGCAACCCGCTCATCCGCACGGTTGCCGGCATCAAACTCGGCCGCTGCAGCGCCATCCCGCCCAACGATCCCGATTTCGGCCAGAGCGAGGACGCCATCGCGCAGCACTGGTGCGAGGTTTCCGGCATTCCCTATCTCGGCCGCGCCGATATCGGCCACGACATCGCCAACAAGATCGTGCCCTTCGGCCGCTTCCGCCCGCGCCGAACACCGTGGCGTGACATCGGAAGGCCGCTGCCGCAACTTGCTGGTCGAGCGACAGGGCAGGGTAGATTTCCCTCAGACCTGGCCACAAGGCCCAATCCCATCGGGAGGACACCATGCATCGCACAGCCCTGTTGCTCGGCTCCGCGTTCCTTTGCCTGACCGCCGCGTCCGCCGGTGCGCAGAGCGCCACGCACGACGCTCGACATCTATGTCGTGGACGTCGAAGGCGGCAACGCGACGCTGTTCGTGAACCCGGCCGGTGAATCGCTCCTGATCGACACCGGCAACCTCAACGGCGCGGTCCGCGACGCCGAACGCATCTTCGCCGCCGCCAAGGATGCCGGCCTCACCCAGATCGACCGCCTGATCATCACGCACTGGCACGGCGATCATTACGGCGGCATGGCCGAACTCGAGAAGCGCATCCCGATCCGCGAGTTCATGGACCACGGCCCGAACCAGCAGCCGGCCGAAGCCGCCGACAAGTTCCTGGCCGAGGTCTACCCGGCGCTCTACGCCAAGGGAAAGCACACCGTCCTCAAGGCCGGCGACAAGATCCCGATGCGCGGCATGGACATCACCGTCGTCACCTCGAACGGCGAAACCATCCAGAACCGCCCGTTGCGCGGCGCCGGCCGGCCCAATCCTGCATGCGCCGGCTTCGTCAGCGGGCCAGAACAACATCGAGGACCCGCTCTCGGTCGGCCTCCACGTCAATTACGGCCGCTTCCGCACGCTGCATGTCGGCGACATCACCAAGAACAAGGAACGCGACCTGATGTGCCCGAACAATCCGATCGGGCAGATCGACCTGTTCCTGGGCCTGCATCACGGCCAGGCCTCGTCGAACTCGCCGGTGATCGTGCACGCGGTGGCGCCTCGCGTCGGCATCATGAACAACGGCACGCGCAAAGGCGGCGAGCCCGAGACCATGATGACGCTCGCCTCATCGCCCGGCTTCGAAGACCTCTGGCAGATCCACTTCTCGCAGCTGACCGGCCAGGAATTCACCCAGCCCGGCATGTTCATCGCCAATCTGACCGATGAGCCGCTGCAGGCGATGCCGGTGCAGCCGGTGATCGCCGCCGCGCTCGGGCCCAACCCGCCGCCGGCGCCCGTCGCACAACGGTCAGGCCTACTGGATCAAGGTCCAGGCGCAGGAACAACGGCACGTTCACCGTCACCAATCAGCGCAACAATTTCAGCAAGACCTACGTCCCGCGCTGACCGCCGAATCCCGCTCCCGCGTCGCGCGATGCGCAGGCATCGCGGACGGGAGGCTGGGCGTCACACCAGCGGCAGCCCCACATAGTTCTCCGCAAACGCCGTCTGCGCGGCGCGCGAGTCGCGCAAGTACTCGAACTCGGCCCGCTGCAGCCGCCGCTCGATCGGTCCGTTCTCCGGGAAACCGGTGCATCAGCCCCGTCAGCCACCAGGCGAACCGTTCCGCCTTCCACACCCGCGAGAGCGCGCGTGCGGAATAGGCATTCAGCCCGCCATCTGCTCCGCTGCGATAGAACTGCTTCCAGCGCCTCCGACAGCATCACCGCATCGGACACCGCGAGGTTCATCCCCTTGGCCCCGGTCGGCGGCACGATATGCGCCGCATCGCCCAGCAGGAACAGCCGCCCATGCCGCATCGGCTCGGCGACGAAGCTGCGCAAGCGGCGCGATGCTCTTCTCGAACGAGGGCCCCGCGCGTGACGTGCGCGCCCGCATCCGGCCCGAGCCGCCGCACGAATTCGTCCCAGAACCGCTCGTCCGGCCAATCCTCGAGCCGCTCGTCCACGTCGCATTGCAGATAGCACCGGCTCCTCGTGCGGCGAGCGCATGCTCGCGAGCGCAAACCCGTTCTCGTGGTTGCAGTAGATCAGCTCGTGCTGGACCGGCGGCACGTCGACCAAGATGCCGAGCCAGCCGAACGGATAGTGCCGCTCGAAAATCGTCAGCTTCTCGGCAGGAATCGCCGTGTGGCTGATCGCCGTGCGAGCCGTCGCAGCCGGCGATGAAATCGCACTCCACCCGCTCCGCCGCGCCGTTCTTCCGGTACGTGACGAACGGCCGTCCCGACTTCGACATCGTTCAGCCGCACATCCTCGGCCTCGAACACGATGTTCAGATCCGCGTTCTTCGCCGGCGTCGAACAGGTCCTTCATCACCTCGGATTGGCCGTACACCGTGACCGGCGATCCCGTCAGCGCCGGCAAAGTCGATGTGGAACATCTCGCCGTCGAACATCAGCGTCGTGCCCGCATGCGCGAGCCCTTCGCGCGTCAGCCGTGCGTCGAGCGCCGAGCCGCGCCATCACGTCGACCGTGATCCGGTCGAGCACGCCCGCGCGCACGCGGCCCTCGACATAGTCGCGGCTGCGCCGTTCCAGGACCACCGCCTCGATGCCCGCCCGGGCGAGCAGATGCGCCAGGAACATCCCGGCCGGTCCCCCGCCTATGATCGCGACCTGCGTCCGCAACCCGTCCTATGCCTCCTGGCGCCCGGTATATCACTCAATTGTCATGGCCCGGCCCCGGCGCGCGTCCCTACCTTGTTGCCCGGCCGAGGCGCAGAGTACAGTCGCCGCAACCCAACATCAGGCCGCTCGGCCGGCGAAAGCTCAATCGGGAGGATCACATGAACTCGCACAGCCTTGTTGCTCGGCACCGCACTTCTCGCGCTCAGCGCGGCCACCGCCAACGCCCAGGCGCCCGACCGCCCGCACGACGCTCGACATCTATGTCATCGACGTCGAAGGCGGGAACGCCACCCTCTTCGTGCCGCCCTCGGGCCAGTCCGTGCTGATGGACACCGGCAACGTCGCCCCTGAGGCGGCCAAGCGCGACGCCGCCCGGATCATGCTGGCGGTCAAGGACGCGGGCCTCACCCAGATCGACCACCTGATCACCACCCACTGGCACGGCGACCATTTCGGCGGCATGGCCGAGCTCGCCGCCCAGGTTCCGATCCGCCACTACATCGACCACGGCGACAGCGTGCAGCCGCAGCCGGCCAACACCGAGTTCTTGGCCAATGTCTATCCCGGCCTCGTCGCCAAGGCGCGCCGCACCATCGTCAAGCCCGGCGATACGATCCAGGTCGCGGGCCTCGACTGGCAGATCGTCGCCTCCGGCAAGCAGACCATCACCGCGTCGCTCCGCGGCGCCGGCCAGCCCAATCCCTACTGCGCGAGCTTCACGCCGCAGGACGACGATCCCGACCGAGAACGCCCAGTCCGTCTCGAGCGTGATCACCTTCGGCCGCTTCCGGACCGTCCATCTCGGCGACCTGACCTGGAACAAGGAACGCGACCTGATGTGCCCGATGAACCGCATCGGCACCGCCGATCTCTTCATCGTCTCCCATCACGGCCAGCCGATCTCCAACGCGCCGGTTCTGGTCCACGCGATCCAGCCGCGCGTCGCCATCATCAACAACGGCACCCGCAAGGGCGGCCAGCCCGACGCGATGCGCATCATCAACTCCGCGCCCGGCCTCGAAGACGTCTGGCAGATCCACTTCTCCCAGCTCTCCGGCCAGGAATACACCCAGCCCGGCCTCTTCATCGCCAACACGTTCGACGAAGCCCTCCCGGCGATGCCGGTTCAGCCGATCGCCGCGCCCGCGCCCGGACCGAACGCACCGCCGCCGCCCGCGCATAACGGCCCGGCCTTCTGGTTCAAGATCCAGGCGAAGCAGGACGGCAGCTTCACGGTCACCAATCAGCGCAACGGCTTCTCCAAGACCTACACCGCCCGCTAGCCTGTTTCAGGTCCAAGCCGGTTGATGCCGACGTCTGCTTAGGCGGGCGTCGGCATTAGCCCTAATTCAGGGTTCCGCCGCTCGCGGGCCCCCTGCCGGCTGGCTTTTGCGAGCGAGAGCCGCTAGACACCCCGCGCATCAACGCTTCTTCCGACATCGCTACGCGTCACATCGCGAACGACCGGTCGCGACGCCTTAATCTTTGGGTACGAGTCATCATGCTGAGTTTCGACAATCTCACCATCCGCATCGCCGGCCGCGAGATCATAGGTGGCGCCACCGCCAATCTGCCCGCAGGCCGCCGTATCGGTCTTGTCGGCCGGAACGGCGCGGGAAAATCCACGCTCCTGAAGGTGATCCTGGGTGAGCTCGTCGCCGATGGCGGGGAGGTCTCCTGGCCGCGCGACTGGAAAATCGGCGCGGTGGCGCAGGAAGCACCCGGCGGCAATGACAGCCTGCTCGACACGGTGCTGGCCGCGGATCGCGAACGCAAAGAGTTGCTGCTTGCTGCCGAGACGGAAACCGAACCCCATGCGCTCGGCTATATCTACACCAGGCTCGACGATATCGATGCCTATTCCGCGCCGGCACGCGCCGCCTCTGTTCTTGCCGGTCTCGGATTTTCCGCGGAGGAACAGCAGCGTCCCTGTTCCGAGTTTTCCGGCGGCTGGCGTATGCGCGTGGCGCTTGCGGCCATTCTGTTCGCGAGCCCCGATCTCCTGCTGCTGGACGAGCCCACCAACTACCTCGATCTGGAAGGCGTGTTGTGGCTGGAGGATTTCCTGCGCCGCTACCGCGGCACCGTGTTGATCGTCAGCCATGACCGCGATCTTCTGGACACCGCGGCCGAATTCATTCTGCACCTCGAACACGGAAAGCTCACGCTCTATACCGGCGGCTACAACACATTCGTTGCGACGCGCACCGCCAAGCGCGCGCTCGATGCCGCTCTGGCCAAGAAGCAGGAGGCCGCGCGCGAACACATGCAGGCCTTTGTCGACCGCTTCAAAGCCAAGGCGTCGAAGGCGCGGCAGGCGCAAAGCCGGATGAAAATGCTGGCCAAGATGCAAACCATCGAAGTGCCCGTCGATGAACATGTCGCGCCTATCCGGATTCCCGCACCGGTCGAGGCCAACCCGCCGCTCATCACCATGCACAACGCGTCGGTGGGCTACGAACCGGGGAAGCCGATCCTCACGCATATGTCGATGCGTTTCGATCCCGACGACCGCATCGCGCTTCTGGGCAAGAACGGCAACGGCAAATCCACCTTGGCGAAATTGCTGGCAAACAAGCTTCCTCTGATGGATGGCGAGCTGGTGCGGGCGCGCAAATGGGTGCCGGGCTATTTCGCCCAGCATCAACTGGAAGAGTTGGAAGGCTCGCTTACGCCCATCGAAACCCTGTCGCACCTCCGCCGCCATCTGCCGATGGAGCAAGTGCGCGCTCAATTGGGCGGGTTCGGCTTTTCGGCCGCCAAAGCGACCACCAAAGTCGAGAACCTGTCAGGCGGCGAACGCGCAAGGTTGATGTTGGCGCTTGCCACATTGGACAAACCCAACATGCTGATCCTCGACGAACCCACGAACCATCTCGACATCGATGCGCGCAGCGAGTTGCTGAATGCTCTGAACGATTTCGATGGCGCCGTGATCCTTGTCAGCCACGACCGGCGCTTGCTTGAGGCGACTGCGGACCGATTGCTGCTCGTCGCGAATGGCCGGGTCGAGCCTTTCGACGGCGATCTCGACGACTATCGCCGCTTCCTTCTCTCGGGTGAAAGCACGCCGTCGAGACGGGAACATGCGGCAAAAAATGGCCGGGCCGCGTAGCGCGGACCGCCGAGTCCGCAAATCGCTGTCTCTATCGGTGTGACCGCGCCTCTTTGCGCCACACGCTCGCGAGCCAGGGTTGCCGTTCGCGCGGCAGCCCTGCCGGCCGGTAATAGTGAGCGAGTTCGCCGAAATTCGCTTCGCGCATGAATCGACGCCAATTTTCGAGATCGTGATAAACGCCGTAGCGGTCTTGAGACCAGCCTTCCTCATTGTGGCCGTGCGGGTTCGAGCTGAACAGCACGCCGCGCGGTCTAAGGGTTGCGTGCAATTCCGAGAGCACGCGAGGCAGCTCCTGGCTGGGGACATGAAAGAGCGAGGCGTTGGCGAATATGCCGTGGAAGCGGTTCTCCGGAAGATCGAGAGCGAGGAAGTTCTGCTCCCACACGTCGAAACCTCCTTCGCGCGCCATGGCGGCGAAACGCGCCGAACCGTCCAAGCCGATGGGCGAGTGACCGAGTTCGACAAACGCCTTGAGATCGCGTCCCGGTCCGCAGCCAAGATCGAGGATCGCAAACGGCGGCGCTCCTTCGATGTGCTGGAGCAGCGCCGCAGATGTTCTGGCTGACGTCGTGCCCCTCCGTGCCTTGCCGAAAATCCTCGGCGCGTTTTTCATAGTGCTGCAGCGTCCGGCTGGCGGCGTCCTGCACCTTTTGCGCGTCTAGTTTCATCGCTTCGCCACACGTCGGAGTGCCTCTGGTTGCATCCAGTATGGCCTCGACGACACGGGCGCAAGCCGCAACCGCGTCCGTGGAATTTGCGCTAGTATCGAGGTTCAGAACCAGGAAAACCAAGCGACACAGCAAACATGGACCTTAAGCTCACGCTCGCCTGCAACGATTACGACCGCTGCCGCGCGCTGATCGACGGCGCCGTCAAACCCGACGGCATCAGCCTCGACATCACGACGCTGAAACCGCGCGAGCTGTTCCCGCGCATGCTCGATCATCAGGAGTTCGACGTCGCCGAGCTGTCGCTCGCGTCCTACGCGACGCTCGTTGCGCGCGACGCGAGCCCGTTCGTCGCCATCCCCGTGATGCTGTCGAAGCTGTTCCGCCACTCCTGCATCTATGTCCGCCGAGGCGCCGGCATCGAACGGCCGCAGGACCTCAAGGGAAAGCGCGTCGGCACCACGCAATACGGCGCGACCGCGATCGTCTACATCAAGGGCATGCTGAAGGACGAATACGGCATCACGCCCGAGGACCTGCGCTGGTTCATCGGCGGTCTGAGCACGCCGACGGAACCGCCGCTCGTCCCGCTCAATCTTCCCGGCAAGATCGCGCTCGAATTTCTCCGCGCGGGCCAGACGCTCGAAGCGATGTTCGCCGACGGACAAGCTCGACGCGCTCTTCGCGATCCTCCTCCCGCGGCTTTTCCTCTCGGGCTCGCCTCAGATCGCGCGGCTCTTTCCCAATCACCGCGACATCGAAGAGGACTACTACCGCCGCACGAAGATCCTTCCCATCATGCACACGGTGGTCATCAAGAAGGACGTCTACCGCGCGCATCCGTTCGTCGCCGCAAGCCTCTACCGCGCCTTCTGCGAATCCCGCGACCGCGCGATCGAGCCGCTCTACGACACCGATGCGCTGACGGTGTCGCTGCCCTTCCTCATCGATCACATCGAGCAGAGCCGCCGCGTCTTCGGCAACGATTTCTGGGCCTATGGCGTCGAGCCCAACCGGCCTTCGCTCGATGCGCTCTGCCGCTATGTGCACGAGCAGGGCTTGGCCCCACGCCGCATCACACCCGACGACCTCTTCGTGCCGGTCGATTAGTCCCTTCGAAGTCTTCTATAGTCTGGTGCTTCGGTTCGCAGGAGCAAACGGGAAGGACTGCGATGGCCAGCCCGCAAGTTCAACGGTGTCGATGGTGCTGAACGATCCGGCCTCCGATCTGCCCGAGTTCGACGGGCCCGGAACCGACTACATAATTTGTTCGACTCCGCGATCCGGAAGCACGCTGCTCGGAGTCCTCTTGCGCGAATGCAAGATGATGGGCGTCCCTCATGAATATCTGCACCCGACCATACATTTCCCCGCCCTGGCGCGGCGTAGCGGATTGATCGCCTCAGGCGGGTCGGTCAACGTCGACAAATATCTCGCTTGGCTTCGTCGGCGTCGTTCGACGAAGAACGGTGTCTTCGGACTTAAGGCGCATTTCAGCCACCTCGGCCCCTTGGCGCATCGACCGTCGGTTGCCCAGTGGATCAAGGGCGCACGGCTGATTCGGATTCGTCGGCGTGACGTCGTTCTTCAGGCGATTTCCTACTACACGGCCCTGGAAACCGGCGTCTGGGCGACGGTTGACGTGAGTGCGATCGCTGCTGCGCCATCTCCCGACTATAACGCGCGGCTCATCGAAAAATGCGTCCGGGCAATTCTCGAAGAGGACGCGGGTTGGAACAGGCTCTTCGCGCAGAAGGGGCTGACTCCATTCGACGTATGGTACGAGGACCTCATTGCAACGCCCGACTCGGTATGCCGGTCCGTCTGCAATCACGTGGGTGTCGAGCCGGCCTATACATTCGATCTCGCGGCCGTCCCTCTAAAGCGCCTCGCCTCGTCTCGCGCCGAAGAATGGAAGCAGCGGTTTTGCGCAGAGCATCAGGCTCTATTGCAGACTCTCACGCCCGCGTCGCGCTGACGATCTGAGTCACCAGTCTCGATTTGCCTTTTCGACGGCGATGCGCTGATAGACGCCGATGTATCGTTCGAGATCGTCTCGCAACCGGCCTTGCAGCTTCATCGCCGCGGCGTCCTCCTCGAGGACATCGATGATGTCCGCGACTCCCGCAACGCACAGAAGGAGCATCAGGCCGCCCGTCGGAGCGGCAAAGAGGATACCCGCCACAGTCAGCACGACGCCGCGAAACACCTGCCGCAACCGCTTTCGCGCCGCTAAGGCGGGCTCGATTTTCTCCCCCGCGATCGCAAGATCGACAGTCAGGGTCTGGAGCCGAGCATCCAGCTCCGCGTCCGAGATCGTTGAAAAATTCGCTGTCGCGGTCTTGAACACGATTCACTCGTCGGACGGCTTTGATCGGAGGGCCTGTTTCAGATCCACGTCCATCCGGCCTGTCGAACCCGTGTCTCGCAAATTGGCCTTTATCGCTGCGCTCATTTCCGAAATCACCGCGGCAATGTCTGGCGGACCCTCGTCCTGCTCGGCATATTCGGGCTCCGGCGATGACTCGACGGGCTTTGCCGGGCGAGCGGGCTGCGGAGGACGCAGCACATCCGCTCTGTCTCGTGGCGCATCCACGCTCTGGCGCAGCGCGTCAGCTTTCTCCCGCAGATCGCGATATTCGGTTCTCAGTGTCCGCGTTGCATCGTCCCGGTACCAGGAGAAGGGGATGTATGCGTAGCCGATACCCGAGACGAAGCACACAAGCGCAATCGATGCCGTCGACCAGAACGGGACTCGCGAAGAACGCCTGAAACGAATACTGCGAAATCGGTTCCCTGAGCATCGCGAAGTGCGTCACGAGCGCGCCCAGCGCGAAACTCACAGCGACGGCTGATATCCAGGCGATGATGGAGATACGGCGGCGGCCGGACCCTTCGTCCAGGTCCGAATCTGTTGCTCTCGCTCTCGCATGCGATCCCTTTCGATTCGCTGACCCCGAAGTCTTGGCACCAGAAGGGGGCACGATCAATCGCTAAATCCACGCTGTCCGCTTTTTGTCCTCAGGCACACAGCCGCGCGCCAGAATGGTCACAGCCGCGGGACCTTTGCACTCGACCTCGACGAACTCTCCGTCCCGGCGAGTAGGGATTCGGCTACTCCTCCCGCACAGTCGCGCCCGGATAGTTGCTTTGCACGCGCCGCCACGTCTCGCCCATGACGAGCGATCGGAACGTCACCACGTTCGTGAAGTGCCAGATGTAGCTGAACTCGACGAAATCGAAGGTCCCGGGGGTTCGCAAACGCCTTTGCGGCGAACGTCGTCGTCCGGTCGCGGACTCGCGGTCCAGCTGCGAACTTTGAGACCTCCTCCAGCATTTCGAAAGCAATTCACGAAATTGAACGGTCGCGGCAGGAAGAACACCGGCTCCTTCTCGCGCCTCACCATGAAATTGAGCGGGGTCTGCTCGGTCCCGACATTCCCGAATGCCATCGCCGCGTCGAGCTGCGGCCAGTTCGTCGCCGCGATAATCCAGGAACGTGCGCACGAACGGACGCTGCGCCGCGCCCAGCACGATGAAGCCTGAGTTGAAATACTCCCACCACATCAGCGACGTACCGGGAAACAGGTGCTGGAACGCCTGCGTGCTCCTGAGGATCCAGCGCGGGGCCCCTTGCATCGGCGACCGCGCTGAACCCTCGTGCCAACGCGAAGATGTCCGGCGTGTCCCACCGGATCATCGTATCGGCATCGACCAGGGCGGCTTGCGCCTCCGTCGCCGCGTTCCGCGATGAGCCGATCGAGGACCGCCCAGCGTTGCATCGTTGGCGGCATCTTCGCGTAAGCGCCGTCTGAAGGAGGCTTGTCGATGACGACAAAATCGGCGTCGTGAAGCTGGCACCACCATTCCCACGTCGCGCGCGAGTACTTGGCATAGCTCAAATCCGAGCGCATCGGCGGCGCACGCCGAATGCCGCCCGGAATGAGCGCCATCACCACCACCTTGCGTTTCATGCCTTGCCCCGCCCGAAATCCGGCATGCTGAACTAGACCGACAACACCGGCGCCTGCGCGGTCAGCGGCGGATCGTGCTGAACTTTGTTCCTGGCCGTGAAGAGCCCGTAGAAAGCAATCCAGATGTAGCACGCAGCCGGAACAAGCAGCGCGAGGCTCAACCCGACATGATCGGCGGCGAACCCGGTCAAGAGAGGCACGATCGCGCCGCCCACGATCGCCAGACAGATGATCCCTGACGCCTGTGGCGTTCGCTCGCCCAGGCCCTCGACCGCCAAAGCGAAGGTCGTGGGAAACATGATGGAATTGAAAAGGCCTACGGCGAGGATCGTCACGGCCGCCATCGTTCCGGTGGAAAGGCTCGATGTCGTCGTCATGATGAAAGCGCCACATGCGCATAGAGCAAGAACGAGCGATGGGTTTGCCTTGCGCATGACGCCCGCGCCGATGAACCGCCCGACCATGGCCAATCCCCAATAGACCGACACCAGCGTGCCCGCCGTTTGCGGCGCCGCGGACAGCGTACTGCCCAACATGAGGTAGTTCGCCATGCCGCTGCCGATCGAAACCTCCGCGCCGACATACAGGAAGATCGTTGCGGCTCCGAACATGAGGCGCCGATCGGAGAGCAGCGCGCCATGCCCCGTTGTCTCGACCGAGGGCGCCGCGTGCTTCACCCAGTGGCGCACGCTCCAGCACAGAACCGCCATGGCGATGAGGACCGCGGCGATGAGAAGGAACGGCACTTGAAAGACCTGAGCCTGCTCGCGCCGTTCCATCGCCAGCGCGTCGGCCGACAACGTGCTCGCGTCGGGGATGGCAAGACCGTTCGCCAGAATGAAGGACGCGCCGAAGATCGGACCGACGGTTGTGGCGAGCGAATTGAACGCCTGCGCGAGCGTCAAACGGCTCGGGGCTTGGCTGGGGTCGCCCGCGCCCGTCGCCAGCGGATTGGCGGCCACCTGCACGATCGTGACGCCGGACGCCAGGATGAACAGCGCCCCCAGAAATCCCGCATAAACGCCCGCATCGGCGGCCGGGGTGAACAACAGGCAACCCAGCGCCATCAGCAGCAGGCCGATGGCTGCGCCCTTCAGATACCCGATGCGGCTGTGCAGCCAGGCGGCGGGAAGGGAGACGAGGAAGTAGGCGCCGAAGAAGCAGAACTGCGTCAGCATCACTTCGGCATAGGACAGCGCGAATGTCGCCTTGAGCTTGGGAATGATGGTGTCGACCAGGACCGTGCAAAACCCGAAGGCGAAGAACAGCGCCATCACCAGCCCGATGACGCGGGCCGCGCCGCCGTCGCCGTTGGGAGACGCATCGGAGATAGGCATGATCGCGCACCGGCAATTGTCCGCTCACCAGGTCAGGATTCGATATTCGTGGACCGGGCAATGCAACGCCAGGGTTTCGCCAGCGGTACGAAGCCGTGGCTGTGCCACCGGACCTCTGTCGGTCCATTTGTAAGAATAGGACTATGTATAGGCTTAATCTTCCTATGGAGGTGTTCATGTCGCGGCGAATTGTTCGTTCAACCATCCCGCCCGCGAGCCGTCCCTCGCATTCCGGCCGAGGCGGATATCGTTGAGCGGACAAGCGCTTGCGGAATTTTTCAAAATTCGATCGAACAGACTATTGAAAGAGAAAATCAGTGAGCATGATCAATGGCTTGCAGGAGAAGCCGCAATTGCTCGGATAGTGGGGCCAGGATACGCACCCCCAAGGGCTTGTGCCTTGGGCGCGTCCAGAAGGAGCTCCGGCGATCTCATGACCCCATTCACCCTCCTCGGCATCGACCACGTCGTGCTGCGCATCGCCGATCTCGATCGCAGCCTGGCGTTCTATGTCGGCGTGCTCGGCTGCACGATCGACAAGCGGCAGGAGGACATCGGCCTGATCCAGCTCCGGGCCGGCCATTCGCAGATCGATCTCGTGCCTCTGGATGGAAAGCGCGGAAAGGCGGGCGGCGCCGCGCCGGGCGCCGAAGGCCGCAACGTCGATCACTTCGCGCTCGAGATCGCGCCGTTCGATGAAGCCGCACTCCGCGCCCATCTTGGCGCCCACGGTGTGGCGGTGGAGGAGGTCGCCCGCCGTTATGGCGCGAAAGGCTATGGCCCCTCGATCTACATCGCCGATCCCGACGGAAACAAGGTCGAGCTCAAAGGCCCACCGGAACCACATGAGCGCCGTGTCGAACCGCACCGGTTGCTTTCGAGCCGCCGCCCAAGGCGATAATAGCTGTCCGGCGGAGTAAGCTGAGCGATGCTGTCGAAGGAAGACAACGAACGTTTGACGCGCATCGGGCCGGGCACGCCGATGGGCGCTGTGTTCCGGCGTTACTGGCTGCCGGCGCTGCTCTCCTCCGAGCTCAAAAACCCCGACGGCGCGCCGATGCGCGTGCGCCTGCTGGGCGAGGACCTCGTCGCCTTTCGCGATACGTCCGGCGCGGTCGGTCTCGTCGACGCCTATTGCGCGCATCGCCGCGCGCCGCTGTTTCTCGGCCGTAACGAGAAGGCGGGCTTGCGCTGCGTCTATCACGGCTGGAAATACGACCGCGCCGGCCGCTGCACGGAGATGCCGACCGAGCCCAAGGAGAGCACCTACAAGGACCGGATCAGGCTCAAGGCCTATCCCACCTGGGAAGGCGGCGACATCATCTGGGCCTATATGGGCCCGCTGCCCGCGCCGCCGCCGCCCGATTACGAGCTCTGCCGCGCGCCCTCACGCATCGCTTCGTCACGCGCACCGTGCAGGACTGCAATTATCTTCAGGCGCTCGAAGGCGGCCTCGATTCCGCGCACGCCACGATCCTGCACAACATGACGATCGGCGATCTGTCGTGGCTCGATGATTTCGAGCGCACCACGCCCAAGCTCGATGTCAGGCCCACCGATTACGGCTTCGAATACAGCGGCATCCGCAAGCTCAAGGATCGGTACTGGGTGCGCGTCTATCAATATGTGATGCCGGCAACCCAGATCCGCGGCCGCATCGCGCCCGTGCGCGGCGAGAACGCACCGCCGCGCGTGCCGTTGATCAACGGGCATCTCTGGGTGCCGATCGACGATGTCACCGTCTCGGTGGTCAATTTTTCCTATTCGGCCGATCCCGCCATTCCGCTCGATCGCGAATTCGCGCGCGAAGCCGACATCAGCTACGGCCGCGGCCCGGACGATGTGTTGCCCGATCTGCGCCTGAAGCGGAACTGGTCGAACGATTTCCTCATCGACCGAGACGTGCAGAAGACGAAGACCTTCACCGGCATCGACGGCGTCAACACGCAGGATGTCGCCGTGCAGGAAGGCATGGGCCCGATCGTCGACCGCTCCGAGGAGCATCTCGGCTCGACCGATCGCGCCATCATCGCCATGCGCCGCCTGCTGCTCGAAGCCGTACGCACCGTGGAAGCGGGTGGGGCGCCCAAAGGCGTCGATCCGTCCACCTATCGCGCGATGCGCGCCGTAGACCACTATGCCGACAGCGAATCCGCGATTGCGGCCCTCATCGCCCGCGAACGCCTCGCGCGATTCTGATCCGTTCACCATAGGCCGACATTCCGATGGATATCGCGATCTGCTAGGTTATGAAAATGGGGGCACGATGCTGGTCGATCCGCACACGGACCATAAGCGCACATTCGCCAGGAACGGCTTTGTCGGTCCGATAAGGCTTCTGGCGCCGCAGCAGGCTCACTTTCTCGCCCGCTATCTGACGGGGCTCCCGATGAATCGTCTGCCTTGGGAGAAGTCGCTCGCGGCCTTCGATGCCCTCTCATATGAGACCGCCGCAAACCCAGACCTAATTCGTCTCGTCCGCGACCTGGTCGGCGATGACATCGTGTTGTGGGGGTGCTCGCTCATCGTCAGAAAGCCCGGGGAGATTCATCGCTGGCATTGCGACGCGGAATCCTGCGCGCCCGGCGGCGGTTTCGTCTCGGCTTGGGTCGGCTTGGCGAACACGAAGAAGGAAAGCGCGCTGTGCCTGATCCCCGGCTCGCACACCTATGGTGTGACGATCCAGGAGGTGGCTGCGCGCGAGGGCGTCGCGCGCAAAGACAGGGTTGACGACGTTATGCTCCGGCTCGCGAATTCGCAAAGGGAAGGAGCCGAGATCGTCCAGCCCGAGGTTGGCGACGGTGAGGCGGTGCTGTTCGACGGACGCATCTGGCACGGCTCGCGCAACGCGCTGTCGGACACGACGCGCGCAGCGCTCCTGCTCCAATACGCGCGGGCCGACATCGCCGTCAGAATACCTAAGACCTTCGAATGGCCCTTCCAGTTCGACGAAGAGAAACGCCCGCACACGATCGTCGTCTCCGGCCGTGGCGATCCCGACAAGAACCAGCTCGTCGCTGCGCCTAAGATGCTTGAAGCCAACACGCTCGGCTCGTGTGTGCACCACATCGATCCGACCTCGCGCTGTCCGGATGGCGCCTCCTTCATGCCGGTGCCTTGTTTCCAAGGGCACACCGACAATGTCGACTACCTGGAATGCCACTACTCCGTCTTGATGCCGGGCGCTTGTCCCCACTTGCCTCACAGGCATCTCGATGAGGAGCTTCTCGTCGTGATGAGTGGCGAAGCCGAGCTCGTCGTCGCCAAAGCGCCGCGTGATCCCAATCCCAAGATCCTGCCCGCGCCGGCCGGCAGCGCGATCTACTATCCGCCCTTCCAGCATCACACGATCCGCAACGTGAGCAGCGAACCGGTGCGCTACGCGATGATGAGGTGGAAGTCACCCGCGATCAGCGCAACGAAACACTTGCCGGCGCGCTTCGTGCCCTCCGGCTGGCTTCACGTCGAACCCAATCGTCCGGTCGCGATGAGGACTTTGTTCGAGGGGCCGAGCGCGTTCCTTGCGAAGCTTCACATGCACGTAACTCACATCGCGCCCGGGAGAGGTTATGCCGCTCACCGGGACGAGCACGATGTCTCGATCTTCCTCGTTGAGGGCGAGATCGCCGTCCTTGGTAAGCGAATCGTTGCGCCTGCTGTCGTGTTCCTCCCTGCGGGCCAGCTGCACGACATGAAATCCGTGGGGCCCAAGGCGGCGAAATACGTCGTCTGGGAATTCCACCGGACCGAGCCCGGTCACGCGCACGCTCAGATTCCCGTTTCGGCTCAAAAGCCTGACGCGATTCTCGTGCAGTGACAGAGGGTTGGCACGAGGGGTGTTCAAGACATTGTTTATGCAACTCTGCTAGACTCTGCTTCGAAACCGCGTATCTGGGCGTTTGGATGAGTAGGCGTTCCGTGCTGGTTCCCGTCGTCACCGCTCTTGCTCTCATGGCCGCGCCCGCGATCGCCGGCGCCGTGGAAGCCGGCAAAGGGCCGTATCAGCCGCCGCGCTTCGAAAACTACCGCTGGATCATCCTCTCTTATTTCGACGGCCAGTCGCTCATCAATTCGCACGCGTCCTCGTCGATCGCCTTCGTCAACGGACGCATCCAGGGCGCGGGAAGCTGCGGCCCGTTCGGCGGCGACTATTATGTCACCGGCGGTGCCGTGCACATCCACGCCGAAACGGTGCTCTCCGACGGGCCGTGTTTCGAAGTGAACCTCAAGGAAGCTCAAGCCATTCTCGATGCGCTCAACACCGGTGAGCGCCGCATCGAGCAGCGCGCCGATCGCCTCGTGCTTCGCGACACCACCGGCGCCGTCCAGGTCGTCCTGACCCCCGGGCAATAGCACCAATTCGTTCCACGACTTACGGTGCGGTCTGTATCGATTGACCTTCGTGCTCATTACTACTACAATGTATGACAAATGAGAGAACCGGTATCGTTGGGACAATTCGAGCAGTTGGTGCTGACGGCGATCCTGATGCTGAGCGGCAACGCCTATGGCGTCACCATCCATGCCCGCGTCGAGGATTTGGCTAAGCCCAAGCGCGTGTCCTTGGGCGCCGTCTACGCCACGCTCGACCGTCTGGAGGACAAGGGCCTCGTCGCGTCGTGGCTCTCCGATCCTACGCCCGAACGCGGGGGCCGTTCGAAACGGCATTACCGGTTGGAAAGTGCAGGCGCGCGCGCGCTGCGTGACGCGGCACGCACCGCGCGGCGGATTTGCGACGCGATCGAGAAGAGCGAGGCCAGCGTATGGAGCAGAAGGGCCCGAAAGTGGAAACCCGCCCCCCAGCAGTGATCGATTGGATCGTGCGCGTGCTGATCCCGCCGGCGGTGCGCGAGTCCGTCGTGGGAGATCTGTGGGAGCGCTACCGCTCACCGCTACAATATCTTTCGGAAGCGATCAGGATCCTGCCATACGTTGTCTCCGGCCAGATCCGCAGATCCACAAATCTTCCCCTCCTGGCAACGCAGGCGCTTTTGCTGTTCGGTTGCCTCGGCGGGTTCGTTGCCGCCGAGGATGCGCGCACGACAGCCATCGATGCGCCGAGATGGCAGGGCGCAGCCCTTGCCTCTGCGGCGGCCCTCATCGGGCTTCTGCTGCGCGATGCCTATCGCAAGACCGAGCAATGGAGCGCGACGCGCGGCGTATTCGACATCGTCGCGGTCACCTCCTGTGTGTTGCTTTCGCAGGCTTTGCTTGCGGTGGCGGCAAGTCCGGACTGGCTGTTGTCGCCGGCGCGCGCGCTGTTGTTTGCGATCTCCGCGCTGCCGGGTTTGTTCGTGCTCCGGCTCGTGCTGGGCCTCGATGGCGAGTTGCGCCTCTCGGATGTGCGCGCGGGCACGGATCTGTCGTCCGACCTTCTCATGCACGACTATCAAGCGTTCGCGCATCGTGTGCGTGCCCGCAACCACGTGTTCGTGGCCGCAGGACTGTTCATTGTGACGACCGGCGCAGCCTTTCTGTGGCATTTCGTAAAGCCACCGCCGGTCGGATATCTCTTCCTCGCTGGGCACGTACTGGTCGTCGCATACATCATCCTGATGGGAGCAGCGCGCCCGATGCCGCGACCAATAGGTCTCATGGCGGCTCTCACTCACTATCGAAGCGAGCTCGATCGGCAACGCCGGCTGTTCCGTTTCATGTGGTGGTGGTTCTTGCTTCCGCTGTTCCTTGGCATCGCAATGCAGGCGATCGCGCCGGGCATCAAAAGCGGAGAGATGCTCCGCGCTGCGTTCGGAACGGCAGCAGTGCTGCTGCTCGTGGTTTTCGTCGCGATGCTGAACCGCGATCGCGCGCAGAAATTTCAGGTCAAGATCGCGATGCTTACCGAGTTGGCGGAGCGATAGCGGCCTGTTCTCCTGCGCTCCGTGCAGCAAGGTGCCCGGTCGCAACGGGCTCTTCGCGCGACGTGACTCTGGTCCTGTTCAGGTTCGGTTCAGGCGCAGCCCTTGAAGGTGAAATCGCAGACAATGCGCGGAGTTCCTATGCTCAAGCTCAAGATGGCATCAGCCGCAGCCGCGTTGGCGCTCGTCGTAACGGTTATCGTGCCGGCATCAGCACACGCTGACGAGCACCGCTTCAACTACGTTCGGGCCTACGGCGAGATTTCGCGCGCCGTATCCGTATTACAGCAAGAAAGAGCTCCGCGCCTTGGAGCGCGCCGATCGCAATCTGCGCCGTGCCTACGAGCGCGCGGACCGCGCTGCTCGCCGCCAGCAGGACCGCGAAGCAAGGGCCTACAACAAGCTCATGCGGGCGCTATGACCGATACTACTCCCGCTACGGCTATCCGTACGAATTCGGTTACGAGCTTGGACCGGCGCCTTATCGCTACAATGGCGGCGGTTGAATCCCTGCGACTAGAAGTCGGGATTGTTAGCCGTTGGGATCGGGTAAATCTCTTGGGTCACGACGTCGAGATTGTTCTCGGCGCACACCTCTTCGGTCAACTCTCGCGCATTGGAACGGCCATAGACCATGCGGGCGGTCCACGGTGTCGTGAACGCACCCGCGTCGTCGACGGTGAACACGACCTCCAACTGTTTACCGTCGTCGATGAGCCGATAGCGCTCCACGACGTGGAGAGCGTTGGTGTGCGGTGTCCCGAAGATGTCGACGGGAGTCTTGTCGTTCATCCCGATCGTGTCCACGACCAGCGTGTCGGCTTCGTAGCGTCCGACCGATTCGCCGTACCAGGACGGCGTTCGGATTCGCGGAATGGGGAACATCCATGTGGACGCGTCGCACCTGATGGTCGCGCTGGTAGAGGATCAACACCTGCTTCGGCTGCTGGATGAAGAGAACGGGCGCGGGCAGGGTGATGACGTTCGGAACGCCGGAGTGCTGACATACTTCCTGCGGCGTTGGCATCGGGTGGCCGACATTCGCAGCATCCGCGCGCTTGCGCACTTCGGCCGCGGCCCAGGGCTGCAGAATGGGATTGTCATGATTTCCTTCCAGCGCGACCTGGAAGTTCGTCGGGCTGAGCGGGTGCTTCCGGTCGAACACCGGTCCCGGACGGCCGGGCACCGCCTCGTATTCGGCGATCGGGGTGTGCTGCCAAAAGCCGGACAGATCCGGTCGCTGCGACGGTGCTGAAACGGCCGGGCCGGCCAGTGCGATACAGACAATAGGTCCGACGAGAAGCCACCGCATTGTTTCCTCCGTCCGGTGTTACGCTGTGGCAGGCTTGCCTTTCACGACACGCGCTTCGGGCAACAGGTCCCCTTTGTCCAACGCGCGATCGAGATTGCCGACGATAAACCCGTACGACCCGCAGCCGAACACGAGCGCCACGCCCGCGGCCACGAGCAGCGGCGCGGTGAAATCGCCGGTCGCCGTCACCAGCGCGCCCGTGACGATGGGCGCGAACGAGCCGCCGACATTGCCGCCGAAATTCTGCAGCGACGTCAGCGACGACACGATATGCGGCGGCGCCACATCGATCGGCATCGAGTTCACCGATGCGGTCGAAAGGCTCACGCTCGCGACCGACAGCGTGAGCAGTGCAACCGCCATCACCGTGTCCGTCGCATAAGCGCCCGCGATCGTGAACACGGTTGCGCCGAGAAGCCCGCCGACCGCGAACCCCTTGCGCACCACCGTCACGCGCCAGCCCGACTGGATCAGGCGATCCGCCGCCCAGCCGCCGAACACGACCGCCGCCGTGCCGATCAGGAACGGCAGCATGCCGACAAGGCCGGTGTTCAGCACCGACATGTTGCGCTCGAGCGTGAGATAGCCCGGCAGCCACGTCGCGAACACGTAGTAGATGTACAGATAGCCCGCCTGTCCCAGCATCACGCCCCAGGTCGTGCGGTAGCGCAGCAGATGCCGCCAGCGGATCGCATCGGCGGCGGCCGCGGCGGCTTCTCCGCCTCGCGCGGCGGTGCGCGATAGACCGCAAGCCACCAGACGAGCCACACGAGGCCAAGTCCGCCCGTGATGTAGAACACCGCCGACCAGCCCCAATTGTGCAGCAGCACCGCGGACAGCGGAATGCCGAGCGTGAGCCCCACCTTGTTGCCGGCGAAGAACGTGCCCACCACGAGCGCGCGCCGTTTCACGTCGAAGGTCTCGCGGATCACGCGCGCGCCCGACGGGATCATCGTGGATTCGCCGAAGCCGACGAACGCGCGGAACACGCGCGAGCGGCGCGAACGCGGTCGTCACGCTGCACAGCGCGGTCGCGAGCGACCACACGCCGACGCCCAACGGAAAGGACAGCCGCGGCCGCGCCCAGTCGGCGAACGGTCCCGCGAGCAACAGCGAGGCCGTGAACGCCCAGTTGAACACCGACAACAGGAACCCGAGCTCGGTCGGCGTGTAGCCCTGGACCTTCACCAGCTCTTCGGGGCCGGCCACGGAGAGATTGACGCGGTCGATATAGGCGATCGCCTGCGATGCCGCGAGCAGCAGCATGATGTTCCAGCGATACGCGAGCGGACGGCTCTTTCAAGTCAATCCGCCGGCTTGGCGCGGTTCTGCTGATCGCGCGGCGGCGCGACATCGAGCCCGACGATGCCGGAGCGCGCGATCGCGCGACGCCACGAGACCGGATGAGCGCGCGTCGTCGAGGAATGTCTGCACGGTCTCGAGCAGCTTCGTGTTGCCCTTCTTGACGATGATCGATTGTTCGACGCCGTAGAAATTCTCGGCGCAGCATCCGCAGCCCGGCGTGAAGCTGCGACAGCTCGTGCAGGCGCTGCCGGTTGGTCGCATAGGCCGCGATCTCGCGCGCTTGCAGCGCCCGGAACGCCGCCTCCATGTCGCCGCCCTTGTTGCGCCAGAGCTCGGCGTTCTTCAGCGTGCGCGTCAGCACGAGGTCCGCCGTGTCGCCTTCCGTCACGCCGATGCGCATGCCCGCGCGATCGATCTCCGAAATCGAGCGGAGCGGCGAACCGTCGAGCACGAGATAGGTGTTCTGCGCGAGCGCATAGGTCTGCGAATAGTCGACCTCCTTGGCGCGCACCGGATCGTAGGCGAGGAACCCGATATCGGCCTCGCCGTTCTTCACGCTCGCGAGAACGCCGTTCACGCCCTGCGCGCCCTTGATCGTCACCGGAACGCCCAGCCGGCGCCCCAGCTCGCGCGCGAGATCGGCGGCCGGTCCCTTCACTTCGCCGGTTGCGGGATCGGTCTTCGCCTGCACCGGATTGGTGGAGATGAAGGTCGCCCTCAGCGTGCCGCCCGGAACCAACTCTGCGGCGAGCGCTGCCGCAGACACGCCCGTTGCGAGCACGATCGCAAGCGTCGAAAGGACGTGACTCATCGGCGCGGTTCCTCAAATGGCGCCGGGAAGCTAGCACCGGCTCGGGCGCAAGCGCCAGCAGGGCCGCTCCGCCGCAACCTGACCGCCTCCGCCCGCGTTTTCATTGCGAACGTCCCGAGTTCAACCGCTTGCCGCCTGCTGCGGTCAAGCCGGGAGATACCGATGATGATCAAGGATGTGATGGTTCGTCTGGACGGGAGCGCCGCGGATGATGTGCGGCTCTCCGCCGCGAAGGATTTGGCCGAAGCCTTCGATGGCCAGCTCGTCGCGCTGTTCATCAACGTGCTCCCGCACATCGTGCCGGACGAAGGGATCGGCGTCGGCGACTCCGTCGAGCTCATCACGCAGGCGCGCGAAGCCGGCGATGCGACCGAAGCGAGGCTGAACGATCGCCTGTCGCAGATCCGCAAGCGCTTCGAGCTCCGCCGCTTCGACGTCTTTGGCGATGTCGTTGCCGATATCGCAGCGCGCGAGGCGCGCTCCGCCGATGCGTTCGTCGCGATCCGGCCCAATGGCGGGGGCGAGGAATCCGAGAGCGTCGTCGAAGGCGTGCTGTTCGGTTCGGGGCACCATCTGCTCCTCGTCCCGCAAGCCAATCCCGACGCGCGTGGGTTCGATCACATCGTCGTCGCCTGGAACGGCAGCCGCGAAGCCGCGCGTGCGCTCGCCGAATCCATGCCCTATCTGCATCGGGCCAAGCACGTCTCCGTCGTGAGCGTGGTCGAGGAACACGACATCGAGCACGAAGCGATGCTCGGCGAGGACGCCGTGCTCCACCTTGCGCATCACGGAATCCATGCCGCGCTCCGTCACGTGCCGATGAAGAACCGCGACGTCGCCCAGACCTTGCTCGGCGAGGCCCAGCGCCGCGACGCCGATCTGATCGTGCTCGGCGGCTACGGCCATTCACGGGTGCGCGAGTGGCTCTTGGGCGGGGTGACCTACACGCTGATGCACCAATCCCCGGTTCCGCTCCTTGTCGCCCACTAGCCGGACGTCCTTGTTGCGGGGCCCGCCCAGAGAGTAAGTTCCTCCCATACATATCTCGGCCACTTGGCCCGTCCTCGGGAGGGACCCATGAAGCGCAGATATCCGATCGTCCTCGCCGGCCTGCTCGGTGCCGCCGCCGCACTCTCCGCTTTCGCGCAGAACGCCAATCAGGCGCAGACCGCCAAACAGGCGACAGCCGCCTTCGTGCCGGTCACCGACCAGGTGCTCGCCAATCCCGATCCGGCCGACTGGCTGATGGTCAGCCGCACCTTCAACCAGCAGCGCTTCAGCCCGCTGAACCAGATCAACAAGTCGAACGTCGAGCCAGCTCCGGATGGCGTGGTCTCGCGGCCTTCCCGCGGGCGTCCAGGAATCGACGCCGATCGTCTATCGCGGCGTCATGTATCTGTTCGCGCCCGGCGCCTCCATCCAGGCGGTCAATGCCACGAACGGCGATCTGATCTGGGAATACACGCGCAGATATCCTGAAGGCGTGCGCGGCAATGTCGCGCGCGAGAAGAGCATCGGCATCTATCAGGACATGATCTATTTCGCCGCGCCCGACGGCTTCCTGGTCGCGATCGACGCCAAGACCGGTCAGCAGCGCTGGGAGTTCAAGCTCGACAATGGCGGCCAGCAGGCGGGCGGCATCCTCGTCGCCGACGGCAAGGTGCTGACCAACCGGACCTGCGAGCAGAGCAAGCGCGAGAACTGCTTCATCGCCGCGAACGACGCGATGACCGGGCGTCTGCTCTGGAAGTTCTTCACCACGGCCGCGCCCGGCGAGCCGGGCGGCGACACCTGGGGCAACATGCCGGTCGAAGAGCGCGCCGCGGGCCCGTGGGGCCATGCCGGCTCCTACGATCCCCACGCCGGACGACCTATTGGGGCATCGCCAATCCCAATCCGTACACGCGTCTCACGCGTCACGGCGGGCCGGATGGCGTGTCGCGCAGCTCGCCGGCCAATCTCTACAGCAACTCGACCGTCGCGCTCGACATCAACACCGGCAAGCTCAACTGGTACTACCAGGAGCTTCCCGGCGACGATTGGGACGCCGACCACAACCATGAGCGCGTGCTGATCCGCACGCGCGTCAGCCCCGATCCGCGTCACGTGAAATGGATCAATCCCGACATCCAGCCGGGTCAGGAACGCGACATCGTGCTCACCACCGCGGAAGGCGGCGGCATGTGGGCGCTCGACCGGCAGACCGGCCAGTTCCTCTGGGCGCGGCCGTTCCCGTATGACGATCCCAATCTCAACATGAACTTCATCGACGTGAAGACCGGCAAGACGCAGGTCAACGGCGACAAGCTGTTCCAAGAAGGACGGCGATCACGATCATCGGCTGCTTCCACAACACGCGCGCGGTGATGCAGACGTCCTACAACCCGACGAACAACTCGCTCTACGTGCCGTTCCACGACCAGTGCCTGTCGATGACGGCCGATGTCGAGAGCAGGACCGGTTTCGGTCCGCGCTTCGGCGTCATCCGTCCCGGCTCCGATCCGCAACAAGTACATGAACATCGGCAAGATCGATGTCGCGACCGGCGAGATGAGAGTGATCTACTCGCAGCCGCAGGGCACCAACGGCTCGCTGGTCACGACCGCGGGCGGTCTCGTGTTCTTCGGCGATCTGAACCGCCGCGTGCGCGCGCTCGATGCCGATGACGGCAAGGTGCTCTGGGAATCGGTCGTCGGCGGCATGGTGATGGTCAGCACGGTCACCTACGCCGTGAACGGCAAGCAGTACGTGATGGTGTTCACCGGCGAGGGCCAGTCGCTCACCAACAACGTGCTCGCGCTCACGAAGGACGTGATGCCGAACCCCGTGCGCGACAGCGGCATCTATGTCTTTGCGTTGCCCTGAAGCATTAGCGCATTGCGTTCGCGTCGGTGCTGGCGGCGTGCGCCGGCACGACGCCGATGGCGTGCGCGCCGGGCACCGGTCCGATGACGAAATACGAGCTGTTCCTCGGCCAGAACATCGGCACGATGGGCCGCGTCAGCGACGAGGAGTGGCGCCGGTTCCTCACCGAGGACGTGACGCCGCGCTATCCTGACGGCTTCACGGTGCTGAACGCCGCCGGGCAGTGGCGCGATCCGATGGGCAACGATCATCCAGGAGGACAGCCGCAATCTCGTGGTGATCGTGCGCGATCCCGCGGCCGAGCTGCCCAAGATCACCGCCATCCGCGACACGTACAAGACGCGGTTCCGCCAGGACGCGGTGCTGTTCGTGCAGTCGCAGATCTGCGCCGGGTTCTAGCAGTCGAGCTCCGAGGCTGCTTCGGCCAGCGCCTCCATCGGCAACGGAACGAGGTTCGTCGAGAGCGCTCGGCCGGTGCGGCTCTCGCCCGTCAGCGCGAAGCAGAGCGGAGCCTCCTTCAACCCGGACGAGACGAACTCGGACAATTCGCGCGGCACGACGCCGAAGTGGAAGACATACTCGTCGGATGCATCGCTCGCGCCCAAGCCGCGGCCGTCGACGTTTCCTTTCGCGTCGAAGACGCGCGTGAAATCGAGCAGCATGAAGGCGACGCGCGCATAGCTCATCGTCTTGAGGGCGGGATTGCAGCCGTCGCCCACCAGCACGCGGTTCCGGATCGTGTAGGCGTCGAGCGCGTTCGCGAGCGCGACCAGATCGCTCCGCGTCGAGAACCGCACCCTGAACACCGGGGTTTCCGGCAGCGCTTCGCCGTACAGCTCCGAGATGTCCTTCAACTGCGCGGCTTCGATCGCGATCAGCTTCAGATCGGTGATGTCGGCGCTGTTCGTTACGTAGCTGACCGCGCCGGCCGTCGCGACGGCGATGGCGGCGATGAAAGCGGCCCTTGCGGCGCGGCGCGCCATGTCACGCGCTCAGGAGCGCCGGCCGTCTCATCTCGACCCAGTTCGTCGCCTGTTCATAGGCGTAGGCGAGCTGCAGGCAGCTGAAATCGGCCTGATGCCGTCCCACGATCTGCATGCCCATCGGCAAGCCGCGGTCATTGAACCCGACCGGCACGTTCAACGCCGGCATGGACGACATGGTGATCTGCACCAGCGCGTCCATCCAGTCGTAATAGTTCTGCATCCGCTTGCCGCGCGATCTCGTGCGGCCAATCCGAGCGACGCCTCGAACGGGAAGAGCTGCGCCGAGGGGATCAGCATGTACTCATAGGTCTCCATGAAGCGGCGCACCGCCTGGATACCATTGCGTGCGCACGAGCGAGCCTTCGCGGATCTCCGCCGCCGTGAGCTTCAGCCAGTTCTCGACCTCGAACTGCGCTTCGGGCTTCATCAGCGCGCGCTTCGCCGGGTCCATATAGAACTCGGCGAGCGGCGCTCCCGATTGCCACGCGCGCAGCTTGGTCCAGTTCTGCCACACGCGCTCGTTCGGATAGTCGGGCTTGGCTTCCTCGACCGTGCAGCCGAGCTCTTCGAACGTCCGAAGCGCGTTGCGGCAGAGATCGAGCACGCCCGGCTCGTAGGTGAGATAGCCGCCGAGATCGCCCAGCCATGCGATCTTGGTGCCGCGGAAATCGCGTTGCAGCGGTTGCGTGAACTGCGCGGCGTCCTGCCGGTTCGAGAGCGGCGCGCGCGGATCGTGTCCCGCCTGCACGGAGAGGAACATCGCGAGATCGCTGACCGTGCGCGCCATCGGCCCGTTGACGGAGAGCGACGCGTTGAACGCATCCGCGCCTTCCGCGGGCACGCGCCCGAGCGACACGCGGAACCCGAACACGTTGTTGTACGCGCCCGGATTGCGCAGCGAGCCGCCGTGATCGCTGCCGTCCGCCACGGGCAGCATGCGGGTCGCGAGCGACACCGCAGCACCGCCGCTGCTGCCGCCCGCGGTCTTCGTCAGGTCGTACGGGTTCAGCGTCGTGCCGAACACCTTGTTGAAGGTGTGCGAGCCGAGCCCGAATTCCGGCGTGTTCGATCTTGCCGATGATGATCGCGCCCGCGCGCTTTGCGCGCTCGACGACGATGGCATCCGTCATCGGGACGAAGTCCTTGAACAGCGGCGAGCCCTGCGTCGTCGTGATGCCCTGCGTCGCGAAGAGGTCCTTGGGCGCTTGCGGGAATCCGTGCATCCAGCCGAGCGGCTCGCCGCTGGCAAGTTGCGCGTCGCGTTCGCGCGCCTGCGCGAGCAAGCCGTCGCGATCCTGGAGCGACACGATCGCGTTGACCTTGGGATTGATGCGGCCGATGTGATCGAGATAGGCCGTCATCACCTCGACGCAGGAGACCTGCTTCGTCCGAATCGCGTTCGACAGGTCGACCGCGCTCATCATCACGATGTCGGCGGGTCCGGGTTGCGACAGCGCACTTCCCATCCAGACCGCTCCTCCCACAGCAGCCGTCGCGGCCAGTCCGCCGGCCAGCGTCACGGCCGTGCGCCGGTTCATCGACGCCGCGCGATCCTCCCCGCTCATGCCATCCTCCGGGACATCAGGCTCTCGGGAAACGATAGAGCCGCGCCGGCGTGTCGACGAGAATCATCTTGCGCATCGCCGCGTCCGGGCACCAGTCCATGAACGCCGCACCAGACGCGGATTGTCGATCACCTGATAGGGGCTGATCTGCGTGACGGTTCCGCGCGTGCCGGCGGGATGCGGCCAGTTGGTGCCCCACAAGCAGCGGTCGGCGCGCGCGTTGATCAGCGATTTCGCGAGCGGCGCGACATCGGCCCAATCCGGGCGCTGCGAGTGATTGTACGGCGCGGAGAGCTTCACATACGCGTTGCCCGAGTGGATCAGCTCCATCAGCGCGAAGAAGCCCGGCTGCTGCCGCGCCCAGCTCCGCCGCCGGGATTTCCGATGTGATCGAACACGACAGGCACGGGCAGAACGACGATCGTCGGTGCGAGCGCGGCGATCATCGGAAGCTCGGTGTTGATCTGGATGTGCCAGTTGAGCGGCTCGAGCTTCGGCACGATGTCGAGAATTTGCTTCCGGGCTTCTTCGGGATCGCGGATGTCGAGCGTCGAGAAATTCAACCGGATGCCGACAAATCCCGCCGCATCCAGCCGCCTCAGTTCCGCCTCCGAGACGTTCGGCGGCACAACGGCGATGCCGCGCGCGGACGCGCCGAGCTCGACCACCGCGTCGCGCGTGCAGGAATTGTCGAAGCCGTAGAAGCTCGGCTGCACGATCACCTGCCGCGGCACGCCGATCTGCGTGCGCAATGTCCTCAGCGTCGGCGACCTGATGCTTCGGGCGGCGTGTAAGCGCGGTTCGCCGCCATCGGATATTTCGACTGCGGCCCGACGATGTGGATGTGGCAATCGATGGCGCCGGCGGGGACGGCAGAGACCGCGGCTGCGCCTTTGCCGCCTCCGGCAAGAGCCCGCTCGCGAGCGCGCCCATCGCCAGTCCGCCGAACTCGCGTCTCGTCAGTGTCATGTCGCTCTCCCCGTCGTCTGGTTGTGCCGGAGAATAGTGCTCGTCGGGGAATGTGGCGACAGAGGGAGAGCCACTGCTGCTCCAGGGCCTTGGGGTCGGGTTCGGCGCGACCCATGGGTGGCCCGCCGGAGGTTGTCCGCAAGAGCTTGATCATGCTCGACAATTCTCGTTTGCAATACTCTGCCCGTTCGAAATTTTCACTCGCGCCGCAAGTGGTTGAAAACTCGAAATCTTCGGCACGCGCGGGCGCCGCCGCGCGCAACGGACAAATTGCTCCTTCCCAATATTCATGCCGCCGTTCTCCCGGTTCGGTCTCCACGGGAGATGATGCCGTCATCCTATTCCTATGTAAATAGGACTATAACACGGGCGCAGGCCGCCAGCTTTGTTGAAAGGATTGGGACCTATCCTGAGGAGCAGGGCAGGGGGTGCGATGCTGCAGGATCATGTGACGCCATTGCCGTTGGCGCTCGTCGCTGCCGTGCACGTCGCCTGTCTCATTGCCTCCGTCGCCGTGCTCCGCGCTCAGCCATCCCGCGTCCCCGGTTGGCGGGTGGTCGGTCCGAGCGGCATGCACTGGTTCTGCTTCCTGGGCTGTTGGGCTCTCGCGACGCTGATCAGCTGGGTCTGGCTGTTCGTCGGTTCCGCGCGCGACGATGCCGAGGTGCAGATGCGCTACGCGCTAGGGCTCATTCTCGTCTTTGGTGCGGGCGCGGCGTGGAGCGGATTTTATATCGCCCAGCTGCGCCGCATGGCCTTGCGCTGGCGCGGAACTGCAATCCAGTGGCGCGAACGAGGCCGCGATATCGTGCAAGACATGGGTGATTTCGATGCGTTCCGCCGCGCACTCAGCGGCGCGCTTCACCTGCGTTTCCGCGACGGCGCGATCCTGAAGCTCGACCTCTACTCGCAGAACGCCGAAGACTTCATGGTTGCGATCTCCGAGCGCAGCGGCCTCGCCATCGAATAGGCGGACTCAGAGCGCAGCGATCTCGCTGCGGCAGTGCTTCCGCCTCTTGGTCAATGCATGTGGCGGTCACGGTCTCGCTTCTTGGACCAAGGTCCAATGTCGAGCTCCTCCCAGCCGCCGTACTCATTCCACTGCGAGTTTTCGGGATCGCCTTCAACGGTCCTCACTTGGCTGCTGAGGAGGCTCATATGCTTATTCGATCAAGAACTGCTTTGATGATCGCAGCTGCAGCGATCATGGCCACGGGTGCGATGCTTGCCGCGCCCGCCGCGGACGACGCAAAGTTCAAGTCGGCCGTTCAGAACGCCTACACCAAGATATCGACCAACAAAGACGGCAAGAACGCCGACTACATTCCGGCCCTCGCCAAAGTGGATCCGCGGATCTTCGGCTTGGCGCTCGTCACTGTGGACGGCCGCGTCTACACCGCAGGCGACATGAAGTCGGAGGTCTCGATACAGTCGATATCCAAGGTGTTCACGCTTGCGCTTGTTCTCGAACAACTGGGTGCGGCTGAGGTGGAGAAGAACATCGGTGTCGATGCCACCGGCCAGCCGTTCAATTCGATCGTCGCGATCGAGCAATATCGTGGCGCGGAGATGAATCCGCTCGTCAATCCGGGCGCTATCACCGCGACCAGCATGGTGAGAGGAAACAGTCGCGACGCGATATGGCGGAGCATCCTGTCGTACTACAGCGATTTTGCCGGGCGTCCGCTGATGGTGAATCAGGAGGTCTACAAGTCCGAGGCGGAGACCAACCAGCGCAATCAGGCGCTTGCGAGCCTGATGTATGCGTATGGGCATATCAAAAACAATCCCGCACAGGCGACCGATATCTACACCGAGCAGTGCTCGGTCAGCGTCAATACGCGCGATCTCGCCATCATGGCCGCGACCCTCGCGAACGGCGGCAAGAATCCGGTGACCGGGAAAGTCGTCATGAAGCCGGAGAACGTGCCTGAGGTGCTTTCGGTGATGGCTACGGCGGGTCTGTACGATGACTCGGGCAAGTGGCTTTACAAGACCGGCGCGCCGGCCAAGAGCGGCGTCGGAGGCGGACTCATCGCGGTGGTTCCCGGCAAGTTCGGCATCGCCGCGGTCGCCCCGCCGCTGGACCAGGCCGGCAACAGCGTCAAGGGCCAGCTCGCCATCGAAGAAGTCATCAGGGCGCTCGGTGCGAATCCGTACGACGTGAGGCCGGTTGCGGCGGCGATCACGGCGTCGAAGTAGCGGGGCTCACGCAAGGGAGGTCCGCCGATGCGGCAAAGGATCGGGCGCGGGCGATGGGCAGTGCCACTGCTGTGTACGGTCCTCGCAGTGCCAGTCGCTATGGCCGCACGGCGGTCTCACGGCCGCCGAAGACAGATATCTGTTCAACGACTCGCATGTTCATCTGACGAACTACGTTCAGCAGGGCCCCGACATACGGGACTACATTGCGACCATGGGCGACACGATCGGCCGCTCGGTGCTGTTCGGCATTCCGCTGCAGCAGACGTGGGCGTACGCAAACTCCGGCGACTACGCCCCCACATACTATCTGCAGACGGATGCGCCGCTCTATTACTACTCGTTCACCGATGCGTTCATCGCCAACGCCTATCTGTCGCTGCCGCCGGAGGATCGTCACCGGCTCGATCCGATGATCACCGGTTTCAACCCCGCCGATATGTACGGTGTCGATCACATCCGCCGCGTGCTCGAGACGTTTCCCGGTGTCTTCACCGGCATCGGCGAATTCACGATCCACAAGGAGTTCGTCTCCTCGAAAGTGGCCGGCAACACGGCGCTGCTGGCCGATCCCGCTCTCGATCGCATTCTCGATTTTGCCGGTGAAGCGGGCCTGCTCGTGATCATGCACACCGACATCGACATGCCTTTCGCTCAGCCCAACATGGAGCCGATTTACCTCAAACAGACGAAGGAGGTGCTCGCGCGCCATCCGAACACGACCATCATCTGGGCGCATACGGGGCTGGGACGCGTGGTCGCTCCAGCCGGCGCGCAAGCCACGACCGGCGCGCCGGTGCGCAATCAGGGCCACGTCGAGATGCTAGCGGAGCTTCTCGATGATCCAGCGTTCAAGCATCTCTACTTTGACATCTCGTGGGACGAGGTCGTGAAATACGCGACGTCTAACCCGGAGATACAGGGAAAAGTCGCCGCGCTTTTCAACCGGTTTCCGGACCGCTTCCTCTTCGGCACCGATGTCGTTGCCGCGCAGGACACCTCTGTTGCGCTAAGGGTCTTCGAGCTTTGGAAGCCGATCTTCGAAAGGCTCACGCCCGAAGCCAGTCTTGCCATCCGGAAGGGAAATTACGAGCGGCTGTTCGATGCGGCACGCGTGCGTGTCCGCGCGTGGGAGAACCTGCACGTCAAAGGCGCGGACGTCGCTAGAAGGTGACGATGAAGTCGGTGTTGAAGAGCCAGCCGTTGCCGCCGACGATATAGGGATACGAAGTACCGCCGACCGGCGATCTTCGCAGATATATGCCCTGCATGTTGACGCGAATTTCCTTGCGCGAGAACGGAAACCAATTGAATCCGACGGACAAATCCCACGGATCGCCATATTCGCCGAACACTTTCGAGGCGGTGGAGTAGAGCTGGAACCGATCCGGCACGAGCATCACCGATCCTTGGAGCTGGAAGCCGGTATCGAAGAGATGGGTGACAGGAATGAAACCCTCGGTCTCGAGATCATCGATCCAGCGCCAATAGAACTCGCCTTCGAGCGAGGCGCCGCGATATTTGAAACCCGCGTTGGCTGCGACCATTTGATACGTCGCCCTGTTGATCCGCCCGTCGGTCGCAAACGCGCCGGGCTCGAAGATCCGCGTCCCGTCCGACAAGCGGATCTGGCTGTTCTCGAAGTCATCCTCGTTCGGCTGCGACTGCGCATCTTCGCGGCTGCGCGTGTAATGCACGCCGAACCGCGTGGCGAAATTCTCGTGAAACTCGTAGTCGCCGAATCCTTCTCCCGGTCCATACTCTCCGGTCGTCGGCATCCACCAGATCGCGCCCGACAATGTGTTGAACTCGTTGTCCAGCTGCGCGGCGTCCACGCCCAGCGCCGAAAGATTGTTCGCGATCATGGCCCGATAGAGCACCTTGTCGGTGATCTTGCCGTCAGCCCAGATGCCAAAGCTGTAAGAGGCACGGAAGAACTCATCCGCGATCGTGCGGTTGTCCATCTTGAGCCAGTTCGGATAGGTCCAGTTCGTGGTGCGGTTCGATGGAAGCGGAGAGACGCCGCCATAGAGATTCAAATAGTCGCTGAAGTGGTAGCCCAGCTGTCCGGCCACGACGACCTGCGCACCGAGGCCCATCGCGGGATTCTGCGTCCATATCCAGGCGCGAAAGGTGAAGTCGGGATCGAACAGCCAGCCTTTGAAGGTGATGTTGACCTTGTTGAGCAGAAAATCCTGCCGCAAGTCGAGCGTCTTGGTCCGCCCGAAGCTGTCGGTGTAGGTGGGGTCGAGTCCGAGCTGGTTGAGATAGCGGAGATACGAAATGAGACTGAGAGAGATTTCACCGTTCTTGGTGCGGACAAAAGTAAAGCCGCTGCCGGGTGCGTAGGCGCCCCAGCTTCCGAAATCGATCGAGCCGTCCGGCGGAGAATATTGAACGGCCAGGCTCACAGGCACGACCGAAGGAGTGGGCGCGACGGCGAGGGAGAGCGGCGGATTGTTCGGCGGCGGTGTCACCGCGACAGCGGCCGGCTGAGGCGGCGTGATTGCGACGGCCGGCGGTGGCAAGGGCGTCGCTTCTATTGGATTGGCGATGGCGGACGCAGGCGGCTGGCCTTTGACTTCGGCTTCGAGCGCGTCGATGCGCGCATCGAAGTCGCGTATCGTGCGTACGAGGTCTTCCCTCGCCGCCTTGAGCTCGTCGAGACGCTGTTCGATCGTCCGGCTCGTTGCGGCTTGGGTCTCCTGCGCGTGGGCAACAAACGGCAGGAGCGATTGCGCAAGTCCATAGGCCAGGGCGCCGAGGCATAAGCGTTTCGGAACCGTCACTGGGCTACTCGACTCGTGTGGATGTTTACAGAACGAGTTGGCGCGAGAAGCTGTATTTGACCGAGAACTGGAAGCGTGTGTCGTCGGCCGAGCGGCCGTCGTTGTCCGTGCGCTGTCCCCAGATCGCTTCGAGCCCAACCAGGAAGTTCGGCGTCGGCGTGTAGAGCAGATTGACCGAAGCGTAGTCGCCTTGGTGATAGGCCGTCGGGGACTGAAGCCTGGTGTTGCTCACCTGCGTGATGCTGTAGCCGATCGAAGACGACCAGCGATCGCTCCAATAGTGATCGTAGTAGATCAGGAAGCCCCTGAGAGGAACCGCTTGTGCATGCGGATCGAGGAGCGTGCCGTCCGGCGCGAGATCCATGCCGCCATCGTTCATGTAGCTTGCAATGCCCTGACCGAACACGATCTGGGCCATGAGCCTGTCGCGCCCGAACAGGTTCACTTTCGTCGACAGGTTGACGCCCCATCCTGTGTCGTGGCCGCTCGGTTCGCCATCGGGTGAGCCGATGGTCTCGAAGCCGACGCGTCGAACGATGGCGGCCACTTGCGCGTGTCCCCATCCGGCATTCCAGCGGGCCTGCGCGGTCAGGTCGGGGAGCTGCTCGTCGTTGCGGAGGTTTGCACCAAGGTCGGGATCGAGTTGGCGAATGACGCCCGAGTCGATGTCGTTTCCCGGCCGCTCGATCGCGATCGCAAAATGGCCATCGTCGGTGCGCCATGGAGTCCAGCGAAGCTGGACGTTCCGGTAGAACACCATGCCTGTCGGACCCCAGTACTCGATGGTGTTGGGGAAGACGTCGCCGTCCATGAACAGGCTGTTCGTCTGACCCGCGAGCACCGAACTCCCACTCGCCATAGAAGTGACGCAGGCGGATCGTGGTCTGACCGGCGTCGACGCCGACGCCGAAGAAATCGATCTCGAAGCGGAAATTGAGCGGTCCCAGAGTCTTCCCCGATGGGGAGATTGCCCTGAACACCGAACCGGCTCTGCTTGACGGAGACGCTGGACTGTCCGTCGCCGCCGAAGGTTCCCGGTTCCGTCGGGATCTTCGAAGGACGGAACGCATCGTCCCACGCCGGATCCATTCGATTGGTGTCGATGCTCGCGTCGGCCTGGGCAAAGCCGTAAATCTCGAACGACATCTTGGCTTGGGCCCAGGCCGACGAGATCAATGCGTCGGCAGTAAAGATTCCCGTGGTCGCGCACACGCAACCCCAAAAGCGGGCTTGCAACATTGCAATAGCCTTTCAAATCAGAGCGCTGGGTGACAACGAAACGTGCTCATGACCGGAGATGCGACGCGTTCGAAACATTCGGGAACGCTGGCCACAGCTCGGCTTTAATACTCCGCCATCGAAACGATGTTCCCTCAATTGGACTTACGTCCCATTGCGGGAACCCGAAAACTCCGTTCACGGACGACGAGTAAGTCTCTATTCGCCGGCGCGCCATCGATTGGACTTAGGTCCAATTGCGACGCTCGCGCTTGTCCGACCAGTTTTGACGTTCTGATAAACGCCGACTCGAAACGCGTCGCTGGCTCCCTCCCGGCGTGGACAAGGAATCGACCGCGTGCTCACGACGCTGGCCAGCCACCGTCTCCTCCTATTGGCGCTGTGCGCATGCACGGCGCTGGCCAACCCCGCCCGAGCAGACGATCGCCAGAGCGAATTTGTTCCCGAACTCGATGCCTATTGGAATTTTTCGGATCGCTTCCGATTGTTCGCGGCCGCAAGCACGACCCAATCCTTGAGCGAAGGCGTGACCGACGGCGACCTCGGCGCTATATCTGGACGTGCTGTCGATCAAGACGATCTTTCCGATGCTCGATGCAGTTGCTCGACCTAGATTGGGCGACGGAATCGCTATGTGTGGGCGCGTGTCGGTTATGCCTTCGGCGGCATCCATGAGGGCCTCGATCTGAGAAACGGCTTCAACGAGACCCGATTCGTCGCCGAGGTCTCAGGACGGTATCCGATCTCGACAAGCTTCTGGGCGACGACTCGAGCCCGGCTGGATCTGCGCACGCTGAGCGGCGAGCGCTCCAACCGCTACCGCTTCCGACTGGGGGTGGAGACGGAGTACAGGGTGCTCGGCAGGAGGGTGGTGCCCTACGCCCATGCCGAGATTCTCTACGACACGCGTTTCGACGCCTGGAACCGTCAAATCTACCAGGTCGGGGTCGAGATCGAGCTCACGCAGTGGCTGCGCATCGAACCGTCATACGCCTTTCAGGTCGATACCTCTATGGAACCCAGACACGTGGACCGCGTGGGACTGGCGCTGAAGTACTATCGATGATGCGGCCCGGCCATTCACCTCAGCACGACGGCGGCAGCGGCCAATAGGACGGGAAGCAGCCAAGCCCAGTCCGCCCAGAAATAGACGGCAAAAGCGGCCGACACGCAGCCTCCGAGAAAGCCGACAAGAAGAATGAGGGACCTTAGGACGCGGCGCTCCGCTGTAGCTTCCATCAACGGTTTGCCCGAAGCCAGCGCATCGAGCAGCGCCAGGATGGCGTTGGTGACATTGCCGGTCATGACGGCGGTCGACGGCGCGTTCGGCACGGCAAGACGCAGAAGCGCATGCTGAGTGGCCATCGCGCACACGGCGATCATGGCAATGATCCCTGCAATCAAGCTCTGCGGCCTTGCCGATGCGGCGGTTGCAACGCTCGCCGCCAAAACGCACGCGAGCAGCAGAAACTGAACGCTCAACAGCAGTCGCGCCAATGGTCGGCCATGGCGGCCGGCTACTCTTGCGAGGAGCCATGCCATCGCGACCGCGACGAAGAATACCGGAATGGCGAGCGCCTGCGCCGGGTTCACTTCGCGAAGGAAAGCCGCCGAGATCAACACCAGATTGCCGGTGATGTGAGCGGTAAAGATATTGCCAAGGGTCATGAAGCCGATGAGGTCGACCATGCCGGCGATGACGCTGAGCAACGTCACGAGCCGTACCTCCCAAGGGGAAAGCAGATGCGACTCTTTGCGTGTGTGATCGGTGTCGGAGTGTGAGGGGTCGGGCATGGTGCGACCTCACTTTCCGTCAAAGCTGCAGCTGGATTCGGCTTTGAAAGAAGACGGTTTCGCCTCTTATCCCAAAGCGATCGAGAACGCCGTACCCGGTCACGAATTCAAGGCGGATGTTGTCGGACAGGTGCCAGTTGACCATGGGCGTGATGCGCTGAAACGTGCCTCCGTGAATGGCTTGGGAATCCAGATCGGCATAGGAGTAGCGCAGCACGAACTCCCAAGCGCCGGGGCCGCCTTCGAAGACGGTGCTCGCGGGCGATGTGCGCTCGAAATAAGCGCCGCGCAGGTTATAGGGCTTGGTTTCGCCGGTCAGAAGATAGGAGACGAAGACTTCGCCGCCGTGAAAGAACGGATCGTTCGCTTCGTCCGACTGTACCTGGTTGAAGAAATACTCCATGCCGAACATCAGAGGTCCCGGGCGGTAATAGGCTTCGATGCCGATCGTGTTTGCATGCTCGGCGGGGAACTTGCCGGTATCGATCGCGTAGGATTGCGCCTGAAAGGATTCGGGCTTGGAGCGGTACTGCAGGAAACCGTCGTTCGAGGCCGCAGAGCGACACTTCCAGCGCCAGATGCAGAACGCCCCTGTCCGTTCCCGTGAACGGCAGCCACACGGCACGCGCCGCGAATTGATTGTCGTTCTTGTTGAAGGACTCGTTCTCGGATCGCGAGTCGCCGAACCAACCGAAATTGTAGACGAACTTTCCGCTGGGAACGTAGCCGCTCCATTTGATGCCGTCGGCCAGGATCGGAAGGAGCGCGTCGTTGATCGCAGCTCTCTCGTTCGTCCAGCCCTGGTACCCGACCATGATCTTGCTGGTCGAGAAGCCTTCCTTGGTGCGGCCGACGAAGATGCTGCCCCAGAGCTCCGGGACCTCGACCATGATCCCGGTCTGCCGGAAGCGCCAATCCTTACTTTGCCTTGTCGTACATGTAGCCGAGCGTGTAGCTGAAACGCGGCGCGAACTTGAACTGTCCTTTCAGGATGAGGCGGAAGTCGCGCAGATCGCCTTTGTCGATGAGCGTCATCTGCGCTTCGCTGTTGTCGTTCTGCGCGTAGCCGGCAAAGTCCCAGAGAAAGCCGCCGCCCAGACGCGCGGTGATGAACCGGCCGTCGTATTCGTTCCAGCTGATGAGCCTGCGCCGAGGCAAATCGCCGTCGCGCTTCCGCTGCATCGAGCGTGGTGTTCAAGGACGGGTCCATCGCTCGAGATCATCGGCGACAGACGCGCTCATGCCGCCCGTTTGCGCGTGCACAGTCACCGGGATCGAGCAGGAGCGACGATGTCGAAGCGATGAGCACTGCGGCGCGAGAAGCGCGACGCCGCGCCATTCCGAGGTCACCGGTCACCTTGCGATCCCCTGATATGCGAAGAATTCGGAGGGATGCTTCCACCGCCGATCGAATGGCGCAGGCTATGGTTCAGGCAGCGGAGCGAGCTATTGGACCTATGTCCAATTGCTGGAACTTCGAGCTGAATACCCGCGAAAGCTCCGAGAAGACGGGAAACAGCACACCGCCTTGAACCCGGTGTGCTGTTCCCTCCCAACATGCAGGCTTGTCCTGCGTTCGCAGGCGCCTGCTGTGCGGCTAGTACTCGCCGAACATCGTTTGAATCGCCTGCGGCGTACGCTGCTCGAGCAGCGCCAGCGACAGCAGGATGCGCGCCTTCTGCGGATTCAGCTCGTACGAGGCAACAAAGCCGAGATCGTCGTCGTTGAGCTCCACGTTGCGGCCGACGACGCCGGTTGGAACGCGGCTGCTGCGAACGACGATCACGCCCTTGTCGGCCGCCTTCTCGGCCGCTTCGACCGACACCTTGTTCATGTTGCCGTTGCCGACGCCGGCGATGACGATGCCCTTTGCGCCGTTGGCGACGGCCGCGTCGATGAGATCGGGCGACACTGTCGACCGACGCGAAGATCACGTCCACGCGCGGCAGAGCGGTCACGTTCGAGATGTCGAACTCGCTGCTTGGTCGTGTGCTTCCAGATCGGCGTGTTGTAGAACTCGTTCTTGCCGTAGCTGGTGATGCCGACCAAGCCGCGCAGCGGCGACATGAACGTGTCCACGGCGGTGGTGCTCGTCTTCGTCAGCGAATGCGCGGCATGGATCTGATCGTTCATCACGACGAGCACGCCTCGGCCGCTCGCACTGGGATCGGCCGCAACCGCGATGGCGTTGTAGAGATTGAGCGGCCCGTCGGCGCTCACCGCGGTCGAGGGACGCATCGAGCCCACCATCACGACGGGCTTGGTCGGTCTTCACCGTCAGATTGAGGAAGTAGGCCGACTCCTCCATCGTGTCGGTGCCATGGGTGATCACGATGCCATCGACGTTGGGATCCTGCGCGAGCTCGTTGATGCGCTTGGCGACCTTGAGCAGGATCTCGAACGACATGTCCTGCGACCCGACATTGGAAATCTGCTCGCCCTTGACGGTGGCGATCTTGTCGATGCCGGGTACGGCAGCCAGCATGGCGTCGATGGTGACGGCGCCGGAGGTGTACCCGGACTGCGTGCCGGTGGCGGCGGCGCCGGCGATCGTGCCGCCCGTGGCCAGGATGACGATGTTGCGTGCGCCCTGTTGTGCTTGTCCGGCGGTCGTGCTCGCCACCTCCTGCGCGGGCGATGGCTGAACGAACGCCAATGTCACGGCGGTGACGAACGCGAACCGCTGATGTGCGAAACGTATACACGGTACCCTCCTTCGGAGTGAGTGCTAGGACCTACTGATTGGGTTGCTTTTGCTGGTTCTGCGCGTCTTCTCTGGTATTTGCTCCTGTCGAGGTTCGCGAGCTTCACCGGATCGAGGAGGTCCTTGATCTGATCTTCGGTGAGCGCATTCTTCTCGCGGATGACCTCGATCAAACCTTTGCCCGTCCGGTAAGCCTCTTTCGCCAACTCGGTTGCCTTCTCGTAACCGAGCACCGGGATTGAGCGCGGTGACGATGCCGACCGTGTTCTCCATGTAGCGCGCGAGCACCGGCTCGTTGACGGTGATGCCGTCAACGGCCTTGGTGCGGAACGTCGAGGCGCCATTGATCAGGAGTCTGCTGCGACTCCATGATCGCGAGGCCTTCGAGCGGCTCGTAGGCATTGAGCTGGAGCTGGCCCGTGTGCGCGGCAAATCCGACAGCCGCGTCGTTGCCCATCACGCGGAAGGCGATCACGTTGACGAGCTCGGGTATCACCGGATTGACCTTGCCCGGCATGATCGAAGAGCCGGGCTGCAGTTCCGGCAGATCGATTTCGCCCAATCCCGCGCGCGGACCGGAGTCGAGGAGGATCAGTCGCCGGCGATCTTGGACAGCTTGATCGCCACGCTCTTGAGCGCGGAGGAGTAGACGACGAAGCCCTGCTGATCCCAGGTCGCGGCAAACATGTCGGCGGCCGGTCACAATCGGCTTGCCGGTGAGGCTGGCGAGCTCGCGCGCGACCGCCTCGATTGTAGCCTTGAGGCACGTTGATGCCGCTGCCGATCGCGGTCGCGCCCATGTTGACCGGGTAGAGGTATTTCTCCGCGTCTCTCAGCAGCTGGATCTCGGCTTCCAGCGATGCGGCGAAGGCATGGAATTCCTGGCCCACCGTCATCGGGACGGCGTCCTGCAATTCCGTGCGACCCATCTTGGGGATTTCCAAGTACTGATTGCCTTTCGCGCGGAACGCGGCCGCAAGCCTTTCGAGCTCGGCGATCAGTTTCTCGTTGCGCATCAGGAAGGCGACTTTGAGCGCGGTCGGATACGAGTCGTTCGTCGACTGCGACATGTTCAGGTCGTCGTGCGGATCGAAGATACTGGTACTCGCCCTTCTGGTGGCCCGAGAGCTCGAGGCCGATATTGGCCAGCACCTCGTTGGCGTTCATGTTGGCGGACGTGCCCGCGCCGCCCTGATACCAGTCGACCTTGAACTGATCGCGATACTTGCCCTGCCCTGATCGCCTGGTAGGCCTTCTCGATCGCGGCGAGACGATCCGGCTCATCGCGCCGACTGGCGTGTTGGCGCGGGCGGCGGCGACCTTCACGATCGCGAACGCATCGACGAACTCCGGATAGGTGTTCATCGACGACGTGGCGAGATCTGGAAATTCTCGAGCGCGCGCGCGGTCTGCACGCCGTAATAGGCGTCGGCAGGAACCTGCTTCTCGCCGAGCAAATCCTTTTCCGTCCGCGTCGCGCCGGACTGCGGGCTGCTGGGGGATGCTTGAGCGGAAGGCGCCTGCTGCTCGTATTGCGCACGATAGAAACCGTTCGCAGCGACATTTCGCTGGGTGAGCGGATCGTGCCCGACGAGCTGAGGTGCTGTCCCTTCGGTTGATTTACCCGACCCACTATCTGAAACTGCATAGGCGACCAAAGGCGCCGAGACTGAAAGCATGAGGGTTGAGATCAGTGCCGTCCGCCTTAGGTGGTACAGCATTCTTTGGCGCGAAGTTGATCCTGTGATGGAACCCGCCAGCTTCGACGTGTCTGTCATGGTACGAGCCTTTCCTCCCCACCCGCCGCGATCATCTAGATGCTGAAGGCGAAAACCGAACCATTGGACCTTGGACCTAGCGGCGGGAGCGCGGCCGTAGACTCGAGCGAACTGGTGAAGAGCGTCGAGCGGACATGCGGTGGACGAAGGTCCAATGTGTTCGATTGCGAAGCCGACGGAGAATCCGGCAACGAAGTTCGGGGCGAGCAGAAGCATCGCATGACGACCACGCGGATTCTCAGCGCCTACGTTTCAGCGATCTCCAGACGGCGGTTCGCCGACCTTCTTTTGTTCGGCGTCACGGCCGTGGAATTGACCATTCTCCTGCGTCTGACGCCTTCGTTCACGCTCGTCGATTGGATCTACGTCACCCAGCACGTCATCGTGCTCGCGATCGCGCTGACGCGCGCGCCGCCGGATATACGCGACAGTTCGCCGGCGACGATGCTCGCCATTGCCGTGTCGTATGCGTATCCGTACGCGCAGATCATCTACCTTCACTCGGTGCCCGGCGAGCCCGCGTGGCCTGAAGCCGGTCTCGTACTTGTCATCCTGTCCGCGTGCTTGAGCTTCGCGAGCCTGCTCGCTTTGGGCCGATTGTTCGGCGTCCGGCCGGCGCTGCGCGGTGTGATGACGAAGGGGCCTTATGCGTTCCTGCGCCATCCGATGTATCTGGCCTATTTCGTCGGCGACATCGGCTACAATTTTCAGGAATGGAATACGGGCACGGTGCTGATGGTGATGGCAGGATGGGCTTCGTTGCTCTACCGCATCCATGCCGAGGAGCGCGTGCTCTCTCAAGATTCGCGATGGCGCGCCTATGCCGGCTCGGTTCGCTATCGCCTCCTTCCCGGACTCTGGTAGGCGCCGAACGCCGAAGCTGACGCTGCCTGCGATGGGACCAAAGTCCAACGCGTGCCGTCACACGCGCATTCGTACTATGGCTGCGACACATGCACTTCAGGGCACAGCCATGCATACGCGGCCGTCGTTCTCATCCGTTTGGTCCATCGGTGCGATGTTGCGACGCCTTCCTGTCGTTTTCGCAGCCGCCATGCTCGGCGCGGTTGCGGCTTGGGCCCAGGACGTGCCGACGCAAACTCCATCCGCACCGACGACTGCGTCCGCGACCGCACCCAATCCGCCGCCGCTGAAATCCGAAGAGCTCGACGCGCTTCTCGCGCCGGTCGCGCTCTATCCCGACAACCTGCTGGCGCAGATGTTGATCGCGTCGACCTATCCGCTCGAAGTGGCGATGGCCGCACAATGGCTGATGCAGAATCCGAATCTGCAAGGAGCTCAGCTCGACATGGCGCTCGCCACGCAGACCTGGGATGCGAGCGTGAAGGCGCTCGTGGAAGTGCCCACGGCTCTGAGCCAGATGAATCAACGGCTCGATTGGACGCAGAAGCTCGGCGATGCGTTCCTCGCGCAGCAGAAGGACGTGATGGATTCGGTGCAGCGCTTGCGTCAGCGGGCGCAGAGCGCCGGCAAGCTGATGTCGACGGAGCAACAGAAGGTGGTGATGGAGAACCAGACCATCGTCATCGAACAGGCCGATCCGCAGACGATCTATGTGCCCTACTACGATCCCACTTACATGTATGGCGGCTGGCCGTATGCGGCCTATCCGCCTTACTACTGGGCCGCGCCGCCCGGATATTACTTGGGCGCCGGCCTCGCGTTTGGGCTTGGCGTCGGCATCGCAGGCGCCGTGTGGAACAATCACTTCGATTGGAACAACGGTGACGTGAACGTCAACGTCAATCGCAACAATTTCACGAACATCGACAGAAATAACATCAACAATGTCCGCGACAGGACCAACTCGCAGACATGGCAGCACAACGCCGATCACCGGCTCGGCACGAATTATCGCGATCAGGCGACACGTGAGCGTTTCGGCCAGGGAAATCTGGCTCAGGCGGATGCGCGCCGCGATTTCCGGGGGTTCGATCAAGGCCAGGGCCTTAGCCAGTTCGGCGATCGGGGCGCGCAGCAGCTGGGTCAGCGGAACGGATTCGAGCGGACCGGACAGGCGAAAGGCTTTGACGGCATCGGCAATGGCAATGCGACACGCGATTTCAGCAATCGCGGCGCGGCAAGCCGCCAGTCGATGAACGCGAGCCGCGGGTTCAGCGGCGGCGGCGGGCGCAGTTTCAGCGGCGGCGGCGCGCGCAGTTTTGGCGGTGGCGGCGGTGGAGGGTTTCGCGGCGGTGGCGGCGGACGGCGTTGAGGACAGCCAATCGTGAATCGATGGAGGATATGGTGACGCAAAGAACACATAGTCATCGCACGCTGCCCGCGACATTTCTGATCGGCGCGCTGATCCTGGGGCTCGGCTTCCTTGCGGAGACGCGACGCGGTGCTGAGGCGCAGGACGCGCAACAGGACGCGCAGCAACAGCAGCGCATGTTTGCATCTCCGGAAGAGGGTGTCGCCGCGCTGGTGGACGCGCTGCGCAAGGACGACAAGGGCGCGCTCGAGGCCATCCTGGGGCCTGGAAGCGACGACGTCATCAATTCGGGCGATCCGGTTGCCGACAAGAACGCCAAGGATGCGTTCCTCATGGACTACGACGCGAAGTCGACGCTCGTGCCGGTGAACGACACGACTCGATCGCTGCATGTCGGTCAGAGCGATTGGCCGCTGCCGATACCGATCGTCAGCCGCGGGGCAAACTGGGGCTTCGATCTCGATGCAGGGCGCGACGAGTTGCTCAGCCGCCGCATCGGCCGCAACGAAGCGAACGCGGTCGGGGCTGCGCTTTCTTATGTCGATGCCCAGCGCGAGTATGCGTCGGAGGACCACGACGGCGACAGCATCCTCGAATACGCACAGCTCCTCGGCAGCACGAAAGGACTGGAGAACGGACTTTATTGGCCGGTACAGCCGGGCGAACCGGAAAGCCCGCTCGGTCGGTTCTTTGCCGACGCCCAGTCGGAGGGCTATTTCCAAGCGGCGGAGGAACAAGGCAACGTCGCGGACCCGCCGCCGGAGCCGTATTACGGCTACCGCTATTTGATCCTCACCGCGCAAGGGCCGTCGGCGCGCGGAGGCGCCTACGACTACATCGTGGACGGACACATGATCGGCGGCTTTGCGCTGATCGCCTATCCCGTCGAGTACGGCGACTCCGGCGTGATGACGTTCGTCGTCAATCACGATGGTGTCGTCTATCAGCGGGATTTGGGACCGGACACGGCCGACATTGCGCATACTCTGACGGCGTTCGATCCGGATGCCATGTGGCAGCGCGCGCAAACTCCCGTGGGAGTGGCGAGCACGCCCTAGCCCGCAGGTTCGTTGTACGTTCCCTTCTGCGACATCTGGGCAGCCGCAATAGCTGTGGATAGTCGCGCTTCGACCGTGGCTACGGGTAGATGGCTGCAAACATCCGCCACGTAAGGTCGTCTCGGATCAGTGGGGCCACCAGTGATCAAAGCGATTTGCGTGCGTATTTTGCTTCGCCCAAGAGCGAAGCCTGGGAAACTCTGACGCAGGCCCAAATCGCGGCCCGCTGCCGTGCGCGGGCCGAAACCGCAATCGCGCGTGCCGAGGACGCGCCGGATGCGAGCGTCCCTCTCCTCGAGACAGCCGAAGCGTGGATGCAGCTCGCGGACGACATCGAGTGGGCGGCCGAAAAGACGGCGCCCGGTCGCCCGCGCGCCGCCGTGACCGTTGCGCGTCAGCTCGGCAAGGTCACGTGAACCGGTAGAGCTTCGCCGGATTGTCCACGAGGATCATCTTCCGCACCGCCTCGTCGGGACACCACGACACGAAGCGGCGCATCACCGCGGCGTTGTCGATCCGGAAGAACGGCGTCACCTGATCGAGCGGGCGGCCCGGGATCGTCTGGGTGTGCGGCCAATCGCTCGCCCACAGCATGCGATCGGGTGCGCCCTGCATCAGCGTGCGGCCGAGCCAGTCGGTGTCGGAATAGTCGGGCAGCTTGGACACGCGATAAGGCGCCGACAGCTTCACGTAGATGATCTTCGAGGTCGCGAGATCGAACATCCCGCCGAAGCCGCGCTGGCCGAAATCCGTCTGCCGCGGCCGGCAGGCCGAAATGATCGACCACCACCGGCACGCCCAGATCGGCGATCTGACCGGCGATCGGCCCGATCACGGAGACAGCGGCGAAGACCTGGATGTGCCAATTCAGCGGCTTGACCAGCGTCGGCGTATTGCTGGAGGAACGCAGCCGCCGCCTTCGGGATCGCGGTTGCCCGCCGATTCGAGGTTGATGCGCACGCCCCGGACGCCCTTGGCGTCGAGGTCGCGCAAGGTTGCGAGCGGCGTGTTGGGCGCCACGACCGCGATGCCGCGCGCCGACGGTCCGAGCTCGGCCATTGCATCGAGCATGCAGGAATTGTCAAAGCCGTAGAAGCTCGGCTGCACGATCACGTTGCGCGAGATGCCGATGCGCGAACGCATCGCACGCAACTGCGCGACGGTCGCCTGCGGCGGCGTGTAGGCGCGATAGGGGACCATCGGATATTTGTCCGCCGGGCCGATGATGTGGACGTGGCTATCGCACGCGCCGGGCAGCGCGTTCGTCGCCGCGCCCGCATTCGCGCTCTCACTCATCAGCGCGGCCGCTGAGCCGAGCGCAAACGAGCCGAACTCGCGTCGTGTGATCCTCATGGCCCTCCATCCCCTCATTCCTGCTTCACGGTGAGCTTGAGCGAAAGTGCTAAAACGGTGGTTACCGCCATCACGCCGGCCATGGCGAGGATGCCGTAGCTGAAATCTCCGGTGGCATCGCGGAAGACGCCCATCGCGTAAGGCCCGACGAAGCCCCCGGTCGTACCCACCATGTTGATGAAGGCGATACCGCTCGCGGCGGCGATGCCTGTCAGCAGGCGCGGCGGGATCGACCAGAAGATCGCGCGCGCCGCCGTGATGCCGACGAGCGCGAGCGTCAGGTTCACGAGCGAGAGCGCAAGCGAGCCCGTCCAGAAATAATAGAGGCCGAAACCGGCCGCGCCGAGCAGACAGGCCAGCGTGAGATTGCCGATCTTGTTTCCGGTACGGTCGGCGAGCCACGCCCAGCCGAGCATTCCGAGGATCGCAGCGGCGTAAGGCAGGAAGAGCAGCGCGGCGATCTCCATGTCGCCGAGTCCTTCTTCTCTCAGGATGAGCGGCATCCAGATGCCGATCCCGTAAGAGCCGAGCGTGAAGCCGAACTGCACCAGCCCGAGCACGGCGACGCGGATATCGAGGATCGCGCCCAGAATCGATGTCTTCGGGCGGTCGTGCGTTTCGGCGGCCAGCATCGCTTTCAGGGCGCTGCTCTCGTCCTTGTTCAGCCACGATGCCTCATCGGGGCGGTCGGCGAGCACCTTGAGCACGACGAAACCCAAGAACACGCAGGGCAGGCTCACCATGATGAACAGCCACTGCCAACCCGCGAGACCCAGGAGCCCGTCCATCTGCAACAGCGCGATCGAGAGCGGACCGCCGATCGCCGACGACGCCGGAATGCCGATCAGGAACCAGGCGAGCACGCGCGTGCGGTGCTCGCGCGGGAACCATAGGGACAGGAAATAGGCGATGCCGGGGAAGAAACCCGCCTCGGCCGCGCCCAGCAGAAGCCGCAACGCGTAGAGGCTGTTCACGTCGCTGACGAAGGCGACCGCGGCCGAAATCAGGCCCCAGCTGATCATGATGCGCGCGATCCAGCGCCGCGCGCCGAAACGGTAGAGCGCGAGATTGCTCGGCACCTCGCACAGCGTATAGGTGAGGAAGAACAGACCCGCGGCAAAGCCGAGCTGCGTATTCGTGATGCCGAGGTCGGCGTTCATCGTGAGCGCCGCGAACGCCGATCGCGGTGCGGTCGAGATAGTTGAACAGATAGGCGATGGTGAGCAGCGGCAGGAACCGCCACGCGGTCTTCCTCAGCGCGCTCCGCTCGGCGGCGCTCAGCGAATCCGCGCGCTCGCGCGTCGCGACCGGTGCGTCGTACGCCGTCCGGCTCATGCCTCCCCTTTGCCCTCTGTCAGCCTGCGAGTCGGGCCGCCAGGGCTTCTCCCGTTTCCTTGGTGCCGAGACTACCACCAATATCGCGCGTGATCTCGTGCGCCGCGATGGCGTCGGCGACCGCCTTGTCGATGGCAGAGGCCGCCTGAGTGAAACCCGGCTCGCCCTTTCGCCGCCCGTGCCAGGCGAGCAGCCGGCTCGCGGACAGGATCAGCGAGAACGGGTTGGCGAGGTCCTTGCCCGCGATGTCTGGCGCGCAGCCATGCGCCGCCTGCGCCATGGCGTAGTCCGCTCCGGCATTGAGCGAGCTGCCGAGCCCGATGCTGCCCGTCAATTCCGCGGTCAGATCGCTCAGGATGTCGCCGTACATGTTGGTGGTGACGATGACGTCGAAACGCGAAGGCGCCCTGATGACATGGGCCATCATCGCATCGACGATGAACTCGTCGAGCGTGACCTCGGGGAAGCGCTCCTTCTGCTTGCGGCATTCCTCGAGGAACATGCCGTCGCCGAGCTTGAGCGCGTTCGCCTTGTGCACCGCGCTCACATGGCGCTTGCGCTCCATCGCCAGCTCGAAGGCAACACGCGCGACCCGGGCGCAGGCCTGCGCGCGTGATGCGTCGCAGCGAGACGACCACATCCTTCGTCACCAGGAGCTCGGCGTTGCCCTGCTCCATGTTGCGGTCGGCGTAGAATCCTTCCGTATTCTCGCGCACGACGATGAGATCGAATTCGCCGACCTTGGAGGAAACCCCCTTATAGGTCCGCGCCGGACGGATGTTGGCGAAGAGATCGAGACTCTTGCGGAAATACGACGAGGGATTGATCAATCCCTTCTCGGGCTCGCGGAACTCGATGGTTGCGGTCGGCCCCAAGATCAGGCCGTCGGCCGCGCGCACCTTGTCCAGGAGATCCGGTCTGACCGTCGTGCCGTAGCGCTCGAGGCTCGCGTGGCCGACCACGTCTTCGACGATCTCGAGTTTCAGCTGGTGGCTCCTGCGCGGCCGCGCGCAGCACATGAATTCGTCGCCGCCGTGATCTCAGGACCGATGCCGTCGCCCGGCAGCACAAGAATCGCGCATGGACAATCCGCCGTTGAACCGCAAGGCTCGCCAGTCAAGGCTCGCGCAAGTATGCACTCGCGCATTGCACGCCGGCAGAGGCTGCTGGACCAAGTCTAGCTATCGGTCTTGCAGGCTCTGCGCATCCGTCCAAGCGCCACCATGCCAATCCAGCAGTGCCTACGATGCAATGACGTAGCCGATGTCTTCGTGGGGACGGTTTTTCATCATTTGACGACCTTTTCTTCGGAGCTTCGCGCGGGCGAAGAGCGGCTTCAGAGCGGGATCGATCGCCTTGGCCTCTTTCTTCAGGAAGACGAGCAGAGCGCGCTCGTTCTCGTCGATCGTATCGTCCTGAAGGATGCGCTTGGCGAGCCATGCAGCCTCGGCCGGATCGATCGTTTCGCGGCCGAGCGCTTCGGCGGTCGCGCGCGCTTCCGCCTCGGCGGCCTTCTCGTCGCTTGCCGCCACCCCGGAGGATCGAGCTCCTCGAACAGCGCTTGCGGCCGGGATGTCGCCGCGGGAGAGCGCCTTGCCGACGCTTCCCAGAGGAACTGGCCGATGTTGCCGCGCTCATCCAGCCAGCGTTCGCGCCGCGCTGCGTCCTCGCGCGAGGGGACGACGGGCGCATTCGCCGGGTTGAGGAGATGATTGGCGATCGCGCGCGAGAAGAAGTCCGATCCATTCGGGATCGTTGCCGCCGGCCGCTGTCGCGTCGTTCAGTGTAAAGAGCAATTCCGCTTCGCGGCGCGTGACCAAGAGGCTTCCGTCGCCGGCAGGCGCGTGCAGCGCCTTGCGCAGGATCGCCACGTCGCCGGCGCCGATGCTGGTGCGCGGGCGATTGGCGCCGAGCGGCGTCTCGCGCGACAGGAGGACGCTCTGGCGCACGGCGTCCAGCACCAGCAGCACGACCTCTTCGGGGCAGTGACGCGCCCAGTGGACGATGTTGAGCACGAGCTCGAGCTCGGTCTTGCTTTCGATATGGCCGTCGGCGCCGATATTGTCGATCAGGAGCCGTGCGCCCTCTTCCGAGACGTAGCCCTTGGGCTCGGTCTGCCAGACGAAATAGTCGGTCAGCGCTTCGACATAGAGCTGGGCGAACGCCGGGTCCTTCTTGGAGCAGGCGCGGTCGAGCCCCAAGAGCAGCTTTGCCGCCTCATGGTCCGACCGAGCCGTTGGCATAGATGAGCCGGCGCAGCTGCATGGCGTGCGAGCCTTCGATGCGGCCACTCGCGCGCAGTTTCCGTTCAATTCATCGATACGAAGCGGCTGTGCCATGACGTCCTTCTGAAGGGGTTTGTCTGCCCCTAATGTCGCGGCGAACCGTTAATATTCGTGAAACCGGCCGGTGTCAGAGACGCCCGGCCGGGACGTTATCCGGCCATTGACAGGCGGTTGTCCTGGTCTCAGCCTCGACCGACACCGGGGAGATAAAGACCGTGGACGACTCGAAGAAACGCGGTTTCGTGCGCCGTCGCATGTTGCAGGGAGCCGGCGGTCTCATCGCGGCCGCAGCGCTTCCCTCCGCTCCGCTCACCGCCGCGCAGTCGGCGAACGCGCCCGCCGCGCGCTGCAAGCGCCGACGTCACCGGACGCCTCGCGCGCTACATGGTCGAGTCGCGCACGCGCGCGCTTCCGCCGACGTGCTCATGGAGTGCAAGCACCGCATCCTCGACACGTTCGGTGCGATGGTGTCGGGCGCGCGGATGCGGCCGGGCGAGATGGCGCTGCGCTATGTGCGCAGCCTGGGCGGCGTCGAGGAGGCGACCGTCATCGCCTCGAACTTCCGCACCACCGCGGTCAATGCCGCGCTCGCCAACGGCATGTTCGGCCACGCCGATGAGACCGACGATTTCGAGCCCGTCACCAAGGCCCATCCCGGCTGCTCCGTCGTTCCCGCCGCGCTCGCGATCGGCGAGCGCAGCGGCGGATCGGGCATGGATATGATCCGCGCGGTCGCGCTCGGCTACGATCTCTGCTGCCGCTTCCTGATGGCGCTCGGTCCCGATCATGTGCGCGGCACGCATCGCAGCGCCGAGGGCACCAGCTCGACGTTCGGCGCCGTCGGCGGAGCGGCCGGCATGGCGAAGCTCGACGAAGAGCAGGATGCGCGTCGCGTTGTCCTACGCCGCGCAGCAGGTCTCGGGCGCTGTGGAGCTGGGTGCGCGACGAGGATCACGTCGAGAAGGCGTTCGACTTTTCCGGCATGGGCGCGCGCAACGGCGTCACCGCCGTCACCATGGTGCAGGCCGGTTTCACCGGCGTGACCGAAGTGCTCGACGGCCAGCACAACATGCTGATCGCGCTCTCCACGCAGCCGAAGCCCGAGGAGATGGTGGCCGGTCTCGGCACGCGCTATTTCGTCACCGAATCCGCGATCAAGACGTTCTCCGTCGGCTATCCGATCCAGGCGCCGCTCGATGCGATCCTCACCTTGCGCCGTCAGCACAATCTGACGCCGGCCAACGTGGAGCATATCCTCGTCCGGCTGCCCGCCGATGGCGCCTCAGTCGTCAACAACAGCGCCATGCCGGACGTGAACTGCCAGCATCTGGTTGCGCTCGCGCTGGTCAAAGGCGCCGTCTCGTTCGACGACAGCCACTCGCGACCGCTGATGCAGGACCCGACGATCCTTGCGGTCAGGCGCAAGGTCGAGCTCGTCGGAGACCGCGCGCTGATCGATCCCGAAGCGCCGCGCAGCGGGTTCGTCGAGGTGACGATGACCGGCGGGCGCAAGGTGAACCACTTCACGCGCCATCCGCCGGGCACGAAGGAAAACCCGCTCGATACGGCGGGCGTGAACGCCAAGGTGCGCGATCTGATGGAGCCGGTCCTCGGCGCGCAGAAGACCGAGGCGCTGATCGCTCAGATCAACACGCTCGAGACGCTCGACGACATCCGCAAGCTCCGCCCGCTGCTGATCGGCTGTAGCTCAGTCCAGCAGATCGATGCCGATCTGCGTGCGGTCGTGCCGGAACAGCACGGGCACGATATCGCCGGGCGCGACCGTCACGGGCTTCGGAAAGCGATGCACGATGTGCGTCCAGTGGCCGTTGTAGTCGCCTGCAGCGTCGGCCGGTTCTCGTAGGTCGTCTGCGCGTCGAGCTCGAGCCTGATCCATTGCGCGATGCCGACGCAGACGCCGTTGCGCGTCGCCTTGAGCGCCAAGCCGCACGCCGCCCGCGGGAAAGCGCTTCTGCCTCAGATCGAAGCGCATCAGCTCGACATCGTCCGACAGCGCGCGGTGCTGCACATTGTCGAGCGCCACGTCCAGCATGGGCGGCGCGAATTCGTTGAACGCGGAAAGATCGAAGCCCGCGATCCTGTCGACGAACAGCATGCCGTGGAGCTTCGGACCGCCGGCCAGATAGCCCATGACGGACGCCGCCTGCGGGATGATCGTCGCATTCTCGGTCAGCAGATATTCGTGCGCGTGCTCGACCGTCGGCAGCACGCCTTCGGTGATGAGGCCGCTGGCGAAGGTCTCCGTCACCAGCACCTCGGCGCGCTCCGCCAGCACGCCCGGCACCGAGAGCGCCGTCGACTTCATCGGCACCACCGTGATGCGATCGCCCATGCCGTTCGCGACGATGATCTGCCGCGCGCGCTCGGCGATCACGGCGCACCGCCTCGCAGGTGGTGACTTTTGCCGCGCCCGCGCGCGCCGCCATCAGGGCGAGCAGCCCCGCGCCGGTGCCGATATCCAGCACGCGCTTTCCGGGTGCCGCGCGCCGGATCGCCGCCTCATAGGCCTCGTTGCGCTTGTTGTCGTCCATCATCGCGAAGTGCCAGCCCGGCACCACGCCGTGATAGCCCGGTTTCCCATCGGCCTTGGCGCGAAGCAGCTCGGGCTTGATCGCCGCCGGCCGCGGGTCGTCCGCCGGCGCGCATCGATTTCTGCTCCTCGCGGTAGATGTTCGCGAGCGCATCGAGCGCGTCCGTGTGGCCGGGCTTGACCGCGAGCGAGCGCTCATAGGCGTCGATCGCCTCGTGCGTGTTGCCGAGCTTGTAGAGCACCGCGCCAAGGATGCAGTGCATTTCCGCGGTGGCGGCCGACGAAGCGGCAGCGCGTTTCACGAAGGGCAGGGCGTCCTCGACCCTGTCTTGATGGAGGCGGATGGCGCCCATGAGATGATTGGCTGGCGTGCTGTCTGCATTCGCGGCCAGCACGTATTCGAGAAGCTTTTCCGCCTCGTCGAGACGGCCCAGCCGGGCCTGCTCAAAAGCCTGGGACAAGAGGATCGGGTTGCATCTGCGATGCCTCGAGCCGCGCATCGAAACCGCCCGTCGCGCGCCTCGCGCAAACGGACGCGCAAGCGGCGAGCGTGCGTGACGCCATACTTCCGCGGCCGGATCGTTCGATCGCGGCCGCGGGAGCATCATACGCGCCTTAGAATTCCTTTTGCAGTCTTATCGAGATGGTCCGCCCGAACAGGCTCTTGATGATGTCGCAGGCGCATGGGTTACCGCCGCCCGTAGTGATGCGGTACTGGTAGGGCGAGGACTTGTCCATGATGTTCTGGACCACCAGCTGCACGCTGACATTCCTCAAGTAGTCATTCGGCGGCCGGTCGCCCGTGTTGTAGCCGATCGACAGATCGAACGTGTAGAAGGACGGCTGGATGTTGGTGTAGTCCGTCACCCAACAGGGATTGTTGTAGGCCGGCAACCCGCCGATCGTACCGCCGGGCGTGATGCATCCGAAGTTGACGTTCGGCGGAGCTCCTTGAATGTGGAAGAAGTGCTGCTCGTAGTCCATGAAGCCGGTCACGCTCCACGTCCCATCGCTCCAGCCCAGACGCGCGCGGTACTTCAAGCGTGGCCGCGACTCGACGCCGATCTGCGGCACGCCGTTAAGGGCGGCCAGGTCGGTATGGTAGAAATTGTCCACGATGCCGCCCGGAACCTGGGACTTCTGGTCGAGATAGTAGGTGCCCGTGATGCCGGTATTGAAGGCGCCGAGACCCTCCCACTCCCAGTCGTAGCTGGCTTGCCAGTCGATACCCCTGGTCCTCTGCCAGCCGACGTTCATGACGCCGCCGTCGTTGATCCAGTAGACCAGAGTCTGAAGGGTCGACGGCACTTCGATCTCCGGATGGGCGAGCACCTTCGCAACCACTTCCTGGAAGGGTGCGCACGCCCAGGGCGTTGCGTTCATGCCCCGCGCAGAGCTGTGCGCCGGTCGACCGGATCCGCATGTCTTCCGGAGTCAGGTACACGAAGCCGATGGACGGATCGTTGAACCGCGTCGTGGTCGGGTTGCCGAAATTGCGCAGGATGCCGTTGATCTTGACGATGTAGTACGTCGCCTGGAGGTTCAGGCCGGTGAGGAAGCCTGACGGCGTGTAGTCGAACCCGATCGACCAGTTGACGGCCTTTTCGGGATCGAGGACCTGCTGCTGCGAAATTGGTATAGTCCCGCATCCCGGTATCGACCGCGACCTTGCCGCCGCCGTTGAGCGAAATTCCTCCAACGCCTGAGCCGCAGGCGAAGCCAGCGTCGAAAAACTTGGCCGCCCCCGAACCGGCCGGTGGCGCTCCACCTGAGCAGGAGATGTCGATGGTGGCCGCATTCTGGGGAAAGTTCTGGCCAAAATTCCAGCCCTGCCACGCCACGTTCGACACCGGCGAGAACTCGCCGAAGTTCGGCGCGCGGAACGACTGGCCCCAGCCGCCGCGGATCAACAGTGCGTCGATCGGCGCCCAGTTGAACGCGAGCTTGGCGTTGCTGGTGCCGCCGACGTCACTGTACTGATCATGGCGCCAGGAGGCTTCGAACTCGAAGCGCCGGAGCAGCGGCAGCGCATTTGCCTCGCCGAAGATCGGAATGTTCAGCTGGGCGAAGGTCGCCCAGACGTTACGCGAGCGCGGATCCTGGGTGATCGTGACCGTGGGATCGGTCACGTTGGTCTGCGTCTGTGTGATGATGAAATTGTAGGCGGTGAAATTGGCTCCGATTGCGGCTTTCACCGTTCCGCCCGGCAGGTCGAACAGCGGGCCGTCAGCTTTGATGCCACTCTCTCGGACATGAAAGCGCGAGTCGGTCTGCTCGATGCCGTAGAGATAGTTCAACGTGGCGTCCGAGTTGCACTGATACGCGCGCGGATCGCAGAACAGGTTCATATAGGGAATGTTCGCGGGCTTGGTCCACGTGCCGATGGTGGGAGTCGTACCGTTGGCGGGAGTCGCCGGGAGCGTCCAGCCGAGAGCCGCGGAGACTGCGGACTTGATGACGCCATTCCGGTTGTTGAAGTACTCCCGGTCTCTGGTGTGCGAGTGATAGACCTGCATCGCCCAATCGGCGGGCAACGCGATGTTCAAGCCGAGCTGATAGCGTTGGGCCATCGCGATGGAGGCGGTGTTCGCCGGCCGCTCGATGCCCATGTGATACCCGACGCGAAGATTTTGCGGCGCGTTCGTCGGATAATAGGGGTTGAAGGTCGGGACCGCGTACGCGATCTGATGGCCGGTGTCGTTGTTGATGAACTGGGCCCGGCGCATGCCCCAGATGCCTTCGCCATAGAACGAGATATTGCTGGTCAGCCGCTGATCGACCGTGACCGTGCCGCCGGTGTACTGGACGGCCGCGCTGTAATAGCTGATCTCATAGGGGTTGAAGACATTGCGCGTGCCGTTGGTGCCTCGGTTATCCGGGGTGTTGATGTCCGCCCAGTCGAACGGCGCTGCGACGCTGGGGCCGATCGGCCCATTGCCGCCCGGGCCGGCAGCCCAATCGGAGCCGGTGCCGAGCGGGATGGCGTAACAGTTCTGGCAATTGGTGCCGAGATTGCCCGGGATAGTTCGGGTTTGGAATCATTGAGCCGGGGTTATTCGGATCGGGCATCGACAGCCCAACCTGATTGCCCGTGGAGATCGTGCCGGGTGTCGAGGAGGCGAACGGTCTCCTGTCGTCGAAGCCCCAGGGCGTGTGGTCAAAGGTGAACTTCGAGTGGAAGTTCCCATCGGTGGGCGCAATGTCGAACCAGGAATAGCTCAGCGTGACCTGGCCGCCGTCCCAGGTCCGGCCCCACATGCCCGAGGCGAGGTACTGGGTGTTGCCGCCCTTGCCCATCTTGACGCCGGCTTCGACCATCGCGCCGTCGAAATTGCGCTTCAGGATGATGTTGATCACGCCGCCGATGGCGTCCGAACCGTAGGTCGCCGACGCGCCGTCAAGCAGCAGATCGATGCGCTCGATCGCAAACGCGGGAATGATCGAAGGGTCGATCTGGCAGAGACCGTTTCCTTGTTGCGGGTAGCGGATGCCGTCGATCATCATCAGCGAGCGTGGCGCCGATCCTGTATCGAGCTGGCGAAGGTTGACGCGGGTGCCGCGTTCGTTGTTCGCGGCCTGCGTCGCAACAGGCCCGGGATTGACGTTGAACTGCGGGATTGTGCGGAACAGGTCTGACGCGGTCAGCGTGCCTGTCATCGCGAAATCTTGCGGCGAGAGATTGATGACGGGGACGCCCACCGCAGCGGTGCCGCGGATCAGCGAGCCGGTGATCAGCACCGTCTCTGGGATTTCCTCCGCTTGGGCAACCACCTCCGCTGCATAAGCGCCTTCCGCCTGAGCCATTGTGAGCAACGAAGCGGTACCGAGAAGCGCCGTGAGACGCGAGCGGATGCAGAGCTGTGATGTGGTCGGATTCATATGGTCTCCCCCCAACAGATGTTTTTGTTTCGTCACTCCCCCTCGGCGCCGCGCCCCCTCGGTGCCGTTATGTTTTCAATGCGAGCAATCGTCTTTCAGTCGTCAACAAACCGGTACGCCGACAAATGATCGGGGCGCGTGTGTGCTGTACGTGCGGCCGAACGTTCGTGCAGGCTGCTACCCGGGGGAGCCCGTAGCAGTAGCGGATCACCAACGCCCCGCGCCCCGACCACCGAGAACTCTAGACCTCGCAATTCGGCGAAGACTCTGACTGTTGTCAGGCGAGGTTCGTTTATTTGCCGAATAGAGACATCAATGACACGGTTGGCGATTTGCTCAGTATGCGTACAACTTATTCTTGAGCAAAACTTCCGGGATCGCGTTGCGAGTTTCGTTCTCGATAACAATTCTTAGAAGAGTCTGACTGTTGTCAGGTGAGGTTTCGAGCGGCAACACGCGGTTGTTGATTTGCTCAGTATGCGTACAACTTACTCTTGCGTGAATTTCTCGATCGCGCGGCGCGATGTCCGTACTCTGCAACGCGCGCGTGCGTGCAGGACAAAAGGGCCGGGACGATCATCGTCCCGGCCCTTTCGAACGAATGAGCGATGCAATGCTGAGTTACGCCGGATTGCCTTTCGCACCTGTGAGCGAGCGATACGACATCCTGACCATGGCGTCGTCGGCCATCTGATTGCCGCCGAACCTCATGGCGATCGCGGCGAGCGGCTTCGCGGCGACCGCCCGCACCTACTCCGTCTTCGGGGAACGCCTGCTTTTAAGCACGGCGGTACGAGGTCAATGCGCTTGACCAGGCGCAACCTCGCCGACCTCCTATGTCGTTCCTCCTAGAACGTCTTTTGCAGTCGCATCGAGATCATGCGGCCGAACAGGCTCTGGAAGACGTCGCAGGCACAAGGAAGACCGCCTCCGGTGGTAATCTTGTACGAGTAGGGTGCAATCCCGTCCATGATGTTCTGCACCACGATCTGGACGCTGACGTTCCGCAAGTACTCGTTCGCGGGCCGGTCTCCGGTGTTGTATCCCAGCGACAGATCGAACGTGTAGTAGCTCGGCTGTGGTTCGTATAGTCCGAGAGCAAGCATGGGTTCGTGTAGTCCGGTAACCCGCCAACCGTGCCGCCGGGCGTGATGCAGGCGTTGTTCACGTTCGGCGGCGCGGGCTGCGTGTGGAAGAAGTGCTGCGAGTAGTCCATGAAACCGGTCACGCTCCAGGTGCCGTCGCTCCAGCCGAGGCGGGCCCGGTACTTGAAGCGCGGACGCGACTCCACGCCGAGCTGCTCTATTCCGTTCACCGGGGCAAGGTTGGTGTGGTAGAAGTCATCGATGGGGCCGCCGAAAACAACCTGCGACGGCTGGGTGATGTAATAGGTGCCGACCATGCCTGTGTTGAAGGCGCCGACGCCCTCCCACTCCCAATCATAGCTCCACTGGAAGTCGATGCCCTTGGTGGTTTGGTATCCGAGGTTCATCGTGCCGCCGTCGTTGATCCAGTAGACCAAAGTCTGGGCTTCCAGCGGGACTTCGTTTGCCGTCTGGTTGAGCGATCGCTGCACCATGTCCTGGAATGGCGCACACAGCCACGGCGTCGGATTCTGCCCCGCACAGAGTTGCGCGTTCGTGAGTGGATCCAGCAAGTCTTCCGGGGTCACAAAGGAGAAGCCGACGGTGGGATCGTTGAAAGTGCCATTCGTCGGATTGTTGAAACCGCGCAGGATGCCGTTGATCTTGACGATGTAGTAAGTGGCCTGGATGTTCAGGCCGGTGAGAAAATTGCCTGTCGGCGTGTAGTCGAATCCGATCGACCAGTTGACGGACTTTTCGGGGTCGAGGACCCGCTGTGTCGGTATTGGTAAAATCCCGCAATCCGACGGCCACCGGGGCAAAGCCGCCTGGGCCGATCGAAAGTCCTCCGGGCGTGGCGTCGCAGCCAAAGCCTGCCTGGAACATCTTGTCCGCTCCCGAACCTGCCCGGGGCGTTCCGCCAGCACATAAGACGCTGAGGTTGGCGGAATTCTGCGTATAGACGTTACCGAAATTCCATCCTTCCCAGGTCACGTTGGCGATCGGCGAGAACTCGCCGAAGTTCGGCGCTCGGAACGACTGACCCCAGCCGCCGCGGATGGTGAGCGCATCTATCGGATTCCAGTTGAACGCAAGCTTGGCGTTGCTGGTGCCGCCGACATCGCTGTACTGGTCATGGCGCCACGACGCTTCGAACTCCAAGCGCCTGAGCAACGGAAGCGCGTTCTGTTCGCCGATGATCGGGACATTCACCTGAGTGTACGCAGCCCACACGTCGCGGCTGCGCGGATCCTGGATGATGTTGACGATCGGGCTGCTTCCACTCGTCGACGTGTTCTGGACGAGGAAGCTGTAGGTGGTCATATTGGCGCCGATGGCCATCTTGACCGTACCGCCAGGCAGATCGAAGAGCGGGCCGTCGGCTTTGATGCCGCGCTCCCTGACATGCATGTACTCCTCGAGCCGTTCGATTCCATTGAGGTAATTCAGCGTGGCAGGCGAGTTGCACGTGTATGCCCGCGGGTCGCAAAACAGGTTGAGGTAAGGCACGTTCGCCGGCTTGGTCCAGGTGCCGATCCCGGGAGCGGTGCCTGCGGCAGGAGTCGCTGGGAGCGTCCAGCCCAGAGCAGCGGACACCGAGGCCTTGCTCACGTTGTTTTGGCTCGAATCCTCGGTGGAGTGGTTCTTGTCCTTGGTGTGTGAGAAATAGATCTGCATCGCCCAATTCGCGGGCAGCGCGACGTTCAGGCCGAGCTGATAGCGCTGAGCCATCGAGTAGGCGACGGCGATGGGGGGAGCCTCGATACCCATGTGATAGGCGACGCGCAGATTTGTGGGCGCGTTCGTCGGGTAGTAGGGGTTGAAGGTTGGAACGCCGTAAATGACCTGATGGCCGGTGTCGTTGATGGCGAACTTCGACCGTCGCATTCCATAGAGACCTGAGCCGTAGAACGAGATGTTGCTGGTCAGCCTCTGATCGACGGTGATCGCGCCTCCCGTGTACTGGATGGCGGCGCTGTAATCGCCAATCGTGTATGGGTTGAAGACGTTGCGCGTGCCGTTGGTGCCGCCATTCGCGGCATTGGCGAAATTCGCCCAGTTCAGAGTCGGCGCGCTGCCGGGAAGCAGCGGACCGATACCGGTTGCGCCGGCATCCCAATCGAAGCCCGTACCCAAAGGAATCGCGTAACAGTTCTGGCAATTGGTGCCGCGGTTGCCGGGGTAGTTCGGGTTTGGAATTTGCATGCCCGGATTGTTTGGATCCGGCATCGTCGGACCCTGCGGGGCGCCGGTGGAGATCGTGCCAGGGGTCGACGAGCCGAGCGTGCGTCTGTCGTCCAGACCCCAAGGCCTGTGGTCAAAGGTGAGCTTCGAGTTGAAGTTTCCGTGCGTGGGTGAGATGTCGAACCAGGAATAGCTCAGCGTGACCTGGCCGCCATCCCACGTCCGGCCCCACGTCGCATTGGCGAGGTACTGGACATTGCCGCCGGCGCCCATCTTGAATCCGGCGTCGATCATCGCGCCGTCGAAATTGCGCTTCAGGATGACATTGATCACGCCGCCGATGGCGTCCGAGCCGTAGGTCGCCGACGCGCCGTCCAGGAGCAGGTCGATGCGTTCGATCGCGGCCGTGGGAATGATCGAGGGATCGACCTGGCAGAGGTCGGCGCTTTGCGAAGGATAGCGCAGACCGTCGATCATCATCAGCGAACGATTGGCCGAGCCGGTATCGAGCTGTCTGAGATTGACGCGAACGCCGCGCTCCTCGGTGGCGCCCTGCGTTGCCACCGGCCCGGGAGCGACGTTGAACTGCGGGATGGTGCGGAACAGATCCGACGTGGTGAGCGCGCCGGTCATGGCGAAATCTTGCGGTGCCAAATTGATCACCGGCACGCCGACTGCCGCCGTGCCGCGGATCAGCGAGCCGGTGATCAGCACCGTCTCGGGGATCTCATCCGCCTGGGCAACCATCTCGGCGGCATAAGCGCCTTCCGCCTGGGCCATCGTCAAAAACGAGGCCGTTCCCAACAGCGTAGTCACTCGCGACATCTTTGGACGATTCATCGCAATTCCTCCCCTGGGCCGTGAAACGGCCCGATGTTTTCCGTGGGCGGAACTTCGAAACGCGTCAGATGACGCTACGACTGATATTTAACTGATCCCCGCGTCCATCCCGCCCGTTCTCGATCCCAAATCCGCGGCCAAGAGAATGATCTCCTCCCCGCTCGACCGCGCTACCGACGTAGAATTGGCAACTGAAAGGCCTCTTGAACCTGCGCTCCGACCGGGTGGTCGGGGCGCTCACGCTATGCTTGCGGTCAGGAACGTGGTGTGGCTGCTACCGAGGCCCCAGTAGCGGCTCAACGCTCTCCCCGTCCCTACCTAAGGAACCTTACCATTTTTGTAGTCTATTGGCATGGAGGAAATGTAAGAAATTGTGGCGTGCCCCGCACGGGACACCAATTACTACCATTCGGCACCGAACTATTTCACGGCTGCCGGGAAGATCTTTGAGTTCCATTGTTCACCCCTTCGGCGCCGCGCCTCCTCGGTGCCGTTATGTTTTCAATGCGAGCAATCGTCTTTCAGTCGTCAACAAAACGGCACGCCGACAAATGATCGGGGCGCGTGTGCTGTGCGTGCGGCCAGAACGTTTGTGCAGGCTGCTACCCGGGGGAGGCCCGTAGCAGTAGCGGATCACCAACGCTCCGCGCCCCGACCATCGAGAACTGTAGACCTCGCAATTCGGCGAAGGCGCTGACTGTTGTCAGACACGGTTCGTTTATTTGCCGAATACAGACATCAAATGACACGGTTGGTGATTTGCTCAGTATGCGTACAACTTATTCTTGAGCGAAAATTTATGACTCGCGTCGCAAGTCTTCAATTCGGAGACAACTCTGACACAGACAAGACGCGGTGGCCGATTTGCTCATGCGCCAACCTTTTCTCGAGCAAACAAAAGGGCCGGGACGATCGTCCCGGCCCTTCGAACGAGAGATGCAATAGTGAGTTACGCCGGATTGGCCCTCGCGCCTTTGAGCGAGCGATATGAGATTCTCACCATGGTGTCATCGAGCATTTGCGTGGTGCCGAGGCGCATGCCGATCGCGGCAAGCGGCTTGGCAGCGACAGCCTGATCTTCGGTCTTGCCCATGTCGATCTGCGCCTTCACCGCATCGCGCGCCGCGACGAGCATGTCGCGATAGCGCTCCATGTCGGCCCTGGTCGCGAGCGGTCCGTGGCCGGGGACGTATTTCGTCTGGTCGTTGCCGAGGCGAATAAAGGTTTCGACGGCGGCGATGTTGCCGTTCAGGCTGCCGCCATTCGCGAAGTCGACGTTAGGGTAACGGGGCCCGAGGCTCACGATGTCGCCGGTGGCGATCACGTTCGCGGTCGGGAAGTAGACATACGAGTCGGTGTCCGTGTGCGCATTGCGCGGATGCTGCACCATTGCCGTCTGGCCCTGGACCATCAGCCGCTGGCCCTCGGTGGTGTAGGTCTGAGTTGGAATACGGTCTTTCGCCGCGGGCTCCGTCTTCTGGTTCGACATGCCGTTGGTCGTTCCGTGCTCGAGACGCAGCGCGAGATTGCGATGCGCAACGACCGTGGCGCCGAGCTTCGCGAAGCCGCCATTGCCGCCAGTATGGTCGCCGTGGAAGTGGGTGTTGACGACGTACTTGATCGGCTTGCCGCCCGACAGCTTGTCGATTTCGGCCTTGATCTTGTCGTGCAGCGGCGCGAACTCGGTGTCGACCTGGATCACGCCGTCACCGCCCACCGCGATGACCATGTTCCCGCCCTGGCCTTCGAGCATGTAGGTGTTGTTGCCGAGCGGCGTCGATTTGATCTGAACCTGCGAAAAGTCTTGACCCTGGGCGAACGCGGCGGCCGCGAACAGGCATGCGGCCGCAACGGACGTGGTGAATGCAAGCTTCATGAGTAGTCCCTCCTTGAAACCCGGTGTTTTTCTAGCAGCTCCGTCAGCGGGCCCTGGCGCGCTTGCGCCATTTCAAATTCAAATGATGGGCGGCAAAGCCCACCCAGACCCGCCTGACCTTGCCGGGCGGCACTATACCGCAATTTTGAACCTTGGTTCACGATCGCTTTATAGAGGGGAGCGCTTTACACGGGCGAATGTGCCTTGTTGCGATGCACCACGGGATTGAAGTGATGCGACTCAAGGCCTTTGAGAGCGTGCGCGAACATTTCCACGACCTCGGAAAGATTGCGTTTTGAGACGGCGTCCTTCAGCACATCGTTGAGAAATGCCCCGGCGGGAAAGTATCCGGGCGGTCCGGTAACGGCGAGAACGACCGGTACGTCGGCCGCAATCAGTCGGGCGACATAGTCGTAGAACTGACGATTGAGCGCTTTGCGCTTGTCCACAAGCGTCAGCCTGATCCCGGGCCGCTTTGGATAGTGCGAAGGCAAGCCCTCGACCTGGAAATCGATCAGCACGCCGCTCTTGTCGGGGCGCCACTCCTCGCCCAGCTGCCCGAGAGCCCTCCAGCCGCAATGATAGGTGCGGCAGACCTCATAGCGCGTGTCGTGAATGGTGCAACCGCCGCTTGTGCACAGATGCGCGCAGGCGACACCTGGAAGTTTTTGAAACTCTTTGGTGTCAACATTGAGCACGACGCAGCACACGGAACACTCGCCGCAGCTCCGGTCTTTGACAAGGTGCACGGCCAGCCCCCTATCCCGCTGTCGTTGCACAATGACGTCTTATGGTTGTTCTGGAGCTGACTATAGTTATTAAACCGCGAGAAATCGATACAATTTTCGACAAATTTGACATGACTTGAGACATTCGCCTTTGCCGGCCCGAAACGGGCCCTGCGCTAGAAGGCGGGTGATGAGGCCCAATCCGGCCTCACGAGTGGTTTATGAAGAGCAGAGGCACGCCATGCTTGTGATTGCGTTGGCTTCCCAGAAGGGGGGATCCGGCAAGACGACGCTCTCCGGCCACCTTGCGGTGGAGGCCGAGAAGGCAGGGGCAGGACCGGTGGCGCTTATCGACACCGACCCGCAGGGAAGCTTGGCGGCGTGGTGGAACGTGCGCATGGAGAAGACGCCGGCCTTCGCCAAGGTCGGCGTATTCGATCTTCAAAGCGCCATGAAGCAATTGGAGCAGAGCGGCATCAAGCTCGTGATCATCGACACGCCGCCCGCGATCACCGACGCGATCTCGCATGTCATTTCACTGTCCGATCTCATCCTGGTGCCGTGCCGCCCGAGCCCGCACGATCTGCGTTCGGTCGGCGCGACGGCCGACCTGGCCGATCGCCACAAGAAAGCGCTGATCTTCATCGTCAACGCCGCGACGCCGCGCGCCCGCATCACGGGCGAGGCCGCGGTCGCGCTCTCGCAGCACGGGACCGTGGCGCCGATCACGATCCACCACCGCGTCGATTTCGCGGCCAGCATGGTCGATGGACGCACCGTTGGTGAGGTGCTCCCCGATTCTGCCTCGGCGAAGGAAGTCAACGAGCTCTGGATCTACATCCAGGATCGCCTCGCGCGCCTGGTGAAGGATCCGTCGCTCGCGCCCGAGACGAGGCCGGAATACTTCTCGATCAGCTCGCTGTCGGGTGATGTGGAAGAGGTCGACTCCGTCGATCACCACAGCCAGCCCGAAGACATGCAAGCACTCAACTCCCGGCTGAAGGATGCGTATGCGCCTTCCGCACCGGCTCCTGTCGCAGAGCGGCCGGCCCCCGCGTCGGCTGCCGCAAGCCCACCGGAACCCGCGCCATCCACGCAGACTGCGGACTCGCTGCCCAAGGCCGGATTCGGCGATCGCAAGCTCGCCAAGCCCCGCGATCCCTCAAAGGGCCCGACGCTGTTCGGCGGCGGCAGGCAGGTAGGCACTTTCGGTCGCCGGAATTGAGGGCGCAGCCATGGCCAACATGGACGAAAGCAAATTCGGACGGCTGACCGCAGACATGCTTGTCCGCAAGGGTGAAGCCGAGCCTTCCGACATCCGGCGCCAGCGCAAATCGAAGAAAGAATCGCCGCCGCCCAATCTGGTCGAGACGGCGCCCGCCGATCCGCTTCCCGCCTATCAGACCGCGGATCAGACCGTCGTTCCGGGCGACGACAACGATCTGCTGCTGCCCTACGGCGTCTTCGAGCACACGCTCGGGCAAGCGGCGCCAAGGAAGCAGCACAGGATCATGATCGTCTTGACCGAGGAAGAGCACGAGACGCTCGGCATCCTCGCCGTGAAGAAGGGCTTCACGCGCCACCAGGTCCTGCGCAAGGCGCTGGATGGCTATCTGGAATGGCTGGTGGACGAATACGGCACGAAGTGCCGCTGCATCTCATCGAACTGTTCGGCCGATTGCGATCACTCGAGCGCGGCCGAAGTGTCGCAGCGGCCTACGGACGTCGAATAGAGCCGCCGAAGCGCATCCGCTCGCCGATATCGCAGCCTTTTTCGTAGACGGTCTTAGGGCCCAAGTGCGGCTGACGCTGCCCGCGGCGACCTTCACGAACAGCGGATCGCGATTGGGCTTCGAGGCATCGGAAATCTCCAAGCACCAGCTTGCGCCTGAGCGCGCGCGCCAGATCGGCAAAGCCGTTCGCCACCTGGATGAACGCGCCGGGCCCGCCGATGACGCAGCCCGCATAGTATTTGTCGAGGTCGGGTAGATAATAGACGTCGAACTTGTCGGCTTCGGTGACGATCGGAAGTCCGTTGATGATCATGCCCTTCGCGACCACCTCGTCGCGAATGTGATCGACGCGCCGCCCCTCGTTGTTGGGACCGTCGCCCGAGACGTCGATCACCTTCTTCATGCCCTCGTAGTCGTTGTCCTCGATCATGCGCGCGGCCATCTCGATCCCGCTCGCGATCGAGGTCTGCACGCCGTCGGTCTTGCGCGCGATCGCGATCGCATCGGCGAAGGCTTCCGCGGACGCTTTGTCGTGCACCACCTGCCAGTCGACCACCACGCGGCTGGCATTGGCGTTCGAGAAGTCGATATAGGCGACCGCGATCTTCCCGAGCGTGCCGGCCTTGATCGCCTCCACGACCTCGGGACTGCGGAAGGCCGTCACCGCGCCCTCGCGCTGCATTCGCGCTTCCATGTCGTCGACGCTGTAGGAGACGTCGGTCGTAATGACGAGTTCGAGATCGACCTGCTCGGCCGCGTGAACCGGGCGCGGCGGCGAACCCCGCGACGACGGCGCAAATACCCGTGAGCCAACGCTTTTTGAGCGCGTTCCGGTAAGCCATCGGCACTCCTCCGGGACCCAATTCTATACGTCCTGGCGTCGGCGACAACCGCCCCCGCGGGGATGGCTCCCGGAAAAGGGAAACGGTAGAGTGCGCGAAGCGCTCCTCAAGCGCGCGCAGAGATGATGAACTGGAGGGAATCCGCGATGAACCCCGAATCCGTAAACCCCGTCGACCACGAAGCCGAAGGCCAGAACCGCCGCGCCGTCCTTGGATTGGGCGTTGCCGCGGCCGCCGCTGCCGTGGTCGCCGTGCCCGCACCGGCCGAAGCCCAGATCGCGCCGCTGGTCCCAGGGGTCAACGCGCCGCCGATGACCTATTGGAACCGCGAATACACCGCGATGAAGGGCGACATCAGGCTCCAGCTCTATCGCCGCCGCGCGAAAGCCCCGGTCGCGGGCGAGGCTCCGACGCCCGTGCTCATCCTCGTCCACGGCTCGTCGATGGCCGCCCTTCCGGCGTGGGATCTCACCGTCCCCGGCGCGGGCGAGTACTCGGTCATGAACGTCTTTGCGCGTCTCGGCTACGACGTCTGGGCGATCGACTTCGAAAGCTATGGCAAGTCCACGCGCAACCCGAAGGCCAATTCCGACGTGAAGAGCGGCGTCGCCGATCTCGAGGCGATGATCCCGGTCGTCATGCGCGAAACCGGCCAGCAGAAATTCCACTTCATGGGTTCTTCGTCGGGCGCGCTTCGCACCGCGGCCTATGCGGCGGCTCATCCCGACCGCGTCGGGCGCATCGTTCTCGGCGCCTACACCTACACGGGCAAAGGTTCGCCGACGCTCACAGACCGCGCCAAGGATCTCGAGTTCTATCAGAAGAACAACACGCGTCCGCGTCCGCGCTCGATGCTTGCTTCGATCTTCACGCGCGACAAGCCGGGCACGGGCGATCCGAAGGCCGCCGAAGCGCTCGCCGATGCCGAGCTGAAATACGGCGACTCGGTCCCGACCGGCACCTATCTCGACATGACGTCGAAGCTCCCGATCATCCCCGCGTCCACCATCAAGTGCCCGACGCTGCTCATCCGCGGCTGCTATGACGGCATCGCCACGGAAGAAGATATCCTCGCCATGTTCCAGGAGCTGCCGAACCCGGACAAGCAGCTGGTCGTGCTGGCCGGAACGGCGCACAATCTGGGCTTGAGCTACAACCGCAACCTCTTCTGGCACGCGGCGCATTCGTTCCTGACGATGCCGGAGATGGTCGTGAACGTCTAACGCGGGGACAATCGCGTTCGAAAAACGGCCCTGTCCTCACCCGAGGCGGGGCCGTTTGTTTTTGCCTGCCGCGCGCGACCGTGCTACGCTCGCCAAGCACAAGTCGTCGGCCCATCAGAAGTACCACCAATCATCGGAGACTCAGAGTACGCGGCAAGTGCACTGTAGGTTTGCACGCCGATCGATGATGTCGGTGCAATAGGCGTAGTTCACGCGCCGATCAGCGCCTCCTCGCGGGTGCAGGGCGCGTTGTTGCCGCAGGTTCATCGTGTCGGAGCGACAATCCGACCAGCTCGATTCCGTAGCGGTCGCGCCAAGACCGCAAGGCGGCGACATGCATTGCCGGTGGCGGACAATCGTTCCAATCGCCCCAGCGGAGATATGCCGGAATAAGTGTCCAGGCATCTGTCGGTATCAGTGCGATATGCACTTTCGGTGTCGCGTTTTCCACAGGATGTCCGTCGCAATCGTCAAGCCGGTTGATGGCGATCGCTCGCTCGGCCATTCGCCGATCTTCAGGGCCGGGGGATTGTTTGGCGAGGAACGTCCACGGGTTTCATCAGGCGAAAGCAATCGCTGGTTCATCGCGCTTCTGAAGGTCTAGGTGGAGCAGCCGACCAGCGGGGCCGGATGTAAATCCATAGCTGACGACGTAACCTTGCCCATCATTTCGAGTGATGATGGTTGGCAATTCCGAATCTGGGCCTGACAGCAGCTTCTCCAAATACAGCTTTGGCACGACGCATCTGCAGCTTCGCGACGGCGAATAGGTCGTCCGGAATCTCACGCGCGACGAGGCGCTGACGATCTCCGCAACGGATTTCTGCGGCAGTAGACGGGTCGAACACCGTCGTCAGATCGACGACGGAATCGTCATTCCCGAGAACGACAGGTGTTCCACGCCGCTCGGCCTTGAGCCTCGCCACGTGTCGAGCGCGTCCTCGCCGCGCACATCGATGCGCTCGAACGGGAAGCTCGCGAAGGCCTTCGCGCATGTCTCGCCCTTCGCCGGTCCATTTCGATCTTGACGATGACATTCCAGCTCCGCCGCCGCAGCCACCTGACGAGAACGAGCGCAGCGATCGATCCAACGACAGCCCTTCGGCGCATGGCAAGTCCCCGCCACGCAGCAGGTTCATGGCCGTATTTCGGTCAGAGCCCTATTCCGCCTGGGCTGGCTGCGTTTCGCGGCCTGCTTTGGTCAGCGTTTCGAGCTCGCGGATGGGGATCGTGAGCGCCAGCGCCGCGGTGATCGCGGCGAAGCCCAGCATCACCCAGAACGTGAGATGCAGCGCCGAGTCGAGCACCATCTTGAGGCTCTGATCGGCGCCGCCGCCGGCCACGTCTCCGATCATCGTCAAGAGCTCGCGCACGTGATCGGGCGTCGCGAGCTCGCTTCTCCCTTGCGCGATCGCGAACATGATCACGCCGAGATTGAGCGCCGCGCCCAGGACGGCGACGCCGAGCGTGTTGCCGAGCGAACGCGAGAAGATCAGCGCGGCCGTCGCACTCCCGCGCTTCGACCATTCGATCGTGCCCTGGACCATGATCACCGAGGTGATATTGAGCAGCCCCATGCCGTAGCCCATCAGCGCAGGCCCGATACCGGCGAGGATCAGCGTGGTGCCGGGCTTGAGGAACAGGAGGAACGCCGCACCGATCGGGATGAGAAACCCGCCGAGCCGCAAGGTCGCGCGCATCGAGAGATAGCGCAGGATCGTGCCCGACGTGGCCGACGCGAGCGGCCATGTCACCATCATCACCATCAGCGGGAATCCGGCGTAGATCGCGGAATAGCCGAGCACGCCCTGGAAATACATCGGCAGATACGACATGACGCCGGCGAGCGCCATCATTCCGCAGAGGAGCGACGCGTTCGCCGAGGCGAGCAGCCGGCTTCCCCACAGATCGAGCGCGATCATCGGCTCTGGCGCGCGTTTCTCCACCAGGACGAAGAGCGCTGCGGTCAACAACGCGACCGAAGCGAGCAGAAGGATCTCCGTCCAGCTCAGCGTCGCGCTCTGCGTCAGCGCGAACAGGAACGCGCCGGTGGCGACCGAGAACAACGCCGCGCCGAGATAGTCGATCCTGTGCTCGCGGTGCGCGACGTCTTCATGCATGAAGAGCACGAAGCCCGCGATGGTGAGAATGCCGATGGGCACGTTCACCCAGAAGATCCACGACCACGACAGATGCTCGACGAGAAGGCCGCCCACGAGCGGTCCCACCATCGCGGCCGCCGCCCACACGGACGACAGCGCGCCCTGCATCCTCAGCCGTTCGCGCCCGACATAGTAGTCGCCCGCGATCGTCACGGCGATCGGCTGCATCGAGCCCGCGCCGATACCCTGAAGCAGCCGGAACGCGATCATCGAGCCCATCGACCAGGCGAAGCCGCACAGGATCGATCCGGTGAGGAAGATGATCGTGCCGATGATGATCACCGGCTTGCGGCCGTAGATGTCGGCGAGCTTGCCGAAGATCACCGTGGTCGCGGTCTGCGTCAGCAGGAAGGCCGAGAACACCCACGAATAATAGGCAAAGCCGCCGAGGTCGCGCACGATCTGCGGCATCGCCGTCGCCACGATCGTGACCTCGATCGCCGACATGAACAGCGACAGCATGATGCAGACGACGATCAGGGAGCGCCGCACCGGGCGCCGCACTGTCGCGTCGCCCGGCTGCGGTTCGGATGATTGTCGTCAAACGAAACTCGGCCGCGAAAATTTCTGCTCGCCGTTTCTACCACGCTTCGCCGCGCCGTCACTTGACCGGTGACAATTTGTCCGGCGCGAGCGTCCTGGGTCTATTGCAGGCGGAACTCCACGATCGCATCGGCCATCGAGGACACCGGCTTGGTTCCCTGCATCGCAGGCGTGTAGCGCCAATGCGACTTCACCCAGTTCACCGCAGCCTCGTCCAGGCGCTGGAACCCGCTCGAGTTCACCACCGAGGCCCCGGTGACGCTCCCCTTCTCGTCGATGGTGAGCTTCAGACGCAGCGTGCCCTGCTCGCGCAGCCGCCGCGAGATGAAGGGATATTCCGGAATCGTGTGGCTCGCCGCGATCGCACGCGCGGGTGTGAAGACCACCGGCGGCGTAGGCGGCGGCACGACGCGCGGCGGCACGGTCGGGACGGGCAGGGGAGGCGGCAGCGAGATCGTCGTGGGTTGGACCGGTGGCGTGTAGGTCAGCGTGACCTCCGGAGGGACGATGGTTCACGAGTGGTGGATCGAAGGTCTGCGGCGGCGGCGGCGGGATCGTCGATCTTTTCCGGCGGCGCAACGTTGAACGATCTCGATCGGGCCGGGCTGCACGGTCGGAGCCTCGACGTATCCCAAGCGTCACGAGCAGCGCGTAAACGATCGCGGCCTCCATCGTGACCGCGAACGCGATGCCGAACAGGCGCTGCTGCGGCGAGGTCTGGATCTCCGCGCGCGAACCACGAAACGAGCCGGTGCTGTATTGAAGCTGGGTCATGAGCCTGCCCCCTCCCAGGGCGCAATCTCGACCGCGGACGATTGTCCCCGCGGACAAGATGGTTTTCCCAGCTCACAACCCCTGCTGCTTGGATACCGCTTCAATACGGCGGAATTGCGGTGCAGGCATGGTTACCGCCCCTTTCCACGTCGCATCGGCGGGTCCGCTAGGCTATAGGGACGCATGGCAGAAGCATCTGAACAGGTTGTCGAAAACATCGAACGGCAGGCCGAGCGCCGGGAGAAGTCCAAGAACTTGGCGCCGCTCCGCGCGCTGAAGCCGTTCCTCATGCCCTATCGCGGCATGATCGCGGCCGCTGGCCTCGCGCTCGCCGTCGCGGCGGCGGCGACGCTCGTCATGCCGATCGCCGTGCGCGGCGTCATCGATCACGGGTTCTCCGCCGAGGACGCGAGCCGCATCGGCCAGTATTTCCTCGCGCTGATCGCGGTTGCCGGCGTCTTGGGCTGCGCCGCCGCGATCCGCTTCTACCTCGTGACCTGGATCGGCGAGCGCGTCACCGCCGACGTGCGCGCCGGCGTCTTCAACCACATGCTCTCTTTGAGCCCCAATTTCTTCGAGACGACGCGCACCGGCGAAGTGCTGTCGCGCTTGACCGCCGACACCACGCTGATCCAGGTCGTCGTCGGCTCGTCCGCGTCCTTTGCCTTGCGCAACACCGTGATGGGCATCGGCGCCATCATCATGATGATCGTCACCAGTCCCAAGCTCGCGGCCCTGTGCCTCTTCGGCGTGCCGCTGGTCGTGCTGCCGATCATTCTGTTCGGCCGCCGCGTGCGGAAGCTCTCGCGCGAGTCGCAGGACCGCATCGCCGACACCTCGGCCTATGCGGGCGAAGCGCTGAACGCGATCGCGACCGTGCAGGCGTTCACCCATGAGGATGCCGACCGGGCGAATTTCACGCGAGCGGTCGAGGACTCCTTCACCGCCGCGATCAAGCGCACGCGGATGCGCGCGGTGATGACCGCGTTCGTCATCTTCCTCGTCGGCTCCTGCATCGTGGGTGTGCTCTGGGCGGGCGCGACCGATGTGCTTGCAGGCCGCATGACCGGCGGCGAGCTCAGCCAGTTCGTGCTCTACGCCGTGCTGCTCGCAAGCGGCACGGGCGCGCTGGCGGAGACCTGGGGCGATGTGCAGCGCGCGGCTGGCGCCACCGAGCGGCTGATGGAGATTCTCGTGACCGAGCCCTCCGTCAAGCCGCCGCCCAATCCGGTCCCGCTGCCCAAGCCCGCGAGGGGCGCGGTGCGCTTCGAGCAGGTGGGCTTCCACTATCCGTCGCGCCCCGATTATCGCGCGCTCCACAACGTGTCCTTCGCGGTCAATCCGGGCGAAGCGGTTGCGCTCGTCGGGCCTTCGGGTGCGGGCAAGTCGACAATGTTCCAATTGCTGCTGCGCTTCTTCGATCCGCAGGAGGGGCGCATCCTGTTCGACGGCGTGACGATGGCCGACGCCGATCCGCGCGCGCTCCGCGCGAACATCGCGCTTGTCGCCCAGGACCCGGCGATCTTCTCCGGCACGATCTTCGACAACATCCGCTATGGCCGCCCCGACGCTTCACCGGACGAGGTGCGGCGCGCGGCAGAGGCGGCCGCGGCCGATGAGTTCATCCGCCGTCTGCCCGGCGGCTACGACGCAAATCTCGGCGAGCGCGGCGTCACTCTCTCCGGCGGCCAGCGCCAGCGCATCGCGATCGCGCGCGCGATCCTGCGCAACGCGCCGCTCCTGCTGCTGGATGAGGCGACGAGCGCGCTCGACGCCGAGAACGAGCGGCTCGTGCAACAGGGCCTCGCCAATCTGATGAGCGGCCGCACCACGATCGTGATCGCGCACCGCCTCGCCACGATCCAGCGCCTGAAGCGCATCATCGTGATGGATCAAGGCCACATCATCGGCGAAGGCAGCCACGCCGAGCTCGTCGCCAGAGGCGGGCTCTATGCCCGCCTCGCATCGCTCCAGTTCGACGAAGCCCGCGCGCTCGCGAGCTGATAGAACTGCACGCGGCCCACGAGCTGGAACACCGGTCCGGCTTTCTCGGATTCGAGCTCGAATTCATCGAGCGCATCGATGTCGCCGGACAGCTGGTCGCCGACCGTTTCCCACTTGTGGAAGGTTTCGTCCTTCGACGCGTTCAACAGGTTGGAGCCGGTGAAGCGCACGATGAACCGTTCGCCGAAACGCTTCTCGACGAACGCTTCGAGATCGCCGCCATAGGTCGTCTTCACGGTTTCGCCCGCGACGCTCGCGAACGCTTCGCCCTGCTTGCGATACGACGCGCCGAACGCCACGCCCCACATCGGGAGCTGCTGGATGAAGCCGATATTGAACACCGAATGGGCCTGGTTGTTGAACCGCCGGTCCTCGTCCGGTGACGGGATCGGTGACCGAGCTGTCGAGCCAGGAATAGTTCACGAACAGGCCGGTGTTCGGCAGCCCAAGCACCGTCAGCGGCGCCGAGAAGTCGAACTCGATGCCCCACACTTGTCCATCGCCGACGTTCTGCGGCGTGAAGACCGAACCCGTCGCCGGAGGAGGAAATTTCCCCGGTGTTGGCGAACTCGATCACGTCCGAGACGTCGCGATAGAAGAAGTTGATGCCCGTCACGCCCATCCGTCCGAGACGGCGCTCATAGCCGATATCGAAGCCCCAGGCGTTTTCCGGCTTCAGATCCGGATTGCCGCGGAAATCGTCGTCCTCCGTCGGCTCCTCTTCGAGCGTTGCGGGTGAGAGCCAGTTGAAGTTCGGCCGCCTCACGGTGCGGGCCCCCGACACCGAGATGCGGTCGTCCTCGCTCAGATTGATCTTCGCGTTCGCCGACGGCAGCAGGAACTCGTAATTGGTCGAGCCCTCATCGCCGGTTTCGAGATCGACGATCTTGGAATCCGTCGTCTCGTAGCGCAGGCCCGCTTCCCACGCGAGGATGCCGTTGGTGCGCGAGAACATGACGAACGGGTCCACGCGCGTCTCGTCGATCGTGATAGAATCCGGCCGACGATCGGCTCCGGATCGGGGAACGGATCGCCCGGCGTATCGATCTCCGCTTCCGAGACGTGGCCCTCGCGCTGCTTGTCCGAGAAATCCACGCCGAACTCGAGATCGACCACGCCGCCCAATGTGCGCTTGTGATCGAACCGCGCCATCCACATGCGGTCGTCGGTCTTGGTGAAGGTGCGCGTGCCGCCGAAATCGTCCAGCGTCGGGAAGGGATCGAACTCGGATTCGTTCGAAGTGGCGATGATGTCCTCGTTGAACTTCGTGAAATCGACCGAGAACTCCGTCTCGCCGTTCAGGATCGTCTGCGTCAGCGCCGCCGACAGCGTGTAGTTGTCCTGCGTGATGTCCTCGAACTGATCGGCGTACGTGACGAGGTCCGCGGGATCGACCGTTGTCTCATCCTCGTATTCGCTCGATAGCTCGGTCTCCGTCCGGTCGGTGTGCACGACGTAGCCCGACAGTCTCAGATTCCCCATGCCGACGGGGATCACGAGATCGCCGTTCGCCGAATAATCGGTGCCGTCGCGCGTGTCGCTCTGGTCTTCGCGGTTGTCGAATTCGAGCACGCTATCCTCAGGCCCGTAACGGAAGCTCGTCTTCTGTTTCGGGTTATGCCGCCCTTGGAGGTTCACTCCGAGAATGCCCCGCGCCGCGCCGATCGCGCCCGCGACCACGCCGCCGACACCGGCTTGATCTCGCCGTCATCGAAATAGAGCGCTCCGACGCGCGCATACCGGCCGGTAAACTCGAGCGCATCGCGCAGCACGATGTTGAGCGCGCCCGCGACCGCGTCGCCCGAGCGGTTGGCGGACGAGCTGCGCACGATCTCGACGCGCTCCACGAGCTCGGCGGGAATGCGGTCCACCCAGAACGAGCGGTCGACATCCGCGCCCGGCACGCGTTTGCCGTTGATCAGGATCTGCGTGTAGCCGGGATCGAGACCGCGCAGCCGCACGCCGTCGAATTCGAGAATGTCGGACACGAACGCCGTGCTCGGCGTGCGCTTCAGGATATCGCCGACCGTCAGCGGCTCGAACGGCTGGAAATAGTCGAGCCCGTATTCCAGCGTCGGCGCGATCGCGGTCGAACGGTCGCGAAAGATGTTGCCGGTGATGGTCACCGTTTCCGTGTCTTGCGCCGTTACCGGCGTGACCGGCGTCGGCTGGGCAGCGGCGGCAATCGGCAACAACAATGCACAAGCGGCGCCGGCCAGAAGGCGGGCCCGCATTCTCTCGATGACCATCTAGTGAAATTCCCCGTAAGAAAATGGCACAGGGGCGCGCGTAACAGAGTCATGTGACAGTTTCTTGCAGCGCAGCATCGTCTTTCGGACGCCGCGGCAGCCGAGCCACACAAGCTCTCGAGAGCGGATCGAATATGACATCTGGATGTCAGATTCGCTGTGCTTTTATGACGGTCGCGTCACCCACTGCCTAAAGAAAAGGCGCGATAGACAGCGCTTCCATCGCTGACTAGTTTCGAACAATGCGACGCGAGTCCGCACGAGATATGGAGCTTTTGTGACGTTATGAACTCACTTCGATCGATGATGTTGTGCTGCGCCGCGGTTCTTGCGCCTGCTCTCCCGCGGGCGACACGAAGACGGCTTCGACCGAAACCGCGGATGGTGTGCCCGCGATCCTCGCGCTGCGCGAGACGCCGGCGGTGGGCACGCCTATGGACGAAGACGCGGCCGACGATCCGGCGATCTGGGTCGATCCGATGGACCCCACGCAATCGCGCATCATCGGCACCGACAAGAAGGGCGGGCTCTACGTCTACGATCTTCAGGCGCGCGAACTGCAGTTCGTGCAGGCCGGGCTCGTGAACAATGTCGATCTGCGCGACGGCTTCCAGTTCGCCGACGGTGTTGCGCCGATCGTTGTCGCTTCCGACCGCGACGATCAGACGATCGCGGTGTTCCGCTTCGATCCTGCCAAGCGCGAGCTCCAGCCCCAGCTCGCCGCGATCCCGAGCACGTTTCCGGAGGTCTACGGCATCTGTCTCTTCCGCACGCAGGTGGGCGCGATGCATGTGGTCGCGACGAGTGCGCTCGGCGCGGTCAAGCAGTGGGAACTTGCCGCGACCGCGGACGGAATTTCCGCCAAAGAGGTGCGCAGCTTCGAGCTCGGCTCCATCGCCGAAGGCTGCGTCGCCGACGACGCCACCGGCTCGCTCTTCATCGCCGAAGAGAATGTCGGCATCTGGCGTCTCGCCGCCGACCCCGCGCTCGGCGACATGCGCACGCTCATCGACAAGACCGAAGGCGGTCATCTCACCGCCGACGTCGAAGGTCTCGCCATCTATGACGGCCCGAACCGCAGCGGCTATCTGATCGCGTCGAGCCAGGGCAACGATCAGTTCGCCGTCTACGAGCGCACCGAGGACAACGCCTATATCGGCTCGTTCACGATCGGCGCGGGCAACGGCATCGATCCGGTGACCGGAACCGACGGTCTCGAAGTGACCTCCGTTTCGATGGGCTCGGAGTTTCCGGGCGGTCTCGTTGTCGTGCAGGACGACGAGAACACCGAACCCAATGAGCCGCAGAACTTCAAGCTGATCCCCTGGTCGACGGTCGAAGCCGCGATCAAGGACATGCGCGCGAAGTAGCGCTCGGTCCTAGTTTCGCCACAAGCGTCGTTCATCAATGGCTGCGAACACCTGCAGGGGGATTGCAGGCTTGCGCACATTCGCGACGAAGACGCTGGTCGTCCTTCGCGTTGTCTACATCGCGTTCGCGCTTCTGCTCGGCGTCGGGTTCACGGTCGCGCTCGGTCGGGATACCTATGGGAGGGCATCGACGCGCAATCGAAGTCGCGCACTGCAACTCCACCGTGGAACCCGATCCCGCGGTGCATCGTCAATTGTTACGGACTTGACGGTCCCGAACCGCTCAGCTTCGACAGCTACGGCAAGGGACCCGTCATCGCGGTTATGTTTCTGCTGATTGCGTTCGCCGCGTTCAAAGCGCCGATGGGAGCTGTTGTGGCTGCCCAGTTCTGTTTCTCATCTCGCTCTGTGACGGTCGCGGCGGTTGCCGGCGTCTTCTATGACGGCTGGGGCGTCGTTGCTCGGCTTTGCAATCAGTTCGCTTGGCTCTTGTTCCAATGGCCGATAGTCGGAATCGTCGTTGCGACGAGATCGCCGTCGAATTCGCGAACGACGCCTGTTGTAGCCGTGCTCGCCGATGCTCGTGGCAATGAGTTACGTCTGGCGCGCAATCGCCGTCGCGATGAGCGCTGAAGCAGCTCGAGCGATCGACGCCTTGCGCGGAGGGCAGACCTTCTACCCGGAATCCGTAGAACTTGTTTCCGCAAGCATCGTCGGGCTTGGTGCGGCGATCGCGCTTCTCTCTGCCGTCGTCTTGTCCCTATGGGGCAGTCGGCGCGCGCTGGACCCCGCGTTCGCCTTCACGGCTGGCTTGTCGTTTCCCGGATTTCTCCAGGCGCTCGATCTTATCCTCGGTCTGCAAGAAGGCGGGTATGGTGCGTACGCAATCCAGGAAGCGATTGCGTTCGTCGCGTGCGTCACCGCTCTCGCGCTGGCGCGACGACAGCGAATCCGAACGGTAACTGCTTGAGCGCTAGACCTTCGCGCCGCGGATGAGATCGAGCAGCGGCTTATGCAGCGAGTCGTTCGCGGCGAGGATATCGCCCGTCTCCAGCATGCGGTCGCGGCCGGTGAGATCGGTGACCGCGCCGCCCGCCTCGCGCACGAGGAGCGTGCCGGCCGCGATGTCCCAGGGTTGCAGCTTCCGCTCCCAGAAGCCGTCGAACTTCCCCGCCGCGACCCAGGCCAGATCGAGCGACGCCGCGCCGAAGCGGCGCATGCCGGCCGTGTTGTCGAGGATCGCGCGCAATTCGGCGAGGAACTGGTCGTGGCCTTCCTTGCCCATGAACGGCGCGCCCGAAGCGATCAGGCACTCGGAGAGGTTCTTCCGCGCCGCCACGCGCAGACGCTTCTCGTTCAGATAGGCGCCCTGCCCGCGCTCGGCGTAAGAACATCTCGTCCGTCACCGGATTGAACACGACGGCGGAGACAAGCACCCCCTCGCGCTCGAGCGCGATCGAGATCGCGAATTGCGGCAGCCCGTGCATGAAGTTCGTCGTGCCGTCGATCGGATCGATGATGAAGCGATGCGTCTTGTCGGGCCCTTCGACCGCGCCGCGCTCCTCGAGCAGGAAGCCGTAGCCCGGCCGCGTCCTGCTCAGCTCGTCGACGAGAATCTTTTCCGTGCGCTGGTCGGCACTGGTGACGAAATCGGCCGGCCCCTTCTTCGAGATCTGCAGGTTCTCGAGCTCACCGAAATCGCGGATCAGCGCGCGGCCCGCCTTGCGCGCCGCCGCCATCATCACATTCAACGCCGGCGACAGGTAACGCATTACTCCGCACGCTTGACGTAGGACCCGTCATCCGTGGAGACGATGACCCTGGTGCCCGCTTCGATGAACGGGGGCACCTGCGTCTTGACGCCGTTCTCCAGAACCGCGCTCTTGTAGGACGACGCCGCGGTCTGACCCCTGGTCACCGGATCGGCCTCGACCACACGCAGCGCGACCTGCAGCGGCAAAGTCAGTCCGATCGGCCGGCCCTCGTGCAACTGCACCATCACCTTCATGCCGTCCTGGAGGAACTGCGCGCGGTCTTCGCCGACGAACTCGGTCTGCAGCTCGATCTGGTCGTAGGTCTGCGCATCCATGAAGGTCAGCATGTCGCCGCTCGAGTAGAGGAACTGGAAGTCGCGCCGCTCGAGCTGGACTTCGTCCACCGTCTCGGCCGAGCGGAAGCGCTCGTTCAGCTTCGAGCCGTTGATGATGTTCTTGAGCTCGCACTGATTGTACGCGCCGCCTTTGCCGGGCTTGACGCTTTGCGTCTTCACCACGGACCAGAGCTGGCCATTCAATTCGATGACCATGCCCGGACGGACTTCGTTGCCTGCAACCTTCGCCATTGTGGTGATGTTCCGCTGCAAATCGCGGGCGTTCTAGCATCCCGCTATGGGCGATGGAACAGAGCGTTGAAGGCTTTCACGGCTGCGGCCGGTCCCTCGGGATGGTCCCAGACACCCGATGCAACCGCGAGAAAATCCGCGCCCGCTTCGATCAGAGGCGGCGCGTTCTCGACCGTGATGCCGCCGATGGCGACGGAGGGCACAACCATCATCTCCGACCACCATTCAAGGATGTCGGGTTCCGCGCGCGTCTTCGGCTCTTTGGTCGCCGTCGGATAGAACGCGCCGAACGCGACATAATCCGCGCCCGCTTCGGCGGCTGCGATCGCGAGATGGCGCGAGTTGTGACAGGTCACGCCGATGACGCGATCGGGCCCGAGATACTCCCGCGCATCGGCATAGGACGCGTCCTCCTGTCCGACATGCACGCCGTCGGCGCCGATCCTGTACGCGAGGTCCGGCCGGTCGTTGACGATGAGCGCGACGTTCGCGCGCTGCGCGATCGGCAGCAGCAGATCGCCCGCGCGCACGATGTCGTCGTCGGACACATCCTTGAGCCGCAGCTGCAGCGACGCGACATCGCCGCCGGCGAGCGCGTGCTTCAACGTTTCGGCAAACGCTCTCGGCTCGAGCCGTGGAGGCGTGATGAGGTAAAGCCGGCAATTGGTCTTGGCCATAAGGCCGAGAGCTTTACGCTGCGATGCCGACCTTTTCCAGGTCCGGCTTCCAGGTGCCTTGTGCGGCAAGCCCGTTCATGCGCGAGCGGTGCGAGAACGCGCGCTGCGCCGCCTGAACATTCTCCGCCTTTCCGGCCCACGTCTTCTGCGGCAGATGCTGCAGCGCGCGGCCGTAGGAGAACGTCACCGGCCAAGGCAGCGGTCCGAGCTGGTTGATCAGGTTCAGGTGGATCGTCGCCTCTTCGTCCGACTGGCCGCCGGAGAGGAACGCGATGCCCGCGACCGTCGCCGGCACGCAATCCTTGAGGCAGCTTGCACCGTCTTCTCGGCGACCTCTTCGGCGCTCGCCTTCTTCGCGCTCTTCTTGCCGGCGATCACCATGTTCGGCTTCAGCACCATGCCTTCCATGAACACGCGCTGATGGTAGAGATCCTGGAACTGCGTCTTCAGCACCCACTGGGTCACGTCGTAGCACGCGTCGATGTCGTGGCTGCCGTCCATCAGCACTTCGGGCTCGACGATCGGAACGATGTCGTTCTCCTGGCAGATCGCCGCGTAGCGCGCGAGCGCATGCGTGTTCGTGATGATGCCGGTGTAGGTCGGGATGCCGGGACCGATGTCGATCACCGCGCGCCACTTCGCGAACTTGGCGCCCATGTTGCGATACTCGACAAGGCGCTCGCCCAATCCATCGAGGCCTTCGGTGATGACCTCGCCCGGACAGAAGGGAAGGGGCTTCGTCCCCTTGTCGACCTTGATGCCGGGAAGCGAGCCCGCCTGAGCGATCAGCTGCACGAGCGGCGTGCCGTCTTTCGCCTTCTGCCGGATCGTCTCGTCATAGAGGATCACGCCCGAGATGTGGTTCTTCATCGCATCGGCGGAGCGGAACAGCATCTCGCGATAATCGCGCCGCGCGGATTCGGTGGAGTCCACGCCGATCGCGTCGAAGCGCTTCTTGATCGTGCCCGAGCTTTCGTCCGCGGCGAGGATGCCCTTGCCCTTCGCCACCATGGCCTTCGCGACCCGTGCCAATTCGTCCTTATTCATCGTCCTAATCCTTCATTTCGTCGCGCCGAGTGCCGCCACGCCCGGCAAGGTCCGCCCCTCGAGCCATTCAAGAAATGCGCCGCCGGCGGTCGAGACATAGCTGAAGTCGTTCATCACCCCGGCGTGCGCCAATGCTGCCACCGTATCGCCGCCTCCCGCAACCGAAAGCAGCTTGCCCTCGCGTGTCAGTTCCGCGACAGCCTGGGCGGCGGAAACCGTGCCGCGGTCGAAGGGCGGCGTCTCGAACGCGCCGAACGGCCCGTTCCAGACCACGGTCTTCACCGTCTTCAACCGCCGCGCGAAATCGGAGACCGTGCGCGGTCCGACGTCGAGGATCATCTCGTGCGGGTCGACGTCGCCGGGAACCGTGATGCGCGATCGGGCATTCGGTGCCAATTCCTGCGCCACCACGACATCTCTGGGCAGAACCACCTTCGCGCTGATGATTTTTCGTGCAGTCTCGCGCTGATCGAGTTCCACCAGCGACTTGCCGACCTGATGGCCCTCGGCGGCAAGGAACGTGTTCGCCATCGCGCCGCCGATCACCAGCACATCGACAATCGCGGACAAGTGATTGAGCACGTCGATCTTGCTCGAGATTTTCGCGCCGCCCACCACGGCCATCACGGGCCGCTCCGGATTGTCGAGCGCCCTGTGCAGGGCGACGAGCTCGGACGCCATCGCGCGCCCGGCGGCCGACGGCAGAAGATGCGCCAACCCTTCGGTCGAAGAATGCGCCCGGTGCGCGGCCGAGAACGCGTCGTTGACATAGATCTCGCCGAGCGCCGCCAGCGCCTCGGTGAACGCGGGATCGTTCTTCTCTTCGCCGGCGTGGAAGCGCGTGTTCTCGGCGAGGATCACGTCGCCGTCCTGCATCGATCCGATCGCTGCGATCGCGCCGTCACCGATGCAATCGCGCGCGAACGCGACCGGGCGTCCGATCGCTTCGGCCAGCGGAATCGCGAGCGGTCTGAGCGACATCGAAGGCACGACCTTGCCGCCCGGACGATCGAAATGCGAAAGCACGATCACGCGCGCGCCGCGCTCGGCCAGCTCCCTGATCGTCGGCGCCTGCCGTTCGATGCGCAGCGAATCCGTGACGACGCCGTTCTTCATCGGCACGTTCAGGTCCGCGCGCACCAGAACGCGCTTGCCCTTCACATCGTGCAGATCATCCAGCGTGCGATACGCGGCCATTGTGCTAGATCAGCTTCGCCATCGCGATGGTCGTGTCCGCCATGCGGCTGGAGAAGCCCCACTCGTTGTCGTACCACGCCATCACGCGCACGAATTTGCCGTCGATCACCTTGGTCTGATCGAGCGCGAACGACGCCGATGCCGCGTTGTGGATGAAGTCGCCCGAAACGAGCGGCGCGTCCACGATGTCGAGCACGCCTTTCATCTCCTGGCTCGCCGCGCGCTTCATCGCGTCGTTGATCTCTTGCGACCGTGGTCGGGCGCTTGGTGACGGCCTTCAGATCGACCACCGACACGTCGGGCGTCGGCACGCGGATCGACACGCCGTCGAGCTTGCCCTGGAGCTCCGGCAGCACGAGGCCGACAGCCTTGGCCGCGCCCGTCGAGGTCGGGATCATGTTCAGCGCGGCCGCACGCGCGCGATAGAGGTCCTTGTGCATCTGATCGAGCGAGGGCTGGTCGTTGGTGTAGGAGTGGATTGTCGTCATGAAGCCGTGCTCGATACCGACCGTGTCGTGCAACACCTTCACGACAGGCGCGAGACAGTTCGTCGTGCACGACGCATTCGAGACGATGATGTGGTCCTTGGTCAGCTTCTGGTGGTTGACGCCGTAGACGACGGTCAAATCCACGTTGTCGGCGGGCGCCGAGATCAGCACGCGCTTCGCGCCCGCCGTCAGATGCGCCGCCGCCTTTTCCTTCGACGTGAAGATGCCGGTGCATTCGAGCGCGATGTCCACGCCCAGATCCTTGTGCGGCAGCTCGGCGGGATTCTTGATCGCGGTCACTTTGATCGCCTGGTCGTTGACGATCATCTGATCGCCCGAGACCTTCACCGGCATCGGGAAGCGGCCATGCACCGAGTCGTAGCGCAACAGATGCGCGTTGGTCTCGATCGGACCCAGATCGTTCACCGCGACGACTTGGATGTCCTTGCGCCCGGATTCGATGATCGCCCGCAGGATCAGCCGGCCGATCCGGCCGAAACCGTTGATCGCGACGCGTACTGCCATGACTTACCCCTTGTGTTTGAGACGCTTGAGCGCTGCTTCGGCCGCCGCTTCGGCGGTAATGCCGAAATGTTTGTAGAGTTCCTTATAGGGCGCGCTGGCCCCGAACCCGTGCATGCCGATGAACCCGCCGTCGTTGCCGGTGTAGCGTTCCCAGCCCATCGGCCCTGCGGCTTCGATGGCGACCTTGACCGTTCCCTCGCCAAGCGTCGACCGCACATAGTCTGCGCCTTGCTCTTCGAAAAGTTCCCAGCACGGCATCGAGACGACGCGCGCCGCGACGCCTTGGGCGGCCAGCAGCTCGCGCGCTTTCATCGCGATTTCCACTTCCGAGCCGGTCGAAAGGAATGTGACCTGCGCCTTGCCCTGGCTTTCGGCGAGAACGTAGGCGCCCTTTGCCGACAGGTTCTCGCTCTTTGCTTCGGTGCGCAGCGTGGCGAGATTCTGCCGCGACAGCACGAGCATGGACGGCCGCTTGGTTTCGCGTAAGCACGCTTCCCAGCACTCCGCCGTCTCGACCGCATCGGCCGGGCGCAGCACGAGCAGGTTCGGGATCGCGCGCAGCGCCGCCAGATGTTCCACCGGCTGGTGCGTCGGTCCGTCTTCGCCGAGACCGATGGAATCATGCGTCATCACGAAGATGACGTGCTGTCCCATCAGCGCCGCCAAACGGATCGACGGACGGCAATAGTCGGAGAACACCAGGAACGTGCCGGAGAACGGGATCAGTCCCTTGTGCAGCGCGATGCCGTTCATGCACGCCACCATGCCGTGCTCGCGGATGCCGTAATGGACAAAGCGTCCGGCATATTGGCCCGGCGCGATCACCGGATCGTTCTTGGTCTTGGTGAAGACCGAGCCCGTCAAATCGGCCGAGCCGCCGAGCGTGTTGGGCAGCTCCGCGCTGAACGCCTCGATCGTGATCTCCGAGGCTTTGCGCGTCGCGATCACCGGCTTCTCCGCAACGAACTTCGCTTTCAGCTTCGCAAAAGTGGTGCCAAGTGACGCCGGCATCTCGCTCGACAGCGCGGCGCGGAACGGCTGCTCAGTGTCGTGCGACGCAAGCCGCGCCTCCCACGCCTTTCGCGCGGAGCCGCCGCGCGCGCCCGCAGCGCGCCACTGATCGAGCAGATCGGACGGAATCTCGAACGGCGGATAAGTCCAGCCGAGCGCGGCGCGCGCGCCCGCGACCTCTTCGGCGCCGAGCGCTTCGCCATGCGCCTTCGCGGTGCCTGCGCGCTTCGGCGCGCCAAAGCCGATGATCGTCCGGCACGCGATCAGCACCGGCTTGTCGCTCGACTTGCGCCTTCTTCAGCGCTTCATCGACCGCACCCGCGTCCAGCCCGTCGATGCGCCATGCGTCCCAGCCATAGGACTTGAAGCGCTCGACGACATCGCCCGACTCCGCGAGACTCGTCGGGCCGTCGATCGAAATATGATTGTCGTCGAACAGCACGATCAGCCGGTTGAGCTTCAGATGGCCGGCGAGCGAGCAGGACTTCGTGGCTGATGCCTTCCATCAGATCGCCGTCGCTCGCGATCACATAGGTGTGGTGATCGACAAGAGCGTCTCCGAACTTGCGCATTCAGCACGCGCTCGGCCAGCGCCATGCCGACCGCATTGCCGAGGCCTTGGCCCAGAGGACCCGTCGTCGTTTCGATGCCGGGCGCGTGTCCATATTCGGGATGACCCGCGCACGGACTGCCGAGCTGGCGGAAGCGCTTGATGTCCTCGATCGTGATCCCGGGATAGCCGGTCAAATAAAGCAGTGCATAAAGCAGCATCGACCCGTGACCGGCGGACAGCACGAAGCGGTCGCGGTCGGGCCAATCGGGGTTCGCGGGATCGTATTTCAGATGCCGCGTGAACAGCACCGTCGCCGCATCCGCCATGCCCATCGGCATGCCGGGATGGCCGCTCTTCGCGGCCTCCACCGCATCCATGGCGAGCGCGCGGATCGCGTTCGCCATGCGGCGGATTCCTTCACGATTTTCGACGGGGTCGGGTGGGGTCCGGCTGTCCGGCGACGCCTTGGCCGGCGAGGCGGCGGTGGTCATTGTGATGCCCTTTCCATCAGGCCTTAGCCATTGCGTGCCCGAGGCGTCAAGACCTGCCTCGATCGAGGGCACAAGATGATCACAAGCGAAAACGACCGAGCCGGCAATGTGACATCCGATTTCGTTGACCGCCCATTTACCTTCCCCCTAAGCTGAACCAACGAGACGAAGCGAATTGCGGTGGGGCGCATGACGAAGCTCGCTCAGGCACAAGCCCGTTTCTCGGCGGCGCTCGATGCGCTGGACAGGGCCATTGAGGATTCAGGCGTCACCATGCGTCTTGGGTCCAAGCTGAAGGTCGAGATGTCGGCACTGAAGTCCGAACGCGAAACGCTCTATTCGCGCATCGCCGGCCTCGAGGAGGAAACGCGCGTGCTCGCCGGTCTGACCGAGGAAGTCGAGGATCGGCTGGATGATGCGATCGCGGAAATCCGCGAAGTATTGGCGCACAACTAGCCGGACACGTTCAAGCGAAGCGGAGACGTCGCGAAATGCCGTTGGTAGATGTGATGGTGAACGGGCGGGAGTACCAGATCGCTTGCGACGCCGGCCAAGAGGACCGTCTGCGCGACCTGGGCCAGATGTTCGACAAGCGAGTCCAGGCGCTTGCCAAGTCGGTCGGGCAGGTCGGCGATGCGCGCCTGTTGCTGATGGCCGGGCCTCGTGCTCGCCGACGAGCTCTCGAACGCAACCGCCAAGGTCTCGGAGCGCGAGAAAGAGGTCGAACTGCTGAAAGCGAGGTTCGCGGACGGCACCGTGACGCTGGAAAAGACCGAAAGCGAAATCTCGGCCCTGCTGGAGCAGGCCGCAATTCGCATCGAAAGCATTGCCGCGCGCGTCGCGGCTCCCTAGATTGGGTCCGGGCGGGTACTGCCCCGCGCGTCAGGAATGCGATACCCAGGGGCCTTAATGGTACTCACTGGGAGCTGTCCCTGACCGGGACCGTGGTCCCGGACATATGGCGCCCACCTGCACTTGCAGGCCCGTGAGGATCCATATTCCAACGGCGATGGCGGTCCCGTCCGCTTCTTCTTCTGTTGTGTGCACCTCCCCATGACCATCACCGCGCGTAAGCAAGCCATGAGGGAGGAAGCCCTGGCGCGGCGCGTCGCTTTACGCGCGGCCGCCCCCGATGCCGCCGAGCGCATGGCGCGGAATTTCGTGGCCGCGATCCCGCTGCCGGATCGTGCGGTGGTCTCGGCCTTTGTCGCGATCGGGGAAGAGACCGATCCGGCGCCGCTGATCGGGCTGCTCAGGGCCAAGGGCCATCGGATTGCCCTCCCGCGGGTGGTGAAGAAGGGCGAGAAGCTCGCGTTTCACCTCTATGAGCCGGGCGCAACCCTGATCCCCGGCGTGTTCGGGCTCTCCCAGCCGGGGAAGGACTGGCCGGAGGCCGATCCCCGACGTGCTTGTCGTGCCCCTCTTGGCGTTCGACGCGCGGGGGATGCGGCTGGGCTATGGCGGGGGCTTCTACGACCGGACGCTGGCGGACCTGCGTGCCACGCGCAACATCCTTGCGGTAGGGTTCGCGTTTGCGGGACAGGAGGTCCCAGACGTCCCCCATCGCGAGAGCGACGAGCCGCTCGATTGGGTCGTGACCGAGACCGGCGCCCGCAGGTTTGAAAGGTAGCGCATGCGGATTCTTCTCATCGGGGATGTGATCGGGAGGCCGGGAAGGGATGTGCTCGCCGCCGAGCTCCGCCCCTTGCGCGAGAAGCTCGGCATCGAGTTCGTCATCGCCAATGGCGAAAACGCCGCCGGCGGCTTCGGCCTCACGCGCAACGTCGCCAATGACCTGTTCTCGACCGGCGTGGACGTGCTGACCACCGGCAACCACTGGCTCGACCAGAAGGAGATCCTGGGCTTCATCGGGGATGAAGACCGTGTGCTCCGTCCGCTCAACTATCCCAAGGGCACGCCGGGCCGCGGCGCGGGCCTCTATCACACGCGCGATGGCTCCCGGGTGCTGGTGATCAATCCCATCGGCCGGACGTTCATGGACCCGCTCGACGATCCCTTCGCCGCCGTCGACGCCGAGCTGACCGCGTGTCCTCTGGGCGAAGGCGCCGACGCGATCATTGTGGACATGCATGCCGAGGCCACGTCGGAGAAGATGACGATGGGCCATTTCTGCGACGGCCGCGCCAGCGCCGTGATCGGTACGCACAGCCACGTGCCGACGGCGGACGCGCAGATCCTGCCGCTCGGCACCGCCTATCAGACCGACGCAGGGGCCTGCGCCGACTATGATTCCGTCATCGGCATGGACAAGTTCGAGCCGCTTCAGCGCTTCACCAAGAAGATGCCGGGCGGGCGCATGTCGCCGGCCACGGGCCCTGCGACCCTTTGCGCGGTCTTTATCGAAACCGCGCCCCGCACCGGTCTTGCGGTCCGCTGTGAGCCGGTCCGGATCGGCGGCCGGCTGAAGCCCTCGGTCCCGTCCGACTAGCCGTTTACCGACGCGGTTTACTGAGGTCTTGGGCGGCACTTGAACGCCTCCTTGAGCCCGGCTATCTGACCGCAAGCCCCACCAACTACAGCCCGGAAGTCGCGCCATGGCCGGCCATTCACAGTTCAAGAACATCATGTTCCGGAAGGGCAAGCAGGACGCCCAGCGCTCCAAGCTGTTCTCCAAGCTGTCGCGCGAAATCACCGTCTCGGCGAAGCTCGGCATGCCCGATCCCGCGCACAACCCGCGGCTTCGCTCCGCGATCGCCGCCGCCAAGCAGCAGAGCATGTCCAAGGACGTGATCGAGCGCGCCATCAAGAAGGCGCAAGGCGGCGACGCCGAGAGCTACGACGAGGTGCGCTACGAGGGCTTCGGCCCGGGCGGCATCGCGATCATCGTCGAGGCCCTGACCGACAACCGCAACCGCACCGTCGGCGATATCCGCGCCGCGTTCTCGAAATATGGCGGCGCGCTGGGCGAGACCGGCTCGGTCTCCTTCATGTTTCAGCGCATCGGCTCGATCATCTATCCGGGCAGCGTCGGCGATGCCGATGCGATGCTCGAAGCGGCGATCGAAGCCGGCGCCGACGAATCCATCTCGGGCAGCGAAGGCCACGAATTCCTCTGCCGGCCGGAGGATTTCGCCGCCGTGCGCGATGCGCTCGAAGCCAAGCTCGGCGCGCCGCAATCGGCCAAGATCGTCTGGAAGCCGTCGAACACGATCGCCGTCAACGATCAGGCGGGCGAGACGCTGACCAAGCTCCTCGAAGCGCTCGACGACCACGACGACGTCCAGAACGTCTACGCCAATTACGAGCTCAGCGACGCGCTGATGGAGAAGCTGTCGGCGGCGTCTGAGCGTTCGGCGATGCTATCGCGGCGCCGAGTTGCGTCTCGCGTGCTGCACGGTCCTTGGCCGACACTCGCGCAAGCAATTCTCGCGGGGAGCACGTGGCCACCATTCGCATTGCCGGCTTCGATCCGGGGCTCTCGCGCACCGGCTGGGGCGTGATCGAAGTCACCGGCAACCGGCTCACGCATATCGCGAACGGCGTGATCGTCACCACGACCGCGCTCACCTTGGGCAACCGCCTTGCCGTGCTGCACGAAGCCATCCGCGCGGTCCTGATCGAGCACGAGCCGCATACGGTCGCGGTCGAACAGGCCTTCGTCGCCAAGGACCCGCTTGCCGCGCTGAAGCTCGGCCACGCGCGCGCGATCGCGCTTCTGGCCGCCGCGGAAGCGGGACTTCAGATCGCCGAATACGCGCCCAACCACATCAAGAAATCCGTCGTCGGCGTCGGCCATGCCGACAAGGCGCAGGTGCAGGCGATGGTGAAGCGCCTGCTTCCCACCGCGCGTTTCCAGACCGCCGACGCGGCGGACGCGCTCGCCTGCGCGATCGCACATGCGCATCTCGCGGGCACGCGCTCGCGCATCGCGGCCGCGCTCGCCTCATGATCGGCAAGCTCACCGGGAAGGTGGATTACGTCGGCGCCGACCATGTGATCATCGACGTCGGCGGCGTCGGCTATCTCGTGCATTGCGCCTCCAGCACGCTTGCGCGTCTCTCCGTCGGGACGACCACAAGCCTCGCCATCGAGACCAAGGTCTCCGAGGAAGCGATCCGCCTCTACGGATTCCTCACCGCCGACGAGCGCGAGTGGTTCCGTCTGCTCCAGACCGTGCAGGGCGTGGGCGCGCGCGTGGCGCTCTCGGTTCTCGCCGCGCTCAAGCTCAACGAGCTCGAGCGCGCGGTCGTGCTCGGCGACAAGGCGGCCGTCGGTCGCGCGCAAGGCGTGGGTCCCAAGCTCGCCACGCGCATCGTGACCGAGCTGAAGGACAAGGCGCCCGCGCTCGCCATGCAGCGAAGCGCCGAAGCGGGCGAGCGCATCGCCGGTCTGCAGGCGCCGCGCCCGGCGGAGTCCGATGCCATCGCCGCCCTCGTCAAGCTCGGCTATTCGCAGATCGCGGCCGGCGAGGCGGTGGCGCGCGCCGGCCAAAGCCTTGGCGACTCCGCGGCGCTCGATGTGCTCATCCGCGAATCCTTGCGCCAGCTCGCCCGCGCGGTCTAAACTGACTAGTCAGACTAGTCAGGACGATCGCCATGAAACATTGGCCCGTGCAGGACGCGAAAGCTCGCTTCTCTGAACTGCTCCGTGCGGCTGAGAAGGAGCCGCAGATCATCACCTACCGCGGAAAACCCAAGGTTTGAAGTGCGCGCCGTTGCTGTAACAGGCCGAAGAAGGGGCCTAAGACCCTGCTCGATCTGATGCGGTCTGCGCCGCCTGGCGTTCGCCGAGTCTTGAGCTTCCGCCGCGTAAGTGACATCGCACGTTCAGGAGGCAATCAGATGAAACATTGGCCCGTTCAGGACGCGAAAGCTCGCTTCTCGGAATTGCTTCGTGAAGCCGGAAAGGAACCGCAGCGGATCACCGTGCGCGGCGAACCCGCCGCCGTCCTCATCTCGGAAAGCGAATATCGCCGGCTCACCGGTGAAGTGCGATCGCCCGAAAAGGACGTTTGCGGAATGGTGGAAATCCGCACCGCGCGTGCCGGAGTTCCGAGCTGCCGCCTCGTAAGCGTCGAAAAGCCGCGCAAGCTCGATCTATGAGCTTCCTGCTCGATACCTGCGTTGTCTCGGAATCAACCAAGGAGCGTCCGGACCCTGGCGTACAGTCGTGGGTCGACGCTACGGCCGCCGAGTTTCTTTTCTTCAGCGCGATCACCTTTGGTGAGCTCAAATTCGGCGTCGAGCGCCTTCCCAAAGGGCGCGAAGCGCGATCGGCTGCGATGTGTGGTTAGAGGAATTCGTCCATGACACGCCTGCGGCGCGTATCATTTCCTTCGATCGCGACATCGCGCTTGATTTGGGCTGAACTGCGTGTTCGCGATCCGAATCGCCAAGTTGGCGGATGCCCAAATCGCCGCAACCGCGCTGGCGCATGGCCTCACGCTCGTCACCCGCAACGTCCGCGATTTCGCCTTTGCCGGGCTTCCCGTCTTCAATCCGTGGTCGAAGTGAAGCACAGTGGGCAAAGTGAGTCGCCCTATGGCTGCAGCGAAGTCGAAGTTCGATCCGGACAAGGCCGCCGAGCGTTTTGTCGCGCCGGAACGGCGCGAGGACGACGACCTCGAGTCGACGCTGCGCCCCAAGCGCCTCGCCGAATTCGTCGGTCAGGCGCAGGCGCGCGAGAATCTCCAGGTCTTCATCGAGGCGGCGAAGCACCGTGGCGAGCCGCTCGACCACGTGCTGTTCTCGGGCCCGCCCGGTCTCGGCAAGACGACGCTCGCCCAGATCGTGGCGCGCGAGCTTGGCGTCGGCTTTCGCGCGACCTCGGGTCCGGTGCTGGCGAAGGCGGGCGATCTTGCCGCGCTCCTCACCAATCTCGAGCCCAAGGACGTGCTCTTCATCGATGAGATCCACCGCCTCAATCCGGCGGTCGAGGAAATCCTCTATCCCGCGATGGAGGATTACGAGCTCGATCTCATCATCGGCGAGGGCCCCTCGGCGCGTTCGGTGAAGATCACGCTTGCGCCCTTCACGCTGGTCGGCGCAACCACCCGCACCGGCCTGCTCACCACGCCGTTGCGCGACCGCTTCGGCATTCCGATCCGGCTCTCGTTCTACGAGACGCGGGAGCTGATGCAGATCGTCGCCCGCGGCGCGCGCGTGCTCGGTCTTCGCCTGACCGACGACGGCGCGCGCGAGATCGCCCAGCGCTCGCGCGGCACGCCGCGCATCGCCGGCCGCCTCCTGAAACGCGTGCGTGATTTCGCCGCTGTCGCCGGCCGGGTCGAAGTCGATCGCGTCGTCGCCGACGCGGCGCTCGCCCGGCTCGAAGTGGACGCCCGCGGCCTCGACGCGTTCGACCGCCGCTATCTCGCGCTCATCGCGGAAGGCTACAACGGCGGCCCGGTCGGCATCGAGACGCTGGCCGCAGCGCTCGGCGAGCCGCGCGACGCCATCGAGGAGATCGTCGAGCCCTATCTGATCCAGCAGAGCTTCGTGCAGCGCACCTCGCGCGGCCGCATGGTGACCGCGCAGGCCTATGTCCATCTCGGATTGCCGGCCCCCACGTCCGTCCCCACTCAGGCCCATCTGTTCACTGATGACGACAGCTAGCCCCCAACCCGCGGCCGGCTGCTTCGAGGGTCAGGCCTTTGTCTTTCCGCTTCGGGTGTACTACGAGGACACCGATTTCTCCGGCGTGGTCTATCACGCGAGCTATCTGCGCTTCATGGAGCGCGGCCGGTCGGAGTTCCTGCGGGCGGCCGGCACCCCGCACCAGGCGATGCTCGAGGGCGAGCTGCCGCTGTTTTGGGCAGTGCGCCGCATGACCGTGGAGTTCAACCGTCCGGCGCGGGTCGATGAGGCGCTGCAGGTGCGCACCAAGGCGTTGGAACTCGCCGGTGCCCGTTTGCGGCTCGATCAGGCGGTCTTGAGGGCCTCTGACATCCTCGTGAAGGCCGAGGTCGAGGTCTGCATCGTCACCGCCGAGGGGAAGCCGCGGCGGGTGCCTGAGATGGTTCGCAAGAAGTTACAGAGATTCGTTTAATTCGTAAGACGGCGGTAACCGTGGGAGTGGCAATGGAGAAAGACGGCGCGAACAACCCCGCGGACACTTTTTTGTCACAGCGCCGAGGATTCTTTCTTCTCCCCGCCGAGAGTAGGGACTGAACCGACACACCGGACACGAAAGTTCCAATTGCAGCGTTCAAGCCGGAACTTTCGTCAAGCCTTAGTGCTTATGGCTTAAGCTGGAGGGCAAATGATGCGAGTCAAAATTCAGCCACGATTGAATGTGTTCTTCAGGGTTGAGCCTTCCACATCGACAAACGGGGACAGAGGTCGAAATGGCGCTGCTCGCGGGAAAGACCCGTTTCGATCCAAGGGTCTATTCATGAATTTCAGACGTCTGGTCGCTTCCGCGCTCGCGGCGATGATGCTCGTCGTCGCAGTCGATGCGGCGGGAACTTCCGCTTTCGCGCAAATTCAGCAGCGCCCGCCGGCCGCGCAGGGACGGCCGCCGGTCGCCGCGCCCACCGGTCAGGGCGCCGAAAGCGCGCCCTTGGCGGCGCCGTCCGGCGACGTCCAGACCGAGCTCGTCGGCCCGCAAGGCGCTGACACCGCCGAGGTTTTCACGCCGGTCGGCCTCTTCATGCGAGCCGATTTCGTCGTGAAGAGCGTGCTGATCATGCTCATCCTCGCCTCGTTCTGGTCGTGGGTGCTGATCATCGACAAGTCGTTTGCGATTGGCTCCCTGAAGCGCAAGGCCAGCCGGTTCGAGAAGACCTTCTGGTCCGGCCGCTCGCTGGATGAGCTCTACGCCCAGCATTCCCAGCGCTCCGATCAGCCGTTCACGGCGGTCTTTGTCGCCGCCTTGCGCGAATGGAAGCGCTCATTTGAGGGCGGCGTGCCGCGCGATGCGCTCATCCCGGGCGTTAAAGACCGGGTAGAGAAGGCGATGAGCGTGTCCATCCACCGCGAAATCGAGAAGATCGAGCGTGGCCTCGGCTATCTCGCGACCGTGGGCTCGACGGCTCCGTTCGTCGGCCTGTTCGGCACGGTCTGGGGCATCATGAACTCGTTTCAGGCGATCGCGCAGCGCCAGGACACCACGCTTGCCGTGGTCGCTCCGGGCATTGCCGAGGCTCTGTTCGCCACCGCTCTTGGTCTGCTCGCGGCCATTCCGGCCGTCATCGCCTATAACCGCTTCGTCAACGAGGTCGGCCGCTACGAGAACCGGCTCGAGGCCTTTGCCGACGAGTTCTCCGCGTTCTTGTCGCGCCAGCTCGACGAGAGGTCACGCTGATGCCGTCGGTTCTGAACAGCCCGCGCGCCTCGCGTGGCAATGGCCGGCGTGGCCGGCCCATGTCCGAGATCAACGTCACGCCGTTCGTCGACGTGATGCTCGTGCTGCTCATCGTGTTCATGGTGACCGCGCCGCTGCTCACCGCGGGCGTGCCGATCGATCTGCCGCAGACGCGCGCGCGCCTCTTGGGTCAGGACCGCGAGCCGCTCGCGGTCAGCATCGATAACGCGGGCAAAGTGTTTCTTCAGAACACCGAGATCGGCGTCGATGAGCTCGTGCCCAAGCTGATGGCCATCTCGGAGAACGGGTACGCCCAGCGCATTTTCGTGCGCGGCGACAGGACCGTGGACTACGGCAAGGTGATGGAGGTCATGGGCCTGCTGAATTCAGCCGGTTTCACGCGCATCGGTCTGGTGACCGAGTCGCAGCGCCGGGCGCCGGAGCAGTGACTGGATGTTGAAGCGAAGCTTCATCGCTTCGGGCGCGATGCATGTGGCCGTGATCGCCGCGGCCTCATTCGCATGGCCGCACGCCTTCGAGTTGTCTGAAGAGCCTTCCGACATCATTCCCGTCGAGCTGATGACGGTCGCCGAAACGACCAACGTTGCCCCGAAGGTCGTGGAGCGCGAGCCGCCGGAGCTGAAGGAAATTCCTCCGCCCCCAGCCGCCCCCCATTCCCCCTCCGCCGCCGCCCGAGGAAGTCGAAGTGGCGCCTGAGCCGGAGGACAAGCCGCCGCCGCCCGAACCCAAGCAAGTCGCCGAAGCCGCGAAACCCCCGCCGGCGCCGCCGGTACCGCGGCAGCGGCCCAGGCCCGAGCCGCCGCAGCCGCAGTTCAGCGTCGATTCGGTGCTGGCGCTGCTCGACAGCCGCGCGCCGAAAGCGCCCCCGGCGCCGCCTCAGGCCGAGATCGCCGAAGCGCCCCAGAAGGGCTTGGGCGCACAGACCGCCTCCACGATCGACCTGCGCGATGCGCTGCTCGCCCAGATCCGCGAGTGCTGGAATGTTCCCGTGGGCGCGCCGACGCCTGAGAAACTCATTGTGCAGGTGCGCGTTTTCTTAGCCCGAGACGGAAGCTTGGCGCAGCCGCCTCTGCTGGAGCCCCAAACCCGCGCGGCGGCAGCATCCAACCCTTACATGCGCACAGCCGCGGAAGCGGCGCTTCGAGCGGTGAATGTGTGCGAACCTTACAAATTGCTGCCGACCGATCGTTACGACGCCTGGCGCGAGATTGTGATGACGTTTGATCCGAGCAGAATGATAGGCCCCTGACAATTAAGGCACGAAGCAATGTTCGGTAGAGACCTATTGTGCATGGCCAAACGGCCCTTCGGTAAGCTCGTCGCGCTTGCGATGCTCGCCGTGCTGAGCATCGATCAGCCCGCCCACGCGGCGCTGCAGGTGCGCATCGATCAGGGCGTGACCGAGCCCATTCCGATCGCCATCCCCGATTTCATTGCGACGCCTGAGGGGCGGGACATCGCGGGCGTGATTCGCGCCGATCTCGAACGGTCGGGACTTTTCCGCTCGCTCAATCCTGCGTCATTCATCGAAAAGGTGTCGGACATCAACGTGCCGCCGCGCTTCGGCGATTGGCGCACGATCCAGGCCCAGGGACTCGTCACCGGCCAGGCAACCGTGCAACCGGACGGCCGGCTGCGAGTCGACTTCCGGCTGTGGGACATCTTCGGCGAAAGCCAGATGGTCGGCCTGCAGTTCACCACGACGCCCGAGAACTGGCGCCGCGTCGCCCATCTCGTCTCCGATGCGATCTACGAGCGCATCACCGGCGAGAAGGGCTATTTCGATACGCGCATCGTCTTCATCTCCGAGAGCGGTCCCAAGCTCAATCGCAGGAAGCGGCTCGCGGTGATGGATCAGGATGGCGCCAATCCCGTCTTCCTGACGCAAGGCGACTATCTCGTGCTGACGCCGCGCTTCAATCCGACCGCGCAGATGATCGCCTACATGTCCTACATCCAGGATCGTCCGCGCGTGTATCTCTTCGATCTCGAAACCGGCCGCCAGGAAGTGCTCGGCAACTTCCCCACCATGACCTTCTCGCCGCGCTTCTCTCCCGACGGCAAGAGCGTGGTCATGGCGCTCGAGACCAACGGCAACTCCGACATCTATTTGATGGATCTCGCCACGCGCACGACGAAGCGTCTGACGAACGATCCCGGCATCGACACGGCGCCTTCCTTTTCGCCGGATGGACGGCAGATTACGTTCGAATCAAGCCGCGGCGGCACACAGCAGATCTACGTGATGAATGCCGATGGCTCGGGCGTGCGCCGAATCAGTTTCGGTCAGGGACGCAGCGGTACGCCGGTTTGGAGCCCGCGCGGCGATCTGATTGCTTTCACCCGAGTCGCTTCGACATTTCATGTCGGCGTGATGCGTCCCGACGGCTCGGGGGAACGCTTGCTGACCACGGGTTGGCAGGATGAAGGACCGACATGGGCTCCGAATGGCCGCGTGATCATGTTTACGCGTACACTCGAATCACGCGGAGAGGCCGGCGGCGGTTCGCAAATCTGGTCCGTCGATATAACAGGCCGCAATGAACGGCGCGTGTTGTCCCCGGGCGATGCTTCTGATCCTGCGTGGTCGCCCTTGATCCAGTAAAATGCATTTCGTAATTTTATGGCGTAGCGACACGAAATTTAAAAAAGGAGCAATCCGGGTGGTGTAGAAGGGGGGTAACCCTTTTTTTGGAAGCGCATGTGCTGGGGATGAGCACTGCGCACAAGGAGTGCAAAACGATGAAAAAGCTCACGATGGGAAAAAGTCTGGTGGCGCTCTCTGCCGTCCTTCTTCTCGCGGCCTGCCAAAGCGATGAAGAAATGCCGGCACCGATGATGACCGCAGCGCCTGCACCGGCTCCGGCACCGGCACCGATGGCGGCGCGTCCTGCTCCGGCACCGGCGACCATGGCCGCTCCGGCGCCGGCGGGCGTGGTTCCTGGAACCATTCAGGACTTCCAGCAGAATGTCGGCGATCGCGTCCTGTTCGGTTACGACAGGTCGGATGTCGAAGACACCGCACGCTCTACGCTTCAGAAGCAGGCGGCCTGGCTGCAGAGATTCCCGACGGTCGTGTTGACGATCGAGGGACATGCCGACGAACGCGGCACGCGCGAGTACAACCTTGCACTCGCTGCTCGCCGTGCACAGTCGGTGCGCGACTATCTGGTCAGCCTCGGCGTCAGCGGCGCACGGGTCGAGACGATCTCCTACGGTAAGGAACGTCCCATCTGCGTGCAGTCCGACGACGCCTGCTGGACACAGAACAGGCGCGGCGTCTCGACGATCAAAAGCGGCGCGGTTTCTTAAGCGTCGCTTAGGCAAGAAGGGTCGGGGATCAGAGGAAAATCGTCTGATCCCGGACACTTCGTTGCTTGAACCCGATGGCCGTATTTCGACCAAGTTTTGACGTCAGAATGCTAGACTCCGAGTTCCTCTAAGACGAGGCAAACGCCATGGCGCACAAGAGCAGGTTCCTCAATTTGTGGCGGACGGGTGCTCTCGTCGCCGTCGCAGGATTGATCGGTGCTGTCTCGCTGGACACTGCCGCCTACGCTCAAAGCGCCGCAGAGGTCCAGGCTCGTCTCCGCCGTCTGGAACGCGACATCCGCGATCTCCAGGCGGAGACATTCCGCGGCAAGGCGCCGGATGCTGCCGCAGTCTTGGCGGCGCCGCCGACGTCCGCCGGGACAAGCTGCCGCTGAACCTTCCCAGCCGATGCCCGATCTCGGGCCGATGATGCGCCGCGTCGATGAGCTCGAAGCGGGCGTCACGCGGCTCACCGGACAGATGGAAGAGCTCGGCCACCGCATCGATCAACTCGTCACGCAGACCGAGCGGATGCAGAAGCAGATGGAGTTCGACGCAACCCAGCGCGCGAACGCCCAGATCTCGGCGGCGCCTCCGCCGCCGAGCGATCAGCTCGCCTCCGTCGCGCCGCGATGCCAACGCAGCCACGCCCTTGCCGGGCTCGCCCCCGCCGGCCCCGGCGACACCCGGTGTGCTCGGCCAGATACCGGCGGGCTCGACGCTGCCCACGCCGGCGCCATTGCCCGATCCCAAGCGCGACTTCGACACCGCGATGAATCTGCTCTCGCGCGCTCAGTACGACGATGCGAGCGACGCCTTCCGCAAATTCGCCGCGGACAATCCGGAAGACGAGCGCGCATCCGCCGCGCTGTATTGGACCGGCGACATCGCCTATTCTGCCAAGAAGGACTACGCAGGCGCGGCACGCGATTTCGCCGAACTGCTGAAGAGATATCCGACGGCGCCGCGTGCGCCCGACAGCATGCTCAAGCTCGGACTGTCCTTGTTCCAGCTGGGCCAGATGAACGAAGGCTGTGCCGCCCTTGCCGCGCTCCCGGCGAAATATCCGCAAGCCAGTCCCGCGATCCGGACGCGCGCCACGAACGAGCGGCGCGACGCCATGTGCCGCTGACGGCCAGTCGCTCGCAGTCCGTTTCGCCGAGCACTCGAGTCACTCGGCTCCCCGCTGAACGCGCCTTTTGCTCTCGCCGTGTCCGGCGGCGGCGATTCGGTCGCGCTGATGCATCTTGCCGCCGGCTGGCTCTCGTCGAACGCAGCGTCGCTGGCCCGCGGCAATGTCCTCACCGTCGACCACGGTCTGCGTCCGGGGTCTGCTCGGGAAGCGGCCGCGACCGCGTCCTGGGCCAGGCGCCTCGGCTTTGCCGCCCACACGCTCACCTGGCGCGGCGCCGAAGCCCCGCTCGAATGTCGAAGACGGCGCCCGCAACGCGCGCTACCGGCTGATCGGCGACTGGTGCCGCGCGAACGGTGTGGCCACCGTCCTTCTCGCGCACACGCGCGACGATCAGGCCGAGACCTTTCTCCTGCGCCTTGGCCGCGGCAGCGGTGTCGACGGCCTGTCCGCGATGCGAGCCCGCGCCCCCTTTCCGCTTCCCGGCTACGACGGCATCGCGCTCGTTCGCCCTCTGCTCGGCATCGGCCGCGACGAGCTCCGCGCCGATCTCGCCGCGCGCGGAGCGTCATGGCTCGAAGACCCGATGAACGAGGACACGCGCTTTGCCCGCGTGCGCATCCGCCAGGCTGCTGCCCGCGCTCGAAGAAGCGGGCATCAGCACGGTGCGCATCGCGCAGGCCGCCGGGCACCTTGCCCGTGCGCGCGAGGCGCTGGATGCCGAAACCGCGCGGTTTCTTGCCCGGCACGCGCATGTCGCGCCCGGCGGTCGGACCCTTCTCGACGGCTCGGCGCTGCGCGCCGAGCCCCGCGAGATCGGGCTCCGGGCCTTGAGCGCGATCCTGCTGCGGGTCTCGGGCCAAACCTACCGGCCGCGCTTCGAACGCCTCGAGCATCTCTATGACAGTCTCGGCCGTTCCGCCGGCCTGACGCTGTCAGGCTGCCGGATCGGCCCGGCGCCTAAGGAATTCCGCCATTTCGGCACGGCGACGCTCGAGATCAGGCGCGAAACTCCGCGCCGGCCGATCGCCCTCGGCAACGATGAAGCGCGCAAAAAGCCGCGGCCGGAAACTGCGATGGCAGACGCGAAATTGCCCAAGAAACGTCGTATTATTGGACGGTTATCGGGGTCTTAACGGTTTCCTGACTGGCAAGACCGTATGAAAGTACCTATCTGAGTGACGGAGGGCGCGGTTTGCGCGTTATTCCGCCGTAGGGGCCGACAGTAAGAGAGGACCGCCCGTGAACAATTTCCGCAATCTGGCGCTCTGGATCATCATTGCCCTGATCTTGGTGGCGCTGCTGCACGTGTTCCAGGGGCCCAATCAGCGGCCCGGGCGTTCGTCCCTCACCTACACCGAATTCAACCAGCAGGTGACCTCCGACTCGGTTCGGAGCGTCACGATCTCCGGCCGCCACATCGAAGGCCAGCTCAAGAACGGCACCCAGTTCTCGACCGAGATGCCGGAGAACGACACGGGCATCACCGTCGCGCATGCTCGAGCACAATGTCGACATCCGCGTCCGGCCCGACGGCGACAACATCACGCTGCTGTCGATCTTCCTGAACTGGTTCCCGATGCTCTTCCTGTTCGCGGTGATGATCTACGTCATGCGGCAGATGCAGGCGGGCGGCGGCAAGGCCATGGGCTTCGGCAAGAGCCGCGCCAAGATGCTCACCGAGCGCCAGGGCCGCGTCACCTTCGAAGACGTCGCCGGCGTCGATGAGGCCAAGGAAGACCTCGTCGAGATCGTCGACTTCCTGAAAGACCCGCAGAAATTCCAGAAGCTCGGCGGCCGCATCCCGAAGGGCGTGCTCCTGGTCGGTCCTCCGGGCACCGGCAAGACGCTGCTCGCGCGCGCGATCGCGGGTGAAGCCAACGTGCCCTTCTTCACCATCTCGGGCTCCGACTTCGTCGAGATGTTCGTCGGCGTCGGCGCATCCCGCGTCCGCGACATGTTCGAGCAGGCCAAGAAGAACGCGCCCTGCATCGTCTTCATCGATGAAATCGACGCGGTCGGCCGTCATCGCGGCGCCGGTCTCGGCGGCGGCAATGACGAGCGCGAGCAGACGCTGAACCAGCTCCTCGTCGAGATGGACGGCTTCGAGGCCAACGAGGGCGTGATCCTGATCGCGGCCACCAACCGGCCCGACGTGCTCGATCCCGCGCTGCTGCGTCCCGGCCGTTTCGACCGCCAGATCGTCGTCCCCAATCCCGACCTCTCGGGCCGCGAGAAGATCCTGAAGGTCCACATGCGCAAAGTCCCGCTCGCGCCCGACGTCGATGCCAAGGTCATCGCGCGCGGCACGCCCGGCTTCTCGGGTGCGGACCTCGCCAACCTCGTCAACGAGGCGGCCCTGTTGGCCGCACGTCGCGGCAAGCGTCTGGTCGGCCGCGGCGAGTTCGAAGACGCCAAGGACAAGGTGATGATGGGCGCCGAACGGCGCTCGCTCGCCATGTCCGAGGACGAGAAGAAGCTCACCGCCTACCACGAAGGCGGCCACGCGCTGATCGGCCTGAGCGTCGTCGGCTCCGACCCGATCCACAAGGCGACCATCATCCCGCGCGGCCGTGCGCTCGGCATGGTCGTTCGGCTTGCCCGAACGCGATCAGTTGTCGATGTCGCGCCAGAAGCTCCAGGCCGATCTCTGCGTCGCCTTTGGCGGCCGCGTCGCCGAGGAGCTGATCTTCGGCTACGACAAGGTCACCACCGGCGCGCAGTCCGACATCGAGATGGCGACGCGTCTTGCGCGCGCGATGGTCACGCGCTTCGGCATGTCCGATGAGCTCGGCCCGATCGCCTACGCCGAGAACCAGGAAGAGGTCTTCCTCGGCCATTCGATCTCGCGCCAGCAGAACATCTCGGAAGCGACCGCGCAGAAGATCGACTCCGAAGTGCGCCGCATCATCGAGGAATCGTACACGCGCGCGAAGAAGATCCTCACCGACCGGCTCAACGACCTGCACATCGTGGCGAAGGGCCTGCTCGAATACGAGACGCTGACCGGCGAAGAGATCAAGGCGCTGCTCCGCGGTGAACGTCCCGTGCGCACGCCGTACGAGGAGCCCGAGCCCACGCAGCAGACGCGCCCGCCCGCAACCGTCCCGAGCTCGGGGCGCGGGCGCGAGCGCGAACCCGGCGGCTTCATCTCGCCCGAGCCCCAGCCCGGGACGTAGTACGCGAAGGACCGGGCGCCCTTATTTCACGGCGAACTGCTGGCGCTCGTCCTTTGACGCGATCTCGGTGACAAGCTTCCTCAGGATGGCTTCGGCGAACCGGTCATAGCTCTGCGCCACGATCACGAAGGCGCCTGGGCCTCCGATCACGCTTTCCCGGAAATACTGGTCGAGGTCCGGTTCCACCATCAGGATCGGCAGGCCATTGATGCCGATCCCCATGGCGACCGCTTCGTCGCGCGCCTGCTCCGGGGGCCGGCCAGATTGTTCGACCCGTCGCCCGAGATGTCGATGACGCGGCGGGTGGCGCGATAAGGGCTGCCGTTCAGCAGCATCACTGAATAATCGATGGCTCCGGCAACTGACGTGCCGCCGCCGTGCAAACGTCTCCGCGCGGCGTTGACTGCGGCCGCGAACGCTTGCGCCGAAATTTGGTCCCTGATCACCATCCAGGGCACCATGACCTCCTGCAGCGTCGGCCCGGTCCACTGCACCATGGAGACCGCGATCGCCTGTTCGTTCCCGGAGCGGATGGCGTCGAGCACCCTGGGATTGAGGAACGCCTGCACATAGCCCTGCTTCTGCAGCTCGAAACGTTCGTCGTCTACGCTGCCCGAGGCATCGAGCGCCAAAACCAGATTGAGATCGACGGCGGTCTGCATACTCGCAGACATTCCGCCGACGACTGAGCCGTCAGAAGACAGACAAGCAGCACAGCGAAGTGCTGAAGCAGCGCAAAGCTGAAACGTTTCATTCGTTCGTGTTCCCCTCAGCGCACGAGCACGACCGCGCAGGTCTGTTGTTCGGCTATGGATATCATTGGCGGTTGGAAGGCCTACCTGAAACCGAAGCTCCCGCCGACGTCGCAATTGTTGGTGTAGTCATTGGCCTCAGGACGGAGAACCTGTGGAGACTGTGTCGGCCCGTCCTGGATCAGTCTCAGCAAGCTCCCATCGTTTGACCCGCGCAACGCTTGCTTGATTTGAACTTCGTCCTGCGAGATCTCCAGGATGAGCTTGCGGCGCATCGCGGGGAGGAAGTCCTTGAAGCTGCGGACGACGATGACGAACGCGCCGCGTCCGCCGACCACGCACGCCTGAAAATATTTGTCGAGATTGGGATAGTAGCCGTTCGCGTTCTCGTCCATCACCGGAAGGCCATTGACGACGATTCCCTGCTCAACGACCCGGTCATGGACCTCCTGCATGGGGCTCCCGTCATTGTTGGCGCCGTCGCCCGCAACGTCGATCACCTTGCGCGTCGCGATGATGTCGCTTTCGCTCGACTCGATGAGCAGGGCGCCGAGCTCGAGCGCGCTGCTGACCGAGGTGCGTCGGCCGGGCGTGCGCGGGGTATCGCGGATCGCCTGGGCAAGCGCTGCGGCGCTGGCTGCATCGTGGATGATGCGCCAGTCGATGACGACCTTGCCGAACCCCGGGCTTGAGAAATCCAGCATCGAAACGGCGATCTTCCCCAGGCTCCACTCTGAATGGCCTTGACGACAGCGGGATCGAGGAACGCATCCGCGGTGCCCTCCCGCTCCAGCCGAAGCTCATCGTTGTTGATGCTCCCCGAGACATCCGTCGCGAGGACCAGCTTCATATCCACGTTCTCGACCGCGAAGGCGGGCGACAACGCCAAGAGGCCGAGCACCGCGCCACCGAGCAAAATCGCGGTCTTCAGGCTGGAACGAGTGGGTGCGTTCTTCATGGAATTGCTGCCTCAGAACATCGGAAAATCGCATCCGCCCGGATAGGCCGGTCTGTTCGCACGCGGCGCGGGGACAGGCCGGGCCGGCGTGGCCGCCGCCGTTCTCACGAGAAGCGGGTCGGGGCTCACGTCAGGCGTGAGACCTGAAATCTCCAGCACCAGCTTTCGCCTCATGGCGCGGGCAAAATCGGCGAAACCTCTTGCCGGGAGCACGAAAGCGCCCGGCCCCCCGATGACGCAGCCTTCGAAATATTTGTCGAGGTCCTGCGGCGTGGAAGGGTCGATGATCGGAAGCGCATTGATGGTGATGCCTTTGGCCAGCACTTCCTCGCGCACCTGGAGCACTGGCCGGCCGGCGTTGTTCACGCCGTCGCCCGAAACGTCGATCACCTGCTTGGCGGAACGGTATGGAACCGACTCCAGCATGCGCTGGGACAGTTCGAGCGCGTCGGCAACCGACGTTCCGCGGGCCGACGGACGCCGCGCTTCGAGCAGCAGCCTGACGAATGTTTGGGCGCTGTTCTGGTCGCGTACGATCATCCAGTTCACGGGGACGGTCATCACGCCGTAATCGCGGCTCGAAAAATACACCACGGAAACGCCGATCTGCCCGCGCGAGCCGGCTTGAATTGCCTGCACGACCTCACTGCTGAGAAACGCCTCGGCGATACCCTTGCGTTGCAGTTCCGCTTCTTCGTAGTCGATGCTTCCCGAGATATCGACGGCGAGCACAAGCGCCACATCGACCTCTTGGCCGGCCCCCGGCTGCGTTGCACCGCCGGAGTTCGCCGCGCCTGCAAGGCTTGAAGCAGGCCCGATCAGCGCCAAGACGGCGCTGAGCATGAGAGCCTTTGAGAATTTGTCGATCGTCCACGCCATTTTGCCGCCTCTTGCGATCACCGCACGCTGACACCGCCAAACCGCATCCGCTCGCCGATGTCGCAGCCCCGCTCGTAAACCGGCTGTGTCCGCGATGATCTCGGCGATGCCGCCGCGACCTTCACGATCTGCCGATTTTCTTGCTGCGCAGGCCGCGCATCGGAAATCTCCAGCACCAGTTTTCGTCTGATCGCGCGCGCGAAATCCTCGAACCCGTGCGAGACATGTAGAAACGCGTTCGGCCCGCCGACGACGCAGCCGGCATAATATTTGTCGAGATCGGGCAGGTAGTAGACGTCGCTCTTGTTGTTCTCGGTGACGATGGCAAGACCGTTGATCGTGATCCCTTTGGCGACGGCCTCGTCTCTCGTTGGCGCCACCAGCTTTCCATCATTGTTCGGTCCGTCGCCGGACACGTCGATGACCCTTCTCGTCGCCCTGTAATCGCTTTCGTCGAGCAGGCGCTGAGCCATCTGGATGCCGCTGCTGATCGATGTCTGCACGCCGTCGGTTCTGCGCGATATGGCAAGCGCATCCGCAAACGCATCCGCGCTCGCTTTGTCGTGAATGATCTGCCAATCGACGACGACCCGCCCCGAATTCGCGCTCGAAAAATCGAGATAGGCAACGGCGATCCGTCCAAGCGCGCCCGCCTCGATAGCGCGGACGACCTCCGGGCTGCGAAACGCCTCGACCGCGCCCCAGCGCTGCAGGCGCGCTTCCTCGTCGTCGACGCTGTAGGACATGTCGGTGGCCATAACGAGGGCAAGATCGACAGCTTCGGGCTGGGTGTGCGCCGGGAGAGAACCAAGCGTCAGCAGGACGCCCACGAACGGTGTAAACCTTCGCCAACGTCCGCTGGCAGTCGACGAGGCCATTTCCCGAGCGCGGCGAGCGAGACGTTCCCCCATCAATGATGGATACCTCTGGAATGCGCGGTCACCCTGGGCCACTCCGCTGTCATGCCCTCAAGAAGCCTATACGCAGCTGGATAGGCCGCAAAATGTGCTTTGGTATATGACCCTCGCCCGCGCTGGACGCCGTCGCGAAAAAGCCGGAAAACCCAGTTGCAGTTGCGCCTGAAAGGACAGCTGGAACATCATGCAGGCCCACCCCTCGACAAATCGCGCGCCCGAGCTCCTGAAAGTGCGCGGGACGGTCGATCCGGAAGAACGCTCGCTTCAGGTCGGCAAGCAGCGACAACAATGGCCGTATGGTTCAGCCGGTCCGCTCATTCTCCCGATAGCAATGGCTGTTGTTGCCGGCGTGATCTTCGCCGTCGATACCGTGACGGACTTGGAGATTGCAGTGGCCGTGTTTTACGTGGCCGTGGTGCTGATGGCGGTCGGCTTCTGGCAGCGACGCCGTGTCTTATTGGTATCCGCGGGATGCATGGCGCTCACGCTGATCAGCTATCTTCTGACACCGACTGGCGATCCCGATGCAGGATTGGTCAACTTCATCATCAGCGTTTCGGCGATCGGAGTGACAACCTATCTTGCGTTGCAGATCGAATCGACCAGGGCCGCGATGCACGAGGCCCAGGCGCAACTCGCCCATGTCGCGCGGGTGACAACGCTCGGTGAGCTCTCGGTTACGATCGCGCATGAGGTCAATCAACCCCTTGCCGGTGTGGTGACCAATGGAAATGCTTGCCTGCGGTGGCTTGCGAGTGATCCGCCCAACCTCGCAGAGGCGCGCCAAGCCGCGTCGAACATCGTCGAGGACGCAAACCGCGCAAGCAGGATCGTCTCGCGGGTACGCACCCTTCTCAAGAGAACCGCTCCCAAGATCGAAAAGCTGAGCATCAATGATGTCATTGGCGAGATCGTAATCTTGATCCGCGCCGAGCTGCGGCGACATCGCATCGCTCTTAGAATGGAGCTCGCTGATGGCCTGCCGTCTGTTTATGGAGATCGGGTCCAATTGCAGCAAGTCGTGCTCAATCTCGTTGTCAACGCGATCGAGGCTCAAAAGGAACTTGGCGATGGCCCCGGGGAATTGCTGATCCGATCGAACAGACAGCCTCCGGACCGTGTCCTTGTCGCCGTCATCGACCACGGCAAGGGGCTGACGGATGAGGACGCTGGCCGGATGTTCGATCCCTTCCACACGACGAAGCCCGACGGCCTCGGCATCGGTCTGACGGTGGCCCGCTCGATTGTCGAGTTGCATGGCGGACAGGTTTGGGCGGTTCCAAACATCCCCCGCGGTGCGATCCTCCAGTTCACGCTCCCAACCGAGCGAGGGAAAGCCGCATGATCTCGCTCAACGGTTCTGCGCCTGCACCACAGGAACGCGCGATCGTGTTTGTGATCGATGATGATCCGTCTGTTCGAAGAGGACTCGACAGTTTCCTGCGTTCGGCGGGATATGAGGTGCGGACCTTTGCATCCGCTCAGGAATTCCTGCGTGCGGAGCGACCCGATCTGCCGGCAGTTCTCGTACTCGATGTCAGGATGCCGGGCGTCAGTGGCCTCGAGTTCCAGCGCGACCTGAGCGAATTGGGCGATAAGCTTCCGATCGTCTTCATTACGGCTCACGGCGATATTCCAATGACCGTACGTGCGATGAAAGCAGGAGCGATCGAATTCCTTCCCAAACCGTTCAGCGATGAGGACTTGCTGGACGCAATTAGACTTGGGCTCGACAAGGACCGCGTGCAACGCGAGGCAACTTCATCCATCGCGGATCTGCAGCGGCGTTTCGCGAACCTTACGTCGCGGGAGCGCGAAGTCACCGCGCTTGTTGTGAGCGGTCGCCGAAACAAGCAGATCGCTGCTGACCTCGGTGTGAGCGAGATCACCATTAAAGTGTCTCGCGGTCAGATCATGCGGAAAATGGAAGCTGGATCGCTCGCCGAACTGGTCAGGATGGCAGATAAATTGGGACTTCTCGTTTGAAAAAACCTAGGGCCGTACATCGTCGCTCGATCCTGACCGGCGTCCACCTCCCATTTCTTCTCGGCCTGCTGCTCTTCAGTTCACAAGCGCGCGCGGGCGGAGGCGCGCATGTGGTCGATGATGCGACGGTTGAAACACCCGGCGTGTGTCATCTGGAATCCTGGGTGACGCGCTACGACGGCGAGCGCGGCCTGTTGAACGCATCGCCCGCGTGCACACCGATCACTCTGCCTCGTCTTGAGATAGGCGCTGCGATCACTCACTTCTGGGATACCACTGACGACACCCATGTCGGGCCGGCCCTCAAACTCAACTTGCTGCCCGTCGAGACGGGTTTAGGCATTGGCCTGATCGGCACCGCGGGATGGAGCGCTCGCTACGGCACGCTCCACACCGCCTCCGCGATCATTCCGGCCACGGTGGATATCAGCGAGCGCGTTCGTGTGAACCTCAACGTCGGATGGCTATACGGACTGGTGAGTGAGCGCCGGCACACGTTCTTCGGCGGTGCTCAGGTCGAGGTGGAAATCGTCCCCGATTTGGCTCTTATGGCTGAGATGTTCGGTCGTGGGTTCGGCCATGCTGGCGGCCAGATCGGGGTGCGATGGAACCCGGACGGCGGACCGTTCGATCTCGACCTCCTCGCGGGACGCTGGATCGACGGGGTCAGTCCCGACGCCGTCACGCTCGGCCTGACCCTCCGAATTTAAACCGCCACTCGCCGCTGCCCGATAATACAGGCCCACAGCATTCCTATTTACATAGGAATAGGACTATGATTGCCTGTTTGGCGGAGCCTTTTGAGCCGAGAAAGCGATGTCGAACGTCGTTAGCCACAGCCTGCCCAAAACGGAGCTTTTTTCCGCGCTCGGCAGTCGTTCCCGCGAGCTGTCCTTAAGTGCTTGGCGGCGCTCGCCATTCGGGGCGCATCGAAAAATTCCGACAAACGAACCATTGAAAACGCAAAAACCCCTGCACAGCCAAGCGCTTGCTCGTGCCCACAGGCGCGGCCAGGGTGGTGGCCGCCTCGCGGCGGCCGAGAATTTTTCAAAATTTCGACGAGCAGAGTGTTGCAAACGGGAGAAACCCCGCGCAATCAAGCATTTGCAGATCGCCCACCGGCCTCGCCCCCCGAGCAACCCGAAAAATTCAAAAATCGAGCGACCAAAGTGATGCAAACACTGAAAATGACGGATCGCCAATGGCTTACGCGTGGCGCGGTCCCGCCCCCTCCGCGGAGCCTTCGCCCGTGAGAAACACCTTCATCTTCGGCATCCTCAACATCACCGACGATTCGTTTTCCGACGCCGGCCGCTTTCTCGATCCCAAGGCCGCGCGCGAGCACGCGGGCTCGCTGATCGCCGACGGCGCGAACGCGCTCGACATCGGCGCGGCCTCCAGCAATCCGCGCTCGAAATCGGTCTCGCCCGAAATCGAGATCGGCCGCCTGAAGCCGATCGTCGCCTTCGCGAAGAAGAAGGGCTGGCCCGTCTCCGTCGATACGTTTGCGCCCGAGACGCAGCTCTGGGCGCTGAAGGCCGAGGCCGACTACGTCAACGACATCCAGGGCTTTCCCAACCCCGAGCTCTATCCGAAGTTCGCGGCGTCCAAGGCCAAGCTCATCATCATGCACTCGGTGCAGGACCGCGGCCCCGCGCGGAAGATCGACACCGATCCGGCATCGATCGTCGGCCGCGTCGCCGATTTCTTCGCGGAGCGCACCCATGCGCTGATGGAAGCGGGCATCGCGCGCGACCGTCTCATTCTCGATCCGGGGATGGGTCTCTTTGTCGGCACGCGGCCCCAGGTGTCGCTCACGATCTTGAGGCGGCTCGGCGTCCTCAAGTCCGCCCTCGGTCTTCCCATCATGGTCTCGGTGTCGCGCAAGTCCTTCCTCCGCACCCTGGTCGGGCGCGACCTCAAGACCATCGGGCCCGCCACGCTCGCGGGCGAGCTCTACGCGGCCCTCCACGGCGCCGACATGATCCGCACCCATGAGCCCCGGCCGCTTCGTGACGCCTTAACAATTTGGTCCCATATTGCCGGCCAAAGTTGAGCCGGAAAGCGCCAAAAACCGGGCTGTTGGCGGTCTTCCCCCGGTGCTAGACTTAACCTTAAGAATGCCTGACGACTCAAAGCCTTGGGGAGCCTGAAGCGGGAATGAAGCGTAACTCTGTTTGGCACCGACGGCATCCGGGGACTCGCCAACACGCACCCGATGACGCCGGAGATTGCCCTCAAAGTGGGCATGGCCGCCGGCCGCATCTTCACCCACGGCGATCACCGCCACCGCGTGGTGATCGGCAAGGATACGCGCCTCTCCGGCTACATGATCGAATCCGCGCTCGTCTCGGGCTTCACCGCGGTCGGCATGGACGTCTTCCTGTTCGGGCCGCTGCCGACACCGGCCGTCGCCATGCTGACCCGCTCGCTCCGCGCCGATCTCGGCGTGATGATCTCGGCCTCGCACAATGCCTACCACGACAACGGCATCAAGCTGTTCGATCGCGACGGCCAGAAGCTCTCCGACGAGCGCGAAGCCCAGATCGAAGAGCTGATGGCGAACGGGCTCGCCGACGGCCTCGCCGCGACCCACGAAGATCGGCCGCGCGCGCCGCGTCGACGACGCGCAGGCGCGCTACATCGAATTCGCCAAGCGCACGTTCCCGAAGCACCTGAGACTCGAAGGCCTGCGCGTCGTCATCGATTGCGCCAATGGCGCCGCCTACAAGGTCGCGCCGTCCGCGCTGTGGGAATTGGGCGCCGATGTCTTCACCATCGGCGTCGATCCCAACGGCCTCAACATCAATGAGGAAGTCGGCTCGACCTCGCCCGAGGCGATGATCGCCAAGGTGAAGGAGACGCGCGCCGATTTCGGCATCGCGCTCGACGGCGATGCCGACCGCGTCGTGATGTGCGACGAGCGCGGCCGCATCATCGACGGCGACCAGATCCTGGCGCTGATCGCGCGCTCCTGGGCCGCCGAGCGGCGAGCTCAAAGGCGGCGGCGTCGTCGGCACCGTGATGTCGAATGTCGGCCTCGAGCGCTATTTGAAGAGCCTCAATCTCAAGCTCGTGCGCGCATCCGTCGGCGACCGCTACGTCATCGAGAAGATGCGCGAGGGCGGCTTCAATGTCGGCGGCGAGCAGTCGGGCCACATCATCTTCAGCGATTTCATCACCACCGGCGACGGCCTGATCGCGGCCCTTCAGGTGCTCGCCGTGCTCGCCGAAGACCGCCGCCCCGCGAGCGAAGCGGTGCACATGTTCGAGCCCGCGCCGCAAGTGCTCGAGAACGTGCGCTTCACCAACGGCTCGCCGCTGAGCAATCCGAAGGTGACGTCGGCGATCAAGCTCTACGAGCAGAAGCTCGACGGCGGACGCCTCCTCGTGCGCAAGTCGGGCACCGAGCCCGTCATCCGCATCATGGCCGAGCACGAGAACGAGAAACTGGTGCGCGACGTGGTCCGGGAAGTCGCCCAGCTCATCCGTGACAACGCCGCCTAAACCTGCCCGCATCCTGATCGTCGCGGGTTCGGATTCCGGCGGCGGCGCCGGCATCCAGGCCGACATCAAGACCGCGACCGCGCTTGGCGCCTACGCCATGACGGCGATCACCGCCGTCACCGTGCAGGACACGACGGGCGTTCATTCCTTCCACGCCGTGCCGCCCAAGACCGTCGCCGATCAGATCCGCGTCGTGCTCGACGACATGGGCGCGGACGTCGTGAAGACGGGAATGCTCGTCAACGCCCGCACGGTGGAAGCCGTCGCCGAGGCGCTCGCCCGTCACAAGAACATCCCGATCGTCGTCGACACGGTCATGATCGCCAAAGGCGGCGCCGACCTCGTCGACGACACCGGCGTCGAAGCGATGAGATCGCTGCTGTTTCCGCACGCCGCCCTCATCACGCCCAATGCGCCCGAGGCCGCGCGGCTCACGGGTCTCACCATCGAGACGCCCGACGATCTCATCCGCGCCGCCGAAGCGTTGCGCGGGAAGCGCGCGGGTGCGGCTCTCGTCAAAGGCGGACACCTGCCCGGCGACACCATCACCGACGTGCTCGCCGACATCGAAGGGATCCATATCTTCCGTACACGGCGGATCGGCACCGCCCCCATGCACGGCACCGGCTGCACGCTCGCAACCGCGATCGCCACCGGCATCGCGCAACGTCTCTCGCTCCTGGACGCGGTCTCCCGCGCGCGCACCTACGTCCAGCAGGCGGTCGAAAGCGGCTTCGCCTTCGGCCACGGCGTCGGCCTGCTCAACCACCTCCACCCGATCCCGCCCTACGACGAATAGCTACTTCGTGAGCGCGTACATGCCTTGCGGCTGCGGGCGCTCCTTCGCGATGGCGAATAGAACCTGCCTGAGCTTGTCGAAATCGGACACGCGGCACGTGTTGCCGTATTGCGTTCTCCATGAACCCATCGAGCAGCCCCTGGTCGGCGAACTTCTTGTCCGCGTCCTCGCACGGCATGCCGAACTGGTAGACGACGTCGCCCTGGATCTTCAGCAGGTCGTAGATATAGACCCGCTCGTCCGGCTGTTGCGCGACGAAGTATCCGTCGCCGATGCTCTTGAGCAGGAACGGCTTCGCATCCCTCACGAGCCCGCCATCATCGATCTGCACGTAGTGGTCGCCTTCGCGATTGACCATGCCGGTCTCGCTCGGCTGCCACGTCTTCTTCTCCTTGTCCCACTCATAGAACGTGTAGCGGAGATTGGTGCCGAGCGGAAAATCGGCGCTCTTGGCCGAAATCAGCGGCTGCGCGCTCTCGAAACAGGCGCCCACCGCCATCGCAACGACCACGACCGCACAGCGCAGAATGGTCTTCATCGCCCCTCACCGATCCACGAACGGATCGCGCACCAATATTGTGTCCTCCCGCTCGGGACTCGTCGAGAGCAACGCCACGGGCGCGCCGATCAATTCCTCGACGCGGCGGATATACTTGATCGCAGCCGCCGGCAGCTCCGCCCAGGAGCGCGCGCCCTTGGTCGATTCGCGCCAGCCGGGAACGGTCTCGTAGACCGGCTCGATCCGCGCCTGCTCGTTCGCATCGGGCGGCAGATAGTCGAGCTTGTGCCCGTTCAGCGTATAGCCGGTGCAGACCTTCACCTCCTCGAACCCGTCCAGCACGTCGAGCTTGGTCAGCGCGATCCCGTCGATCCCGCCGGTCGCCACCGTCTGGCGCACGAGCACCGCGTCGAACCAGCCGCAGCGGCGCTTGCGTCCCGTGACCGTGCCGAACTCCGCGCCTGTACGACCGATGCGCTCGCCGATCTCGTCGTTCAGCTCGGTGGGGAAGGGGCCTTCGCCCACGCGCGTCGTGTACGCCTTGGCGATGCCGAGCACGAAGCCGACATCGCGCGGCCCGCAGCCCGAGCCCGCCGCCGCCTGACCCGCCACCGTGTTCGACGACGTCACGAACGGATATGTGCCGTGATCGATGTCGAGCAGCGCGCCTTGCGCGCCTTCGAACAGCACGCGCCGCCCCGCCTTGCGCGCCGCTTCCAGCCTGCGCCACACCGGCGCCGCGTAGGGCAGCACCTTCGGGGCGATCTCGGCGAGCGCGCGCGTCAGCTCGTTCGCGTCGGCCTCTTCGACGCCCGAACCGCGCCGCAACGCGTTGTGGTGCAGCAGCAGCCGCTCGACCTTCGCCTTCAGCGTCGTGGTGTCCTTGAGATCGATGACGCGGATGGCGCGCCGGCCGACCTTGTCTTCGTAGGCAGGACCGATGCCGCGCCCGGTCGTGCCGAGCCGCGTGCCGCTATTCGACGTCTCGCGGAACCGATCGAGCTCGCGATGAACGGGAAGGATCAGCGCGGCATTCTCGGCGATCACCAACGTCTCTGGCGTGACCGATACGCCCTTCGCCTTGATCTGCTCGATCTCCTCGATCAGCGCCCAGGGATCGATCACCACGCCATTGCCGAGGACCGAAAGCTTGCCCTGCCGCACCACGCCCGAAGGCAGGAGCGACAGCTTGTAGGTCACGCCGTCGATGACGAGCGTATGTCCGGCGTTGTGGCCGCCCTGGAAGCGCACGACCACATCGGCCCGTGCGGACAGCCAATCCACGATCTTGCCTTTACCCTCGTCGCCCCATTGGGCGCCGATGACCGCCACATTCGCCATGCGTCTCGATTCTCTGGAGTACCGCCGAGTTTAGCTCTGTTCGCCCACCGGGCGCCACCGAAAGGGGACGACGAACCCGTCAGAACTCCAGCGAGCGCGCCTGTTTCACCAGCGGAATCGCGCGGATTTCGGCAAGGATCTTGTCCGCCACCGGCTCGTCCACCTGAAGGAGCGCGATCGCGTCCGCGCCCGGCGCCGAACGGCCGAGGTTGAAGTTCGCGATGTTGACGCCGGCATTGCCCAGAAGCGTGCCCAGCCGACCGATGAAGCCCGGCTTGTCCTCGTTGGTGATATAGAGCATGTGCGGCGCGAACTCCGCGTCCATGTCGATGCCCTTGATCTGGATCAGGCGCGGCCGGCTGTTCGAGAACACCGTGCCCGCGACGCTGCGCGAGACCTGCTCCATGGTGACGGTCAGCTTGATGTACCCCTCATAGGCGCCCTGCTGGTCGCGTCGCACTTCCGAGACACGCACGCCGCGTTCCTTGGCGACGAGCGGCGCATTGACCATGTTCACCTCGGAGAGCGCCGGCTTCAGCAAGCCGCACAATGCGGCTTGCGTCAGCGCGCGCGTGTTCAACCCTGAGGGCGTTCCGTCATAGACGATCTCGACCGCCGAGATGCTCGTCTCGGTGAGCTGGCCCGCGAACGCGCCGAGCTTCTCCGCGAGCGAAATCCACGGCCGAATGCGCTGCGCTTCCTCGGCCGAGATCGACGGCATGTTGAGCGCGTTCATCACCGCGCCGGTGAGCAGATAGTCGGAGATCTGCTCGGCCACCTGAAGCGCCACGTTCTCCTGCGCTTCCATGGTCGAGGCGCCGAGATGCGGCGTCGAGACCACGCGCTCGTTGCCGAACAGCGGATTGCTCTTCGCGGGCTCTTCGGCGAACACATCGAACGCCGCACCGGCGAGGTGGCCCGAGTTCGAGCGCGGTCTTCACCGCCGCTTCGTCCACCAGCCCGCCGCGTGCGCAATTGATCAGGCGCGCGCCCTTCTTCATCCTCGCGATCGCGTCCGCCGAGATGATGTTCTTCGTCTCGTTGGTCAGCGGCGTGTGCAGCGAGATGAAATCGGCGCGCGCGAGCAGGTCGTCGAAATCGACCTTCTCGACGCCCAGATCGGTCGCGCGTTCGGGCGACAGATACGGGTCGAACGCGACGACGCGCATCTTCAGACCCTTCGCGCGGTCGGCCACGATCGAACCGATATTGCCGCAGCCCACGAGACCCAGCGTCTTGCCGTAGAGCTCGACGCCCATGAAGCGGTTCTTTTCCCACTTGCCGGCATGCGTGGACGAATTCGCCGCGGGGATGTCGCGCGCCAGCGCCATCATCAGCGCAATCGCGTGCTCGGCGGTCGTAATCGAATTGCCGAACGGCGTGTTCATCACGATGATGCCGGCAGCGGTCGCGGCCGGCACATCGATATTGTCGACGCCGATACCGGCGCGCCCGATCACTTTCAGATTCTTCGCGGCCTTCAGCACCTCGGCGTTCACTTTCGTCGACGAACGCACCGCGAGCCCGTCATACTCGCCGATGATCTTCAAGAGCTCGTCCTTCGACAAACCCGTCTTGGTGTCCGCGTCCACGCCGCGCTCCTTGAAGATCGCAACGGCTGCGGGCGACAACTGATCGGCAATTAAGACCTTCGGCATGATCGACTCCATGCTCCGGTTGGAAATGGTTAGGACTGTTTCACCTGCGCGAACGCCCAATCGAGCCAGGACGTCAGCTTCTCGATGTCGGCGCGCTCGACCGTGGAGCCGCACCAGATGCGCAATCCCGGCGGCGCCGAGCGATAGCCGCCGATGTCCAGCGCCACGCCCTCCTTCTCGAGGATGCTCGCGATCTTCGACGCGGCCGCGGCCTGCGCATCTTTCGCGAGCGCCGTGAACCACGGATCGACGATCTTGAGACACACCGAGGTGTTCGAGCGCGTCTTCGGATCGGCGCACAGGAAATCGATCCAGGCCCGCTTCTCGACCCATTGCGCAAGCGCGTTGAGATTGGAGTCGGCGCGCTCCATCAGGCCCTTGAGCCCGCCGCTCGCTTCCGCCCATTTCAGTGCATCGATGTAATCCTCGAGTGCGAGCATCGAAGGCGTGTTGATCGTCTCGCCTTCGAAGATGCCTTCGACCAGCTTCTTGTCCTTGGTCAGGCGGAACAATTTCGGCATCGGCCACGCGGGCTCGTACAACTCGAGCCGTGCGGCTGCGCGCGGCGAGATGATCAGCATGCCGTGCGCACCTTCGCCGCCTAGCACCTTCTGCCAGGAGAAGGTCACCACATCGAGCTTCTTCCACGGCAGGTCCATCGCGAACGCGGCCGACGTCGCATCGCAGATCGTGAGACCCTCGCGGTCATCCCTGATCCAATCGCCGTTGGGCACGCGCACGCCCGAGGTCGTGCCGTTCCACACAAAGACGATGTCGTGCGAGGGATCGGTCTTCGCGAGATCGGGCAGCACACCGTAATCCGCCTTGATCGTGCGCGTGTCTTTCAGCCTGAGCTGCTTCACCACATCGGTGACCCAGTCCTCGCCGAAGCTTTCCCACGCCAGCACGTCGACAGGACGCGGCCCGAGCAGCGACCACAGCGCCATTTCGACGGCGCCGGTGTCCGAGCCCGCGACGATCGCGATCCGGTAGTCTAAAGGCACGCCCAGCACCTTGCGCGTGCGGTCGATCGCCTCTTTCAGCTTCGCCTTGCCGTGCTTGGAGCGGTGCGAGCGCGAAAGGCACGCATCCTTGAGAGCTTCAGGTGTCCAACCCGGCCGCTTGACGCAGGGTCCAGACGAAAAAAAAGGCCGTGCAGGGCGCACGGCCGGAACGGTTCCGGTCATCAGTCATTCCTTCCAGAATGATCGCGCTCCGTTGGGGGAGCGTGGCCCGCGGCTTCTGTAGCGATTCAGCTTCCTCGCGTCAAATGCGTCATGGCATCGCGGTTAACCGTTGTGTGGAGTTCCCGATTTCCGCCAAGATCGCCCGCATGGGCGACTTCAAGACGATCGATCCGATCATCCACGCCTGGGCGGAAGCGCGTGGGCTCCACGTCTATGCGGGGCACAAGCAGAACAACGTGCGCTCGATGACGGTCTATATCTGGATCGGCCAGCGTCACGAATCCACCGGGCACATCTGGCTCGATCCGCCGAACGAGCTCGGTCTCGTCGGCATCCACGCCGCGCAAGGCGCGTTCCGCTTCGACGATGCGGTCAAGCCGGAAAAACTATCGGCCGCGCTCGACAATCTCCACGACCGCCTGTTCGAGAACAAGCGTCGGGTCGAGGCATTGTAGCGGCTTTAGACCTCGATCTCTCCGCGCATATAGAGCGCGCAGGGTCCCGACAGCGTGATGCGGTCGCCCTCGTCCGTACACAGAAGGTCACCGCCGCGCGGGCTCGCCTGCCACACGCGCAGCGTCTTCTTGCCCAGCCGCTTCGACCAGAGCCGCGTCAGCGCGCAGTTGGCCGAACCCGTCACCGGGTCCTCATGCACGCCCATGCCCGGCGCGAAGAAGCGCGAGAGGAAATCGTAGGGTTTGCCGTCGCCCTTGGCCGTCGCGAGAAACCCGCGCGCCTTCACGCTCGCGAGCGCTTCCGCAAGACCAGCGCCGGGTCGCATCGCGCGCAATGCCGCCTCGGGCCATACCGCGACCAGTCCGGGATTTCCGCCCGCGCCTTTGGGCGCCCAAAGCAGTTCTTCAGGCGAGACGCCGCCCGCGAGCTCGGCAAGCTTGTGCGCAAGCGCTGCGGGCGCCGCAAACGGGTCCACGGAACTTGCCGGAAGCGCCATCTTCAGACGGCCGTCGCCTTCGCGCGCAACCGTAAGTTCGCCGCTCTTGGTTTCGAACCGCACGATGTCGGCGGACGGCATCAACTCGTTCAGCACCACCCAGCCCGATGCGAGCGTCGCGTGTCCGCACAGCGGCACCTCGACCGTCGGCGTGAACCAGCGCAGATCGTAGCTGCCCATTCCGGTTGCATGCGGCACGAAGAACGCCGTCTCGGCGAGATTGTTCTCGTTCGCGATGGCCTGCATCTTGTCGTCGGAGAGCCACGATTGAAGCGGCACCACGGCTGCGGGATTGCCCGCAAACGGACGCTCTGCGAACGCATCCACTTGCCAAAGCTTGAGTTTCATCGCTCGCCCCCTTTTGTGACTTTATTGTTCGCCCGTAGCTTTACGTGTGGCGCGCCGCGTATAATCCCTTTTCGACGGCTTGACGATGATTCGATAGATGATTCGATGCGGGCCGGCCCCAATTGAAACTCCAGGAGATGAAGACGTGAAACCCACACATTTGCTCGGCGCCGTCGCTGCGGCCGCCGTGTTGGCACTCGCCTCGATCACCGTATCCGTGTCCGTGACGGCTCCGGCCGTCGCCGCCGCGGCCGCGTCCCAGGACGACACCGTCCAAACCACCATGGGTCCGCTCGTGATCCATCCCGTGCATCATGCCGGCCTCGTTTTGACGTGGAACGGCAAGCGCATCGTCGCCGATCCGACCACGTTCCCGCCCGGCCCGAACAGCGGCGCTGCCGCCTTCCGCGGTCCGAACCCGCCGGACCTGATCCTCATCACGCATGAGCACGGCGATCATTTCAGCGTGCCGACGCTCACCGAGCTCGCCGGCCCGAACACGGTCATCGTCGCTCCGCAGGCCGTCTTCGGCATGATGCCGCCCGCGCTGCAGGCGAAGACCAAGGTGATGGCGAACGGCCAGACGCAGACGCATGCCGGCGTCTCGGTCGAAGCGGTTCCCGAATACAACATCACGCAGGAACGCCTTCAGTTCCACCCGAAGGGCCGCGACAACGGCTATGTGCTGAACTTGGGCGGCCAGCGCGTCTATATCGCGGGCGACACCGAAGGCACGCCGGAGCTGCGCGCGCTCACGAACATCGACATCGCGTTCGTGCCGATGAACCTGCCTTACACGCAGACGGTTGATGCCGCTGCGGATTGGGTCAAGGCGTTCAGGCCGAAGATCGTCTACCCGTACCATTTCGGCGAGAGCAACGTGGAGCAGTTCCGCATGCTGGTCGGCAATTCGAGCGAAGTCCGCTTGCGCAAGTGGTACTGATCGCGTTCGCATAAACGAAACGGCCGCGTTCGCAAGAACGCGGCCGTTTTCTTTTCGTCGCGTCAGGGCGAACTAGTTCACCAGCCGATACAGTCTCTGATCGTACGGCGTGCCGAGGATCGGCGTCACGCTGTCGCGGAACGCGCGCGCATGCGGCGATGAGTGGTGCGCGGCCCAATTGGCTTCGCTCGTCCATTGCTCGAAGAAGCGGAAATGGTTCGGATGCGCGGGAACCTCATCCAGGATCTCGTAGCGCACGAGCCCCGCATCGTTGACGCTTGCGGGCCCGACCTTGTCCAGCATCTCCTTCAGCCGCGGCACGTTCATGCCGCCGACATCGACGTGCGTCACCACGAAGGCGTCGTTCGCGCCGCCCTGTTTCACCGGCGACATCCAATACTCGATGTGCACGGAGACATAGATCGGCCCGAAATGGATCGGCCGGACCGCATTGGTGAACTGGCTGCTCGAAGCCGCCATCGCATGGCGGTCATACGCGGCGCGGTCGTCCCAGATCTCGCGCAGGACGAAGCGGTGCGGATGACCCGCTTCCTGGTAGATGTCGACGCGTCCTCGCTCCCATCTCGCGGCGGCTCGCATCGCGATAGGTCTTCATCGCCGCAATCGCGTTGTTGACCGAGCTCGGCCCGAACTCGAGATAGGTCAGCACATAGGCGGGACCCGGCGGCGGCGCCTGCGGCGCTTGTCCCTGTGCAGCCGCGGCCGCGCCCGCGACCAGCGCGAGCATCGCGGCCAGGATCACGCGGCGTGTCGATTTCATCTGCGTCCTCCTAATTCGCCAGCCGGTACAGACGCTGGTCGTACGGCGTGCCGAGATATTCCTGCAGCCTCGAGAACGCGTCGCGCACGGGCTGCGAGAGATTGTGCGCCACATAATCCCGCTCGCTCGCCCATTCCTCGTAGAGACGCGCGTGGTTGTTGCGCGGCGGCAGCTGATCGAGAATCTCGTAGCGCACCATGCCGCGCTCTTTCGCGGCGGCCTCGGCCATGCGACTTCATCGCGGCCTCGAGCGTCGGCGTTCCGCCGCAGCACGCGTCGAGATGCGAGATCACCATGACATTGCCCGCCGTCGGCGCCTTGTATGTCGTCCCCGCGAACAGGAAATGAATCCGGATATCCGGCGGCCGGAACTCGACCGGCCTCACTTTCGCGAACAGCGCGGGGCCCGCCGGCGAATTCGCGCGCGCGACGAACGCCGCGTGATCGCGCCAAACCTCGCTGATGATGAAGCGGCTCGGATGGCCGCTCTCCTGGAAGATGTCGACGCCGACCGCGCCCGGCTCCTTCATCGACGCCTGGCGATAGTCCTTGATTGCCGCGAGCGTCATCGCGGTCGCCTCGGGCGAGACCTCGATATGGGTCATCATGTAGCGCGGACCCGGCACGGCTTCGGGCGCGGGTTGCGGCGCAGGCGCACTCAGCGCCGCGGCCGGAGCCACGAACGCAGCAATCGCGATCAGACGATATAGGGGTTTCATGGGCTCGCCTCTCAAGGTTTGCGATCGGCAAAAAAACACGGCCGCCTCCCAGGGGGCGGCGGCCGTATGATTCAGGATGGCGGGTTCGCGCTCAATTCACGACTGTGTACTTGCGCTGGTCGTAGGGCGTGCCCAGGAGCGGCGCCATGCCGGTGCGGTAATCCTGCGAGTATTTCGCGAGATTGTGGGCTTCCCACTCCTTCTCGCTCGCCCAGACTTCGTAGCTCCGGAAGTGGTTCCCGCTGCCGGCTGTCTGCCTCAAGATCTGATACGTCACCATGCCGGGCTGCTTCGACACCGCCTCGGAGAACGGTTTCATCAGATCGAGCAGCGCCGGAATGCCCATCGGCGGCACGTCCAGATGGCTGATGATGGTGACGCTGCCCGCGCCCGCAGCTTTGCCGTCCGGCGTTCCGAAATGGACAGCGTGGGGTCGCGTGTCGGCCGGCCCGTATTCGACCGCCTTCATCGTCTGGTTCAGCGTTGTCGTGGCCGCGGCCTTCATGTGCGCCTCATACGCCGCGTAGTCGCGCCACACCGACAGACTCACGAGCCGGAACGGCGCGCCGACTTCCTGATAGACCTGCACGCTCGTGGCCCCCGGCTCGCGCCGCGCCGCATCGCGATAGGTCTTCAGCACGCCGACCGCCTGGTTCACGCCGCCCGGGTTCACCTCGAAGAACGAGGTGACATGGATGGGTCCTTGCTTCGACGGCGGCGCCGGAGCATCGCCCGCGCGCACCGCCAATGTTGCTCCCATGACCGCAAGAACCGCGCACGCAAGCACGCTCAGAAGCGATTTCATGCTTCCTCTCCGATTGACACCTAAGAAACGCGACTAGCGCGCGAGCGCAACCACCGCCGCCGCGCCGGCATCCGAGCAGGCTTGATCGCCGGGCTGCCCGCCCTGCGCGCCCGACACGCCGACGCCGCCGATGACCTCATCGCCGATCATGATCGGCGAGCCGCCGCCGAGCGGAATCACCTCGGCGAGCATCCGCTGACCTGCGGCGGGCTGAGTGCCCGTCGTGCGATCGCGCCATTCGATCGACTTCGTGCGGAACGTGCGGCCCGTATAGGCCTTGCGCCGCGCGAGATCGAGATTGTGCAGCGCTGCGCCGTTCGCCCGCGCCTGCAGAACCACCTGGCCGGCGCGATCGACGAACACGACCGTCACGTTGTTCAGGTTCGGGCCGCATGAGCTCATCATGCGCTCATAGGCGGCCATCGCGTCGTCGGAGTTAAGATTGCGCTCCATCAACGGCGCTGCTTGTGCCGTCGAGAGCAACGCCGCCGCGAGAAGGGCTGCGCTCACTGTGGTGAAACGGGACATGGAGAAACTCCGTCTTCGTTCTGATTAGCTGAGTTGGCCCTGGATCGAAGCGATGCCGGCTCTGGCGCACACTTCTTCGCGCGGCTGGCCGCCTTTGGCGCCCGAGATACCCGACCGCGCCGATCGCATCCTCACCGATCATGATCGGAATGCCGCCGCCGAGCGGAATGACATCCTTCAGCATGCGCTGTCCGGCGAGATCCTTGTCCGGCGCCGATTTGGTGATGAAGTCCGCGCTCGGGCTGCGGAAGGTCCGCGCCGTGTAAGCCTTGCGCCGCGACAATTCGAAATTGTGCGGGTTGGCGCCGTTCGCGCGCACGGAGAAGCGCACTTCGCCGTCGCGATCGACGACCGTGATCGAGATCACCGAGCCGTCCTTGCTGCACTCGGCGATCGCGGCCTTGACGACCTGGATCGCCTGCTGGAGCGAGACGCTCTTATGGATCAGAGGTTGCGCCATCGGTGCCGATGTCGCCAAAACGCCCGCGCCAAGCGCGATCCCTACGACGGCAACGCTGCCGACGAGACCCTTCAACCGACTTTGCATGTGTGATCCTCCCGGATTTCCTTAAGGAAACTCGCCGGGAGTGTAGGGCAGAGCCTAACGGGCGTCGAGGGTCTCGGCGCGCTTGGACCGGAGGGCCGCTTTCATCTTTTCTTGAAGTTTTTCAAAGGCCCTGACCTCGATCTGGCGGACGCGCTCGCGGCTGATGTCGTATTTCACCGACAGATCCTCGAGCGTCACCGGATCGTCCTGGAGGCGCCGCGCCTGCAGGATGTCGCGTTCGCGCGGCGTGAGTTCCTCGAGCGCGGTCGACAGCAGAGTGCGCCGCTCTTCGAGTTCCTCGGACTCGGCCAGCTGCGTTTCCTGGTCGAGCGCATCGTCGGCGAGCCAGTCCTGCCACTCGGATTCGGATTCGCCGCCCAACGGTGCGTTCAGCGACGAGTCGGGCGAGGCAAGCCGCCGGTTCATGTTGATGACCTCGTCCTCGGGCACGCCCAGGCGCGTCGCGATCGTCTTCACCTGGTCGGGCTTGAGATCGCCCTCATCGAGGGCCTCGATCTGGCCCTTCACGCGCCGGAGGTTGAAGAACAGCTTCTTCTGCGCCGCCGTGGTTCCCATTTTCACGAGGCTCCACGACCTCAAGATGTATTCCTGGATCGACGCGCGGATCCACCACATCGCGTAGGTCGCAAGGCGGAAGCCGCGCTCCGGCTCGAAGCGCTTGACCGCCTGCATGAGCCCGATATTGCCCTCGGCGATCACCTCGCTGATGGGCAAGCCATAGCCGCGATAGCCCATGGCGATCTTCGCCACGAGCCGAAGATGGCTGGTGACCAGCCTATGCGCAGCCTCGGTGTCCTGATGCTCGCGCCAGCGTTTGGCCAGCATGTACTCTTCCTGGGGATCCAGCAGGGGAAACTTGCGGATCTCGGCCAGGTACCGCGCAAGACCGCCTTCACTGACGATCGGTAGCGCTCTTGCCATACTCAATTCCCCTTCCTATCTACGACACGACCGGAGCCGCGGTATCCCGCAGTCTGTCGAGTCCTAACGCATGTCTGGTGAAGTCTATCCCCCATTTCGGGCAAGATATGGGCGTGAGACTACTTAGTAACAAGGGCTATGGTCCGGGTTACGGCGAATTAAGGTCCCGCAGCGCCTTCACAAGGTTGGCGAAATCCTCGGGCCAGGGCGATTCGAACAGCATTTTCCGTTGCTTGGTGGGGTGGAAGAACCCGAGCACGCCCGCGTGAAGCGCTTGCCTCGGGAACTTCATCGCCGCCTCGAACGCGGCCTTCTCCTCGGGGCTCCGCGGGATCGGCGCCCGGCGCGCGCGTCCATAGGTTGCATCGCCGATCAGCGGGTGGCCGATATGGCCCAAATGGACCCGGATCTGGTGCGTGCGCCCGGTTTCCAGCCGGCACTCCAAAAGCGAAGCAAACGCCTTGTCGCGCTGGCCGAATTCTTCCAGCGTCCGATAGCGCGTGCGCGCGGGCTTGCCCGCCTCGCGCAGCACCGCCATGCGCTTTCTGTCGAACGGATTGCGCCCGAGATTGCCCTCGATCAGCCCTGAGCGTTCGCGCGGCGCGGCCCACACGACCGCGTTGTAGGCCCGCTCCACCTTGTGGGCGGCGAATTGCTTGCCGAGGCTCCGCATCGCGCGCTCGTTCTTGGCGGCGACAAGGACGCCGCTCGTATCTTTGTCCAGGCGGTGGACGATGCCGGGCCGCGCCACGCCGCCGATCCCTTTGAGCGACGCGCCGCAATGGGCGAGCAGCGCGTTCACCAGCGTCCCGTCCAGATTGCCGGCCGCGGGATGCACCACCAGCCCCGCCTGCTTGTCGATGACGATCAGATCGTCGTCCTCATAGAGAATGACGAGCGGGATGTCCTGCGGCTGCGGCTCGGCGGGCAAGGGCGGCGGCACGCTCACCGCGTAGCGTTCGCCCGGTTTGACCCTGAAGTTCGGGTCTCCTATCGTGGCTTCGCCCTTGCGCACGCGGCCGTCCTTGATCAGGGCCTGAAGCCGTGCGCGCGACAGCTCGGGCAGCGCCTTTGCCAGGAAATGATCCAGCCGCCAGCCTTTGTGCATGTCGCCCGCGGCGAGCTCGCGCAACTCTCCCTCCACGGATGACTCGGCCATGACCAGCGATGTTCCTGCCTCGACTGCAAGCTATCGCGGCTTGCTCGCCCTCGTCATCATCCTGGGCGCGCTTCATCATGATCGGTGTCGGCGCGCTGATCGCGGGCGCGATGCTCGGCGCCGGCCGCCGCGCGGAAGCGGAGAGTGCTCAGCCGTTCATGACGGCCGTGCCCGCGCCGGGCGCGCGGATCGAAAGCGCCGAGCTCCAGGGCAACCGCATCCTCATGCGCCTCTCGGGCGGCGAGGGCGACGAGCTCGTTATCGTGGATGCGAATTCCGGCCGCCTGCTCGGGCGCGTACGGCTTGGCAGTCAGTAGGGGTCAGTCGAACACGGACGACCGGGACCGGATTCAACAGGTTTCGTCTCGCGTGCGGGAACGCGCTAACATCCGCGCAAATGGCGCAACGGATCCTTCACCTTGCCGACGAGCTTGCCGCGCGCGTGCTGCAGGCGGCCTCGCGCGCCTATCCGAACGAATGCTGCGGTCTGATCGAAGGCGACGACACGCCCGATGGCTGGCGCGCGCTCGCCATCCACGAAGCAAAGAACATCGCGGACGATCCTCGCCGCCGCTTCCTGATCGATCCGCAGGCGCAGTTCGATCTGATGCGGCGTCTGCGCGGCGAGGACACCCGCATCATCGGTTGTTTCCATTCGCATCCGGACGGTGAGGCGAAACCCTCCGCCGCCGATCGCGCCGAGGCCTACGAAACCGATTTCCTCTATCTGATCGCGGGCGGCAGCCCTGAAATCTTCACGCTCAAAGCCTACCTCTTCACCGACGCCGCCGGCTTTTCCGCCGTCACCATCGCCTCCGACGACTAGCCTTCTCTTTCCTCCCCCGCGTGCGGGGGAGGTGGTCGCGCAGGCGACCGGAGGGGCGCCGCTTGTCCAACCCCAATCGCCGGGGCTATAGATCACCCACTGGCCCGCCCCCATCGTCTAGCGGCCCAGGACGTCGCCCTCTCACGGCGAAAACCGGGGTTCGAAACCCCGTGGGGGCGCCATATCGCCACCGGAAGTATCGCGTCGCGCGTCAGCCTGCGCTACTTCGCCGTCGTGCTGAAATCGCGGAACACCATGTCGGGCGCGCTCAGATTGTGGCGCGAGGGCACGAGCCGCCCGGTCCAAAGCTCGGCCGCGTTGGCGCGCTTGAAGTCCATCACCGGCTCCTGCAGCCAGCGTTCGCTGTCTTTCGTGCGCCAGCCGATTCGCGCCACATCGGAATTGCCTTCGCTCACGAACATCGATCGCAGCGCCGCAAACGGCCGCTGCGCGCCCGCGCTCTCGGACAGGTTCACGTCGAGCACCATGCGGTCGTCGTTGAGCGTTTCGACCCGCAACGTCGCACTTCCGCCGCGCACGAAGTTGAGCGTGAACGTCTTGGTCTCGGGGTCGTAAGACAGATCCTTGATGTCGACGACTGGCCGGCCTTGCGTCTCGACCGGCCCGATCAGGAACGAGGAGCCATACGCGCTCCAGCGCAAATTCGCGGGCGGCATCGGCCGCGCGCGCCAATAGCCGTCGGCGGGATAGAGCACCAGCACCTCGTCGAAAGCCGCCATGGCGCGCCGTCCATAGCTGCAAGAGGTGCAGCCCGTTCTCGACCCGGTTGCCGACCCGCACCGGCACCTGGTTCGGCCGCCAGAAGCTGTCGAACGTATGCCCGACGAGCCGCCATTCCGCGTTCTCGAAGATCGTGACTTGCCGCCGCTCGGACTTGAACACCGGATCGTTCGACATGTCGCATTTCGTGAAATCGGGCGCGAAGCGGTCCACCACGATCGTTCCGGCGTATGCCGGATGCACCGCCTCGACGGTGAAGCGGCGCGCCGCGCCGGATTGCAGTTTCAGATAGACGTTGTCCTTTTCCGCGCAGAGCGTCGGCTGGCTTTCGTTGATCACATCCACTGCAAGCGCATCGGCGGCGCGCGCCGCAACCGTCACGGCGAGCAATACAAATCCCGCCGCCGCCCACTCACGCCATGCGCGCATAGATGTCTCCCGAATTGGCCGCGTGCGGCAGCTCTCTAAGCCAGCGCCCGATGTCCTCGGCCGAGCGCCAGTCCCCGAGCGCCTGGCTCTCGCCGAGCGCGGCATTGTAGCGCTGAAATCCGAGCGTTGCGCAGCGCGCGATGCAGCTCTCGGCCACGTCGCGCTGGATGGTGGTGAACTCGAACGACAGCACGTCGACCGGCCGTGTCAGCCCGGCCAGGGCCTCTCCCTCGAATCCCTCCACGTCGATCTTCACGAACGAAGGCCTGCCGTGCGCCTCGATCAGCGCGTCGAGCGTGGTCACCGGCACGACGATGGTCTTCTCCCAGCTCTGCCCCTCCCAGCCTTGCGCGCCTTTGGCCGCATCGATGAACGCGCTCGACGCCGTCGACACCGTCGGATTGTCGATATTGATCTTCATCTCGAGCGTGCCGGGACGTCGTCCCACGGCCTTGCTTTCGATGATCACGTTGCGGTCGCGCGCCGTAGAGCGTCTTCAGCGTCAGGGCGAGCGCGGGCTGCGGCTCGACCGCCACGACGCGCGCGCCGAGTTTGCCGGAAAGACGCCACGCGATCGCCGACATGAGCGCCGACATCGAACACGAGATCGCCGCCTCTGACGAATTGCGCGTAGAGCCGGTCCTTCTCGATCCTGCGGCTCTTGCGGCCGTAATAGATGCCCAGCGACCGCACCACGCCGCGCACGGTGCGTAGCGTGCCGAGCATCGCCTAGGCCACGCGCGCGGAGGCCGCGAGCGCCGGTAGCGACAGCGCGGCCAGTGCCTGTGGCGGTGCGCTCTCCTCCGGCAACCGGCCGATGCCGATACGCGCGAGCGCGAGTCCGACGCTCGGCTTCGCCGTGATCACGGCAAACGGGATCGATACGGCGAGCCCGCCCGCGATCAGCGCGAAGGCATAGATCGCGGCGACGGGATGTGTCGCCGCGAGGATCGCGAGACACGCGAGCCCCAGCGTGGTGTGCGGCCACAGCTGCTTGAACGCCACCGACCACGGAACCGTGTGGTCGTCGCGCACCTGTCCGATCCAGCCGATGACACGGCCGAAGGGAAGCCCTGCGAAGAACATCGTGTGGCCGAACCACATGATCGGTGAGAGCAGGAACGTCGAGCAAGTCTCGATCAGAAGGCTGGTGAGGAACCGCGCGGTGCCTCCGAAGGCCCGGCGAAGCGCCGGCCGCGCCAGCACGTCGATGGCCGTTGCGGTCTTCGGCGTGAACCACATCACCACCTGGACCGCGAGCAGGGCATACCCCGCATCGGCGCGAATGAAGTCCGCCATCGAAGCCGATGTCGCGATCGAAAGCGTGCCGATAACGAGCAGACCGATCCACGCCGGCGAGCCCAGAAACATCATCATCGCGAACAGAAGCTGGAAGCGGCTGACGAATTTCAGGCCCGGCAGCGAAAGGAAGAAGCCGTATTGCAGCGTTCCCTGCAGCCAGCGCAGATCGCGGCGGATGAATTCGATCAGCGTCGGCGGGTTCTCTTCCCAGCCGAGATCCTCCTCCGGCAGCACGCGCACATCGTAGCCGCCGCGCCGCATCAGCGCGGCCTCGATCTGGTCGTGGCTCAGCACATGGCCGCGCAGCACGCCTTTGCCCGGCAGCTTTGGGATCTCGCAGTATGTCTTGAACGGCGCGATGCGCAGCGCCGCATTGTGCCCCCAATACGGGCCGCAATCGGCCTGCCACCACGCGCTGCCGATGGTGAACGATTGCATGCCGAGCCGCATACCGAACTGGAAGATGCGCGCGAACGCGCTGGTCGACGGCAGGCCGGCCACGAGTCCCTGAAGGATGCCGAGCTTCGGATCGGCCTGCATGATCCGCACCATGCGCATGATCGCGGCCGCGGTCATGAAGCTGTCGGTGTCGAGCGTGACCGCGAGTTCGTGGTTGTCGCCCCAGCGCTGGCAGAAGTCCCAGAAATTGCCGGCCTTGAAACCGGTGTTGACCTCGCGGCGGCGATACGTGATCGCGAAACGGCCGCGCCACTGGTCGGCAAGCACGCCAAAGCTCGTCTCTTCGAGCGCCGCGATCTCGGGCAGGCTTGTGTCGCTCAGCACGTAGAGATGGAACTTGTCGGCCACGCCGGCCGCGGTCAGCTCCCGCATCATCGTGCCAAGGTTGCGAATGACCCGCTGCGGCGGCTCGTTGCGCACGAAGATGGTGAGCGCGGTCGACACCAAGATCGGCTCGTCGCTGCGCCCATGCGCCGCCGCCGGATTGACGGCCGCAACCGGATCGCGCGCAAGCCGCATGATGAGAAAGCCGATGATGCCGTTCCAGAAGCCGATCACCGCCCACGGCATGGTGAGTGCGTAGAGGAGCAGCAGGACGCCGTCCGTGACCGTGAGGCCGCCCGCCGACAACGCGTAGGCGGTCAGCGCAAAGAGTGCCGCGATGGTGCGTGAGCACGAGCGCCGCAAAGAAGACGCGCCGCGCAGAAACCCTCCGGCTCGTAACCAAATCGGTGGTCAAACGCCCACGCCCGTTAAGCAATTTCGATACCCCTACAATCGAAGCACGATATAACGGCCTGCGGCTGAGGAGTCCAAGGAGGGGCGTGTGTCGGGCGTTAATGCAACCGCGGAAGCGCTTTGGTATGTCGCGCCGGGCCGGGCGGAAATCCGCCGGGAACGGCTCGATCCGCTCGCCGCAGGCATGGTCCGGGTGCGCGCTCTTTATGGGGCGATCAGCCGCGGCACCGAGTCGCTGATTGCCGGCGGAAAAGTTCCCGCGAGCGAATATGAGCGGATGCGCGCCCCTTTTATGGGCGGAAGCTTTCCGTTCCCGGTCAAATATGGTTACGCGACGGTCGGGCGGGTCGAAGCCGGGCCCGACGGACTGGTCGGCCGCAATGTGTTCGCGCTCCATCCCCACCAGACTCTCTTCGACGTGCCGGTCGACGCCGCCGTGCCGATACCCACGGACGTTCCGACTTCGCGCGCGGTGTTGGCCGCGAACATGGAAACCGCGCTGAACGCGACCTGGGATGCAGACCCCGTTCCCGCCGGGCCGATCGCGGTGGTCGGCGCGGGCGTGGTCGGCGCGCTCGTCGGGGTTCTATGCGCGCGTGCGCCGGGCGCGGACGTGACGCTGATCGACATCAACCCGGCGCGCGAACAACTCGCGCGCGCGCTCGGCCTCAAGTTCGCCAGGCCCGAGAACGCACCGGTCGGTTGCGCGCTGGTGGTGCACACGAGCGCGGATCCGCGCGGGCTTGCCACCGCGATCGACATCGCGGGCGACGAGGCGACCATCCTCGAGCTGAGCTGGTACGGCGAAGGCGTCGTGCCGGTGCCGCTCGGCGGCGCGTTTCACAGCCGCCGCCTCAAGATCGTGTCGAGCCAGGTGGGCCGAGTGGCGCCGTCCCGCCGCGCGACCACCTCGCATCGGCAACGCCTGGAGCAGGCGATTGCGCTTCTCGTCGACCCTCGGCTTGATGCCTTGCTGATGCCAGCCGTGCCGTTCTCCGACCTGCCCGAGCGGCTCCCCGATATTTTCAACCGCCAGAGCGGCGTACTCTGCCCGCTCATTTCCTATCCCTAACGAGAAGAGGTTCTCCCGTGTTTGCCGTCGAAGTCCGCGATCATGTGATGATCGCCCATTCATTCCGCGGTGCCGTGTTCGGGCCGGCGCAGGCGCTGCACGGCGCAACCTTCGTCATCGACGTTGCGTTCATCGCGCAGACACTCGATGGGAACGGCATCGTCGTCGACATCGGGCGCGCGCATGAGGTGCTCAAATCGGTGTTGCAGCCGCTGAACTACCGCAATCTCGACGACGTGCCGGAGTTCAAGGGCAAGAACACGACGACGGAATTTCTGGCGAAATACGTGTTCGACAAGGTCGCATCTGCCGCGCGCGCGGATGAGCTTGGCCGCGATGGGCGTGAGCTTCACGCGATCCGCGTGAAGATCGGGGAATCGCACGTGGCGCGCGCCTGGTACGAGGCGGTCTCTGTGGTGAATCGCATCGCGTTTGCGGTGCCCGGCGATCTTGCGACGCTGACGGGCGGCTATGGCTACGATCGGCGCCTCATCGCCGAACTGCAGGCGCTCGGCTGGCGCGTCGACGTGCTGTCGCTGGGCGATGGATTCCCGCGCCCCACCGCCGAGCAGCGTGCGTTTGCGTTGTCCCGGCTCCTGTCCTTGCCGGAGGATGTGCCGGTGGTTGTCGACGGCCTCGCCCTTGGCGCGTTGCCGGAGGAAGCGGAGAAGATCGCCCGGCGCGCACCGCTGGTTGCACTGGTGCATCATCCTCTCGCGCTGGAAACGGGACTGTCGCGCGCCGATGCCGACAAGCTGTTCGAAAGCGAGCGCGCAGCTCTTGCCGCCGCCAACTTGGTCATCGTCACGAGTCCGTCCACCGGCGAGCGCCTGAGTGAGGACTACGACGTTCCGCGGGACAGCATCACCGTCGTGCCACCTGGCACCGATCGCGGCGCACCCGCGAAGGGCAGCGCCGACGGCACGTTGCGCCTTTTGTCGGTTGGGGCGGTCGTGCCGCGCAAGGGCTTCGACATCCTCATCGCCGCACTGGCGCCGATCGCGGAACTTCCGTGGCGTCTCACCATCGCGGGCGATCTCACGCGCGACGAGCCGACGGTCAACAAGCTCATGACCGACATCGCACAGCACGGGCTCATCGGCCGCGTCGAATTGCTCGGTGCGGTGCCGCACGAGCAGGTCACCACGCTCTATTCCACCGCCGACATCTTCGTGCTCGCTTCGCATTTCGAGGGCTACGGCATGGCGTACGCCGAGGCGATGGCGCACGGACTGCCGGTCATCGGCACGACGGGCGGCGCGACGGCGGACACTGTGCCGCCGAATGCCGGTGTGCTTGTCGACCCCGGCAACGTGAAAGCGCTGACCCGCGCGCTCAGGATGCTGATCGAAGACGAGAAGGCGAGGGCCTGGTTTGCATCCGGCGCGCTCGCTGCGTCGGCAGACCTTCCGACGTGGCAGAGCACGGCCCGCATCGTGGCCGACGCGCTCGAGGACCTCACATGAGCGGCTTCAGCGCGGAATGGCTCAAGCTGCGCGAGCCTTACGATCTGCGCGCACGCAATGCAGCGGTGCTGGACGCCGTTGTCGATCTTCTCGCCGGCCATCCTTCCGTCGCGATCATCGATTTGGCCTGCGGCACGGGCTCGACATTCCGCGCGCTCAGCCCGCGCATCGAAGCGCGCCAGAACTGGCGCCTCGTCGACAACGATCTCAGTCTGCTGGCGCGCGTTCCGCCATCCTCGTCCGGCATCACGGTGACCCCGGCGCCCGTCGATCTCAACCGCGATATGGAAGCCGCCTTCGATGGCCCGGCCGATCTGGTCACCACCTCGGCGCTGCTCGATCTCGTTTCAAGCGACTGGCTGGATCGGCTCGTGGTCGAAGTCGCGGCGCGCGCACTGCCCGTGTATGTCGCGCTGAGCTATGACGGCCGCGCGGAGCTTTCGCCGTCCGACCCGCTCGATCGGCGCATCGTTGACGCGGTGAACCGCCATCAGCGGAAGGACAAGGGCTTCGGTCCTGCGCTCGGTCCATCGGCGGCGAAGCGGCGATCGCAGCCTTCGAGCGCGTCGGCTATGCGGTGACGCACGGCCTGGCCGATTGGGAGTTCGGACCGCAGGATCGCGAAATCCAAACCGAGATTCTGTCGGGCTGGGCCGCTGCCGCGCGCGAAATCCGCGATCCGCCGCGGCCTGAGATCGTCGCCTGGCTCAAGCGACGGCGCGGGCTGATCGCCGCCGGACATTCATCCATCCGCGTCGGTCATGTCGACCTGCTGGCGCGCCCCACCGGCACGCGCTGAGCCAAGCGCGATCGTTCGGTAGAGGTCGAACCATGCGCTCAAGACAAGTCACGGAGCTCTGATCTGGTCCGGAATGACGGTGTAGAACCCTGCCATGCGCAACCGGATGACAACGGGGCGTTCCGACTGGTTCTGCAGATACCAGCCGTGGATGCCCTCGAACGGCGCGGTGAGAGTGCCGTGGTCGCTCGTTCCCGTCGCCTTGCGGTAGTACATCAACGTGCCGGCCCCTTGCACCGGCTCCGTATGACCGTGGAACTCGGAATAGAGCTCTTCGGGCATGATTGTTTGCATGACCTCCCAGGAATAGACGACGGTATCGCCGGTCTTCATTCCGATCTTGTATTCGAGGTCGCCATCGTTGCCGCGGATGGGAATATCGATCGTGTCGGTACGGAAGGCGGTTGGGAAGGAGCGGGCAATAGCCCGGTCACCCGTGGGCGCCGGAACCTCGTTCCACCGGACCTGACCGGCGATAGCGCCAGAGTCGAAGGACAGCATCGACTGCGTAAGAGCCGTTGCTGCGACAAGCATGCCGAGCCGGCGCGAAACTCTTGTCTTTGTTGTCATGGACGTTCTCCCAGGATGAAATGAAATTATTCGCTGAACTGACAATTATGGCACTGGCCGTGCGCTTGCGGGTTCAAGCGACGCCGCAAGTTCATGAACAAGCGGACGCTACGATCTTGACGGCGGTCACCTGCATGTAATGGCCGTTCTGTTGGCCGCCTTCCTTGGCTTCTCTCTCCGTGTCGGTCGTCCCCGTGATTTGAATCTGTTGACCGACATGCGGAGTGAGATCGACTAACGACCTGCTGAACTCGACCGTTTTCCTGTTGTCCCTTGTCAGCATGAAGCTCTTACCGTCGGGTGTTTTCTGCAGGCAGCCGGTCATGTTGTGCGGTCTTTCCGGCTGTGATTGTTGGCCGACGGCGGCGCCACAGAGCCCACAACTCACGATCAGTACCACAACGACTCGAAGAGGTCTCATCCATACCTCCTGTCAAGTCCGCAACTTCGTCGGTCAGCCGCTATCGCTCTGACCGGTCGCACGCCACCATATCACACCGGTCAGCGGGCGCGGTTCACGGCTACGCGCTGAGCCGACAGATCGCAGTCGAACAGCACCTCGTCGTCGAGGCGGTGCACATGCATCGGCGCGCGCAACGCCTGATCGGCGCGCTCGATCGGCGGCAGCGTGAGCCCCACGCGTCCGGAACCGAGCACGATGGGTGCTACGACCACATGCAGCCGGTCGAGACAGCCGGCGGCCAAGAACCGCGAAACCGTGTCGGCGCCGCCTTCGATCAGGATCCGGTTGAGGCCGCGCTCCTTGAGCGCTCGCGAGGATCGCCGACGGTGCAATCTGGCCGCCGGGTGCCGGCAGCTCTACAATCTCGACGCCCTGGGGAAGCGACGGCCGCACCCCGCTCGCGGTCAGGATGATCCGGCGCACACCATCGTTGGTGAGCAGCCGGGCGCTCCCGGGCAGCCGTCCCTTGGGGTCGATCACCACGCGAACCGGTTGCGGGCCTGAAACCCGCCGCACCGTCAGCTGCGGATCGTCCGCGACCGCCGTCCCGATCCCGACAACCACGGCATCGACCAAGGCGCGCAGCCGGTGCAGATGGTTAAGACCGGCCGGCCCGTTGATGTAGTGCGAATGGCCCGTTGGCGTGGCGACGCGGCCGTCAAGCGACTGACCCAGCTGGCCGATAACCATAATGTCGTCGACCCCTAACGCGCGCAGCGGCCCGAACAAATCCTCCCAGGGAACCGGCAGCGGAGCCGCCCCGGAACGAAACGATTCGGGTACGCCTTCCCAGGAAACCATGCCGCGTCAACCCCCAAACCCAACCGCCGATATTAACGGCTGTCACAAAAATAGTGCGACCTTGCGGGACGAAGTGATTCTAACTTGTGATAATGCCTTATGTTGCAGTTGCGAACTTGGCGATGCCACGCAATGGCAGACTTGCGCGTTCCAATCGGTCGACTAGGAGCAAATGACCATTTATGGGCAATGACAGGCTTAACCTGAGTTCCATTCTATTAGGATCACGCCAGCACGTTGGGGCGAGCCGGGCGCTCGCCGAGTTTCGGTCGGGACGGCCGGTGGTGATCGCGGACAGCACCGAGACATTGCTGTGCCTTCCGGTCGAGGGCCTTGATAAGCACAGGCTGGCTGCATTCCGCGCGCTTGCGGCCCCGATCACGCCACGCCTCGTTCTGACAGCCAGCCGGGCGCGCTCGCTCGGGATCGACGCGAGCGAGCCGGTCGCGATCGAGCTTTCCGAGGATGTCGACAGCCTGAGCGTTCTGTCGTTGGTTGCCGAAAAGGTGGGTGCCGAGAGTATACCGGACTTTGAATACCTTCCGGAGCCGGCCGGTGCGGTCGCGGCTGCCGCGATCGATCTCGTCAAGCTTGCACAGGTGTTGCCTGCGGTCCTGGTCGCCGACACGGACCCCGCGATCGCAAGTGCATTCGACCCGCGCATTGTCACGATCGAGGCCAAAGCGGTCGCGCGTTTCCGCAAGGAGGCGACGAAATCGCTCGTGATCGCCGGCGAAGCGTATGTTCCGCTGTGCTCGAGCGTTCGCACGCGCTTCGTCGTGTTTCACGACGCCCTCGGCGACGACTTCGTCGCGGTGATCGTCGGCACGCCCGATCTGTCGAAGCCTGTGCCCGTGCGCATCCACTCCGCCTGTCTGACCGGCGACGTGTTCGGTTCGCGGCGCTGCGACTGCGGCGATCAGCTGAAGCTTGCTCTCGCGCGCCTTCAGGAAGCGGGCGGCGGCATTATCCTGTATCTTGCGCAGGAAGGTCGTGGCGTGGGTCTCGCCAACAAGATGCGCACCTATAAGCTCCAGGATGCAGGCCTCGACACCGTCGACGCCAACACCACGCTTGGCTTCGACGACGACGAGCGCGATTACGCCGTTGCCGCGCGCATGTTGCAGATGCTCGGCGCCACGCGCGTCATTCTGCTGACAAACAACCCGGACAAGCTCAGCGGCATCGCCCAGGCCGGAATCGAGATATCCGGCCGTATGTCGCTTGAGACGCCGGTCAACGCCCACAATCGCCGGTATCTCACCGCGAAAGCGTCGCGCGCAGGCCATCAGCTCGACCACGTGATTGCGGCGCTCGCCGAGCCGCCGAAACCGGTCGAAAATGCAGCGCCGCGCGCCCGCTGACAGCGGCGCTCTGATGGCGCGCCACATGGCGGCCGGCGAAGCGCAAGGGTATTCGGCCGTCGCGCGCACCTTCCATTGGGTCACCGCGGCACTCGTCTTGACGATGCTGCCGATCGGCATCGCGATCGCGACCTTCGATCTCGGGCCGGCGGTGGAGGACCCGCTCTACCACATCCATCGCTCGATCGGCGCGCTGGTGCTGGTGATCACCGCGGCGCGGCTGGTCTACCGCCTGCTTCAATCCCGCTCCGCCGCTGCCGGCGGACATGCCGGCGCTGCAGCAGCTTGCCGCGCTGGTCACGCACTGGGGGCTCTATGCGCTTCTGATCGTGCAGCCGATCGTGGGCTGGATCGCCACGTCGGCCTACCGTGCGCCGACGCTGTTCTTTTGGTTGTTCGAGCTGCCGCCGATCTGGCCAGAGGATCGTGCATTCTCCGACGCGATGTTCGTGGTCCACCGCTCGATGGGTATCCTCATTGCAATATTGATCTGCGTGCACATCGGGGCGGCGCTGTATCATCACTTCGTGCTCAAGGACCGAGTTCTCAGTCGCATGGTGAGTGGCTGATCCCATGGTGCGGGGACCCGCAAGCCGGATGATCGGCCACCTCGTATTCGGCGAGGTCGCGACCGCGGTGCAGCCGAGCTCGGTGCTGTGCCTGCCGATGGGCTCCATCGAGCAGCACGGCCCGCATTTGCCGCTCAACACCGATTGCGTGATCGCCGAAGCGCTGACCCAGCGCATCGTCGCGCGCTGGGGCGAGGAGCACGATCTCTGGCAATTGCCGGGGATGCCGGTCGGCCTGTCGCGCGAGCATGCGTGGGCGCCGGGGACATTGTCGCTCACGGTGTCCGGCATGACCGCCTATCTGCGCGACTTGGGATCGGAGATCGTCCGCGCCTTGCCGGCGCGGAACCTCCTGATCGTGAACGGTCACGGCGGCAACCGCGGCATCCTCGAAGCGCTCACGCAGGAGATGCGCGGCGATTTCGGTCTCAACATCGCGACGCTTCATCTGGGCGCGATGATGAGCCCCGTCACGGGGACTGGCGTCCCGGAGATCCACGCCGGCAAGGACGAGACCTCCGTCATGCTCGCGCTTGCGCCGGATTTGGTGCGGCGCGACGCCTTGGCCGCGGTGAATCCGTCCCCCGGCGGCGAAGCCGTCAGCTCACTCGTGCTCGATCCCGCCGCGAGCTACCCCTGGAGCAGCGACGATCCGCGCCTGTCCGCATCGGGTATCATGGGCGACGCGCGCGGGGCGTCGGCGGCGCATGGCGAAACCATCGTCGCGCGTGTGCTCGAAGGTGCGGGCACGGTCATCCGGCGGCTCAAGGAGAACGCCCTCAAGCGCCCGGCGGAGAAGAAGGTCTAGATGAGCTTCGTCCGTGTCTATCGCCGCGTGCTGCAACTGTTGTGGCCGGAGCGCTGGCTGGCGGTCGTACTTGTCATCGGCAATCTCGGCATCGCCTGCATCACGTTCCTCGAGCCGATCTTGTTCGGCCGCGTCATCGACGTGCTCACGACGAGCGCTGAGCGCAGTGCCGAGCAGAACTGGGCCGAGACCATCCGCCTGATCGTGCTCTGGTGCATCGTCGGTGCGGTCGGCATCGTGTCCAGCATCCTGGTCGCGCTGCACGCCGATCGGATGTCGCATCGCCGCAAGCTCGCCGCGATCTCAGCCTATTTCGAGCACGTGCTGAGCCTGCAGGCCGCGTTCCATCAGCGCGAGCATTCGGGCCGCATGCTCAAGGTCATGCTCGTCGGCGCCGACTATCTGTTCGGCCTCTATCTGTCCTTTTTCCGCGAGCACCTCTCCACGTTCGTGGCCGTGCTCGTGTTGATGCCGATCGCGCTCTACATGAACTGGAAGATGGCGCTGTTGCTGATCGCGCTGCTCGCCGTCTTCACCATCGTCAACTGGGTCGTCATCAACAAGACCTGGCGCGCGCAGGCGAAGGTGGAAGACTATAACTCCGAGCTGGCCGCGCGTGCCGGCGACGCGCTCAGCAACGTGACGCTGGTCGCAGAGCTTCGTCCGCCTCGCGTTCGAGGCGCAGGAAATCGGCGTGGTGATGCAGCGCCTGCTCGCCGCCCAGTTCCCGGTGCTCAATCTGTGGGCGCTGGTCACCGTGTTGAGCCGCATGGCCTCGACGATCACCGTGATCGGCATCTTCCTGCTCGGCAGCTATCTTCACTTCCAGGGCGAGATATCGGTCGGCGAGATCGTCAGCTTCATGGGTTTCGCCACATTGCTCATCTCGAGGCTCGAGCAGGCGACCGGCTTCGTCACCGGTCAGTTCTTCCGGATGCCGGGTATGTCCGACTTTTTCGAGATTCTCGATACCGAAGCCGGCGTGCGCGACAAGCCCAATGCCCTCGTGCTCGGCCGCGTGAAGGGCGACGTCGAATTCGACCACGTCACGCATTCCTACGACACCGCGCGGCCCGCCGTGACCGACCTCACGTTCTCGGTCAGCGTGGGAACTTCGGTCGCGCTTGTTGGACCCACGGGTGCCGGCAAGAGCACGACGATGGCGCTCTTGAGCCGGCTGTGGGATCCGGAGTCCGGCGTGATCCGTGTCGACGGCCACGACATCCGCGATGTCACGCAGGAATCGCTGCGCAGCAATATCGGCGTGGTGTTCCAGGACAGCGCGGTGTTCAACCGCTCGATCGGCGAGAACATCCGCATCGGGCGGCCCGAGGCGAGCCAGGCCGAGATCGAGGAAGCCGCGAGACTGGCGCAAGCGCACGACTTCATCCTTCAGCAGCCGCAAGGCTACGACACCATGGTCGGCGAGCGCGGCGTCAATCTGAGCGGCGGCGAGCGCCAGCGTCTCGCGATCGCGCGCACGCTGCTCAAGAACCCGCCCATCCTGATCCTCGACGAAGCGACGAGCGCGCTCGATACGGTCACGGAATCGCTGATCCAGCAGGCGCTGGAGACGCTGATGCGCGGGCGCACGACCTTCATCATCGCGCACCGCCTGTCGACGGTGCGCAAGGCCGACATCATCCTGGTGCTGCGCCAGGGACGCATCGTGGAGCGCGGTCGGTTCGACGAATTGGTTGCCCGCGGCGGGCTGTTTGCGGAATTCGCCAAGGGGCAAAGTCTCCGGCTCAACACGCCGTCCCGTCCTGCCGAACTGACGCATTCGACGGAACGTTCCTGAGCCGACGCGATTTCAACGGAAACTGCGAATAATGCGGTTAACATACGACTATGTTTTTAAATGTTCGACCTTTAGCAATGTCGATAACAGAAACTGAACCACCGGCGCGTTGAATAGCACCCGCGAGCGCAAACATCCGTACCGATCGCTCAAGGTGATGCATAAGATGCGTGCGAAGTCGTTATCGCTCAGTTCTCCCTCTGCCACGGCTGGCGCGCTCGCGCTTGGCGTAAGCCTCTTTCCCTCCCAAGGCTTCGCCGGCGAACCCTGCGCGATCAGCGCCTTCGCGCGCATCACCGCCCAAGTTGCCCACAGTTGCTCCCGCGACCGCCAACACCAACGCCGTGAGTACCGGCCCGCTGCTCCCCCAGGCAACGGCGTTGGGTTGCGGCGCGAGCAACCCAATTCTCGAGCCGTCCCATTCGCTGTGACCGCAATTGGACCTTGGTCCAATTTCGCCGCTGCCTGCCTTTCGCTAGGGACAGGCTTTGGGGAAATCGCCATGCTCTGGAACAACTCGCCCGACGGGCCTTACCGCTGTCCCGTTTGTGACTCCACCGGTTTCGTCTGCACCCATCACCGCGACCGCCCCTGGGCCGAGCTCAGCAATCGGGGCGATGCCTGCGGATGCAGCACGGGTACGCCGTGCCGTCTCTGCAATGCCGACGATCCGGTCCCGCGGCTGGAGGAAAACGTGATCTACCTGAACGTGAAGCCGATGAGGCCGCGGTTTCACTAGTTCGCCGTCTTGCGCTTCGCGTGATCGAACCGGAATGCTACCTTCGCCGCATTGGAACAGGCGGAGGGAACGGTGAACCACCACACGCGCGCAGCGCTCGCGATCGCGGCTCTTGTCGGTCTTGGCGGCGCGGCCGCCCAGCCCGCGGCCAACAGCATCGATTCCCATCTCGCTGCGGCAAAGGCCGCGGCCGGTTTCGATTTCACCGGCACGCTCGCCCGCGTCTGCGTTCTTCCCCAGACCGGTCCCGGCCGCGACGTCGCGCCGGCCGCAGCACCGCCGCGCGAGACCTGGATCACCGAGCCCGCCAAGGTGTTCGACAATCTCTACTTCGTCGGCACGAAGGTTCACTCCTCATGGGCGCTGACCACGAGCGAGGGCATCATCCTCATCGACACGCTCTACGAGTACGCGTCCGACGAGGCGATCGTCGGCGGTCTGCGCAAGCTCGGGCTCGATCCGGCCGCGTCAAATATGTCCTCATCACGCACGGACACGGCGATCATGTCGGCGGCGCCAAGCTGATGCAGGATCGCTTCAAGCCGCGCCTCGTCATGGGCGCGCCCGATTGGGACTCGATCGAGCGCTCCGTGAACCAGTATCCGAACGGCAAGCCCAAGCGCGACATCGTCGCGACGGACGGCCAGAAGATCACGCTCGGCGATACGAGCGTGACGCTCGTCGCCACGCCCGGCCACACGCCCGGCACCTTCTCGATGCTGTTCGACGTGAAGGACAACGGCACGCCGCTCACCGTCGCCTATAACGGCGGCACCGCGTTCAACTTCATCAACGACGTGCCGCATTTCGACACCTACATCGCCTCCCAGCGCAAGATGGCCGAGGCGGCCGCGCGCGCGAATGCCACGATCCTGATGACGAACCACTCGGAATTCGACAACGCGGTCACCAAGATCAAGCTGATCGCCGCGCGCAAGCCGGGCGAGCCGCATCCCTACACGATCGGGCGCGAAGCGGTTGGCCGCTACTTCAAGGTGACCGAGGAATGCGCCCAGGTCGCGCGGCTGAAGCTGCAGTAACAGGGATCACAGGACGAAATTCGACGCGGCAAGCGAGCTCACGCCCAGCACGCTCACGCTGAAATCCGCGACCCCGTCGCCGTTCATGTCGCCTTCGACCGTCACGCCGTTCGCCGCGCTCCTGTAGTGGAGCTGGCCCGCGACACCGCTGAAGCCGGCCGAGCCGATGAACGTGAACGCGCTGTCGCCGCCGCCGCTGATCGCATCGATGCCGACGAGATGGATCCTGTCGCCCTCGGCCGCCCTGAAATCCGCGATCGTGTCCGCCGGCTGCCCCGGTGCGACCGCCTTGTCGCCGAACACGAACGCATCGGCGCCGGCGCCGCCGGTCAGATGATCCTGTCCCGGGCCGCCGACAAGCGTGTCGTTGCCTAGTCCGCCTTTCAGCACATCGTTGCCGTAACCGCCGATGACGCGGTCGTTGCCGCCGCCCGCGGTTATCGTGTCGCTCCCTCCCGCGCCCACCATCACCTCGCGGGCCGCGGAGCCGGCCAGCACATCGTCCCCGATCCTCCCCGAGATCAGATCGTCCCAGACGCTCGGCGCCCAAGGATGCGAGGTGCCGATCGCCGGCAACGTTCCGAGGATATCGTTGCCCAAGAGGATGCTCGGCCCCGTCACGATCTTCTGCAGCGTGAGGCCGAAGATATCGTTGTCCGTGATCTCGGCCACGATCGTGGAGCGATTGGCGACCGCGACGGAGAAGGGCGAGATCTTCTGGTTCAGGATCGTGTTGCCGCTGATGAGGAGCGCGGAGTTCGCATAGGGCGTCTGCGTCTCCGCTGCGTAGCTGATGATCGCGGGATTCTGCGAGGCCTGGCCCTGCTGGATGATGTTGTTCTCGATGATAGCAGCACCCCCATTGGGCAGATCGATGCTGTAGCTCGCTGTGCTGTTCCCATCGACGATCCGGTTGTTCTGGATGATCGTCGTCTCGGCGCGGCTCTTGATCTCGTGCCCGACCACCGCGTCGTGGATATAGGAATTGGTGATCGAGAACGTCGCGATGCGTCCGACATAGATATTGTGGGTCAGCCCGTCGCCTGTGCCGTTAAAGGCGAACTCGCTGTGATCGATCGTGATCTTGCCGTAAGGCGCCGGTGACGCGAGAAGCCCGTTCTCATTGTTGTGGAAATAGCAGTTGGTGATCGTGAGAGACCCGCCGTCGAAGCGGACGCCCGCGCCGTTCCCGTCGGGCACCGCCGCCCCGGAAAATTCGAGATGGTCGAGCGTCACGTCCGCGAAGGTGACGAGGATGGCCTTCCGGTTCGGGATCGCAACCGTGCCGTCGTAGACGAAATGGGCCATCCCGCCGACGCCGATGATCGAGATGTCGGTGGTGATGACCGCGAAATCGTTGAGATAGGTGCCGGCCTCCACGTAGATCGTGTCGCCGTCCTGGGATGCCGCAACCGCGCCTGCAAGCGTTGCGAATTGCTGCCCGGGTCCAACAGTCAAGGCCGCCATGGTTCCCTCCGAGCGCGTCTTGGTGTGCGCGAAGGCTATGGCTGATCCCTTGCGATGACTTTGATGGAACAGGAATTTTTTTATGAGATCGTTGTGACAGTTTTGCCTCGCGAACTTGTCACAGCCGCACCCCTGAGGAATTCCTCGGTTGCTTCGTCTTAAGCATGAACAGGGAGACGTGCGTCTATGCGTCACGCCGGCGAACAGCTGACTTTGAGTGCGCCGATCGGCATGTGCCGGGACATGGCCGCCGAGGCCAAGAGATTGGCGGACTCAGACCCAACTCCCGCAAGACGCGCGAAATATCTCGACCTCGCGCGCCAATGGAGCGAGCTCGCCGACGAGATGGAGCGGGCGATGGCCGCGCTCGAGGCCGAGGACTTACTGGCTCACCGGCTAAAAAGACCGCCTCACCGGTGCGACGCTTTGTCTGATCGCCTGGAAGCCATAACTGATGCATCAGACATCAGTTCTTAAGTACAAAGCTCACTAGTTGATGATCACGGCAGGACAGCTCCGGGCCGCCAGGGCCCTACTCGGTCTCGACCAGAAGGCCCTAGCCGAGCGCTCCGGGCTCTCGGTTCCGACCATTCAGCGGATGGAAGCGAGCGAGGGAGTCATCCGCGGCAATGTCGACTCCCTGATGAAACTGATCGCGGCGCTCGACTCCTCCGGCATTGTCCTCTTGGGCGATGGCGCATCGAGTGCGGGGGGTGGGCGCGGCCTTCGTCTGAAGCAATAGCTCATGTCCACGCAACTGCTCCTTCTCTGTGTCGCCGCGCATTTCGCGCTGGCGGCTGCGGGCATCGCGCTAAGGCGTTTTTCGGCCGCGACGTTCCTCGTCTACACCGGTTGTTTCATCGTCACGATCATCGCGCTTGCGGTGGCCGTCGGTTTTCTCCTCGGCGATCTCAACGCGTCCGAAGTCGTGCTCCCGGTCGGGTTGCCTTGGCTTGGCGCCCATTTCCGTCTCGATGCGCTGAGTGCGTTCTTCATCGCCGTGGTCAATCTCGGCGCAGCGGCGGCGAGCCTGTTCGCGATCGGCTACGGCCGGCACGAAACCGAGCCGTCGCGCGTGCTGCCCTTCTATCCGGTGTTCCTCGCGGGCATGAATCTCGTCGTTCTGGCCGCCGATGCCTTCTCGTTCCTCGTGTCGTGGGAGTTCATGTCGCTCGCGTCCTGGGCGTTGGTGGTGGCGCACCATCGCGTCCGGGAGAATGTCGAGGCCGGCTACATCTATCTCGTGATGGCGAGTTTCGGCGCGCTTGCGTTGCTGCTGGCGTTCGGCCTGCTCGCAGGTCCCGCCGGAGACTACGCCTTTGAAAGCATCCGCGAGATGCAGCGGTCGCCTGTTCTCACGTCCATCATCTTGGGGCTCGTTCTGGTCGGCGCAGGCTCGAAGGCCGGCCTCGTGCCGCTGCATGTCTGGCTTCCGCTGGCCCATCCGGCGGCGCCGAGCCACGTATCGGCCCTGATGAGCGGCGTCATGACGAAGGTCGCCGTCTACGCCTTCATCCGCATCGCGTTTGATCTCGTCGGGCCGATGGAGTGGTGGTGGAGCATGGTCGTGCTCGCCCTTGGCGGAACTCACATCGGGACTCGGCATCCTTTACGCGCTGATGCAGCGCGACATCAAACGCATGCTCGCCTACAGCACCGTCGAGAACATCGGCGTGATCTTCATTGCCTTGGGACTTGCACTCGCGTTCAGGGCCAATGGACTTGCGCCCGCGGCCGCACTCGCGCTCACGGCCGCCTTGTTTCACGTCTTCAACCATTCGCTGTTCAAGAGCCTCTTGTTCTTTGGCTCGGGCGCCATCCTCAGCGCGACCGGCGAGCGCAACTTGGAGAAGCTCGGCGGTCTCATTCATCGCATGCCGTACACGGCGTTCTGCTTCCTTGTCGGGTCGGCCTCGATCTCGGCCTTGCCCCCGCTGAACGGGTTCGTGTCCGAATGGATGACGTTCCAAGCGATCCTTCTCAGTCCCGGGCTGCCGCAATGGGGCCTTATCCTTCTCGTACCTGCGGTCGGTGCGTTGCTTGCGCTCTCGGCGGCTCTGGTCGGCGCCTGTTTCGTGAGAGCGTTCGGCACCGTGTTTCTCGGGCGCGCCCGGACCGCGGCACCTGCGACCGCGCACGAAACCGATGGTGTTTCGCTGGCGGCGATGTTCGCCTTGGCCGCGCTTTGCATGGCGGCCGGTGTGTTCCCGGGCCTTGTGATCGATACGCTCGCGCCCGCAGTGCGAAGCCTTGTCGGCGAAGGTGCGGCCGTGCAAGCGCTGCAATCCTACTTGTCGGTCGTGCCCGTGGCCGGCAGCCGTAATACCTATAGCGGCTTCCTCATCTTCGTGTTCACCGTCGTTGCCGCCGTGCTGACCGCCCTTCTCGTTCACGCGCTCGCTGGGCGGAGGCTGCGCAGAAGCGCCGCCTGGGACTGCGGATTTCCTGATTCCGGATCCCAGCTTCAGTACAGCGCGTCCAGTTTCGCGCAACCGATCCGTCGCGTCTTCGGCACGATGATCTTTCGTGCGCGCGAGACGGTGTCGATGCCGCCGCCCGGCGATTTAGCGCCCGCGCGCTTTGCGGTCACGTGGCGCGACCTTGTCTGGGACGCGTTCTACGCGCCCATTTCGGGCCTCGTTCAGATCGTCTCGGAGCGACTGAACCTGCTGCAGTTCCTGACCATCCGCCGCTATCTCGGGCTGGTGTTCTTCGCGCTCGTCTTTCTGCTCCTGGTGCTTGCGCTATGGCAGTAGCGCTCGACATCGCAGCCGACCTCGCACAGGTTCTGCTTGTGCTCTTGCTCGCACCGCTGCTCACGGGTTTCGTGCGCAAGGTCAAAGCACGCCTCACGCGCCGCAAAGGGCCGCCGCTCCTTCAGCCCTATCGCAATCTCGCCCGGCTCTTCCGGAAAGACGTCGTTCTCGCCGAGAACGCGTCCTGGCTGTTCCGCGCCGTTCCTTACCTCGTGTTCGCGTTCACGCTGGTCGCGGTGAGCCTCGTGCCGACCATTGCGACGGAGCGGCCTTTTGCGCTGGCCGCGGATTTCATCGCCATCGTCGCGCTTCTCGCCAGCGCCCGTTTTTTCTTGGCGCTCGGGGGCCTCGACATCGGCACCAGCTTCGGCGGCATCGGCTCCAGCCGCGAAGTGATGATCGCCTCGCTCGCGGAACCGGCGATGATGATGGTCATCTTCTCGCTCGGCCTGATCGCGGGTACCACAAATCTCTCCGCGATCGTGGCGTTCATGGCGTCACACGTCGACGTCGAAGTCTCCTTCGGGCTTGCGCTCGTCGGCTTCATCATCGTCGCGCTCGCCGAGAACGCGCGCATACCGGTCGACAATCCCGCGACCCATCTCGAGCTGACCATGGTGCACGAAGCGATGGTGCTCGAATATTCCGGCCGTCATCTCGCCCTCATCGAGTGGGCCGCGTCCCTGAAGCTCCTGCTCTACATATCGCTGCTCGCCTGCATCTTTGCCCCCTGGGGGATATCGACATTCCGCGGCGGCGCCGCGGCGGCCGCGATCGCTTTGGCGGCCTATCTGGGCAAGCTGGTCGCGGGCGGCGCCTTGCTCGGCTTCTTCGAAGTCTCGATCGCCAAGATGCGCGTCTTCCGCGTGCCGGAGTTCTTGGGCGCGGCGCTCATGCTGGCTCTCTTGGCGACGTTGCTGCGCCTTATCGCAAGGAGCCTCTGAATGGACACCTTCGCGCTCGACATATCGCATCTCCTCGCAGGCAGCCTTGTCCTTTTCAGTTTCATGATGCTTTACCAGGCTCGGATGCTCGGCCTCGTCAACGTGTTCGCGTTGCACGCGGTCGCGCTTGTGCTTGCGATTTTATGGCAGGCCTACACACAGAACAGACCCTCGCTGTTCGTCACCGCGACCATCGCCATGGTCATGAAGGCCGTGATCATTCCGATCGCGCTCAGGCGGATCGTCATCCAGCTCGGCGTTCACCGCACGATCGAGACCGTGGTCGGTATCGGCCCGACGATGCTCGCCGGCATCGCGCTTGTCGCGCTCTCGATGGTGGTGATGCTCGGCGTCACGCCGGACTCGGACCCGCTTGCGCGGGAAGACCTGGCGCTTGCGCTGTCGGTCGTCCTGCTCGGCCTCCTCATGATGGTGTCGCGCCGCAATGCCGTCACGCAGGTGATAGGCTTCATGTCGATCGAGAACGGACTCATCCTTGCCGCGGCGGGTGCCAAAGGCATGCCGCTGATTGTCGAGATCAGCGTCGCATTCTCGATTCTCGTCGCCTTTATCGTCATCGGCATCTTCCTGTTCCGCATCCGTGAACGCTTCGACACGGTCGACGTGCAGGCGCTCGATCGCTTCCGCGGAGAACGCGGCGGATGAACCTCGTGCTCGATCCGGTGATGCTTGTTCTCATCATCCCGGCCGTCGCGGCCGCGGTGCTCGCACTGCTGCCGACCTATACGCTTGCGGCGCGTGTCAACGTGGCCGCAACGCTGCTGACATTCGTGTCGGCTCTCGGGCTCTTTTTCATGCCCGAGCGTCCGGATGGATTGCTGCTGATCGACGATCTCAATATCGTCTTCATCGTGCTGACGACCTTTGTCGGCTTCACGACCAGCATTTTCAGCAGCGGCTATATCGCGCACGAGCTCGAGATCGGCCGGCTGACACCGCTCTATCTGCGGTTCTATCACGCGATGTATCAGCTCCTGATGTTCGGGATGAATCTCGCGCTGACCGCCAACATCACCGGCTTGATGTGGGTGGCGATCGAGCTCGCAACGCTGACGACCGTGCTCATGGTCGGCATTTACCGCACGCCTGAGGCGCTCGAAGCGGCCTGGAAATACTTCATTCTCGGAAGCGTCGGCATCGGGCTCGCGCTTTTCGGCACCATTCTCGTCTATGTGGCCGCGCAGCCCGTCATCGGTGAAGGCCTCGATGCGATGCGATGGACCGTGCTGCTCGCCAACGTCGCGCAATTCGATCCCTCTCTGCTCAACGCCGCGTTCATCTTTCTGCTGCTCGGCTATGGCACGAAAGTGGGGCTCGCGCCGCTGCATGCCTGGCTGCCGGACGCCCACGCGGAAGGGCCGACGCCGATCTCCGCCGTGCTTTCTGGCCTCCTTCTCAACGTCGCCCTCTACGCCGTGCTCCGGTTCAAGATCCTCCTGGCCGCGAATGGGCAGGCGATCACGCCCGGTCCTCTGATGGTGGCGATGGGTCTGACGTCGGTGGTGTTCGCGTCCTTCATGCTCTACCGCCGCCGCGACATCAAACGTCTCTTCGCCTATTCCTCGATCGAGCATATGGGCATCATTGCCTTCGCCTTCGGCATGGGCGGACCGCTCGCCAACTTTGCCGGCCTCTTGCACATGACGATGCACAGCCTGACGAAGTCGGCCATCTTCTTCAGCATCGGCCACATCACGAGGATCAAGGGCACGCAACGGATTGCGGATATCGGCGGCCTGACCGAAAGCCATCCGACGCTCGGCTGGACTCTCGTCGTTGGCGTTGTCGCGATCGCGGGCCTGCCGCCCTTCGGCATATTCACGAGCGAGTTTCTGGTCATCAGTTCGACCTTTTCGCGCGAGCCGCTTCTCGCCATCCCGCTCGTCCTGGGAATCCTGGTCGCGGTGGGCGCGCTGCTCATGCGGCTCAACAGTCTCGCGTTTGGCGAGCCGATCGGACCGATCACGCCCAACCGCATGTCGTATCTGCCGATGTTCGCGCATTTTCTGCTCGTGCTGATTGCGGGCATCTACCTGCCTGCGCCGATCGTCACCTGGTTTCAGAACGTGGCGGGGATGCTCGGATGACGATGCTGAGCGCGCTCATCGCCAAAGGCAGACCTGTTGCCCATCACCGGCCGTGGCCGCGAGCGGTCGTCGGTGGCGATGTCTGGCGCCTTGCCGCCGGCGGACTTGCGCACGGCAATCTCTCCTTGCTCGGCCTTTGGGGCGATGAGGGAACGGTCCACATGGCGCTGCTGGATGAGACCGTCGTTCCGAATGCGGTCGGCGTTTTAAGCTTTGAATGCGTGAACGGCATGTTTCCGTCGGTGGGACTTTCCCATCCACCCGCGATCCGTCTTGAACGGACCATCCGCGACCTCTTCGGTCTCGTGCCGCACGACGCGCCCGATCAGCGCTCATGGCTCGACCACGGACGTTGGGGCGACGGCAAAGCAGCGGCCACGGCCTATCCGTTCCTCGCCGCGGAAGGTGAGAACCTTCACCAGATACCCGTCGGACCGGTTCACGCCGGCATCATCGAGCCGGGCCATTTCCGTTTCACGGCGAGCGGCGAAACCATCGTGCGGCTTGAGGAACGCCTCGGCTATGTGCACAAGGGAATCAACGCGTTGATGAGCGGCGCCTCGCTCGAGCGCGCGGCGAGCCTTGCCTGCCACATTTCGGGCGACAGCGCCGTCGCCTATGCGATCGCATTCGCGCGCGCGGTCGAAGCCGCGCTCGAGGTCGAGCCGCCGCCGCGCGCGGTTTACGTGCGGGCGCTGATGGCGGAGCTGGAACGCATCGCCAATCATCTCGGCGACTTCGGCGCCATTTGCAACGACGCATCCTTCAGCCTGCTGCACGCGCATTGCGGCGTGCTGCGCGAGCGTACGTTGCGCGCGGCCGCCGCAGCCTTCGGTCATCGGCTGATGATGGACTGCATCCTTCCGGGTGGCGTCGAGAGGGATCTGAGCAGCGACGGCATTCAAGCCGTCCGCTCAACGATTGCGGATATTCAGCGCGCCTTCCCGGCACTCGTGGAAATCTACGATGCGACCGCGTCCTTGCAGGATCGAACCGTCGGCACCGGCATCCTGAAGCCCGAGCTCGCGCGCAAATTCGCCGCGGGCGGCTATGTCGGCCGCGCGTCGGGCCGCAATTTCGACACGCGGCGCAATCTGGTCTATCCGCCTTACGACGTGCTCACCTTCGACGTGCCGGTGGTGACCCCAGGCGATGTCGATGCGCGTGTCGATGTCCGCGTTCGCGAGATCGCCGAGAGCCTCAAGCTGGTGAGTCAGATCCTCGACCGGCTTCCCGTCGGCGCCTATCGCGAGGATGTTCCGGAACGCGGAGGGGAGGGCATGGCGCTCGCCGAAGCCTTTCGCGGCGACGTGCTCGCCTCGGTCAGGCTTGCTCCCAACGGAACGGTCGCCTCGTGCCACTTGCGCGATGCGTCGTGGTTCCAGTGGCCGCTTCTGGAAGCGGTCGTCGAAGGCAACATCGTCGCCGATTTTCCGCTCTGCAACAAATCGTTCAACTGCTCCTACTCGGGACACGATCTCTGATGCGCAGGTTGCTGTTTCAGGGAATTGCGCGCCGTGCTTTGACCGAGAAAGCGCCTGCGGTCGATGATCAGGCGTTGAAGGAGCTCGCCGAGCGCGTCCACGAAAGGTCCGCGCTGCGCCTTGGGCGAAGCCTCGCGATCCGCGAGATCGACGCCGGGTCGTGCAACGGCTGCGAATTGGAGATCCACGCGCTCAACAACGCGTTCTACGATCTCGAGCGTTTCGGTTTCTCGTTCGTCGCCTCTCCGCGCCATGCCGATGTGCTTCTGGTGACCGGGCCCGTCACCAAGAACATGCGTGAGGCGCTGGAACGCACCTACAACGCCACGCCCGATCCCAAATGGGTGGTGGCCGTGGGCAATTGCGCATTCGATGGCGGACTCTTCGCCGGCAGCTACGCGGTCGAGGGCGGCGTCTCCTCGGTCGTCCCCGTGGACCTGCACATCAAAGGCTGCCCGCCCACGCCGCACGCGCTCTTGAGCGGGCTGCTCGCCTTGCTTGAAAGCCCGGCAGCCGCGCCCAAGTAGATCGTCGACGTCCTTCCCTAAAGCGGCAGGCCCAAGCCCTTGCGCACTTCCGCCTTCACCGCGTCGAAGTCCGCGCGGAACGCCGGGTTCTTCAGCATCTCGTGCACCGCGAGCGTCGCCGTGATGTGGCCGCCTTCCCAGTCGGACGGATAGGCCGTGCCGCGACGCCATGCGGTTCACGCCATATTCCCAGCCGCGCTCATACAGCGCCTCGCGCTTCTCCGGCACCATCATGCCGAGGATGATCGGCACCAGCGCGCCCGTCGTGCTGTGGCCGCTCGGATAGGTCGGGCCGCCCGACGCCTTCGCGATCGCCTCCGGCGTCTTGATGTCCTTGCTGTACTGGAACGGCCGCAGCTTCTTGTACTTCTGCTTGATCGGCCCGACGCCGATGCCCGCGTCCTTCACCACCTTGGCGAAGAACTCGCCGGCCATCGGGAAATTCTCCTTGGTGAACTTCGCACCCAGCACCGAGCCCGCCACCGTATAGACGCTCTGGTCGACGTCGTGCTCGATCGCGGCCATGCGCGCGGGCGTCATGTTCTTCTGCAGGTCGAGAAGGATCTGGAGGTCGCGCTTGCCTTCGGGCGTGTCTTCCTTCGGCGGCGGCGGCAGCAGGCCGGCGAAATCGACATCGCTGGCGGTGATGTAGGGCTTGTCGGAAATCGCCATCGCGGGCGTCGCGATGAGACACAAGAGCACGAAAGCCAGTTTGCGCATCGGTGTTCCTTCCCAGGGTGATATCGCCGTCCTTCAGGACGTTGGCCGGTACATACCACACGAACCCGTGATCCGCGCTGCACCCATCGCGTCCGCCGATGGATGCCATCGCTGAGGCCGATGGCGCCCTTATTCGCGCCGGTAGACCGACGGCGTCTCGAACGATCCCGCCCACAGGCCCTTCTTCGCCGCCTTCGCGCGCTCCTCGTTCGGTACATAGGCGAGCGAGTGCTGGCGATAGGCGAGGGCGAAATCCCGAATCGACCATCGCCGCGTTCAGGTTCATTCCATCGGCCGTGCAGACAGCGGCGATGCGTCCGTACTGATCGACGCCGTGCCGCTCGTCGCAGCGCACCGTCTTTCCGCGCACGAGGTCTTCGAGCGTGCGCTTCGCGTCCTCGCCGCAGGCGTAATCCACGCCCGCCGCGTCCTTGCAGTGCTGCGCGAGCTCCACCGCATCGATGCCGTGCAGCCGGATGCGCGTGCGAGCCGATGTCGAGCGAGTTGCCGTCGCCCACGCGGACCGCGCCCGAGATCTCCTGGCCGTCGTCACCGGGAACCGCGCCGTTCGGCTGCTCGAGCAGGATGCTTCCGCCGATCAGCAGGATCAGCAGCACCAGCGACACAAGCGATCGCGACAAGTTCCTCCGCGGGCGCTGCACCTTCGGCCACGTCTGTCGCGATCGTCTGAAATCGTATCGTCGAGCCACGGCGCGCCCTTTTGCGTCGGGCCGATGATACGGCTCGGCCTAACGCGTGTGAACTCGCGCGCCGGCTATCGCCTGAGCTTTGCCGCCAGCGCCTGCGCCAACCCGATCAGGCGCGGCTTGGTCGTCGCATACGTCTGACCCATGGGGATGTCCATCTGGATGGTCACGACATGCTGTCCCACGCGGTAAAAAATCTCGGCGCCCCCGATCCGCGTGTTCTCGCGCGCATAGGCGAGTTCGCCGACACCCGGCACGGATTCGAATCGTTCTCCGGGCTTCTTGCGCTCCGCGTCGATTGTGGCAAAGGGGAACGGATCGACCTGAATGATGTAATCGGGGTAGCTGCATGCGGACCCATTGGCCAGCTTGTTCTCCTCAGGAGGTATCAAGTCGAAGAACTTCACCGCGTCGGAGAACCTCTTGGCCTCCTCCTTCGTGAGCAGCGAGCATGCACCGGGTGCGGGCGCCGCTTGTGATGCCATCACGGAAATGCCGCATGCGATCGCAACGGCAAAAATCGTTTGAATGAAGAAACGCATCCGGCTCTCCACGACGGTCGTGTCGCTGGACGATAGTCGGGCCGGTTTGCATGTCGCAAGCATTGACATCGGCGAAATTCATCATCCTTAACAGCCGGCCCTTCCATCCCGCTTCCATGGCAGCGGGATGAACCGGGTCAATCATTCAGCGGTCGATCAGCGAGATCTTGCTCCCTTCGATTCCGACGCCCGCCATCAGGCCTTGCTGGTTGAAGATCACCGCATAGGCATCGGTGTTGATCGTTGTCGACGAGATCTTCTTCGCGCGACCGACATCCATCACCGTGACGGAGGGGCCGGCGCCGATCTCAAATCCCTTCGAACGGTCGAGATAGTTCACCGCATCGTCGGTCATCAGGAACACGGCATAGCCGTAGCGATGCGCGCCCGCCTGGAAGCCGTAGGAGCCGCTCGTCGTGTTGTAGTGGCCTTGGACCTTGCCGTCCTTGATCAGCACGCCTTCGCCGAACCCGCCGGCGAACATGAAGCCGATCTTTACCACCTCGGGGAACACCAGGATCGCTTTCGCGTCCTTGCCCCACTCGGCCGCGTTCGGCGACGAGTTGTAGAGCATTTGCAATGCGTACTCGGCATCGGCCTCGAGCGCGTCACCCGCGGGCGAGGCCACGGCTTCCGACATCGGCTTCAGCACCATCGCTGCCGTCAACGCAAACACCACTGCACTCTTGGACATACGCATCGTCTTCACTCCTCTGTTGTGCGATCGCCGTGCGGAAACTCCGTCACGCGCATCGCGTGGTTTGGCGGTCCCGGATCGAGACCGCCGATGGCTATTTCTGTTTCTGTGCGAGCTGCTCGGCCGCGAAGGCGCGGGTCAGCACCTGCGCCACGACGAAGGCGTGGCCGACACCGTGATCCAGTGCGAACGAGGTCGGCGCCTCGCTGCCGAGGAACGGCGTCGCAAGATAGGCGGGCAGGTAATCGCGGTTCAGGGTCACGGTGGCCGCGCCCCCAGCGAGCTCTTTGCTCGAGAAAATGTCGCCCATCTCGAACAGCGTCATCGCGCCTTCGAGCGCCGCGCGGTTCCGGCCCCAGGCATCGGGCTCGCCGAAATAGATGAGTGTGGAGAGCGACTGCTCGGCGTTCGACGACCGCCAGCGCCTGCCGCCCGCCGGGCGCTCCGGCACGTCCGGGCTGGTGACCGAGCTCGCCGCCCAGGTCGTCGCCTGCGCGGTGGGGTTGAGCTCGCCGCCCGTCATCACCGCGATGTAGGCCACAGCCACGCCTGCGCTCAGCAGGAGGGTCGCCGCGGCGCGCTTTATCTCACTGATCGGAAAGTGGAATTTCGACATTGACGTCTCCCGTTTAAACCGTACCGTACGGTTTAATTATAACAGGAGAAGGCCCGTGTCAATCATAAATGTACAGTACGGTATGAAAAAGAATCGGCTTCTTACCTCCCGGAGCAGGAGGTCGAACAGGAGGGGATTCAGGAGGCCTACGAGCAGAGGTAGCGCAGCGCCCGCCTGCCCGGAATGAAGAAATAGCCCCCGCCGCGCGTCCGGCAGAAATCGGCGAAGTCCTTGAGCATCAGCGGCCCTTCCGCGGTCGGAATGGTGATCCGTCCGGTCAACCCGCCGCGCGTGAGGATCGGGTCGACCTCGTTCTCCAGGCCGTGGAATTGCAGCGCCATCGCCCAGGTCTGCTGGATGAATTCGAACTGCCGTTCGATATCGCCGTTCAGGCACATGAACAGCAGGCCCTTGATGCTTCGCTTTCGGATCGCCGCTTCCTGCCGCATCGTACCCGCGCCCCATGCGCAGGATGCGATGCCGGTTGACGATCGAGAGCTGCTCCATCGAACCCGGCACCATGCTCTCGCGCGGATTGGCGCGGCGGATATGCGCGCCGAACGGACAGCGCTGTCCTTGCGGGTCTTCGGTGCCGAACAGGAATTCGTTGTCGGGCTCGACATCGTGCTCCTTTTCCCATCCCGTTCCTGGGCGGTTGGGGAATCGCACGAGCGACGTACCGTCGCGCCAGCGGCCGATCATCTTGGCGCCGATCCATTCCTCGATCCGCTTCAGATTCGGCCCATCCGGTCCCTTCGGCACGCCGGGCTTCCCGGCGACCTTGGCGGCGGATGTCGTCAGAAACTTTTCGAATTCGGGCACGTCCTGTTCGAGCTGACGGATGACGAGGAACGTCCCGCCGCGTCCGAAATCGCGATCGGCATTCGCGCCGCTCGCCGAGAAATCCGGCTGGCGGACCGCATCCGAATGATGCGGGAAGATCACCGGCAGGATGTTCGTGGGATCGGCCGTCGCGCGGATCGTGGGCGAGGGCGGCATGAAGCCGCGATTGTCCGGATAGCCGAGCAGGAACTCGCCGGGCTCGACGGTGTGGATCTTGTCCTCTTCGCGCATCCAGCGCTTGGTGCCGCGGATCACAGGCTGCGACATGCCGTCGGCAAAACCGAACGCCTCGGGCGCGAATTTCGAACGCTTCTCGTTCGGCAACGGCTCCGGCCGCGTCGCCAGTATCACCTTGTGAACCACACCGCCACCGCGCGCGGCGATGCCGTCCTCGAACATGCTCACCGACTTGCGCAGCGTCTCAGCGTCGGCGGCATAGGCGAGGATCGCGGCATCCGGCGCGTTCTCACCCGAGCCCCACAGCCATGTCGAGGGCTTATCGTCGCCGGTATCGAGCAGGATCGCCGAGCGCGTCGGATGCGCCATGCCCTGGAGGAACGCCATCGGGAACATGTTGAGCGTGTCGTCCGACAGGCCCGACCTTCTTCAAGCCCGCTCGCCGCGAGCGCCAGGATGTTCACCTTTTTCGGCGGCGGCGAATTGCCGAACGTGATGTCGCCCTCGATCTCCCTCAGCCATTCGCGCGCCGCCCCATGATCGTCGGGCAGCGTGATCGCGAGACACGCCGCGTGCGGATGATGGCTCAGCCCGCCGAACAGGATCGTCTGCACGTCGGACGTTTCGATCAATGACGGCGGCGGCAGCCGCGAGCCGATATACGAGAGCCACGCCGACGCCTCGTCTTCGGTCGAGACGCTGGCGAGCCCTTGGCGGATCGCCGCGTTCATGCGGATGCGCGCCGTGGTGAGCCGCGGATAGGCCGAGTACCAGAAGCGTGTCGGCTGCTGCTGGCGCCGCGCCCAGTACTTGAACCGCTCGCCGTCGCGCGCCCCCTCGGTGAACAGGTTCACGGTCTTGGGAAACCCGACCGTGTTGCTCCACACACCGGTCAGGCCGTTCGACGCCTTGGTGATGAAGTCCTCGAGATAGCTCTCCCAGCTCCCGCCATAGTTCGAGAAGAACAGGAGCTTGTTCGTCCCCGGAAGAAGGATCCAGCGCGCGAAATGGATCGTGCCGAGCTCGCCCAGGAACCCCGGCGCGAAACGCTTCGCCGCAAGCTGGCCGATGACCCAGAACGCGACGCGCAGCGTGAGACGCCTCAAGCTCCCCGCCTGCATGATCGAGATGCCGGCCAGATGGTTCTGCGCCGCCCAATCCTCCTGCGCGGTGACTTTCTCCAGCACGTCCCGGTCGGGCACGCGGTGGTCCGGCTACGTTCGCCTCTTCGAGCGCGCGGACGCGGGTATAGACGCCGAGCAGGCGCACGATCAGCACCACCAGCGCCAGCAGGCCGCCGATCACCAACGCGACAAGCACCGCACCGAGCGTCGAAAGGATCGCCATCGCGATGCTGCCGCCCGAATCCACGACGCTGTGCCACGCATCCGCGCCCGCGATCCCGATCGCGACCAGCACAAGGAGTCCGAGCACGCTGATGAGCGGCCAGAAGAAATGCCAGATCCCTTGCACCGCGAGCTGCCCGATCAGCGGGAGGCCGATATTGGTCAGCCCGCTGTCCAGCGGCAGGCGCTTGACCGGTTCGGGCGACAAGCAGCGCTTTGAGCTCGCTGCTCTTGCCCGCGATGTGCTCGCGGATTTGCCGGACCGCCGCCAGCGGCGATCCGGTGGGCGTCGTCTTGTCCAGGAAATTGCGGATCTCGCGCGCCAGATCGGACTCGGCCAAAATCCGCCCCACGCTCATGCCGGGCGTCCCGCAGAACGTGATGCCCGGAACGTCGAAGCGCCCCTGGCCCACGCGGATCTGATGCTGCGCAAGAAATTCCTTCAGCGGCGTGGATCGCACGATGCCGGCGGTCTCGAAGATCGTGTTCACCACGTCCCACAGCCGCGCATCGACGATGCGGAAGGCGTCGGCCTCCTCGCCGTCGACCGACATCTCGAACAAGCAGATGCGTCGGCTCGCTCACGTCGCCGCGCACGACCGTGATGGTCATGAAATGCATGCCCTGGCCGCGCAGCGCGTCGCGGATCGCGCCTTCCTTGCTGTCTCTCAGGTCGAAAATGTAGTTTCTCCAGATCGGCGTCGACCGCGTCGGCTCTCTTACGGTCGAACGGTATGGCTGCCGTGACGAGCGACTGTTTCATTGCGGCCTCCCGATGCGGACGAAGAATTGGTCGGGGAACGGACCCGCGTTCTTCACCTTCACGCGGCCCGATGGGTTGAAGCGCATCAGCGCGGCGATGAGCGCCGGAATCTGCAGCGCGTTCACGTCGCGGCCGGCGCATTCGTGCATGCCGCGCCCGAAATGCATGTAGAGATGCGGCGGACGATCGGGATCGAGCATCTCCGGTCGGTCGAACACGCGCTCGTCCTGCATCGCGGCCAGCGTGAACGCGACGACGCGCGTGCCCGCGGGAACCGTTTCGCCGCCGATCGTCGCGCCCTCCACCGCCTCGCGGAACACAAGCGGATTATGCGGCCTGCGCCTCAGCGCCTCCCAGCACCAGCCATAGAGACGTCGCCGGTCGTCGAGATCGCGCCGGATGTTCTCGGCGAGCGACCAGTCCGACAGGATCTCGACGACGATGTTCGAGACCGCGGTCGCCGTGGTGTCGATCGAGCCCACCAGCAACCCGGCCAGCACATGCCCGACCTCGGCGCCGTCGAGCGCCTTGGCCTGCTCCATTTCCAGCAGCCGCCCCAGCACATCGTTGCCAAACTTGCCGCTGTCGAGCCGCGCCTCGCGCTCGGCCGCGATCCACGTCTCGAGCTCATTGCCGGCGGCGACGCCGGTGTTCCTGATCTTCTCGTCATCGGTGAGATTGAGGAACGTCTCGTGGAACACGGCGCGCGCGACCCGCAACAGATCGCCCTCGCTCGGTCCGCTTATTCCGAACAACGCGGTGGCCACGTGTCCCGCCACTTTCCGCGCATAGCCGTTGACGACATCGATCTGTCCGCCCACAGCCGCCGCGGCCAACAGCTCAGTCGGCTCAGTCGCGAGGATATGGCGGATCGGCGCGAGGTCCGCGCTCTTCATCGCGTCGTAGACCGCGACCCGCTGCGCGAACAGCTCCTTCGAGCGGTCCATGCCGAGGATGAACGGCCCCATCACCCCTTCGATGCGCTTCTGGTTGACCGGCGCGATGCGGAAATCGCCGTCGCGCGCGAGCACGTCGGCGACGTCCGCCCAGCGGAAGACGACCTTGTAGTTGCGGAAGCTGAGCGTCGGCGGAAGATAGCGCGCGGCGAAACGCGCACCGAAACAGATCAGGCGGGCGGTATCGAACATGGGGCCTCCCTCATACGTCGTGCGGCAGCCAAATCGCGGCCGCGGGCGTCGACCGACGCGCGCACGAAAGCGCGCAATCGCTCGAACGCCCACACGTCATCGGAGGCCCCCGCGTCCTGGTGGTGGATTCGTCCCGGACCCGCTATCGCAGTCCCCCTCGACAGAGACAGCGGAGACGAATCGAGGTTACAGAGGAAATCCGCGATTGAGAAGCGATTCGGGAAACGGAATTTCTCGTCTATGATGCCGGCCAATGCCGCATCCCCGGAGCGCCCCATGACGCGATCTCATCTTTCCACGCTCGCTCTCGCCACCGCGCTGTCGGCCGCCCTCATCGGCTTCGCGCTGCCCTCGCTCGCCGCGCCCGCGCCGTCCATCAACTGGAAGCAGCAGGAGGCGGAGATCCTCCGTCACTATCGCGCGCTCATTCAGCTCGACACCAGCAGCCCGCCCGGAAACGAGACCCGCGCCGTCGACTATCTGAAAGGGGTGTTCGACAAGGAAGGCATTCCGGTCAAAACCTTCGCGCTCGATCCAAGCCGCGCCAATCTCGTCGCCCGCATCAAGGGCAACGGCGCCAAGCGGCCCATCCTTCTGATGTCGCACACCGACGTCGTCGGCGTGCAGCGCGAGAAGTGGCCGGTCGATCCCTTCGGCGCGGTCCAGAGCGAGGGCTATGTCTGGGGCCGCGGCACGCGCGACGACAAGGACAATCTGACCGCCAATCTGATGGTCATGCTGCTCGCCAAGCGCAGCGGCATGGTGCTCGACCGCGACATCATCTTCCTGGCCGAGTTCGGGCGAGGAGGCCGACCCCGCGGGCGTCGGCATCCCCTTCATGGTGAGCCAGCATTTCGACGAGATCGACGCCGAATACGCGCTCGCCGAAGGCGGCGGCGCCGTGCTCCAAGACGGCCGCGTGACCCAGATGTCGATCCAGACCAGCGAGAAGGTGCCGCGCCGGTTCCGCCTCGTCGCGACGGGCACGTCAGGACACGGCTCGGTCCCGCGCCTCGACAATCCGCTGACGCATCTCTCGGCCGCCGTGGCGAAAATCGGCGCCTTCGAAACGCCGATGCGCTTGAACGAAACCACGCGCGCCTATTTCGGCAAGCTCGCCGAGATCGCGCCCCCCGAAGGCGCCGCACGCTATCGCCAGCTCTTGAGCGCGCAGCCGCCGGCCTCGCTCCAGCGCTACTTCGCCGAGCGCGAGCCGCAGCACTATTCGATGCTGCGCACCTCGATCGTGCCGACGATCCTGAAGGCCGGCGTTGGTCCGAACGTCATCCCGTCCCAGGCCGAAGCCACGTTCGACGTCCGCGCGCTCCCCGATGAAGACATCCCGCGTCTCTTCGCCGAGGTGACGCGCCTGATCGACAACGCCGCCGTGAAAGTGGAGCCGATCACGACCAATCTCCGTCCGGTCTCTCCGCCGTCCGGGCTCGACTCGGACATGTATCGCGCGTTGGTGGCGATCTCCGCCGAGATGTTTCCGGGCGCCGCGGTTCTGCCCACGATGATGACCGGCGCGACCGACATGGCGCAGCTCCGCGCCAAGGGCATCCAGGCCTACGGCATCGGACCCGCGAGCACCGACAGCGACACCATCAATTACGGCGCGCACAGCGATGTCGAGCGCCTGCTCGAATCCGAGCTCTATCGCTTCGTCGAATTCACCTGGCGCGCCACAACCGCCGTCGCCGCGAAGAAGTGACTGCACTCTTGAGAAAACAACTTTTGCGTACATCGTCGCCTCCAAGTTGCTGCGTTCGACGGTTCGCAATTCTCTCCTAAATCTGCGATAGCTTCGATGGGCGGGCGTTGTGAAGGAGTGATCCATCATGGCTGTGAAACGCGCCAAGAAGAAATCGAAGTCTAAAGCCGCAGAGGCATACGAGCAGACGATCCTCGCCGAGGGTGCGCCTCTCGCGCTCGATCTCTTGGGTCTTGGATCGACGATCGGCGATCTCATCCGCGGCAAACCGCGCAAGGCCGCCAAGAAGAAGCGTCGCGTCGAAGAAGAAGGCGCGGGCCAAGGTCAAGATGTCCCGGACAAAGCGCACCAAGAAGGCCAAGAAGAAATCCGCCCGCCGGATCTCGCGCCGCCGGAAATAGATCGCCCCGCCGAATTCATCCCTATACGGATCAATGACCTGGCGTGGGCTGGACCGCCTTCGCGCTCAAGGCGCCGCTTGCGCTCGCGCGTCCTGTTGGAACGCGCAGCGGGCGATGCCGTTTAAGGGATGCTTCGCACGCGAAGCGATCACAGAGACCATGCGGAGGAAGCCATGAAGCTCAAGTCGCGCCTGATCGAAATCGCTGGCGTCGGTTTGCTTGTCGCCTTGGTCTCGGCGGATGCGTTCGCTCAACGAGCGAACGTGCCCGGGGCGCCCGCACCGTCAGCCGGTCCTTGGACGGCGAACAATGTGACGGCAACGCGGCCGTTTGGCAGCATTGACGTCAGCCGGGCCGGCGCGTCCGCCGAATCGGTGAGGACCTGGTCGCAGGGACGCAGCGGCACGGAACGGGCCGAGCTGACCGGACGCTGCGAATTCATCACCACGCCGGCCAATGCTGCGCGCTATCGCGCGGGCGACCAGCAGTTCTGCCGGAACTACATGACGGTCGGCTCGGCAAGGCGCATATCGCCTGGCACGAATCCGTGACGGAGCGATCCACGCAGGCAAGTCGGAGGCGGCCATGAAGTCCAAATCGCGCTTTGTCGAGGTCGCGGGTTTAGGCCTGATGGTCGCCTTTGCATCGTCGAGCGCAGCCGCTCAACAGGTGAATCTCGCACCGCCCACACAAGGGATCCATCCCCCGCGTCACTGGACGGCGTACGACGTCACCGCAGAGCGGCCGTTCGGAACCATCGATATCGCGCCCGCGGGCTCGTCGGTCGAAACGGTAAGACTGTGGTCGCTCGGGCGCTCCGTGGCCGAGCGCTACGAGCTCAACGGACGGTGCGCGTTCATGACCACGCCTGCGAATGCACCGCGCTATCGCCCGAGCGACCAGGAATTCTGCCGCAATTACAAGCTTGCCGGCTTCGCGAGGCCGGTAACACCGCGTTCATGACGGGCGCCTCGGCCCGTTTGCCGCGAAAAGCTTGGAACAGCTATCCGGACGACGGCGTTTTACGCTTGCGCTATAGTTGCGCGAACGATCACCCCAACATCCGGAGGCTCTCATGAAATCCCTTTGGATCGAGATCGCGAGAGTTGGCTTGCTTGTCGCCTTTGCATCGTCGGGCGCGCTTGCTCAAAGCGCGATCGGACAGGGCGCCAACCCGCTCGGGCCGCCCCCGATAGGGCAAAGCCCCAACCCGAACCAGCTCGGGACGACGGCCCCGATCGGTCCGGGCCAGCCGCTGGGCGGCGCCTTCGTGCCCTTGGCCGGACCATGGACAACGGAGAACATCCCGGCAGAGCGGCCGTTCGGCAATATCGACGTCAGCCGCGCGGGCAAGACGACGGCGCAGGTCCGCACCTGGGCGCAGACGCGCACACCCATGGAGCGCAACGAGCTCTCGGGGCGCTGCGGTGTGGTCGGCGATCCGGCCAACGGCTCGCGGTATCCGGCCGACGCTCAGGAGTTCTGCCGCACTTATATCGCCGTGCAGGTGATCACGCCCCCGGCGCTCAACCTCAAATATTGAGGGCTTGCCTTGTCCCGCACGCTGCTGGATCGCGCCCGGCGCGTGCAATAAGCTTTGCCCCGCGCTGCTGCGATGGGGAGCCGAAGCATGACGTCGAAATTCCATATGTCCGCCGCCATCTCGGCGCTCGCCTGCATCGCGACGGCCGCGGACGCGCTCCCGTTCTCCGATCCACGCGCCGAACGCATCGAGGCGATGGACATGGCCGGCGCCAGCCAGCCGCGCGATCCCGCGTGCCGCGCGAACACTTTCGTCTCGGCCGGCGGCGCGTTCCCGCGCAATCCGCACACGCTCGCCATCCGCTGGGGCGGCTTTGCCAATTACGAGCTCGTCTACAACGGCAAGGTCATCCTGCTCGACGCCTATTACGATCGCGGCAGCTACTATCAGCCCCTCGGCGTGAAAGCCGCCGACATCAAGCGCGCGGACGTGCTCCTCTTAGGTCACGGCCATTCCGATCACATGTCGGACGCGGCAGCGATCGGGCGGCAGACCGGCGCGATGGTCGTCGGCGCGCCCGTCACCACCGAGAAGCTCGCGACGCAGTCGCTCCCCGCACGCCAGATCAAGACCGTCACCGGCAAAGGCGGCGAGGTGCTCACCTTCGACGGTTTCACCGTCGAGCCGATCCTCGGCCGCCACAGCGAAGCCGATGGCCGCGCCGCGCAGGTCGTCGGGCCTGCGATCGATTCGCTGATGCCCGCGCTCACGGCGGCGCAAAAAGCGGAGGAAGCCGAAATCCGCTCGAAGGGCACCACGGGTCCGCGCGTGATCACCGAAGGCACGATCGCCTATCCTCATCACGCTCGACAGCGGTTTCCGCATCATGTTCCGCGACAGCGCGGGCGCGGTCACCGATTTCGAGAAGCAGGCGATGGCGCGCATCGGCCGCGTCGATCTCGCGATCATCGCCTTCCGCGCGTCCTATCTGCCCGCGCTCGTCGCGCCCCAGGCGCTCGAATATATGCGCACCTACAAGCCAGACGTGATGATGCCGGCGCATCACGACGCCGGTCCCATCCAGGGCCACGATGGCGTGTGGCGCTCGACCGAGCCGGTGTTCCAGGTCCTGAAGGACGAGAACCCGGACCTCATCACCGTGTCGCGCGGCTATCGCGAGCCGGTGTGCTTCAACACCGATTTCAACGTCTCACGCAGCCGCTGAATCGGCCGTCATGGTGAGGTGCTCGCCGCAGGCGAGCCTCGAACCATCAATACTGCCCGTACGGCCGATAGCCGATATCCGGCCAGCCGACGCCGCTCTGCTGACGCGGTGTGCGCAGCGCCGGAGGAACCGGCGCCTCGCGCTGTTCCGTCGTCGCCTGTTGCTGGCCGCCTCGTCGTTGCAGTCGTTTGACCGTCGAGCAGCTCGCCAGCATCACCGCAGCGGCCGCCAGCACGATCATCCGCATCGAACCCTCCCTCGCATTCCTCCGTCCCAAGAGGATATGGAATTATACGTCCGAAAATCGCGAAACCATATCGAGGAGCGCACAAATGCACGGCACTTTGAAGGTCTCGATGTTCGCAGGTCTTGCCGCAGCTGCCGCAGTCCTCCCGGCCGCCACCCTGTTTGCCCAGAACCCCCCGCCGCCGGACCACCCCGCCGTCACCGTCAAGGGCCAGACCTACACGCCGCGCTCGATTCTCGCGCGCAACATGGGCACGCCCGAAGACCAGACCTCGCAGTTTCCGCCGCACAAGGTCATCGGCAACATCTACTACGTGGGCACCAAGACGCTCAGCTCGTATCTCATCACCTCGCCGCAGGGCCATATCCTGATCAACAGCACCTATGAGCGGAACGTGCCGGTGATCCAGAAATCGGTCGCCGATCTCGGCTTCCGCTTCTCCGACATCAAGATCCTGCTCGGCACGCATGCTCACGGCGACCATCAGGAAGGCGATGCCGCCGTCAAACAGGCGACCGGCGCGCAGGTCATGGTCATGGAGCAGGACGTGCCTGCGCTTGCGCAACATCAAGCCCGGCGGCAAGGAGCATCCGATCGACTGGACGTTCGGCGACGGCGAGAAGGTCCAGCTCGGTCCAATGATCCTCACCGCGCATCTCACCGCCGGTCACACGCGCGGCTGCACCACCTGGACCATGCCGGTGCAAGAGGGCGGCAGAACATACAATGTCGTCTTCGCGTGCAGCCTGCGCGCGCCCGGAACGATTCCGCCGGAAGTCGTCGCCGAGTTCACGCGCACGTTTCCGAAATTCCGCGCGCTCCCCTGCGATGTGCCTCTTGGCGATCATCCCGCGCAGTACAATATGATCGAAAAGCACGCCCGCCTCGCGAGCGGCGGCGCCAATCCGTTCATCGATCCGGCGAACTGCACGGCCGAAGCCGACGTCCAGGAAGCGATGTACAAGGCGACGCTCGCCGAGCAACAGCAAGGCGCCGCGAAATAGCGAGTAGCTGATATGTGCCGTAACATCCGTACACTGTTCAATTTCGAGCCGCCGGCGACGGAGGAGGAAATCCGCGCCTCCGCGCTGCAATTCGTGCGCAAGCTGAGCGGTTTCACCAATCCCTCGCGCGCCAACGAAGCCGCGTTTCAGCGCGCCGTGGAAGAAGTGACGGAGCGCCGCGCGCCGTCTTGTCGCCTCGCTCGAAACGGCGGCGCCCTCCCGCAATCGCGAAGTCGAAGCTCAAAAGGCCCGCGAGCGCGCCAAAGCGCGTTACGCTTAAGGCTAAGGCCAAGGCTACCCTCGGCTTAGCCTCGGCCTTAGCCACCAAACGGTTCCCTCCACGTTTCCTTATCAAAGGAAATCTGGCTTTTCGGCCGGAAACAGGAGGACCATCTCCATGAAAATCATGATCGCGGCACTGGCATTGTCGGTGCTCGCCATTGCGCCTGCGCCGGCGCAACAGCAGCTGCGCGAGGTCGCGGCCCCGACCGCGTCCTCAAAGGCGCCGCAAAGCGAAACCACCGGCGGCGATAAGCGCAATCCCGAGCCGCACATCTACAAGCTCGGCGAGCATTTGTCGGAAGCCTATGGAAGCTACGAGCTCGTCGACAATTGGCAGCAGGCCAAGTTGATGACGCCGCCCCAAGGGCACCATTGGGTGCGTTACGGCGAGAACTATATGCTGGTCACCGCCACCGACGGCCTGATCAAGCGCATCCAGCGCGCATCCTAAAACGAAATGGCGAGCAGGACGTCAGTCCTGCTCGCCATTCGCTATTCCGTAATCGCGTCTCACCGCACGCGTTCGGTGCTGCCGACGCTGCGATAGCGGATGCGGCTGCCCTTCTCGTCGAGGATTTCGATCGAGGCCTGGAACTGCGCCGGCGGCACGACGTCGATCGCGGTGTCCGCTTCGATGATGTAGAGCCGGCCCTCGTGGTACATGATTTCCGCGAGCCAGCGCTTGGTCTCGGTTTCCACCGTCAGGCGGCGGCTGCGGATCTGCTCCGTATGCTCGACGCCGTCATACTTCGATTCGCCGCGGGCGAGGATCATCTTGGCCGCGTCGTCGAGCGCGGTGGGACCACCCTCGGCCGCAGCCGTGCTGTAGTTGACGACCGTCACGATGTACTTGCCGGCCGTGATCGAGCTTGCCGGCGCCGTGGCCGTGAACACCACGGAAGGAAGCGTCGTCCCCTTGGACGTCTTGAACGTCGACGTCGTACGAACCGGGTCACTGGGGAAGTTCACGGCGAACAATTCCTGCCGGTTCTCGTACTCCGACCAGACCTGCCCATAGGCGGCGCTGGCCACGGACAGAGCCACCACGGCTAGTATCAAGCCGAATCTGCGCATGCGTCTCTACTCCTCCAAATCTCGTCCATCCACATTGGCATAAAGCCACGCCCTCTGTCGCCGGGGTCGAGAATTCGTGAATGCGGATTCACGATAGGCGCGCGGCATCGGATGTGATCGGGCAATTTTCACCACAGCCGAGACCACGTCGTTTACGCGTGTTAACCTAGAGACGCGCTTCCGCTGCAACACCGCGAGAATAATCGCGTCGAAACGTCAGCGAAGCATTGCGAAACCTTGCAAAATCGAGTGTAGCTAAGCGAGCAAGATTTCAAGTCAAGCCACTTCGACGGACATCAAGGCGGGGGCTGGGGATGCGTTTAAATGCGCGCTATTTACAAGGGCGTTCAACACTTTAAGGGACGGCTGCTCCGTCCCAAATGGTTGGCTTCCTGTGCCGCCCTTCTGCTCATCAGCGTCGCCGCCGTAGCAGAGCTCCGCACCAATTACCTCCAATCGCTGTACTTCTCCCGCAAGGCGGGCGAGCTGACATTTGCCGTCCAGCCGGGCGCCAATGACGGTGTTCGGTTTCCCGTCGGCGGCCCGCAGGATCAGCGTCTTGGCTATGCCAAGCTTCCTGCGTTCGTCGATTCGCTGAAAGCGCGCGACTTCTCCGTCGAGAAGCAATCCGTTCCGTCGCCCGAGCTCGCCGCGTTCATCGGCGAACACGGCTATGCCGTGTACCGCGAAAAGGAAGTCGCCGGGCTCACGCTGCACGACCGCGACGGCGTGGCCTTCTACAAGACCGGCTACCCGCAACATTTGCTCGGAAATTTCGACTCGATTCCCCCGCTGGTCGTGAACACGCTCCTGTTCATCGAGGACCGCGCGCTGCTGGACAACGACCATCCGCGGCAGAATCCGGCGGTCACCTGGCATCGTTTTGTGCTCGCTGCGGCCGGGCAGGTTGGCGGCGTGCTGGACCCGAGCCTTCGTCAAGGCGGCGCCAGCACGCTGGCGACCCAGATCGAGAAGTTCCGCCATTACCCCGACGGCCTCACCCGTGATGTCGAGGACAAGATCAGCCAGATGGTGGCCGCGTCCATGCGGACCTACCTCGACGGGCCCCTGACGCTCGGCGCGCGCGAGCGCATCGTCGCGACCTATCTCAATTCCACGCCGTTGAGCTCGCGCACCGGGTACGGCGAGATCATCGGTCTGGGCGATGGCCTCTGGCTCTGGTTCGGCACCGATCTGGCCGAAGCCGAGGCCGTTCTCTCGGACCCCGCGCCGGTCGATCTCAAGAGGAAGGCCGAAATCTACAAGCAGGTGCTAAGCCTGCTGCTCGCTCAGCGCCGCCCGTCCTACTACCTGCTCGACGGCCGCGCCGACCTGAAGGTGCTGGCCGACCAATATCTGCGCCTCCTGGCCGCCGGCGGCGTCATCGACGCCGACCTCAAGGAGGCCGCGCTCGCCGCCGACCTGAAGTTCCTGAAGGAGCCGCCGGCGCTCGGCCCGGTGTCCTTCATCTCCCAGAAGGCGTCGGGGACCATCCGGACCGAGCTGCTCCGCCTGCTCAAGGTGCCGAGCCTCTATGACCTCGACCGCCTCGATCTGAGCGTCGACACCACCTTCGATTCCGACACCCAGAAGGACATCTCCGAAGTCCTCGCCAATGTCGGCAAGCGCGACGAGGCCAAGGCCCGCGGCCTCACGGGTCCGAACCTGCTCGGCAACGAGGATCCGGCCAACGTCAAATACAGCGTCGTCCTCTACGAGAAGGGCGTCGACCGGAACTTTGTCCGCATCCACGCCGACAGCCTGGATCAGCCCTTCGATCTCAACTCCGGCGCCAAGCTGATCCTGGGCTCGACCGCCAAGTTCCGCACGCTGGTCACCTATCTCGACATCATCGCGCGGCTGCACGACCGCTACGCGGAGGCGCCCGCCGCCGATTTGCGCAAGCTTACGGCCGGCAAGGAGACAGACCCGCTCACGCGCTGGGTCGCCGGTTACATGCTCACCGCCAAGGACAAGAGCCTCCAGCCGATCCTCGATGCGGCCATGCAGCGCCGCTACTCGTCCAATCCGGGCGAACGCTTCTTCACCGGCGGCGGCGTGCACACCTTCAGCAACTTCCAGCGCTCGGACAACGGCAAGAACCCGACCGTGGAAGACGCCGTCACCACGTCGAACAATCTCGCCTTCATCCGCATCATGCGCGACATCCGCGACTTCTACCTCGAGGAAGAGGAGCGCAACGCGGACAAGGACGGCTCGCAGGCGATCTTGCGCAACGATTACCTGACCCGCTTCGCCGATCAGGAAGGCAAGACCTACCTCAACCGCTTCTACGACGAGTTCCGCGGCAAGTCGCCCGACCAGGTGCTCACGGCGATGGTCAACAAGACGCGCAAAGTCCCGCGCCGCCTCGCCATCGTCTATCGCTCGATGAACCCCGAGGCGAGCGAAGCCGATCTGCGCCAGTTCCTCTACAAGGCGCTGCCCAAGTCGAAGCTCACGCCCAAGGCCATTGCGAGCCTCTATGACGGTGCGGCAAACGACAAATACTCGCTCGCCGACCGCGCCTATCTCGCCGGCGTCCATCCGCTGCAGCTCTGGCTCGCCGCCTACCTTCAGGATCATCCAGGTGCCACGCGCACCGAAGTCACCGAGGCCAGCGTCGCCGAGCGCCAGGACGCCTATGCCTGGCTGTTCAAGACCAGGAGCGCGCGCAAGCAGGACGTCCGCATCCGCGTGCTTCGCGAGCAGGACGCCTTCCGGCAGATCCATCTCGACTGGCGCAAGCAGGGTTATCCGTTCGCGTTCCTCGTGCCCTCGCTCGCGACCGCCATCGGCAGCTCCGGCGACCGTCCGGAAGCGCTCGCCCATCTCATGGGCATCATCATGAACGACGGCGTCGAGCTTCCGACCGTCAAGATCGAGAAGCTCAGCTTCGCCGCCGAGACGCCGTATGAGACCGAGCTCGCGATCGCGCCCGAGGCGCCTCGGCGCGTCTATCCGTCGGAAGTTGCCTCGACCGTCCGCCGCGCACTGGCCAACGTCGTCGCCGAAGGCACCGGCGTGCGCTTCCGCGGCGCCTATCACGACGAGAGCGGCGCCCCGCTTGTCGTCGGCGGCAAGACCGGCACCGGCGACAACCGCATCGACACCTATCGCAACGGCCGGCAGCTCTCGAGCTCGCGCGTGGTCGATCGCACCGCCACGTTCGTGTTCTTCTTAGGGGATCGCTACTACGGCACGGTCACGGCCTATGTCTCCGGCGCGGCGGCTGCGAAGTACAAGTTCACCAGCGCGCTTGCCGTCCAGCTGCTGAAGAGCATGGCGCCGCAGCTCCAGCCGCTGATCGACAAGGCGCCCGCGCCGGCCATCGCGGTCACGAAACCCGATGTTCAGCCCGCAGGCGTGGTCCCGGCCACCTTCCAGCCGGCTGCTGCCCGCTAGGAGCACCCGGCTACGACTTCGGCGGCTTGGGCTTCGCCCTGTTGCGCTTCATCTCGTGCAGCAGATCGTCGAGACGCCCGACCCGGCCTTCCCAGAACGGCCGGTATTCCTCGAGCCACACCACGGCTTCCCCGAGCGGCTGGGCTTCGATCCGGCACGGCCGCCGTTGTGCGTCGCGGCCGCGCGAGATCAGTCCGGCGCGCTCCAGCACCTTCAGGTGCTTCGAGATCGCGGGCTGGCTCATCGCAAAGGGTTCGGCCAGCTCCAGCACCGAGGCTTCGCCTTCGGCGAGACGCTTGAGAATCGCCCGCCTCGTCGGGTCGGCGAGGGCGGCAAAGGTGGCGTCGAGGCTTGTCGCAAGCATGAATAACCTATGAGATATATATCTCATAGGTTATTCATGGCGCGGTAGCGCCGTCAATCCTCTAAATCCGGCGTGTCTGGCCCGTTTCTTCGGAGATGCCCTCGAGCGCCGCCTGGGCGCAGTCGCCATCGGCGCGGCCGAGATCGCTCAGCGCCACGATGCCGACGAGACGCTTGTCCTTGTTCAGCACGGGCAGGCGCTTCACCTGATGCTCGGCCATGATCTTGGCCGCTTCGTCGATGTCGTCGTCCTCGAAGCAATAACAGATCTTCTCCGACATCACCTCGCGCACGCTGGTGTTTCCGGGAAGCCGCTCCTCGGCGACCGCGCGCACGACGATGTCGCGATCGGTGACCATCCCGACCAGGCGATCGTTCTCGCCCACCGGCATGGCGCCGATGCTGCCGGCGCGCATTTTGCGCGCCACGTCGCGGATCGTTGCGCTGGGATTTGTCAGCTCGACCTTGCGGCTCATGATGTCGTGGACTTGCATGGGAACCTCCGTGATTCCGCAGAAGCGCTCTAGCGGCTAACGTCTGGAGCAAGCGGCGGTTCCGGTCGCGCCTCTTTCCGCTGGGCTTTGAATTCCTTCAGCTGCTCTTCCGCGGTCTTGAACGCGTCGTGGATCGAGGCTCGCGCGGTCGGCTTGCGATGACGTTCCGCGATGTGATGCGGCTCGTGGCTGACGACGATTCGGCCGCCGGGCGCCTCGATCTCGATATGCACTTCATGAACATTGCCGGTGCGATGCTGGCGATGCAGCGCTTCGACGGAGACGCGGCAGGATATGAGCCGCCCGTACAGCTTCTCGAGCTTGGCGACGCGTTTCCTGATCTCGGCCGCAAGCGCGGGCGAGGATTTCATGTTGTGGAAAACGATCTTCAAAGATCCATCCGCCGTCACGCTCGGAACGGCCGACCTCACGCTAGCCACGATCGAACTCCCTTTCGGACTCAAAACGGCAACGCTTGCTTTGCGAATGAAGTTCCTGGAACCAGTGGTCCGGTCTTCCGTTTTCTTGTTGTGGCAGAGCGATCTGAAAAGATACGCGAACCACAATAACGGCAGGGATAGCGAAAGCTTGTCCCTGCCGTTTGCTTTTGCGCTCAATGATCTCGCGTATCGTCTTCTTCGTCGGCCGCGAGGATTTCGAAAACGCGCGCGGCTTTTCCCGAAAGCGGGCGGCCCGCCTTGCCCAGCACGTCGCCGTCGCCTCGATGCCAGATCGCCGCTTGCTCGAGCTCCCATATCGTCGGCTGCACCGCGAGGATTTCTGCGATCTTGCGCTCGTCCGTATCGCCCAAGAGCCGCTTCGCGTCGTCCAGCGTCGCCGGCGCCGAGTTCGCTCTCTCCACGCGGTCGGCGAGATTGACGCGCAAGCTCGTGCTCGACGGTCTCGCGTGAGCCTTCGACTGGGTCTTGCAGAATTTGTGGCGTCATCATCGCTTCACTCCTTCTTGCGTCCAACGCAAGGGGATGAAGGATGTTCCTCAGAAATAGGCGATCATTCGCGCGGCCGAGATCACCACGACCCAGCAGGCAAGCGACGCGCTTCCCGCGAAAGCCAATTGCCGCCGTTTGGCTGCGCCCATTTGGGGATTCGCGCGCTCTTTCCACGCCGGCAGATTGTGCAGGATGATGAGGTTGATCACGCCGAGCACGATCGCCACCAGCTTGATCGGCAAAAACGGATTGCCGACATATTCGGTCGCTTTCGTCGCCAGCAGGGCAGGGCCCGAGACCATGGCGACGGCAAGGCCTGTGCCGGCGACGATGGTCGTCGGCTTCGCCATCAGGTCGAGCGGGATCTTGCTCCACACGCCGAGCAATCTCAGATCGAGCACGACGATCGCGCCGAACAGGAGCGAGATCCCGAAAATATGCGCGAGATTGACCAGCGCATAGGTCCACACACCCGTCTCGCGCATCGCGACGCCGAGCGCGGACATCTCGAGCCACGTCATGAAATCCTGCACGGTCATCCTCACCCCCAAAAGGAAAACGCGCCCCGGCGATCAGGCCGGAGCGCGTTTCAAACGTCAGTCGCCAATCCCGATCAGTCGCGGCCAGGATAGACGTTGTACATCTTGTCGCCCACGCTGATCTGCTCGGTCTTGATCTCGAACTTGTTCCCGTCGCGATGGCGATGGCCGTGGGCCTTCACCGTTGCGCCGACCGGGATCGTTCCCTCTTTGATGCCGGCCGAGAACGTCGAATACGGCGGCGCGAGGACGACATCCCACACCTTGCCGTCGGCGTCCTTCACCTTGAGGCTGGCGTGCGGGCCGCCCGAGGCTCACCGATTCCACCGTCCCGGTAACGTCGGCTTCCGTGTTCACATAGCCGCCCCAGCCGTGATGGGCGAAAGCCGGCGCCGAAACCGCAAACGCGAGCGCGGCGGCCGTCAGAGAAACATAGCGCATGGTCATAGCAAACCTCCTCAGTGACGACGAAAGGCTAACCCGTCAAACCTTGAAAACTCGAAACCAGCCGTAATGATCCCATCATCTTCGCAGTTGCACAACCCTTTGAAGCCAGGCCTGCGCTCACAACCCCGCCACATATATGGGGTTGCCCTTAAGATTGCGGTAATCTTCCCCCACAGAGGAACACCGCAATGTGAGGGGAAAATCATGCGCCGTCTCGCCGTCGCTTTTGTGACAACGCTTCTGCTCGTGCCGGTCGCTGTCTCCGCCGCACCGGCCCCCGCGCCGCGCGCCGCCGCCGCGCAGACGATCCAGCCCTATTTCCCCGATCGCCTGACCTGGGAGCGCAAGCGCCCCGAGGACGTCGGCATGAACGCCGCCAAGCTCGAAGAGGCGGTGAAGCTCGCGATCGCGACCGAGAACCCCTCGACCAAGAACATGGCGAATTATCTCGCCACGACCTTCGGCGCCAACGAGCCGCTCGACACGCCCATCGGCCCGATCAAGGACCGCGGCGCTGCCGCCGGCCTCATCACGCGCAACGGCTATATCGTGGCCGAGTGGGGCGACACGAACCGCGTCGACATGACGTTCTCGGTCACCAAGACCTTCGTCACCACGATCATCGGCCTCGCCGTCCAGCGCGGCTTGATCAAGGACACCAACGACTTCGCCCGCGACTACATGCCGGCGGGCGCCGACTATTTCGAGTCCGAGCACAATCGCAAAATCCGCTGGGAGCATCTGCTGCGGCAGACCAGCGACTGGCAGGGCACGCTGTGGGGCAAGCCCGATTGGGCGGATCGTCCTGAAGGCAATACGCCCGCCGACTGGCCGAACCGCAGGCTCTCCGAGCCCGGCACGCGCTACAAGTACAACGACGTGCGCGTGAACCTCTTGGCGTTGGCCGCGCTCCAGATCTGGCGCCGTCCGCTGCCCGATATCGCCCGCACCGAGATCATGGACCCGATCGGCGCCTCCTCCACGTGGCGCTGGTACGGCTACGAAAATTCGTGGGTCGAAATCGACGGCCAGCGCATGCAGTCGGTCGCCGCCGGCGGCCATTGGGGCGCCGGTATCCAGATCAACGCCTTCGACATGGGCCGCTTCGGCTATCTCTTCCTGCGCAACGGCAAATGGAAGGATCGCGAGATCGTCTCGCAATCATGGATCGCGAAAGCCCGCACGCCCGGTCCCGCGAATGCCGATTACGGCTACGCCAACTGGTTCCTCAACACCGGCAAGCGCGCGCTGCCGTCGGCGCCCGAGTCGTCGGTCTATTTCTCGGGCAACGGCCAGAACGTCATCTACATCGATTGGGAGAACGACGTGGTCGCGGTGATCCGCTGGATCCGCGGCGGCGATGCGCTGAACAACGTGGTCGGCGGCATCCTCGGCTCGATCGAAGCCCACCGCGCCGCGCCAGGCCGCGCGGTAGCGCGCTATCACGTGGCGTTTACGTCTTGCGTGTACACGTTTCCGCTCGTGACAGGCTGTGCTCACGTGACGCAAGACAGCGAATCATTCGAATTCGAGCGGTTGCTGCCGATACCGATGCGCCTCTTTCTTGGCGCGGCCGGATCTGTTCTGCATCCTGATGCCGACATTGGATCTCGGCCAAGCCATTCTCCAGCTCGGCTGGTGGACGCCGTTCTTCGGCGTCATCATCGTCGGCGCATGGGCTGTGGGCGGAATTTTCCTCGCTGCGGCCATCGTGGGCGAAAGCTCAGCGCTGGGAGTTCCGCAATAGCGAACTCATCCTCACCCGCAAGACCTTGTTGTGGCGGACGACTGAGATCATCCAGGGCATCGATGTGGAGCGAACGGACATCCGCGAGGTCGAGTGGGACAGCCGCGCCAACACGTTCAGCGTGGTTCTGCATCTCAGACGCGGAGCTGAGTTCGAAACGCCCGACTATGATACGCGCGCTGCCGCCGAAGACATGAAAGGTCGTATCGGCCGAGCGCTCCGTTGAGCACCAAGCAACGCCTGTGACCGCTGTCTATCGCCCCCGCGCCAATCCGCCCGGCAGCTAGCGAGCTTCAGGTTGTTCCCTAACTTGGACTTTGCTCCGCAGTCTCGCGGGCCGTTCGCCGCTCGCGTTCCGTCGCCATTCTTTCCCACGCCTCGGCCATTGCCATTAGCTGGGAGCGCTCCTGCTCATTTCTGGCATTGAGCGCCAACTTTCGGCACTCGCTCGCGTGTTGACGATATTCGGTCGCCGCTCTCATGTCCCTGCACTCAGCTCTGTGATTGCCGCGGCGGCAGCCTCCATTACCCGGGCACCGGCCTCAGAAGCGGCGCTTGCCACCGAATCTCAGCTGCGCTTGCCCGTTTTCCTGTCGGGCTTGGGCGAGCTGCTGACCACGCCGAACTGCTTCGACTGTTCACCGGCTTGCGCGGTGTCGAATCCCTCCGCGGCCAGACCGCGCTTTAAGAGTTCCCGGATCGCGGCTGCTCGGCTCGGCATCCTTTTGTCAAAGCGCCAATCGTCCAACGCCTTCAGCTCGACACCCGTCAGCATGATCTGAAGCCGCTCGCCTCGAGTGATGTCACCCATTGGCCCACCTCCATCATCTGAAGAACACGCCGATTTTGCATTTTACGTTTTTTACGTCAAGGACAAAAAAACTCCCTAAATCACTTCTTACTCATAAACCATATTAGGCGGTTTACGATGTTAGGTCGTAGTATTGGTTGAAAGACCACAATGCATTCTTTAAGTCTTCGGCTACGGTTGCGCAGTAGACGCCGGATGAGACTTAAATAGTTGCAAGTAATGCTTGTTTTGAATTCGGTCCTGGTCCAGGATCGTTTTGATGAACGACAAGATAGTTCTCCTGCGGCAGTCCTATGCACCGGTTTCATCCGATCCCGAGGCGCGGGCCTTCGAAGCGAGCCATCGCGTTGGGAACAGCCTCGCTCTGATCGCCGGCATCGTCCGTCTGCAGGGGCGAGCCCTCGCCAAACGGACGACGCCGGTGTCGGTCGACGATGTGCGGGTCCTGCTGGAGGAAGTTGGATTGCGGCTCGAAGCGGTGGGCCGGCTTCACCGGTACCTCGCTCCCAGCGATAATCCTGACGCCATCGATCTCGTGAACTATCTGCGCGACGTGGCGCAGGCTGCACTTGCGTCCCTCTCGCTAAAGGGGCAGTTCCATCTCTCCTTCGATGTCTCGGGCGAAAGCGTGGTGCCTTCCCACACGGCGCTGTTGGCCGGATTGGTCGTGAACGAGCTCGTGATGAACGCGATCAAGCATGCCCATCCCACCGCTGTCGCGGGTCAACTGCTGATCGGCTGTAGCCGGAGAGCCGACATGATCGTCGTGGAAGTTACCGATGACGGCGTCGGATTTCCGGAAGGTTTTGAGCCCGCAACAGATGGAGAGCTCGGGCTGCAGCTCGTGCGCTCGCTGGCCCTCCAGCTCAAGGGCCACCTGGTGCTCGAGGATACGGGCATCGGCGTGCGTGCACTATTGAGCTTCCCAAATACCCTTAAAGGATGAGTACGGTGCTGGAACTCGAATTCGACAACACCGGCCTCGGTCTGCGCGTGCGTTTGAGCCTGCCTACGGAGATCAAGTGATGAGCGCTGCGCCCAAACTCGAATTCAATGCCGAGGCCTGGACCGACATGCCGCCCGCCGAGCGCGTGCGCCGCTGCATGCTGTTTGCCCACGAAGCCAACCAGCACGCCTTGAATGCTGCGCCCGACGTCAGAGAGGCTTATGCCGAGCTGGCGAGACAATGGTTGACGCTCGCGGCCGAGATCGAGAAGACCAACCCGGCGATCGGTCGCTTGTCCTAAGTCTGCGCAAGCCTCGCGGCGACGATGCGCTGCGCCTCCGGGTTCGAGCCGATCGTCATGTGCGCGCCCTCGACCGTAACGATCTCCACAAGCGCCGATTGCTCCGGCAGGCTGTCGCGCCAGTCGAGCACGCCGTCCTTGGGACTGACGATGGCCGTCACGGGACAGGAGGCGGCTCCGAGACCCGCGCCATCGTCCGCCGCGCCTCGTCGTCCCACCACAGCCCTACGAGATGAGCGAGCGGCGCCAAGGGTGTCATCACCGGAAGGCGCACCGGGCTGCACATCGTGACCACCCGGGCGATGCTGTTCGGACAGCGCTTTGCCGCCTCGCGCGCCAGCGTGCCGCCGAGACTCATGCCGATAAGGGCAACGGGCCGGCCGGTCTGTTCGGCGGTCTCCACGATCTGCCGCTCCAGACGCGCGAGGACCTTGGGCGCGGGGCCCACATTGATCCCGCACGTCCAGGTTCGCGGGGCAAAGCCCTGGCGCGTCAGGAACCGGCGCAGCCGTATGGTCGACGCGTTCGGCGAACAGAAGCCGGGCACCACGATGACCGGCTGACCGTCTCCACGGGCCGCATCCTCGGGGTAGGGCGGAGGCGACACGGTCACGGCAACCAGGTTCGCGATCTCGCGGAGCCAGGTCGTAAACGAAACCGATGACCCCCGCTCGGGCCATCGCGCGAGAGATGAAACCCGCCCGGTCATCGCCACACCCCCATTGCGCGGGGCGAGGATATCCTGCGCGTCCTGCCCCTCCCAGGGTCTTATGGACGCCCAGGTGGAATGCTATCCTCTGCGCCAGAACTGCGTGCGGAGTCGAAACCACGGGATAGGAGGGTACCTGTGTCCAGATTCGCTTTGACCGCGCGGCTCCTTGCCGTGAGCATGGCCATCATCGGCGCTGCCGTTGCCTTTAGCGCCACAGCGCAAACCCAAGGCGTGCCCGATTTCTCCTCGAACCGGACGGCCTGGCAGATCGGAAACGGCATCGACTTCATCGCCGTGCCCGGCTCGCCCCCGCCCATGCGCATCAATCCGGCCTACCCCTATGTCAGCAACGGCGAGGCCGGCCGCACCGGCAAACAGCCGACCTACCGCATCTCCGACTTGACCCATCCCAATCTGACGCAATGGGCCAAGGACATCATGAAGAAGGACAACGACGAGGTCATCGCCGGCAAGATTCCGCACACGCCGGGCCAATCCTGCGTGCCCTCGGGCGTTCCCTATTACATGCTGTCCGGCGGGCCGTTCTATTTCCTCCAAACGCCCAAGATGGTCTGGATCATCGAGACGGGCGAACAGCACCCGCGGCGTATCGCCATGAACGTATCCCATTCGGCCAATCCAAAACCGTCCTGGTACGGAGAATCGGTCGGCCGTTACGAAGGCGACACGCTGGTGGTCGATACGATCGGTCTGAACAACAAGACCTTCGTCGACAATTACCGCACGCCGCACAGCGAGAAGCTGCACGTCGTAGAACGCTTCAGGATGGTCGATGAAGGCAAGACGCTGGAGTACCAGGTCACCGTCGAGGATCCGCAAGCCTACAATCAACCCTGGCAGGCGATGCGGCGCTTCAACCGCGTGCAGTCGACGTTGAACGAGGAGATCTGCCGCGAAGGCAATTTCGTGCTCTTCGACTACGGCATTCCGATCGACGAGAAACCGGATTTTTGAATGGCGCGTGCGGCTAAGGATTTTGGGAGAGAACCATGTCCAAATTTGTTTTGAGAGCACAGATTCTTGTCGGCGGCACAATGATGATCGCCGCGGCGTTTGTCGCCGGCGCCATGGCGCAGGGCTCGAGCGCCATCCCCGATTTTTCCTCGAACGGCTGGAAGACCGCCAACGGCACCGAGTTCATCCGCGTGCCGGGCTCGCCTCCGCCCTTGAGCAACGATCCGGGCCACCCCTACGTCAGCAACGGCATCGCCAACCGCACCGGCCAGCAGCCGAACTACCGCATCGGCGATTTGTCCAACCCCAATGTGAAGCAATGGGCGAAGGACGTGATGAAGAAGGACAACGAGGAGGTCTTGAAGGGCAAGATCGCCTTCACGCCCGGCCAGTCCTGCGTGCCCTGGGGCGTTCCCGCGGTCAGTCTGTCCGGCGGCCCGTTCTTCTTCGTGCAGACGCCAAAGGTCGTGTACCTGATCGAGGAGGGCGATCGCCAGGCGAGACGCATCTACATGAACATCCCCCATTCGGCCAACCCGAAACCGTCCTGGTACGGAGAATCGGTCGGCAAGTACGAGGGCGACACGCTCGTCATCGACACGATCGGCATGAACAACAAGACCTTCGTCGACAATTACCGCACGCCGCACAGCGAGAAGCTGCATGTCGTCGAGCGCTGGCGGAAGATCGACGGCGGCAAGCAGATCGAAGTCCACATGACGATCGAGGACCCGGAGACCTTCAATCAGCCCTGGCAGGTGATCCGGCGCTACGATCGCACCGACGAGGACATGGGCGAGAACATCTGCCGCGAAGGCAATTTCGTCCTCTTCAACTACGGCATTCCGATCGACGAGAGGCCGGACTTCTGAGAAATCCCCGCTCCCCTCATCCTGAGCTTGTCGAAGGATATGGGAGCGGCTGAGGGATAGCGGTTGCGTGCGGATCAGGAATTGAGAATGAACTGACCAACGAATTTCGGGAGAGCACCATGTCCATATCTGCGTCGAAGCTTCTTGCCGGTTGCGTTCTGGTTGGCCTTGCCTCGGTCTCGTCCGCGCCCCTCGTGGCGCAATCCGCGGTCCCGGATTTCTCCTCGACCGCGTGGCAGGGCCCCAACGGCGGCGAGTTCCTCGCCGTCCCCGGATCGCCCGTTCCCAACCGCCAGGACCCGGCCCATCCCTTCGTCAGCAACGCCGAAGCCAACCGCACCGGCAAGCAGCCCAACTATCGTCTTGCGGATTTGTCCAACCCCAACATCAAGCCGTGGGCGAAGGACATCATGAAGAAGGACAACGAGGAGGTCATTAAGGGCAAGATCGCCTACACGCCCGGCCAATCCTGCAAGCCGTCGGGCATTCCCTATTTCATGCTGTCGGGCGGCCCGTATTTCTTCGTCCAGACGCCCAAGCAGGTCCTGATCATCACCGAAGGCGAACGCACCGCGCGGCGCATTCATCTGAACGTGCCTCATTCGGCCAATCCGAAACCGTCCTGGTACGGAGAATCGGTCGGCAAATACGAGGGCGATACGCTGGTCGTCGACACGATCGGCTTGAACAACAAGACCTTCGTCGACAATTACCGCACGCCGCACACCGACAAGCTCCACGTCGTCGAGCGCTGGCGGATGATCGACGAGGGCAAGACGCTCGAAGTCGAGATGACGATCGCCGATCCCGACACCTACAATCAGCCCTGGAAGGCGGTCCGGCGCTTCAATCGCAGTGAGGCAAAGCTCGGCGAGGAGATCTGCCAGGAAGGCAACTTCCTGCTCTTCGATTACGGCATCCCCACCGACGACAAACCGGATTTTTGACATTTCCCTCTCCCGCTTGCGGGAGAGGGTGTTTCGTGCGCGATCGCGCACGAAGCGGGTGAGGGGTAACGCGCTGATTTGCGGAGGTATGACTAAAGCCTAGGGAGGAACACCATGTTCGCGTCGAAGAGCACGCTTCTCGCCGGTTGCGTCCTTGCAGGTCTCGCGTTCGTCCCTGGCGCCGCCCCAGTTTCTGCGCAATCGGCCGCTGCGCAATCCGCGAGGCCGGATTTCTCCTCCACCGGCTGGCTGAACGAAGCCACCTTCGAAGGCGGCGAGCTGATACCGGTCGAAGGATCGCCGCCGCTCTTCCGTCAGGACCCCGCCCATCCCTTCGTTCCCAACAACCGGAACGCCCAGCCGACCTACCGCATCGCCGATCTCTCCAACCCCAACGTCAAGCAATGGGCGAAGGACGTGATGAAGAAGGACAACGACGAAGTCCTTCGCGGCAAGATCGCCTACACCGCGCGCTCCTCCTGCCATCCCGCCGGCGTTCCGGGTTTCGATCTCTTCGGCTTCCAGCCCGTGTTCTTTTTCCAGACGCCGGAGAAGGTCGTCATGATCTACTCGGGCGACCAGCAGGTCCGCCACGTCTACCTCAACGTGCCGCACTCCAAGACCGTGAAGCCCTCCTGGTACGGCGAATCCGTCGGCCGCTACGAAGGCGACACGCTCGTCGTCGACACCATCGGTCTCAACACCAAGACCGTCGTCGACAATTTCCGCACGCCCCACACCGAGAAGCTGCACGTGGTCGAGCGCTGGAAGCTGATCGAGGACGGCAAGACGCTGGAGGTCACCTTCACGGTCGATGATCCGGACACCTACGAGAAGCCCTGGTCCGCCAAGCAGCGCTTCCGCCGCGCCGAAGGCCCGATGACCGAGCAAGTCTGTGCCGAGGGCAATTTCCTGCTCTTCGACTACGGCGTCCACACAGACGACAAGCCCGACTTCTGAGAATCCCCTCTCCCCTCATCCTGAGCCCGAGCTTGTCGAAGGGTCGCAGGACGCGGATCGGGGTCGGAAGCGCTACCTCGGCCCAGCCGTTGACGTTCGCGTTATCCACAGGACCGTAGGGAACCCGACACTGCCAGCCCCGTTATTGCTCCACGCGAGCGTGCCTACCTGCCCCTCAGGTTTTCGCTCGTCATCCAAAAAAGCCCTGCAAGTCCAACTTGCGGGGCTTTTTATTTCCCCGCGCTCGGCGCTAACGTCCCGGCCCCGCCACGAAGGAGACCGCCATGGGATACATGATGCTGATCGTCGAGCCGCGGGGCCAGCGAGAGGCCCGGACACAAGAAGAAGGGCAGGCGGCCTGGGACGGCATGGTCCGCTTTGCCGACGGGCTCAAGTCTCGCGGTCTTCTCAAGATGGCCGAGTCGCTGAGGCGGGACGAGGAGGGCGCGCGCATCCAGGTCCGCGGCGGCAAGAGCACGCTCGTCGACGGCCCGTTCGCCGAGGCCAAGGAGATGGTCGGCGGCATTTTTCTCCTCGACTGCAAGACGAAGGAGGAAGCGCTCGCGATCGCCCGCGAATGCCCCGCCGCCCAGTGGGCGACCATCGAAGTCCGCGAGGTCGGCCCCTGTTTCTTGTGAACGATGAGCGAGACGAAGCCGCCGAACGCGCCGCTCACCGAGGAGCAGATCCTCGCCGCGAATATCGGCGCGCCGCTCGTCCTCGACAGCCCGATCGCGCTTAGTCCCTACGATCCGGAATGGCCGTCGCGCTATGCCGCGCTCGCCCGCGACATCCGCGCCGCCCTCGGCGCCAAGGTGCTGACGCTCGAGCATGTCGGCTCGACGTCGGTGCCGGGCCTCTCGGCGAAACCCGTCATCGACATCATCTTGGCCGTCTCGGACTCCGGCGACGAACCCTCCTACGTGCCCGCGCTCGAAGCGTTGGGCTACGTGCTCAAGATCCGCGAGCCCGATTGGTTCGACCACCGCCTGCTGAAGACGCCGGACGCCGGCGTGAACCTTCACGTCTTTACGCAAGGCTGCGAAGAGATCGCCCGCATGCTCGCCTTCCGCGACTGGCTCCGAACCCACGAGGACGACCGCACGCTCTACGAACGCACCAAGCAGGAGCTCGCCGCGCGCACCTGGAAATACATGCAGAACTACGCCGACGCGAAATCCGAAATCGTCAACGCCATCCTCTCCCGCGCACTTGCGTCATCTTCGCCGTAGCTTACCGGTCCGGGCGGGCTTGACTCGGCGAATAGGTGTATATACACTTACCGCATGACTGACACCGCCCAAGACCTCTTCGCCTGTGCCGATTGCCTGTGCTTGGCCTCGCGCCGCGCCGCACGCACCATCACGCGGACCTTCGACGCGATGCTGCGCCCCCATGGCGTGCGCGCCACGCAGTTCACGCTGCTCGCTCTGCTCGAGCTGAAGGGGCCGCAATCGATCGGCGATCTCGCAGAGGCGGTCGGCGCCGAACGCACGACGCTCACCCGCAACATCGCCCGCATCGAGGAGCAGTCGCTGGTGAGCTCGCGCCCAGGTGACGATTCCCGCTCGCGCATCGTCTCGATCACGCCGAAAGGCCGGAAGCTGCTGATGAAGGCCTTCCCGGCGTGGCGCAAGGCTCAGAGTGAGCTGACTTCCCGCATCGGTCAGCCGCTGGCCGACAATCTGCGCCAGCTCGCGCGTTCCCGCAGGCTCTAGGAGATCGCCATGTGTCCAATGGTTCACGTTCGCGACAATACGTGTATCTACACCTAACGAAGAAGAGTCACATGACCATGCTCGATTTCATAGGCACGATCGTCATCGTCGCTACGATGGTCGTGGCCATCAACGCCACCATCAGCACTCTCTCGATCACGCGCCTTCAGCGCCTTGCCGTTGCGCTCGCCGTGGGCGTCTGGATCGGGCTTGCTTCTGCCTTTGCGTCCAGCGGACTGCTCGCCGTGGCGGAGCCCTTCCCCTATATCGGCGCGTTCGTCATGCTCCCGCTCGTCGCGGCCGCGGCGCTCGCAGCTTCATCGCCACAATGGCGCGCGGCGCTCATCGGCCTGCCCATGCCGCTCCTGATCGGACTGAACATCAGCCGGCTCCTGGGCGCGATGTTCCTGCTGCTCGCCGCCGATGGACGGCTCAGCGGTCCGTTCCCGTATTCCGCCGGATGGGGCGACATCATTGTCGGCGCCCTCGCGCTGCCCGCACTTTGGCTTGCCTCGCGCCCGGTTCCGCAGGCGCCCGCGTTCCTTTCAGCGTGGAACATCTTGGGCGCGCTCGATCTGATCGTGGCGGTCGCACTCGGCGTCACCTCAGGTCCGGATTCGGTACTCCCGCTCTTCGAAGGGGGAAATGTCTCTCTGGTCCAAGGAATGCCCTGGTCATTCATCCCGACGGTGCTCGTGCCATTCTGGCTGATCGTGCACGCGATCCTCTTCGTGCAGATACGCCGGGTGGGGCACGTGGGAACACCCGCTCAATGGACTGCGCGGACCGCGCACGCCGGTCGCTGAATAGGTCTTCCTTCGGCCGGATTCAGCCTTAAATATGAGGGGCGGGAGTCAATGCTCTCGCCCCTCATACCGTTGGAGGAGACTCGCTTTGGATTTTGCCCTCGGTGAAACCGCCAACATCCTGCGCGAGACCGTCCGCGACTTCGCGGCCAACGAGATCGCGCCGCGCGCCGAAGCCATCGACCGCGAGAACACATTTCCCCCGCGATCTGTGGCCCAAGATCGGCGCGCTCGGCCTCTTCGGCATCACCGTCCCCGAAGCCCACGGCGGCGCCGCGATGGGCTATGTCGAGCAGGTCGTCGCCATGGAGGAGCTCAGCCGCGCCTCCGCCTCGGTCGGCCTTTCCTACGGCGTGCAGGCGAACCTCGTCGTCAATCAGCTCAACCGCTTCGGCACCGAGGAGCAGAAGCGCGCCTATCTGCCCAAGCTGATCTCCGGCGAATGGGTCGGCGCGCTCGCGATGAGCGAAACCGGCGCGGGCTCCGACGTGCTCGGCATGCGCACCTCCGCCGTCAAGAAGGGCGACGTGTACGTCCTCAACGGCACCAAGATGTGGATCACCAACGGTCCCGTCGCCGATCTTCTGATCGTCTACGCGAAAACGGGGCCCGTCGAAGACCGCAAGAAGCTCACCACCTTCCTGATCGAGCGCACGTTCAAGGGCTTCTCCACCGCGCAGAAGCTCGACAAGCTCGGCATGCGCGGCTCGGACACGGGCGAGCTCATCTTCAACAATTGCGAAGTGCCGGCGAAGAACGTGCTCGGCAAGCTCGACGGCGGCGTCGAGGTGCTGATGTCCGGTCTCGACTACGAGCGCCTCGTGCTCTCCGCCGGTCCCGTCGGGATCATGCAGGCCTGCATGGATGTCGTGCTGCCCTATATCCGTCAGCGCCGCCAGTTCGGCCAGGCGATCGGCGAGTTCGAGCTGATGCAGGGCAAGATCGCCGACATGGACACCACGCTCAGCGCCTGCCGCGCCTATTGCTACGCGGTCGCGCGCGCCTGCGACAACGGCACGGTCACGCGCAAGGATTCCGCGGGCGTCATCCTCTACACCGCCGAGCGCGCCACCCTGATGGCGCTCCAGGCGATCCAGGCCTTCGGCGGCATGGGCTACATGAACGAGATGTCGCCCGGCCGCCTCCTGCGCGACGCCAAGCTCTACGAGATCGGCGCGGGAACCTCCGAGATCCGCCGCATGCTGATCGGCCGCGAGCTCTTCGAAGGCAACGAGTAGGCCCGAAGTCCAATAGCCTCACGGCGCCGGACGCAGGATCGTGGCCCTCGCCATGGTCGCCGATCTCCTTGATTGGACAAGCCAGGTCCCAACGTGGCTGTTGGGTCTGCTGCTGCTCGCTGGCGCGCTCGCGGCTGGATATGCCGGTCACCTCCTGCGGTTGCGCGGCGATCGCCGTCGAAAGGCATCGGGTTCGGGCCTCGCGACCGACAATCAGGAAGGCTACATCGTCTCGGGCGTCCTCGGTCTGCTGGCGCTGATGCTGGGTTTCACGCTGGCGATGGCGGTCGACCGCTTCGACACGCGCCGTCTCCTCGTGCTCCAGGACGCGAATGCGATCGAAACGACCTATTTGCGTGCACAGCTTCTCGACGAACCGCATCGCGCGCGGATCAGCAAACTGCTTGTCGACTACACGGACAACCGGATCGTGCTCGGAACGGCGAAGCGCGGCGAGAATGCAAAGCTCCTCGCCGACAATGACCGGATGCTCATCGATCTTTGGGCCGCCACCGCCGCTGCGTTCGAGACGATCGCGGATCTGGATTTCTCGACCGCTTTCATCGACAGCGTGAACAACGTGGTTGAGCTCGACGCCGCTCGAAAGGCGTCGCGCCTGGCGCACGTGCCGACGACAGTCCTGGCCGTCCTGGCGATCTACATCGTCGTGACCGGTGGCGTGCTTGGGTTACGTGCTCACCGGAACCCGCGGTCAGCTTGCGGGCGCCTTCCTGATCGCGCTGCTGATATTCTCTCTTGCCATGATCATCGACCTCGAACGCCCGACCATGGGCAGCATTGTCGAATCCCAGGTGCCGATGGAGCTCATGCGCAAGGCGCTGGAGAACCAGCCGCCCGAAGTGTTCGACCGCTGGCGCAGCGCCGCGAAATAATCTGTATACAGATTGTATCGGTCAAGCCGAAGCTTCGACGGTAAGACCAAGGTCCCATTTCCGCAGCAGTTCCAGCGGCCTCTAGTTGATGTGCGGATGACGGGAAAGGGACCTCAATCATGACGTACACATCGCAACGATCGCGATGCGCTTGCCACGCTCACGCTCTCAGCAATCTTTGTCGCCTACGCGGCTTCAGCGTCGCCCATTCAGCGCGTGCAATACGAAGTCTACAACGACCAGCAGGCCGCCCGCGCGACCAGCAACCGGAGCGACCAGCAGACCGTCGCCAATCAGCAGACGCCCTCCGAGCTGCAATCCCACGGCGCCCAGCACCATCCTTCAGACCGCCCCAGCGATCAGCACCGTCATCCGCGAGCAGAAAAGCGAACAGGCCGCGACGCCTCCATCGACGCCCGAGCAACCGAATGCCTTCGTGTCGGGCAAGTCCAACGAGCCGCAGGACGTTGCGCAGACCGAACCGCAATCCGGTGAGCAAGAGCAGAAATCCGCGGAGCCGCCGCAGAGCCAGCCTGCCCCTCCCTCCACCGAAACGAAATCCGGCGAGGACTGACGACCTTTACAACCCGTAGCGCTTCGAGCAGCCCCCTCTTCGAGGGCAACGAGTAATCTCCGGCCGCATGAGCGCCGTTGGGTAGTGCACGGACACACGCTTGGGCTGGCCACCGGCAAGTTTGACCCAAAGCGGTTCATAACGAGAGCTGATCACTCGACGAGGAGCTGATCGTTCCGACTTCACGGGCACGCTAAGCGCTTTTCGCACGGACGAGCTTGCCAGCATCCGAAACTTGTCCAGCCAGCGCGTCGGTCACCGCGCGGATCAGATCAGCGCGCGAGACAGGTTTGAGCAACGCGACCCTGGCGCCGAGATGGGCGGCTATCCGGCGATATTCCATGACATCATCCATGCCGGAAAGCGCGATGATGGGAAGACCTGGCCTTTCTTTTTGTAGGACCCGCATCAATTCGACGCCGTCCATCTCCGGCATGACCATGTCGGTGATGACGAGGTCGATCGGCTCGGTCTTGAGAACCCGCAGGGCCTCGCGTCCGCCGCTCGCTCCCGCAGTCGCGAAACCCGAACGTTTGAGCATGCGCTGCAGCACATCGCAGAGATCCCGGTCATCCTCGACGACAAGGATGCGCGTCGTGTCAACGGAGGTTGAGACCCTGGCCGGTATCGGCGACGCCGCTTCGCCAAAATCGGTTTCGGGCGCGTCGATGCGGTCGGTTTCGGCGATACCACCAGGTTGATCCGCGTCTGGCCAGATCAAGCGCTCGGGTGGGAACACCACACGCGCCGTCGTGCCCTTGTTCTCTTCGCTGTCGAGTTCGAAGACGCCGCCGTGCGCGCGCATCATGATCTCGACGAGCGGCAGGCCCAAGCCGGTCCCCTCGTGGCGCCGGCTCAGAGAGCTGTCGACTTGGACAAACGGCTCGCGAACGCGGTCCAGATCCGCTTTGGCGATGCCGACGCCCGTGTCGCGAATGGAGATGACAAGGCCGTGGTGCTGCTCCGCGACGGCCTCTATCACGATGCGGCCTCCGGGCGGCGTGAACTTCACCGCATTGGCCAAGAGGTTCAACATCACCTGCTTGATCATGCGGGCATCGGCTCGAAGCAGAGGCAGGCGGTCCGGCAGATCAAGATCGAGCGCGAGTTCCGACTTCTGCAATCTGGGCCGAAACAGCCGAGCAGGACGCGGCGATCAACTCCCGGCAATCGACCACGCCTTCGTCCAGCGTGAGGTTGCCCGCCTCGGCCTTGGAGATGTCGAGAATGTCGTTGATGATCTGCAGCAGGTGACTGCCGCTTTCGTGAATGTCTTTGGCGTAGTCCGTGTAGTTCCGGTGGCCAAGCGGTCCGTACGCTTCCCTCACCATGATCTCCGAAAAGCCGATCACGGCGTTCAGGGGCGTGCGCAGCTCGTGACTCATGGTCGCGATGAATTCCGACTTGGTGCGGTTGGCGCGCTCGGCAAGGGCCAACGTCGCTTCGACGTCCCGCTTCGCCGCTTCGATATCCTGGATGTGCTGATCGATGAGATTCCCCACTATGCCGAACCCGAGGATCAACAACACAACCGCCGTCAGCGCGATGGCGAACCACACGATCGCCAGCGTGTCATGAGGGATAACGATGCTCGCATCGGGCACGATGGTAAGCTCGGCCATGCCGATGAAGTGCGAACCGCAAATCCCTGTGGTCAGGAGCACTGCGCCCATAATCCGTCCGCGCAGATCCGGCGTCAGTTGTGCCCGTGAAAGGGCTGCCGCGCCGAAGCTCGCGCCCGTCAGGATCGCGACCTGGAACAAGAGAATGTCTCCCTGCACATGCCCCTGAAACGTCACCGCCGCCATTCCGGCGTAATGCATGCCACCGATCGCGAAGCCGACGATGGCGCCGCCGAGCGCCATGCTTTCGCTCGTCCGCGCGACATAGAAACCGACGCCGCATCCCAGGACCGCAACGATAACGGCAACCACAATCATGCCCACATCGTAGGCAACGGCTACTCCGGGCTGGAAGGCAAGCAACGCGATCGAATGGGTCGCCCAAGCACCACAACCGGTCACGACCGCGGCTGCGATCACCCAAGGGTAGCGCGCCTGGGGCGAGTATAACCGCGCCATCATGCTGAAGGCGGTGTAGCAGGCAAGCAAACACACACCGACCGCGAGCACCACAAGGCGCGCGTCGTGGAGGTGCACGAGCGTGTGATAGACCTTCAGCATGGCCTGAAAATATGGTCGAAATTCATTTACGCGCGGATAAGCACCGCATCGCAAAGGTAAATGGTCGTTTACATGTGTCGGCTGCACGACTGAACGAAATTGCAAGCGGCCGCAATCCCGGAGGCGCGTCGCGATCAGCCGAGCGGCCGCACCCGGTCGGCGGTCGTTAATTGCGACTCTCAGCCATCCCACTCTCGAACCCGAACGACGGGAATGTGCTGCATTTCTCCTGTCCCTGGCGACAGCAAGCCGCGGGCTCCACGGCGCGATAGCGTCAGCCATTTACATAGGAATAGGACTACAATAGGCTGCACCCCGCAACTCTCCGAGTTCGACGAGATGACCGTCGAACTTGCCACCCAGCTGCACGCGATTTCGCCAAATTTTTCCTGGTGCATCAAAGGGTTGGCCTGCGCGAAAAAATTTCGAGCAAACACAGTATTGCAAACGAGAAAAACGCAGCAATACCAGCAGGTTGTAGAGGGGGGTGGGAGAGGCGGCTCGTGCCTCTTCAACCCCGCCCCCCAAAGGCTGGTCTCGGAGCCGTCCTGCACTAAATATACGCGCGGGGGCGAAGCCTCAGGCCCATAGGTCCTAAATGTCATCCGCCGAATCCATCGTCATCGTGGGCGCCGCGCGCACGCCGCTCGGCAGCTTTCAGGGCAAGCTCAAATCCGCGACCGCGCCCGAGCTTGGCGCCGCCGCCATCCGCGGTGCGCTCGAACGCTCCGGCCTCAAGGACAAATCGCCCGACGAAGTCTTCATGGGCTGCGTCCTTCCCGCCGGGCTGAAACAGGCCCCCGCGCGTCAGGCCGCGCTCGGCGCCGATCTGCCGAAATCCACCGTCTGCACCACCGTCAACAAGGTCTGCGGCTCGGGCATGAAGGCCGCCATGCTCGGCCACGACGCGATCCTCGCGGGCTCCGCCAAGATCGTGGTCGCGGGCGGCATGGAGAGCATGTCGAACGCGCCCTATCTTCTGCCGAAAGCTCGCGGCGGCTACCGCATGGGCCACGGCCAGGTGCTCGACCACATGTTCCTCGACGGCCTCGAGAACGCCTATGACGGCGCGCTGATGGGCCGCTTCGCCGAAGACACCGCCGAGAAGTACCAATTCACCCGCGCCGTGCAGGACGAGTTCGCGCTCACCTCGCTCACGCGCGCCAGGAAGGCCGCGGCCGATGGCATCTTCCTGCGCGAGATCGTGCCGGTGAAAGCCAACGGCGACATGGTCGGTGTCGACGAACAGCCCACGCGCTCGGACCCTGCGAAGATCCCGCAGCTCAAGCCCGCCTTCCGCGAAGGCGGCACGGTGACCGCGGCCAATTCCAGCTCCATCTCCGACGGCGCGGCCGCGCTGATCCTGATGAGCGAGGCCGAGGCCAACCGCAACAACCTCCGTCCGATCGCGCGCATCGTCGGCCACGCCACGCACGCGCAGGAACCGGCGTGGTTCACCACCGCGCCCGTCGGCGCCATCGAGAAGCTCTTGGCCAAGATCGGCTGGCGTGCACGACGACGTCGATCTCTACGAGATCAACGAAGCCTTCGCCGTCGTCGCGCTCGCCGCGATCCGCGACCTCAACCTGTCGCCGGACAAGGTCAACGTCCACGGCGGCGCCTGCGCGCTCGGTCACCCGATCGGCGCGTCGGGCGCCCGCATCGTCGTGACGCTCCTGAACGCGCTCGAAGCGCGCAACCTGAAACGCGGCGTCGCCCGCTCTGCATCGGCGGCGGCGAAGCCACCGCGCTCGCCGTGGAGCGCTTCTGATGACGCCGCGTACACACAGGCTACGCGTCCCGAAGGCTCCGCCGCCAACGTCCCACGGGGCGAGCCTCGCAATGCGTGGCAACAAGAAGACCAATACTAAGCCGGAGCTGATCGTCCGGAGCTTGCTTCACAAGCTTGGCTTTCGGTTTCGTCTCCATGTCAACGATCTTCCAGGAAATCCAGATATTGTCCTCCGGTCACGAAAGCTCGTGATATTCGTGCACGGCTGTTTTTGGCATCAGCATTCTCATCCTCAATGCCCACTGCGTTCGCACCCGCGCAGCAACATTCACTATTGGAAGGCGAAGTTGTCGCGCAATGTCGAGCGCGACCGCGAAAGGCTAGGAAGAGATTCGGCGTCTGGGATGGAGGACGACGGTTATTTGGGAATGTGAAGCGAGAAGTCCAGAAGTATTGAGGGCTCGGTTGTCGTCCTGCTTGGGTTAGCCGCGTTTCACAGAAGCCAGAACTGCATTAGCCTTTCACGATGATTCGCCGTGATACTTCGATTCTTTCGGCAAGCGCTCTTTCGTGGGAAACGTATTCGGTAAGCCGTTCAGATAAGGAGCCGCTGCTGCGCTTCATCCTAGACGCGCTGCGGATGCGTCACTGTGAGATTGTCTATGCGAGCACGCCGGATCGTGCGCCGTTCTACATCGTTTTCGCGACACCAGACGGAATTCACCACGGTCTTCTCGCGTACGCGTTCTTTGCCAACTCGAAAGTTACGGCAAAGCGACCAGCGGATGAGCACCGATTTCAGATCAAGTATGGTAGCAATCTTAAGGGCGTGCTCGATGTTGCGGTTGATCCGACGCGCCCTGATTACAACCATATTTCTTGGAATCGACACCGACCGTCGGTGTGTTTGTGGCGGCCGATCCGCTCATGAATACGCCTGCGCCAATGTCTCGCTCCATCGAATTCAAAGCGGACCACGTGAAACGAATCCGGTCATCGGGCTGGGCAGCTTGGGAGCGCGAACGTCATCAGCCCAAGACCAAGAGTCGTCCCGCTGCAACGCTCAACGAGGATTTGAGGACGGAAATCCTCGTGGGTGGACGCCAGGATAGGGTTCTGGACTTGATTCTGCTTGAGCGCGCCGCTCGCCGCGTTGATCCCGGTGAACGGCATCTCGATCCGGGCGAACGGCATCTTCTAGCAGACAAGCTCAGCGAGGTTCCGAGCCACTTGCCGGATGCCGCAATCTCCCATCCGCTGCTTGACGAGCTTGATATTGAATCGAAAGCGCTCCTCGACCTCATTGAGGGCGCAAGCCGCCTTAAGATGGCTGTTCGCGGCTGGGTGGCGGAAACCCATCTGGTTGACACTCTGTCAAAGACCGGGAGTCACAGAGTGCACACGCATTCTTGGTGATGGGCAGCCGGATATCTCATTGCGCTGGAAGGGCGGACCACCAATCCTCGTCGAGTGCAAGAATACTCTTCGCGAGAAGTATGCGGACGGCCGCCCAAAGGTCGACTTCCAGCGCACGCGGGCAGCGAAGGGAAATCCATGCTCCAGGTATTACAAGCCTAGCGATTTCTCGGTACTGGCTGCCTGCCTGCATCCGGTCTCCGAGAGGTGGGAGTTCCAATTCGCTCTCACGGCCGACCTTCCTGAACACAAAACATGCGCAGGTCGGATCACCAACATGATAGGTGTCTCCGAGCCCCTCTTTACAGATAGCCCTGAAATAGTGTTCACTAAATGTTCTCAGGCGGGTATATGAGGGAGAAGGGCTTGAGCCCAAAGGCAATTTCGCTGTTTACGGGTATCGGGGGGCTTGACCTCGGATTCGAGGCTGCCGGATTCGAAACCACTGCAGCCCTCGACATCGATCCAGTGGCGTGTCGCACGCTGCGGATAAATCGGCGCTGGCCCGTCCTAGAGGGTGACCTCGGAAACATTCGCTCAAAGCAGATACTGGATACGTGCAATCTCAGATCAGGGGAGGCTGATGTCCTTATTGGAGGACCACCCTGTCAGCCATTCTCAAAGTCAGGATATTGGGCGACGGGGGACGCGAAGCGTCTCGATGATCCTAGAGCCGACACGTTGATCCAGTATCTCCGCGTTCTCCGTGACACCTTGCCTAAGGCATTCTTACTCGAGAACGTTGCGGGTCTAGCGTACCGCGGAAAGAGCGAGGGTATCGAAGCAGTCGAGCGCGGCGTTGAAGCTATCAACCAGCGGACAGGCGCAAAGTATGTTCTCAGTGTCGGTTCCTTGAATGCGGCAGACTACGGAGTTCCTCAACTCCGCGAGCGCGTGTTTGTGATTGGCGCCCGAGATGGAACTCGCTTTCGCTTTCCTAAGCCTACCCATTTTCCGTATGGCGACGTTGTCTCTGATGGAACAGGAGAGCCTTATCGCACTGCATGGGACGCATTGGGTGATCTGGATCCTAGTCCGCTGAACGACGAATTGCATATGACTGGAAAGTGGGCCGATCTCTTACCGACTATACCGGAGGGTCAGAATTATCTATGGCACACAGACCGCGGTGGCGGTGAACCCTTATTCGGATGGCGGCGGCGCTACTGGAGCTTTCTTCTGAAGCTTTCCAAACATCTTCCGTCGTGGACGGTTCAAGCTCAACCTGGTCCGGCGACCGGACCATTCCATTGGCGCAACCGCAAGCTCTCAGCGGGCGAGCTCGGCCGGCTACAAACGCTTCCTGATGGGATGATCTACGATTGCCGCAGAAGCGAGTGTCAAAGGCTCATCGGAAACGCCGTGCCATCAGCGTTAGCAGAGCTGCTCGCGCGCGAGATTGCCGTTCAGTTGCTAAAAAAGGAACGTATTAAGGGGCCTCTCACACTAGTCCCACAGCGTCGCTCTGATGCTCCTAGGCCCGAGCCGGTGCTACCGTTGCCGCGCAAATACCGTTCCCTTATTGATGATCATGATGAGCATCCCGGAACAGGTAAGGGACGTAGAGCAATAAGCCGTGTCCCAGCGGTAGCTTAATGGTTGCACTCGCGACGCGCATCGACCGCTCGGCCAAGGAGTTCGCCCAGAACGCCGAAGCAATGAACGTGGCCGTCGCCGATCTCGAGAAGCGATTCGCTGAAATCCGGCTCGGCGGCGATGAAGCCGCGCGCAAGCGCCACACCGATCGCGGCAAGATGCTGCCGCGCGCGCGCATCGACGCGTTGCTCGACAAAGACAAGGGCTTCTTCGAGCTCTCCGAGTTCGCCGCCTATCAGGTCTATGACGACCCCGTGCCGGCCGCCGGAATCATCACCGGCATCGGCAGGGTCTCCGGCCACGACTGCGTGATCATCGCCAACGACGCGACCGTCAAAGGCGGCACCTATTTCCCGCTCACCGTCGAAAAGCATCTGCGCGCGCAAGCCGTCGCCGCCGAGAACCGCTTGCCCTGCATCTATCTCGTCGATTCCGGCGGCGCGTTCCTGCCGCTGCAGGATCAGGTCTTCCCCTCGCGCGAGCATTTCGGCCGCATCTTCTACAATCAGGCGCGCATGTCGGCCGCCGGCATCCCGCAGATTGCCGCCGTCATGGGCTCGTGCACCGCGGGCGGCGCCTATATTCCGGCGATGTCCGACGAAGCGATCATCGTGCGCGGGCAGGGCACCATCTTCCTCGCCGGTCCGCCGCTGGTGAAAGCCGCGACCGGCGAAGTCGTCAGCGCTGAGGACTTGGGCGGCGCCGACGTGCACGCGCGGCTTTCGGGCGTCGTCGACTACACCGCCAAGGACGACGCAGAGGCGATCGCGATGGTTCGCCGCGCGATCGGCAATCTCAATCTCGGACCGCCGGCCTTCGCGCCGCAGCACGATCCGAGGCCCCCGCTGTTCGATCCAAGAGAACTGCACGGCATCGTGCCCTCCGATCTCCGCCGTCTGTTCGAGGTGCGCGAGATCATCGCCCGCATCGTCGATGCGAGCGAGTTCGACGAGTTCAAATCGGCCTACGGCACGACGCTCGTCTGCGGCTTCGCGCATATCCACGGCTACGAGGTCGGCATCCTCGCCAACAACGGCATCCTGCTCTCCGAAGCCGCGCTCAAGGCCACGCATTTCATCGAGCTCTGCTGCCAGCGCAGCGTGCCGCTCGTGTTCCTGCAGAACACCAGCGGCTTCATGGTCGGACGCAAGGCCGAATCCGAAGGCATCGCGAAGCACGGCGCGAAGATGGTGATGGCGGTCGCCTGCGCCGAAGTGCCCAAGCTCACCGTGATCATCGGCGGCAGTTTCGGCGCCGGGCAACTACGCGATGGCCGGCCGCGCCTATGGCGGCCGCTTCCTCTTCATGTGGCCGAACGCGCGCATCTCGGTGATGGGCGGCGAGCAGGCGGCGCAAGTGCTCGAACGCATCAAGAAAGACCCCTCGCAGAAACCGACGAAGGCCGAAGAGGAAGAGGACTGGAAACGCGCCGAAGCCGTGCGCAAGCAATACGCGACGCAAGGCCATCCGTACTACGCCAGCGCGCGGCTGTGGGACGACGGCGTGATCGCGCCGGCCTCCACGCGCGATGTGCTCGGCCGTTCGCTCCAGATCGCCGCGCACGCGCCGATCCCGCCCACGAAGTTCGGCGTCTTCCGCATGTGAGGCCTCGATGACCTTGCCCACATCCGTGAAGCTGGTTGAGGTCGGACCCCGCGATGGCCTGCAGAATGAACCCGCGACCGTCCCCACCGAGATCAAAATCGAGCTCATCGACCGCCTGAGCCGCACCGGCTTGCGCGTGATCGAAGCGGGAAGCTTCGTCTCGCCCAAATGGGTGCCCCAGATGGCGGACACCGCCGCCGTGCTCGCGCGCATCAATCGGCGGGACGGCGCGAGCTATCCCGTGCTCGTCCCCAACATGCGCGGCCTGCACGATGCCCGCGCCGCGCGCGCGAACGAGATCGCCGTCTTCGCCGCCGCGTCCGAGACCTTCTCGCGCAAGAACATCAACGCCTCGATCGACGAAAGCCTCGCGCGCTACCAGGAAGTCTGCGACGCCGCGCGCGCGCACGCGATGACGATCCGCGGCTACATCTCCTGCGTGCTGTGGTGTCCCTACGAAGGCGCGATTGAGCCCGAAGCCGTGCTCCGCGTCGCCGAACGTCTTCTCGGCATGGGCTGCTACGAAGTCTCGCTCGGCGAAACCATCGGCAAGGGCACGCCCGGCGAGGTCCAGCGCCTGATCGCGACGCTCGTCGAGCGGATTCCCCGCGACATGCTCGCCGTTCACTTTCACGACACCTACGGTCAGGCGCTCGCGAATGTGTTCGCGGCGCTCGAGCTCGGCATCGCCACGGTCGATTCCTCCGTTGCCGGTCTCGGCGGCTGTCCTTACGCGCCCGGCGCCACCGGCAACGTCGCCACCGAGGACGTGCTCTACATGCTGAACGGCCTCGGCATCCACACCGGCGTCGACCTCTTGGCGCTCGTCGAGACCGGCCGCTTCATCTCCGACCACCTCGGCCGCTCACCCGCCTCCCGCGCCAACAACGCGCTTCAGAAATCCACGCCGAAGACATGAGGACATTTTGCTGCCCTCTTTTCGGGGGAAGCTTCCGCGAAGCGATTGAAAGAGAGGGTTTGACGATAGGAACTTAGCGTCCGGCCGCGCCGTTCCTTAAGGTCTCGGTCCCGCCGCTTTTCTATTGTTTCCACCGGCAAAATTCCCATCTAAAACCTGATGAATTCGCCTCTCGCACAACCCGAAGCCACAGCGGATTCCCCGATGGACAAACGCGTTGCCACTTCGGATGGCCCGGGCGCTGCGACCGATACGGTCGTTGCCACGTTCGATGTGCATTACCGCCGCTATCTCGATCCCAAGGGCCAGCTGATCGGCCCCGCGCCGGCCTTCGCGAAGGACCGCGACGTCATGCTGTCGCTCTATCGCGCCATGACGCTCACGCGCACCTTCGACTACAAGGCGGTCGCGCTGCAGCGCACCGGCCAGATCGGCACCTATCCCTCCTGCCTCGGGCAGGAAGCGGTCGGCGTCGGCTATGCCAGCGTGATGACCGACAAGGACGTGATGTTCACGACCTATCGCGAGCAGGCGGCCCAGCTCTGGCGCGGCGTCACGATCACCGAGCTCCTGCAATATTGGGGCGGCGACGAGCGCGGCTGCGATTACGCGGGCCCGCGCGAGGATTTCCCCGTCGCCGTGCCCATCGCCTCGCAGGCGCCGCACGCCGTCGGTGCCGCGACCGCGTTCAAGCTTCGCGGCGAGCCGCGCGTCGCGGTCTGCGCGCTCGGCGACGGCGCCACGTCGAAGGGCGATTTCTACGAATCCATCAATCTCGCCGGCGTGTGGAAGCTCCCCGCCGTCTTCATCGTGATCAACAATCACTGGGCGATCTCGCTCCCCGTCGAACAGCAGACCGCGACCCAGACGCTCGCCCAGAAGGCGATCGCGGCCGGCATCCCCGGCATCCAGATCGACGGCAACGACATCATCGCCGTGCGCCAGGTCTGCGGCGAAGCGATGGAGCGCGCGCGCAAAGGCGAGGGCGCAACCGTCATCGAAGCCTTCACCTATCGCATCGGCGATCACACCACCGCCGATGACGCCACGCGCTACCGCAAGGACGAGCAGACCAGCGCGGCCTGGAAGACCGATCCGCTCGCGCGCCTCCGCGCCTATCTCGGCGCGCAGGGCTGGTGGTCGAAGGAGGACGAGGAAAAGCTGATCGCCGACTGCAAGCAGAAGATCGAAGCCTCGGTCGCCGAATATGCCGCGATCCCGCCGCCCCGTCCGGAATCGATGTTCGATCACCTGTTCGAGACGCTTCCGCCTGCGCTCGCCTGGCAGCGCAAGAAGCTGATGGGTGGCTGAGATGGCCGAAGTCAACATGGTCTCGCGCGATCACCATGGCGCTCGCACGCGCCCTGCAGGACGACGAGCGCGTCATCGTCCTCGGCGAGGACGTCGCCAAGAACGGCGGCGTGTTCCGCGCCACCGACGGCCTGCTCGAGCGCTTCGGTTCGAACCGCGTGATGGACACCCCGCTCGCGGAGACCGTGATCGCCGGCGCGTCGATCGGCATGGCGGCGCAAGGCTTGCGGCCCGTCTGCGAGTTTCAGTTCATGGGCTTCATCTATCCCGCGCTCGATCAGGTCATCAATCACGCGAGCCGTCTGCGCAACCGCACGCGCGGCCGTCTCTCCTGCCCGCTCGTCTTCCGCGCGCCGATGGGTGCGGGCATCCACGCGCCCGAGCACCACTCGGAAAGCACCGAGACCCTGTTCGCGCACATCCCCGGCTTGCGCGTCGTCATTCCGTCGTCGCCGTCGCGCGCCTACGGCCTCTTGCTGTCGGCCATCGCCGATCCCGATCCGGTGATGTTCTTCGAGCCCACGCGCCTCTACCGCGCGCAGAAGGAAGAGGTGAACGACAACGGCCACGGGCTCCCGCTCGACACCTGTTTCATCCTGCGCGAGGGCAGGGACATCACGCTCGTCACCTGGGGTCCGACGGTGCGCGAGACGCTCGCCGCCGCGCAGACGCTCGCCGCCGAAGGCATCTCGGCCGAAGTGATCGATGTCGCGACCATCAGCCCGATCGATTTCGACACCATCCTCGCCTCGGTCGAAAAGACCGGCAAGCTCGTGATCGTCCACGAAGCGCCGCGCAATCTCGGGCCGGGCGCTGAGATCGCCGCCACCGTCGCCGAGCGCGGCCTGCTGTCGCTGCATGCGCCCATCGAACGCGTCACCGCTCCCGACACCGTCGTTCCGCTCCCGCGACTTGAGAAGGCCTACATGCCGAGCGAGAAGCAGATCGTCGAAGCCGCGCGCCGCGTGGTGAGCTTCTCATGAAGATTTTCAACCTCCCCGATCTCGGCGAAGGCCTGCACGAAGTCGAGATCGTCAACTGGCACGTCTCCGTCGGCGACAACGTCGTCGTCGATCAGCCGCTCGTCGCGGTCGAAACCGACAAGGCCGTGGTCGAAGTGCCCTCGCCCTATTCGGGCCGCATCGCGGCGCTGCACGGCAAGCCCGGCGACATCGTCCCCATCGGCCAGAAGCTCGCCGAGTTCGACGATGGCGCGACGCAGCAGCAGGATCGCGGCACCGTCGTCGGCACGATGCCCGTCTTGCGATTCCCGCGGCAACGAAAGCGACCAGCGCGAACGCGTCAGCGGCGCTCGCGTCAAGGCGATCCCCGCCGTGCGCGCGCTCGCGCGCAAGCTCGGCGTCGATCTCATCGCCGTCGATCCCACCGGCCCCGACGGCATGATCACCGCCGACGACGTCAAGCGTTACGCGAGCGCGCTCGCCGACGTGCCCGCCGAGCCGCTGCACGGCGTCCGCCGCGCGATGGCCAACAAGATGCAGCAGGCCCACGCCGAGGTCGTGCCCGCCGCCATCCACGACGAGGCGGACGTCGAATCCTGGATCGGCAAGGGCGATGTCACCGTGCGGCTCATCCGCGCGATCGTCGCCGGCTGCCGCGCCTCGCCGGTGCTGAACGCCTGGTACGACAGTCAGGCCATGACGCTCCGCATCGTCAGGAACGTCGACCTCGGCATCGCCATCAACACCGATGACGGCTTGTTCGTGGCCGTGATGCGCAATGTGGAAGCCCGCGACGACGCGGATCTGCGCGACGGCCTCAATCTCCTCAAGAAGGACGTCGAGGCGCGCGCCATCCCGCTCGAGGAAATGCGCGGCGCCACCATCACGCTCTCCAATTACGGCGTCTTCGGCGTCGGCTCCCGCGCCAATCTCGTCGTCGTCCCGCCGCAAGTCGCCATCGTCGGCGCCGGAACCATCCGTCCACGGATCGTTGCGCATAACGGCGCGCCCGCCGTGCGCCGCACGCTCCCGCTCTCGCTCACCTTCGACCACCGCGTCGCAACGGGCGCCGAGGCCGCGCGTTTCCTGAAAGCGATGATCGATTCGCTCGAAGGGGGATCTCGCGCCGCTCATGACTATGACTCCAAAACCGACTCCCGCCTTCTGGCGCTTCTCGCTCCGCTTCTATGCGCTGCCCGATGTCGCGCCCGCGTGTCTCGCGCTTCAGGACGAGGCGAATGTCGACGTCAATCTCATGCTCTTTCTTCTCTTCCTCGCCGAAGGCGGCCGCGCCATCACGCGTGACGACGTCGCCCGCCTCGATGCCGGAATCGCGCCCTGGCGCGGCGAAGTGGTCGAGCCGTTGCGCGCGCTCCGCCGCCGCCTCAAATCCGGCATCGGCGACGTGCCCACCTCGGCCAGCGAGGGCCTGCGCAACATGGTGAAGAAGATCGAGCTCGAGGCCGAGCGTCTGGAGCAGGGGCGCCTCGAAAATGCCGCCCCAACCCTGGGAAAACCGGCGCCCCGGTCCGAAGCCGCACGCGCCAATCTCGCCGCCTACGAGGCCTATCTCGGTCCTCTCCCGGAAGCTCCCAAGGCCATCATTCTCAAGGCCTTTTCGGACCACGCGGTCTGAAACCCGGAATTTGCCGACCCGCCACATCCCCCGGCTTTTAATCGAAAATTAGGCGTCCCGACTTACACCTTAAGGGGCCAATCCCCGCCTTTTCCCGGGCGGACGGGGCTTCGAGCGACTGGGGCGTGAATGTCTGAGACGGCGGCTGTTAACCAAGGGCCAAATGAACCGCGTGCGCCGCGGCTGATGAATGTCGCAGACGCGCGACGCGTCGCGATCGCAACCGCGAGGCGCGTCATTGCGCGTGATGGCGCGAGCCGGCTCACGCTCGACGGCGTGGGTCACGAGGCCGGTCTGCCCGATCGGCGCGCTCGCAAACCATTTCGACAACGAGCAGGAACTCTTGATGGCCGTTGCCGCCGATGATCTCGGCGCGATCGCCAAAAGCATGCGCTCGAGCAACGCGTCGGTGCAGCCCGATCTCGTCCAGCGCGTCGAGCTGCTCGAGACCGCGTTCACGAGCATGATCGACCGTCACCAGAGATCGCTCCGCCACCGCACCGACATCTCGTCGTGGGTCGAGCAATGCGTGAAGGATCTGCAGCAGCAGGTCGACGTGTCCGACCGCGCCTTCGCTCAGATGCGTTCGGAAGTGCGCGCCACGCTGCCGCCGATAACGCCGCCCGCTCCTCTGCCCAATCCCATCGCCGATGCGCCGCTTCCCGCGAACGTCTCGCGCCTGATCGTCGAGCCGCCGCCGATCGCCGCCGTGCCTGCGTCTGCGCTGCCCCCGACTCAATCGCCGTCTCCATCACCGGCCGCCGATCTTCCGCCGGTCCTTCCTCCGAAAGCCGAACCTGTCACGTCCCATTCCGAAGAGGCTGTTCTCATGGACAACTATCTCCTCGATGCTCGCCGCGCCGCGATCGCGACCCAAGCCGGCAGCGACCGCGAACGCAACGACGCCAAGCGTCGCTCGAACCGGACGCGTATCGTCGCGGTGGCCTTTCTCGGACCGATCGCCATTCTCGCCACGGCCGCGATGGTGCTGAACCGCAACGTCGTCACCGCCAGCCCGTCTTCGACCGCGTCTGTCGTCGACCTGCCGATCGCGGAACCCGCGCCGAAGCTCGTCAGCGTGGCGCCCGGCAATCCGCTGCCGGAGCCGACGCCGCAACCGCCCGTCCAACAGGCCCAGCCGCAGGCGCCTCAGGTCACCGCGACCGCGCCCGCCAATCCGGCGCCGACGCAGCTCGCGACCACCGCGCCGCTCGACCAACTCGCCTCGCTCGCCCGGTCCGGCGACATGAAGGCCGAGCGCGATCTCGGCTTGAAATATCTCGCCGGCGACGGCGTGCAGGCCAATGAGAGCGAAGCCGCCCGCTGGCTGATGCGCGCCGCCTATCGCGGCGAGCCGACCGCCGAATATTGGCTGGGCACGCTCTATGCGCGCGGCCACGGTGTCCCGGAAGACGCCTTCCAGGCGAACCACTGGTACGAAGCCGCCGCTCAGAAGGGCAACCGCCGCGCGATGCACAGCTTCGCGGTCGCCTATTTCCAGGGCTGGGGCGTGGAGAAGAATTTTGCCGAAGCCGCGCGCTGGTTCCGCAGCGCGGCCGATCTCGGCTTTGTCGACTCGCAGTTCAACCTCGCGGTGCTCTACGAGCGCGGCGCGGGCATCCAGCAGAGCCTGACGGAGGCGTACAAATGGTACGCGATCGCGGCCAAAGGCGGCGACAAGGAAGCGGAGACGCGCGTGGCCGTGCTTGCGACCCAGCTCGCGCCGGCCGATCTCGCGCTCGCGCAGCAGGCCGCGGCCAGCTTCAAGCCGCAGCCGATGGATGAGAGCGCCAACCTCGCGGGCAGCCCCTCATCGACCGACGGCTGACGCATTTGTTTTTTCCCCTGCGTATTAGGGGCTGTGCCCGCGACGCTGGTAGCGCGAAGTAGGGCGGAGGGGCCTCAAACGGAAGCCAGAGCGATCTGGCTTCCGTTTTTGTTTTGGCCACGCTCTACAGCGGCACCGGCCGTTCGTTCAGCTCGATCATCGTGCCCCACGGATCGGAGACAAAGCCAAGCCCGCCGCCCGCCGGGTTCGGCGTGAAGGGCCGCTCGATCTTCACGCCCTGCGCCGCGAGGTTCTTCATGAACGCGTCGAGGTTCTTCACGTCGAAGCCGATGTGGTCGAGCACGCGGCCCCGTGTCGTGATCGTCGGCGTGTCCGATTTCGTGAAGGTCAGGTTCGCGCCCGGAATGTCGGCGGCCTGGTTCTGCCCGCGCATGCCCGGCTTCGCGCCGAAGTGCTTCGCGTACCACGCCTGGATCTTCGGAATTTCGCCGTCCGCCACGTAATAGTGGATGTGGTGATGGCGGATCGGAACGGTCTGCGTCTTGTCCTCCAGGATCTCGATCCTCAAGCCATCCGGCGTCGTGACGAAGGCCTGGTCCAACCGCCCCGGCGCGCCGGCCACAATCGGTACGCCGGCCGCCTTCCACTTCGCCATCGCTTCCTGCGTGTTCGGCACGATGAAGCCCACATGGTTCACGACCGTCCCCACCGTGCCGCCCGTGTTCGGCGGCGTGTCGGGCCCCTGATGCAGGAACACCGCGACGCCGGGGAAGCGCACGATCTCGAACGCGCCCGGCTTGATCGCCGTGCCGCCCATGGCGACAAGGATCTTCTTGTTCGCTTCGACGTCGCGCGAATTGAGATGCCAGTGGCCCATGGTCACGCCCACTTCGTTGGGCGGATAGGCTTGCGAAAGCGCGCCGCTCGTCGCGCACGCCAACACCACGCACACGGCAGCAACCAGTCTCTTCATGGCCGACTCCTTCGCTGAGCTGAGGGCAAGAGGAAATCGGCCCAAGGCTACCACCGCGCGCCCTCACCGGGAAGCGCAGGCCCAATCGTCGCGTTCGATCAATGAAAAGCGCCGGACGACGGCTGACCCGTTCCAAGCGACTCGAGTTCGGCGATGAAGTGGTCTTCCTGATCCTCAGCGCGCGTGCAGCGCGACAGCACCGTCCAGTACATCGCCAGACCGAACCACTCGACCGAGTCGTGCTCCGAACGGCCTGCGCGGCCCATCTTCTCGCAGGTCTCGGCGGAACTCGCGTATTCGTATTTCTTCCCCATGCGAGAGAAACGGCGAGAAGCCCCTCCAGTTCCTCTGTCCGACCGGTGACAATCCTGAGTCCAGACTGCCAGAGGGATGGAACCCTACCTTGGGTAATGTGTTCCCACAGGCGGAGAGAGTTCCTAGGGGAGTGGGTCGATTGAGCGCCAGAGCAGGTGAAATTGCGCGTGAAAATGCCATGTACCGTTGCGAAAGCTGCGACCGGCGAATGCAGGTGCACAGCGGCGTTCCTATAGACGATTGCCCCAATTGCGGTAGCCCGAGTTTTCAGACCGGCCTCGCGAGTCAGCCGCGGCGGTTTGAATCCCTCGTCAGCGGCATCGTTTAGAGGAGGCGATCATGACTCTTCGCCAACAGACCGCAGCCATGGTTGCGGATTTTCTCGAACGCGGGGGCACGATCCAAAGAGTGCCTCCGCCGAAGCCGACAGTCGCCGGCGACATCGTGCAGTATCTGCAGGAGCGCAATATCGACGTTCAGCCCGTGCCCGATCCGGCCGGCGCGACGACGAACTATGTGTACAAGGGCCAGCTCATCAATCTGAAGACGCTGGTGGCGATCGCCAATCGTCATCGCAGCAGGCGCCGTCTTCCGCCGTTCCAGCTCGCCGGCCGCACCTCGCACTGATCGCGTTACGCCGTTTTCTTCTCGGTGCCCGGGCAATAGACCTTGCGATTGTCGCGCCACAATTCCAGCACGCCATGACCGGACTCGGTGTGCAGCCGGTCGGCTTCCTCGCAGGCTTCCGCGTCCGATGAAGCGGTGAAGTCGACCACGCGCTCGACGCGGTTGAGCACGTTGAAGATATAGCAGCGGTAATTCGCCATCTGCGGCCCTCCCGTATCGCTTACGCTCTAGACAACGGTATCGGCGGGCCGCGAGTTCCGTCCCGACTTTGCGAGACGCCGTCAGTGAACGACGACGGCCGCGACGAGAAGCGAGATCGTGGCGATGACGCTCAGCGTTGCCATGCTGGCAAAGATCAACGCGAGCCGCGGATGATGCCGCGGCTCTTGATGTGTAAGTGCGCTCATGACGGTAAGACCTGTCGTGACGTGCCGGCCGGATCGCCGCTCCAGAGGAACGGCCGCCACGTCACGAGGTTCCTCGTGTCCGTGCGACACAAGGGAGCGGGCGATACCGGGGGTAAGTCGGCGTCGCCCGCAGGGACTAACAGTAGGTGAGGGTGAGTTGCCTTGCGCGACCCGCATGAGCTTTAGCCGAGCTGCGATGCGGTTCGCAATTGCCGGCGCTCCGATACTCACAACTATTGCGCTGGCCATGTCCCATCGGACGTCTCGCCGCTCGGCACGCGCCTGATGCGTCCAACTCACGCTCCAGGCGTTATCGAACCAAGGAGAATGGAGGACGATATGGGAAGTGGTATGGCGAGAGGTTTTCTTCTGTGGCTGCTGGGCGTGCCGCTCTCGGTCATCATCTTGATCGCGTTGTTCACCAACTACATCTGACGGCGCGAGGGCGCGTTTCGTGCGCCCTCGCATCTTCTCGCACCGCGCGTCCTTGGTTACGCTTCCCTCGTCGTTCTCGTCGGGGGCAGGTCATGGCGCGCAGGGAAGCACTCAAGGCCCTGGTCTTACAGGGTGGCGGCGCGCTCGGCGCTTACGAGCTCGGCGTCGCACGGGTGTTGTACCGTGACTCCGCGCACAGACCCGACCTGATCGCAGGGGTCTCGATCGGCGCGATCACCGCGGCGCTGCTTGCGCGTCCGAAGAACGGCGATCCGCTCGGCGCACTCGAGGAGTTCTGGCGGCGTGTGGCGCTCCCTGCCGATTTCCTGCTGCCCGCCTTCCGGCCCTATGCGTCGCTCTTCGGCGATCCGGCGTTCTTCCGGCCGCGGCTTGATCTCTTCGCCTTCCCGTTCTGGACCAGCCTCTACGACACCGAGCCGTTGCGCGCCACGCTGACCGATCTTGTCGATCTCGACGCTCTCGCCGACCGCTCGGCGCGTCCCCATCTGCTCTTGACGGCAACCGAGATCGAAGCTGGACAGATCAAGGCGTTCGACAGCGCCGTGGACTCGCTGACGCTCGACCACATTGTGGCGAGTGGAAGCCTCCCGCCGAACTTTCCGATGACCGTCATCGGCGACACCGCCTACTGGGACGGCGGATTGTTCGACAACACGCCGCTTGGCGCCGTCATCGAACGGATGAATCCCGCACAAGGCGTGAAGGACGAGCGTGAGATCATCGTCGTCAATCTCTTTCCCAACCGCGGAGACGTCCCCGCCACCATGGCGGATGTCGGCCAGCGCATCCTCAATCTCCTGTTCGCGAACAAGACGCGCTCGGACTTGAAGCTTCTGAAGCGCTTCAACGGCGTTGCCGCGCTCATCGAGTTGATCGAATCCGACGACCGCTGGAAGGATCTGCGCGCAACCGAAGCCTATGCCGACGCAAACCGCGGCTACATCACGGTGCCCAACATCATCGAGATCACGCGCGGCAAACCGGCGGACGGTCACTCGAGCGGAGACTTTTCTCCGGCGACGATCGCCGAGCTGGCCAGGCAGGGTGCTCAGGATGCGCGTGCTGCGCTCGCCCCGAAAGACGAAGGCGCGAGACCGGATGCGTCTCGCGCCTTCGGATGAAATTTGAGAATTGGTTATCCGGATCAATCATCTATCGCCTTCGACTATGCGTGCATCCACGACTGCCCTCGGAAAGAACCGGTTACTCGGTGACGACCTTCACGTCGGTGTGGCCGAGCGACTTCGCGACATCCAGCGCGTCGCTGGCCTGCTGCGCGTCCTTGAAGGGTCCGATGCGCACGCGATAGAGCGACTTGCCGCCGACGGTCGTGGGCGACACGCGCGCGCCCATCATGTCCAGCGACTGAGCAAGCTTGTCGGCGCGTTCCTCGGTGGCGAACGCACCGGCCTGCACATAATAGGTGTGCACGACGTCGGCCTTCGGCGCGGGCGCGGCCTGCGCCACCTGCGTTGTGGTCGTCAGCGGCGGATTCGCGGAAACGGAGAGCTGCCTGCGCGCGGGCGGCGTCTGAGCGACCGGTTTCGGCGCGGCGGGAGCGGCTTGCGGCTTCGGCTCCGCGCGCTGCTGCACGGGGCCCGCCAGATCGTCCTTCGGAACCGCCTGCATCACGACGGTCGGATTGGACTGGAGCGATGCGAGCGAGGTCGACGCGGTCTCGATTTCAGGCGCCGCAACTTCGGGCGTCACGTCCACCCAATCTTCGACCGGCTCTTCCAGCGGCGGAAGTGCGCTGCTCTCGATGGCGGGCGCGTCATAGTTGGTGATGGGCTCAGCCGGAGGCGGTTCGGGCGTGTACGTCGCCTGCGGCGGCTCTGGCGCCGGTGCGACCGAGGCAATGACGGCCGGAGCCTGAGGCGCCGGCGCGGACGCAACGGGCGCGGGGATCGGCGCGGATCTCTGCGGGCGCATGGCCTTCGCGCGCTCGACCAGCGCAATCGTGTACTCGATCCGCGACTTGTCCGTGCTCGTGGCCGCCGCCTGGCGGATCATCTGCTCGGCCGTATCGAGATCGCCCACCTGCATATAAGACAGCGCGGCGTTGTTCAGCACCGAGGGCTCGCCCGGCTTCAGCTGGAGAGCGCGCGCATAGCTCGCCTGCGCGAGCGGATACAGGCCCTTCTGATCGTACGCGACACCCGCCGCCGAATAGAACGTCCAATCGTCGGGGCGGATCTGGATCGCGCGATCGAGGAACGCGAGCGCGTCGTCGCTCTTGCCTTGAGCGGCAAGCGTCTTGCCATACTCGCCCATCACGCGCGAATCGTCGGGCGCGAACAGCACGAGCTGGCTCAGGATTTTCGTGGCTTCCGCGAAGTCGCCCGTCTTGCGGCTCAACTGCGCTTTGATCAGCGCGGTGTTGAGGTCCATCGGCGCGTTGTCCGACTTGCCGCCCGCGACCGGATTGTAATTGGCACGGCCCACCGCATCCGGCACGTCCGTCGTCTGCGTGCCCTCGTTCGAGCCTCTCAGAAACTCGAACAATCCCGCCGCCGATGCGCCGGTCGCGACGCTTGCGAGAGCAAGAGACAGCGCTGCCACTCGGAGGGTTGCCAGTCTTGTCGAACGGGTCATGGCGAACTTCTTTGCGTTGAGTTGTTGCTCTTCGGACGCAAGTCTCCGCGTCCTACGATCGGCGGACAGAATGTGCGCGAGCCCCTCAAGAAAGGCTTAATGAAGCGGCCCGAACGCTGCGAAAAATGCACGCGAGCCCAGACAATTCCCGGCTAATTTTACTTACTGTTTCCATAAAGGGGCATCGAGAGGCTGCGCGGGCCAGCGATCCGCCTCCCGGCCGAAAGCGCTTTTGCGGGAAAGGGTTGCTGCTATAAGGGAGCTCCGCCATCCTCATCGAGCCCGCGTGCATGACCGTCCCTCTGAAGCCCGGAACCAGATCCAAAAAGACGCAATCGAAAACGGCCAAGGACTTTCAGGACCATTTGGCAGACCTCGAGGAGCGGGGCCTCGTCGTGCGCGTCGACCGCCCCATCAATAAGGACACCGAGCTTCACCCGCTCGCCCGTTGGCAGTTCCAGGGCGCCGTGCCCGATGAGAAGCGCCGCGCCTTTGTCTTCACCAATGTGGTGGACTCAAGCGGCCGCAAATACGACATGCCCGTCGTCGTCGGCGCTTACGCGGCATCGCCCGAGATCTACGCGCTCGGCATGGGCGTTTCGCTCGACGACATCGGCACCGCGTGGCTGAAGGCGATCCAGAACTCCGATCCCGCCGATGACGGTGAACCGCGGCGCGTGCCAGGAGGTCGTGATCACCGGCGATGCGCTCAAGGCGCCCGACGGCGGCCTCAAGGCACTCCCTGTGCCGATCTCGACACCGGGCTTCGACGCCTGTCCTTATCTCACCGCCACGATCTGCGTCACCAAGGATCCCGAAACCGGCGTGCGCAACATGGGCACCTATCGCGGCGCGCTCAAGGCGACCGATCGCTTGGGCGTGCGCATGGCCTCGCGTCTCGGCGGCGCCGGCGGCTATCTGCACTGGCAGAAGCATCAGAAGCTCGGCACGCCGATGCCGGTTGCGATCGTCATCGGTTGCGCGCCCGCGATCTTCTTCACCGGGCCGCAAAAGCTCGCGATCGATTTCGACGAGATGGGTGTCGCAGGCGCGCTGATCGGCGAGCCGATCAAGACCGTGCGCTGCATCACCAACGATCTCGAAGTGCCCGCCGATTCCGAGATCGTCATCGAAGGCCTGATCGATCCCGAGCTGCTCGAGCCCGAAGGTCCGTTCGGTGAATCGCACGGCCACGTCGCGCTCGAAGACTACAACATGTCGATGCAGGTGACCGCGATCACGATGAAGAAGTCGCCGGTCTTCGTGTCGATCATCAGCCAGGTCACGCCGTCCGAATCGAGCGTCACCAAGAAGGTCGCCTACGAGCCGCTCTTCCTCGCGCATCTGCGCGATCATCTCTCCGTCAAAGGCATCAAGCGCGTGGTCATGCACGAGGCGCTCACCAATGTGCGGCCCGTGATCTTCCTGAACTTCGCGCACGATACGCCGCGCACCGAAGTGTGGCGCGGTCTGCACGGTGCGGCCACGCTGCAAGCCCAATGCGGCAAGATCGTCATCGCGCTCGGCGAGGACATCGATGCGTCCAACACCGATGCGGTGTTCTGGTCGATGGCCTATCGCGCCAACATGGGCGAAGACCTGCACGTGGCGCCTTACAAATCGGGCGGCCACGGCCCGAAATCGGGACCGCGCGGCAGCGACGCCACCCTCCTGATCGACGCGACGCCAAAACATCCGATGCCGCCCTTCGCGCTCCCCGCGAAGGAATACATGGAGCACGCGAAGGTGCTGTGGGACGAGCTGGGCCTCCCCGCGCTCACGCCGCAGCCGCCCTGGTACGGCTATTCGCTCGGCTCGACTTCAGGCGCCGCAACCGCGGGCGTCACGTCCACCCAATCTTCGACCGGCGCTTCCAGTGGCGGAAGTTCGCTGCTCTCGATGGCGGGCGCGTCGGAGTTGGTGATGGGCTCGGCCGGCTCCGGCTCGGGCGTGTACGTCGCCTGCGGCGGCTGCGGTGCCGGTGTGACCGAGGCAATGACGGCAGGAGCCTGAGGCGCCGGCTCGGATGCGAATGGTGCGGGGATCGGCGCGGATCTCTGCGGGCGCGAGGCCTTCGCGCGCTCGACGAGCGCGATCGTGTACTCGATGCGCGACCTGTCCGTGCTCGTGGCCGCCGCCTGGCGGATCATCTGCTCGGCGGTGTCGAGATCGCCCGCCTGCATGTAAGACAGCGCGGCATTGTTCAGCACCGAGGCCTCGCCCGGCTTCAGTATGAGAGCGCGCGCATAGTTCGCCTGCGCCTCCGGATACTGGCCCTTCTGATCGTAGGCGACACCCGCGGCCGAATAGAACGTCCAATCGTCGGGACGGATTTGGATCGCGCGATCGAGGAACGCGAGCGCGTCGTCGCTCTTGCCTTGCGCGGCGAGCGTCTTGCCATATTCGCCCATCACGCGCGAATCGTCGGGCGCGAACAGCACGAGCTGGCTCAGTATTTTCGAGGCTTCCGCAAAGTCGCCCGTCTTCCGGCTCAACTGCGCTTTCATCAGCGCGGTGTTGAGGTCGATCGGCGCGTTGTCGGACTTGCCGCCCGCGATCGGATTGTAATTGGCCCTGGCCACCGAATCCGGCACGCTCGTCGTCTGGTTGCCTTCGTTCGAGCGGTTGAGAAATTCGAACAATCCTGCCGCCGACGCGTCGGCCGCGACGCCGGAGAGAGCAAGAGAAAGCGCTGCCACTTTCAGGGTTGCCAGTCTTGTCGAACGAGTTATGGCGAACTTCTTTGCGTTGAGTTGTTGCTCGTCGGACGCAAGCCTTCGCGTCCTACAATCGCCTGACAGAATGTGCGCGAGCCCCTCAAGAAAGGCTTAATGGAGCGGCCCGAACGCCGCGAAAAATGCACGCGAGCCCAGACAATTCCCGGCTAATTTTACTTACTGTTTCCATAAGGGGCCTTGAGCGAAGCCGCCCGGCCCACGATCCGCCTTCCGGCCGAAAGCGCTTTTGCGGGAAGGGGTTGCTGCTTATAAGAGGTCCCCGCCACTCCCATCGAGCGCCGCGCGAATGACCGTTCCTTTGAAGCCTGGGACCAGGCCCAAAAAAACTCCGTCGAAAATTGCCAAGGACTTTCAGGACCATCTGGAAGACCTCGAGGAGCGGGGCCTGGTCGTGCGCGTCGATCGCCCCATCAATAAGGACACCGAGCTTCACCCGCTCGCCCGCTGGCAGTTCCAGGGCGCCGTGCCCGACGAGAAACGCCGCGCCTTCGTCTTCACCAATGTCGTGGACAGCAGCGGCCGCAAATACGACATGCCCGTCGTCGTCGGCGCTTACGCGGCATCGCCCGAGATCTACGCGCTCGGCATGGGCGTTTCGCTCGACGACATCGGCACCGCGTGGCTCAAAGCGATCCAGAACTCCGATCCCGCCGATGACGGTGAACCGCGGCGCATGCCAGGAGGTCGTGATCACCGGCGATGCGCTGAAGGCGCCCGACGGCGGTCTGAAGGCGCTTGCCCGTACCGATCTCGACGCCGGGTTTCGACGCTTGTCCTTATCTTACCGCGACGATCTGCGTCACCAAGGACCCCGAGACCGGCGTGCGCAACATGGGCACCTATCGCGGCGCGCTCAAGGCGACCGATCGCCTGGGCGTGCGCATGGCCTCGCGCCTCGGCGGCGCCGGCGGTTATGTCCATTGGCAGAAGCATCAGAAGCTCGGCACGCCGATGCCGGTTGCGATCGTCATCGGCTGCGCGCCCGCGATCTTCTTCACCGGGCCGCAGAAGCTCGCGATCGATTTCGACGAGATGGGCGTTGCCGGCGCGCTGATCGGCGAGCCGATCAAGATCGTTCGCTGCATCACCAACGATCTCGAAGTGCCCGCCGATTCCGAGATCGTCATCGAAGGTCTGATCGATCCCGAATTGCTCGAGCCCGAAGGTCCGTTCGGTGAATCGCACGGCCACGTCGCGCTCGAAGACTACAACATGTCGATGCAGGTGACCGCGATCACGATGAAGAAGTCGCCGGTCTTCGTCTCGATCATCAGCCAGGTCACGCCGTCCGAATCGAGCGTCACCAAGAAGGTCGCCTACGAGCCGCTCTTCCTCGCCCATCTGCGCGACCATCTCGTCCGTCAAGGGCATCAAGCGCGTCGTCATGCACGAGCCGCTCACCAATGTGCGCCCCGTGATCTTCCTGAACTTCGCGCACGACACGCCGCGCACCGAAGTGTGGCGCGGTCTGCACGGCGCCGCCACGCTGCAAGCCCAATGCGGCAAGATCGTCATCGCGCTCGGCGAGGACATCGATGCGTCCAACACCGATGCGGTGTTCTGGTCGATGGCCTATCGCGCCAACATGGGCGAGGACCTCCACGTCGCGCCGTACAAGTCCGGCGGCCACGGCCCGAAATCCGGACCGCGCGCAGCGACGCCACGCTGCTGATCGACGCCACGCCGAAGCATCCGATGCCGCCCTTCGCGCTCCCCGCAAAGGAATACATGGAGCACGCCAAGGTGCTGTGGGACGAGCTGGGCCTGCCCGCGCTCACGCCGCAGCCGCCCTGGTACGGCTATTCGCTCGGCGACTGGAACGACACCTGGGACACCTGGGCGAAGCGCGCCGTCGAAGGCAAATGGGAAGAGACGGGCAAAGACACCTTCGCGCGCCGCAAAGGCGGCATCATCCCCGAAACCCCCGTCCGCTCCGTGAAGGACAAGGGGAAGAAGGACTAATTCGTTGCGTCCATGGCCCACCCGATCGAAACCGGGTGGGCCAGATGCGTGTCGGCTAATGCAACGACCTGAACGCGGAGCGCACCTCGGACACCAACAACTGGGGCTGTTCCCAGGCGGCGAAGTGTCCGCCTTTGTCGAGCTTGTTGTAATGGATGAGCTTGGGATAGGCCCGCTCCGCCCAGCTCCGCGGACACGGATAGAGCTCGTCGGGAAACGCGCTCACGGCCACCGGGATTGAGACGTTCTTGACCACCAAAAACGAGAGCTTGTTTTCCCAATAGAGACGTGACGCAGAGACGCCCGTGTTCGTCAACCAGAAGAGCGTGATGTTGTCGAGAATGTCGTCCCGCGTAAGGCCCTCGGTCTGTCCGTCGAAGACGCGTGCGATCATCTCGTAACTCAGCAAGTCGTGGTCGATCATCCATGCCGCCAGGCCGATCGGTGAATCCGCAATCCCGTACAGCGTCTGTGGACGGTTCCCCATCTCGAGCGCGTAAGCGAGGCCCTTCGTATAGAAAAGGACCAGCCGGTCGTACGCGTGTCTTTCGTCGGCTGAGAGACCGGACGGCGCCGGGGCGCCCGCCTGTGCCGCTTTGTCAATATCGGGCGGAACCGCGCCGGGCATGTTGGAGTGGATGCCGATCAATTCCGGCGCCGCCTGCTGACCCATCAAATCCGTGACCAGCGCACCCCAATCGCCGCCTTGCGCCACGAATTTCGTGTAGCCAAGGCGCTTCATCAGCACGACCCAGGCACGCGCCATGCGCTCGGGACCCCAGCCGGTGCGCGGTCGGCTTGCCTGAAAACCCGTAGCCGGCCATCGACGGGATCACGACGTGGAACGCGTCCGATGCGCTCCCGCCATGCGCGGTCGGATTGGTCAGCGGATCGATGATCTTCAGCTGCTCGAGGATCGAGCCGGGCCATCCATGCGTGACGATCAGCGGCAACGCATCTTCATGCTTCGAGCGGACGTGAATGAAATGGATGTCGAGCCCGTCGATCTCGGTGATGAAATTCGGCAGTGCGTTCAGTTTCGCCTCGCACTTGCGCCAGTCGTAGTCCGTCGCCCAATAGCGCGCGAGGTTCTGGATCGTCGCGAGCTGCACGCCTTGCGACTGATCGTTCACCAATTCCTTTTCGGGCCACCGTGTCGCGAGCACGCGTTTACGCAACTCATCGAGTGCAGCCTGCGGGGCGGTGTAGCGGAAGGGCCGGATCGAGGCGCCCTCCGGCGCTGAACGAGACTGCGCGGCAGCGCTCGGCGCTCGACGCTGCGCCGGTTCGCTTCGGCGAAGGCCCGTTGGATGCCGGACTGTGATGTTTCGGTCATGATCATTCTCCGTCTCTGTTGGGCGCATCCGAAGGACTTCGGCTGCGCCGCAGAGATGCGACCATCCGGAGAATGAATCCATTGGACGATGGACCTACATCGTAGCTTCGTCGTCGCGCATCAGCGCTCACTCGCGTGGCCGTAGCTCTGCTTTGTCCCTCTCCCCTCATCCTGAGCCTGTCGAAGGATGAGCTTGCGGAGGATGGGGAAGGAGCGTCGCCCGGGCCTTTGGACAAATCTTCAAGACCAATTGGACGCCGTTCCAAGGCGTCGGCAAGGACCTTCACCCGCTCCTTCGGGCACAACCTCCGCATCGAGCAACGCCTGACCTCAAGGAGATACCACCATGAAGATCGTCGTGATCGGAGGCAGCGGCCTCATCGGATCGAAGCTCGTCGAGCTTCTGGGCGAGCGCGGACACGAGGTTGTCGCCGCCTCGCCGCAGACGGGCGTCAACACGCTGACCGGCCAGGGATTGGCGGAGGCGCTCGCGGGCGCCGAGGTCGTGGTCGATGTCGCGAATTCCCCGTCGTTTGAAGACAAGGCCGTGATGGACTTCTTCCTGACGTCGAGCCGCAACCTGCTCGCGGCCGAGGCGGCGGCGGGCGTGAAGCATCACGTGGCGCTCTCCGTTGTCGGTACGCAGCGTGTTGTCGACAGCGGGTACCTGCGGGCCAAGGCCGCGCAAGAGAACCTCATCAAGGCATCGTCCATCCCGTACTCGATCCTGGAATCGACGCAGTTCTTCGAGTTCATCGAACGGATCGCGAAATCGGCGCCTTACCGGCGACGTCTATCGCTTGTCGCCGGCGCTCGATGCAGCCGATCGCATCCGACGATGTTGTCGAGGCGCTGGCCGACATCGCGCTCGGGGCGCCGCTCAACGGCACGGTCGAAGTGGCGGGTCCCGAGGCGATCCCGCTCGATGAACTGGCGCGACAGGTCCTCGTCGCCCGCCAAGATCCCCGTCCGATCATGCCGGATACGCATGCTCGTTACTTCGGCGCGGAGCTGAACGACCAGTCACTCATCCCGGGGCCCAACGCGCGCATCGGTTCGACGACGTTTGCCGATTGGCTCCGGCAATCCATCACCGCGGACTGAGTCATCCAAACTCACAAACGCGTCGATAGGAAAGGACCACCGACATGATAGAGCGCTATCGCTGCGCACAAGAGACCCGGGGCCATGCGCCGCTCTCTGTGCAAGGCCGGCGCAAGCCCTCTTCTCATGTCCGGTTGAGTTCGCCACCCCTTCTTGAAACGGTGCTCTGGCCTCGAACGCCTTCGGAACTGCGAAAGTACTATTCGCTCATGTGATCATAAGCAGTGACTGGACTCGTGCAGTAACCATGCTGTGTGATCTACCAATCAGGCATGCGGCATGATATTCAAACGGCCCAGGATGTTTCCTGGTTTTCTCCGGAAAAAATCAAAAGAAATCAAAAGCGGCCGCAGCGCCGGGCGTTTGATTGATATCTATTTATTCTCGCGCGAGCTGCGAGTCCGGCTCGGGCTGCTGGTCCTGCGAGATCTCGGTCACGAGCTTGCGCATGATCGCCTCGCCGAACGCGTTGTAGTCCTTCACCGGAATGATGAACGCGCCCGGCCCGCCGATCACGTTCTCGCGGAAGTACTGATCGAGGTCGGTCTCGAGCTCGAGGATCGGCAGCCCGTTGATGCGGATGCCCTGCTGCAGCGCTTCGTCGCGCGCCTGCTCGACGGGACGTCCGAGATTGTTCGAGCCGTCGCCCGAGATGTCGATCACCTTGCGGATCGCGCGGTAGGGCGAGTTCGCGATCAGCTGCGCGGAGAAGTCGATCGCGCCCGAGAGCGACGTCCCGCCGCCGAAGATCCGCCGCGGCGCGGCCTCGATCGCGGCCGCCACCAGCTCGGCGGAGGCGCGGTCCTTGACCACCGACCACGGCACCATGACCACCTGAAGCGTGGGCCCGGTCCACTGGATCATCGACACCGCGATCGACTGGTAGTTGCCGTTGCGGATCGCATCCAGCACGCGCTGGCTCACGAAGGCCTGCGCATAGCCCTTCTTCTGGAGGTCGAAGCGATCGTCGTCGACGCTGCCCGAGGCGTCGATCGCGAGCACGAGATTGAGGTCGACGGTCGACTGCGTCGGAGGCGCTGGCCTGCGGCGCCAACGGCACGCGGAGCGCCGGCGCGGGTGCTGCACCCGACGGCGCGAGCCCCAAGGCGACGGGGGCCAGCGCAACAATGAACGCCGCCGCTCTCAGGAGAGCACGCCTCATCGACCCATCCCGTCTCATGGCCCCTCTGGACGCCAAATTAGTCGCCGCGGCGGGACTGGCAAGAAAAATTCGGGCGATCCGGCACGTCTTCTGCCGCCTTGGCCTTGACCCTGATCGCTTGCACCCGAATAAAGCGCTCAAACTGCGGGGGAATTCATGGACACCGACGCCTTTCGGATCGAGGACGATGCCGCCCGGCATGTCGCCACGCTGCGGCTGAGCCGGGGGGACAAGGGCAACCGCCTGCTCGCCTCCGAGCTGCCGCTTGTCGGCCGGGCGATCCGTGAGCTCGCCGCCCGGAAGACCACCAAGGTCGTGCTCGTCCGCGCCGACGGCGAGAATTTCTGCCTCGGCCGCCAGCCCGATCCGCCGGGGACGACACCCACGACCGCCACCGGCATCCGCGCTGCCATCACCGAGCCGATCCTCGATGTCTATGCCGACATCCGCGCCGCGGAGGTTCCGGTGATCGCTATCGTTCAGGGGCAGGCCAAGGGGTTCGGCTGCGCGCTCGTCTCGCAATGCGATCTCGCGATCGCGGCCGACGACGCGACCTTCGCGCTCCCCGAGCTCGATCACGACCTCCCGCCGACGCTCGCGATCTCGGCGATGCTCCACAAGATCCCGCCCAAGCGGATCCTGCACATGGTCTACACGCGGCGCACGATCGGGGCCGCCGAGGCGCTCTCGCTCGGCCTCTTGAGCGAGGTTGTGCCGAAGGCGTCACTCAACGACGCCGTCGAGAAGATGCTGGCGCATCTCCTGGATCGCAACCGCGCCGCGCTCTCAGGCGTGAAGGAATACATGGGTGCGGCACTTTACACCGACCCCCATGGGGCGGCGCGGCTCGCGTCGAACCTTCTTGCCTGCGTACTATCCTCACCAAAAGAAAACTGAGGGGGCAGGGACATGGCGAAGGGGCCGCCGCAAAGACTCATCATCGGCATCGCGGGCGCATCGGGCGTCATCTACGGCATCCGCGCGCTGGAGATCCTGCGCAAGACCGGCATCGAGACGCACCTCGTGATGAGTTCCGCGGCCGAGCTCACCATGAGCTACGAAACCGACGTGAAGCCCAAGGCCGTGCGCGAGATGGCGGACGTGTTCCATCCCATCGGCGATGTCGGCGCGTCGATCTCGTCGGGCTCGTTCGTGACCATGGGCATGCTCATTCTTCCGTGCTCCGTGCACACGATGAGCGAGATCGCCTATGGGGTGACCGACAATCTCTTGTCGCGTGCGGCCGATGTCGTGCTCAAGGAGCGCCGCCGGCTCGTGATCGCGCTCCGCGAGACGCCGCTGCACGGCGGTCACTTGCGAACGATGACGCAACTTTCTGACATGGGCGCGATCGTGGCGCCCATCGTGCCCGCGTTCTACCAGCGGCCGAAGACGATCGAGGACATCATCGATCACTCGATCGGGCGTCTGCTCGATCTCTTCGGCATCGATCTCGGCACCGTGCATCGCTGGAAGGAACCGACGATCGCGGAACCCAGCGGCACGCGCAAATCCAAGAAGGAAGATTAAAGCGCGCGGAAATAAACTTGCGCGCTGTCCTGAATCGACACAGATATTCGCATGGAACTTCTGTGACTTTTTTGGGCTGCGCACGTTCCTGACGCGCCTTCACCCTCGACAAATCCTTAGAAATAGCTGGCGTTTTCGCCCGCGATGTCCGATGAAAAGCGCGCCTGGCAAATCGGTGAAAGATTCGTTCCGTCTGGTCGAAGACGTAAACGGATTGTTGACACATTCGCTAAATACTTCTTCCACCGTATGCACTTTCAGGTGATCGATGGCGTATCGTCCGTCACTACTGAAAGCTTCCGATGTCCGGCGGTTCCTCAGCGCCAAGGGCTCCGTCGCAAACTGCGCGGTCTGCGGAAGCAGCGAACTCAACGCCCTCGATGAAGAGCTGATCGGCGCGCGTGCTGCACTCCCCGTGCTCAAGCGCGACGGCGACCAGGTTTCGAGCGACGGCTTGTTCGAGGTTGTCCTCGTCGCCTGCTCCAATTGCGGGAACGTGCGCGTCCATGAACGCCGGCTCATCGAAGCGTGGCTTGCGTCGAACCCGGAGCGTCCGCCGACGATGCTCGGCTGAGTTCCTCTACCGAAGCGTCGAGCGCAGGCGCTGCAATTGCGCGATCACACCCAAGCGAATGGCCTGCGACAGCTCCGCGACCCCAAGATGCTGAAGGAGCATCTTGCGCTGAGCTTCGACGACCCGGACGCTGACGCCCAGGTCTGACGCAACAACATTGTCTTGCCGGCCCTCGAGCATCGCGTTCAAGAACCAGGCGCTCGCGCGGCGTGAGAGCCGCGATCCGTCGCGCGGCATCCCGGCTCTCGCGCGGTTCAGACTGCGCTCTGCTCCATTCGAGCGCCTTGTCGATCGCAGCGAAGAGGGCCTTGTCGGCCACTGGCTTCTCGACGAAATCGACCGCGCCCGCCTTCATCGCCTGAACCGCCGCCTTCACGTTCCCGTAAGCTGTCAGAAAGATGACCGGCAGGCGGTTTCCCATTTCGCGAAGCCGCGCCTGAACCTGCAAGCCGTCGAGGTCCGGCATCCGAAGATCCAGGATCACGCATCCGTCGATCGAATGCTTTGCCGCTTCGAGGAAGTCTCTCGGCCGCTCATAGCAGTGCACCGCGTAATTCGCAGTGTTGAGCAGCCGTTCCAGCGCGCGCAGCACCGCGGAACTGTCATCGACGATATGAACCACGCGCTCCAAAGGCATGACCTAATCCTCAAACAGTGTTCGGGAAATACGTCCGATGCACGAATCACTCAATGACACGACAACGCACAGCCTTCTACGTCGAGAAAGCGATGCCGACGAATACGGTTGATGGTTCTCTCATCTTCGTTGCAACGCGCGGCGCACGCAAGGCGGTGCGCGTGCTACCGGGTGAAATCTTTTGCGACGATCGCCTTCAGCCGTATGAGTTCGGCGATCTCGTCGTTGGAGAGGTTCAAAACTTCGCTCAACACCGCCGACGTGTCCGCGCCGAGGTCGGGCGGATAGCGTCTCTCCTCCGCGTCCGCGTCCTTGAACTTGATCGGATTTCCCATCACGCCTGACCGCCGTCCGTCCGCGCCTTCAAGCTCCAAGACCATGCCACGGTGGAGGAGCTGCGGATCGCTCACCACGCGGTCCAGCGTGTTCACCACGCCGACGGGAATCTCCTCGGCTTCGAGCAGCGGCAGCCATTCCTCCGCATTGCGCGCTCGGAATGCCTCATCGAGGATCGGCCACAGCACCTCGCGATGGGCGAGCCGTTCCTTGTTCGTCCCAAATCTCGGGTCGGACAGCAGATCGTCGCGCTTCAGCACGCGCGCGAGCCCCTGCCACATGCGCTCGGTGTTCGCGGTGATGACGACCGCAACCCCGTCCTTGCATGTGAAGCTGCGATAGGTCGGGATCGATTCATGGCCTCGGCCCTGCCGGCCGGGGACGACGCCCGAGTGCATGTAATAGGCCGCCTGGTAGCAGAGCATCGCCGCCTGGCAATCCAGCATCGAGATATCGATGGTCTCGCCTTTTCCCGTCGCGTGCCGGCGGTTCAGCGCCGCAAGCACCGCGATCGCGGAATAGAGCCCGGCCCCAAGATCGGCGACCGGGATTCCTGCGCGAACCGCCGCACCGTCCGTCTCGCCGGTGAGGCTCATGCCGCCGGAGAGCGCCTGCACGATCATGTCGTAGGCGGGCTTGTTGCGGTACGGCCCATCCTGGCCAAAGCCCGAGATCGAGCACCAGATCAGGCTCGGCTTCTGCGTCCTGAGCGCATCCGCCGACAGTCCGAGCCGTTCCAGAACGCCCGGTCTGAAATTCTCCATGACGATGTCCGAGGCGAGCGCGAGTCGGTTCACCAGCTCACGCCCCTGGGCCGTCTTCATATCCACCGCGACCGTGCGCTTGTTGCGGTTGATGCAGAGGTAATAGACGCTGTTCTCGCCCACGAAGTGCGGCGGCACGGCCCGGATCGGGTCGCCCTGCGGGGGCTCCAGCTTGATGATGTCGGCGCCGAGATCGGCGAGGATCTGTGTCGCGAACGGCCCGGAGAGGAACTGGGTCAGGTCGAGAACCCGCACCCCCTCGAGCGCCCGATCCTTGGTCGTAGAGTTCATCGCTGGAAGATGTGGATCGAGCACGCACCGTGATCGAAGCCGGAGATGCCGCCGCCGGTCGCATGCGTCATGCCGACTTTCGCGCCCTCGACCTGGCGTGCGCCTGCCTGTCCGCGCAATTGCCGCACGATCTCGACGACCTGGGCGGCGCCCGTTGCGCCCACCGGATGACCCTTGGCCAGCAGGCCGCCGGAAGGATTGATCGGTATCCGGCCGCCGATGCTGGTCGCGCCGCTGTTGAGCAGCGCGGCTCCCTCGCCGCGCGGGCAGAACCCGAACGCCTCGTAGTAGATCAGCTCCGCGATCGAGAACGCATCGTGGACCTCGGCGACGTCGATGTCCTCCGGCCCGAGCCCAGAACTCCTCGAAGGTCTCGCGCGCGCCCCTGACCGTGATCTCGGGCGAGGTCATGTCGCGGAACCCCGACATGAAGCGTCCCGACGTCAGGTGCGAGGCGCGCACCTCGATCGGATCGGTCGAGAGCTCTCTCGCCACCGCGCTCGAGGCGAGGATGATCGCCGCCGCACCATCGCCCGTGGGGCAGCACTGCAGCAGCGTGAAGGGATCGGCGATCATGCGCGAGGCGAGCACTTCATCCACGCTCACCTCTTTGCGCATCTGCGCATCGGGATTGAGCGCGCCATTCTTGCGGTTCTTGACCGAGACGCCCGCGACATCCTTCAGGCTCACGCCGTAATCGTGCATGTAACGCTGCGCCCGCATCGCGTAGAGCGCGGGCATCGTCAGCCCCAACCGCACTTCCCAGTCGTCCTCGTCCAGGGGCAGCGTGCCGCCGCCGAATTTCGTCAGCTTCTCGACACCGATCACGAGCACGATTTCGTAGGCGCCGGACGAGACCGCCATCACGCCCTGCGCCATGGCCGATGAGCTCGACGAGCACGCGTTCTCGACATTGACGATGGGAAGGCCCGCGAGCCCAAGGCGGCCCATGATCCGTTGTCCGACCATCGCGCCGCCGCGCGCGGTTCCCGAATAGACCGCCTGGATGCGCCGCGCGTCGATGCCGGCATCCTTGATCGCCGCCTTCACCGCCGGCCAGCCGAGATCGGTGATGTTCGTGTCGGGATATTTTCCGAACGGGATCATGCCGACCCCGATGACCGAAACGCCCTTCATCGCTTCACCTTCCTGAACACGAAACTCGTGATCGGTCCTTCTTCGTCCTCGCCGACCGTGCCGACACCGACCCCGACAGTGTCGCCGATGGCGAGGTCGCCTTCGAGATGCGTGAACACCCGCGCGCCGTTCGGGAGGTCGACATAGCCGATGCACATCGGCTTCTTCCATTTCTTTGCTGCCACATGCACGACGCTGAACGCGTACAGCGTTCCCTCGCGCGGCATCGCTTGCGGGCGGATGTTCTCGCTCATGCAGGAGGCGCAGACGGGCACGCGCGGAAAGGTCTCGCTCCCGCAATCGGCACAGCGTCCACCGATCAGCATCGCGCGGCCCGATGCGTCGATTTCGAGCGCGTCGCCGCACAAATGCGGGCGGGTTAGGGGCACTGCCGCTTCAGCCATGAGCATGGGTGCTAGGCGTTTCCGGTGCCTTGTATAACAACTGCGCCGTTCCCGAACATCCCCGAATGTCCCACTACCCCCTTGCGCAACCACGCAATCTCTTGGCACGACGCGAGGCAAGATCCCCATGCAAGGCTAGGCGAGGAATGTCCGGATTTCAGCGCCTTGAAGAACGGCAGGTCACCATAAGCTGCCGTACCGGCGCATTAGATTTGTCTCAGCCGGACTCGGAATGCCGATAATGGTCGTCGCCTGCTAACTTCCGAAATGGGTCCAGAATCGGACGTGCTGATGATGTGCAGCACGTGTCCGGGTGGCGCCCAAATGCGGTTATCTCGCGGCTGCAACGCCAGGGGTATCGCTGCCGTGCTCCCAAGCCGCGCGTAGGCCTTTTTGTGCCACCGGATTGTCAGGATCGAGCGCCAGCGCGATGCGGAACTGATCGGTCGCGCGTGGCAGATCGCCGGCCAAGAAATAGGCGTGGCCCAAGTTGACGTGCGGCCGCGATTTTGCCGGCGATTTGTTCACCGCATCGGTCCAGAACAAGACGGGATCGCTGTAGATCGCGTTGCGCGCAACCGTTGTCGACAGGAACAGCGCCGCCACGACGATGGACAAAACCCGAAGAACCCGAAGGACGGGGCCGCGCGGCTCTGAAACCCAATCGGCGATGCGTTTCTCGAGCGCATACCAAGCCGACGCCAGAGCAAGAAACAGGCCCGCCGCCGGCAAATAGAGATTCCGCTCGCTCAACAGATCTTCGCGCTGAAGCACGCTGTTGGTCGCCAGAAGCTGCAGAAAGAACCACCCGATGCCGAACGCCAGCAAAGGCTGCGCGCGCGCGCGACCGATGGCCAAGGCGATGAGGCCGAGGAGCAGGGCGAGCGCTATGGGCGTCGGCCAGGCGAGCATTGAAGCGTATTGCGGAAAGTCGTGATCGAAATTCATCCGTCCCGGCGCCACGACCAATGTCGTCGCGTAGCCGATGACATTCAGCTGCGAGATGAAATGGTCGTAGAACGGGCGAGTGTTCAAAGCCGCATCGAGTAAGACGCGGTAGCGCGGTGTCATCATTGCCGCGCCGAGAAACACCAAAAGAACGGCCCAGAACGGGGTGTGCAAGCGCACGACAATCGTGCGCAGTGCGCTACCCCGCGTCCGCCGCGCGACGATCTCGGCCAGCAACAACGCCAGCGGAAAGGTCATTGCCGTCTCCTTCGACAGCAGGGCCAGCATGAAGCAGCCGATCGCTCCGACATGCGCCCACGACAGCATCTGCGGACTGTGGCCCGGCTGGCTCGCGCGCAAATACAGCAGCAATCCTGCCAGGTACCAGAAGGCCGCGAGCCCTGTGGCGCGCCCGGACAGGTAGGTCACCGTCTCCGTGCCTAGCGGATGCACGAGGAACAGCAGAGCCGTGCCCAAGGGGACCATACTGGTCTCTGTTGCCGCACGGGACGGGCTTGCTTCATCGACGAGCTGCTTCAAAATTGCATAGACGAGAAGGCCGCTCCCCAAGTGCAGGCAGAAATTGAGCAGGTGGTAGCCTGCGGGATTCAGACCCCAAGCCAGACGATCAACGAGCAGGGTCGCCTTGAGCAGAGGACGAATCATCCCAGGCAGGTGCGCAAGGAACGTTTGGACGATCCTCGAGGCGTGAATCTTCGACAATGGATCGGTAGTCGTCGAAGAGGAAGACTCCCCCGAAACTGTTCGCATAGGCAGCTGCGCCGGCGCAGCCGAGCACGATGAGAGGCCAGCGGGAGAGCACCGACGACTTCATCACCGGCGCCGCGGACATGTGCATGGGTTCACGATTGCTGACGCGAGGAACACTACGCTATCATGGCGATCTAAAAGGTCTCAAGTTGGGTTGCGTCTCGGGTCCGCCTCTTAAGCGGCTCTCGAAGACGGGGGCAAACGATGACAGCACTCGGTCGGATTCTGATGCGGCTTGCCGTGTTTGGAAGCGGCTGTCTTTTCTGCGTTATCTGGCTCGATATCGCGGATGCGAGGCAAGCCGCCCGGCAGCCGGCGCGAGCGAGCACACCGCCGCCGCGCTGCGACTGTTACGACAAACAGGCGATGGAGCGCGACATCGAGGACTCGAAGTGGCTCGCCAATGCCCATCGGGAAAAAGCCGATGCGCTTAAGATGGCGGAAGATGCGCTCTACCGCGCAATGGGCAAGTCGATCGCCGACGGCTCAAACGAGATGGCCGAGCTCTGGAACAGCTACAACGCGTGGGAGCAAGGGACCGGTCCAGGCACGGCCAGAGCCGCATTCGAGGCGGCGCGGAAATACACAGGGTCGATCGTTGTCACGTTCGACCAGAACACGAAATCTTCCTGATCCCGAGCAACTCGCGACCGCGCGCAGGCGAGCGGCGTGCCTCCGGATTGCCGAAGGCATCAGCTTCCACGAACAGAGGCATACCGATGTCCGGGCCGCCGGCGGGGGCGGTATTCACGACCCAGTCAGCTCGCGCGTGAGGAAGCCGATCACTACGACGCCGAAGCCAAGTTCGTTCAGGACGGACTTGACGCACTCAAGTGCCCGCAGGCGCAGGCGTCCGGCCCCGATACGGGTGAGCGCTTCGCGCAACGCGAACTGCTCCAGCGATCGCTGACGCGCGTCACGGCGTACGCGGCAAGCATTTCGTGAGCGACGCGAAAACCCAAGCGACGGCACCCATCGCGGCGGGGATCGGCAGTTTTCTGCGCGCGGGTTCGAGCGAGATCCGCCGCCAAATCGATCGTTTCTCATTGAAGCAGAAGCTGCGCCAGCTCGGAGCCGAGCGGGACACCGCTCTTTGCACCCTTGGCGAGAAGACCTGGGACGCCAAGATCGATTTGGCTCCGTTCGCCGAGGTCCGTGACCACCTGGAGGGAGTCGCCGCGCGTTCGGGCGAGCTCGCCGCGACCGCTGGTCAACTGGAAACGCAGAAGGCCGCGCTGGAACGCGAACGTCGCGATGCGATCGAACGTGGCAAGGCGCGTCGCGACGCGGTCGAGGCCAAGAAGCGTCCCGTTGACGCCAGCCTCACGGCGGCGCGAAACCGTCACGCGGACAGCGAAACTCAACGAGCGGTGGCACAAGCTCGGTTGGCCGCGATTGCTTCCGAGTTGGCTGTTCGCCCGCCGGCCGGCGCTCAACCCGCTGCGGAAACTCCGGAACAGCGGCAGACCCGCCTCTTGACCGAACAAGGCGTGGTCAAAGGGACGCTCGCGGCGTCTGAAGCGGAGCTGCCTCAACTCGCCGCTCAGATCGCGCAGCTGCAGACGGAATCCGCAAACTATGCGGCCGAGATCTCGACTATAGCGGGCGAGCAGAATCAAACGGTCGCTCGTCTCGACGGAGAGCTCGGCCGCATGCGCTCCGGCCTGCAGGCGGCCTCGCAAGCGCAGCACCAGGTCGGCAAGGAGCGCTCGGACCTCTACCGGAAATTGGGACAGGGACTCTACGAATCGGACATCCGGCCACAGGCCGTCGAACGAGTGGGTCCGCCGTGTCGCCGAGATCGATGCCGCGCGTGCCGACGTGGAAACGCGCCTGCACGCATCGATCGCCGAGACGCAAGCGCTGCCGCAGGGGACCATGTCGAAGTTCTGGGGCACCGTCGTCGGTGTCCCGCTCATCGCCATCGCGCTGGTGTGGGGCGCTTCGTCGTTGCTGCCGCTGGCGTTGCAGGGGCCGGAAGCAACAATCGCTGAGCCCGTCGACCTCGATCCGCAAGATGCGAAGGATCGCACCGTGTTGCGCTTCATTCAGGCAGGCACGAGGAGCGACGAGCAAACGCGCGACGACGCGGTGCGTATCCTGCGAGAAGACATTTTGACGATGGGCGCCACTGCCGACCAAGGCCATCTTCCGGTTTTGGCCAAGGTCTTGAGCAGCAAGGAGCCCGACCTGCGTGAGGCCGCGGCCAACGCCATCGGCATGATCGGGCCAACCGTCAACGAAACCAACGCCCTTGCCCAAGCGCTGAAAGACGCGGAAGTACCGGTCGCGCGGGCCGCGCGACGTGCGTTGGAGGCGAGCCGTGATCCGGCTGCTCTTCAATTGCTAGCGAGCGTACCACCTTGAAACGCGCACCGCGTACGCGCGATCAGATGGAGGGCGCCATGCGAACCTTTGTGGTCGTAGCAGCACTGGCGGTCGCGGCGTGCACGCCGCCGGCCGAGCAAAGCGCCGATCAGCCCGCTGGCCAATCCACCGACGCCGCCGGGCCCAACAAAAGCGCTGACCAGCCCGCCGGCCAATCCACCAACGCTGCCGCGCCCGACAATTGCAACGCGAACGCGCCATCGACCTGGGCCGCCGGCAGTGAGACCATCACCGTCGAAGCGTCCTCGGCCGGCGCCGATTGCGCCAGCGCCGAGGCGTCGATCACATTGCGCCGCGGCGATGGCGGGGCGATGTATTCGCAGGTTTTCCCTGCAAACCAGATCAGGGTGCTTGCCGGCGCGGATTCGGTCGCGGATATGGAGCGGCGATTGCAGGAATGGGTCAGCCCGAGCGCTGCGCTTGACAGCACCGGCGACCTGCCGGAATGGGCGGCGAACGCCGCCATTCCGGGCGAGAGCGAGTCTCCGTTCCATCCCTATGGCGGCATGGATCGGGCTGCTTATACCGCGCTGCGCGCCGCCGATGCGCCGATGTTCTGTTTCGTGCAGGGCATGGAAAGCCAAGCATGCTTCTGGTTGGACGCGGGCGCTCTCCGCCGGATCGGCGAACAGCAAATTCCAAGTTAGCTGACAGGTAGCCTCTCCTGAACCAGCAAAACTGTTCGGTCGTTTTGGCGTCGGGCATTGGACCCAGCTTGGCGCTCCACAACAAGTCGCGACGATCATCGACGACTTTCTGGCGCTGGTCGATCGGGCTGAGTTCTCCATGGCGGGCGTTAGCGACGAGGTCGAGACGCCGTCCCAGGTTCTGACTATGAACGGCACAAAAGGATCCCATTCCTTCCGCCCATTGGCTGGGGCTTGCTACGATGCTCGCCGATGACGCAACGGCCTGAACAACGCTCCGCCTTTCCTGTAGGCGCTGTGTAGGATGAATCCTATATACCTATGAATAGGACTATAGTATGGTCCATGCGTGATGCAAGTTCCGGACGGCGTGTCATGACGAAACAGAGAGGATGGCCGAATCTGAAAAAGGCACTTGCGCGGTCTGCCTGGGCGCGACGCCGTTGTGGCGTTCGTCAAACCTTTCGCATCGGGAAGGACTTCGGGAAAAAATTCAAAATTCGAACGAGCAGACTGATGCAAATGACAATTTTAGAGTGCGATCAAGCTCTTGGACGGGTCCGGCGGAAGCCGGCCGCAGGGGCTCAGGAAAAAAAATCAAAATTCGATCGGGCAAAGTGCTGCAAACGACAATTTTTGAGCACGATCAATCCCTTGCACGAGGTGGGGCAAGAGCTTGCTTGTAGGGCTATCCGCAACCTCTACAAAAGCTGGTCCAAGGGAGCAGAGCGCGTTTCCTGTGTCCCGTCAGATCGATCGTCGGGCCGCATGAGCGGCAAATCGGTCGGCGCGCGCGTGCTTCGGAGCGAGGACCCGCGCCTCCTGCGCGGCCGTGGCGCGTTCGTCGACGATATCCGGCTCCCCGGGATGCTGCATGCCGCGTTCGTGCGCGCGCATCACGCTCATGCCCGCGTGCGCCGCATCGATGCGAGCGCAGCTCTCGCGATCCGGGGTGTCCACGCGATCTTCACTGCGGCCGACATGACGCCCGCGATGCGCACGCACCGGATGCCCGCGCTTGTGCCGATCCCTTACGCCAAATTCCCGCTCACGCAGTTCGCGCTTGGCGCGGGTGAAGTCTGCTACGTGGGCGAGCCGATCGCGATCGTGATCGCGGACACGCGCTACATCGCCGAGGACGCTGCAGCCGCCATAGAGATCGACTACGAGATTTTACCCGCCGCCTCCGATTGCCGCGATGCTGTCGCAGAGAATGCGCCGCTCGCTCATCTCGATACGCCGAGCAACGAGGCCGCGTTGTTCAAGGTGGGCTATGGCGATGTCGCGAGCGCCTTCCGCGATGCCGCCCACGTGTTCACGGAAACGCTGTGGCATCATCGCGGCTGCGGCCATTCGCTCGAGACGCGCGCCGCCCTTGCGTCGATCGAGCGCGACGGACGGCTCACGGTCTGGTCGTCGACGCAGACGCCGCATCTCGCCAAGCGCTCGCTTGCCGAGATGCTGGAGCGCGATCCCGACAGCATCCGGGTGATCGCGCCCGATGTCGGTGGCGGCTTCGGACCGAAGGCGATCTTCTACGCCGAGGAGGCCGTCGTTGCGCAATCAGCGCTCCTCCTCGGCCGCGCGGTCAAATGGACCGAAGATCGCCGCGAGCACTTCCTCGCGACAACGCAGGAACGCGATCAATACTGGTCGATCGAAATCGCGCTCGATGCGCAGGCGAAGATTCGTGGTGTGCGCGGCACGATGCTGCACGACACCGGCGCCTATCTTCCGTGGGGTGTCGTGATGCCCTTCATTGCGGCCACCACCGTACCCGGCCCCTATGTCGTCCCGGCCTATGAGCTGAACGTCACGGTGGCCTACACCAACAAGGTGCCGACCACGCCGGTGAGAGGCGCAGGTCGCCCGCAGGCGGTATTCGCCATGGAGCGGCTCATGGATCGGGCGGCGCGCGCGCTCGCGCTCGATCCCGCGGAGATCCGCCGCCGAAATCTCATCCCGCCGTCAGCGATGCCCTATCGCGTCGGCCTCACCTTCCGCGACGGCAAGCCCGTCATCTATGACAGCGGCGATTATCCCGCCACGCTCGAGAAGGCGCTGGCTCTTTCGCACTATCGCGACTTTCCGCGCCGCCAGAAAGAAGCGCTGGAGCAGGGCCGCTATATCGGCATCGGCATCGGCTCCTACGTCGAAGGCACCGGCCTCGGCCCCTTCGAGGGGGTCACGGTGCGCGTGCAGGACAACGGCAAGGTGCTGGTGAAATCGGGCGCTGCGCCGCACGGTCAGGGACATCAGACCATGTTCCAGCAGATCGTCGCGGACGAGCTCGGTGTCCCGCTCGACGACATCAGCGTCGTCCTCGGCGACACCGATGCGATCGCCATGGGCGTCGGCACATTCGCAAGCCGCATCACCGCAAATGCCGGGCCCGCGGCGCTCCTCGCCTCGCAGACCGTTCGCGCGCGTGTCGTGAAACTCGCCGCCCGGGCGCTCTCCGTTGCCGAAGCCGACCTCGTTCTCGCCGACGGTCGCGCCGAGGCGAAATCCGGCAACCGCCCGTCCATTGGCTTGGGCGATCTCGCCAAGCTCTCGCAGGGCTATCCCGGCTTCTCGTTCGCGCCTGGCGATGTCCCCGGCCTCGAGCACACAGCTTACTTCACGCCGCCACAGGCCGCCTATTGCAACGGCACACATGTCGCCGAAGTCGAGGTGGACGCAGCGACCGGCGGCGTGCGCATTCTCAATTACAGCGTCGCGCATGACAGCGGCACGCTGATCAACCCCCTGATTGTCGACGGCCAGATCCAGGGCGGCGTTGCGCACGGTATCGGCAACGCGCTGCTCGAATTCATGGCCTACGATGCCAATGCGCAGCCGCTCACCACGACATTCGCCGACTACCTTCTCCCCTCATCGTCCGAAGTTCCGGCCGTGAAATCGACCCACATCGAAACGCCGTCACCGCTCAATCCGCTCGGGGTGAAAGGGGCGGGTGAGGGCGGCACCATTCCCGCGGCCGCTGCTATCGTCGCTGCGATCGAGAACGCACTTTCGCCCTTCGGCGTCCGCTTCAGCGACTCACCGCTGACGCCCGACAAGATCGTGGCCGCGCTCCGCGGCCGTTCGGCGCAAGTTTCATAAAAACGCGCGCGCCGGCTTAAGCGGCCGTTCACCACGCGCCAGGGTAGCGTTCACCATCTCGCAATGTTCGGGAGGCATAGCCTGATCCCGCATTTCCGAACGTCCAGCGAGAGCAACGCGGATGACTGCTCCCACCTCGAAATTTGCGTTGCTTCTGGAGCTTGCCCGCGAAACATCGAGCGAGAAGCGGCGCGATCTGCTGCGCGAGATCACCGGTCTGCTGGCGGGCAACGCCGACATGCGCACGACGGACAATTGCTCGACCTTCGACGATATCGCCGTCACCGTGATCGCGGACCTCAAAGCCGAAGCGCGGTCCGAGATCTCGCGCATGATTGCGGCCGCGCCTCTGCCGCTCGGTCGGACAGCGCGCCAGCTTGCCATGGATGAAATCAAGGTCGCACGCCCGGTGCTGGAACACTCCATCGCGCTGACCGAAAACGACCTCATCGATGTCGCCGGCACCCAGTCGCAGGAGCACCTGCTCGCCGTCACCCGCCGCAGCAGCATCGGCGAACGTGTGTCCGAGGCGCTTGTCGCCCATGGCGAGGATCGCGTCGTCGCGTCGCTTCTGGTCAACAAGGGTGCGCAGATCGCGCGCGAGACCTATGAACGTGTCGCCGAGCGCGCGCAGGAGAGCCCGATCCTGCATGAGCCGTTTGTCCGCCGGCAGGGCGTGCCGCTCGATCTTCTGAACGATCTCTATGTCTCTGTCGCAGCCGAGCTGCGTCAGGAGATCTTGAAGACATACGAAAACGTGTCGGCGGCCGAGCTCGACATGGCGCTCGCGCGCAGCCGCAAGCGCGTCGCTAAAGCCTATGGCGGCTTGCCCGCGGATTTCGAGCAAGCTCAGTTGGAGCTGCGCAAGCTCCAGCGGAATGGCACCGTTCGTCCGTCGCTGCTCGTGGAGCTCTTGAGAGAGGGCGCGCAGTCGCGCACGCTGTTCCTGCTCGCTTTCGCCGGTCTGACGAAGTCCGACTACTATCTCGTGCGCCGCCTCGTCGAGAGCCGCGACATCGATGCGCTCGCGCTCATCTGCCGCGCCGCGGGGTTCGAACGTGCGGTGTTCGTGGGGCTGGCACGACTCGTCGTCGCAGAGAAAGCCACCCGCGAGCAGCTCGACGAATTCGGCAAGTTGTACGAGCAGGTTCCGGTGACGGCCGCGCAACGCGCCGTCCGCTTCTGGAAAGTCCGCGAAGCAGCCTGATGAGTCCTGCCGCGTCCGGCGCGGCCGGGAAACGGCGCAGCCTTAGCTTCGTATGCGCGTGACGGCGCAACTTTATGGGAACCGGCCCGTTCCCTATTTCGGTGAAATTCGAGCTCGATTGGCGAACTCCTGTGTGCGCCAAGCACGCGTCGCGGGCCTTGTGGCCGCGATCCTGTCACGGCTGTAGGACGCCGCAGAAGCGCGGCGCGCGGCAACCTGCTGCCTTGTCGGCTCGGGGATGTCCTCGCCCATGAACGACCACCCGAAGTTCATGGAGATCAAGCAGGAGCAGGACAAAGCCGTTCTCGTGCTCAGGGGCGACTGGACGATCGAGAACGCGGCACCGATCGAGCAGGAAATCGAGCACGCGGCCCAGGAATTGGACCACCGGCCCTACGACGTGGTGGCCGACCGCATCGGCAGGCTCGATACGTCAGGGGCATTCCTGCTCAAGAAGCTTACGGCTGCGGAAACGTCACCGCCTCGCCTCAGTCCGGCGTCTGCAACCCGTCCTGGAGTTCCTTCCGGAGTATTCGGAATACACGCCACCAGCCGAGCGCAAGCCGTCGGCCTTCGTCGCCGTGTTCAGCTTCATCGGCGAGAGGACCTTCCGCGCGCTCGATTTTACCTGGGATGTGTTCTCCTTCGTCGGACGTGTCTTCGTCCGCTTCCTGACAAACCTCGCCGCATCCCCATCATTTCCGGCTGCCGTCCATCGTCAGGCACATCCAGGAAACGGGGATCGCAGCACTTCCGATCATCGGTCTGTTGGGCGTTCTGATGACCATGGTCATCACCTATCAGGGCGCCATCCAGCTCCGGCGCTTCGGCGCGGACATCTACACGATCGATCTCACCGTCATTTCGCTGCTGCGCGAGATGGCCGTGCTGATCACCGCCATCATGGTGGCTGGCCGGTCAGGGAGCGCATTTGCCGCCGAGATCGGCGTGATGAATCTGCGCGACGAAGTCAGCGCGCTCAGAACGATGGGCATGGACCCGATCGAGGTGCTGGTGCTGCCGCGCGTGATCGCGCTCGTCATCACGCTGCCGCTTCTCACCTTCCTCGCCGACATCATCGGCCTGTTCGGCGGCGGTCTGATGTCGCTGTCGCTGCTCAACATCTCGTTCGACCAATATTTCAGTCGCGTGGCGGAGATTGCAACGCCGACCACGTTCTTCGTCGGCATGATCAAGGCGCCGGTCTTCGCGTTCATCATCGCGATCATCGGCTGCTACCAGGGCCTCAAAGTATCCGGATCGGCCGAAAGCGTGGGTCAACGGACGACGCTCGCCGTCGTTCAGGCGATCTTCATCGTCATCATGGCCGATGGACTGTTCTCCATCGCCTTTTCCGAAGCGGACATCTAGCCATGCGTCCGCTCATCGAACTCAAGGACGTGACCAACCGCTTCGGCGCCCAGGTCGTTCACGACCACATCAACTTCGCGGTTTATGAAAACGAAGCGCTCGGCGTCGTCGGCGGCTCGGGTTCGGGAAAGACCGTTCTGCTCAGAACCATACTCGGCCTCAACAAGCCGCATGAGGGACAGGTGCTGTTCGGCGGCACCGACCTCTACTCGCTCACGCCGGAGCAACGGCTCAATCTCCAGAAACGGTTTGGCGTGCTGTTCCAGAACGGCGCGCTGTTCTCCGGGCTCACCGTGATCGACAACGTGGCGTTGCCGCTGCGCGAGCACACGGGGCTGTCGGAAAAGGTGATCGACGACCTGGCGTTCCTCAAGCTGAAGATGGTGCGGCTTCAGCCGGACGCGGTGAACAAATATCCGTCCGCGTTGTCCGGCGGCATGACGACGCGCGCAGGCATGGCGCGTGCGATGGCGCTCGATCCCGACATCCTGTTCCTGGATGAGCCGACCGGCGCGCTGGATCCGGTGTCGGCCTCCTCGCTCGACGAGCTCATGCGCGATCTGCACAAGATCTTGCGCCTGACGATCTTCATCATCACGCACGATCCGAACACGCTCGTCACCGTCTGCGACCGCATCGCCATGATCGTCGATGGCAAGATCGTCTGCGGAACGCTCGACGATCTGCTCAAATCGACGCATCCCAAGATCCAGGCCTATTTCAAGGGAGCGCGCATGCAGGCCGCGCTCACGGAACGGCACTGACATGGAAAAGAACGCGAACTACTTCTTTGTCGGCATTTTCGTGAGCCTGGCGATGCTCGCGCTGGTCGGCTTCACGATCTGGCTGATGGCTTCGGGCGATTTCGGCCCAAAGCAGCGCTATACGGTCTACTTCACCGACACGGTCAGCGGCCTCGTCAACGAGGCGGCGGTGAAATATCAGGGTGTGGACGTCGGCCGCATCGTGGGCATCCGGCTTGCGCCCGAGCGCAACGATCTCGTCAAGGTCGATATCGAGGTCAGGGAGGGCACGCCGATACGCGCCGGCACCAGCGCGACGATCGAGCTCCAGGGCATCACCGGCTCGAGCTTTGTGGAATTGAACACGCCCACCGACGATCAGGAGCCGCCGCGTCGCGTGGCGGGCGAGCCCTATCCGGTGCTCGAAGGCAGGGGCAGCGAGCTTCGCGCGTTCCTGGATGAGTTGCCGGAATTGGGGATGAAGCTCCAGAACGCGCTCGGCGCCGTCGAGCAGTTCTCGCAAGAGGGCGCCAAGATGGCCGGCTCGATCGATGCGTTCTCCAAGGAAGGCACCAGGACCGCCACCGCCATCCGCGGGCTCGCCGACAATCTCAAGGGCGAGATCGGGTCGCTTAAGGGCGATCTCGGGAAGGCGCTTGCTTCGATCGACGACTTCTCCAAGGAGGGCGCGAAGACGGCGGAGTCGATCCGCGGCCTCTCGGACAATCTCAAAGGCGAGCTCGGAACGATCAAAGGCGATCTCGGCAACACGCTCTCGTCGATCGAGCAATTCTCGAAGGAAGGCGCCAAGACGGCCGATGCAATCCGGGGCTTGGCCGACAAGCTCAAAGACGATCCTTCGCAGATCCTGAGGCCCGCGCCGTCGCAAAGAGGCGTGGTCATACCGAAATGAAAACCAGTTCGCCACGTCGTTGTTCTCTCGTCGCTGTTGTTGAGCGCGTGCATTTCGTTGCCCTTCGGCAAGAGCGAAGAGCGGCCTCCGCCGGTCATGTACACGCTTCATGAGACGAACGCGGGCGTGATGGATGTCGCGACCGATGCTGCGGGACGTATCGTTGTCGTCGTACCGACGCCCGAGCTGCCTCCAGGATTCGACACGGAGCGGATCGCGATCCAATTCGAAGATGGCCGGGTCGACTATTACGCCGACGCGCAATGGTCCGCGCGCCTGGACCAGCTGGTGCAGGACGTTTTCATCGAGAGGGCTCAGCGGAGACTTTCGGGCGCGATCGTCGGTAAACCCGGAGTGGTTCCGGCCGCGAATTACCGGCTGGTTGTGAGGCTCACGGCCTTCGGGCCGGTGTACAAGAGCTCGCCCGACACGCCGCCTCGTCTGAACGCCGGTGTCAACCTGACGGTGATCGAGCTCCCGCAGGAAACGATCAGAGCCCAGTTCAGCGTGAACAAGACCGCGATGGCCACCGAGAACAGGCTGGGCACGGTCACGAATGACCTGCGGGGTCTCCTGCACTCGGCCGTTGACGACGCGTTGGAGAAAGCCGCGCCCTACATCACCGAGCCGCAGACCATCGTGCGGTCCAACTGACCGCGCCTAGATCCGCCCACCAAGCGCGCGATACGCGGCCTCGATGTTGGTCGGCATGCGATCCTGGCTGCCCCAGCTCGCGTATTCGGGCATCTTCACCTCGCGCTTGATGTCGTCGAGCGATTTGCCCTGCTTCATCGCCGCGTCCACGCGCTGCATCAGAAGCGCGTAGTACTTCTCGCCGTCATCGAAGATCTGCGTCGTGCCCGGCGTGCCGTGCCCCGGAACGACGTGCTCGGGGTTCAGCGCCTTCATCATCTTTCCCGCGGCCAGGATGTCCGGGATGGTGACGAACGGCCGCAGGATGTTCACCTGGTTGACCACGAACGCGGAGGCCGAGAACACCACCCGCTCCCGGGGGAGCCACACGGCGGTGTCCGCCTCGCTGTGGACGTTCTTCATGTACATCAGCTCGACGGTGCGTCCGCCGAGCGTGATCGTCATCCTGTCGCGGTATTCGACATGCGGCGTGACGAACTTGTAGCCGTCGAGCGCCGTCTTCATCTCGGCCGATGTGGCGCGCGCCGTCTCGATCCGGTTGGGCGCGGCAGTTGTTCGCGGTGCGCATCGACTCGCCGCCACCGGCCGCGGCCACCACGATCGCCTGCGGGAACACGAAGTGTCCCGTCGTGTGATCGTTGTGCGGCTCGGTGTCGATGACGATCTTCACCGGCTGCGAGGTCAGCTTCTTCACCGCCTCCATGACCGAGCGCGATTCGATCGCGTTCTGTCCGGTATCGACGACGATCACGCCTTCGTCCGTGATGATGATGCCGCTGTTGGAGTCGAACCCCTTTCCCGTGTGGACATAGACGCCGTCGGCGAGCTTCTTGACCCGCGGTCCCAGGTCCTGGGCGAACGGGGAACCGCCCAACATCACCGACGCGGCAATCGCCAGCGCTGCGGATGCGAATTTCACGAGCTTCATCGCCAAGTCCTCCCATATGTTGATTGCAGCCTAGCATTTTCCGCCGAGGTGCAGCATCACTTGCCCGCGCGCAGCCTGGCCATCGGATCGTGACGACACCGCTTCTTTTCCTTCGGGACATTCACCTGACCTTCGGCGTCACGCCGTTGCTCGAGGGCGCGGACCTGTCCGTGGCGGAAGGCGAACGTCTGTGTCTGGTCGGCCGCAACGGATCGGGCAAGTCGACGCTGCTCAAGATCGCGGCCGGCCTGGTGGAGGCCGACCGCGGGACTCGATTCCTCCAGCCGGGCGTGACGGTCCGCTATCTGTCGCAGGAGCCCGATTTCTCGGGCTTTGCCACGGTGCGCGCCTTTGTCGAGGCGGGCATGGCGCCGGGCGACGACCCGCATCGCGCGCAATATCTCCTGAACCAGCTCGGGCTTTCGGGCGATGAAGCCACGGATCGTTTGTCGGGCGGCGAGGCGCGGCGGGCTGCGCTGGTGCGCGTGCTCGCGCCATCGCCCGATATCCTGCTTCTGGATGAGCCCACCAATCATCTCGACTTGCCGGCCATCGAGTGGCTGGAAAGCGAGCTTGCGGCGATGCGCTCCGCGATCGTCCTTGTCAGCCACGATCGCCGGTTTCTCGGCGCGCTCTCGAATGCCACGCTGTGGCTCGACCGCGGCCGAACGCGTCTTCTCGATCACGGCTTCGAGGAATTCGAAGCCTGGCGCGACAATCTCCTCGAAGAGGAAGAGCTGGAACAGCACAAGATCGATCGCAAGATCGCGATGGAGGAGCACTGGGTGCGTTATGGCGTCACCGCGCGCCGCAAGCGCAACCAGCGCCGTCTCGCGCAGCTGTTCGATCTCAGGCGCCAGCGCCGCGAACACCGCCGTGCCGCCGGCACCGTCAAGATGAGCGTCGGCGACGCCGACAATTCCGGCACGCGTGTTGTCGAAGCGAAGGATATCTCCAAGTCCTACGGCGACCGCACCATCGTGCGCGATGTCTCGATGCGTATTCTTCGCGGCGACCGTCTCGGGATCGTCGGCGCAAACGGGTCGGGCAAGACGACGTTGCTCAATCTGCTGATCGGCCGTCTTGCGCCGGACAGCGGCACCGTCACGCTCGGCTCCAATCTTCTCATCGCCATCGCTCGATCAGGGGCGCGCGAGCCTGAACAGCGAGACAAGCCTGCGCGATGTTCTGACCGGCGGTCGCGGCGACACCGTCACGGTTGCCGGCCAGTCCCGCCACGTGATGAGCTACATGAAGGATTTCCTGTTCGCGCCGGAGCAGGCGCGCACGCCGGTGAGCGTGCTCTCCGGTGGTGAACGCGGGCGGCTTCTTCTCGCCAAGACGCTGGCGTTGCCGTCCAATCTGCTTGTGCTCGATGAGCCCACCAACGATCTCGATCTCGAAACGCTCGATCTGCTGCAGGAGATGATCGCCGACTATCCCGGCACCGTCATCCTGATCAGCCACGACCGCGATTTTCTCGATCGGATCGTGACCTCGATCGTGATGGCGGAGGGCGACGGGCGGTTTGTCGAATATGCCGGCGGCTACACCGACATGGTTGCGCAGCGCGGGGAGGGCGTATCCGCGAAGCCCGCCGCCAAGGTGGAACGAACCAAGACGCCGCAAAACGGTCCAACGGCGGCGGCCGCGCCCAAGCGCCGCCTGACCTTCAAGGACCAGCACGCGCTCAAGGACTTGCCGATCCAGATGGCACGCCTGGAGAAAGAGATTGCCGCGCTCCAAGCGGAACTCGCCGATGAATTGCTCTATGCGCGCGATCCCGACCGCTTCGCGCAAGCCGCGTCGGAACTCGCCAAGCGGCGAGCGGAACTCACGGCCGCCGAGGATCGCTGGCTGGAGATCGAAGCGCTGCGCGAGGAGATCGAACGCTCGCCCTGAACGGACCAAAATTGTTCCTTAGAACCGGCAACCCCGGCGCGCTATTCTCGTCTGGTTGTTCCATCGAGGGCATGCTCATATTCTTGTCGGTCATTGGGGGGATCAACAACGCACGGTTTCTGATCCCCTTGCTCTATCGCGCCGCCCTCATTTGTTTTCTGATCTGCATGGCGTTCGTCAGAAACGCCGGCGCGGCAGACCCACAGCCGTATATGGTGACGATCGAGCCGTCGGCCTCTTCCGAGATCAACGATCTTCTGAACAGCACGTCCCTGCTCGCCACCTTGCGCGAGAGTGCGCCGGTTCCGCCCTTCGGTCTCATCGCGCGCGCAACCGGCGATGTTCAGCGTCTGACGACCGTGCTGAACAGCTTCGGCTACTACATGCCCTCCATTGTCATCACGATCGAAGGACGTGCTCTGGACGACCCGATGCTGTCGTCCTTTCTTGACCAGGTTCCACAAGGCATGCCGGTCAACGTGCAGGTCGCGATCGAGGAGGGGCCGCTCTATCGCCTGCGGCGCGTCACGCTCGAGGGAACCGTTCCGCCGGCGGCACAGATGGCGTTCGGGCTTACGCCCGGCCAGCCCGCGATCGCCGCCAATGTGCTCGCCGCCCGCGAGCGCCTGCTGGCAGCGCTGCAGGAAGACGGCTACGCGCTCGCAACCGTCAGCGAGCCGATCGCCTACGCGGACGATCAGGCGATGGTTCTCGACATCGAGTTCCGCGTCGAGACCGGCCCGCAGGTCGAGATCGGCGAAATCACCTTCGAGGGGCTCGAACGCGTCAATGAAAGCTTCGCGCGCCGCAGCCTTGCCGCTCTCGCCCGGCGAGCGCTACGCGCCAAGCCGGATCGAAACCGCACGGCGGAGACTGCTCGAGACCGGCGTGTTCGCTTCCGTGACGGTCCGCGCCGCGACGGCAGGTCTCGCCCGATGGCCGCCTCCCATTGACGCTCGTCGTGCAGGAACGGCCGCGCCGCGCCGTCAATCTCGCGCGGCGCATATTCCACCGACCTCGGCATCAGCCTCTCGGCGAGCTGGACGCATCGCAATCTGTTCGGCAATGCCGAGCAGCTCATCCTTTCGGCCGCCGGCACCGGTCTCTGGGGCGATGCCACCGACGATGTCGGCTATCTCGTCTCCGCGCGCTTCATCAAGCCGGCGTTCCTGCGGCCGGATCAGACCGGAGAGCTCGCTCTCAGCGCGGTCAAGCAAGACCTGCGACGCGTACAGGCAGACGGCGGAGACCATCGGCGTTTCCCTGCGCCGCGTGTTCTCGCCGCAATGGACCGGCAGCGTCGGGCTTACCGCCACGCATGACAATGTTGCGCAGCAGGACGTCAGCTACATCTATCAGCTGATCGCGCTTCCGATCAGCGCCACCTATGACAGCACGGGCCTCACCAATCCGCTGCTCGACCCGACGCGCGGCTTGCGCGCATCGCTCATCGTCACGCCGACGCAGTCCTTCGGCGCGCAGTCGCAGACCTTCGCCATCCTGCAGGCTTCGGCGTCCACCTATTTCGATCTTTCCGGAAACGGGCGGTCCGTGCTCGCGCTGCGCGGGATCATGGGCGCGGTCTTGGGCGCATCCACTTTCGATCTTCCGCCCGATCAGCGTCTCTACGCTGGCGGAAGCGGAACAGTTCGCGGCTTCCGCTATCAATCCATCGGTCCGCTGTTTCCCGATGGCGATCCCGATCGGCGGCACCGCGGTCGATGCGGCCACGGTCGAGTTTCGACAGCGCGTGTTCGGCAATTGGGGTGTTGTCGCCTTCGTCGATGCAGGCCAAGCTAGCGACGAAGGCGTTCCCTTTACGGGCACGCTTCGCGTGGGTGCGGGAACGGGCGTGCGCTACTACACGCCCATCGGCGTGGTGAGAGCCGATTTCGCCGTCCCGCTCAATCGGCCGCCCGGCGGCGACTCGTTCGGGATCTATATCGGACTCGGTCAGGCGTTCTGATGTCGCGCAGATGGACGAACATTCTCCTTATTCTGGCAGGCGGTCGTCGCCGCTCTCATCCTCGCGCTGGCCGTGTTCGTCAACACCGGGTTCGGCCAGCGCACCGTTGCGTCGCTCGTCGGAACCACTGAGCGGCGACCGCGTCACGATCACAGGGCTTGAGCGGACGCATTCCCTATTCGCTGCGCGCCGCAACGCGTGGAGGTCCGCGATGATGACGGGCCGTGGCTCGTCGTCGGAGAACGTCGCCGTCGACTGGTCGCCGTTTGCGCTGCTTTGGAACCGCGTCGACGTTGGCCGCGTCGAAGCCGAACGCGTCGCGGTGCTGCGGATTCCGGCCGACGACGGCGACGACAGCGGTACAAACTCCGCCGTCGACATCCGCGCCTTGCGCATCGCGCGCCTCGAGACCACGGCCGAGGTTTCGAAAGCGCCTGCGGCCGTCGCCATGCAGGGTTCCGTCCGCTACGCGTCCCTCGAAGAGTGGGCAGCCGATCTCATCGCGAACCGCCTCGACGCGGCGGGCCTCTATCGCGTCCGCGCGTCGCGCGAGAACGGTCTCTTGTCTGGCACCGCCGATATCGAGGAGCCGCCGGCCGGACTGGTCGCCGGTCTGTTGGGCCTCAACGATATCGGCGCGATCGAAGCGCATCTGACCGGAAGCGGGCCGCGCGATGCGAACGCGGTCGCGGCTCACGCTCACCGCCGGTCCGCTGCAAGCCTCGGGCGAGGGCACGATCAACCTCGTTGCGCGCACGGCGGAGATCGATTTCTCCGCCGACCGCACCGGAGATGGAGCTCAGGCCCGATCTCGCCTGGCAGTCGCTGTCCGCTCAGGGACAGGTGCGCGGCTCGTTCGACGCCCCCGACATCAACGCGTCGCTCGATGTCCGGACCCTGCGCGCGCAAGACATCACCATCGACGGCGTGACCGCCACGATCACCGGACAAACCGGCGATCTGGCGTTTGACGGATCGATCGCCGGTCTTCGTCTGCCGGGCTCGGACCCCGACGTGTTCGCGCGCGCGCCGATCGCGGTCCGCGGCCGTGTCGATCTCGAGATGCCCGCGAGACCCTTCTCGATCTCGCTGTCGCATCCGCTCCTCGGCATCGAAGCGCAAGGAACCGCGGGCGACATGGAGCACGCACAAGCGACCATCACCGTGCCCCGGCTTGCCCCGTTCGCGGAACGCGGCGGTGTCGATCTCGATGGCCGCGCGGCGCTCACCGCGACGATCGATCGATCCGGTGACGAGATTCGCATCGTGGGCAACGGCACGATCAGCGCGACGATGCAGCGACGATCCGCTGTCGCGCCTGATCGGCGAAAACGCGCGCCTGATGGTGAATGCCACAGTCAACGGCTCCGACGTCGCGCTTTCGGAGGCGCGGCTGGAGGGCGCATCCGCGAATGCGCGAGTGATCGGGCCGCGTCACGGACAACGACGTCGGCCTCGACTGGAGCCTCGGTCTCAACGACCTCTCGCTGCTGACGGCGAGTCTTGTCGGCGATCTCAGCGCGCAAGGCCAGCTGCGCGGACCGTGGCAAACCGCGCGCCTCGATGCGACCGGTGTGGCGAATGTGGGGACGCCGACGATCGCGCGGCAGCGCATCGACATCTCCGCCAACGCGACCGGCTTTCCGCGCACCGAACGCGGCACGTTCACGGCGCAAGGCCGCTTCGATGACGCGCCGCTTTCGCTCGGTGGCGAGCTTGCGCGCACGCGCGACGGTCTGCGCGCGGTCGTCGACCGCGGCACCTGGAAGAGCCTCAATGCGCGTGCCGACATCACGATCCCGGACAATGGTGGCGTGTCCGGCAACGCGACACTGCGCTTCGCTCAGCTTCGCGATCTCTCCTCGCTTATCGGCGAGCCGATCGACGGCAATGCCGAAGCCGAGATCGATCTCCGCTCGCGCGATGGCGCAACCACGGCGGACATCACGGCGCGCGCGCAAAACGTCAGATACGCGGATGCGACGCTCGCGAGCCTGGAGGCGGACGCGACGCTCAACCTTCAGAACGACCGTTCGTCGGCTCAGGTCGAACGCGCGTGCGAGCAATGTCGCGCTCCAAGACGCGACCGTCGCACGCGCCACGATCACCGGCCGCATCGATGAGCCGTTCGATGCTCCTTCACTCGCGCTTGCCATCGATGCGACGGCGCTTCAGTGCGGGCGAATTCACCGGCGACGCCAAAGCGCAAGTGAACGGCCCGACGAACGCCTTGGCCATACGGCTGGATTGGGCTCCGCGCGACGCCATGGGCAATCCTGCCGAGCTTGCGACGGCCGCGCGGCTCGATCTCGACCGCCGGCAAATCCTGATCAACACGCTGCAGGCGAAATACCGCGGCGAGACCGCGACGCTCGCTCAACCGTCCACGCTCACTTTGGCTCGGGCATCGGTATCGATCGCCTGCTCCTGCGCGTGGCGAACGGCCAGGTCTCGGCGAGCGGCACGCTGTCGCCGCGCCTTCAACTGCGCGCCACCGCGCAGAACGTCTCGACCACGCTGATCACGCCCTTCGTGCCGGCGCTCGCGCCCGAAGGCACGATCTCGGCGAACGCCGAGCTCTCGGGCACGCTCGCCGATCCGCAAGGCGCGATCACCGTAGAGGGCCGCGGCCTGCGCGCCCGCAACTTCTCCGCGGGCGTGACGCCCGCGAGCCTCGATGCGCGCGCCGATTTCCGCCAGCGCCGCGTGTCGTTGAACGCCGATATCACGACCGGCGCTTCCACGAAGATGTCGATCACGGGCGACATCTCGCTCGCCGCCGATCGCGCGCTCGATCTCGACATTCAAGGTCAAGCCGATCTCTCCATGCTCAATGCGGTGCTCTCGGCGGAAGGGCGGAGCGTGCAAGGGCAGGTGTCGCTCAACGCCTCTGTCGGCGGCACCACGAACGCGCCGCGTTTGAGCGGCCGCGCCACGCTCGCCAACGGCGAGGTCCAGGATGTGCAGCGCGCGTTGCGCATCCAAGGCATCTCGATGACCGCGGAAGGCGAGGGCGAGCGCATCCGCATCACCGATTTCACGGCGCGCGCAGGCGACGGAACGATCACCGGCAACGGCACCATCGATATGTCGCAAGCCGACATGCCGATCGACGTCACGCTGACGGCGAAGGGCGCGCGGCCCTTCGTCGGCGATCGCCTGACCGCGACCACGGATGCAAATCTGCAAGCTCTCAGGCGCGGTCCGCGGCCAGCTGCTTCTTGCGGGAAATGTCGACGTCACGCGCGGCGAGATCACGCTCCCCGAAAAGGTCCCTGCCACCGTCGTCGTGCTCGATGTTCGCCGCCCCGGCATGGCGCCCGGGCAACCGATGGAAGAGAGGGCGCCGCTCTTTTCCGATCTGCGCTACGACCTCACCGTCACCAGCCGCGGGCGTTTGTCGGTGCGCGGGCGCGGCATCGAGGCCGAACTCGACGGCACGCTCACGATCGGGGGACCGAGCACGGCGCCTCAGATCACCGGCGGTTTCGAATTGCGCCGCGGCACGTTCACGGTCGCGAGCCGCACCTTCGACTTCACCAGAGGGCGCGTCACCTTCGATGGCGTGGGCATCAGCAACCGGATCGATCCCACGCTCGATCTCACCGCCGAGAACACCTCGGGCGGCATCACCGCGAGAGTCACCGTCACGGGCTATGCGTCGGCGCCGAAGATCGAGCTGTCGAGCACGCCGACCCTTCCGCAGGACGAGATCCTCGCCCGCATGCTGTTCCAGCGAAGCGCAGCCCAACTGTCGGCGCTGGAGCTGGCACAGCTCGCCGAGATCGCCGTGTCGCTCGCGAGCGGCGGATCGGGGTTCGATCCGCTCGGATCGATCCGCCGGACGCTGGGGCTGAGCCGCCTCAGCATCGGCAGCACCAGCACCCCCGCGACCACGACCGGCACCGGCACGGCGGGCCAGGCGACGTCGAGCACCGCTGTCGAAGCGGGCACCTATGTCCTGCGCAACGTCTATGTCGGCGCCAAGCAGGGGTTGGAAGGCGGCACGCAGGCCGAGGTGCAGGTCGATCTGACGAGGCGCCTGAAGGTCTTCGGCACCGTCAATGCCGGCTCCAATGCGGCCGTCACCCAAGGCTCGAAGCAGCAGGACAGCGGAACCAGCGTCGGTCTCAGTTTTCAGTTCGAGTACTGAGCGCGGCCTCCCCTGTCGTTTCGCGCCCGTCACGGTATGATGCGCCAAACCAGGGATGGGGAAACGCCGATGACGCTCCGCTCATGCACCGCAATGTTGTTCGCCACCGTAGCCGTCTTCGCCGCCGCGAATGCGCACGCCCAGGCGCTGCTCGCCGACAAGAGGGACCTCACCGGCTTTGCCGCGCGCAAGATGATCGAGGCCTGCATGGCGGAGGCGGCGCGCGACCGTTATCCGATCGCGATCGCGGTCGTCGATTCCGCGGGCTACCTGCTGTCGTATCAGGCGACCGATGGCGCGACCGGCAACACGGGCGAAACCGCGCAGCGCAAAGCGAAAACCGCCGCCAAGTTCCGCAGCTCGACGGCCGAGCTCTATGAGCGCGTGAACAAGCAGATCAATCGCGCGCCCGAGTGGATGGGCTATTTCCCGATCCCCGGCGGCTTCCCGGTTGAAGTTCAGGGCGAAACGGTGGGCGCCATCGGCGTCGGCGCCGCCGGTCTCTCGGGCGGCAAGGACGAGGATTGCGCTGAGAACGCGATCAAGGCGGTGTTCGGCGACGGCAAGTCCGCGCCGCCTTCGAGCCCGCAGCCGCTGCTCGCGACGCGCAAGATCATCACCGCGACCGCCGCGCGCAAGCTTGCGGACGCGTGCATGGCCTATGGCGCTCAGAAGAAATACACCGGGCTCGGCATTTCCATCGTCGATGCGGATGGAACGCATCTGTCGTTCCAGGGGATGGATGGCGCGAGCTTCACGATACTCAAGACGGCCGAGCTGAAAGCCACGACAGCCGCGCATTGGCGGCGTCCGACGATCGAGCTGTGGGATCGCGTGAACAAGCAGATCAATCGCGCGCCCGAATGGATGGGCGATTTCGCTCAGCCGGGCGGGTTCCCGATCTTCATCGGCACCGATTTGGTCGGCGCGGTCGGCGCAGGCGGCGTCGGCACTCAGGACGACGAGTGTGCAGAGGCCGCGATCAAGGCGGTCTTCCCGAACGCGACCACCACGCGTCCGGGCTGACGGCGAGAAGCGCTACTTCGTGTCGACGGGGATCGCGATGCTGATGCGATCCTCGGTGCCGACCGTCCGCGTGATGTGACCCTTGCCGGTCGTGTCTTCGGCGAGCTCGATGTCGCCGGGCCCGACCTTGAGCGTCTGTCCGCCCGACAGCTCCAGCTCCGCGCGGCCGCTCAGCGTGATGATGTATTGGCGGCGCGAGGCCGTGTGCCAGTCGTTCACGCGGCCGGGCGGCGAGCGGCGCAGCACCGCGCCCGAGTTCGACAAGAACTTGTAGAGACCGTTGCCGCCGTCGCCCATGTCGAACTTGACCTCGATCTCCTCGGCATGGGTCAGACCGTCCGGCCCGGTGAAGAAGCGGTGGATTTTCACCGGCTTGCTCTGAGCCGCGCTGGCGCCGAACGCGGTTTCGATCGGCTGCATCAGAACAAACACGCCCAACAGAGCCGCGCCGAACACCGTCGCGCCCATGAGCCACACGCGTTTCGCATGCATGAAGAACCCTCCTGATGTTCGGAGGGCGGCCGACTTGCGCCCGCCGCCCTTCCATAAGGACACCGCTATCTTAAGCCGTGGTCGGCCGATGCGCTTTCAGGAACGACCGGACCTGGCGCACCGCGACCGGGATACGCTCCTTCGGCTCCTTCCACGGATACATGCTGACTTCGGCCCTCGGCGCGAGCATCGCGCATTCCATGGCGACCGCGAGCGGATGCGCAGGCACGTCGTCCGGCATGATCAGCACGGGCGTCTGGCAATTGCGCACGAAATCGCGGCTCACCGTGAACACGAAGTCGGCGTTGGTCCGGTACATCCGGGTCAGGAACCGCTCGACCATGTCGGGCGTGATCTCGGGCCGCTGCTTCACCAGTTCCGCACCCCAGCCGTTCTTGCTGCCGTCATAGAGCACAGTCGGCATCTCGGGCCGGAAGCCGACGGGCTGCGCCGGCACGGCGGCGACGACGCGATTGGGGGCCCGTTCCAACAGGTTCCAGATGAACGGACCGCCGATGCAGAAGCCCAGCACCATGAACCGGTTGACGCCCAGGTGATCCATCAGGCCGATGTGGTCATCGGTGTAGGAATCCCACGGCCGGTCGATCTCGAGCGGGCCGGTGGATTGCCCTTGGGTCGCGTTGCGCAGATCCGCGTAAATGACGCGGAACTCGTTGCTGAACTCCGCGATCGGGTTGAACGGGCTCGTGACGAGGCCGGCCATCCGCGAGTTCAATCCGCCGCCCGGGATCACGAGCAGCGGGAACCCCGTTCCGACCTCCTGATACGCGATTTTCACGTTGCCGCGTTGGTAGAACTTCGTGGTTCCCGGTAAGCCCTGTCTGCTGGGCAGCAGCCTTCGGCGCTGCTGCTACCGCTGCCACCGCGGCGCCCGCGGCCAGTACATCGCGTCTGTTCGATTCCATGATCCGCGTCCTCCCTGATCGTTGCGACCGATATGCGGGAAGTATAGCGCCGAATGCCCGCGTCTGGCGACTGTTGCAGTCCTGGATTTGGCTAGTTGGGACGTACGCAGGCTGCTGCGCGCGCCATCAATAACCCGTGCTCGCGCGCGTTCTTGGTCAGGGATGCCGCGCGCTCGAACTCCGCGCGCGCTTCGTCCATCCGCTTGAGCTTAAACAGAAGATCGCCGCGCACGGCGGGCAGCAGATGGTAGCCTTTGAGGGTCGGCTCGGGCATCAGCGCATCGGCGATCTGAAGCCCGGCCTCCGGTCCGAACGCCATCGCGACCGCGACCGCGCGGTTCAGCTCCACGACGGGCGAGGGCATCATCTGCACGAGCGCGGTGTACAGCGCGGCGATCCGCGCCCAGTCGGTCTCATCCGCTGTGCGCGCCCGCGCGTGACAGGCCGCGATCGCGGCCTGCAACGTGTAGGGCCCGCGCGCGGTGCCGGGACTTCTCGGCGCGCGCGAGCGCCGCGAGCCCACGGCGGATCAGCAGCTGGTCCCAGCGCGCGCGGTTCTGGTCGAGAAGCAGGATCGGCTCGCCCGAGGGCCCGACGCGTGCGCCCGCGCGCGAGGCCTGGATCTCCATCAGCGCGACAAGCCCGTGCACTTCCGGCTCGTCCGGCGCCAGTCCTGCGAGAATCCGTCCGAGACGCAGCGCATCCTGGCAGAGTTGCGGCCGCATCCAGTCGTCGCCCGCGGTCGCCGAATATCCTTCGTTGAAGATCAGGTAGATCACTTCGAGCACGGAGGCGAGCCGCGTCGCGAGCTCTGCTCCGCGCGGCACTTCGAAGGGGATTTTCTTGTCCGCCAGCGTCCGCTTGGCGCGAACGATGCGCTGCGCGATCGTGGGTTCGCTGGAGAGGAACGCGCGCGCGATCTCGTCCGTGGTCAGGCCGCCGATCAGGCGAAGCGTCAGCGCGAGCCGCGCTTCCGGCGACAGCACCGGATGGCACGAGGTGAAGATCAGCCGTAGGAGATCGTCGCCGATGTCGTCGTCGAGCGCCGCATCCAGATCGGGTCCGCCGGTCTCCTGCTCGACCTCGAGATCGCGCCCGATCTCGTCGTGCTTGCGCTCGAGCAGCTTCTTCCGGCGCAGGGAGTCGAGCGCGCGGTTCTTGGCTGCCGCCATGAGCCACGCGCCCGGATTGTCGGGGATGCCCGATTGCGGCCAGCGCTCGAGCGCGGTGACGAGCGCGTCTTGCGCCAATTCCTCCGCGAGGCCGACGTCACGCACGATCCGCGCGAGCCCCGCGATCAGCCGCGGTGACTCGATCCGCCAGACCGCGTCGATGGCGCGATGTGTATCGGTGGCCGTCACGGCTCCCGACTAGAACATCACCCTCCATCCACGCAAGGGCAGGGTGCGCGCGCATGGTCAATCGCAGTATTTGGGCTGCTCTCCCGGGGAAGTGTCATGCATCTGTCGAATTTCGAGCTCGCCCTCATAGCCGGGCCCGAGCGTGTCGATGTGGATCTGCATGAAGATCCTGCCGAGCTTGATGGCCTCTTCCTTGGACTCGGCCTTGAGAATCCCAAACCCGCCGATCACTTCCTTGGCTTCGGAGAAGGGCCCGTCGATCACGTTCAGATTGCCGCCGGACGCCAGGATGCGCGCGCCCTTCGAGGTCGGCATCAATCCGCCGGTGTCGAGCAGGATGCCGGCCTTCGCCAGCTCGGCGCCGTGCCTGGCGATCGCCTCCATCAGCTCCTTCTTGGGCGGAACGCCGGCTTCGTAATCCTTGTTGCCCTTGACCATCATCATATAGCGCATCGCGACTGTCCTATTGCTTCTGCTCCAACCTCTTCGAAGAACTCGCACGCCCGGACGTCGATGCCCCAGCCGACATGCGCGCCCAGATTCGCCGCCGGGTGCTTCGAGGCGATCTCGACCGCCTCGTCCATGTTCTTCGCATCGACGATGAAGAACGCACCCACGAGCTCCTTCGCTTCGGCGAACGGCCCATCGGTTACCGAAGGCTTCGTCCCGCCCGGACGGATCGACTTCCAGTACTGCGGCATCGACAGCGAGCCGACGAGCATGACCTTGCCGGTCGCGAGCAGGGCCGCGTCATGGGCCCGGCACTTCTTGACGAGGGCCTGCAGCTCCTCGTTCGGAAGCGCGTTGAATTTCTCTTCGTCGTAATAGCCCAAGCACAGATACTTCATGGCCCCTCTCCGTGACGCCGAGATTTCGGTGAGCAAGGACGGGTATCGATCCCAACCTTGCTCACCGAAGATTTCAGTTCTTCTTTTCGCAGTTCACCATCCAAGGGATGCCGAACCTGTCGGTCAGCATGCCGAACCGGATCGCCCAGAACGTCGGCTGGATCGGCATGCGCACGGTGCCGTTGTCGGCCAGCGCCGCGAAGATGCGTTCCGCTTCGTTCGGATCGTCGATCTGGAGCGCAACGGACATCCCTTGCGTCTTCTCGAAGTGGTCCGACGGCGCATCGGAGCCCATCAGCACCTGGTCGCCGACCACGAGCCGCGCATGCATGATCTTGTTCTTCCATCCGGGCGGTGTCTGTGCCTGGTCTTCGGCCGGCATGTCGGCGTGTGTGATCATGGCGATGATCTTTCCGCCGAGCACGCGCTCGTAATACTTGAATGCCTCTTGGCAATCGCCGTTGAAGCCTAGATACGGGTTCCACTGCATGGTTCTCTCCTGTTGAGGTTGAAAGGTTGATTACGTCGTCGGCACGAGAATCATCCACATGATGCCGAAGCGATCGACGACCATGCCGAAGCTCGGGCTGAAGAACGTCTTGGCCAGCGGCATCTCCACACGGCCGCCCTCGGCAAGCGCGTTGAAGAGCTTCTTCGTTTCGGCCTCGGTCTTGACCGCGATCGACAGCGCAAAGCCCTGGAAACTGGGCTTGCCCTGATTGCGCCCGTCCGAGGTCATGATCGTGGTCTCGCCGACGCGGAACACCGCGTGCAGGATCTTGTTCGGGTCCGCGCCGCCGTGGACCATGGTGGGGTCGGGGCTGTCCTTGAAGCGGATGAGCGCCGTCACTTCGGCCCCGATCGCCTTCTTGTAGAACTCGAGCGCCTCTTCGCAGCGGCCATCGAGGAACAGATAGGGTTCGACCTTCATCGTTTGTCTCCTTCAATGAGGGCTGTTGGGGGTGTCACACGAGACGGACTTAGCCGATCCCGATGTCCCGGAAACGTTCGATCGCCGTGCTGGGTCCGAAATCCTCCAGCTCGTAGAGCTGCCGGACCTCGATCTCACAGCGTTCGCCGGCGCCCATGGGATTCGGGAAGCGCTTGCTCCACTCGAGCGCCTCGTCCCGCGACTTCGCCTGGATGATCGTGTACCCGGCGATCAGCTCCTTGGTCTCGGTGAAGGGCCCGTCGACGAGCGTCCGCTTGTTGCCGTCATATTTGATCCGCCAGCCCTTGGCGCTCGGCTGGAGCCCGGAGCCGTCGAGCAGCAAACCTGCCTTGGCCAGCTCCTCGTGGTAGGCCGCCATCTCCTGGAACAGCTCGTCGTCGGGGCGGACGCCCGCTTCGGTGTCCGGCGTGGCCTTGACGATGATCATGAACCGCATGGTGAGCTCCTTACGCTGCCCCCGGACCCGGGGAGTCCTTGTCTCAATAGTGACGACGAACGATGACGGTCATTCTCGACAGGCCTGGCCAAAAAATTTTTGCCGCCTTAGCGGACACCGCCCAAGCTCGTATTTCCCGTGGATTCGACGTAATATTTTGGCCATCTGGGTTGGGCGCGCCTCGACCGGGGCGCCCGAAAGGGGACGACCGATGATCGGCAAGACATGTGCGCATCGTGGTCTGAGGGTGGGATTGCTTCTTGGCGCCGTGGTTCTGCCGGCGGCGTTTGCGGTTGCCGCGGGAACTGAGGGCACGCCGGACTTCTCGGGGCGCTGGGGGCGCAACGCCTTCAATTTCGAGCCGCTTCCGGGTCAACCGCTGCCGGTGGACAATCTCAAGCGCACGCCGACCGGTCAGCAGGACAACAACGCACTCGTCGGCGACCACAAGAATCCGATCCTGAAGCCTCAAGCGGCGGAGATCGTCAGGCGGAAGGGCGAAATCTCGCTCACCGGCAACGCGTTCCCCGATCCGTCCAACCAGTGCTACCCCTATCAGCCGCCGTTTGCGCTCTCGATGCAGCTCGGCTTGCAGATCCTTCAGGAGAAGGACCAGATCACCTTCCTCTACAATCAGGACGACCAGGTCCGCCGCGTGCGCTTGAACAGCACGCATCCCGCCAAGGTGACCCCCACCTGGATGGGCGATTCCATCGGCCACTATGAGGGCGACACGCTCGTCATCGACACGGTCGGCATGAAGATCGGTCCGCACTCCATGGTCGACCGTTACGGCACGCCGCACAGCGAAGCGTTCCACATGGTCGAGCGCTACCGGCTGATCGATGGCGCGGAAGCCAAGGCGGCGGCGGAACGCCACCAGAAGAAGGATGGCGCCGCGGGGCTCGGCGGGAACATCACGGTCGATCCCGAACACACGGGCAAAGGCCTGGAGGTTCAATTCACGATCGACGATCCCGGGACGTACACCCAGCCCTGGTCGGCGAAGGTCACGTATCGCCGCTTGAGCGGCCGGTGGGCGGAGCAGGTTTGCGCCGAGAACACGCGCGAATATTACGACGACAAGAACACCGCCGTGCCCACGGCAGGCCGGCCGGATTTTTGAGCCTGGAACTCTGCCCGTATAGTCAAGCTCGCGCCTGTGACATTTCGGGTCACAAAAAAACAGCTTTTCAGCGTTGTTTCTCAGGGCCACTTTGGACGTGCCGCGTGCTCCCCGCACGAACGGCCAATGTGAACAATGCTGAGAGCACCCGAAGTCGAACGTCACTGGGCCCTGTTTCTCGATCTTGATGGGACGCTGCTCGATATCGCGGCGGCGCCCGACAAGGTCGTCATCCCCACGCGTCTGATCGATGCGCTCGGGCGCCTGTCGGTCGCGCTCGACGGCGCGCTTGCCGTGGTCAGCGGACGAAGGCTCGCCAATATCGACCGGCTGTTGAGCCCGCTTCGTCTCCCCGGCGGCGGCGGAGCACGGGGCCGTCATTCGCCTCCCGTCGACCAAGATCGACAGCCTGTCCGCCCGGCGCCGTCCGCCACAAGCCTGGATCAAACAGCTTCGTCAGGCGGTGAGCGGTTGGGATGGCGTTCTGATTGAGGAGAAAACCTACTCGGTTGCGCTCCACTTCAGGCTCGCGCCTCACCGCAGCGGTGCGGTCCGCAAGCTCGCGATGTCGCTCGTGCGCGCTGCGCCCAACCGCTTTGAGCTCCTCACCGCAAAGCAGGCGTTCGAAGTCCGCCCGAAGGGCATCACCAAGGCGCGCGCGGTCGAAGTTCTCATGGAGCAGCGTCCGTTCCGGGGGCGGCAGCCGGTCTTTGTCGGGGATGACGTCACGGACGAGGACGGGATCGAGATCGCCCATCAGCTCGGCGGGCTTGGGCTCAACGTCGATTCGGCATTCGGGGGCCAGCCGCGCGCCGTGCGCGATTGGCTCAAGCGTGCCGCGGATTCACTCAAATGAAACTGGAACGATATGGCGTCGCTTAACCTCGCGGCGATCGGCAATTGCGCGATCGCGTCTCTGATCACTCCCGCCGGCAGCCATGTCTGGCATTGCTATCCGCGTCTTGATGGCGATCCGGTGTTCAACGCGCTCCTTGCAGGCGACGCGCCGGAGGCCGGCTTCTTCGATGTCGTGTTGCGCAACTTCGTCAAAAGCGAACAGCGCTATCTGCCGAACACGGCGATCGTCGAGACGATCTTGCGGGATTCGGCCGGTCAATCGCTCCGGATGTTGGACTTTGCGCCGCGCTATCGCCGCTTCGGACGTATGTTCCGGCCGCCCATGATCGTGCGCCGGATCGAGCCGATTGCCGGCCGGCCGCTCGTCAGCGTGCGCTTCCGTCCCACATTCGGCTACGGCTCCAAGCGTCCGGAGATCACGCTGGGCAGCAATCACGCGCGTTTCGTCGCCGACGATCTCGTGCTGCGCATGACGACCGACATGCCGGTGTCCTACGTGCTCCACGAAACGCAGCTCGCACTCGACCGGCCGGTCAATATCTTCGTCGGACACGACGAGACGCTTCCCGAGAATCCCGATTCCGTCTGGCGCGTCTGTTCCTGGCCGAGACCACGTCCTACTGGCAGGACTGGGTTCGGGATCTGAACGTTCCTTTCGACTGGCAGGATGCCGTTATCCGCGCCGCGATCACGCTCAAGCTGTGCAGCTTCGACGACACCGGCGCGATCGTCGCCGCGCTCACCACCTCGATACCCGAAGCCGCCGGCAGCTCGCGCAATTGGGATTATCGCTTCTGCTGGTTGCGTGACGCATTCTTCACCGTCACCGCGCTCAATCGGGTGAGCGCCACGCGTACGATGGAGTCCTTCGTCCGCTTTGTGCTCGATTCGCTGCAGCGCGCGGATGATCAGCAAATCTGGCCGCTTCTCGCGATGGCTCCCGGCATGGACCCGAGCGAACGTATTGCCGAGTTGCTTGCGGGCTACCGTGGCATCGGACCCGTGCGCATCGGCAATGCCGCAGTGCTGCAACGTCAAAACGACGTGTACGGATCGATCGTGCTTACGGCGGCCCAGATGTTCTGGGACCAGCGGCTGCCGCTGCAGGGCGACCTCAGCCTCTACCGCCAGCTCTGCCAAGTCGGCCGCGCGGCTGCCGCAGCGGCGCTCGAGCCCGATGCCGGCCTCTGGGAGTACCGCAACCGCTCGCGCGTCCACACGTTCTCCGCGGCGATGTGCTGGGCCGCGCTGCATCGTTTGGGTCATATCGCCCGCCATCTGGGCATCGAGCAGGAAGCGGAGAGCTGGCTCGATCAGGCGGCCAAACTGCGGCTGACGATCCTCGAACGCGCAACCGTTGCAAACGAGGGCTGGATTTCGGGCGCTCTCGACGGCGCCGTCGCCGATGCGTCCACACTCGTTCTTCCGGAAATCGGATTCATCTCGTCCCATGACGAGCGTTTTGTCCGCACGCTTGAAATCGTCGAGAAGCGCCTCGTCCGCAACGGCTTCGTGATGCGTTATGACGAAGCGGACGATTTCGGCATGCCGGAAAATGCATTTCTCCTGTGTACATTCTGGTACATCGATGCGCTCGCAAGAGCAGGCCGCCGGAAGGAAGCGCGCGCGCTGTTCGAGAACGTGCTCTCGTGCTGCAACCATGTCGGACTGTTGTCGGAGGATATCGACCCAAAATCGCGGGAACTCTGGGGAAATTTTCCGCAAACCTATTCGCAGGTCGGTCTCATTCTCTCCGCGATGCGCGTTTCCAGAACATGGGAGGAAGGATTCTGGCACGCGTCGTAATACATCATGACGGAACTTTGACACAGCGCCGATCGCACCTTTCAGCAACAATGTCTTGCAATCGCGCCGCTTGCCCGGTTCTATGCGCGGGTGCGGCAAGAAGCTTCGACGGAACCGTGCCGCTATCCATGAGGAGAGACTGCCAACGGGAGTGACCCCGTGAGAGTAATGGTTCGGTACGGAGTAGCAGCGCTTGCGCTCGTGGTGGCGGCGGCGGCAATTGCCGCGATCTCTCCGTTCGCGAGCACTCTGATCGAACGGTGGTCGCGGCAGGATATCGAGCTTCGCTCGGCTCTCGTTTTCAATTCCGTGCAGGATGATTTGGCAGGCCTTCTCGCCGAGCGGTCGCGCGAGCAGATCGTTGCCTTGTTCGATCGTCTGGCGGTCGACGACCGGCTGATGGCCGTGGGTTTCTGCGACCGTGAGGGGCGCCTCCTCTACGAGGGAAGGGCCTTTCCGCCAACGCTGACATGCGCACAATTCGGCCGAACCGACACGACGACGTTCTCATCCTTCGGCGTCGCTGGCCGCGACATGATGGTCGGCACATTTCCGATCGGAATGGGTGTGTCGAGCGGACATCTGGTGCTGCTTCACGATCTGTCGTTTGCCGAACAGCGCGGTGCGATCGCGCGGAACTGGATCATGATCGCGCTCGGTGGCGTCGCGATCGTGGGGGCGGCCCTGGCGACCATCATTGCGCTGATCATCACCCAAAATTGGCTGCGCTCGGTCCGGCGCATCATCAGGGCCGCCCGCGCAAACCGGGCACGTCCCCACGCTCTGCCGCCCGATTCAGGTCTCGGCCAGGAACTCCACCATTTGCTGCGCGAGCTCGACGACGCGCGTCGGTCCGTCGATGTGAGCTATGTCGAGTGGAATCCCGAGATGCTGCGCCTGGTGCTCGCGAACGAGCTTCCTGGAACCCAGGTCATCGTCGTCTCCAACCGCGAGCCCTACATTCACAACCGCACGGCGGCGGGCGTCAACGTCCAGACACCCGCGAGCGGCCTCGTCGCGGCGCTCGAGCCGGTGATGCGAGCCTGCGGCGGAATCTGGATCGCGCACGGCAGCGGCAGCGCGGACCGCGAAACGGTGGACACTCACGATTGCATCCAGGTTCCGCCGGAGCGGCCGGCCTATACGCTCCGCCGCGTCTGGCTCACCGAGGAAGAGCAGGACGGCTATTATTATGGCTTCGCCAATGAAGGCTTATGGCCGCTGTGCCACATCGCCTTCGTGCGTCCGTCGTTCCGGGAATCGGACTGGAACCTCTATCGCAAGGTCAACGCCAAGTTCGCGCAGGCCGTGGTCAGCGAGGCCAAGCAGCCTGATCCGATCATCCTCGTTCAGGACTACCACTTCGCCTTGCTCCCGAAGATGGTCCGCGAGCAATTGCCGGGGGCGACCATCATCACCTTCTGGCACATCCCCTGGCCGAATTCCGAAACCTTCGGGATCTGTCCGTGGAAGGAGGAGATCGTTCACGGCCTGCTCGGAAGCTCGGTCCTTGGCTTCCACACGCAGTTCCATTGCAACAATTTCATCGAAACCGTCGACCATTTCGTGGAAAGCCGCATCGACCGCGAGCACTCCTCGATCACGCTCGGCGGTCAAGAAACCCATGTCCGGCCCTATCCGATCTCGATCGAATGGCCGCCGGCGGCGCTCCAGGATCAGAAAACCGTCGAGGAATGCCGCGCCATTGTGCGCGCGCGCTTCGGCCTCGACGACAGCGTCCGTCTGGGTGTCGGCATCGAGCGCTTCGACTACACCAAGGGCATCCTCGACCGCATGCGCGCCGTCGATGCGCTTCTCATGCGCCACCCGGAGTGGAAAGGCCGCTTCACCTTCCTCCAGGTTGCCGCACCCACGCGCAGCCGGCTCTCGAGCTATCGTCAGCTCCAGGACGAGGCGAGAGACTTGGCGGCAGAGATCAACGAGCGCCATGGAACCGCCACCTACAAGCCCATCCTCCTCGTTATTCGCCACCACGAGCCCGACGAAGTGTTCGAGCTGTTCCGCGCCGCCGATCTCTGCATCGTCTCCAGCCTGCACGACGGCATGAATCTCGTTGCCAAGGAGTTCGTTGCCGCGCGTGACGACGAGCGCGGTGTGCTCATCCTTTCGAGTTTCGCGGGGGCGTCGCGTGAGTTGTCGGAGGCATTGATCGTCAACCCTTACGATGCCTCCGCCGTGGGCGATGCCATCCATCGTGCGCTCCACATGAGCGACAGCGAGCAGCGTGAACGCTTGCGGCTGATGCGCGATATCGTTCGGGGTAAGAACGTGTACCGCTGGGCGGGGCAGATGCTGGTCGATGCCGCGCAATTGAGAAAGCGCACCCGCATCATGACCATGATGGAAACGCCGGAGCCGGAGCGCCCGCGCAAACGGAGCGTGTTTCGGCCGGCACGGCTGCATCGCGAATAGCGTGTGCTTCGCCGCGATTGGCCAAATTCATCACAGAATGGTCTCTCGACCGCGCGGTTTTGAGCCGCGAAGCTGAATGAGCATGCAAGACAGACCGCTCGGACAATATCTTTCCTGGGCGCCCGATTGGCTCGTGGCGCTCGTCATGGTTGTGGCCGCGTTGGCCATAGCCATGATCATCCATGCCCTGTTTCAGAAGTTGATCTTACGGCTCTGGGTGTCGCGGCACCCCGTCGTGAGCGCGCTGATCCGCCGCACGCGCGGCGTCACGCGATACGGGCTGATCCTGTTTGTGGTCTCCATCGTCATTCCGCTCCTGCCGCTCGATCGGGGTGCGACCGACCTTGCCAACAAGGTGTTCATCGCCGCGCTGATCCTTCTGATTGGCTGGATCGTGCTGCTCGCGGCCAATTTGAGCGCCGACCACTACATCGGACGGTTCCAGATCGGCGCCCCCGACGATTTCCTCGCGCGCAAGGCTGTCACGCAAGTGGAAGTGCTGAAGCGCATCGTCGATGCGCTCATCATCGTGGTTGCCATTGGCTTTGCGCTGATGACCTTCGACTCGGTGCGCCAACTGGGCCTGAGCCTTTTTGCCTCGGCCGGCGTGGTCGGCATCGTCGCCGGCGTGGCGCTCCGTTCGGTTCTCGCCAATTTCTTCGCCGGATTGCAGATCGCGCTGACGCAGCCCATCCGCATACACGACATCGTGACCGTCGAAGGGGAGTTCGGACACGTCGAGGAACTCTCTTCGAGCTACGTCGTGATCCGGCTTTGGGATTTGCGGCGTCTCGTCGTGCCGCTGTCCTACTTCATCGAGAAGCCGTTCCAGAACTGGACCCGCAGCTCGTCGCGCATTCTCGGCACCGTCTTCCTGCACATGGACTACACGGTCCCCATCGAAACGATCCGGAAAAAAGCGAAAGAGATCGTCGAAGCCTCAGGTCTCTGGGACAAACAGGTCTTCAACGTCCAGGTCACCGATATGAAGGAGACCGCGCTCGAGATTCGGGTCCTCGTCAGTTGTGCCGATTCCGGGAAGTGCTGGGATCTCCGCTGCGAGGTACGCGAGAAACTGATCGAATTCATCAAGAGCGAATATCCGAATGCGCTCCCCCGGCACCCGCTCATCGACCGGGCCGTGTCGCAAAATGGCCAACGGCAGCCGGACAACGCCGTGTCCGCAGACATCAAGGCCCACTAGCGGGAGGCGCGCCTCGAGCCCTAACGAACCAGGCTCGTGTCGTTCCAGCGGATCGCTTCGCGCAAGAGCTCTGCGCCGGAACTCAGGTTCAGCTTGTCCTTGATCCGCGTGCAGTAGGTCTGCACGGTCTTGATGTTCACCTGGAGCGTCTCGGCGATCTCGCGGGTTTCGTAGCCCTGGCCGATGAAGCGGAAGACCTCCAGCTCGCGGTCGCTCAATTGGCTGATCGGCGAGGCATCGCCGCCTGTGCCGCCCGAGATGAATTTCTGCGCGAAAAGCTCGGTCAGCTCCTTGCTCAGATAGACGTTGCCCTGAAGCACCTGGCGGATCGCGTCGACGACCTTCTTGGTGGACTCGCGCTTCATGATGTAGCCGCGCGCGCCGGCGCGGATGGAGCGCTCCGCATAGACCCGCTCGTCGTGCATCGACAGCACGACCATGGCGACCTTCGGAAATTGTTCCCGGATCATCCGGATGAGATCGATTCCGGAATCGCCGCCGAGCGACAGGTCGATGATCGCGAGATCGGGGTGGGAACGGGCAATGCCCTTCAACGCGCTCTGGGCGTCTTCCGCGCCGTCGCACACCACGAGGTCCGCGGTCTGGTCGATCAGCGTGGTCAGCCACTCGCGCACCAAAGGATGGTCGTCGACGATGAAGATTTTCGATTTGGTCACAGGGACATCTCCCGGACCACGGGAAGAAAGCAGTTCACGATGGTACCTCTTGGGTCACGGCGCCGGATGCTGAAGGCCGCGCCGATGCGGTCGGCTCGATATGACATGATTCGTAAGCCCATGCCCTTGCCATTCACGTGAAACGGCGGCCGCCCCGACCCGTCGTCGATGATGCGCAGGCGCTTTCCGCCCTTGCTGTCTTCCAGCCGGATCTGAATGTGTCGGGCGCCGCCGTGCTTGATGGCGTTGCCGACCGCCTCCTGCGCAATCCGGTAAAGATGCTCGGCGGCATGGATGTCGTTGACCAGCACGGGCAGCGGACATTCGAAGCGACACGAAATTTTGAACAGCTCGCTCGTGCTCGAGGCAAAGTCCTCGAGCGCCTCCATCAAGCCGTCGCCCGACCGGTCGACCGAACTTAAGCCCCGCGCGAGGTTTCGCGACAGCATGATCCCGTCTTCGATCAGTTCGACGACGCGCGCCGCGCTGTCCGCCGAGGACGAGTCCTGCGCCTTGAGGTTCTGGACCAGGACCTGGCCTGCGAGGGCCGTCCCGGTGAGGTGCTGGCAGAGGCTGTCATGGATGTCGTGACCCACGCGGCGCTGTTCCCGTTCGCTGATGTGGACGAGTTCCTGCTCGAGACGTTCGCGGGCCTCGATTTCGGCAACCAGCTGGGCCGACCGCTCCTTGGCCAAGGCCTCGACATCGTCGTGGATCCGGCGCAGCGCGCCGACCAGGTGCGAGACCGCGATGAAGACGGCGAAGCGACTTATCAGGTTCCAGATCAGTGTGGAGATATCCGACCGTACGAGAATATCGGCATCGCTGATCACCCAGAACACCGTGCTCAGGCCCGCGATCACATACGAAAAGGGCAGACCGAGGAACCAGGCGGCGAGGCTCATCGGGATCAGATACAGCGAGACGAAGGTGGCATCCGCGCTGACCAGATAGTCCAGAAAGCCGACCAGGCACGTCAGCAGGAACAGGAGCGCAGCAAGAAGGGCTGGGGGAAGCGACCCCAGGAACCGGAGTGCGGTAGCGAACATGCCGTAAGATATAAAGCGCGCGGTCTGACCGACGCAACCCGATACCCACGTACGGCACCGCTGGATGGCGCTCGCCTCGTCTCCCCCCACCTACCGACTACCTTTCGGTCCCTAAACCGACATGCACCTCATAGATTGGTTGTATTTTGTTTTGGATGTTTCGATTGCGCGAATTTACCCCGATGCGTGAGTAAGGCAACACCTGATGTCCAAAATTTTGAGTCCTACACATTTTGTATAGACACATATCACAAGAAATGTACGATGAACGCGGTCGGGGCGTGTTCGTCTGGTGGACAACTGCCCGCTCGGGTCTCCCCCGGGGCCGCAGTCTGCACTGACTTCCTGGCCGGAAGACAAAGACGCGCCCCGACCACCGCAGCTCAAACCGCCCGTCGTCGGGTGGGAGGCCTGCTGCGGAGTGGGGGTTAGTGGTTTGCGGTGTCGTTGGGGGAGGCGGCGCCGTCGGGGGGAGCAATCCGATTCGGCATGTCGCGGTACGTCCAAGACGAGCGAAGCAACCCGCTTGGCGCTGAAGCGACGGCTATTTCACAAGAAACCGGGGGGAGTACCCAATGAATTCAAGCGCTTCAGAACGTTTTTCCGCGCGTGCCAAATTGGCGACGTTGCTTGGAACGGCATCCTTTTTTGCCATGGCCAATGCCGGCGACGCGCGCGCCCAGGGAGAAATGGTCGCCCAGGCGGACGAAATTCCCGAGACGGTGCTGATCACCGGTTCGCTCATCCGCGGCACCGCCGCCGTCGGCGTACCCGTCACGAATTTGAGTCCGATGGACTTTGCGCAATCGGGCGCACTGACCACCGCCGATCTGTTCCGCACCTTCCCGGCCGCGAACGTGGCGCCGGGTCCGGTCGCGACGATGTCGGGCGCCAATATCGAGCAGAGGCACCAAGGTCAACCTGCGCGGCCTCGACACCGGCAACGCCACCCGGTCGCTGATGATGATCGACGGCATGCGCTTCCCGGGCCAAGGCAACGGCCAGTGCGTCGTCGATCCCTCGATCATCCCGGCACTCTCGCTCGATCACATCGACGTCCTCGTGGACGGCGCATCGGCGACCTACGGCTCGGATGCGGTCGGCGGCGTGATCAACATGATCCTGAAGCGCAACATGGATGGCGCCATCACCCAGCTGCGCTGGACGACGGCCGAAGGCGGCAAGAACCGCTATCTCGCGTCCGCCGTCTGGGGCCGCACCTGGGATGGCGGCCAGATCACGCTCAGTTACGAGTGGTACAACGAATCCCCGATCCCGGGGAACTTACACTCCCAGTTCGGCCAGGATCACACGCCGTGGGGTTTCGATGACCGGCGGCCGCTCGGTTCATCGCTTCCGGCACGCTGTCGACCGGTGCAGCCGCGCGCACCCGGCGGCGGCAACGTCGGCACCAACGCGAATCTCGGTCATCGGCTGCACCAACTGCTACGCGATTCCGCTCGGCATCGGCTCAGAACTGGGATCCCGACCGCCTCCGGCGTTGGTCCGCTGCACGCCTTGGCCAGCGCAGCGACATCTCGACTGGTCGAACTTCAACGATCCCGACGCAACAAGGGCACCAACGGTCTCCGGAACCAGTTCGATCCCTACGACATCGCCTGGTACGACGCGCGCCAGGAACGCAATGGCGGCCACATCACCGTCGACCAGCGGCTGACGAGCAACATCTCGTTCTACGGTTCGGGCTTCTACAGCCATCGCCGCGGCCACTATCTCAATCCGTCGAACCTGAGTCCGTCGGCGACCAACATCATCTCAGGTGTCGCCATTCCGACATTCAATCCGTATTACCCGACCGACGCGCCCAACAATCTGCGCGTCAACTACAATATCGGTTGGGAAAGCCCGAGCATCACCACGTTCTACGAGCTGGCCCAGCGCTATCAGCTCGGCCTCAACATCGCGCTTCCCGGCGATTGGAGCGGCCGCGTCTGGTACGCGATGACGCAGGACGCGAACTACAGTCTGGTCAGAGGAACGGTCAACAAGAACGCCGTCTCCGCCGCGTTGGGCTGGACGATCGGGACGACAGGACCGGCCGGCACCACGCCGGCAATCGGAACGTGGACCAAGCCGGCCAACGTTCCCTACCTGAACCTGTTCTGCGATCCGACGGCGTTCCAGTGCAACTCGCCGAGCACGATCGGCTTATGTCCAGGGCATCAGAAACTTCCACGAGCGCTTCTGGATCAACGAAAAAGGCGTGCAGGCCGACGGGCCGCTGTTCGACTCTGCCAGGCGGCGAGGTCAAGGCCGCTATCGGCGGAACGTTCACCAGCTTCAAGCTGCAGACCACCGTGCTCGACAACACCGGTGCCTCGAGCCTGATCGTGCCCTATCAGCAGGACGCGCAAGGCCGCCAGGTCTGGGCGGTGTTCACCCAGGTCAACATACCGGTGTTCAGCGACCAGAACGCCATGCCCATTCTTCCGCCGCGTCGATCTGGAATTCTCGTGGCGTCACGACCAGTACAGCGACGTTCAGGGCACCTCACAATCCGAAGGTGGCATTCAACTGGGCGCCGATCGATTCGCTTCACCATTCGCGGCACGTGGGGCACGTCGTTCCGTGCACCTGTGTTCGGAGAACTCTCGCCGCTCGCCAATGTTGCGATCGCCGGCCAGAACGTCGGTACCCTTGCGGCCCAGACGGCGCCGATCCTCACCAACTGCACCGTCGGGCAGACACTGCCGCCGGTTGGGTCGGGCGCTTGGAAGGTCCAGAGCTCAGCCGGCGACGGGACGCCGGGAAGTGCAACGGCTTGCGTCTCCTCATTGTCGCTTCCGGGCGGTATCTCGATGAACGGCGGTTCGGGCGGAGCGGATGCGATCAGGACCGGTGGCGGGCTGGGATGGAAGCTGGATCGGGGCTGACGCCGGAATTGGCCACCAACTGGGGCATCGGCTTCGACTACACGCCGACCGGGAATTTCCTCACCGGCCTGAACCTCCAGGCGACCTACTACATCATCAAGATCACCCGCGTGCTGCGCGGCTTCGGCAACCCCGTCACGGCCACGTTCAACGATCCGCAGCTCGACTTCGCCTTCCTGGTGCCGACCGACTTCGCCAACAATCCTTCGCTTCCGGGCGCGGCGGCCTGCACGAACAATCTCCTGCCGACAACCTGTCAGCCTTTCCAGGACGCGGTTTCCGGCCTGCTTGCCAACCCGCGTTCGTCTGTCGATCCGCAGGCCAAGACGCTGATCTACTGGATCAACGACGGCGGCTCGTTCAACAAGGGCTTCATCAAGCTCGACGGCATCGATTTCCAGGGCAGCTACGACTGGGATTGGGGCGATATCGGCGCGTTCAACATCGGCATTACCGGAACCTACTACCTGCATCAGAAGCAGCAGACGGTCGATGGCGCACTCATCGAGGATATGTTCAATACGACCAATTCGCCCGGCGGTCTGAACGAAGCTCAGGGCGTCCCGAACAATCCGAGACTGCGCTACCGCGCGCGTGTCGGCTGGTCCAACGGCCCATGGAGCCTCACCGCGTTCATGGACTCCCAATCGCACTACTACCATAACCAGGGGCCACCGCCGAACGTGAACGGCAATTTCTGCGCCTCGAACGGCGGGCTCGACGGACTTGGCGATGGGCGGCACTTTTCCGTGCGCCATTCAGGGCTACACCAACGTCTTTCCGTCCTATTACACGTTCGATCTGTCGCTTGGTTACAACACGCATGGACGCACCGGCGAACGAGTACCTGCGCAATATCGGCGTCCAGGTCGTCGTGCAGAACATCATGGATCGTCACGGTTCCTACCAATACCGGATCAGCACCGGTGGCGGTAATCCGTGTACGTGCGATATCAACAAGAGTTTGCAGGGCAGGACCATTTCGCTCATCGTCACGAAGGAGTGGTGACGCTTCGATCGCGCGACAGCGCGAACAGACGAAGGGCTGCGATCCGGATGGATCGCAGCCCTTTCTTTTTCCTCTGCGAACAGCGATGGCGAAGAGCAGTGTTCCTCTTCGCCAATCGCGGCCTGCCGCTAGAACTCCTTCTGCAATCTGATCGAGATGACGCGCCCGAAGAGGCTCTTGATGATGTCGCAGGCGCACGGATTGCCGCCACCGGTGGTGATCCGGTACTCGTAGGGTGCGATCTTGTCCATGATGTTCTGCACCACGAGCTGGACGCTGATGTTCCTCAAATACTCGTTGGCCGGCCGGTCGCCCGTGTCTGTAGCCGAGCGACAGATCGAACGTGTAGTAGGACGGCTGGAAGTTGGTGTAGTCCGTGACCCAGCAGGGATTCGTGTAGTTCGGCAACCCGCCGATCGTGCCGCCCGGCGTGATGCAGGCGAAATTGACGTTCGGCGGCGCGGCCTGGGTGTGGAAGAAGTGCTGCTCGTAATCCATGAAGCCGGTCACGCTCCAGGTCCCGTCGCTCCAGCCCAACCGCGCGCGGTATTTCAACCGCGGCCGCGACTCGACGCCCACCTGCTCCACACCGTTCACGGCGGCCAGCGTCGTGTGGTAGAAATCGTCGATGATGCCGCCCGGAACCTGCGACTCCTGGCTGAGGTAGTAGGTGCCGGTGATGCCGACATTGAAGGCGCCGAGATCGCCCCACTCCCAGTCGTAGCTGGCCTGCCAGTCGATACCCGTGGTCTTCTGCCAGCCGACATTCATGACGCCGCCGTCGTTGATCCAGTAGACCAAGGTCTGGAGGTTCGACGGGACTTCGATTTCCGGATGGGCCGAGCACTTTGTGCGACCACTTCCTGGAAGGGCGCGCACAGCCAGGGCGTTGCGGCCATTCCCGCGCATAGCGGCGCGCCCGTGATGGGATCCTTCATGTCTTCCGGCGGTCACGAAGACGAAGCCGATGGAAGGATCATTGAACCGGCTCGTCCCCGGGTTGCCGAAATTGCGCAGGATGCCGTTGATCTTGACGATGTAGTAGGTCGCCTGGAGGTTCAGGCCGGTGAGGAAATTGCCCGACGGCGTGTAGTCGAAGCCGACCGACCAGTTGACCGACTTCTCGGGATCGAGCACCTGCTGCTCGAAATTCGTATAGTCCCGCATCCCGGTGTCGACCGCGACCTTGCCGCCGCCGTTGAGCGAAATTCCCCCTAGAGCCGCGTCGCATCCGAAGCCGGCTTGGAAAAACTTGTCGGCGCCCGAGCCGGTCGGCGGCGCTCCGCCTACGCAAGAGATGTTGATGGGGACGGTGTTCTGAGAATAGAGCTGACCGAAATTCCATCCCTGCCAGGCCACGTTGGAGACGGGCGAGAACTCGCCGAAGTTCGGCGCCCGGAACGACTGGCCCCAACCGCCGCGGATCGTCAGATCGTCGATCGGATCCCAGTTGAACGCGAGCTTCGCGTTGCTGGTGCCGCCGACGTCGCTGTACTGGTCATGACGCCACGAGGCTTCGAACTCGAAGCGCCGGAGCAGCGGAAGCGCGTTCTGCTCGCTGAAGATCGGGATGTTCAGCTGCGCGAATGCTCGCCCAGACCTCGCGACCTTGCGGATCCTGCGTGATGGTGACCGTGGGATTGGTCGGGTTGGTCTGCGTCTGCGTGATGATGAAGTCGTAGGTCGTATAGTTGGCGCCGATGGCCATCTTCACCGTTCCGCCCGGCAAGTCGAACAGCGGGCCGTCCGCTTTGATGCCCCGCTCCCTGACGTGGAACCATTCGTTGGTCTCGGCGATGCCGGAGAGATAGTTCAGCGTCGTGTCCGAGTTGCACTGGTAGGCCGTCGGGTCGCAGAACAGGTTGAGATACGGAACGTTGGCAGGCTTGGTCCACGTGGCGACCGTCGGCGTCGTGCCGCCGGCCGGCGTCACCGGTATCGTCCAGCCCAGTGCCGCGGACACCGAGGCTTTGATCACGTCGTTCGTGTTGTTGAAATACTCCCGGTCCTTGGTGTGCGAGAAGTAGACCTGCGTCGCCCAATCCGCGGGCAACGCGATGTTCAGGCCGAGCTGATAGCGCTGCGCCATCGCCATGGCCCGCTCGATCCTCGGCCGCTCCCAGCCCATGTGATAGCCGACGCGCAGGTTCGTCGGCGCATTCGTCGGGTAGTAGGGGTTGAAGGTCGGAACCGCATAGGCGATCTGGTGGCCGTTGTCGTTGGTGATGATGCTCGTCCGGCGCATGCCCCAGATGCCTTCGCCGTAGAACGAGATATTGCTGGTCAGCCGCTGATCGACCGTGATCGCGCCGCCGGTGTACTGGATGCCCGCGCTGTATTCGGTGATCGTGTACGGGTCGAAGACGTTGCGCGTGCCGTTGGTGCCGCTGTTATCCGGCATGTTGAAGGTTGCCCAGTCCAGCGTCGCCGCGCTGCTGGGCGCCAATGGACCGACGCCGCTCGTGCCGGCGTCCCAGTTGGAGCCGGTGCCGTGCGGAATGGCGTAACAGTTCTGGCAGTTGGTGCCGAGATTGCCGGGATAGTTCGGGTTCGGAATCATTGAGCCGGGGTTGTTCGGATCGGGCATCGACAGCCCGACCTGATTGCCCGTGGAGATCGTGCCCGGTATCGAGGAGCCGAACTGCCGCCTGTCGTCGAAGCCCCAGGGCCTGTGGTCGTAGGTGTATTTCGAGTGGAAGTTTCCCTTGGTGGGCGAGATGTCGAACCAGGAATAGCTCAGCGTCACCTGGCCGCCGTCCCATGTCCGGCCCCACATGCCCGAGGCGAGGTACTGGATGTTGCCGCCGGCACCCATCTTCACGCCGGCCTCGACCATCGCGCCGTCGAAATTGCGCTTCAGGATGATGTTGATCACGCCGCCGATGGCGTCCGAGCCGTAGGTCGCCGACGCGCCGTCAAGCAGCAGGTCGATGCGTTCGATCGCAAACGAGGGAATGATCGAAGGGTCGATCTGGCAGAGGCCGTTTCCCTGTTGCGGATAGCGCATGCCGTCGATCATCAGCAGCGAACGCGGTGCCGAACCGGTATCGAGCTGGCGGAGGTTGACGCGAACGCCGCGTTCGTTGTTGGCGGCTCCGGTTGCCACCGGTCCCGGGTTCACGTTGAACTGCGGGATCGTGCGGAACAGGTCCGACGCGGTCAGCGTGCCTGTCATCGCGAAGTCTTGCGGCGAGAGATTGACGACGGGGACGCCCACCGCCGCGGTGCCGCGGATCAGCGAGCCGGTGATCAGCACCGTCTCGGGAATTTCGTCCGCTTGGGCAAGCACCTCCGCTGAATAAACACCTTCCGATTGGGCCAGCGTCAGCAATGAGGCCGAGCCCAATAGCGCTGTCAGTCGCGACGTCTTTGGATAGGTCATCGAAATCCTCCCCCCGGACGGCAAAGCCGACCCAGATGTTTGTCTGTGGGCGGATTTCGGACGCGTCAGATAACGCTAGGTACTACAGTTCGAACTGACCCCCGTTTTCCATCCCACTACCCTCGTTCTCAACTCCACCTCTGCGGCCAGTGGGACTTGGTCTCCTCCCCGCACGGACCGCCAAACGCCCCCCATTTTTTCTGCGCCCGAACCGGTGGTCGGGGCGCGTGTGCTGTGCTTCCGGCCAGAACGTTGTGTTGGCTGCTACCCCGGGGGAGGCCCGCAGTAGTAGCGGGTCACCAACGCCCTTCGCGCCCCGACCGATGAAACCTTACTATCTATGTACGTCTTTATCTATATGTACCGTAAGAAATTAGATGTCGTGTCCTGAAAACCACGAAATTTGTGCTCCGCCAGGCTGGGCACTGGTGCGGACGACCATGGAAACGACCCATTAGAGCGTGTATTATGTAGTACTACATAAAACGTAGTATTATTGGGGCTGACTGGGGTGGCAGGCGATTTCGCCCAGGTGTTGGAAGGACGGGTTGCTGCCCTCTATAGGGCGACGGCCGGGGCGGGCCTCAAACGGCTGCTCGAGCAGGAGCTGGGTGATCCCTCTCGATATACGCTCGAAGGACCCGACATTGTCCTACACTCGGACTGGGCGTGTGCCCTGTCCCTGCTGTTGCACGAACTCGCGAGCAACGCCTGGTGCCACGGTTCCCTGTCCATGCCCGAAGGCCGCGTCGACGTGTGCTGGCACATCGACGACAGCGATCTTGTCCTTTCCTGGCAGGAGAGCGGGGGCGCTCCCGCCCGCCGCCCCGCGTCGCCAGGCGTCGGTCACCTTCTCGTCTCCTACGCTGCGGTCAAACTCAAAGGCTGTGCGAATATCCTCTATTTGAACGCCGGCCTTCGCTGCGACATACGCATTTCCCTCCTCGCCCGCTGGCCGCAACGACCCGGAGCGGTCTTCCTTGGGAGCCGCGAACGTCGCGAGCGTCCCGCCCACGCGATCTGAATCAGGTTCTGTGAGTGCGTGAGCGGCTACAGCCCGTAACCGCGCGCCATCGCCGCAGCCAGGATCGGGAGCAGCACGAAGACATGCGCTTCGATTTTCACGTAGCGCCGCACGCTCGCGATCTCATCGTGGGATGGAAGGAATGACGGGTCCTTCTTCGCCTTGTCCCGCCAGTGAATAAGCAGCAAGGTCGGCGTGATCGACAGCACGCCGATGACGATAAAGGCGATGATCTTCGCCCAGAAGACGGGATTCTGGAGATAGAAAGCCGATCCCTTCAAACCGAAGAAGACGCGCGCAAAACCGATGAACAGCACCGACCCCGCCGCGATGCCGTAGAGCGCGTCGATCTTGGCCGCCTGCAGAATCTTGTCCATGCTCATGCCTGGGCGAATAAGGGCGAGTTCCGCAGCGATGACGCCGGCAACTGTGAACACGCCCAGATGATGAAGAATCGCCAGGATGAGGTCAGTCGACATCGATCAGTCGCTCCGGGTTATGAACAGCGTCCCCCGGATACTACCGCAAAGATTTCCGTCTGATCGAGATAGGTACCGCGCCCGAAGGTACGGCCGCCGCGGTCGGTGAACGCGTCGCGCTGGTTGGCACAGGCGAGAAACATGTTCGCGCCCGGACCGCGCGCATAGAGCGGAACGAGCTGATTGCTGTGTCCGGTGTGCTGCCACTTGTAGCCGGGGACCTGACCGGCGCCGCGATCCGCAAGCGGTTGATAGGGGACGGTGTCGGACTCGGGGCCAAGGAGAAGGTGATCGTGATCGCCGGTCACGATCACCAGCGTGTTCGACCAGTTGTTGCCGGCCGTGTTGGCGTCGAGATAGGCCGAGACCGCTTCGACGGCTTCGTCGAACTCCATCTTCTCCTCGATCATGCGGCCCATATTGTTGGCGTGCATCGCGCGGTCCACGCCGCCGCCCTCGATCATCAGGAACATGCCGTCAGCGTCCGCATCGAGAACGTTCAGCGCGCCAAGCGCCATGGTCTTGAGGCTTGGAACGTCGGTCCGCCGCGGAACGCTGAACGGCGTCTCGCGTGCGGGGACTGCGCCCTGACGATAGGCTTGCGTGCCGTCGAACGAGCGCGCAATGCCGGCGATCTTTGCAGGGGCGGTGGCCGCCGTCGCGAGCGCAGCGAAATCGCCGACATCCTGGATCAGCTTGAAGCCGTTGGTGCCGGCCTTGAGTTCGCTCCAGTCCTTTTCGGAGATCCATGAATAGTTCGGCATGGAACGGCGAGCGCCGTTATTGTCGTAATCGGGATTGCCGGTCCCCATGATGACGCTGAGAACACCCGCATTCAGCATCTCGGAGGCGATGGCCGTCCGGTTGTCGCGCGAGACATTGTGTGCGCCCCCGGATACGGCGGGTGTTGCGTCGGCAAACTGCACCGTGCTCACGACGCCGACGGCTTTGCCCGCGCGCTGCGCAAGCTCGGCGAAGGTCGTCATGGGTTTTCCATTGCCGTCGACATTGACGGCGTTGTTGTAGGTCTTGCGTCCGGTGACGATGGATACGATCGTATTCGCTGAGTCCGGGGCTGTGTGCTTGGTCCAGGCATAGCCGGAAAAACGGTCCGGGTTTCGCCCCGTCATCGTCGTGACGGCCGTCGTGTCCCAGTTCTTGGCGGGGTCGTAGATCGCGTCTGCGTCTTGGGCGAGGCCTTGCGGACCTTCTCTCGGGGTCTCTCCTGTCCGCAACGGGTAGGTCGAGACATAGGTCTTGGTCCACGCATCGCCGTCGAAAATCTGCTTGCCGAGCTTTCCGGTGTACATGCCCGTCGCCGCAATGGTGTTGGTCCCCGTTCCGTCGGCGATCATCAGGATGATGTTCTTGGGCCTGAGATTTGCGTCGGCTGTGCGCGCAACGTCCGAGACAACGACGAATGCGAGAGCCGCAATCAGCGCGGGCACGATGCGACCGACATACGAGACGGAGCGGACTTTCATGTGTCAAATGCTCGACGGTTACGGCCGTATATCCATTATGCTGTCCCATTGGGAAACAGCAATGAGGCCGTTTCACCACTCCTACGTCGTCCGCATCTCACTTTTGTAAAGGAGCGGCAGGAGATTTCCGGGAGGTCGCATGAGCGAAGCGTTGGGTTTCGTCGGTGTCGGCAAAATGGGGGGCCCGATGGCCGCGCGTCTGATGGATGCGGGCCACAGCCTCACGGTCTACGACATTCGCGAAGAGGCGATGGCCCCGCTGATCGCACGAGGAGCGGTGAGGGCGGCATCATCGCGCGAGGTCGCGGATGCGGCCGATATTGTGTTCTTCAGTCTGCCCGAGCCGAAGGATGTGCAGGGCGAAGCCATTGGACGCGAGGGCGTAATCGCCGCGACGCGCGCAAAGATACTGGTCGATCTGTCGACGACCGGGCCGCGCGTCATCGGCATCATCGCCGAGGCGCTGGCGCAAAAGGGAATCGATGTCGTCGATGCGCCGGTCTCAGGCGGAGTCGCGGGTGCGTCCAAGGGCACGCTCGCAGTCATGGCGTCAGGCGCGCATGAGCCGATGCAGCGCGTCGCGCCGCTGCTCAAGATCTTCGGCAAGCTCTTTGCGGTCGGCGACAAGCCCGGCCAGGGTCAGGTGATGAAGCTTGCGAACAATCTGTTGTCCGCGACATCGCTCGCGGTGACGTCCGAGGCGATCGTGATGGGCGTGAAAGCGGGCCTCGATCCCAAGTTGATGATCGACGTCATCAACTCCAGCACCGGGCGCAATTCCGCGAGCGAAACCAAGTTTCCGATCTCCATCCTGCCGCGCCGTTTTGCCTACGGCTTTGCGACGGGGCTGATGGAAAAGGACGTGAGCCTGTGTCTCGCGGAAGCGGAGGGACTGAACGTGCCGATGTTCATCGGTCCGGCGGTGAAAGCGATCTGGCAGCTTGCAAAGAACGAGCTCGGGCCCGACTCCGACTACACGGAAATCATTCGCTGTCTCGAGCAGCGCGCGGGCGTTGTGGTCGGACCGTCCGAGTAAGAAAAGGGCCCTGAATCGCGACAGATTCAGGACCCTCGTCAATTCAACGGAGTTGAAGCTTCAGAGGCCGCTCATGTTGCGGAAGCGCTGAATGCGTTTGCCCTGCACTTCGGCGGCGTAGATGTTGCCTTTGCTGTCGATGGCGAGATTGTGGAGGTTCTCGAACTCGCCGGGGTTGGGTCCGACGCGTCCCCAGCTGCTGAGGCGTTGGCCATCGCTCCGACGCAGCACGTGGAATTCGCCGTTCGGATCGTCGGAGACCACCATGTAGCTCTGCTGCGCGTCGGGCCAGAACATGACCGAGCCGGTCGCGCCCGGAACGCTTTCAGGCATCACGCGGAATTCTTTCACGTAGGTGCCGTTCTTCTGGAAGACCTGGATGCGGTTGTGGCCGCGGTCGCAGACATAGACCTGCCCGTCCCTGGACATCCGGATGCAGTGCACGGGGTTCGTGAACTGCTGCGGCAGCTCTTGATTGCCCTTGTAGGCCGGCATCTTCATGTCCGTGGGCGGCTTGCCATAGGCGCCCCAATGGCGCTTGTAGGCGCCGGTCGCCGCGTCGAACACGATCACGCGGTGATTGCCGTAACCGTCGGCGACATAGAGCTCGTTGGTTGCCGGGTCGACGATCATGTCAGCCGGGCGGCCGAGACGGGTGGTGTCGTTGCTGCCGGTCAGCTTGCCTGCGCTGCCGATCTGCTTGGAGAACTTGCCGTCGCGCGTGAACTTCAGGACCTGGCCGTCCTTGTCCTCGGCGTTGCCGCCGATCCAGACGAAATTGTTGTGGTCGACGAAGATCCCGTGCTCGTTGGCGGGCCACTCGTAGCCCTGACCGGGTCCACCCCAGGCCTGAACGACCTTTCCGTCTTGGTCGAATTCGATGACCGGCGGAGCGGAGACGCAGCAGCGCACGCTTGGGCTGGCGCCACCGCGCTTCTCGCGGTCGGTGAGCGTGCCGGGACGATGGACGATCCAGACATGATCTTGCGAGTCGACATAGATGCCGCCGGTCTGGCCGATGATCCAATTGTTCGGGAGCGTCTTCGGCCAGCTCGTGTCGATCTGGAATTTCGGCGGTTCCGCCGCAAGCGCGAAGTGCGACGTCGCGAGAGCGACGAGACCAGCAAAGGCAAGTTGTAGACCTAACCGCGGCATCAGTTCCTCCTCTGAAGTGGGCGTCGTCCGGTCGGCTGAGCTTGGGCGCGGAACCTACCGTCAATTGCAGCACTTCCGCAATTGCCGCTCGGCCTGGCGGGCCTTGCGCTTGGTGCGGCGGTGCTATTTTGATCGCCCCGGAAGGCGGAATTGTCATGGACATACGGCAGGTCGGGCGGTCGATGGGCGCGGAAGTCACCGGCGTGGATCTGCGCCGGCTGGACGATGCGACCTTCGAACGGATTCACGAGGCGTTTCTCGCTCACCAGGTCCTTGTGGTGCGCGATCAGGCGATGACGCCCGAGGTTCAGATCGCATTCAGCCGCCGGTTTGGTCCGCTCGAGGATCAACTGAACGCCCATTACACGGTCGAGGGGTATCCCGAAGTGCTCGTGCTCTCGAACGACATCAAGGACGGCAAGCCGGTCGGTCTGATCGATGGCGGAGATTTCTGGCACTCGGACTCATCGCACCGCGACAAGCCCAGCATGGCGACCATGCTCTATGCGGTGAAGAACCCCGATCAGGGCGGCGACACCGAGTTCGCCAACATGTACGCCGCCTACGAAACGCTACCAGGCGACCTGAAGCGGCGGATCGGGGGACTGAACGGCATCCACGCGGTCTCCAAGCTCAGGAACAAGCGGGTCACCGTATCGGCGCGGCGCCCGGACGCGAAGGACTTCTACGAGAAGCAGAAATCCATCCCCGACCAGGTCTGGCCGCTGGTGCGCACCCATCCCGAGACGGGCCGGAAGGCGCTCTATGTGTCGCCGCGCTTCACGATCGGCATCGAGCGCCTGCCGGAACAGGAGGCCGACGACCTCCTGGACCTCCTGTTCGCCCACCAGATCCGCGACGAATTCCTCTATCGCCACAAGTGGCAGGACCGGGACCTGGTGATCTGGGACAATCGCTGCGTCATCCATCACGCGACCGGCGGCTACGCCTTTCCCGATGTCCGAACCATGCATCGGACCGTCATCGCGGGCGATCGGCCTTACTGACGCGGTTGTGCTCGCCACGACACGGCGCCCGCCTGTCATCTAAGCGTATCGGCATTAAGCCATATTAACCCAGGGTGTGGCTTGGATTCGGGGTCCGTAGCCGTTATGTGTGGATGATGCCGCGCGGGCGGCATTTTCGGTGGAATTCGACTGAATGCGCCTGCTCAAGCTGCTTCCCGACAACACGAAGATCGACTTCGTGAAGATGCGATTCTTCGCGTTTGGCCTGGACGGGTTGCTGGTCCTGATCTCGATTTTCGCCCTGGCCATGTACGGCCTCAATCTCGGGATCGACTTCACGGGCGGCGTGCTGGTGGAAGTGAAGGCGACGCAGAGCATCGATATCGCCGACATGCGTCAGCGGGTCGACAGCCTGAACTTTGCCGAGGCGCAGCTTCAGTATTTCGGCGGCGGCGACTGCGAAATGCCGCCGAACTCCTGCGTTCTGATCCGGGTGCTCCCTGAGGCGGGAACCACGGACCAAGCTGCGGCCAACATGATCCAGGCCCAGCTCGGCGAGGGTTATGCGTTCCGGCGGACCGAAGTCGTCGGACCCAAGGTCTCCGGCGAACTCCTGACGGCCGGTATTCTGGCCGCCGTCGCCGCGGTGTTCATGATCGCCATCTATGTATGGTTCCGGTTCGAGTGGCAGTACGCCGTCGGCGCCTTCGTCGCCACCGGTCACGACGTATTTGTGACGGCGGGACTGTACTCCCTGCTGCAGCTGGACTTCACGCTGACCTCGGTCGCGGCCCTGCTCACGCTGGCGGGCTATTCGGTTAACGATACGGTCGTCGTATTCGACCGCATCCGCGAAAATCGCCGCCGCTATAAGCGCATGTCTTTGCGGGATTTGATCAATCTTTCCACCAATCAAGTCTTGCACCGGACCGTTCTGACCAGCGTAACCACCTCGATCTCCATTATCCCTTTGCTGATGTTCGGGGGCCCAACACTGTTCGACTTCACGGCTGCGATCCTGTTTGGCATCGTCGTCGGGACCTTCTCTTCCATTTACGTTGCGGCAGCATTGTTGCTGTACCTTCCGCCGATCACCGGGCGGGAAGAGAGCGTCGAGCCCCGAGCGGCGCGTCCGGGTGTATCGAGGTGAGATGAACTACGCACTTCCGAATGTGGACATGAAAAGCGCGACGCCGACGCGGACGTCGACGCTGTTGCGGGATTTCGCGGCGACGGTCACAAGCGAGCGCGTCAGCGTCGGCGAGATCGTGGCTGCGCTTGGGGATCGCGGACTTGGCGTCCTGATCGCCATCTTCGCCATACCGAACATGCTTCCGGCGGCGGTTCCCTTCGGGAACTCCGTGGTCGGCCTCTTTCCACTGATCTTCGCCGTTCATCTCGCCTGCGGCTTCGACCGCTTGATGCTGCCGGCGTTCGTCGCCAAACGCTCGATCAGTACCGGCACCTTCAAGGCGCTGGTGCCGCGGGTGGCGACCGTACTGTCCTGGTTCGAGCGCCTTCTGAAGCCGCGGTTTCCCGGGTGTGACCGGGAAGAAAATCGAGCCTCTGGTCGGTGTCATCTGCATCGTGCTCGCGCTCATCACGATCATCCCCATACCGCTCGCGCACAATGTTCCGGCGCTCGCGCTGGTGTTGATCGGATTGGGGCTGATCGAGCGCGATGGACTCGCGATCATCATCGGCGCAGCCATCGGGGTCATCGGCACCGTGCTTTACGGATTGGTGCTCGTCGGGCTCGCCAGCGGGTTGCACTTCCTCATCCAGGCCGGTCTGTAAACGAAAAGGGCCGGCTTCCAAGAAGCCGGCCCTTTCGCATTTCGATGCACTCTGATCAGAACGGCAGGATGTTCCGCTCCTTCGAGTAGTGCAGGTACCCGACATTGGCGCCAAGTCGCAGGCCAACGCCCGTCCGCATCGGGGCGAGGATGACGCGGCCGTTCTGCTGATAGTTCACGCCGACGCCGGCCACGACATAGGCGCTGCCCTCGACGCCGGGGAAGCGCTGATAGATGGCCTCGGTGTTCGGCAGGTTGTAGACGAGCACAAATACCTTGGAGGCATTGCCGCCCAGATCGAACCCGATCGAGGGCCCCTGCCAGAAAACCTTCACAGGACGGTCGCCGCTGGCCTTCATGAACAAGTCACCGTCGCCGTAGCGCAAGCCCACGACAATCGCGCCGCCGCCTTCGACGCCGGTGATGTAGGCGTTGGGACTTCCCTTTTCGGAGAAGACGCGCTCCACAGCGCGTGCGAGCCCCTCGGTCGCGCCGCCGAAGAAGTTGGCGGCTCTGTTGACAATCTCATTCTGTGTGTACGTGCCGCCGGGAGGTGGGGCCTCCTTTTCCGGCGCCGGCGCTGCCGATGCGCTGATGGTCAGAGACAGCAAAGCTGCTCCAAGACCGGTTTGCAGCAATGTCCAAATCTTCATTCGATACTCCTTCTAGCAATCATGCGCGGCCGTTCCGGCCCGGACTAGTTTAAGGCATCAATCGCGGAATTGTCGGCGCACTACGTCCTATAATTGCCCCGGCTCCCTTGGAGCCCAACCCGAAGCAAACATACCAGCTTTTGCGCCGTTGTGGCAGATCATCGCTGCGGCAGGGAACGGACTGGAATGGTTGGACGTTTGGTCGGAAACTCGAAGCGATCCGCGATCAGGCCAAGACCATGAGCGAACCTTCTGTACACGAACCAAAGCGGGCGCCCTTGGGCCCCGGGGGCTGGCTCGCGATCATCGTGCTCGGCTGCATCCTTGCCGCCTCGATCTGGTTTGCAGTCTACGGCTGGAACTTGACCGAGGGCCAAGTCAGCACAAACGGAATGATCGCACTGATTCTCGGGGTCGTGTTCTCGATGCTGTTGGGCGGGGGGCTGATGGCGCTGGTGTTCTGGTCCAACAGGAAGGGCTACGACCGCTAGCGGGGCGCTTGCGATTACTCCCGATTTCGATCTGCTGTAGAATCGATTCGCGGACATGTCGGGGGTGTCATGGACCTGTTGTCAGGCGTGAACTTCTTCACGATCGCCGTTCTTTTTCTCGGCCTCATCATCGTTCTCTCGGCGGTCAAGGTCGTTCCGCAGGGGTGGGAGTACACGGTCGAGCGATTTGGCCGGTTCACCGGCGTGCTGAGGCCCGGGCTCAATCTCATCGTGCCGATCGTCGACCGCGTCGGGCAGAAGCTCTCGATGATGGAACAGGTTCTGGAAATTCCCAGCCAGGACGTGATCACACGCGACAATGCGATGGTCACCGCAGATGCCATCGCATTCTACCAGGTCGTCGATGCCCCTAAGGCGGCCTACGAAGTCTCGAACCTTCGCAGCGCCATCCAAAATCTTGCCTTGACCAATACGCGCACGGTTATCGGTTCGATGGATCTCGACGAGATTCTCTCCAAACGCGACGAGATTAACGAGCGCCTGCTTCGGGTGCTCGATGCCGCCACCTCACCCTGGGGCATCAAGGTCACCCGCATAGAGATCAAGGATCTCTCACCGCCTGCCGACATCACACAGGCGATGACCCGCCAGATGAAGGCCGAGCGTGAGCGCCGCGCCGCCGTCCTCGAAGCCGACGGTGAAAAACAGGCGGCAATCCTGCGCGCCGAGGGGATGAAACAGGCCGCAATCCTTCAAGCGGAAGGTCGCAAGGAAGCTGCATTCCGCGACGCCGAAGCTCGTGAACGCAGTGCCGAAGCAGAAGCAAAGGCCACGACCGCAGTTTCGGAAGCGATCTCCACAGGCAGTGTCTCCGCGATCAACTACTTTCTCGGACTCAAGTACGTTGAGGCATTCCAGTCCTTGGCGTCGGCGCCCAATCAGAAATTCGTCGTGCTCCCGATGGAGACGTCGGCTCTCCTGGGCTCGCTCGCCGGCATCGCGGAGCTCACGCGTCAAGGCATAGGAGGCGGCGGAGGCGGAGCGCCGCCTGCGCCGCAAAGGCCTGCGCCTCCAACCGTTCCGCCGACGACGCCGGCACAATACCGTCCGGCTTGAGGAGACGTTCAGATGGACGCGCTCTTCGCCTTGTTGGGTGATATTCAGCCCTGGCACTGGCTGGCGCTCGGCGCAATCCTCGTCGGGATCGAGATCATCAGTCCGACCTTCTATTTCCTGTGGCCGGGGCTCGCCGCCGGCGTGGTCGGCGCTGCGCTCTATTTCTTCCCGGCGCTCAGTCCGCAGAACCAGGTCATCCTCTTTGCCGTGCTGAGCGTGGTGGCAACTGTCGGCTGGAAGCGGTTCGCGCCGGCCGACTGGACGACGACCAAGCCCCACCCGACACTGAACCAGCCGCGCGCCGCGCAATATGTCGGCCGGCGCGCCCGGGCGGCAGACGGATTTTCCGGCGGCCGGGGCGCGGTCCTTATCGATGACACGCGTTGGAGCGCCACGACGGACGACGGTTCCGATCCCGCGGCCGGCGAGATGGTCACTGTGACCGGGTCCGACGGATCGGTCCTCAAGATTGCGCGGAAGCCGGACTAAGAGTGCGCATCCGATTCCGTGGAATCGGGTGCGAGGCCCCTCGCGACGAAGTGGGGATTGACGAAGCCGTGGACGATCCTGCCGTAGGTCAGCGGGACGCCGTCAAGCGTGGTGACCGAACCGCCGGCCGCTTCGAGCACCGCTTGCCCTGCGGCTGTGTCCCATTCCATCGTCGTTCCATGGCGCGGATAGAGATCGGCTTCGCCGGTCGCGACCAGACAGAATTTGAGCGAGGAGCCGGCGGCGACCATGCCGGCGACGGGGTAAGCCTCAAGATACTGCTCGGTCTTCGTATCGCGATGCGTCCGGCTGACGACGGCGACGAGGCCGTCGGATGGCGGCCTGCGCGCGCGGATCCGTTGGGCGGCGTCGACCTCAAGCGGGAGATCCTCCGGCGCGGCGAGCTCGAACGCGCCGTTACTGCCGTCGCCGACAAACGCTCGCGCCTTGGCTGGAGCGATCACGACGCCGGCGACCGGCCGCCCGTGCTCCACCAGCGCGATGTTCACGGTGAACTCGCCGTTCTTCTGGAGGAATTCCTTGGTTCCATCGAGCGGGTCGACCAGGAAGAAGCGCGCACCAAGCTTCGGTACGTGTCCTTTGGCGACGGATTCTTCGGCGACGACCGGTACTCCGGGCTCGAGCCTGGCCAACCGCTCCAGGATAAGTGCCTCGGCCTCCTCATCGGCCTTGGTGACCGGCGATGAGTTGGCCTTGGTCCGGACTTCGCTCACGTTGGCGTAATGCTTTAGAATCAGCCGGCCCGCGTCATGGGCGATGCGTCCGAGTTCGCCCGCAAGAGGTGACATTTTGGGCCTCATGGCGAACGATCCGGGCGCAGATGCATTTTTAAACAATCCTTAAGATCGGGAGATGAGAGTTAGATTTCGGAAACCATGAGTCGCCCCATGTCACACACCAAAGCCAACGCGTTGAACGATCTCGATTTCGCGGCCCTTTTGGTTTCCCGCGTTTGCCACGACCTTGTGAGCCCGGTGGGCGCGGTGGTCAACGGCCTGGAGGTGCTAGAGGACGAGACGGACATGGCGATGCGCGCCGATGCGCTCAGGCTCGTCGCCGCGTCCGCCGAACAAGCCGCGGCGCGACTGCAATTCGCACGAATCGCCTTTGGCGCCGCGGGTTCGGCTGGCGCCGAGCTCGATCTCGCAGAGGTCGGCCGGATCATGTCGGGGCTGCTAAAGGGCGGGAAAGTGGAACTCGTCTGGCAGGCCGATGCCGTCAACTGGCCCAAGGATTGGGCGAAGCTCCTGATGAACGCCGTTCTCGTGGGGGCCGACAGCCTTCCCAGAGGGGGGAAGGTCTATGTGGAGACCGGCGGCGACGCCCAGACGCCGAAGTTCGCCATCCGAGCAGCGGGTACGGTCGCGCGTCTGACCCCGGAAGTTGAGCGCGCGCTCGCCGGTGAGCCGGCCGGCGCGCTCGACGGGCGGTCGATCCAGCCCTACCTGACCTATCAGATCAGCCAGACTCTCGCGACCGCGCTGAGCGTGGGGGTAGCCGAGGGCGAGGTGCGCCTTAGGGCCGGCTGAACCTTCCGAAAAGCCAAGTTGGTTAAAGACGCTGTTTACGCCCCCGGGGCGATACTCCCGCTTGCGCACGGCTGACGGAAACCGGCCGGGCGGTGGGGAACGCCATGAAGAAATGCCTGATCGTTGATGACAGCCGCGTCATTCGGAAGGTGGCGCGCAAGATCCTGGAAGAGATGAAGTTCGGCGTCGATGAGGCCGAGGATGGCGCGGCGGCGCTCGAAATCTGCCGGCGCAAGATGCCCGACGCGATCCTGCTCGACTGGAACATGCCGACGATGTCGGGCGTCGATTTTCTGCGCGCGCTGCGCCGTGAGCCTTCGGGCGGAAAACCGATCGTCGTGTACTGCACGACCGAGAATGATCTCACCGTGATCACGGAAGCGATGGGGGCGGGCGCCAACGAGTACATCATGAAGCCCTTCGACCGGGAAACGGTGATCGCGACGTTCACTGAAGCGGGCCTCGTATAGCCGTCGACGTCCGATCATGATCATCGCCGCTCTCACACGTCTTCCCAATGCGAAGGAAGTGCTGGCCGACGCCGCCGAACGGCGATGCTGAACGCCGCGGATTATACGTTTCTCGCCGACTTCCTTCGCCGGCGGTGTGGTCTATCGATCACATCGGAAAAGGCCTATCTGATCGAGAGCAGGCTCAAGCCGGTCGCATTGCGATCGGGGTTCAAGACCGCGACCGAACTGGTGCGCCGGTTGCGCACCGAGGATGAAGCGCTGGCGCGCACCGTCACCGAAGCGATGACGACAAACGAGACGTCGTTCTTCCGCGACAAGGTGCCTTTCGATCAGTTTCGTGACGTGATGCTGCCGGCCTTGCTGGCAGCGAGACAGAATGAAATGCGGTTGCGCATCTGGTGCAGTGCGGCTTCGAGCGGTCAGGAGCCGTACTCGGTTGCCATGATCATCGACGGTGTGGCGCATCTCGGGGGATGGACGATCGACATCGTCGCTTCCGACATCAACGCCGAGATGATCGATCGCGCGAAGGAAGGACTCTACAACCAGTTCGAAGTGCTGCGCGGATTGCCCATCCAGTTGTTGGCGCGCCATTTCCATCATGAAGGCGGGGAGTGGCGTATTTCCTCGTCCATTCGAAAGCGCGTGCAGTTCGAAGTGTTCAATCTGCTGGATTCGTTCGAGCCTCTCGGGCAGTTCGACGTGATCTTTTGCCGCAACGTGCTGATCTATTTCGATCCGCCGCTGAAGCACGACGTGCTGGGCCGTCTTTCGGATGCGCTTGCGCCTGACGGTTATCTGGTGCTCGGTTCAGCGGAGACCGTGCTCGGTTCCGGCAAGGGGCTGGAGCCGCTGGTCAATGCGCGCGGCATCTATGTGAAATCCGGCGCGCAGGCACCGCGCGTGGTCTCCGGGCTGAGAAACGAAAAGGGCGCCGATAGGCGCCCTTTCGGCATTCGATGACGATGCGATCAGGCGACCGCCTTCTCTTCGGGATCGCGCAGCACATAGCCGCGGCCCCACACGGTTTCGATGTAGTGCTCACCGTTGCAGGCCACTGCGAGCTTCTTGCGCAGCTTGCAGATGAACACGTCGATGATCTTGAGCTCGGGCTCGTCCATGCCGCCATAGAGATGATTGAGGAACATCTCCTTGGTGAGCGTCGTACCCTTGCGGAGGGAGAGCAGCTCGAGCATCTGATATTCCTTGCCGGTCAGATGCACGCGCGCGCCGTCGACTTCCACGGTCTTCGCGTCGAGATTGACCGTCAGCTTGCCGGTCGTGATGACCGACTGCGAGTGTCCCTTCGAGCGACGCACGACCGCCTGGATGCGCGCAACCAGCTCGTCCTTGTGGAACGGCTTGGTCATGTAATCGTCGGCGCCGAAGCCGAGCGCTTTAACCTTCGCTTCGACGATCGCATTGCCGGAAAGGATCAGCACCGGCGTCTGCACTTTCGCCAGGCGCAGGGACTTCAGCACTTCGAAGCCGCTCATGTCCGGCAACTGCAGATCGAGAACGATGATGTCGTAATCGTAGAGCTTTCCGAGATCGATGCCTTCTTCGCCGAGATCCGTTGTGTAGACGTTGAAGCCTTCGGAGCGCAGCATCAACTCGATGCTCCGTGCCATGGCGCTATCGTCTTCAATCAAGAGCACGCGCATTCGCTTTACCCTCTTGCCCGGCGCTTCTGGTAATCCCCGCCGCCGCCGTTAACCGATGACCAACCCTAAACGAAATTGGTTAAGAGGAACTTTCCTAACTTCGTGAGGAACTCATTTCTAACTAAAGACTTCGGCAGGAGATTGGCCTTTTGCCCCGCCGAACCGCGAACATCCCCTTGATTCGCTTCGTTAAGTTTACCGCCACTTAAAGCCTCTGGTCCAAGATGTCGCGGAATGCCCAACCCCGGGGACCGGGGAGCCCCCTCTTGGGGGCGGGCAGGCGGACCTAGGGGGAACTGTTGAAGGAATTGATCGAGGCGGTCGGGACTCTGCCCCGCATGACCCGGTTTGGCCGGGTTACGCGGATGGAGGGTCTGCTCGTCGAGGTAACCGGGGCGGCCGGGGCGATCGGCCTGGGCGGCCGGTTGAGAATTGCCGCTTCCGAGGGGGCGGAAACGCCCTGTGAGGTCGTGGGTTTTCGCGACGGCCGGGCGCTGGCGATGCCGTTCGGACAGCTTCACGGGGTCACGCTCGGCGCCCGCGCGACATTCGAGGATCGGCTGAACGCCATCCATCCATGTTCGGCCTGGCTCGGCCGCGTGGTCGACGCGTTCGGGCATCCGATCGACGGCAAGGGCACGCTTCCGCTCGGTATGGAGGCCTATCCATTGCGCGCCTCGCCGCCGCCCGCGCACGCGCGGGCCCGTATCGCGGGCAAGCTCGATCTCGGTGTGCGCGCGCTCAACACCTTCGTGACCTGCTGCAAGGGTCAGCGCATGGGCATCTTTGCGGGATCCGGCGTCGGCAAATCGATGCTGCTCGGCATGCTCGCGCGCAACACCGACGCCGATGTCATCGTCATCGGACTGGTGGGCGAACGTGGCCGCGAACTGAAGGAGTTCATCGAAGACGATCTCGGCCCCGAAGGCTTGAAACGCAGCGTCGTGGTGGCGGCGACCTCGGATGAAGCGCCGTTGCTGCGTCGTCAGGCCGCATTCGTCGCCATGAGCACGGCCGAATATTTCCGCGATCAGGGCCTGCACGTCCTTCTGCTGATGGATTCGGTGACGCGCTTCGCCATGGCCCAGCGCGAAATCGGATTGTCGGCGGGCGAACCGCCGGCTGCGAAAGGCTACACGCCCACGGTGTTCGCCGAACTGCCGCGGCTCTTGGAGCGGGCGGGTCCGGGACACGAAGGGACGAAGGGAAGCATCACCGGTTTGTTTGCCGTGCTCGTCGAGGGCGACGACCACAACGAACCGATTTCGGATGCCGTGCGCGGCATCCTCGATGGTCACATCATGCTCGACCGGGCGATTGCGGAGCGCGGCCGCTATCCGGCCATCAACATCCTAAGATCGCTGTCGCGCGCTATGCCGCAGTGCAATTCGGATGGTGAACAGGACCTTGTCACGAAGGCCCGAGCGGAGCTGGCCGTCTACGAGGACATGGCGGAGCTGATCCGCCTGGGCGCCTACCGGGCGGGCACGAATCCCGAGGTGGACCGGGCCATTGCGCTGAACGGGCCGCTGGAATCGTTTCTAAAACAGAAAAAAGACGAACGCGCCGATCTCCGCTCCGGTTACGCGACCTTAAGCAAAATAGTGGACGGTGGAGCAGCAAAAGGTAAGTCGCGATGAAACGCCGGGATTCTTTGCTGCGCCTGAAGCGCTTCCGAGTGGACGATCTCAAGCGTCGCATCGCTACGCTCGATGAGATGAGGGCCGATCTCGAGAAGAAGCTTACCGATCTCGACGACTCGGTCACGCGCGAACGAAGCCGCGCCAACGATTCCGATATCGGACGTCTGGCGTTTCCGAGCTTCCTGCAATCGATCGACGTGCGTCGCAAGAACATCAAGACGACGATGACCGAGCTCGAACGCGAACGCTCGCAGCAGCAGAATGAGCTGGCGGCCGCGTTCCAGGACCTGAAGACCTTCGAGGTCGCCGAAGAAGAGCGGGTGCGCCGCGCGGCGGAAGCCGAAGACCGCGCCGCCCAGTCGCGACAGGATGAAATGGCGCTTGTCCGCCACCTGAGGAAGCACTCCGTCCGCCAGGTCTGAACCGGACGTTGAGCCGAGTCCCGATACCTGATACCTGAGTGTGGGCTTCTGATTCGTTTGAATATGTCGTTCGGTGAGTCCATTGCGCCGCTGTTCGGCCGCTGGGTCCTGGCCTGGTTCTTCCTGACGCAGGCCTATCAGCACGCGCTCGATTGGAACAACACAGCCCTTCTGCTCGCGATGAAGGCCGTGCCGACACCGCCGGCCATCCTTTTGCTCGCGCTGATCGGAACGGTGATGGCGAGTCTTTCGCTGCTCGTCGGCTTCCGCACGCGGATCGGCGCGCTGGTGCTCTTTGCCATCACCATCGGCGCGACCGTGACGCTCCATGACTATTGGCGCCTGGAGGTCGAGGTTGCGCGCGATGCCGATTTCGACATCTTCGCCCGCAACATCGCCATCGCGGGCGGCCTGCTGATGTTGATTGGGATGGGCTCGGGTAAATTCGGTTTCGACGGCGCCAAGGCGGACGACCCGAAGGAGTGATCCGGCTACCAGCCGCCTCCGCCGCCACCGCCCCCACCACCGCCGGACGAACCCCCACCGCCCGAACCGGACGAGCGTCCCGGTGCTGCGGCAGCTGCGGCCGTCGCGCCGGCGACGGCGCCACCCAAAGACGACGCAAAGCCGGTCGTTCCGAGGCGATTGAACGACGAACCGGAATACCAGCTGGGCGAGTAGGTCCTCCGGTCGGGAGCGACGCCGGCTTGCGCGGCTTCGGCCTCGAACTTCCGGCCCCACTCATTCTCGACGTCGAGCGCAATCGCGTAAGGGAGGTATTTCTCGAATACTTCCGGCGTGACGTTCGGCGGATGGAGAACTTCGAGGCGGTCCTTCTCCGCAGTCGTCAGAAACATCTTAAAGCCGTCGATCTGATCGCGGATCTTGGCGCCCGCCAGCGTCGGCGCTTTCAGCAGATGGTAGAAGACATAGGCGAGCACGCCCTGCGCCAGCAGGGTGGCTGTCGCAAGATACGGCACGGTTTCGCTGAACGCGTAGACGCCGAAAACGAGACCGCCGACGAAGGGGAGCGCGAATAGGCTGGTCAGGACCGCGCCGATGAGGTTCACGATGCGCGAGCCGGGGCCATGGAGCACGCTGCCCCATGTCTGCCAGACGCGATGGATCAGGAACGAGGTGCCGGCGGTCCATGCGGATACCCAGACGAGCATTCCGATCGCGGGCTCGGGCTCGTCGGTGAGAAATGTCGCGGCAAGGCCGCTCAGCACGAGGATGACGAGACCGCCGAAAAACCACATGCGGTTGCTGACGAAATACGTGCCCTCATCGATGCTCTTGAGCGACGAGCGGAGCGCGTTGATGGCACGCGAGACGGTGGTGTGGTTCTTGTTCTTGAGCTCGATGGTGTTCAGGCCCGAGGGGAAAAGCGTGCGGGCAAGCGCAATCTCAGTCTTTGCGAGACCCGCCTCGGTCTCCTTCATTCCCGTGCGGATGAGCATGTAAACGCCTTCATACTCGGAGATTTTGAGATAGCCCTTCACGGCCATCGCGACCAATGCCGCCGCGAAGGTCTTGCGGTCATAACCCATGCGGTCGACGAAGCGGACGGAAGCAGCCGAGAAATCCTTGGGCGGCGCGAAGAGCGGGATGATCGTGCCGCGCGCGGGATCGCGGCCGAACCGCATCCACGCGAGCATGTAATAGGCGGCGATCGCGGCAAGCCCGACGAGCCCGGCAATGGAGGAGCCGTTCGCGCTGAAAAAGTTCTGGGCGTTCTCAGCGGCGGTGGGCGGTGTGACGGCGCCTTTGGAGAACCCAACCGCGACGGTTAGACCTTCGCCCGGCGCCATCCAATTGCGGGTGACGAAGCGGACACCGCCTTCAACGAGGGAGGCGGTCCCGTTCTTGCCTTGGGCGCCGAAGGATCCGGTGTAGAAGTCGTATTGCACGGGCGCCGCACCCGGCGGCAAGCGGACGATCGCTTCAGCTCGGTCGATGCCGAATTCCCAGGCGTTGCCGGTGACGTTCCAATAAAGCTCGTCGTAGGTGGGAAAGAAGCCGATTTGCCGGTTCGTACGGTAGACGATGAGATAGGTGTGCGGGCCGCGATCGATTGTCACGTCGGCAGAGCCGATACGGATGCGCTGACCATTGCTGATGCGCTCGACGACGTAGGGCTCGGGACGCCCGTCGCGCTGAACTTCGTCGACGTCGAGGCTGACGCGGACACGGTTGCCCAGGCGGTCGGTGTAGAGCGTCGGGATGTCGCGGAAGATGCCGCGTTGGATGCGGTCGTTCTCGACCTGAACGGAGATGGTCTCGCGGACGGTGATCGTGCCATCCGACGCGATGGCGATGTCGCTGACGAAATTCGTGATGCGCTCCTGTGCGGCCGCATAGGGCAGCGCAACAAACACGAAAATGAGTGCGGCGAACGCGACGCGAAGGGCGCCGATCAAGAGAATGAAACCTTCGGCACGGCGCGGTCGGCGGCGTCTCTCGATCTCGAAGAACGCGGCCTGCCTGAAGGCGAACCACGAGGCGATGACGTTGGACGGCACCTGCTCGATCATCACATTGAAGTCGCGGACCGTGCCATTGTAGTAGCGGCGAGCAAGCTGGATCTGATCCTCGATCTCGCCGAGGTCCTGCTGGAGCGACTGGAAATTCGCGCTGGCCTTGAGGTCCGGATAGGCTTCGGCGACGGCCATCACGCGGCCGATCATGGCGGTGATCTGGCGCTCGGTTTCGGCGCGAGCCTGGACATCACCGCTGGGCGCTTGCTGCGCCGACGCCCGGAGCTTGGTCAGCTCATCCAGCGTGCCGCGTTCATGCGACGCGTAGCCTTTCACCGTCTCGACCAGATTGGGGATGAGGTCGGCGCGCCGCTTCAGTTGGGCTTCGATGCCGCTCCAGCCTTCGGCCACCATATTCCGCCGGCGCACGAGGCCGTTGAAGGTCGTGGCGCCCCAGAGGACGAGGACAACGACGATGGCGAGGATGATGTATCCGGTCATTGGCCGGATAATTAGGGCTTCAGCCGCCTCACGTCCATGGGCCGCAAAGGGGCAGCCTCAGATCTGTCCCATCGTGCGCAAACGGATCGAGGGGTGGATCTCGTTCTGCGACATCACCGGCGTCAGCGGGCGGAAGCGTTCGATGATCGAACGCACATAGGGGCGCACAAACGGGCTCGTGAGCAGCACCGGCATCGAGCCGCCGGCGCTGGCTTCGTCGAAGCGTTCGCGGACGGTCTGGATGAAGGCCTGAAGCTGCGATGGCGCCATCGCGAGCTGACGCTCTTCGCCCTGGCCCGCGAGCGACTCCGCGAAGCTCTGTTCCCAGACGGGAGAGAGAGCAATGATCGGCAGGTAGCCCTGCGGCGCGAGATGCTGATGGCAGAGCTGGCGGGCAAGACGCGCGCGCACATGCTCGGTGATCATCATCGCGTTCTTGGTGTGGCTTACGGCTTCGGCGATGCCTTCCAGGATCGCGGGCAAATCGCGGATCGAAACGCGCTCCGACAGCAAGGACTGCAGCACGCGCTGCACGCCCGTGACCGAGATCTGCGAGGGGATCAGCTCTTCGACCAGCTTCTTCTGGTCTTGCGGCAGGTCGTCCAGGAGCTTCTTGGTTTCTGCATAGGACAGAAGCTCCGCCATGTGGCTCTTCAGCACTTCGGTCAGGTGCGTGGTCAAAACGGTGCCGGGATCGACCGCCGTGTAGCCGCGGAACGATGCCTCCTCGCGCAGCGACTGGTCGACCCAGGTGGCGGGCAGCCCAAATGCGGGCTCGGTCGTGTGCGTGCCGGGAAGATCGACGGGCAGGCCCTTCGGATCCATGAGGAGCAATTGGCCGGGGAAGAGCTCGCCGCGCCCGGATTCCACTTCCTTGACGCGGATCGTGTACTCGTTGGCCGAAAGCTGCATGTTGTCGAGAATGCGCACGGCGGGCATGACGAAGCCCATCTCGGTCGCGAGCTGACGGCGGAGCGACTTGATCTGGTCGGTGACGCGATGGCCCTTGACGTCGTTGATCAGGGGCAGCAGCCCATAGCCCAGCTCGACGCGCAACAGATCGAGCGCGAGCGCCGATGAGATGGGCTCGTCAGGCGGCGTGATCTCGCCTTTGGCCGCTTCCTTGCGCGCTGTTTCGAGTCTCGTCGTTTCCTTGGCTTTCCAGGCGATATAGGCGAGGCTGCCCGCGCCCATCGCGATGACGAAGAACACGAGATGCGGCATGCCCGGCAGCATCGCGACGACGGCCATCACGAACGCCGCCATTCCAAGCGCCTGCGGATAGTAGGAGAGCTGACCGAACAGCGCTTTCTCGGATGAGCCTTCGACGCCGGCCTTGGACACCATCATGCCGGCGGCCATGGAGACGATCAGCGCCGGCACCTGCGTCACGAGACCATCGCCGATCGTCAGCAGCGTGAAGGTCTGGACGGCGTTGGCGAAGGTCATGCCCTCCTGCACGATGCCGATGATGATGCCGCCGATGATGTTGATGAAGACGATCAGGAGGCCGGCAATCGCGTCGCCGCGCACGAATTTCGAGGCGCCGTCCATGGCGCCGAAGAAATTGGATTCGGACTCGAGCTGCTTGCGGCGCTCGCGGGCTTCGGCCTCGTTGATGAGGCCGGCCGAGAGATCGGCGTCGACCGCCATCTGCTTGCCCGGCATCGCGTCCAAGGTGAAGCGCGCCGCGACTTCGGCGATGCGGCCGGCGCCCTTGGTGATGACGACGAAGTTCACGATCACGAGGATCGCGAACACGATGACGCCGATGACGAAATTGCCCTGGGTGATGAGCCGCCCGAAGGCCTCGATCACGTGACCCGCCGCGTCCGTGCCCTCGTTGCCGTTCGCAAGAATGAGCCGCGTGGAAGCCATGTTGAGCGCCACGCGCAAGATCGTGGAGATCAAGAGGACGGTCGGGAACGAGCTGAATTCCAGCGGCTTCCGGATGAACACCGCGGTCATCAGGATGAGAATGGAGAGAGTGATCGAAAACGACAGCGCAAGGTCCAATAGCCACGCCGGCAACGGAATCAGCAACACCACCAGGATGGCGAGGATGCCGATGGCGAGCGCGATCTCGCCGTTCCTGAGATAGTCGCGAAGGGCGTCAAGCGCGGTTTGCGGATTGGCCGGAAGCGCCGGCGTTTGAAGGCTCATATCAAGCCGCGCGGCCTTCGCCAGGCTGCGTCACGCGGATTCCCGCCTGCGAATACTCCCTGAGCTTGTTCCTCAGCGTACGGATCGAGATACCAAGGATGTTCGCGGCGTGCGTTCGGTTGCCGAGGCAATGGTCGAGCGTATCGAGAATCAGATCGCGTTCGACATCGGACACCGTGCGCCCGACAAGCGCGCGCGTGGTCACGGCCGCGGCTTCGGTCGCGACCGACACGGGATCGCCAGCGCGTACTGAGCCAGGCTCAAGCCGGGCTCCGTCCGGCAGACGGATCGCTTCGGGCGTTATTTCCGTGCCTTGCGACAGAAGAACAGCGCGATGGATCGTGTTTTCCAGCTCGCGAACATTGCCGCGCCAGGCGTGGGACAGCAGCAGTCGCTCCGTTTCGCCGCTGATCGCGCGGAACGGTACGCCGTTGGCTTCGGCGTATTTGCGCGCGAAATGGCGTGCGAGCGCGAGGATGTCCTTCGGTCGCTCGCGCAACGGCGGCAGTCGGAGATTGACGACGTTCAGGCGGTAGAGCAGGTCTTCGCGGAAGGTACCGCGCTTGGCGGCATCGAGGAGATCACGATTGGAGGTCGCGATGATGCGAATGTCCACTTTGACCGGCTTGCCGCCGCCGACGCGATCGATTTCGCGTTCCTGGATCGCTCGCAGCAGCTTGGCCTGAAGGCGCGCGTCCATCTCGCTGATCTCATCGAGCAGCAGCGTACCGCCGTCGGCTTCCTCGAACTTGCCGACACGGCGCGCGATGGCGCCGGTAAACGCACCCTTCTCGTGGCCGAACAACTCGGACTCCAGAAGGTTTTCCGGAATGGCGGCGCAGTTGACCGAAATGAAGGGCTTCTCCGAACGGGCAGAGCGACGGTGGACGTGGCGCGCGAGAATCTCCTTGCCCGTGCCCGACTCGCCGGTGATGAGAATGGATGCTTCCGACGGCGGCGATCTGATCCGCCATGGCGATGACCCGGGCGGTCGCTTCATCCTCGAAGATGAGCTGATGGGTCTCGTCGGCGACGGCGGCCAGCACGGCGGCGATAAGCGCGGGGTCGGGGGGCAGGGGCACATATTCCTTGGCGCCGGCGCGGATCGCATCCACCGCGCGGCGTGCGTCGGTGCCGATGCCGCAAGCGACAACCGGCGTGCAAATCCGCTCGCTCGCAAGCGATCGGACAAGCAGGCCGATATCGAGCACGATGTCGGCCATGATGAGGTCGGCACCGCGACCCTGCCTGAGCTCCGCGAGCGCGAGCTCGACAGTGCCCGCATGCGCCACCTTGGCGCCTTTCTCGATGGCGATTTTCGTCGCTGCGCCGATCTGGCCGCCGAGACTGCCTACGATGAGTAGCCGCATGACTATGTTCCTCTTGTCGCCATGAGTGTGATCACGCTTGTCCCGACTTGACGATTTCCGTCATCGTGACGCCGAGCCGGTCCTCGACCAGAACCACTTCGCCGCGTGCGACCAGCCGGTCGTTGACATAGATGTCGATCGCTTCGCCGACCTTGCGGTCGAGCTGGACGACGGCGCCCTTGCCGAGCTTCAGGAGCTGGCTGACTTCCATCGCCGATTTTCCGAGAATCGCCTGGACGGTGACCGGAATGTCATAGACCGCTTCGAGATCGGTCGCGGTGCGAGCGGGTTCGGCGTCTTCCGACGCAGCCTTCTCCAGGAGCGGCTGGCCGGCCTTCCCCTTTTCGGCGTCGCCGAGTTCCGGCAACGACACGTCGTCCTTTCCCGCCATGGGTTACTCCTTGCTTTGCGAATTGACGGCACGGCCAAAACGGCGCGCGATCAAATCCGCCAATGCGTTTTCAATCATTGGATGCGAGCGCTCGACGCCACCGACGCGCCACTCGATGCGGCAATCCGCGCCGCTGAGCGAGTTGTCACCGGCGACTTGAATGCGGCCCTCAAAACCTTGCTCCGCGGCGATCTCCGCAGCGCGACTCTCGATGGCTTTGGCGAGCGCGGGCGGCGTCTTCACCACGACACGCGCTTCGCCGATGGCGTGGTGGAGCGCCACCTTGAGCGCTTCCGCGATCTCGGCTTCGGGCGCATGATCGAGTGCCGCCCCTGCGAGTTTCTTTGCAGCGGCAAGAGCAAGGCTTGCGGCTTCAGCACGCAAGCGCTCGACTTCTTCATCCATCGCTTCAATCGCGGCGAGCATGGCGGCGGCGACCTGTCCGATCGAGGCGGCGACCGCCTGGGTGGCCAGGATGTCCGCGTGCTTGCGCCCCTCTTCACGCGCGTCGCGCTTCAGCGTCTCGATTTCCTCGGTGCTGAAGCTCTTGCGCGCGCGCGCCTCCGCTTCTTCGGCGGCGCGGTCGTCGAAATCGGTGTCGAACGTGAATTTGACCGAGTTTTTCATCAGTAGATCAACTCGTCATCTTCCTGCTTGCTGGAGATCATGATCTCGCCCTTGTTGGCGAGGTCCTTCGCGACGTTGACCATGCGCATTTGCGCCTCATCGACATCCTTGAGGCGAACCGGACCCAACGCTTCCATGTCCTCGCGGAGGATTTTTCCGGCGCGTTCGCTCATGTTCGAGAAGAACACGTCGCGCAAGGAGTTGGTGGCGCCCTTGAGCGCAATGCCAAGCTTGTCCTTCTCCACGTGTCGCAGCAGCGTCTGGACCGAGCCCGGATCGAGCTTGCCGAGGTCTTCGAACGTGAACATCAGGGCTTTGATGCGTTCGGAGGACTCACGGTTGCGCTCTTCCAGCGCGGTCAGGAACCGATTCTCGGTCTGGCGGTCGAAATTGTTGAAGATTTCCGCCATCATTTCGTGCGCATCACGTTTGGCCGTGCGCGCCAGATTCGACATGAATTCCGTACGCAGCGTCTGTTCGACCTTGTCGAGGATGTCCTTCTGCACGGATTCCATCCGCAACATGCGCTGGACGACATCGAGGGCAAACTCCTCGGGCAGCGCGCCGAGCACGCGCGCAGCATGCTCGGATTTGATTTTCGAGAGGACCACGGCGACCGTTTGCGGGTACTCGTTCTTCAGGTAGTTGGCGAGCACGGACTCGTTCACATTGGCCAGCTTGTCCCACATGGTTCGGCCGGCCGGTCCGCGGATTTCCTCCATGATCTGGCCGACTTTGTCGGTGGGGATGAATTGTTGCAGCAGCCGCTCGGTCGATTTATAGGAGCCCATCAACGAGCCGGTCGAAGAGAGCTGGGACACAAACTCGCCCAGAAGCTTCTCAACCAGAGTTGAGCTGACGGTTCCGAGATTGGACATCACCTGGGACAGTTCCTTGACCTCCTCCTCGTCCAGCATTGCCCAAAGCTTTGCGCCGTGCTCTTCACCGAGCGAGAGCAGGAAGATCGCCGCGCGCTCGGCACCCGAGAGCGAGCGCAAGTCTTCCTTCACTGGTCCTTTGGCGCGTGCCATCTCAGCTCAATCCGTTTCGCTCTAGGTCGGTTGGTGAAGCCAGGTGCGTACGATCGCCATGGCTTCTTCGGGGTGCGCCTGCACGACGTCGCCGATCTTGCGGACCGCGGATTCGCGCACCTGACCTTCGATCTGGCTTATGTCGATCATGTTCTCGCGTTTGGGTAGCGCCGCTTGCGCGGGGCCGGCGCCGATCTGAGCGGCGGCGCCCGGCGACGCAGGAGTTGCATGAGCAATCGCGGGGGCGCCTTGAGCGCCAGCCAGCGCGGTCGCACCCGCGGCTTCCGGGGTGCCCGGAGGCGTCGTCAAACGCCGGATCATCGGCTTGACCACCAGAAGGAAGACGAGGAGCGCCGTGACCGAGAGGATCAAAATCTCGGCGATCTTGAGCCAAATGGCGGATTCGATTCCGAGCAGCGGCTCCGATGTGCCCTCTTCGCCAGGGGTCGCTTCGGGTTCGGCAAAGCGCATATTGGTCACTTGCACCTGATCCCCGCGCGTTTCGCTGAAGCCGACAGCCGACCGCACGAGCGCGGTGATGTTCGCCATGTCCGCTTCGCTGCGCGGGGCGTAGGTGCGTGTGCCGTTTGCGTCGGTGGTGTAGGTGCCGTCGACAACGACCGCGACCGAGAGCTTCTTGACCGTTCCGGCATCTTGCACCAGCGTCTTGGTGCTCTTGGAAATCTCGTAGTTGATAGTTTCTTCGTTGCGCGTGCTCGCCGAATTCGGCCCGGTATCGGTCTGGACAGGTTGGGCGGCGCCCGGGAGCTGCGTGCCGACGCTGACTGCTGCTGCGGTCCGTGCGCCTTGCTCGGAGGAGTTCTGCTCGACCGTCTGCGAGGAGCGGATGACGCGGCTGTCGGGGTCGAACGATTCGGATGTTTCCGTGAGGCGGTTGAAATCCATGTCGGCTGCGACTTGCACGCGGGTCCGGCCCGGTCCGACGACCGAGGCGACGATGTTTTCCACGCGCTGGCGCATGCGTTCTTCAAAGGCCGACGCCCGGTCCTCCTGCGCCAGTGCTATGTCGTTTTCGGTGTCGCCGTTGCGGCCTGCGAGCAGCTCTCCGCGCTCATCGATGATGGCGACGTCATTGGGTGCGAGTCCTGCGACGGCGGCCGCCACCAGATGCTGAACCGCGGAGACCTGGCCGTTGCCAAGCCGCACGCGGGTCTTGAGCACAACAGAGGCTGAGGGGGGCTGATTGGCCTGAGCAAAAACCTGGCGCTCGGGAATGACGAGATGCACGCGCGCCGATTCGATGGACTCGATCGAGCGGATCGTGCGTGCGAGCTCGCCTTCGAGGGCACGCAGCCGATTGACGTTCTGCACGAACGTGCTGGTGCCGAAGGTATCGGACTTGTCGAAGATCTCGTAGCCGACGCCCGCGGACGGCAGGCCTTCGGTTGCGAGCTGCATGCGAATGCGAGACACCTGATCGGCGGGAATGAGAATCGTGCCCCCGTCGCCGCGCTGTTCATAAGGCACGTTGATGGCGTCGAGCTTGGCAGCGACAGCGCCAGCTTCCCGAGGCTCGAGCCCCGAATAGAGGATCGCCATTGGCGGCTCGGCGATAACGCCGAAGATGTAGAGGAAGAACCCGGTCAGTGCCGCGGCGACACCGGCCATGGCGCCGACACGCAAAGCGCCCAGTCCTTTCCAGAATTCCGGCAAGATCCCCTCCGACTGAAAGCGGCAACCCCAAAAGCGCGAACCGCGCCTTGCCGGGTTCCGCTGCAAGACTAGGCAAACCTTGCCGGGGGTTCGGTAAAATTGGCCTTAATTTTTCGAGGCAAATTTTGCGGGCGGTCTTTCTGCGGGCCAAAGAGCTCGGGCGCAGAGACGCGCTGGGAGCCCTCCAGAACCATTCTGGTGGCGGCGAATTCTCTATTTGTGGAGAGAGGCGGCCGGGCGGGAAGAGGGAACGGCAGAACGCGGCCGATGCGTTGGCGAGGATGGGTTCACCGCGCGGATGGCGCGACGGAAAGGACGAAGGCCGGAACGCTTTTGCGTTCCGGCCTTCAGATTCTCAACGCTCTCAAGTCTGAGACTTGGCTAGTGGCGGTACTGCTGCACGCGAGTGGCGCGCAAACCAGGAAGACCGAAGCGCTCGATTGCACGCTGCCAGGCGAGGAATTCCTCCACCGTCAGCGTGTAGCGCTTGCACGCATCTTCGAGACTGAGCAAGCCGCCGCGCACCGCGACAACGACTTCTGCCTTGCGGCGAATGACCCAACGTTTGGTATTGGGCGGAGGCAGATCTGCCAACGTCAGCGGGCTGCCGTCCGGGCCGATCACGTAACTTACGCGCGGCCGGCGCTGCTCCTCCATCATATCCCTCATACTCCACCTTCCTTACCCATCGCCGAGGGTACGGAATGCGGTTTAAGAAACGGCAAAGTGCCATGGTGAACGAAGCGATAAACGTGAGACATTGCTTGCACTTGCTTGATGAAAGGGCGTCTTTACGGAGGTAAAGACGCCCTTTCACTGATCTACTGTTTAATCTGCATAAGTTCCTGCAACATCTGGTCTGCAGTGGTGATGATGCGTGTCGCGGCCGAATAAGCGCGCTGTGTCGTTATGAGATCGCTGAATTCCTTGGCGAGATCGACCGTGGACCCTTCGAGAGCGTTCGAAGCGATAGTACCCGCGCCACCCGTGTTGGCTTCGAGCACGCTCGCGATGCCGGACTCGTCGGTCAGCTGATACGCGTTGCCAGCGATGGGTGCCAAAGCATCGGGATTGACGAAGGTCGCGATTGGGATCTTGAACACGCGCCGCTGGATGCCGTTGTCGAACAGCGCGCTGACATAGCCTTCGTCGTCCACGGAGACGGCGGTGAGCGAACCATAGGGTGCGCCGTCCACATTGGCCGACGTCAGGGCCGATGCCGCATCGAACTGGGTCACGCCATCGGCGAGACCGACGGTTCCAAAGTTCACGGTCATTGGCTGCGGAAGAAGGCCCGTAGACACATCCCAGGGCACGGTGAAGGCGGCGATGCCTCCGGCAGGAGCGGCCAATGTTCCATCGGCATTGAAGGTGAGCGTGCCGGCTTGGACCGGATTGTTCGCGGCGCCGCCGATATCCGCGGGATTGCCCTGGTACGAAATCTCGTAAGCCCAGGCGTCGGGGCCGGTCTTCACGAACGCGAGTTGCATGGGCCGCGCGCCACCTTGGCTGTCGTAGAGGTTGATGGTCTGCGCGAATTCGGGAGTCACCGTGCCGGCGAACATGTCTCCCGCGGCGTATGCGCCAACCGGGGTGGCCGAAGCCTGGAGGTTGGCGTTCAAGATCATCTGTGTCGTCGCTTCGGCGGTTCCGTTGATGCTCTCGAGATCGATCACGGAGAGCGAACTGCGGTTCGCCGGCATGCTGCCGTCAGGATTGAGCGTCCACCCTTCGAGGTAGAAGCCGGCTGCGTTTCGCAGCAGACCGTCGTTGTCGGCAGTGAATGATCCTGCGCGCGTATAGTACGTCTGCATGGGATTTGCCGGTGTGGGCGTGACGATGAAAAAGCCGTTTCCGGTGAGAGCGAGGTCGGTGGAGGACCCTGTCGACGTCAGGAGTCCCTGCTGGGTCAGATGCTGCATCGCGCTGACTTGAACGCTCGAAGGCGTGACGATCTCCGGGTTGCCCGTGGAGGCGAGGAAGGTCGAAAAATTGGCGGTGCTCGTCTTGTAACCGACCGTGTTCACGTTCGCGATGTTCGAAGACGTGATGCTCAGCGCCTTGCCGTTTGCATTCAAACTCGAAACGCCGGTGATGAGGGCTCCGTAGAGGCTCATGATACATTCCTTCAATCTGTGGCCTGGGGCGCTTCGTCCTGTGGCCTGATGTTTGTCATCCCGCTGTTTCTCGGCGGGCGAATTCTGCCTATTGGGTCTCTGAAAGCAGTGTGGCCTTGCTGAGCGGTACGCCCAGAGGCCCGATCATGAGAATCGGCTCGTCTCCCGTGAGGTCGACCTCACTGATGACGCCCTGACTCGCGACACGAGTCCCAATCGCCTTGCCGTCGGCGGTCTTGGCGACGACCGACAAGTGATATGGCCCGGGCGGAAGCGTGGCTCCTCCCGTCCCGACACCGTTCCACGTGAAGCTGTGCATGCCGTCGGAGGTCTCGGCCGGGGCCGAGTAGACAACATCTCCGCGCATGTTCTTGACGTACAGCGTCGCGTTCGACAGCGTCATTCTCGAGCGAATACGCCCAGATCGCCTCTCCACCCATAAGGGCCGCCGTGCCGTCCGTGAGCGTGAGCGTCTTGCCGAGATAAGACACGGCGTCGGACGAGCTGCGAGCTTTGGTGAGCGCGATCAGCGATTCGAGATTCTTGTTTGCGTTGATCTGCTGTTCGACCTGCGAGAACTGGACGAGCTGCTGCGTGAATTGATTGGAGTCCATCGGCTCGAGCGGATCCTGGTTCTTGAGCTGCGCCGTGAGCAGCAGAAGAAAGGTGTCGAAGTTCGCCGCGATCTGGCTTTCCGAGCGGGTGGCGGCGGATGCTGCGGAAACGGAAGCGACTTCCATGCGGCTCTCCTAAACCGTGATGTCGAGTCGCGCCGTGCGCGAACCGTAGAGTTGCTCAACAAGGCTTGCGTTCAGTGCGACATGAGGCTTCGCTGCTTCCGTCTGCACCAATTCGATCGTGCGGGATGGGGGCGAATATTGATCCCCATGCGCGTAGTTTTGACGCCCTTCTTCCTTCAACGAGAACGAGAGGTTGCCTCCCAACTCGAGGCCGGCGTCCTTGAGCGCGCGTTCGAGCGTCGGCGCATCGCGCAACAGAAGCTCAAGCGTTTGCGGCTTCTCGACGGCGAGCACCGCCTGCGCGTGACCATGGCTGTTCACGTTGAGATTGACGTCGATCCGGCCGAGCTCCGGCGGATCAAGCCTGATGGTGAACCGGCTCTCTCCCTTCGCCCAACGTGCGGCGATGTGGAGGGCGAGAGTCTGCATCTCTGCGGTCTGCCCCTCGCGCGTCACGGCGGCGAGCTTGACCGGCATGTCCGCGCTGCTTTCAGCGGCTGAAATGTTGCTTGGGGGGGGAATACTGATGTTGTCGGTCGCCGGCGACGGAGTATTTGCAGCGTTGCTGGGCGCGTTGGGCGGCGGCTGAAGCGACTCCAGCGTGTGCGTCGAAGCGTGTGGAGCAAGGGACTGCTTGGCAATATTGGCGCGATCAGCCGCCGCCGTGGCCTTCAATTCGGCAGGATTGGATTCCTTCGCTTCATCACGGATGGGCGCCTCCGACGCTGCGGCACTCTTAACCGGATCATCTGCCGGAGGTTTGACAGCTTGCTGGCCAATGGTCGCGTTCGCGCGCGTATCAGGCGTCGGGGCCTGAAGCTTTGCCACGGCGTCTTCGACGGGGTCAGAAGGGGCGGAGGTCTTCAGCTCTGCAGAGGCGAGTCTTGTTTCCGAGTTCGGTACGCTCCAGCCGATGTCGGCTGCGTGCTGCATCAGCTGCTGAATCGGAACTCTCGGCTCTTCCATCTGAGCTCGAGGAGCGACCGGAGTTGAGCCTTCATCCAGTGAAGCGCTATCCGATGCCATCGGATCGTGGTCCGGCGTAGCACTATTGGCCCCAGCGGTCGCCGCGGCCTGTTCGACCATTTCCGGGGCCTGCTCGCTGACTTCCGTGGGAGGTAGACCTTCAAGCGGCAACGCAGGTTCTTCGGCCGTATCCGGCGACACGGCTGCTTCAGGTACGACTGAACCGTGCTCTTCGAGGATTCCGCGTGCGAAGGTGGGGAGGGATGGCGCGCTATCCCGCTCCGCCAGCCATTGCGAAACGATGGCTGCCATGAGGCCGGCTTGAGGAGCCGCCATATCGCTCGGCGCATCGGTCGAGTCGTCGACGTCCTGTTCTTTGCTGTTTGCGGCAGCTGCCACGAGCGCACCGAAAGGCGCATCAGGCAGCGGGGTTTCGCTGCGCGGACTCGGCATCACCGCCGGCTCAACAAACATCAACAATGCAATCGCGTCCATGAACGAACCGCTTGGTCTTCGGCGACCGTGTAGCAAGTCTCGGACCATGCACTGGAGCGGTCACAAACGAGGCCTAGTCGCCTGAAATATCTGGGCGGCTCGTCTGGAATTGATGGCGCTTACTCGGCACGAACTGCCGTGGCAACGGCAAAGCCTGCCTGCCTTTGGCGCGCACTCATCCTGGCGTTCTTCTTATCTGCGCCTTTTTCGTGGACAGCACCTTGGCATCCGCTTTGCACTCAACCACCCGGACCCATGCGTTCAAACACGGGAGTAGGGCGTTGTCACTCAACGGCGTTCTTTCGAGCGGTGTCTCGGCGATACTGACCAACAGCGCCGCTCTGCGGGTGGTTGCGGGCAACATCGCCAACGTCAACACGCCGGGTTATGTGCGGCGCACTGTCAACATGGAGCCGATGGCGCCCGGCGGGCAATTGTCCGGTGTCGCACTCTCCGATGTTCAGCGCGTCATCAACAATTACCTCGATATCGAGGTGCTTGCTGCTCGTTCTGCCGCGGCGCGCTATGATATCCAGGCGACGCTTCTCAATCAGCTCGACGCGACATTGGGGCAGCCAGGCGACGGTTCGTCACTCGGCAGTCGGATAGACGCGGTCTACGCCGCGCTCGGTCAAGCGTCGCTTGACCCGGGCGCATTGGCGATGCGGCTTGGCGTCTTGAACGAGTTCGAGGCCCTGGCCCAGACCGCCAGCAACCTTTCGGACGCTATCGCGAATTTGCGCGTCGATGCGGACCAGCAGATCGCGAGCGCGGTGGCGAACGCCAATCAGCTCATCCAGCAGATCTTCGAGATGAACCCCCAAATCCAACACGCGATCCTAGCGGGCGAGACGGCGAGCGGGCTGCTGGACCAGCGCGATCAACTCGTCGGCCAGTTGTCCGAGATCATGGGCATCCGGACGAACCTGCAGAGCGATGGGCGCCTCTTCATCTCCACGACGGATGGCGTGTCCCTGATCAGCGACGTTTATTCGGAGATCACACACGAGCCCGGTTTCGGTCCGAGCTTCAGTCCGCTCATGGTGCAGCCGGTCCATCCATTGACCGGCGACCCCATTGGCTCCCCGCAGGTCTTCGATCCCCACGTCACATCCGGCCAACTTCGGGGTCTCCTGGATATCCGCGACAACGTCCTGGTCGGGTTCGGTGAAGAACTCGGTACGTTGATGCAGACTCTGTCGCTTGCGGTGAATGCACAGCACAACGCCAATGCTGTCGTTCCGCCACCGTCCCAACTGGATGGACGGCAGACAGGTCTACTGGCAACCGATGCCCTAAACTTCTCCGGCGCCACGACGATTGGCATTGCGGATGCGAATGGCGTCCTGATCCATAAGATCGCGATCGATTTCGATGCCGGAACAATCTCGGTCGATGGCGGCGGCGCGAGCGCGATCGGCGGCACGATCGGCAGCTTTGCGTCAGCCCTTGATACCGCGCTTGGAGCGAATGGTGACGCCGATTTCACCGATGGCGTGCTGACGATCACCGCTTCCGGTGGCAACGGTCTCGTCGTTGCCGACGAGGCAGGAAACCCCTCCAGCCGCGCTGGAATCGGGTTCTCGCATTTCTTCGGCCTAAACGACCTCTATCGTGCCGAAGGCAACGCGATTCAGACCACAGGATTGTCCGCCAGTGACGCGCACGGCCTCGTTCCGGGCGGCGACATCACATTGTTGCTGAGGGGACCGGACGGACGGCGCGTCAGCGAAGTCACCGTGGCGGTGACCGGCACGACGATCGGGGACATGGTGACTGCGCTGAACACCGCGTTCGGTGGCACCGCGACGTTCGCGCTCGATGCCAATGGTCAGCTGCAGGTGACGCCAGCCTCCGGCTATGAACGATACGAGCTCGAAGTCCGGCTTGACACGACACAGCGCGGAACGACCGGCGAAAGCTTCACCTCAGTCTTCGGCATTGGCACCGGCGAGGCCCTAGAACGCGCATCCGGCTTCAGCCTGGCGCCGGGCGTCTCCGGCTCGGCGGAGAGGCTCTCGTTCGCCCAAGCGACATTGAGCGCGGCCACCGCATTGGGCTCGACCGTTGTCGACGCCAGGCGACAATCGCGGCTTGCTCGCTCTCCAAGATGCGCTCAATCAACCGCACGCGTTCGCAAAAGCTGGCGCCCTTCCTGCGCGCACCGCGAGCCTCACCGACTATGCGGCGGCTTTCTATCAGGACATTTCCAGCCGGACGACGGCGATCGATTTCAACAGGAACGCGCAGAACACGCGCCTCACAAACGCGCAGCAGACACAAAGCCGCGTCGAAGGCGTCAATCTCGATGAAGAGCTCGAGAAGATGATGGTGTATCAGCAAGCCTACAATGCGGGCGCGCGCCTCATCACCGTGGTCCAGCAGCTCTACCAGGAACTCCTGGACGCGGTTCGGAGATAGCGATGACGATTGATCGCATAGGAAGCTACGCCAACGCACAGTTCATGTTCGCCTACATCATGAAGGCGGAGAACGCGCTCGACATCAGCAACCGTCAGGTCGCGACCGGCAAGGTCGCTGACAACTATGCCGGCTATCGCGACAAGACCGCGATCATGGAAGCTGCCCGCTCCGCGTCGGCGCGCGCAGATGCCAATGCCGCCGCCGCGAGCCAAGCCTTGGCACGCCTCGATGTGCAGGACGCGCAACTGAGTCAGCTCAGCGAGCTGGCCAATGAGATCCGCACGACGATTACCAAGGCGTCGGCCGATCGCGACGGGACGTCACTGATGTCTCAGCTGGAAGCCTATTTCGACCAGATTGTCGGCGTCATGAACAGCAAGGACGCCAACGGCTACATCTATGCGGGCGACAACAATCAGACGGCGCCGGTCGTGGTCAACTCTCTCGCCGACCTTGCCGCCTTACCCACGGTGGCCGACGCATTCGCCAACGGCCCGATAAAGACCGAGGTCAAGATCGGCGACTCGCAGAATGTCGAAGTCGGCTTGCTCGCGTCCGATCTCGCGACGGAGCTCTTCGACGTGCTCAGACAGGTCGCGCAGTTCGATGCAGGCGTAGACGGCCCCTTCTCGGGCACGACGACTCCGGCGCAGCAGACTTTTCTCGAATCTGATGATCCCCACGGCAATGACCGCGCAGCGCAACGTGAATGCTCAGGCTGCTGCGAACGGCATCCACTATCAGACCGTCAAACAGGCGATGGAGCAGTTGGAAGCCTCGTCGGTCGTCTACAAGGGGTTCGTTGCGAACATCGAAGACGTCGACATGGCCGAGGCGCTTGCACGGCTCAACCAGAACCAGGTTGCGCTGCAGGCCGCGTTTCAGGTGACGTCCACGCTCAACCGGCTCTCGTTGCTGAATTATCTGCCGATCGCCTGAGGGAACCCGGTCCGGGGGTTGCGTTGACCGGAAGGCTGCCTTAAGTCCGGGCGCCATGAGCTCCGCCCTTAACTCACTCGGATTCGACAAGCCGCCACGCGCCACCCGCGTGGTGGCGGCCATGTCGGGCGGCGTCGACTCGTCCGTTGTCGCGGCGCTGCTGAAGCGTGATGGCTACGACGTCGTCGGTGTAACGCTTCAGCTCTACGACTACGGTAAGGCGCTGAAGAAGAAAGGCGCATGCTGCGCCGGGCAGGATATTCACGATGCCCGGCAAGTTGCCGCGCGGCTTGACATTCCGCACTACGTGCTCGACTACGAAGAGCGGTTCCGTCGTGCGGTCATCGATGATTTTGCCGAGAGCTACGCCAAGGGTCAGACGCCGATTCCCTGCGTGCGCTGCAACGAGAGGATCAAGTTCGGCGACCTTCTCGCGCTCGCGCATGAACTCGGCGCAGATGCGCTCGCCACGGGCCACTATGTGCGCCGAACGGTGGGTGCATCCGGTCCCGAGTTGCATCGGGCCGCCGATGCTTCGCGCGATCAGAGCTACTTTCTCTTCGCCACGACCGCCGCGCAGCTGGACGTCGTCTGCGCTTTCCGCTGGGCGATCTCACGAAACAGGAGGTGCGCGCGGTCGCGCGCTCGCTGGACCTATCCATCGCCGACAAGCCCGATTCCCAGGACATCTGCTTCGTGCCGCAGGGCCGTTACTCCGACATCGTGGAGCGCCTGAAGCCTGAAGCGGCCGAGCCGGGCGAGATCGTCGATGCCGGCGGCCGCGTGCTCGGTCATCATCCCGGCATCATCCACTTCACCGTGGGCCAGCGGAAGGGTTTGGGTCTCTCCGGAACCGGCGAACCTCTATTCGTCATCCGCACTAGACGCTGGTTCGCGTCGCGTCGTCGTTGGCCCACGCGAGGCCCTCCGTACGCGGATCGTGAAGCTCGCGTCCGTCAACTGGCTGATCAATGCCGACGAGGGATCGATTTCTTGCGCTGTCAAGGTGCGCTCGACGCGGCCACCTGTTCCCGCAGTGGTGACGCCGCTTCCGGAGTCATGCGCGGAAGTCGAGTTGCTCGAGGGGGAGGACGCCGTCGCGCCCGGCCAAGCCTGCGTCTTCTACGAGGAGGGCGGAACGCGCGTGCTGGGCGGCGGTTGGATCGTCAGTGCCGCGCCGGTCCGCGCGGCCGCGAATATTTCGCGGGATTTGCTTGGCTTGACAGGCCGGGATGACCCCCGCTCAGGGATTACATCGCCCCACTTCGAGCAGGTGGCAGCGTAGCTCCGCTGGTAGAGCAGGGGCAATCATAATCCCTTGGTCGGGGGTTCAAATCCCTCCGCTGCTACGCAAGCTCCCAGCGCAAACAGACGCCGACCGGCAGGGTCAGAACACTTTCGGATCGAAGCCGTGGAGCCGGCAGACCCGTGCGGCGCGCCTGCGGAAGTCGGCATTGTGCTCTGTGTTCGGCGTCTCGAGTTTCCACCGCATCTGGTGCAGGTGGATCATTTCGTGGGCTACGGTTGCTAGCAGTGTCGATAGGTGACCATGCCGGCCGCTCGACACGCGGATAGTTTCGCCGTCGCAGTCTCCATAGGTGGTCCGATCACGCAGGACCGCGAAATCGATCGCATCCGCATCGGGCAGCTTCCAGCCCTGAAAGGGAGACGTTGTCCGAAGCAATTCGTAGGCGGCAATGAGCGTCGCCTTAGTGATCACAAGACTCATGCGTCACCCATCCGTTTGTACAACCCCGTCTTGGTGACGCTTCCACCTTCACGTCTTTCACGACGTTTTCGTAGAAGCCAGCACAATTCCTCTGCCTCCCTCAAAACGTCATTCAGCGCGATCTCCGGTTTCGTCCGATGTCAAGCAGGAATTTTTTGCGAGCCGAACTTTTTCGATAAGAAAACGCATTAAGCATTTAATTCGTATACGAACGAACAGGATAACGCCGACTACGCTGCGCTTTTCTGCGCGTTGACTGCCGAACAGAAGCCTGTCGAGCGCCGCCTTCCGCTTTTCGAAGGCCTGAGAGCGGCGGAAGCCGCGCGTCTTTCGCAAGTACACGCAGCATTGCGCCATCGTCAGTCCGCGCCCATAGGTGAGCCAAAGAAGTTTTGCGCCGATCGGATAATGGACGAGGTGTTCGGCCATCCAGGCGAGCAACTCGTCCGCGCGGTCGATCGCACCCGGCGATGGCGCGGCAAGCTTCACATTCACCTCGCCATAGCCGTACGCCTCGACCGCATCGCGCACATAGAGCGGCCACGAAGTCATCGAGGTCACGCGATAGCGCCGATCGGGATCGGGAAGACGCCGATACGTTTCGTACGCTTCACCGAGGCGGGCAATCAGCTCGTCCCGTGTCATGCCGCGCTCCGCCAGTTTCGCATCGGAAGCGCACACTCCTCGCCGAGGAAACGCTGCACGTCTTCGAGCGAGCGTGCCACCGTCACCGGGACACGCGCGTCCTGAAGTGCTGCGTAACAATCGCGCTGCGACGGCAGGAGAACATAGCCGTCGGTTCTCAGCTCTATGCAGTAAGCGCTGCCGTCATAAAGGACGAGCAGATTGGGGAAGCCCTCGCGCACGCCCAGGTTTCGCATCCGGAGTCCGTGAAACGAGCCGCCTCCGCCGAGCGGAAAGATGCTGAAGAACGCCGTCGGCGGGAGCGCCTGCGCCAGATAGCTGACCACGGCCGTTTGCAGCAGCTCGTTCGCACTCGGTTTCCTTTCGTCTACGTCGTTGCTTGCGCTCCACGATCATTCTGACCTCGATAGTGCTTGATTGTTCATGTGTTTGTTCCAGAGGGATTTGGACATTGAGGGGCGCGGCCCCGAGCGTCGGAGGAGGGTGGGGCTGCTCGGGGCCGCTCTCTCGCCGGCCTGAAGGGAGGCAAGCCGGACGGATTAGGTGTGAACTCGAACCTCTCATAGGCTGACGATAGGAGTAACAATCCTATAAGTCAATAGGAATAATCCTATTGGCCTAGAGATAGGAAAAAACCTAACATCGCGACTTATGAACACCTCGACCGACTCCGTACGGCCACTGATCCGGGACACGCTCGCACAGCGGCACCTCAACATGTCCGCTGTGTCCAAGATGCTGGGCAAGAACCACGCCTATCTGCATCAGTTTCTCGATCGGGGAATCCCGGCGCAGCTGCCCGAGCTTGTCCGCGAACAATTGGCCAGAATTCTCGATGTGCCTGAAGAAAAGTTGAAGGGTGGGGGCGGTAAGGGCTCTCGTCTCCCTCCCGTCGGCCGTCCGGGCGCGCCGTTTATGGGCGACAAGATCCCCGTCTACGGTGCTGCCCAGGGCGGACCCGATGGCTGGTTCCCGTGGAACGGCGATATCGTGGACTACGTCTCGCGCCCGCCGCACCTCGCGGGCGCCACTGGGGCCTATGCCGTTTTCGTTGCCGGTTCGAGCATGGAGCCCCGCTATTACGCCGGCGAGATCGTCTATATTCATCCCGGCAAGCCGGTTACGGTCGGCGCTTTCGTGCTCGTTGAGGTCAAGCCCGAATCGGAAGGCGATACCCCGAGAGCGTTCATAAAGCGCCTTGTCAGGCGGACCGCAACCAAGGTGACCTTCGAGCAGTTCAACCCGCCGAAGGAAATCGACATCAAGGCGTCCGACATCAAGTCGATGCGCCGGATCGTCGGAAACGCCGAGAGCGGCGGTCTCTAACCGCCCGCGCCTAGACCCTACCTCGAACTTGCATGCTCTGCGGCTCGTGCGCCCCACGGCGTACGTGATATTTACCATTTATAGGATTATAGGAATTATCCTATTGTAGTTATATAGGACTATTGATAGGGTCGGCCCCGCAAACTTTGGAGCAGTGCGGTGTGCCCAGTTCCTATTTGATGCAGCCGGTTCGCTCGGAGGCCGAGCTTCGTGCCCGCCAGGATGTCCTGCAGGTCGCCGTGGCCTGGCGGAAGATCGTCTGGCGTCAGGCGGCCCGGGACGAAGACGAGCGGATTGACCGGCTTGTCGACATCTGCACGCGACTCTGCGACGGCGATGTTGCGGCCGGTAAGCAGCTCGCAAGCAAGGCGATCTGGACGCCGGGCTGACCGTGACGTCCGGTCAGAACGCGCGTCGTTCGCCCTCGCCAGCTCCGGGCTGCTGTTCGATGGAGCCCTTTGAAATTGAGCCGTCGTCCGACGCCAAGACGCTCTGCGATCCGTTGGCCGGAAGCGCCTTCTGGGCGATGAATTGGATCTGTGCGGGGCGTGGCACCGCGACCGTCGCCGGGACCAGCGCGATCATCAAGCCGATCGCCGGCAGCGCGTAGCGATACTGACGATGACTGAGAAACACGACCACCGATCCGAAGGTGAGGATTGCGGCCAGCACAATTCCCCAACCCCGCAGGGCCGGTACGGCAATCATGATGGCGGCCATGACATCGAGCACGCCGGTCACGATCCTCACGCGCGGTCCGTAATCCCAGCGCTTATACGCCTCGCGCACGAACCGCGGCCCGATGAGTTGGACCGCCCCGATGAGCCCGAAGGCCATCGTCAGCAGCAAGGCGACCAGGGAATAAATCGAATCGACGTACATCAAAACTCCACGCTCACCCTTGTGCAAGAATGGGCCGGATCCGGGGGAGGGACCGGATCCGGCCCGCATGCAGGAGCGGTCGGGGGATCCGCCTTGCATGAAGTTCGCTGACCCGTTTGGGGGTCAGAGGGTGAACGCGGCGCTTGGCCTTGTGTTGCCCAGCTCAGGGCTGTCACTTTTGCGGTGCGCACGTCCCCTTTCGGGAACTTTCTTCAAACCGCGTGCCAAACGCCGTTACCAACCAGTAACATCGTACAGATACTTACGTGTAAGTACCATGTCAAGACTGGCTTTGGCGATTGCCGTCTGTGTAAAATAATGAAGTTAAAACAGATACTTATAGGATATGGCGCGATGGCGGGACGAGGAAATGTCTTGGGGCCGCCGACATAATCCGTATACGGATTACAGTCGCGGAAAGGAGGAGACCAGTGGTAAACGCCATCGTTCATAACTCTCCTGTCGGTCCCCTCACGCTTGTGTCAGATGGCGAGTCCCTGGTCGGCCTCCATTTCGAGGGCTGGAATCCTCCCGTCGGCGCGCTACAGGAGTCGGACCCCGTGCTGGCCACAACCGCTCGCCAACTCGACGCCTATTTCGCCGGACGGCTCAGAACGTTCGACCTTCCGCTCGCACCTGCGGGAACGCCATTCCAGCAGCGCGTCTGGTCGGCTTTAAGCGATATCCCTTTCGGCGAAACGCGCAGCTATGGGCAACTGGCAAAGGCCATCGGCAAGCCATCCGCGATGCGCGCTGTGGGGGCCGCGAACGGTCGCAATCCGATCGCCATTGTCGTGCCTTGCCATCGCGTGATCGGTGCGGATGGTTCGCTCACCGGCTTCGGTGGGGGCATCGAGCGGAAGAAATTCCTGCTAAGCCTTGAGCAGAGCAAGGAGTTGCGGTTGACCGGCTAGAGCGCGCACACGACTTGCGCAGTGATGGAAGAACGACCACGTTCACGTCATGACGAACAAAGTCGATCGCGCGCTTCAGGGTCTTCCCGTTACCCTGGCCGATATCGAAGCGGCCGCCGCTGCAATCGCCGATGCGGTCGAAATCACGCCCGCGCGTCACTCCCGCATATTCTCTTCGCTTGCCGGTGCGGAGATCTTCTTCAAGTTCGAGAATCTGCAATTCACCGCTTCGTTCAAGGAACGCGGCGCGTTGAACAAGCTCCTGTCGTTGGATGAAAGCGCACGCAAGCGCGGCGTGGCCGCCATGTCGGCAGGCAACCATGCCCAGGGAGTTGCCTATCACGCAGGACGGTTGAAGATACCCGCCACGATCGTGATGCCGGAGGGCACACCTTTTACGAAGGTCAAGCACACGCGAGATTTCGGCGCGCGCGTGCTGATCGAAGGCGGTTCGCTCTCGCAATCCTTTATTCGCGCACAGGCGCTCGCGGCAGCGGACGATCTGGTTTTCATCCATCCCTATGACGATCCCTTGGTGATTGCCGGTCAGGGAACCGTGGCGCTCGAATTCCTGCGCCAAGTGCCCGCGCTCGATGTGCTCGTCGTTCCCATCGGCGGCGGTGGTCTGATCTCCGGCATGTCGATCGCTGCCAAGTCCCTCAATCCTCGCCTGCGGATTTTCGGCGTGGAAGCCAAGCTCTATCCCTCGATGTACAACGCGATGAAAGGGGAACAGACCGTCTGTGGCGGGCAGACCATCGCCGAAGGCATCGCAGTGAAGGATGCCGGTGCGATTGCGCGTCACGTCATTGGAGCCTTGGTCGACGATATTCTGCTTGCCGGCGAAGCCGAGATCGAAGCCGCCGTCGTCAAGCTTCTTGAGATCGAGAAGACGCTCGCCGAAGGCGCTGGCGCTGCCGCGCTCGCCGCTGTCCTTGCCAATCCCAAGCTCTTCGCCGGCCGCAACATCGGCATCGTGATCTCGGGCGGCAATATCGACATGCGGCTTCTGTCGAACGTGATCCTGCGCGAGCTCGCGCGCCAGGGGCGCATCATGTCGCTGATCGTCAGCATCGAGGATCGGCCGGGCGTGCTCGCCCGCGTCGCATCCCTCATTGGTGATACCGGCGGGAACATACTGGAGGTGTCGCACAACCGCCTGATGACCGGGGCCAGCGCGAAATCGGCCGACCTCGGGCTCGTCATCGAAGCCCGCGACGACGCCCACGCCGATGAGATCAAGGCTCGGATCGAGCAGGCGGGCTACACCGTTCGTGACACCGACCGTCCCGCGCATTGACCGGGTTGCATTAACCTTTCCTTAAGCATGTGCTTCGTTCGGCCGGGAGGGCGCGCTAGGGTGCTATCGGAAGGCAAGAGGCGTGCCCAAATGCCCAAGACGCTCGCGCAATGGACTGGCGTTGCTGTGACCGCGATTGTTGTTTCCGGCTCCGATATCGATCTGCTCTTCGCGGTGCCGTTGGGGATTTTTGCCGGCGCGCTGGCAACCTTCTTCTCGAGTCTCGCCGAAGCGACAATTCCCGCGGCTAAGCCTCGGAAGGTATCGAATTGAGCGCAGCTTCCAGCTCGGCGAAGCTTGGCTGAGAGTCCGAAGGTACGCTTCCGCGTCCGATTTCCACCGACACCTGCGCCGAGTTGCCGTGCAGATGCGCGACCAGGATGTCGCGGATGACGTGATAGAACTGGGCTTCCTCATCCACGATACCCTTTAGCCGCGTTGCGATCGGCCCGACGAGGCCGTAGGCCAGGAACACGCCCAGGAACGTTCCGACGAGCGCGCCGCCGATCATGCCGCCCAGGATTTCCGGCGGCTCGGTGATCGAGCCCATGGTCTTGATGACGCCGAGCACGGCCGCGACGATGCCGAGCGCCGGAAGTCCGTCGGCCATCGTGGTGCAGCGCGTGCGCCGCGGTGAGCGCCTCGTGATGATGCTTTTCGAGCTGCTTCTCCATCGCCGTCTCGACCTGGTGCGGATCCTCGAGGCTCATGGTCATCATGCGCAGCGTGTCGCAGATGAAATCGAGCGCGAAATGATCCTTCGAGATTCTTCGGATAGCGCTTGAAAATCGCCGATCTCGTGCGGTTTTTCGATGTGGGCTTCTAGGGCGATCATGCCCTTCATCTTCATCGTCTTGGTGAGCAGGAACAGCAGGCAGAGCAGGTCGCGATAGTCGGACGTCTTCCACTTGGGTCCGGTAAAGGCCTTGGCGATCTCGAACACGGTTCGCTTGACCGATGCCGATGGACCCGCCGAGCAGCAGTGCGGCGATCGCCGCTCCGCCGATCGTCATCATTTCATGGGGGAGCGCATGCAGGATGACTTCGAAATGCCCGCCGGAAAGGACATAGCCGCCGAAGACCATGGCGAAGAGGGTGATAATGCCGACGATCTGAAGCATGCGGAACCGGTCTTTGCGCGCAAAAAAGGGCCGCGCGATAAGGATCGCGGCCGACAGCGGCAGTATCGGGAGGACAGCTTAAGGACGGGTGAAATGCCCCCGGTCTCAATCGATGCGAACTCGTTAATGACTTTTCTAAGATGCGTACTTATACGGACGCCATGTGGGACATCCGAGCCGAGCGGGACGCAGATGCGCGGGCGATCGAAGCGCTTGTCGATCGCTGTTTCGGACCCGGCCGTTATGCCAAGACCGCCTATCGGCTACGCGAAGGCGTTGAGCCCGAGCCGCGTCTCTCCTTCGTCGCGGTCAAAGCCCAAGATGGCGTGTTGCTCGGTTCCGTCCGCTTCTGGCCCGTTGTGATCGGCGCCGAGCCGTCGCTTCTTCTCGGTCCGCTCGCGGTTGAGCCGGAGCTCCGGGGACGGGGTATCGGTATTTCGTTGATGCAACGCGGCATCGATCAGGCGCGTGCGCTGGGCTTTGGCAGCATCGTTCTCGTGGGCGATGAGCCCTATTATGCGCGCGTCGGCTTTTCGAAGCTCGCGCCCGGCCGCGTCCGCATGCCCGGCCCGGTCGATCCGGAGAGGCTGCTTGGGCTTGCGCTCAAAAGCGGCGCGCTCGACACGCTTTCAGGCGACGTCAAGCGCGCGCGCATCGATAGCGCCGTATCGGCTCAGGCGACGCCGCTGGGTTAACTGACCACGGCGGGGGGGATAGACGGCTGGCGGGGGCCACCGCGCGCGCTCGTGAATGCCCACCAAATTGTGGTTGCATCGCCGCGCTGGTAGATTGCCCGCCACGTCAGTTCCAGACGCCACCCATAACAAGGACTTGGGGAGTACGAAGCGATGCGATTGAATTGGAAGAAATCCTTGGCGCTCTCGGCGTCGATTCTGGGCTTGAGCGCGCTCGCGCTGTTTGCCGCGGCGCCTGCCACCGACGCCGCCGAGGGACCGCCCAAATACCAATACGATCCGAACTGGCCGAAGCCGCTCCCCGCGAACTGGGCGCTCGGCGGTATCACGGGCATGTTCGTCGATCACGAGGACCACATCTGGGTGCTCAACCGGCCCCGCGATCTGGATGAATCGAACAACTACGCGACGCTCAACCCCCCGGCCGCCGATTGCTGCATCCAGCCGCCGGCCGTGCTGGAATTCGACGCCGCGGGAAATCTCCTGACCTCGTGGGGCGTGCCTAACTCGGTGCCGGGCTGGCCGAAGTCCGAGCACACGATCTTCGTCGACCGCGCGAAGAACGTCTACATCGCGGGCGCGCAGCCGGGCGACACGATCCTGAAGTTCACCAAGGACGGCAAGTTCATCTCCGATTTCGGTCATCGCGGGCCGGCGGTCGCGACCGAAGGCCAGAAGCAGGACAATCAGCAGACCAACCTGCTCCTGCGTGGGGTCGCGGCGGCCACGCTCGATGAAGACGCGAAAGAGCTCTACATCGCCGACGGATACCTGAACCGCCGCGTGCTCGTTTTCAACTCGGATACCGGCGCATTCAAGCGCGGCTGGGGCGCGTATGGCGTAGCGCTGAGCGAGATCCCCAACGACGCGCAGCCGCCCTACGATCCGAACACGACGGCGAAGCACTACAGGTCGCCGGTTCATTGCGTCCGCATCTCGAAGGACGGCCTTGTCTATGTCTGCGACCGCGGCGGCAACCGCGTGCAGGTGTTCAGCAAGGACGGCAAATTCCAGAAGGAGTTTTTCGTCGCCCGCAACACGCGGATGCGCGGCTCGGTGGGCTCGGTCGACTTCTCGGCAGACCCGCAGCAGAAATACATCTTCGTCGCCGACATCATGAACATGAGCGTGTGGATGCTCGACCGCCAGACCGGCGAGGTCGTGCAGCGCATCGGCCGCGCAGGGAGAGGCGGCGGGCAGTTCGCCTTCCTCCATCTCGCGACGATGGATTCGAAGGGCAACCTCTACACCGGTGAAGTGGCGACCGGCCGGCGCATCCAGAAATTCTCGCCGGTGAACTGACGATCCAGAGTTAACATCGAATGCAAAAGCCGATTCCAGAAATGGAATCGGCTTTTGTTTTGAGTCCGCTTACCTGCTTCGAGATCATCCGCGCGCGGAGCGCTTGAACATCGGACGAAACCGGACTATTCTGGACAGTATCCAGTCGATCATGGAGTGAACCGCCCGCAGCAAACGCCGCGGGCGGTTTTTATTTTGGCCTGACGCGGAGCGTAGCTCTGCGCGTGACCCGCGCAATTTTCGGAACCCATTCCTAAGCAAACCATACAGCGGCCGACACGCGTCGGCGCGAAAGGAGCGATTCTGCAATGCCATACGGATTTGGCCCGTTCTTCCCGCGCGGAAATCCTCGATGGATCGGCCTTCGAACAACTCGAACGCGAGCGCCTTAAGCTGCTCATTGGACGTGAAGACAGCCCGTTCAGCCGCATCACCCGGAATCCTCGCTCGCCCCATCCCTGGGAGCAGACGCCGCCGCGCGTGCCTGGTGGTTGGAGTGGAGAGCCCGTCGAGCGACCCATGCCGTATCGCCCGCGCTACCCGGATGGCGATCCGGGTTTTTTCGTCGAGGGGGAGCCGCACGTGTACTACCCCGACGATCCAGGGTTTTTCGACGAGCCGAAGCCGCTGCCATTTCAGCCTCCAAGCGCTTCGATCGACCCAGATTATTTCATCAGGCTATTCGGGCAGCGCGACCCGCAGAGCGTCGAGATCGCCAACGCGGACAGATTCACGCCGTGCCTTAGGCGGGCCGGCCGGTGGAAATCGTTTCGGCGGGTTTCCGTTCCGACACGACAACCGCAAGCCCGATGGTACTTGGGACGCGCCCGACGCGACGGACGACAACATCAAAGGCACGAGCGTCGATCCGTACGAGCCGATGTGGCCGCGCTGGAAACAGACGCCGCCGCTTCATGGCGAAGGCGAGTTCATCAGCGACCAGCCGTTCTTCGACATCGACGAGATCAGCCAGAAGGTGGAGTTCTATCCATCTGGCCGACCGCTGACGGATAAGAATGTCCACGACAACCCCGCGAGCCGCCAAAGAGTGGGCGACATGCCCAGCGGCAACTTCTGGCGACGGCGTTTGTTGGTCGATCGTGGAGATGTAGCCGCTGCCGCCGCACCGGGCCGAAGTGGTCCGTCCGGCCAGTCTCCATCGATGCAGACCCAGAGCGGCAGTTCTCAGCTGGCTATCGGAGACCTCACGACCTTCCAGGTGATCTCACGCAATCGCGGAGGCGGTGCCAGAAACAGCCAAGCCTACGCGCATTGGCTCAGCGGCTCTGGCCGTCCGCTCGACGTCGAGTTCAGTGATGCGAATGTCGAAAGCAGTTTGACGAAGATCATTGGCGAGTCAGCCTCCGGTAAAACCGGACCAAGCTCTTTCCAATCGGCGATCAATCAGTCACTCGCCAATAATGGCGCACCTGTGTTTGTAGACACAACAGCTGGAATAGATACAGGCGGCGCGGTGATCGGACGCGTGCAATACTGACTTGCAGGGTTGGGTAACGACCGATGGCGGAAAATGGCAATTCGAGGGGTACGTTACGGCAAGGCCTGAACGTTTCGATTTTAATCCTGACCCCGATCGCGGCCGCGTCAAGAACGAAGTCGCCAAGGCTGTCGGCGCTGTTGGACATGCCGTGGGAGCCGCTGACTATCGGGCAACCTATACCGGGTCGATCGTGATCCGAGGCTCAGGAAATATCCGACGATAACCGCACTCCGTCTCAATTCTGCCGCGTTGCGGGTATGCAATCTCTAGCCAAAACGGGGATGGCGATTCTTGAACCAGCAAGAGCGCAGGAGAGCGTGGCCGTACGTACTCCTGGCCTTCTCGTATCTTATCCTGATGCTCGCTTTCCCCGCATTGGACCCGACGCGCTATTTGCCATCAGCATCGAGGTGCACGCGAATGTCGGAGCAGGAAATCCTCGGCGTGGCGCGCGCCGGACTGCAGGACGCCCGTGATTTCCTGGCGAGGAACTATGGCGAGACCGCTGGCTCGCTCGCGGCGGCAGAAATGGTGCAATTCGTGGAATGGCAACCTCGTATAGGATCCTTATATGCAGTCACGTACGACACCGGAAGCGGGGTTTTCTACACGGTGAATGTGAGCCCCGGATGCGGGATCGAGTTGTCATTTTCCAAGCAGCTCGGACCCATGGAAGGCCGCCTGATTTACGAAAAACGCTGACGGATGGAATGGCGCATTGGTTCGGGAAACTGTCCAGGCAATTCCGGAAGGCGGGGGACGGAAGGAATGACAACGACGCGCTCCTTGACGCTGGCCGCGCTTCTTAGCGCAGGCGTCTTGGCGGCGGGCCAACGCCAGCGCTCGGCGAAATCGACGTTCCTGCAGCGCTCGACGCGATAATAGAAGAGCATTGCATCGGCGAATATAGGGCCCCCCGTCCTTCGCGCGCTTCGGAAGTGTGGCCGGTCACTGTGCGAATCGACGGCGACGTCGCGTACGCATGGGTGGAGCGGCTCGAGAAGCCGAAAACGCGGTGGGCGACGTTCTATTCGATCGCATTCAAAGGAGGAAAAGCGACCGTAACCTCCACGATGGGTTACAACACCGAGATCATGCAGAACAATTTCGGTTACAGCGAAAGCAGGAACAAGGTGTTCGACGACGATTGGTCGAAGCACCCGTTCGGCGTCGACGTTCGTGCGGCCGCGCTCAAACTCCCATTCAAATGTGAGCGCGCTTTCGAATCCGACACGCCAGCAAAACTGGCCACGATCGACTTCAATTCAGAAGTCCGTAGCAAGGATCCTTCCGTTCGGAAGGAACGCTGCCCGCCTTCCGGAGCGCGTGAGGATCGTGATTGCGAACTTCAACGTCGGTGATGGTCATACCTACGTCGTTGTTCGTGAAACCAACGAGTTGTTCGGGGTTGTCCTTGACACTGGTTCGGCTAATGCGCCGATCGACCGCACGTACATTGTCTGGGAACCGTCCCATGCTTCCGAAGCGCCCAAGATCAGACGCAGGGTCATGGAGACCGGCATCGAGCGCGAAATTCGGGTCAGCAAATAACCACAACCCAGTCCCACGTTGAGCCGCCCGCAGGCAGCGGCCGCGGGTGGTTTTGTATTGGCCACGAGAAAGGCCGTCACCGACAGACCCATAGTGCGTCGAACCAAGATCACTGTTGGGGGAGGGCAACTCAGCAGAAAAAAGAGCAGTCATGAGTGACACAAGGAATGGCAGAGACCGTGCGGGGCGTTGGATGCGCGGGCAGAGCGGTAATCGCGAGACGCAATTCACGCCCGGAACGAGCGGCAATCCGAAGGGGCGAGGGACGTGGAAGCGCCCGCTCACACCACGCACGCACGCGACGACTGGCGCCGAATACAATCAGCTCGCGACCTACCGACCGTATAGCTAAACAGGTCGCATTCCATGCGGCGGGCGCCCGTGCGCGAGCGGCTGCTCATGGCCGGCAACCAGCTCGGCAAGACGCTGGCCGGCGGCGCCGGAGTGGGCCATGCATCTGACCGGCCTCTATCCCGACTGGTGGACGGGGCCGCGTTCGACAAGCCCGTGCGCATGTGGGCGCGGGCGAGACCGGCGAGAGCACGCGCGACAACCTGCAGCGCGTGCTGATCGGCGCAGCCCGAGAACGAAGGAGGAGTGGGGCACCGGCATGATCCCGCACGACGCCTGCTCGACGACGCCGCGCGCGGGCGTCGCCGACTGCTGACATGATCGTCGTGCGCTGGCCGGCGGCGGCGACCGAGCGGCGAGTCGTCCTGCGGTTCAAATCCTACGAGAAGGGCCGCGAGAAATGGCAGGGCGAGACGCTCGACGGCGTCTGGTTCGACGAGGAGCCGCCGCTCGACATCTATATCGAAGGCCTGACCCGCACCAACGCGACCGGCGGCATCGTCATCGTCACCTTCACGCCGCTCCTCGGCATGACCGAGGTGGTGAGCATGTTCCTGAGCGAGGCGGATATCGAGAAGATGCGGAGAGCACTGTGACGGTCGAGCGCCAGGCCGATCGACGTTATGACCGCTTTCTGCCCCTTTGTGCCGTTCACGGTCAGCGCCAAATACGGCAGTTCATCGCCAGCAGCGGACATTCAAGAGCCTGCGCAAGCGCGTCAGGAACACTTGCGTGCCTCAAGCCCTCGTATATACTGAACCACATGGTTCACTATTCTCCGGCGCGCTTCGATGCCTCATTCGCCGCCCTCTCGGATGCCACCCGGCGCGGCGTTCTGGAGCGACTCGGGCAGTGCACGACGCTTCGATCACGGACCTTGCCAAGAAGTTCCACATGACCCTCACGGGCATGGAAGAAGAAGCATGTGGGTGTTTCAGGAGCAGGCGGGATTCGTCACCACAGAGAAGGTCGGGCGCGTACGGACCTGCAAGCTCGGCCTGCGCCGACTGGAGCAAGAGGCGGCATGGATCGAGAAGTACCGCCAGCTCTGGAGCGCGCGCTTCGACGAATTGGACAAGGTTGTCGAGGAACTGAAACGGAAGGACGAGATCGATGCACGCAAGAAAAGAAAGTGAGCTTACCCCATGAAGAACCAAACGACGTTTGAACGGAAGTCCGATCGTGCAGCTCGTCACGACGCGAACCTTCAACGGTCCGGCGCCGCATCGTCTTCGAGGCGTGGACCAAGCCCGAGTTGCTCAAGCGGTGGTGGGTACCGAAGTCGATGGGCATGTCCCTGCTGTCCTGCGAGATGGATGTTCGTGTCGGGGGCAAGTTGCCGTTTGAGAGTCGACCTCGGGAACTCAAAATCCATGGCATTCTTCGGCAGGTACATCGAAGTTACACCGTACTCGCGCCTCGTCTGGACCAATGAGGAAAGTGACGATGGTGCCGTCACCACGGTGACTTTCGAGGAAAAAGACGGCAGGACGCTGCTCGTCTTGCAGGACCTTTATCCTTCAAAGGACGCTCTCGACGAAGCGGTCACCTCCGGCAGCACAAGCGGGTTTGACGAGCAGTTCGAGCAACTGGACGAGCTTCTCGCCGCGTCGGCGTGAGTGTCGGCGGAGCGTGGATAGACTCGGAGAGAACGCCGGTGAGGGTCCGATTTGGGTCAGAAACTGCCGTTCCGCCCACCCCTCGGGAACGGCTGGAATGCGCCCGAAAGCCGACATCGGACCGATAGCGCGGGATGTCCGCTTCTCGCCATGTGTGGACGGCTCCCATTTGGCAAGAGCTTTTTTCATGTTCTGCGTTAGAGGTCGGTGCTGCCATGTAGGCCTGTTGATGCGGCCTCACATCGCCGCTGGCCATAGTGCCATCCGCGAAGACCGGTCCCGACCATAAGCACGCGCTCGAGGCGCTCTGGCGAAGATGGGTTTTCCGGCTTGGGGTTTCAGAGACCGCTTTTCGCATTACATGCTGTCTGCCCTTCCCAAGCTGTGGCGCGGCTTTCGCCGCTCTTGTTCGGTTATGCTGCCTGCAGTAGTGGCTCGCGGTAGCGTTCACCCGAGGTCATGATCGCCCAGATCATCCGAGCTGTCTTATTGGCGAGAGCGGCGGCGGCGACCTTGTCTGACGCCTTGCCATCAACCGCACCAGCCAGGGCCGCCGCGTACCATGCCGCTCGGCGTATCGGATGACCGCCATGGCGCCTACGAACAGCAACTGTCGCAGGTATCTGTTGCCCTGCTTTGTAATTCCACCGAGCCGCTCTTTTCCACCACTGGAGTTCTGTCGTCGGGACAAGCCCAATCCACGCGGCGAGGTTACGGCCCGACCTGAACATGGCAGGGTCTGGCACCGCTGCGACCATCGCACTCGCCAGCAGTGGGCCGACACCG
>CAVPTF010000012.1:0-73911 GCA_963708555.1 uncultured Alphaproteobacteria bacterium | reverse complement strand
ATGGGGTGCAATCAGCCGAGGCAAAGAATATGTCAGAACCGACGCCTCTCGTCGTACGAGAGCAGTCAGGCCTCGACGAAAATACGCTTGCTCATGGTCGCGCGGAAATGAGCAAATAAATCGTCGACGCTCTCACGCGCGGCAGGTGATTTCGAGTAGATGCTGCCCGCCACAACACCCGCGCGCTCGCACTGAGTTTTGGAGTCGACCCGGGCGAGTTGTGGCAGAGTGTGACAAACGCCCGGACCTGGGGAGGAAACATGTCTGTGTAAATCAAGCTGCGGCTTCGGACGCGCCGCCGGTCAATCGTTGGGTTCAGCTCAGTATCGGCATCGTCTGCATGGTGATGATCGCCAACCTCCAATATGGCTGGAGCTTCTTTGTCGGTCCCATGACCGAAGCCCACGGCTGGAGTCGCGCCGCAATCCAGTGGGCGTTCTTCATTTTCATCTTTACCGAAACCTGGCTGGTTCCCGTCGAAGGCTGGTTCGTGGACAAGCTTGGTCCCCGCATCGTCGTCCAGTTCGGCGCGGTCCTTGTGGCGATTGCGTGGGTGATCAATTCTGTCGCGACCACGCTCCCGCTGCTCTATTTGGGCGCCATCGTTGCGGGCATCGGAGCCGGCTGTGTTTACGGTACGTGCGTCGGCAACGCGCTCAAATGGTTTGCCGATCGCAGAGGTCTGGCTGCGGGGTTGACGGCCGCGGGGTTCGGCGCCGGTGCCGCGATCACAACCATCCCCATCATCTACACGATCGGGACTTATGGGTATCAGTCGGCGTTTCTCTGGTTCGGTCTCGGCCAGGGTGCGATCATCCTTCTCCTTTCGCCGTTCCTCAAAGCCCCCGTGCCGGGTCAGGTGCCGCAGAGCGCCAAGAAGAAGGTCGTTCAGACTACGCGCGATTTCGCCCCCGCTGAAGTCCTGAAGGCCCCCCTGTTCTGGGTGCTCTATGCCATGTTCACTATGGTTGCGGCAGGCGGGATGATGGTAACAGCCCAGTTCGCTCTCCTCGCCGCCGACTGGGGCGTGGCGAACGTCATCGTCTTCGGGATTGGAAGCACCCTCATCGTCGCCAACACGGTCGACAACATCCTGAACGGCGTAGCGCGTCCTTTCTTCGGCTGGGTCTCGGATCAATCGGCCGCGAGATCACCATGTTCATAGTCTTCTCCGCGGGAGCCGTGTGCCTGTTCATTGCTCCGCTTGTCGGCCAGAACCCGGTGCTGTTCGTTATCTTCCCGGGCTGATCTTCTTCACCTGGGGCGAGATCTACAGCCTGTTTCCAGCAACCTGCACGGAATCCTTCGGCTCCAAATACGCTGCCACCAATGCCGGCATGCTCTATACGGCGAAGGGCACGGCGACACTCTTTGCGGCGCCGCTGGCCGTTTTGCTCATGAGCAGCACGGGCAGCTGGGACGCCGTGTTCTGGATTGCCGCTGCTATGGACGTTGTGGCGGCGGTGATGGCCATCCTCGTCCTGAAGCCGATGCGCTCGGCCCACAAGGCGGCGTTCTCAGCGCCGCAACAGGCCGCAGCTCAAGCCGCGGAGTAAGCGCCTCGCTCGTGACCTCGAAGCCTTCCTCCCCTGGAGGAAGGCTTCTTCGTTGTTGGGCAAGCACAAATCGTAAATCCACTGCCCCTTGGCGGGGCTTTGCACAAATAACACCGGAATCCGCTCGTCTGCACACAAAAACGCCTACTCCTGCACAAAAACTCAAAGACAGCCCCCGAGGACCGCGTCCGGCTAGTCTTCGAATCCGGTGGAGTCGGCCTTGAATTTGATTGGCGGGCATTGTCGCGGACGACCCCAACGTCGCCTGCGGAAAACCCGTCGGGAGCCTGCGCTTCGACTTCGAGGGTCAGCCTGATCTTGGCTCCCTGGGTCCGCTGAAGCTCCCATGACGACTGCGTTCAGGATCGCGTCAAAAGCCTTGACCGGCCGTACCATGTCGATCTCGACCGACCCGTAGAACCGTCGAGGCTTAGCAGCCGCGCTGGGTTGCGGTGCTGGTGCGGTGCCGCTTCCAGCCCCCGGAACAGCCTGCCCGCGCTCGTCGGGGCGGCCCGTAGCCCCACGCAGCAGAAAGCGTCTCGCGGACCTGCTTGCTGGCAGCCTCAGCCGAGACCAGCAGCGCGCCAGTTGAGAAAAGGTCAGGCGGGGTCTTAGCCAAAACAAGTTTCGATACTTGCCTGTCTGCTCGTCGAAGCTGTCCGCATAACCGAATTGCGGATCGAGCTTGCCTACGGCATCACGAATAGACACTTCCAGAACAACCCGATCACGAAGCTTTGGCAGATAGACGTAAGACGCGAACCAATCGACGACCTCCGAGATCGGCAGGTGCGGACGGTCGGCAGGCCAGATCGGCTTGAGCGCAGTCCCAAGCGCTCAGCGCCCAACTTCTCCAACACGATGCCGTCGGACTTGATCTTCTCATAGACCACCGCGCGGAACGGCGCTGCGGTCCCTGGAAGAGACCAGGCTGTGCTCTAGCTCGAACGGTTTGCCAGGAGTATCGCTCTTAATCGGATAGAGGATGTGGCTCCAAGCTGCCCGATCGCTTTCAAAGCCGATTTACGATTGGTCCGGGCCTTTTCGTTTGCATCTTCGATCTGGCCGGTGGTCATGCTCTGCTGCAACCGTCCATCCTTCACGATGGATTCCCATGCGATACGCCTGCGCATGACATCGCGCGCGGTCCCCAGAGCCGCTTCGTCCGGCGCGACGAAAATGAGCGTATTGCGGGAGCGCCGTTGGGAGGCGCGGCAACGTGTAAGCGCGTCCGAAGCGGCATCCGTTGCAGGAGACTTCGTGGCTCCCTTTCCGGCATGTGTCATCGCGGGCGGAAGGATCACCAACGAAACAGCGGATACCTCGTCTATCGAAACAGGATCGTCCGGTGCTGGGAATACGCGGTGGAAACCGCCCTTCGCACCAGCTTCGGTCGTCAGAACTTTCGCGATCTCTGCGTCTACCTCGTAGTCCGGAAACGCCTTGGCTCGGTCCTCGGCAAGACGATTGAGCGTCGGCTGTGTGAGAACCAGTAACGCCCTGCCTCTTCGTAGAGGTAGGTCGCGCGCTCGGTCGATTCCGAAGGGCCTCGCCGAAGATAGCGATCTGGTCGCCGGGTTCTGCACAAGCGAGGACTAAATCGAATAGGGTCGAGTGGGACCAATGTTGCCATGTTCGAACCTAAGACACTCGGCCAACGCATGGCGAAGAGGCGTCTTCAACTCGGTCTCACACAAGCGCAGGTCGCTCAGCAGTCCAGTATCGGCAAAAGCATGGGGCAAAACGTGAGCGGCCGCTTTCCCGAAACGCTTACGCCATGTGGGAGACAGACAAGGCCGAACCGGGCCTGAACCTCCTTCTAAATATCGCCACAGCGTTGGACGTGAACCCTACGTGGCTTGCGTTTGGGATCGAGGCCCCCATTCGAGAGAAAAATGCTGCTCAGGGAGCAAGGGAAGCAGGCTCGCCTTCGCAACGAATCGTGATCGATATCACCTTTGGGAAAGATACAGCGACCGGCACGAGCTTCGGGCCTGCAAATGTGAAATAGGCAGCCTATCTGTCGCCGGGCTATAGTATAGGTTCATAGTCACTTTATACAGGGTCATTGACACTGTACTCAGGGTCGCGTATAACGGCGGCATGAGCAGACAACAGACAGTCATTTATGCGGAGCTTTCCCCTGCCGAAGTAGGGGTGGTCGCCGACGTGCCACCCGACTTGCAGCGCGTATGGCGCAAACGCGGCTTTCTTCCCGAGCTAAAGGGCTCACGGGCCAGTTTCGATGTTTTCGAGGCTGCGGCGCTCATGGTCAGGCAGGTTCTGGCGCGCCGTGGCGAGCCTCCGAGCCGGACCGCCGCTATCGCTGATCAAGCAGCGCCCTACGTAATACTAGCGGCGCTTATGGATGCTGAGGGATCGTGGGAGGTAATCGGACCCAAGGCCGAAGTCGATGCCTTCGTCGATGAGTCTCGGATGCATCACAAAATCCTTATGGGTATCGCCAAAACGGCTGACGTGAATAAGCCGTATCTGTTGGCTTTCGACAACTACCGCCCGGAACTCGGCATCGGTTTCGCGAATGAGGTGGAGCATTCCGACGCCGAGTCGGTCTTCATCGTGAACCTGCATGTGCTGGGGCTGCACTTCGCCTCCCGGTTCGGCAAGCCGCTCGTTCGCGTCGAGGTTCATAGTGAGAAGATCACAAAGGGCACGAAATCTCCGACGATGATTCGCCGCATTCTTCCCTCCAAGACTGCGGGGCCGTCGGCATAGCGACCCGTGCCGACGCCTTCCGGATTTCGGACAATTTAAGACTGGCTCTTTTTCGTGCTCTTTTTGCGCGCGGGAGGAGTTGTCTCGGCTTATTCCAATAAGGACTTTTGCAATGTGGGCATACCTTCGGCTCTTGGTCTTTTTCGCGAGGCACCCACTCGTGCTCGCACCTTTCGCATCGATAACCCCAAATTTGAACCTTGGGCATGTCGATCCATCCGCCGTCGCCTACTACGTCACAATAATATACCAAAAGGTATTGACTCAACTATACCTACAAGGTATATACCTAGAAGGTAATTCTGGGCAGTCACCTTCATGGATTTTAAGAAGGCACGAGGTAGGGAAATCGCACTTCTTGGAGGCATCTCCAAAAAGGGCAACCTTTGGCTTGTTCCGTCGCAGAGCCGACCGGGGGTCAAGTACAAAGTGACCATCGGCGACAAATCAAATACCTGCAACTGCTCGGATTTCAGGGCAAACGGCGGAAGGTGCAAGCATATTCTTGGGGTGATCTACAAGGTCGAGTATCCAAAATCGAATCTGTCGAACCGCCGCCGCCAGCGCCGGCCGAGAAGAAAAAGAAGACGTATCGACAGGACTGGGCGAACTACAACCGACGCAAACCCAGGAGAAAGACCTTCTCATGCGGTTGCTTTCGGGGTTTTGCAAGACGATTGATAATGACGAACTGAAGAGACCGGGCCGCCCGCGTATCCCGCTCAGTGAGAGAGCCTTTCTGGCCTGCTGCAAGGTGTACGAACGAACTTCGGCGCGCCGGTTCAGTTCGGACGTACGAACCGCATTTAGGGCCGGATTCATCTCCTCAGCGCCCCACTTCAATTCAATCCTTAATGCAATGAGTGACCCAGAACTGAGCCCGGTGTTGTTGGACCTCCTTCAGCAGACGAGCCTGCCTGTTCGTGATTTAGAACACACATTCGCGGTCGATTCGTCGGGTTTCGGTAATTCACGATTTGATCGTTGGATCGATCTCAAGGATTTCGAGCGTGCGTGAGCAGCATACATGGACGAAGGTCCATCTGATGTGCGGCGTCAAAACGCACATCGTCACTGCGGTTGTGATCAAGGATAAAGACGCCAGCGACCCACCGCAGTTGCCCAAACTGGTGGAGATGACCGCCAAAAATTTCGATCTTCAAGAGGTGTGCGCCGACAGGGCCTATGCATCAATCAAGAACTACAGCGTGATAGCGGAGCACGGCGCAACCCCCTACATCGCATTCAAATCGAATCACACAGGCACTGGCAAGGGTCGTTCTGGACGCATGAACTCCGGGAGGCCAACTATGGCAGCGGATGTATCATATGTTTCATTTCTACAGCGATGACTTCTACGAGCACTATCATCAACGCAGTAACGTCGAGTCCGTGTTCTCGATGATAAAGGCAAAATTTGGGGATGTCGTCCGCAGTAAGACGGAAACCGCCATGCTCAACGAGGTCCTTTGCAAGATTGTCTGCCACAACATCTGCGTTCTCATCGCCGCGCTCTTCGAGCTTGGTCTCGATTTGAATGACCTCCTCGCGCCGACAACGCGAAGACCGAATTTGCAGATGATCCAAGGGGGCATTCTGTGAACCGCTCTCGTAGCTGTCGTGCAATGGGTTTGTCCGGCGCTCGTCCGACCAACAGAAAGAGCCCTGACTGGTCTCAAAGACCACTGGCTTTCGAGGAACCCGAAACTCTGCATTTTACGCGCGGTCCTCATCGGTTGGAGATTCGCCGGTGGCAAACGAGCGGCGGCTACGGGTATGTCGGGTTTTATGATGGTCAACCATCAGTAGCTGCGCGCGAACGCCATGTGGTCTTGAAATTATTGCTGTTGCGACATTCTCGGTAACAGGAACGATCTAAACGGAGGAACAGTTGGAGACAACTATTGGGACGGTTCTCAAGGGGCAACGGCGTAGAATCAACCGAGTACGATCAGTCAGTCCGAACGCTTCCACTAACGAGGCACACACCGTGGGTCAGCGCATAGCGCAGCGACGCCTTCAACTGAGCCTAACGCAGGCAGAAGTGGCAAAGCTGGTGCCGTTTCAGCGCAAAGAAAGATGGAAGATGGCACCCGTCCATTGTCCCGGAATAGTCTCGCTATGTTCGAGACGGATAAATCCGAACCGAACTTAAGGCTCATAGAGGGAATTGCGACCGCATTGCGTGTGAGCCCAGCTTGGCTCGCCTTTGGCATCGGTTCTGCTGGGATGGCAGAAGGAAAATCTACCGAGCGGGCAATTGAAAGCAACACCGGCGCGATGCCGTCCGTCGTAATCAGAAGCCATTGGTGAGTCACCGCCTTACGACACGTCGACTGCATCTTGCGTCGAATCGAACCGGCGGATTGCCACCCCGGACCGCTGCCTGGAATGTCCGCAATTCCGACAACGAAAATCAGTACACAAACTAAGATAACTTGCTTCATCGTCATGAGATGCTCTAACGCGCCGCTCGATGTCCGAAGCAATTTTGTCCCACGCGACGGCAACACGCAGATAGTTTATGAGATGCTCCGAACTGGAAAGACCCAGACGGAACTGGTATGGTCTGCGCGACCGCAGGGAGGGGGAATGGCTAGTTCATCGAAGAGTTGAAGCAGCGGCATATCTACCGTGGGCGCGGCTTACGTCGTGTTGGCGTGGGCGCTCATCAGGCAGGGAGTGGGATAGTGCGCTCGATCAAGGCATCACTTGCGCTCGCGTGCGCCGTGGCGCTGGCGGGAAGTCATGCGCCGGACTGGCGCACGGTCAAGGAGGTCGAGAACTTCGTCCCCGTGACCGATGCGATGCTGCGGGCGCCGAGGGCGGAGGACTGGCTTCTGTACCGTGGCAATTATCAGGGCTGGGGCTATTCGCCGCTCGAGCAGATCAACAAGACGAATGTGAGGAGCCTGAATCTCGCGTGGTCGCGCGCGATGAGCCCAGGCAGCAACGAGACCACCCCCATCGTCTACAACGGGGTCATGTATCTCGGCAATCCGCGCGACGTGGTGCAGGCGATCGATGCGGCAACTGGCGACCTCTTATGGGAATATCGTCATCCGATCCCGGCGGTGGACAAGTTCCCGATCGCCTTCGGCGCTAACAAGCGCAGCATCTCGCTCTACGGCGAGTACGTCGTCTTCGCGACCTGGAACAATTTCGTGGTCGGACTTGACGCGCGCACAGGAAGGCGCGTGTGGCAGAGCGACCGCGGTGGCAATCTCTACGTGCAGAATTCGAGCGGGCCGATCGTCGCGAACGGAATCGTAATGGCGGGAAGCTCCTGCCAAGTGGCGGGCTTTGGCTGCTACGTCACGGGCCACGATGCGCGCAACGGCGAGGAGCTGTGGCGCAACGAGATGATTCCTAAGCTTGGCGAGCCGGGCGATGAGACCTGGGCCGGCGCGCCGTTCGAGAAGCGCTGGATGACCGGCGTGTGGGGTCATTTGACCTACGATCCGGTGCTCGACCTCGTCTATTACGGATCGAGCGGCGCGGGACCCGCGTCCGAAGTGCAGCGCGGAACGATCGGCGGCACCATGGCCGGCACCAACACGCGCTTTGCGGTGAAACCGAGGACCGGCGAGATCGTGTGGCGGCACCAGACCTTGCCGCGCGACAACTGGGACCAGGATTGCACGTTCGAGATGATGATCATCGAGTCTCCGGTCAATCCGGATGCGAATGCCCCGGGCATGCTGGCCGTCAATCCCGATGCGCGAAGGGGAATGCGCAAGACGCTGACAGGCGTCCCGTGCAAGACCGGCATCGCCTGGAGCTTTGATGCCGAGAGCGGCGAGTTCCTGTGGGCGAGAGAGACGGTAGAGCAGAACCTAGTCTCCAAGATTGACGGCAAGGGTCTCGTCTCGGTGAACGAGTCGATGGTGCTGTCGGACCTGAACAAGACGTACCGCATCTGCCCGAACTATACGGGCGGGCGTAACTGGCCGATGGGCGCCTACAGCCCCAAGACCAATGTCATGTTCATACCGTTCAGCAATCTCTGCGCCGATTGAGGGTGTACGCGGACCGCGAACCGGAACCGCAGTTCGACTACAACCGGCAAACATCGCGCAATTTCCGCAAGGCAAAGACAAGATGGGCCGCATCGACGCGATTTCGGTCGAAACCGGGCGCACCGTATGGACCTGGGAGACGCGGTACGGCGAACTATGCGCCGCTGCTGGTCACGGCAAGCGGGCTCCTGTTCAGCGGCTCGTCAGTGGGTTTTTTGCGCACGCTCGACGCGAATTCTGGCGAACTGGTGTGGGAGACGCGGCTTCCCGCGCGAGCCGCTGGCGGGGCGATGACCTATTCGATCAAGGGCCGCCAATACGTCGCGATTGTGGGCGGCAATGGCTCCGGGGCGGGCTTTTTCCTCCGGCGCTTGACCCCCGACGCCTACACGGCCAACAGAGGCAATAGCGTCTACGTGTTCGCGCTGCCGCAGGATTGATGGCCCGAAAGATTATACGAAAGATTTTCTTGGGCTGACACTTTATCGGATTGAACCCGAGTTTTGAGCTTTGTGTGTCCTGTGACAGGGTAAAAGGACCGGAATGGGTCTTGGCTGTGTAAAAACGCTTGGGGGTGGTGTCCACTTGAGGTTCACCGCGGGGCGAGCGCGATGACGACTACGCTGTGATCGCTGCCAGGAGCGATTTGACACCCATGATATTCATGACGCGGGTGAGATTGTAGGCCACCAGGTGTATCGCCATCTCGCTGGCGACGCGTGGCAGGGTCTTCATCAGGAAGTCGACAAGACTAAGTTTGTCTCGTTGCTTTGCTGACCAATTTCAACAGCCGGCCTTTGGAGAGTAGTTACAGTTATTCAGTATACTGATGACTTGCTATCCGCCCATTGTGATCCGGAAAAGCCAATTGCCAAAACGAAGCCAAATTTATCAGTTAATTCAATACCTTGCTTTCAAACCGTGTGCGCTGGGCAGGCTTCTAATGTCGCTCTGCAAGGGCGATCGTCAGCGCCCAAAGGACTGACGTGGTCCTCTTGCGGGCCACCATCTCGAGGCTTGCGGAGAGTAAATCCGCCGTGCGCCCCAGGTGATCACCAGCCGTTCCGCAAGCTACTGCGCGAGATTGCTATCTCTCACCATAAGTGAGGCATTCTTCTCAGAGCTTGCCCGCGCGCGGTGAAAGGAACCTCCTGAAGCGCCTGATGCGACTTGAAGCTCTATTTATGAATCGCCCCCGCGTCGCTCCTGCAGCTTCGGTCGCCAGTCCAGGCGCTTCGCGACGCGTGCGTTCGTTCAACGCGCGATGGGCCAACAGATTGGGCCATTCGGTTACGACACCGACCAACGAAAGCGGTGCCGACAACTGAGGGTACATATATTGCCAGATATGCCGCTGATGCTGGAACCGAACCCAATGTCGACGCGCGAGATGCAACGGTACGACCGCTCCAAGGAGTCGCTCGGCCGCGACAAGTTGCGTGCCTAAGGCATTGCGTACAAGAGACGTCTTGCACAACTCGTCGAGCAGCAGCCAATCCACGGATGGTGGCGCTCTCGATAACTCGGCGATGTCCACGAGGTGTCGAAGGATAAAACCGCCGCGCCAGTAGTCTCCGTCGTGAAATTGGTCGTGCAGAACCATGAACAATATCTGTATGGCGGGCGAAGGGACCATTGCGCGCGGGCCAAACCAGGAGATCCGAGTACAGAAGGAGTTGAGATTCTGTATTTGGGCGATCCCAAGAGGCCCGGGCGGACGCTGATGGAGATCGATGAATCCTACATCCGTCGGTCTGCCCAACTCGGCGACAGTATGCTTCCCCCGATGTCTCGCCGCGCGAGGAAACCCGGCCTTGTCCAGCACGTCGAGCGCGCGTTCGACCTCCGAAGGTTTTACGAGAAGGTCGAGGTCCGCGAGAATCCGATTGAATTCCAGACCACGCCCTGAACTCGCCCAAACCGCAGCGCCCTTCAAGAGAACGGGTTCGATCCCCGCACCGTTGAGCGCGAGCAACGCATCACTGAGCTGCGCTGAAAGACGCCGGTTACGCTCTCGATTGCGTTTGAAGACCTCGCACAGGAATGTGCGCACATCCTCCGGCAGATGCTGCGTGGCGCCGGCTTGCGCGATGGCACCGTAGAGCTGCGCTGTTACCAGGGCGCGGTTAGCAAGCACGAGTATCGCCGGCCAATCCGGTGCGACAGGAACTTCGCCGCGCAGACAAGAGGTCAACTGCGCGAGTGATCCAAGCCTATCCATGAGCCAGAGACGCCATGGCATGGACCGCGTCCGCCAAGTCCGAATAGACGAGCCTGTAACACCGGGCCTCCTCGATCGCGCGTGCGAATGTCTTCAGCGTATCGGCATCGAGCGCACCTCTTGCGGAGAACGCGCTCTCCAGGATCGTCGAAAGGATTTCGAGCGGTTCCACCGCATCGAGCCCCGCGGCAACGCCTGGCTCGCGCGCGAGCACAACGATATCGCTCAATATTCGCGGCTCCGCGGATATCGGCACCGGCAAGTAGCGTACGTCCTGACCGTCACGCCGCCGGTATGTCGGCACATCGACGATGTGGGGAGCGTACGGCGCCACGAGGGGCCATGCGCCGGTCTTGACGGCGGGCAGGAACGGCACGCCGATCGCCATGCCGTTCCGCTCGATCCGAACGATATCGTCAGAACAGTAGCGATAGCCCGAACCCGTGAGCGCCACGCTCAATGTCGTCTTTCCGGCGCCGGGCGAGCCGCAAATCAGGAGACCGCTTCTGTGCTTTGCGAGCAAGGCTCCGTGGATGAGGAATGCATTCTCGACCGACGAGACATAGTGTTCGGTCAGGATCGCCTTCAGATGAGGGATGAGCTCGTGGCTCGCGCACGCGGCGAGCGGACGAGCCCCCTTCGAAGATGAAACAGGATTGCCGGCAACCCACAACCGAAACCGTTATGCTCGGGTCCGGAGATGTCCACGCGCAGATGTCCAAATACATCGTCGAACGATTCGGGAGATGCGCTTCCCAGGAAACGAATCTGAAGCGCGAGGTCATGAATCCGCACGTCGCGCATCGCAGCGGCAGGTCGCGCGAGGAGGTCGAGCACTTCGCGCGGCGTCAGTTGACCCGCGCTCAACCAGGAGATTGTTGCGTCCCGAACAAAGGCGACGGCCTCCGACTCGGCAAAGCCCATGTCGGTCAATGCGCGATGACGCCTGCGCTGGCGTACGACCATCGGCAAGGCTTCTCCAAATGCAATCCGCTGTCGCGTTGAGGCCGAAAAGCTTCTGGCGCTTCTCGCAAAACAGGGCCGGCAGACCGCCGACATAGAAGTGATGCAAGGTCGGCGACGCAATCAGATGAGAATCTTCCCAAGGGAAGAGCACGCCCCTCGCCTCCGTTGACGACGCAAAGACATGCAAACCGGGAATTCGAGCCTATGCGGCGTGAAACTCAGCCGCCGCAACGTACCGCGTACGGCACGCGTTGCCGCCCCACCCGGCGTCCCCGCCCCGCTCGACTGCGCTATCGCAGGCGAGCTCATGCTGGTGGAAAGCAGGACGATCAGGGTTGGGGGCACACCGACGGCGAGCTTGCCGGCGGTCGCAAGAAACGCACGACGATCCGTTTGAGCTGCGGAGAGTTCGGTTTCGGGTTTGGCGGATCTCATGCTGTTCCCCTTCATGTTGCGTCGCAACGAAACACGAGTTGCGTTGCAACACAAATCCTATGCGACAGATTTGCGATTGTCGAGAACGTCTGGTTGCAGCATTGCGGCGGACAATGCTCCGTGCGCCGCCATTCTGTGTGGTTTCCGTCACGCACTGCGCTGCAAAACGAATGTCTACGATTTGAACTGGCCATTCCGGATTCGAACGCGAGCCCTCACGGCCTTGTGTCGGTGCGAACTCGGATTTCGCCGGTCAAGGCGTGAGGTAGATGATGACGAAGAACGTCAGCAGCCACATGAAAATGGAGATGCGCAGCGGACCGTCGTCGACGACGATGTCGGTCGGTGAATTGCCGCCCGACTCCACCGTGAGGATCTGCAGGAAGCGGAAGATCCCGAACAGGACGAAGACCGACGTGATGGTGACGTCGGCGCCGAAGCGTTGCATCGCGTAGTCCGAGATGCAGAACAGCAGATAGGTGACGAACGTCGCCGCCGGCGAGCAGCGTGGTGAGCTGATCGAGATAGGGCACCGTGTAGTGCTGCAGCGAACGGCGGCGGCCGGACTGATCGAGCGCGTTCGCCACATCGCCGCGCCGCTTGCCCACGGCGAGCATCATCGAGACGAGGCCGGTGCAGACCACGATCCAGGACGACAGGGGCTCGCCAACGATCGTGCTGCCGGCGATCAGGCGCAGCACATAGCCCGACGACAGGATGAACAGCTCGAGGATCGGAATGTGCTTCATGCCGAGCGAATAGGCGAGGTTGCATCGCCGCAAACAGCGCCGCGATGAAGAAGAAGCCGATCGGAAGTCCGGCGAGGATCGGCAGCGCGATGCTCGCGGACAGCGAGCGCCGATCCCCAGCACGATCGCGGCCGGCACGCTGATCCGGCCGGAAGGAAGCGGCCGGAAGCGCTTCTTCTCGTGCAGCTTGTCGTCCTCGAGATCGCACAGATCGTTGAAGATGTAGATCGTGCTCGACAACAGGCAAAAGCTGATCGCGGCAATCAGCGCGGACGCGGCGAGCGGAAGATCGACATGGCCGCTGAAGAACATCGGCACAAGGACGAAGCCGTTCTTGACCCACTGCTTCGGGCGCATGAGCGCGATCGCCGCTGCGATGCGCGACGAGCCCGATGCGTCCTTCCGGCGCGGACGATCTCCGGCGTCGAGAGCGACATCAGATCGAAAGCCTCTTGAAGATCATTTCGGGCACCGAGCGGATGATCAGCATGATCAGCGACCAGAACCACGGCACGTAACAGACATTGCGCTTTCGCCGCGCGGCGGAGAGACATTTGCGCGCGACCATCTCGGGGCTTGCCGCGAGGAAGATGCCGGGCGCCCCCCAGGTCAGCGCGGTATCGACAAATCCGAGCTTCGCGGTCAGCACATGCGCGCCCGAGCGTCCAAGCCGGTTGCGCAAGCCCGCGAGATACGTGTGCAGGCCCGCCTTTGCCGAACCGTAGACGTAGTTCTTGAGCCGGCCGCGATCGCCCGCAACGGAGCCGATGCCGATGATCGTGCCGCCCTTGCGCGCTTCGATGTGGGGAGCGAGATGCTGAAGAATGGAGACCGCGCCCGCATAGGTCGCCGCGATGCAGTCGTGCGCGAGCTCGGGCGTGGCATCCATGTCCTTCTGCTCGGGCATGGACGCGAAGAGGAGCACCGCGTTGAGCTTTCCCGGATGCTGCGACCACGCCTCGGCCGCAGCGCGGTGCGACGACAGGTCCGCTGCATCGAAGCGATAGGCCTCGACGGTCGCCGGCGTGGCGATGCGCAAGTGCGCGGCTGTCGCCTCCAGATCGTCGATGTCGCGGCCCGCGAGAATCAAATGCGAGCCGCTCGCGCAACCTGCTCGGCGAACGCCCGCCCGATCGGCGAGGACGCGCCCAAGAGAACCCAGGTCTCGACCGGCGGCGCTAGCATGCGCGCACCTGAAGGCGCCGCGCCATGTCCGATTGCAGCCGCGCGGACGGATCGAGCTCCTCGATCACCTGACGGAACTCGTCGAGCTCGGGATACATTTGGGCGAACGCTTCGGGCCACAGAAGCGCATCCTTCGCGAGATAGACGCGGCCGCCATGGTCGAGCGTCAAGTGAACGAGCACGCGGTACAGCGATTCCGTCGTCGGATTGTTCGGGAAGTCGACGGCGAGCGTGTAGCCCTCCATCGGGAACGAGAGATAGCCGGCGCGCCCCGGTCCCAATCGCTTGAGCACGGTGAGGAACGACGGCGCGCCGCAGGACGAGATCGCTTCGAGAAGACGGCGCAGCGCGACGTCACCGTTCGTATACGGAACGACGCATTGGAACTGATGGAATCCGCGCTTGCCGTAGATCCGGTTCCAGCTGCCGATGGCATCGAGCGGATAGAGGAATGAGCTGTACGGCTTCAGCGCGATCGATCCCTCTTTCGAGGCGCTGTGAAAATAGAGCGCGTTGAACGCCTTGACCGACGCCGGGATTGACCAGCGACAGCGGCAATTCGAACGGCACGGCCCTCTCCTGCTTGGAGCGCGCGATGGGTCGCGTGTCGACGGCAGGTTCGGCGGTCTCCAGGATGCCGCGGCCCAGATCGCGACCGGCTGCTACCGCATCGATCCAACCGACCGAGTAGCTGGTATCCTTCGCGATCTCGAAGGCTTCGAGGAATGCTTCGAGGTTGTCGAGGCGCCGCTTCGTGACCTTCACATATCCGCCGGGAACGCGGCGCATCCGGAACGCGACGCGCGTGATGACGCCGGTCAGTCCGCAACCGCCGCACGTGGCACGGAACCACGCCGGCCTGCTGCGCGGCCCGAGCGTGCGGAGCGCGCCGTCGGGCGTCAGCAGATCGATCTCGGTGACATGCTGGCCAAACGAGCCGTCGCGTTCGTGATTCTTGCCATGCACGTCGTGTGCGACCGCGCCCGCGATGGTGGCGAAGCTGGTGCCCGGCGTGACGGGAACGAGCCAGCCCTTGGGCAGGAACACGTCCATGAGCTGGCGGAACGTGACTCCGGGCTCCACCTCTACAATGCCGGTCGTCTCATCGAAACCGAGGATGCGATTGAGGCGCCCGGTCAGGCAGGAATGGCCGTGCGCGTTGAGCGCGCTGTCGCCGTACGAGCGCCCCGAGCCATAGATGCTGATGCCGCCTGCGTGGTCCTCGGCGATTGCCGCCGCAAGATCGCTGATGCGCTCCGCGCGCGCAGCCAGGGATCGGGCGCGGCGCACGCGGCCCCATCCCGCAAGCTCAACGGATTTCCATCGGACGAGGCCCATGACAATTCGTTCAAATGCAAAATTTTTCGACACCCGCGCGGGTTCGCGCGTTCGGCCGATCTTATTTGCTGGGGAATGAACGAACCCTTAGCCGAGGCGCGCCGAATTCAGACGTCCTTCAACCAAGCCGCGGGATCGAAGCGCTTGCCGCAGGAGTCCAGCACCCACGACTGCTCGAAGTGAAAGAGCACACCCAGGTGGACGTTCTTGCGCCAGGTCGCCACGGCTTGGATCGGTGGAACATGTCCGATGATAAGGCGAAGCGTTCCCTCTTTCGGCAGCGGCTCTTCAAGCTTCAGGCATGCACCCACGCTGGAGATATCGATGACCGTGCAAGGAATGCGAGCGCCTGCGACACGAAGTTCCGCGGGCCAATTCGCGCGGAACCGGCGGCCGGCTGAAGGCGCAGATCCTGCTGGCCGACGCAGAGGTCGGACGTTCGGTGACGCACTGGCTGTCACGTGGTTCTCCTGGACCGCAGTTTGTGCCGCTCGACAGCGCAACGGCCATCGGCCTTCGACCAGGAGCATAATAACTTCGTTAGATTTTTACTTAATGCATTCTGAAAAGTAACCTAAACGGGACGAACTTCGCGCGGAGCTTTATCCGTTTCGATCTTGTTCATATTTGCGACCTAGCTTGGGGCCTTCTCCTCGTTAGTGGGAGAGGTGGGGCCCAATGAGTAAGTTAACGCCGACTTCGGTCGACGCTGGACATCGTGAAGACGATCTTCCGCTCGAGACGCTGACCGGCAGCCTGCGGGAATATCGCGATCCGCGCGGCGTCGACCTGTTTGCACGCGTGCACGGTTTCCATCGCTGGCAGGATCTGCGGCGGCGTCACGGTCTGTGGCCCTATTCGAAGTCCACCGACGAAGCGCCAAAACCGACCACCTCCGCGAAGGACGATTCCGGGCGCGCGTTCCGCGGTGTGAACTTCGCGTCACAGGACTATCTCAGTCTCGCCTCGCATCCCGCGATCAAGGACGCGGCCAAGACCGCGATCGACGAATATGGCGTGCACAGCGCCGGCTCGGGAGCGTTTCTCGGCAACACGCGGTATTCGCTGGCGCTCGAGCGCACCATCTCCGAATTCCTGCAGTATGAGCACACGCTCCTCTATCCCACCGGCTGGGCGGCGGGGTACGGCGTGATCCGCGGATTGATCCGCGCCGACGACCACGTGGTGATCGACGGTCTCGCACACAACTGCCTTCAGGACGGCGCCATCGCGGCGACCCGCAACATCCACCTTCACGGGCATCTGAACCTGCAGTCGGTGCGGCGGCATCTCAACCGCATCCGCGCGCGCGACAAGGAGAACGGGATCCTGGTGATCACCGAGGGGCTGTTCTCGATGGACTCGGACACGCCCGACATTGCCGCGATGCAGGACCTCTGCCGCGAGTACAAAGCGACGCTGCTCGTCGACGTTGCGCACGATCTCGGCAATATCGGCGAAGACGGCACAGGCCATATCGGCCTTCAGTCGATGCTCGGCAAGGTCGACATCGTGATGGGCAGCTTCTCCAAGACATTCGCGTCGAACGGCGGGTTCGTCGCCTGCAATTCACCCGAGGTAAAGGAGTATCTCCGATATTTCGGCAGTTCCGGCACGTTCTCCAATGCCCTGTCTCCGGTGCAGGCCGCGACCGTGCTCAAAGCCTTCGAGATCGTGAAGTCCGATGAGGGCCGCAATTTGCGTGCAGCCTTGATGAAGAACGTCCTCTACCTGCGCGGCGAGCTCGCGCGCATCGGCATGGAGGTCATCGGCGACCCGTCCGCGATCGTGTCGGCCAAAGTGGGCGACGAGGCGCTCGCGCGCATGGTGAGCCAGAAACTGCCGGCGCTCGGCGTGGTGGCCAATCTCGTCGAGTTCCCGGCCGTCGCCAAAGGCAGCGCCCGGTTTCGTCTCCAGGTCATGGCCAACCACACCAAGTCTCACATCGATGACCTCATCGGCCGCCTCTACAGCGCGCTGGACGAGGTCAAGACGGACTATCAAGCGTATCGCGCCGCGATCGCAGAGAAGACAGCACTCGAAACGCATCCGGCCTGGAGGACGGCGTGAACCACGCAGACATGACCAAGTCTCGCCTGCTTGCCGTCGACGACAATTCGGATTCCGCGGAGCTGATCGCTCGCGTGGCGGCCAAGTGCGGTTACGATGCGCGCTCGATGACGGATCCTTCGGCCCTGGGACGGGTTCTCGACGAGTGGAAACCCCAGGTGCTGACGCTCGACCTGTGCATGCCGGAAGAAGACGGCATCAGCGTTCTCTCCCTGCTCACGCAGAGCGGCTTTTCGGGCCACCTGCTGATCATCAGTGGTCAGGACGAGTGGTTCCGCAAGACGGCCAGCAGGCTCGCATCGGCTCGCGGCCTGAACGTCGCGGACGATCTGTGCAAGCCCGTCGATCTCAAAGCTCTGCGCGAGCTGCTCACGCAGCTGGCGAATGGCAGAACGGTCGGCGAACACCGGCGCGCCGCCAACGGCGAGTAACCGTCCCGGGCGTCCGATCAGCGTTTTCGCGCGCGAAGTAAGAAACGCGGCAATCAGAAATCAAGAGCGCGCATCGATTCCATTGAATCGATTGTACGCTCTAGGCCGCCAGGCAGCCTTTGATTTTTCCCAACAGGCGCGGCAGATCCACGGGCTTCGTGTCGAAGTCCGCGCAGCCGACTTTGACGCTGGTGTCACGGTCGCTGGCGAGCGCGTGTGCGGTCAGCGCGATGATCGGTATTTCCCTCGTTCCGGGATTGGCCTTGATCAAGCGCGTGGCTTCCCAGCCGTCCATATCGCCGAGTGCGACGTCCATGAGGATCAGGTCGGGCGACTCTTCGGCGGCCATTTTCACGCCGCTTGGTCCATCGACCGCGAAGCAGACCGCGAAACCCTGACGCTGCAGGCGCCGCCCCAGCATGTCGCGGTTCATTTCGTTGTCTTCAACGAGCAGAATCTTCGTCGTCATGATACAGCCCGCTCCAGTCGCGAATTCCCGAACTCGTGGTCGTCGGGACCGGAACGCACGCTCCTCAGCGCACGCAGCAACTGATCGCGATCGACCGGCTTGATCAAATGGCCCGAGGCGCCGAACGCCCGGCCCTTCGCAGCGTCCTGTTGAGCCGTCAGGAGGATGACCGGGCAGGCACGCAGCGTATCGTTGGACTTCAGTCCCTGCAGCACCAGCCATCCGTCCGCCTCGGGCATCAATGCGCCGAGCAGGATCACGCTGGGTCTCGCCGAGCGAGCCGATGCCAGACCCTCAGATGCAGTCCCGGCGACGACCGGATTGTAGCCCGCCTTGCCGAGGATCTGGCGCAGCGTGATCGCTCACCGAGGGATCGCAATCGATGATGAGGACGGTGTTGCCCTCGCCCGACGCGTTTGCCGCGTCGAGGCCCTCCTCCGCGGCGGCCTGTTCGAGCACCGCGTGAAGCGAGACCGGAACGCGTATCGTGAAGCATGAGCCCTTGCCGAGCTCGCTTTGCACGGCGATGTCGCCGCCCATCAACCGGCAGAGCTTCTGGCTGAGCGCCAATCCCAGGCCCGTGCCGCCATATTTGCTCGCGGTCGCGCCCTTGCGACTCGCCGAAATTCTGGAATAGATCGGCAAGATTCTCCTGCCGGATGCCGATGCCGGTATCGCGCACCGCGATCTCGGCAAACCCGTTGTTGGTCCGCGCGCTGATCGTGACGACGCCGCCGCGCGTGAACTTCGCCGCGTTGTTGACGATGTTGATCACCGCATGGCGCAGCTTGGCCATGTCCGTCTCGAGCAACGCCCGTCGGTCGGGGCATTCGATCACAAGACGGTTGGCGTGCGCCTCGATGTCCTCCTGACACGCTGCGCGGACGTCGTCGATCAGACGTCCAAGGTCGAAGCGCTCGGGGTAGAGCTCCATCTTTCCGGCTTCGAGCTTCGAAAGATCGAGCACGCTGCTCACCAGCGTGAGCAGATGCTTGCCGGCGCTGAGAATCCGCTTGATGTCGGAGGTCTGCTCGTCGGCGCCCGATTCTTCGGCCTCTTCGAGGAGCATTTCGCTGTAACCGATCACCGCGTTCAACGGCGTGCGAAGCTCGTGGCTCATCTTGGCGAGGAACTCGGACTTTGCCCGGTTCGCCCGCTCGGCCTCGGCCTTGGCTTCCTGAAGCTGCCGTGCGGTCGCGAGATGGCGGCGGACCTCGCGTTCGAGCTCCGACTGGGAGGCAACGACGTTGCCGTAATAGAGCGCCATGATCGAGACATAGACCGCGGCGCACAGCGTCGAGATGATTCCGATACCCGACAGCTCCGAAAGCGGAATGTGCTCGGGGAAAGAATGCGTCTGGGCATAGGCGAGATAGAACCCGCCGAAATTGGACGCGATCAGGCTGAGCACGAGAAGGCGCTGCTTCGCCGCCGACCCGAGATAGAAGAAGGCAAGCAGGGGAACCGTCAGGAGCCACGGCAGGAACGGCGAGCTCAAACCGCCGTAGTGATAGCAGCCCCACAGAATTGCGAAGATGAGATTCTGCACCGAGAGAACGGCGAGCGTGTTGTACCAGCCGGTCCACTTCAGCGCGAACGGGAAGCATATGAAGAACGAGATCGAGGCCGCAAGAACCCACAGCGCATAATTGGGTGCCGGGTCGATGATGTAGAGATAGACCGTGATCGTATGACCGAGGAACGGTCCGAACAGGTGACTGATCAGGAACATGCGGGCGCGCTGCAGGAGCTCGGCGTTCTCCTTCACGCCAGCCGGGATGAACCAGTCCAGCACCGGATAGATCATCATCGGCGACACACGGCGCGGATGGGATGATCCTTCAAGCGTTCCAGGCATGCTCATGACAGTTCGATCGGCTCCGCTATCTCTCAAGGTTTGACGCGCGGCATACGCCGCGAACGCTGATCGTGCGGCATGGGCTCGGCATCGAGGCCGTCCTCCCGCGCCGCTGAAATTCGTTCTGCCGGAAACACGAGCTCGGCGGACGTCCCGTTTCCGAGTGCGCTCTCCAGCCGCAAACGTCCGCCATGGATCTCGATCATGGACTTGACGAGCGCGAGCCCGAGGCCCGTCCCTTCCTGCCGCCGGCTCAACGTCGTTTCCGCCTGGACGAAGGGCTCCATCACGCGGTCGATATCCTCTTCAGCGATGCCGATTCCGCTGTCGCGCACGGCAACGACGCATCCTTCCAGGTCCAGACGCGCGGCTATCTCGACCACGCCTCCGGAGGGCGTGAACTTGACCGCGTTGTTCACGAGGTTGAGCAGCATCTGTTTCAGCTTGCGCTCGTCGCACCAGATCAGGGGCAGATCGGCCGGTATGCGGATCTTGAGGTCGATGCCGGAATCGCGGGCCCGAGGCCCCAAGAGACGCTCGATCGCCTGCGCGACCTGCTGGACGTCGACATTGCTCTCGAACAGCGCGAGCTGGCCGGCTTCGGCTTTGGCGAAGTCGAGAATGTCGTTGATGATGTCGAGCAGGTGGCGGCCGCTCGAGTGGATGTCGGAGATGTAGCTGCGATATTGCTCGTTGGCGAGACCGCGCTTGTCCCGCATCATCAATTCGGAGAAGCCGATGATCGCGTTCAGCGGCGTGCGCAGCTCGTGGCTGATCTTGGCCAGGAACTCGACCTTGACCCGGCTTGCCTCCTTCGTCGCGTGCTCGGCATGTCTCAACAGCTCGACACCGCCGTCGGCGATACGCCACATCTCGCGCTTCTTGAAGCAGTCCTCGATCGTGGGCACCAGAACGCCGACGCCCTGGGATTTGTCGATGAACTCGCCGCCCTGGCGCATGTCCGCCCGCCTCGCCATCGCGACGCAGATCAAATCGGGGCGTGCATAGAGAAGCTGACCCGGCAGGTTGGCGCCGGAGGCTCCCTCCCCTTCGATGTCGCAGAGCACGATCGACGCGTCGAAGGTTTTCAGCGTCTTGAACATCTCGTCCGGCGACGCAACCGCCGTCTCGAACCCATGCGCCCTCAAGTGCTCGGCAAACGTCGTCGCACAGACGCGGTCGGCGTCGACGATCAGCACGCGCGGCGCATTCACGGGTGCGCTATCCTGCACGCAACACCCGCCTTTCGCTTAAGGCAGCGCTGCGCTTTCGCTGGGAGGCTTCCTCGTCCTCGATATAGGCCGGAACGCGGATGGTGAACCGCGACCCGCGCCCGTAGGTGCTTTCCACGGTGATCGCCCCGCCCATCATGCGGCAGAGGCTTTGGCTCAGCGCCAATCCCAGACCGGTGCCGCCATATTTCGTCGAGGTCGAGGCTTCGGCCTGATTGAAGTCCTTGAACAGCTTCTGAACATTGTCGGCGGTGATGCCGATGCCGTTGTCTTCGATGCAGATGCGGATCCAGTCGCCGGTGGTGCCCCGCTCGCGCGCAACGTTCAACGAGACTCGACCGTCCTTGGTGAACTTGCCAGCGTTGCTGAGCAGGTTGAGCACGCTCTGACGGAGCTTGGTCGCGTCGGAGATCATGATTCCGAGATCGGGCGAGCGCTCGATCACGAACTCGTTGTGATTGGCGACGACGAGGCTTCTGGTGGTGGCGACCACATCGTCGATGAAGCTCGCGACATCGAAGGGCTCGACCACGAGCTCGGTCTTGTCGGCTTCGATCTTCGAGAGATCGAGCACGGAGGTGACGAGCGACAGCAGATGCTTGCCGGCCGCGTTGATGCGGCGCAGATCTTCGATCTGCGCGCTGTCGCGTTTGAGCTCCGCGTCCTCGAGCAGGATTTCGCTGTACCCGATCACCGCGTTCAGCGGCGTGCGCAGCTGGTGGCTCATCTTGGCGAGGAAGATCGACTTCGCCTCGTTGGCGCGCTCGGACTCTTCCATCGCCCGGCGCATGCGCGCCGCTGTCGCCCGATGGCGCTCGGCCTCGCGTACGAGCAAGGATTGCGAGGTCACGACGTCGGCGTAGTAGATCGCCATCATCGACACGTAGATGGTCGCCGAAACCACCGAGACGATGCCGACGCCGGTGAGCTCGGAGAGCGGGATGTATTCGGGGAACGAGCCGTTGATCGCATAGGCGGCGTAGAAACCGGCGATGTTGACGCTGAAGACCCCCAGCACGAGGACCGGCCGGTCGCCGAGATAGAAGAAGCCGAGCAGAAGCGCCGTCAGCAGCCACGGCAGGAAGGGCGAGGAAACGCCGCCATAATAATAGGAGCCGTAGAGCGTCACGAAGGTGAGGTTGATCACCGAAAGCAGAGCGAGCGTCTGGAGCTTGCCGCTCAACTTCAGCGCGAATGGGAGCGTCCAGAAGGCGCTGATGCAGGCGACGATGACCCAGAAGGGAAATCCCTGCTGGTGCGAGGCGAAATAGAGATAGACCGAGATCGCATGGCCCATGGCCGGGCCGACGAGATGGCTAAAGGCAAAGATCCGCGCGCGGCCAAGCGTCGCTTCGTCGGTTCGCGCCTGCGGCGGAATGAACCAGTCGAGCCCACGCAGCAAAAAGATGACGGCATACGGATCCCCCAAGGGCAGCGCGCGGCCGAGTCAAGGCACTGCCATTTGAGGAAAATTTACCCCCTCACCGGTAAACAGACAGTGACGCCACCGCCTTCGACCGGGACATAGAATTGCGCACCTCTTCGTCTTGCCGAGCAGATTCGGCGCATCCCCCGGCCATCGCCGCTCGGACTAATGGGTTTGTTAACCATGTTACTGCTACGGTTGGCTTGAGAATCACGGCCACCAACCGATGCCGGGGGGGCATCACACTCATGAAGCGGATACCGACTTTGCTGGTCATTGCCGGAATCGGCGCGACCGCCGGCAGCACCGAAAGCGCGGCCTCTGGATTCATGGTGCGCGAAAACAGCGCGGCTGCGTGTCGGCACCGTTTTCGCGGGCAACGCCTCGCGCGCCGACGAAGCCTCGACCGTGTTCAACAACCCCGCAGGCATGAGCTGGCTTCAGGGAACCCACACCCAGATCGGTGGAACCGGCGTGTTCCCCAGCATCAATTACGAAGGTGAGGCCATCGCTACGATCCCTTTGGAGTCGGCACGCCGATACCGGCGGACAATTCCCGCAACAACGGGCAGTTCGCGTTCGTGCCGCACGCCTACGCAACATTCGATCTTTCCGAGCGGCTGAAGGGCGGCATCGCGATCACGGTGCCGTTCGGCAACACCATCGACTATTCCGAGGACTTGGTCCGGCCGCTATGTGAACATCAAGACGGCGGCGCTCTCGGTCGACATCAACCCGAACATCTCCTTCAAGATCTGACGGACCGCCTCGCGGTCGCGGGCGGTGTCTCGCTCCAGTATCTCAAGCTGGATCTTTCGAGCAAGATTCCGCAGTTCCTGATCTTTCAGGATCCCACCGCCCCCGACGGCGGCTTCCTGCTCGAGGTCGACAATTGGGGCTGGGGCTTCAATCTCGGCCTGCTTGCGGAACCCTGGGACGGCACCAAGATCGGCGTGACCTATCGGTCAGGCATCGATCACGAAATGACCGGAACACTGACCTTCGATCCGACACCAGCCCGCTGCTCGGCCTGGTCGACGGTCCCGCCCGCACAGACATATCCGTGCCCGCCTCGATCACGGGCGGCCTCACTCAGCAGATCACCGAGAATTTCAGCCTCTCGGCGGATGTCCAGTTCACGCAGTGGCACACGTTCGACCAGGTGCTGGTCGACAGCGACAATCCCGACTTCGTGTTCCATGAAGAGTACCGCGACACCTGGATGTTCTCGATCGGCGGCGTGTACCGCGTGAACGAGGCCTGGACCTTGAGGGCCGGCGTCGGGTTCGACGAGTCTCCGGTGGTCGACGCCTTCCGCGATACCGGCGTTCCCGACAAGGACCGCTACATGATCGGCGTCGGCTTCGGCTACAACATCACGCCTTCGGTCTCGCTGGACGTCGGCTACTGCCCACTACTTCGCCGCCGGCCACGCCACCATGAACGAAAGCGTCAATCGGATCGACGCCGATCCACCGGACGGTCGATCCTCAACGGCCGTTACGATAACGCCATGAATTATCTATCGATCTCGCTCCGCACCGCGCTCTGAGACTACGTCGTGCTTCTGTGCCGGTGTCGTGACCGGCACGGAAGTCTACGACGAGAGTCGTCGTGACAAGCCGGGCGATCAGTCCTCGGTAACCTCCCCTCGCTCTATTGCCGAAGTACCACACGTCCCGTAGCGACCTCTTGTTCGATATTCGGGTTTCGTGCCCTTAAGGTCGCGCGGCCGCGTTGAATCTCGCGCTCTCTCATTCGCGGCACGCGCTTGTGTCGGATTGGTCCATCCGCTGCCGAAGGAATGGGCAACACGCACGTTGGCGCAGCAATACGGCGCTATCTTCCCAAAAGTTCATTTACGCCGCGAACGCGATTGAGTTAGGGTTGCGCACCATTGAGTTCGTGTTGAGTGAAAAAAGAACGCACCGCATCTGAATTCGATGAGTGCTGGAGGGAGGCAGAACCAGAGGGGGCCAACGCCATGACAATACGAGGGTCAACATGGCGATCCGAGCACTCTATGTTACATCGGAAGTCTATCCCCTAGCCAAGACAGGTGGGCTTGCCGATGTCTCCGCCGCGCTTCCTGCGGCGCTGAGAGAAGTAGGAATAGACGTCAGGCTGGTTGTGCCGGCCTATCCGCAGGCGCTGAACAAAGCGCCGAATTTGAGAGTGGTCGCAAAGCTGGGCGGCATGTCCGGCTATGGAGAAGGGCGGCTGCTCGAAACCGTGCTGCAAGGCAGCCGGGTTCCGGTCTGGCTCGTCGATTATCCGGCTCTCTACAATCGCGACGGCGGTCTCTATCAAGCCTATGACGGTCAGGAGTGGAGCGACAACGCGCAGCGCTTCGCGGCGCTGAACGAAACGGCGCTCGCCATCGCCGATGGGCTTGTCGACAATTGGCGCGCCGACATCGTTCACGCCCATGACTGGCACGCGGGGCTCCTGCCCTTGCTGCTCTCGACGCGGCCAAAGCCGCGGCCTGCGACGATCTTCACGATCCACAATCTCGCCTATCAAGGCCTGTTCGACGCGCAGGAGTTCAAGCTTCTGGACCTGCCGCCCGAGCTGTTCGGGAACTTCGAATTCTACGGGCGCATCTCGTTTCTCAAGGCCGGCATATCCGGGGCCGATGCGATCACGACGGTGAGCCCCACCTATGCGCGCGAAATCCTGACGCCGGAATATGGCTGCGGGCTCGAGGGGCTGATGAAGGCCAAGGAGCCGATCATCAGCGGCATCCTGAACGGCGCCGATTACAGCATCTGGGACCCGCGCAGCGATCCCGATCTGGTGGCGCACTATTCGCCGCGTTCGATGGCCGGCAAGGTCGCGTCCAAGCGCGCCATTCAGGCGGAGCTGAACCTGGATGCCGACGACGACGCGCCGCTGATGGCGTTCATGAGCCGGCTGGTGCACCAGAAGATGCCCGACGTGGTGCTGGAAGCCCTGCCGTCGCTGATCGAGGACGGCTTGCAGTTCGCCCTCGTCGCCGAGGGCGAGACCGCCTACGGCAAGGCGTTCGAGCATCTCGTCCAACGCTACAAGGGCCGTGTCGGCACGCGCTTTGGCTACGGTGAGGCCGTTGCGCATCGCCTGCTCGCGGGCGCCGACATGCTGGCCCACCCTGCCCGCTTCGAGCCCTGCGGCCTCGTTCCGATGTATGGGCTGCGCTACGGAACGCTTCCCATCGTGCGCAACAGCGGCGGAATGGCGGACAGCGTCGTGAACGCGACCGCTGAAACCATCCAGAATGGAACCGCGACAGGCTTTTCGTTCGATCAGCCGACCAAAGAGGAGTTCGAGGCCTGCGTGCGCCGCGCGCTCGGCTTCTACCGGCAGCCGATCGTGTGGCGTAAAATGCAGGCGAGCGCCATGGCGCAGGATTTCGGATGGCAACGCTCCGCGGCCGAGTATGCGCGGCTCTACCATTCGCTCGCCGGCGTTCCGATGGTTGTTGAGAGGGGGGAAGAAGAAGAAACGGAACTTACGCGCGTCCGCATTCCGGCTTGAGCCGCAAGCGGTCGCGCTCGCAGCAGGAGGTTATCGTGATCGACCCCAATCTTATGGCGAGGATACGCCAACGAGCATACGAGATCTGGGAGGATGAAGGCCGGCCTGAAGGACGCGAGCGCATCCACTGGCTGCGCGCCGAAGCCGAGTTCCGCGAACGCCTCTGCGGGCCACGGCTCACGAACCCGGGCGCGAGATTGAGGCTGCAGAAGACCTACGAACCGCGCGGCCCGCGAACCGATTTGAAATATTAAGCGTTACCTCAAGTACTGTGAAAGAATGAGAGGCGACGCTCGCGTTTGTCGCGGGCGTTGCGGATTTAAGTTCACTTCGGCGCGCGTGCGATGAACACCGATCCTCTGGCACAAAATCCCGAGTCCTTCGCGTCCGCCTTGGCGCCGGACGAGATCAAGCGGGAGCTCGCGCGCAACATGGTCCAGCAGATGGGGCGCGATCCGAGTTTCGCGACCAAGCAGGACTGGTTCTATGCGCTCGCCTATTTCCTGCGCGGGCGGCTGAGCGCCTCGCGCGTGCAGACATGGCGGCGCAATTTCGCCAACCACGCCAAGTGGGTCTACTACTTCTCGCTCGAGCTGCTGCCGGGACGCATGCTGAAGACCAGCCTGATCTCGCTCGGCCTGCTCGAGCCGTGCCGCCAGGCGCTCTCCGATCTCGGCGTCGATCTCGACGAGCTGTGGGACATCGAGACCGAGCCCGCGCTCGGCAATGGCGGATTGGGCCGGCTCGCCGCGTGCATGCTGGAATCGATGGCGACGCTCAACTACGCCTGCTTCGGCTACAGCATCCGCTACGAGTACGGGATGTTCCGCCAGAAGATCGAGAACGGCGAGCAGGTCGAGCATCCGGAAAACTGGCTGAAGAACGTCAATCCCTGGGAATACGCGCGACCGCAGGTCGTCTATCCGATCCAGTTCAACGGCCGCGTGACCCAGATGAACAACTGGCGCGGCGAGATCCTCTGCCACTGGTCGGGGACCGATGACGTGATGGCGGTCGGCTACGACCTGCCCGTGATCGGGCTCGACGGCGGCACGATCAGCTCGGTGCGCCTGTGGTCGGCAAAAGCGACCGAGGACTTCAACCTCGCCTACTTCAACCGCGGAAACTACATCGACGCGGTGCAGGAGAAGAGCGAGTTGGAGACGCTGTCGAAAGTGCTCTATCCCAGCGATACGACCAGCATGGGACGCGAGCTTCGGCTGAAGCAGGAATATTTCCTGGTCTCGGCCTCGCTTCAGGACATCGTCTCCCGCTTCGAGCGCCAGCACGATTCGTTCGACAATCTGCCCGATCACGTCGCCATCCAGCTGAACGACACGCATCCGGTGCTGGCGATCCCGGAATTGATGCGGCTTCTGGTCGACGTCTATCGCCTCGATTGGGCGCGCGCGTGGAGCATCACGGTCAGGACCTTCTCGTTCACCAACCACACGCTGTTGTCCGAAGCGCTCGAGATGTGGCCGGTCGATCTGATCGAGTCGCTTTTGCCGCGTCATTTGCAGATCATCTACGAGATCAACCAGCGTTTCCTGCGCGACGTCATCCATCGCTACCCCGGCAATATCGAGATGATGCGGCGCATGTCGCTGATCGAGGAGAACGCGCCGAAATCGGTTCGCATGGCGCATCTCGCCATTGTCGGCAGCCACAAGGTGAACGGCGTCTCGCGCATGCACACGAACCTGATGCGCCAAACGCTGTTCAAGGATTTCGATGCGTTCTTTCCCGACCGCTTCGTCAGCCTGACGAACGGGATCTCGCCGCGGACGTGGCTCAACGAAGCCAACCCGAAGCTCACGGCGTTGATCAATGCGCGCATCTCGCGCGCCTGGCTGCGCGATCTCGAAGAGCTGCACGCGCTCAAGGCGTTCGTGGACGATACCGTGTTCCAAAAGGAGTTCTCCGCGGTCAAACAGGCGAACAAGCAGCGGCTTGCCCGCCTGATCCGCGAGCGGCTGGGAATGGACGTCGATCCGGCATCGCTGTTCGACCTCCAGGTCAAGCGCATCCACGAATACAAGCGCCAGCTCCTGAACGCGCTGCAGGTGATCGCCCGCTACAACCGGATCAGGATGTCGGGTCCTGAAGGCATCCAGCCGCGGACGGTGATCTTCTCCGGCAAGGCCGCACCGGGCTATGTGATGGCCAAGCGCATCATCCGGCTGATCAACGCGATCGCCGACACCATCAACAACGATCCGGCGGTGAACGGTGCGCTGAAGATCGTGTTCGTTCCCAATTACGACGTGCAGACGGCGCAGGATTTGATTCCGGCGGCCGATCTCTCGGAACAGATCTCGACGGCGGGCACCGAGGCGTCGGGCACCGGCAACATGAAGTTCGCGCTCAATGGCGCGCTGACCATCGCGACCCATGACGGCGCCAACGACGAGATCGCCGAGGCGGTCGGGTCCGAGAACATGTTCATGTTCGGAAACACGGTCGAAGAGCTCAGCCACCTGAAGGGCACCGGCTACGATCCTGCCGCGATCTACGAATTGAACGGCGAGCTCAAGCGCGTGCTCAACATGATCCGCGACGGGTACTTCTCGCCCGAGCAGCGCAACCTGTTCGTGCCGATCTTCGACTCGCTGGTGCGCCAGGGCGACCACTACATGGTGCTCGCCGACTACGAGTCCTACCTCGCGTGCCAAGCGAACGTCGATACCGCCTTCAAGGATCGGAAGGAGTGGACGCGCAAGACGATTCTGAACGTCGCCAATGTCGGCCGCTTCTCGGTCGACCGGCTGGTGCAGCAATACGCCTCCGACGTCTGGAACGCGAAGCCGATCTCCGAGGGCAGCAACGCCTAGGACCGTCTGCGCCCATAGGCGGCGCAGATGCGGCTGAGCTCGTCCAACGCATCCAGCAGCGCAGGATCGTCGATCGTGGCCGACAATTTGCGCCGCCAGTTCGGCGCCTCGAATGTCGTGCCCGGAACGTTGAGCTGCTCGCGTTCGCCCAGGAGATCGTCGGGCTTGGCGAGAAAAAGCTGCGATGCGGATGACGCGAGAAACGCATGGACCGCGCGGACGAGCGCCGGCGTCGCGATCGCGCCGCTCGCCTCCGCTGGGACGGTGATCCCCGCTTGGGCAAGCGCTTCGAGCAGGCGCGCGCGATCGACGTCGCGCTCCGCGTCTGCGGTCTTCGCCTCGCTCTCCGTGTAGATGCCGAGCGCCAGCCTCTGCGAGATGTCGCGCTTCTCCCAGAAGCCGGCGAGCGGCGTGAGATCGTGCGTCGAGACGGTCGCCGCCGCCTTCCTGCGATAGTCCGACGGCGGCTTGAACCGGCCGTCATGCGTGCGCTCGAAATAGAAGACCGCGCAGCCGGGAATGTTCAGGTCGTGGATGCGCTGGCGGAATCCTTCGGGCACCGTGCCGAGGTCTTCGCCCACGACGAGACAGCGGTTCCGTGTGCTTTCGAGCGCGAGCACGCCGAGCAGATCGTCGAACGGAAAGCGGACATAGCAGCCCGATTTCGCCTCGGCCCCAAGCGGCACGAGGAACTGGCGCTGCACGCCGATCACATGATCGATCCTCAAGCCGCCGGCATGGCGCATATTGGCGCGCAACAGCTGCGCGAACGGCGCGAGATTGCGGCGCAGACGCACGGGATCGAGCGGCAGCACGCCCCACTCCTGCCCCTTGGGCTGGAAATCATCGGGCGGCGCACCGCAGCGGAGGCCCGAAACGTACGCCTCCTGATTCATCCACGCATCCGCACCATCCGGATTGATCCCCATCGCGAGGTCGCGGATCAGACCGACATCCATTCCTGCGCTGCTCGCTTCGTCCGCAGCCTTGCGCAATTGCCGGTCGGCGAGAAACTGGACGTAGCGATGAAAGGCGGCTCGCTCCTTTGTCTGCGCGTCAAGACTGCGCATGGCTGTTTCCGGGCGGCGAAGGCCGGGCGGCCAACTCTGCCACGGCAAGCCGTGCTGCTCGGCGAGCGCGGAGAACAGCGCGAAATGCTCGAGCGCCTCGCCCTGTTCCGCGACGAAGCTGGCGAACTCGGGCGGTTCGGGCTGCGTCTTGAAGCGCGCGAACAACGCTTCCAGGCCCGCCTTCTTGGCGCGCCATACGCTCGTGTAGTCGACGAAGTCGCCGGCACGCAGATGCGATGCCGAGCGCGAAAGCTCGTCGATCTCGGAGCTCTCGCGTGCAGACGATTCTGCCTCGATATCGATATAGAGCGGATTGAGAAACAGCCGGCTGGACGGCGAATACGGGCTGGCGTCTTCGGGACGATCGGGAAAGAGCGCGTGGAACGGATTGAGCGCGATCGCCGAGCCGCCCGCCTTGCCGGTCGATGTGCAGAGGCGCGCGAGGTCGCTGAAATCGCCGACGCCCCAATCGGCGTCCGAGCGCAGCGTGTAGAGATGCGCTGCGAGACCCCAAAGCCGCTGCCCCGCCGCGAGCGACGGCGGCAGGTAGCTCGTGTCGGGGACGAGGGCCAGTACGGCCTGTGCTGCCGCATCGCCTGAGATCGCGATCCGATGGTAGCCCGGCGACTGCGCGTCGATCGGAAGACGGCGATGCTCGATGCGCCGTCCATCGACATCGCGCGCGCCGAGAAGCGGCAACCCATCAGGACGGAAGTCGCCGGATGCCGAGCCTCCGCCTTCGAGTTTCAATCGCCATTGGTGGACGCGCTGCGCCGTTTCGGCAGGCAGGAACAGATCGACCGCGGGCGACTTTGCCGGCGTCACACCGAAGGGTGAAAGCACGCGCCGCCACGGCTCTTCTTCGAGCCTCGCGAGACTCGCGCGCACGGAGCCAATGGACGACACATCGAAACCAAGCGCGCTCAGCACGAGCACCTTCGATTCGACAGTGGTCTCGTGCTTCGTGCCCTTGATGTCGTAGTACCAGGGCTCCAGCCCCGCGACACCCGCGAGTCGATCGAGCAATTCCGTCCAGCTCATGCGGGCGTTTCCCGGAAAAGCATCGAAGCTATGTGGCGCGACAACGTACTCGACACCTGCCGCAACACGGATTTCGCTGCTACCGTCGCCCTACCGCTGTCAAGGACGCAATCCCAGAACCTCTTCTCGCGCTGGAAGCAGAAATGACGTTGCTTCGGCGCCGGCGTTGAAGAGACAGAGCAAGCGCTCGCCGTTCGCCAAGGACGCAGCCGAACGCGGACAAGTTCGGATCATGCCAATCGCGTTCGATCATTTCGCGTCCCAAGGGATAGAGCCAGACAATGTCCTTGCGCTCGCTCGTATCCGGTCAGACCGGAAAAGAACGTCGTCGCGGCGAAACGCAGGATGACGCCGTCTGATATCGATCACGCGCTGGACGAAACGCAGAAACGCTTCGTCGGTTGAGTCCCAATCGATCCAGCTCGTCTCATTGTCCTGGCAGTAGGCATTGTTGTTGCCGTTCTGACTGTGGCCCAGCTCGTCGCCTGCCAAGAACCATCGGCACGCCTTGCGAGAGCAGGAGCGTCGCGATGAGATTGCGCCGGTGACGATTGCGCAAGGCAAGGATCGCAGGATCGTCGGTCGGTCCTTCAGCGCCCCAATTCCGGCTGTGGTTTTCGCTGATGCCATCGGCGTTGCGTTCGCCGTTGGCCCAATTGTGCTTCTGCGCATACGACGTGAGATCGCTCAGCGTGAAACCGTCATGCGCGGTGACGAAGTTGATGTTCGCAAGCGGTCCACGGCCCGCCATGATGTCGCTCGATCCCGAGATGCGCGACGCGAACTCCGCCACTTGTCCCTGATCGCCGCGCCAGAAGCGGCGCACCGAATCGCGGAAGCGATCGTTCCACTCCCGCCAGGGCGGCGGAAACGCGCCCAACCGGTAGCCGTCCGCGCTCGCATCCCAAGGTTCGGCGATCAACTTCAGCCGCGACAGCACCGGGTCCGCACGCGATTGCGGCGGTAAGGCCCTCGGTGCGGGCAAGCACGCTCGCAAGATCGAACCGGAAGCCGTCGACGCCAAGTCGCGCCCAAAATCGCAGCGAATCGAGCACGAGGTCCCGAACGACAGGATGCTGGACATTCAGCGTGTTGCCGACGCCCGTGTAGTTGAGATAGCGCTGCGGATCATCGGGCATGAGCCAGTAATACGACGCGTTGTCGATGCCGCGATACGAGAGCGTCGGACCGAACGCATCGCCTTCCGCCGTGTGGTTGAAGACGACATCGAGGATCAGCTCGATCCCCGCATCGTGCAGCGTATCGACAAGAGCACGGAACTCGGCTCTCGCGTCGACGGCGGCATAGCGCGGCTCGATGGCGAAGAAATTGATCGGGTTGTAGCCCCAGTAGTTGCGCAAGCCGAGCCGCTTGAGATGCGGCTCGTCGCCGATCGGATTGATCGGCATCAGCTCGACGGCGGTGATCCCCAGCTCGCGCAGATGCGCAATGACCGGACGCGACGCAAGGCCCGCAAGCGTCCCGCGAAACTGTCGCGGGAATGTCGCTGCGCCGCATCGTGAAACCGCGCAAATGCATCTCGTAGATGATCGTGTCGCGCCACGCGATGCTCGGCTGGAGCGGCTTGCCTTCCTCCGGTTCGCCGGTGACGACGCATTTCGGCGTGACGTCAGCACTGTCGCGTGTGTCGAAGCTGAGATCGCCGTCCGCATGGCCAGACTGATAGGCGAAATGCCGGTCGTCGAGCACGAAGGTGCGATCGAGCACGCGCGCATAAGGATCGATCAAAAGCTTGTTCGGATTGAAGCGGTGACCGCGCTTCGGGTCATATGGACCATGGACGCGATAGCCATAGCGCTGTCCCGCCACGACGCGCGGAACATACCCGTGCCAGATATCTCCACTCCGTAGCAGCGCGAGACGCGCGACTTCGCGAGCGCCCTCTTCATCGAACAAGCAGAGCTCGACCTTTTCCGCGTGAGCCGAGAACAGCGCGAAATTCGTTCCGGCCGCATCCGGCGTTGCACCCAATCGCTGATGGCCCGGTTCGATGCCGTAACGCTGCATCAGATGGGCTCGAGGATCAGCGTCGCGAGCGGCGGCAAGGTCATGACAAGAGATTGCTCGTGGCCGTGCGTCGGCGGGCCGTCGGCCGCGATCGCTCCGGCATTGCCGACATTGCTTCCGGCGTAGTGCGCGGAGTCGGTGTTGAGCACTTCGCGGTAGGGTCCCGGTTTCGGCACGCCGATCCGATAACCGGAGCGCACGATGGGCGTGAAATTGCAGATGACGACCAGGAAGCGATCGGGATCGCTGCCGCGCCGGATGTAAGAGATCACGCTCGCTTCGCTGTCGTTGCAGTCGATCCAGGCAAAGCCCGCGCCGTCGCAATCGAGCTCATGCAGCTCCTTGCGCGCGCGGTACAAGACGGTTGAGATCGCGGACGAGCGTCTGAACGCCGCGGTGCTCGGGATATTGCAGCAGGTGCCAGTCGAGCGACGTGTCGTGGTTCCATTCGGCCGATTGCGCGAACTCATCGCCCATGAACAGGAGCTTCTTGCCGGGCTGCGTGAACATGAAGGCGTAGTACGCGCGCAGGTTCGCGAACTTCTGCCAGAGATCGCCCGCCATCCGCCCGAAGATCGAGCCCTTGCCGTGGACGACTTCGTCGTGGCTCAAGGGCAGGATGAAGTTCTCGTGGAAGGCGTAGAGCAGCCCGAACGTCAGATCGTTCTGATGGAACTTGCGGTGCACGGGATCGCGCGCGAAGTAACTCAGCGTGTCGTGCATCCAGCCGAGGTTCCATTTGTAGCTGAAGCCGAGGCCGCCGATCTCCGGCGGACGCGTGACCATCGGCCACGCGGTCGACTCTTCGGCGATCATCGCAGTACCGGGAAAGCGCGTGAGCACGAGATGGTTGAGACGGCGCAGGAACTCGATGGCTTCGAGATTCTCGCGGCCGCCGTATTTGTTGGGCAGCCACTCGCCGGCGGCGCGGCTGTAGTCGCGGTAGAGCAGCGAGGCCACCGCATCGACGCGCAGGCCGTCGATCTCGAACTGGTCGATCCAATAGAGCGCGTTGGCGATCAGGAAATTGGCGGCCTCGCGGCGGCCGAGATTGTAGATGATCGAGCCCCAATCGGGATGGCGGCCGAGACGTTCGTCGGCGTGCTCGTAGAGATGCGTGCCGTCGAACGTCACGAGGCCGTGCGAGTCCTCGGGGAAGTGCGCGGGCACCCAATCGAGGAACACGCCGAGGCCTGCGTCGTGACAGGCGCGGACGAAGGCGCGGAAGTCTTCGGGCGTGCCGTAACGGCTGGTCGGCGCGAACAGGCCGAGCGGCTGATAGCCCCATGAGCCGTCGAAGGGATGCTCCATGATCGGCATCAGCTCGAGATGCGTGAAGCCCATGTCCTTGGCGTAGGGCACGAGCTGATCGGCCAGCTCGCGATAGGTGAGGACGCGGTTGCCGTCCTTGCGGCGCCACGAGCCGAGATGAACCTCGAGGATGGACATCGGCGCGTCGCGCGCGTTCAGCTCGGCGCGGCGATGCGCCCAGTCGGAATCGGGCGGTGAAGGCGACAGCGAGCCGACGATCGATGCGGTGGACGGCGGATGTTCCGCCCGCAGCGCCAGCGGATCGGCTTTGAGCGGCAGCACGTCGCCGTTCGCGCCTTTGATCTCGTACTTGTAGAGCGTGCCGGCGCGGAGACCGGGGAGGAAGAGCTCCCACACGCCGATGCCGAAATGGCAGCGCATCGGATGGCGGCGGCCGTCCCAATCGTTGAACGGTCCGACGACGCTGACGCGGCGCGCGTTCGGCGCCCAGACGGAGAAGGCGACACCGTCGACGCCGTCGAGCGTCACCTCGTGCGCGCCGAGGCGGCGGTAGAGCTCGAGATGATTGCCCTCGGCGATGAGGTGGAAGTCCATCGCACCGAGCAGAGGCGGGAAGCGGTAGGGGTCTTCGATCTCGGCGTCGTTGACGCGGAGGCGGTAGGGGAATGGCGTTCCCCTTCAGGTGCGCGACGAAGAGGCCTTCGGGATCGATGCGCTCGAACTCGGCGACCGGCTTGCCGTGGGCGTCGATGAGGGTGACGGCGTGCGCCTGGGGAAGGAAGACGCGGACGGCGAGGCCGTCCGCGGTCTGGTGCATGCCGAGATAGGAAAACGGATCGTGATGGTGGGCATGGACGATCGCGTGGATCGCCCACTGCTCGTCCCTTGTCGTCAGGCTCGCCGCCTGGGCCATTGCCCATCCATGGTCTTTGCCGCCCAATTCTGCGTCATGGCGCCGGCAAAGCGAAGCGCCGGATGACGGGAACCTTGGGCTTCGACCATGGAAGCGGCAGAGTGCCGAGGGTTTGATCACCTACCCGCGGCCGAGGAGCTCGTCGATCAGCTCCTTGCCTTCCTCGCTGTGGATCCAGGTCTCGGCGTGCTGCTGGCTTTCGAACTGGAGCGGCACGCGATGCGGCCTCGCGCGGTCGGGCGCGGGCACGAGCACCTCATAGGTGCCCTCGAAGCGCATGTCCTTGGTCATGGCCGCGAAGGGCGGTGGCAGTGTCGGCTTCTTCTTCATAGTGATGGTTCCTTTCAACCAGCGACGCGGTGGGCCTTGCGGCGCGCGGCCGGCTTGCTCCACCAAGGTTGGCCACCGGAATGGCCCTTGTGGGGGCGCGGAGCGGGCTCCGACCTCCCGGCTTCATGGTTTGCGTGGCGGGGTTCATGTTTCGCGCCACGTGCTTCGTGGTTTGCGCCACGGGCTTCGTGGTTTGCGGCGCGGGGTTCATGGTTCGCGTGGCGGGCTTCATGGTTCGCACGGCGCGCATCGCTGTCGACGCGCAGGGAGCGCTTGATCAGGCGTTCGATCGAACGGAGCGAATCCTTCTCCGAGGAATCGCAGAACGAGATCGCGATGCCGGCCTTTTCGGCGCGCGCGGTGCGGCCGATGCGGTGAACGTAGTTCTCCGGCACTTCGGGAAGCTCGAAATTGATCACGTGCGTGACGTCATCGACGTCGATGCCGCGGGCGGCGATGTCGGTCGCGACAAGGATCCGCGCACGGCCGCTCTTGAATTGCTCGAGCGCACGGATGCGGGCGTTCTGCGACTTGTTGCCGTGGATGACTTCCGCGGCATGACCCGCCTTTTCGAGATGGTCGGCGACCTTGTTGGCGCCGTGCTTGGTGCGTGTGAACACCATCACGCGCGACATCGCGCGGTCGTTGAGCAACTGGGCTCAACAGGGCGCGCTTGTCCTTGGCATCGACGAAGTGGACGGCCTGCTCGACGCGATCGGCGGTGACGGCCTTGGGCGCGACGTCCACGCGGACGGGCTCGATCAGAATCTCCGACACGAGCTTGGCGACATCGGGCGGCATGGTGGCGGAGAACAGCAGCGACTGGCGCTTCCTCGGAACGAGCGACACGATCCGGCGCACGTCGCGCAGGAAGCCCATGTCGAACATGCGGTCGGCTTCGTCGATGATGAGCGTGCTCACCATGTTGAGGCGGACGTGCTTCTGATCGACGAGATCGAGCAGGCGTCCCGGCGTGGCGACGAGGATGTCGACGCCGTTGCGGAGCGCCGAAACCTGCTTGTTCTGATTGACGCCGCCGAGGACGACGGCATAGCGGAGCTTGAGATTGCGGCCGTAGGACTTGAGGCTGTCGTGTATCTGGAGCGCGAGCTCGCGCGTGGGCGCCAGGATGAGCGCGCGCACGCCGCGCGCTTCGTATTGACCGGGGTGCTCGGCGAGGCGCTGGAGCAGCGGCAGGCCGAACGCGGCGGTCTTGCCGGTGCCGGTCTGCGCGATGCCGAGGACGTCGCGGCCCGAAAGCACCAGCGGAATGGCCTGGGTCTGGATCGGGGTGGGATTGACATAGTTTTCGGCGGCAAGAGCGCGTTGAAGCGGCTCGGCCACGCCGAGAGAGGCAAACATCGAAATAGACAAAATAAATCCTTACTTGCGCGAAAAGGCGCGGCCCTGCGGACGCGCGTGTTGGCGCTGTTACCGCCTTCCACGCACATCTGGAGCGAACGGAGAGTTGATCTTTGGTTCGTGATGACCCTGCGCCAAGGAGGCGCGTGTCGTGCGATCACGAGCGATGTGGACCGTATATCCATATTGCTTAATGAAATGTCAAGGAGCGAGGGCCGAAACGCCGCGGTTCCGCCGTTGTGAGCCCTGGCCTTGAGGGTTAAAACGCGAGCCACCCACAGGAGACAGCGCAGATGGCCAAGGATTCCGGAGCGCCGATGCCGCTGGACGGCGTCCGCGTGCTCGATGTGAGCCAGGTGATGGCGGGGCCGTTCGCCTCCATGCTGCTGGGCGACATGGGCGCGGACGTGATCAAGATCGAGCCCTCCGACGGCGGCGATCAGACGCGGCGCGCGATGGGCTTCAAGCTCAAGGGCAACGACAGCCTCGGGTTCTTCAACCTGAACCGCAACAAGCGGAGCTTCGCGCTCAACCTGAAAAGCAAGCGCGCGCGCGAGGTGTTCTACGAGCTGGTGAAGACGTCGGACATCCTGCTCGAGAATTACCGGCCGGGCGTGACCAAGCGGCTCGGCATCGATTACGAGACGCTCAAGAAGATCAATCCGCGCCTGATCTATGCGAGCATCTCGGGCTTCGGCCAGACGGGGCCGTGGTCGCAGCGCCCGGGCTTCGACCTGATCGCGCAAGCGATGGCCGGCACGATGAGCATCACCGGTCATGAAGGCGGCCCGCCGACGAAATCGGGCGTGCCGGTGTCCGACATCGGCTGCGCGCTGTTCGTCGTGTACGGGATCATGTCGTCGCTGATCGGCCGCGAGAAGACGGGCCGCGGACAATATGTCGATGGCTCGCTGTTCGAAGCGGCGATCGCGTTCAGCATCTGGGACATCTCGGAATATTGGGGCACGGGGAAAGTGCCGGGACCGCTCGGCACCGCCAACCGGTACAGCGCGCCGTACCAGGCGGTGCGCGCGAGCGACACGTATTTCGTGATGGGCGCGAACAGCAACAAGCTGTTCCAGCAGCTCTGCGATCTGCTCGGCCGGCCGGAGCTGTTCAGCGATGCGCGCTTTGCGAACGTGTCGGGACGGCTCGCGAACCGCATCGTGCTGATCGAGGAGCTGGAGAAGAGCTTCGCGCACGAAGACGGCGGATGAGTGGGTGGATGCGCTGCTCGCGGTGGGAATCCCGGCGGGGCCGATCTGCAACATCGAGCAGGCGCTCTCGAGCGAGCACGCCAAAGCGCGCGAAGCGGTGATGGAGTTCGACCATCCGGTCGAGGGCCGCGTGAAATCGATCGGCTTCCCGGTGAAGCTCTCCGAGAGCAAGCAGCGCGTGCGGCGCCATCCGCCGCTTCTGGGCGAGCACAACGAAGAGATCCTGAAGGAGCTCGGGCTCGACAACAAAGGCATCGACGAATTGCGCGCGGAAGGAGCGATCCCATGAGCGGACAGGTCGACTACGACGTCAAAGACGGCGTCGCGCATGTCACGTTCAACCGCCCGGAAGCGCGGAACGCGATGACGTGGGCGATGTATGACGGGCTCGCGCGCGCGTGCGAGGCGATCGTCTCCGACGACAAGGTGCGCGTGGCGCTGTTGCGCGGCGCGGGCGGCGCGTTCGTCGCGGGCACCGACATCCAGCAATTCACCGCCTTCGAGGGCGGGAAAGACGGGCTCGCCTACGAGAAGCGCATCGAGGCCAGCATCGACCAGATCGAGCGGGTGGGAAAGCCGATGGTGGCCGTGATCGACGGCTTCGCCACGGGCGGCGGACTGATCATCGCGGCGTCGTGCGATTTCCGGCTGGCGACGCCGGAGGCGCGCTTCGGCGTGCCGATCGCGCGCACGCTCGGCAATTGCATATCGGTCGGCAATGTGATGCGGCTGCTGGCGCATTTCGGAACGGCGCGCGCCAAGCGCATGCTGATGCTGGCCGAGATGGTGGACGCCGAGGAGGCGCGCGCCTGCGGGTTCGTCGAGGCGGTTTATCCCGCGGCCGAGATCGACGCCAAGGCGGACGCGATGTGCAAGCGGCTGATCGGGCACGCGCCGATCACGATGCGCGCGGCGAAGGAAGCGATGCGGCGCGTGACGATGACCAACGTCCTCGACGGGTCGGACCTGATCCGCGCGTGTTACGGCAGCGCCGATTTCAAGGAAGGCATGACCGCGTTCCTGGCGAAGCGAAAGCCGGAGTGGACGGGGAAGTAGTAGCGCGCGCTTGCGGGTGCCGGATTTGGAGCGCATGTCGATCGCGAAGTGGGCGCGGACGCGCGCGACGTTGAGCGCCGCGAGTCGGATGGCGTTCCTGACGCGGGCGGCGGTTGAGAGATAATCGCGGCTTCGGCAGCCGTGTTTCTGCGCGTTCAGCGCGGAGCGTGCCTTGCCCGCTTCGGTCTTCGGACCGGTCGAAGAGCGCCACGGCTGCCACGTGCGAATGAGCGCGGCTTGGCGCGCGCGGCGTTCGGGCGTCCAGCCCGCCTTCGCGCGTTGCGTTCGGCGACGGGGCGGACAAGCGCGGCTGCGTCTCGCGTCTCTCCAAGCGCTTGCTCATGCAGAGGTTTTCGCGCTTTCAATTGTTCGTCCGGTCGAATTTTGCGATGCGCGAGGATTCTTCAGCGCGATCAGGTTCTTGAACGTGACGCGGGACTGCGACTGGGCTCTGAGCGCCATGTGCATCGGGTGGTGAAACATGTCGAGCTTCGCCGAGCGGCGCGCGTACTGGTCGAAGATCACGTCGAGCGTGAGCGCCTGAGAGGCGAGCGCGGATTCGATGCCGGAAAAATCGTTGGCGGCGATCTTCTCCGCGGTCGACTCGATGACGGCGACGGTGCGGCCGATGTCGTCGGGCTCGGTTGCGGTTGCGGACGCGGCGGGTTCGGCGGCGCGCCATCGCTGTTTCGCGGTGGTGTCGAGCGCGGCGATGACGGGATTTGCAAAAGGCTTCGCATTGGTACTCATCGAAACGATTCCCTTGTCCGGTGGGTGTCTCTCGGCCCGCGCTCAACCCGAGCGCCGCCGATTAGAACAAATCATGAACTAAGAGCGCGGCAGCGTCAATGGAGGAAGATGGTTAATGAAGGTCCCCAATTCGCATTCGACGTTAGCAACGGCAAATATCCGGACATTCGTCAGAGACCTATGGTGTATCCGTTCATCACCCAAAGAACGGACTTTGCTATGGCGGTAAAGTTCGCTCGTAGCGTGTGATCATTCGGCCGACCTGCCACAGCTCGACGGCGGAGCCGTTGAGATATTGCTTTGCGACCGTCCGGGCTTGGTCATCGTCGAGGCACTTAAATATCTCGACGTTGACGATGTGATCTGATCCGTCGAGGAAATAGAGCCGATAGGTGAGCATCTTGTCCGCTGGTCGCCCCGACGACGCTGACTCACCAAACGAGCTCCCCTTCCAAGCGGTGGGGCCTACCTCAAACCACGCGGCAATTCTGCTGCGCTGCAGCATTAACGCCATGTTTCAACAAAGCGGAATTGCGCGACTTTGCCGCACCGCACAATCGTCGCGATCACTGAGTTTTTTTGTTACCGGCCAATCCCAGATCAGCGCAGTTTTCGTTCAATTCGGCCCCGGCAACACGCAGGAAGTTCCCGTTTTACCATAGGGACGAGCCAATTGCATGCCGGTGGGCATTCGTTAGGAGACTTCGACCCGTGCGTTCGTCGCCATAACCTGCCGTTGATGTTCGCGTTCAGTAGACAAAACTCGCCTCGACGCCAATCACCCGGCCTTCATTCAGACTGCGGTATGAGCCGCCGCCCAACGAGGCCGGCGAAGGCGTATGCACGCCGATGGTCACCTTGTTCAGGAGGTTTCGGCCGTAAAGCGACAAGGACCAGTGCTGCCCCGGCAATGTCAGCGAAACGCCGGCAGACAAGTCTTCAATCGGCAGCAGGAACGTCGCGTTGTTGTCGGTGGCGGCAGCGGGCGAGCGATAACCGTAATCGGTACGGAAGCGGAGCGTGAAGTCTCCCGGGAAATTGTGCGTATAGGTCACGCCCAGTGCGTAGCTCCATGGCGACAAGCGCGGAATAGCCAGCCCGAAATCCGAGTCGCCGATGCCGCCGCCGTCGAGGTCGAAGAAGATTTCGTCGTATCTCCCGTCGGTGTAGCCGGCGTTGGCGGAGAGCACCCATTCGTCGGCGACGACTCCCGCAAGTTCGAGCTCGAAGCCCTTGATCGTTGCGTCGGCCGTGTTTCTCGTCACCTGGACGGAGGCAACGATTGGATCGGTGAGGAAGACGTCCCGCTGCATGCTTCGGATCGTGTTGTAAAAGACCGTTCCGTTGGCGAGCAGACGGTCATCGAACCAGTCGCTTTTCAGTCCGAGCTCGAAGGCATCCTGCAGCTCGGGATCGTAGGGTCCGGGCGGAATCGTGCGGCTGGCGTTGCGAACGTTGTAGCCTCCGCTGCGTACGCCGCGCGCCCAGTGTCCATAGACGAAGATGTTGTCGGCAGCCTGCCATTGGAAGCCGAGTTTCGGCGTGAAGTTGTCCCATGCCTTTTCCCCGGGCTGTCGGGAAAATCGGGGCCGGGAAAATTGCAGACACAGGTCTCGGCCACGTAATCGCAGCGTGAAAGAGCCGTCGAAGGAATGAAGGTCGCAACCCTCACATCCTTCTCCTCGCGCGTGAAACGGCCTCCCGCGATCAAAGCGAGTTGCGGGGTCGCTTCGAAGGAGACTTGCGCAAAGGCGGCATAGTTGGACGCATCGACGTCGCCTCCCAAGGTCGAATCGAAGGTGGAAAGGCCGGCCACGCGGCGCTCGAGAAACAAATAGGATTGCGTGAAATAGTAGAGCCCGGCCGTCAGTTCGACGCGATCGAAGAGGCGCCCGTAAAAACGCAGCTCGTCGCTGAACTGGTGCTGCCTGAGTCAAGTCGGAGATGAAGAATCCGGGTATCGGACGCGCATCGATATCAATCGAAATGCCCTGATCCAGTGTCCGGTATCCGGCGAGATTCGTGAATACACCGCCCCCGTCCGCCAATTGGATTCAAGCGTCACGCTTTCCCAGTCGAGCCGATTGTAGCCTCGGTGGTTGAGGCTGATATCGAAGCCTTGCAGATAGGCCGGGTTCTGGCCCACCGCGCCATCGCCGCGCACCGACCCGCGTTCGTAGATCAAGGTTGAATCGAACGCCGCGCTTGGCGTCCACATCACAGTCGGACGAGCAACGTATGTCCGCGAGGCGCCAAAGCTTCGCCCATCGAATTGGTTCGTGAACCAACCGTCGTCGTTGCTGTAATAGCCGGTCAGTTTGGCGCGGAACCGCTCGCCGATTGGGCCTTCGACGCTGACAGACGCCGTTTCCTGAGGTCCGGTTTCGTAGTTGAAGCGGCCATTGACGGCGAACACGTCTCCCGGCCGGCGTGTGTTGATCAATACCGCGCCGCCGGTGGTGTTGCGTCCAAAGAGCAGGCCTTGCGGTCCGCGCAGAATTTCGATGTCCTCGATGTCGATCACATCGAGCACGGCTCCGGCCGACATGCCGAGATAGATGCCGTCGACGAATACCCCGACGGCCGGCTCCATGGACGGGATCGTCGTATTCACGCCCAATCCGCGAATCGTGAAACTGGCAAACCCCTTCACCGTGCCGAGGTCGGTGAGCGTTACATTTGGCGATGCGGTCCTCAGATCCTGCAAATTGCGGACGTGACGCTCCTCGATGTCCGCGTTGGTTATGACCGTCAGCGCGAGAGGCACCGTCTGGGCGTCTTCGGCAACGCCGCGTTTCTGAGCCGAGATCACGACGTTTTCGATCGTCGGATTTTCGACCGTCTGGGCGGACGGTGGCGACGTCTGGGTCCAGGCCGGACTGGCGCACAAGAAGCCGGTCAGAGCCGAGCTTGCGAGCATGAACGCGCGGCGCACGCGCAAGCGCGAGGCGGAAATCCTTCCGCCGACTTGAGAAATTCACGATTGCGAGCACCCCAATGCCGCTGACGCGTGCAACCTAAGCTTAATCGTCGCATTGGACGGCCGATATTGGACCAAAGGCCTACACGGTCGAGCGCTCCAGCGCCATGTTCGGGTTCCGTCAACACTGATAGGGTCGGCGATCTGTGTTCGCGTACTGCGGACTATTTCCAGGAACCGGGGCACCGTGTTGCCGCGATGCAGATCGTAACGATCCTATGGTCGGTCGGCGCAGCCGTCGCAATCACGCTGGCGCGTGGTGTGCGGGCTGGTGTGGCTGATCGAACGGCGAGACCCCGCGAGTCTGATGCTCTGCATCCTGGGCGTCGCAACGGCCGTTTCGGCCTATTGTCGAACTCGGCATGCTGCACTCAGCGACGGCGGCAGAATACGGAGAATGGCTGCGCTGGTATTACCTTCCGGTTTTCGTGGCTTTGGTCGCGATGCTGCTCTTCGTTCACTACTATCTCGGAACCGGCAGAGTGTGGCTCCTGTGGACGGTCATCTTCGCGCGGTCAGTCCAGGTCGTCGTCAATTTCTCGGTTCACCCAAACTTCGCCTTCTCGAGCATCGACAGCCTGCGCTCCGTGTCGCTGTTCGGCGAACAGGTATCGACAATCGGCGTTGCCATACCCAGTGAGCGGCAATGGTTTGCAGTCGCGAGCTCGTTTCTGTTGACGGTCTATCTCGTGGATGCCGCGGCCCAGGGCATGGTTGAAGGGGAGGAGAGACACGAGACGCAAGGCCATAGCGGTCGGCTTGGGCATAGCGTTTCCGTGGTTGCTCAACGTCGTTTACGTGCAGTTGATGGTGTTCGGCGTTTTGCAGGCTCCCGTGTCCAACCTTCCGTGGTTCCTCGGCGCTCTGCTGGTGATGGCCTGCGAACTGGGGCGCGATTTCATCCTGAGCAGACGTGACGCGACTGGAATTGGCGGAGGCACGAGCTCAACTGGCACAAGTGGAGCGCATCAGCGTCCTGGGACAACTGGCATCGACGCTGGCCCACGAGCTGGCACAGCCACTGGCTGCGACCTCGGCGAACGTGGACGCAGGGCTGACACAGCTAGAGCGCAAAAAGCCGGATCTCGAAGAGCTGCGCTCAATTCTGAGCGACATCGGCAACGACCATCGCCGTGCGTCCAAAATAATCAATCGGATGCGTGAGCTTTTCAAGCGACACTCCATCGAGATGCAGCCGCTTAGCGTGGAAGACGTGGTGCAGGATGTTGTCTCGCTGGTTCGCCCGGAAGCGACCTCCAAACATGTCGTACTGCATCTGCTCATGCAGCCCGGGTTACCGCTGGTGTTTGGCGATCGCGTGCACTTGTCGCAAGTATTGCTCAACCTCCTCATGAACAGCATCCACGCCCTGCAGTCTCGCCCCTTCGATGCCAGACGTATTACCGTCGAAGCGCGGGCCGACGACGCCAAGGGCGAAGTCGAGGTGACTGTGCTGGATTCCGGACCTGGAATCCCGGACAGCCTCGTCGATGAAGTCTTTAAACCCTTTTTCACGACGAAATCTGAAGGCATGGGGATCGGGTTGGCGCTCTCTCGCACCATCATCGAGGCGCATGGCGGTCGTATGTGGATGGACCGTAAGACGCAGCAAGACGGCGCTGTCTTTCGCTTCACACTGCGGCGCGCTGCTGAGCGGGCAGTCAACGTTGAGATCGATGTCGTCAGCGACAAGAACAAGTTGCTCGTCGCCAATTCCGGTCACATCCCCGAAGCGATTCGGTAAGCACACGATTTGGCCCACGTCCGCTTTGGTCAAAAGCGACGTTCACTGCGGACGGTCAGGTATTGCAGGAATTCGCCAATTCCCCGCCATCACACGACGCGAAGATTTCGCGCTGCCGCTCGAGCCTCGCTACCGTATGCGGTTCCACAACTAAGATCCTGCCCGCGGGTTAATGGCGGGAAGCCAACTCCCTATAGGCAAGGCGGCCGGTGGTTGGGCCGGATGTCGAGCGGCCACCGGGAACTAACTACCGAGAAGCACCGCGCGTTGGAATGCGCCGAGGCGGATCTCGATCTGTTCGAGCGCCGCCGGGTATTGCGGCCTGAGGTCGGGAATAGGACCGAGATCCGGTACGATTTTCATGCACGGAATGCGGCGATCGAAGTCCGCGCCGGGAATCCAGACGGTGCCGTCGCCGAAGCGGATCCAAGGGGGCGCGAGATAACACAAGAGGTCCGCGGGCCAATCCAGTTCAGTCGAAACTCGTCTTTCATGACCGCCTCGTTTCTGCCGGGAGCGACAATTTATCATCGTTATGACCTGCGGGGCGCTGAAAACGGGCTTGTGCAGAAAGCTTTCCGCTGCTTGATCGACCACAGTTTTGTGTGGCATCCAGCGAGGCATGAAACGAGGGCTCGTTCCACGGCGCGGGCATGTTGCCTCGACCATCAACGGAAGGACCCTGGTTTTGGACGGTAACAAAGACACCGCGCGCAACCCGGTCGCTTTGCTTGGGGCGCGGGACTGGACGAAACTTCTCGCGCAGTATCGCGAGCCCAGCCTGCTACGCAGCACCTTCGAAATCGCGATCACGGTCTTGCCGTTCGCAATTTTGTGGGTCGCGATGTGGGCGGCGCTCGATCACGGCTATTGGCTCTCTTTGCTGCTTGCCGTGCCGGCCGCGGGCTTCCTCGTGCGTCTGTTCATGATCCAGCACGATTGCGGACACGGCTCCTTCTTCCGGACTCGCTTCGCGAACGATTGGGTCGGCCGCGTTATCGGCGTGCTGACGCTGACGCCCTATGATCTCTGGCGGCGCTCGCACGCCACTCATCATGCCACCGCCGGAAATCTCGATCGTCGCGGTATCGGCGACATCAGCGACACTAACCTTGCGCGAGTATCGATCGCGCTCGTTCTGGGGCCGGCTCGGCTATCGCCTCTATCGTCACCCTGCGGTGATATTCGTCTTTGGTCCAGCTCAGCTGTTTGTCTTGCAGCATCGCCTGCCTGTCGGATTCATGCGCAGCGGCTGGCTGCCTTGGGTAAGCACGATGGCCACCAATGCCGCGCTGATGGCAATTGTTTCCCTGCTGATGTGGCTCATCGGGATCAAGGCATTCTTGCTGGTGCATCTACCGATCCTGCTGCTCGCAGCGTCGATCGGCGTGTGGCTTTTCTATGTGCAGCATCAGTTCGAGAAGGCATCGTGGGACCGCGAGCCCGATTGGGATTTGCACGAAGCGGCCCTTCACGGCAGCTCGCATTATGACCTGCCCACGATACTTCGCTGGTTCACCGCCAATATCGGCATGCACCACGTGCATCATTTGTGCAGCCGGATTCCCTATTACCGGTTGCCACACACGTTACGCGACTATCCGGGCTCAAATCCGTCAATCGATTGACCCTGATCGAGAGTCTTCGTTGCGTGCGGTTCGCGCTTTGGGACGAAAAGCGTCGGCTCCTGATCTCATTTCGCGAAGCCCGATCTCACCTGCATGCGGTTCCAGAGCTACGATCCTGATCGCGGATCGGCGGCGGCGGCTGGCCGATCGGTCATCGGCGTTCATAGCGTAATGGCGTGAAGCCTGTTCCCTGTATGCGAGGGCGAGCCGCGTCTCGAGCTCCCTCGCCAGCGCGGCCCAGCAGACGGCAATCTGGACGTACAGGGCACTAGTGTCCGCGTCTCTCCCGGCGGATGCACGGCAATACATGGCCGTCGCGTTCTTCCAACATCGATGCGCCTCCGACCGGACTTTGTCGGCGACGTCATGCATCTCATGGTGCATTGCACACCCCCAAACAACGAGCTTCGTTGATTGATCCTCACCCGAGCCCATAACGTCACGGCGCCGATTATGTTCCGATATGAAACACAAAGCGCCGCGAGGGCCGCTGAAAACGGGCTTGCGCCCCAAGGTCCCGCTTTAGCCGGAACAAGTTGACCTCCGGCGTGTTCAGATTCTGGAACGCAACATGGTGGCAAAGTCGAATGCGTCGAGAACCACGGGAGGGTTCGTTCTCCGATTACTTCACGCTCGGCGGACAGGTACGTCAGCCCGCAACACCCGAGTTTCCTGCCACGAGCGATGTTCTTGCGTATCTGCTGGACTGCAATTTCACGGTCTATCCGGCGCCGCTGGGCGAAGGCGAGCCGAAATACGTCTATCAGGGACAGGTGGTGACGCTGGACAGACTGATTGCGATCGCGAACGATCACCGCGCGCTGCAGGCAGCTCCCTCCATTCGAATTCCTTCACTAAGCAAACGACGCCGTTCGAGCGAGCCGGTTGAGGATCGCGGCCGACGCGATCACGCGTTGCTGTTTTGCGCGACGCGGAAAGATGGAACCGCGCTTCCGCTCATCTGTTCCGATTCGTGAGTGAGGTCTTCTGGAGCCATCGAACATGACGAACAAAGACGATAAAGCGCCGTCACGCCGCGGGCGGGAACCGCTGAATCATGCCGGCCGCGAACCGAAGCAAGGCGGCGAGCAGGACCTGCAGACCGGCAGGTCCGATGAGTCGGAACGGCTGCGCCGGCGTCAGCGCGACAACGGAAAAGCGGACAGCAAGCCGCGCATCAAGGGCGAGGGCGATTACGGCGTCGCCGCGGGCCGGCGTTACGACGATCAGGCGAACTCGTCGGGTGTACGAAGAGCCCGAGCGATCGAAGGATCGGTGACGCTCGTTCCACAGCTCTTCACGCGGAAAATGGACGGCCATCGGGCAACAGGAGACATTGCCTTCACCGTTGCATGGCACCCAGTGCATGGCACCCAGGTCCTACTTGACCTCTTGCTCGAACGTCGCTGGACTCGTGATCCAGACAGGAGATCACGATGAGCCAGTTTGACCTCAAGCCTCCGACCGAGGCGCAACGTGCTCAAATCATCGCGTCTCTCAATCCTGAGGAGCGTCACGTCCTTCTGGACCACGGGACGGAGGCGGCGTTCTGCGGCGTGTTTCTCGACAACCACAAGGACGGTATCTATACGTGCCGCTTCTGCGGGCTGCCGCTCTTCCGGTCGTCCGCCAAGTTCGAACTCGGGAACGGGATGGCCGAGCTTCTTCAAACCGTATGACGAGTCGCATATCCGGCGCATTCGCGACATGAGCTATGGAATGGTGCGCGTCGAGGAAGTCTGCGCGCGCTGCGGCAGCCATCTCGGCCATGTGTTTCCCGACGGGCCGCGGCCGACCGGCGAGCGGCACTGTCTCAATTCGGTGTCGCTGTCGTTCACGGAACAGGGCGAGGCGCTGCCGGATGTCCTGAAGCGCCGCGCACCGGAGGGTGTTGTCGACGGCGGTTGATCGTGGCCCCTCACCCGCAAGGGGGGAGGGGAACAAGACGCAAAAAAGTGGTAACGTTGGCGCTTGAGAGATGCGCGCGGGGTGCGGCTGGAGCGGGTGCTCGCCGGTGAAGCGCGCGGACGGGACGACGAGATCATGTACAGAGAGAATGGGAGGGAACGATGTCTGGATCATCACGACACGCGTTGCTTTTCATCGGCGTGGCTGTCTGCGTTTTAAGTTCGAACACTGAGGTTCCGGCGCAACCGGGATACGTGCCGGTTCTGCAGAATTCGCCCAGGCTTTGGCAGATGCCGTTCGGCGGCGTGTTTCCGCCGGTCTCGGGCTCCGCGCTTCCCGTGCAGCAGGACCCGCGCCGTGCGTTGATCGCAGGGCGGACCTGGCACATCGCCGATCTGTCCAATCCGAACCTGAAGGAGTGGGCGAGAGACCACCTGAAGAAGGACATCGAGGAGATCGACAGAGGCAAGATCCAGTTCACCGCGAGCTCGTCCTGCCTGCCGCCCGGCGTGCCGACCTTCATGGCGACGGGAGGACCGTTCATGATCGTGCAGGGCAAAGACAAGGTCGTGCTCATCGATAAGTCCGGGCCGGTGGTGCGGCGCGTCTATCTGAACGTGCCCCATTCGCAGAGCGTGAAACCGTCGTGGATGGGCGAGTCGGTCGGCCGGTACGAAGGCGATACGCTGGTGATCGACACGATCGGCTTCAACGACAAGACGGTGGTCGACCGATTCGGCACGCCGCATAGCGAGAAGCTGCACGTCATCGAGCGCTGGCGCGTGATCGACCAAGGCCTGACGCTGAGAGTGGACATCGAGGTGGACGATCCCGACACGTTCCATAAGCCGTGGAAGACGTATCAGGTGCTCGGGCGGATAGCCCGGGGGTTCGAGTCCGAGATCTGCGCGGAGAACAACGCGAACCTCTTCGACTACGGCACGCCGCAGGATCTGACGCCGGATTTTTAAGCGGGCGGGCGCACCAAAGGACACCCCTCACCCGGCCTCTCCCACAAGGGGAGAGGGGTAATAGGACGCTGACTTTCGGGGCGGCAAAGCGGAGGTTTTCGCGCTGGGTGGAACCTGGGATAGGATGCTCCATATAAGGTGGACGAAGTGATCGAGGTCGACCGATGAACATAAGACGCGCGATGGCTGCCGTAGCGTTCGTTGTGCTTGCCACGCAGGCGACGGCCCAACCGAACAACTCGGCGATGCCCGATTGGATCACGGTGACGAACCAGCCGTGCAAGGTCTGGAACCCCAACCCGGTGCCGAACGAATCCGTGACGTGGTCGGGCGCATGCACGGACGGCTTCGCGTCGGGATCAGGCACGCTGCGCTGGGAGGTGAACGGCAAGCTCGATGCCGAATTCGAGGGGCGCTACCTGAACGGCAAGCGCAACGGTCCCGGCGTGCTGACGACGGGGGACGGAAGGCGCCTCGAAGGGACGTGGGTGAACGACGAGCTTCTGATGGGGGATGAGAATCCGATCTGAGGGGCTGGTCTGAAATGCGTCACGCGGAGAGGCCCCCCTTCCGTCCGCAAGTGCGCTGCTGACGCAGCGCGCGGACACCTTCCCCCCTTCGTGGGGGAAGGTAGAAGAACTGGAGCGGGTTGGAGCGCGGCGAGCGGAGGGAATGCCATGAGCATCGTCTGGACCATTCTGATCGGGTTTGTCGCGGGCGTGATCGCGAAGCTCATCATGCCCGGCAAGAACGAGCCTTCCGGTTTCATTCTCACGACGCTTCTCGGGATCGGGGGCGCGTTCCTCGCCACGTATCTGGGGCAAGCGATCGGCTGGTATGGCCCCAATGAAGGCGCGCGCTTCATCGGCGCGATCGTGGGCGCCATCATCCTGCTGGCGATCTGGGGTCTGATCGCCGGACGCTCGCGTTCGCTTTAGTGAGCGCGATCGAAATCATCGGTCTGGCCGCGAGCTTCAGCCTGTTGGCGGGCTGGCGGCTCTATGCCTGCGTGGCGATCGCCGGGCTGGCGATGCGCCTCGAGCTGATCGATCCGCCGTCGAACATGGCGTCGCTGGACGCGCTGGCCAATCCGTGGGTGATTGGGGTGGCGAGCGTGGGTGCGGTGGCCGAGCTGCTGGCGGACAAGGTGATGTGGCTCGACAGCCTGTGGGACGGGATCCACACGTTGATCCGCCCGCTCGGCGGCGCGCTGTTGGCGCTCGCGATCGTCGATGCGAGCGATCCGGCCTGGCAGATCGTGGTGTTCCTGCTGGGCGGCGGCGCGGCGCTCTTGGGGCACAGCGCGAAGGCGGGAACGCGGGCGATCGTCAACACCAGCCCCGAGCCGTTCAGCAACATGGCGGTCAGCAGCGTCGAGGACGTGGTGACCTTCGCCGGTCTGGGGCTGGCGCTTGCCTATCCCAGCGTGGCGCTGGTGGCGGCGGTCGTGCTGATCGCGATTTGCGTGCTGATCGTCGTGGCGAGCTGGCGGTTGCTCGCGAGAGCCCGGCGGTGGATCGCACCGGGATGAGTTAGCCCTTCGGGTCGTAGAAGGTGAGGCCTTCGATCGTGTCGGCGGCGCCGGGATCGAGACGGGCTCTGAGCTCGATCACGTTGCGGTCGGGATCGCGGAAAAACACCGAGACGTGGCCGTCGCCGAAGGTCACGGGGCCTTGCGTGATCACGGTGCCGTTCTTCTTGAGCGCGGCTATGGTCGCGCGGATGTCCGCGACGCGGTAGGCGACGTGCGTGTAGCCGGGGTGCTTCTCCGGGACATCCATCAGGATATTCTTGCCCCCCGTCTTGTCCACGCCGTTGACGATCAGGTTCAGCTCGACGCCCACTTCGTTCTTGAGGATGACGACGGCATCGAAATCGGATTCGTGAACGAGCTCGAAGCCGAGCTGGGCATAGAAGGCGAGCGCGCGCGCCTTGTCGGCTACGCGAATGCCCAGATGGTCGACGGTTTCGATCTGAATCATGTGCACATCCCTGCGTGCTCACTTCATGCGGGACCGCAAATCATGATAGCACGCCATCATGACTGCGGTTCCCAGTTGAATCGCGCGTGCGTGCGACTGGGTCCTTCTCCTTGAGTGAAGGGGAGACACGTGAACGACACCAGTCCGTTGCCCGCTTTTGCCTACGATGAAGCACGGTGTCCGCTCGGCGATCAGCCGATTGATCCGGCGTGCGGCGATGCCGTGCCGGCCGCGAACCCACGCGATAGCGAAGCGGCGGAACGCTGGCGGGGGAACCTGTTGGCGTCCGATCCCGCCGCGCCCGCGCAGGATTTCGCGGAAGATCAGGGTGGATCACGGGAAGAGGACTTCCTCCGGCTTTGGCCCGGCGAGGACGCCGAGGCGGATCGGACCGGCGGGGCATCACGGTGGTCGTGGCTTTTCTCGTTGAGGGCGCTTCAGGGCGCCGTCATCGCGAACGGCGGCGCGCTCATCGCACTTGCGCTGCTGATGGCGGCGCCGAACACCGGCTCGAAGACGGGCCTGATGACCTCGGCGATCGTCCTGGGGCTCGGCCTGATGTTCGCCGCGGTTTCGGCGGTCGCGTCTCTGGATTTTCGCGGCGCGCAGATGCGACTTGCGCGGATCGCCGCGCCGCTTGCGGGGGCCGTGTCCTATGGCGCGCTGGCGGCGGCCGCGTTGGCCTTCGTCTAGAGCGCGATCCGATTTCAGATCGCATCGCGCTCTCGTTTCTTGATTTGCCGCGTTTTCTTACGCCGAACCGCCCCGGGCGGCTTCGCCGCCCATCATTGATGGCGCGCAAGGCGCGCCGGCACTCGGCGGAAAAACGCTCTAGGCCGGCCGGTCGGAGTTGCTCGCGAACAGGTTCTGCAGGGCCGAGATCACGGCGGCAATAAACAGCACGGCGCCAACGATCACGTAAATGATCGCGAGATCCTTGACCATCATGGCGTGAGGATCGGGGGGGATTGCCGCAAACAATCCCGCGTAAGGAGATTGGGCGTTCTTGCGCGCCTGCTGGGCGAGCTCCAGATACCGCCCGATCTTTGCTTGCGGCGACATATCCGAAACCTCTGTCTCTTCGGTAGGCACTTGCGGAGGGACTTGTGGAGGACTTAAGGAAGGCTCGAAAGCCTACACCAGCCGGATCGCTACGGGGGTTAAAGCGGCCGGCCCTGTTTCGCGTTGTCACACGAATCACACCAAGCGGTCGCAAGGCCGCAATCGGTGGACGAGGTTCGGGACCGCGAGGCGCAACCGTCAGGTGCAGTCGTTAACGGGGGGCGCTCACTCGCGGTGGCGGGCGATGAGGTTGCGCAGGAACGAAGCGGCACTGGCGCCCTTGAGCGCGCGCTGCCACATGCCTTCGGCCTGCTTCTGGTGGAGCGAAAGCGCCTCGGGCGCGGATGTGATCATGGCGACGCCGACGCGCACGTTCGGCTCTTCGCCCAGGCGGAACGGGCTGAGCGCCAGGATCTGGCGGTCGGGCTGGCGGAAGATCTGGAAGCTGGTGTGCGGGAGGGTCTCGGGCACGATGCCGATCTGCACGCCGATCGGCTGGTCCTCCATGATGCGCGCGAAGTGCTCGACCTCGGAGCGGGCGAGCGCGCGGCGCTCGCGCTTGATCTTGTCGGGGAGGTCGAGGCGGCCGACGAGGCCGTTGATCAGAAAGCGCGTGATCTCGGAGGCCGCGATCAGATTGACGATGCCGGGCTGGCGGCGGCGATAGGTTTCCTTGCGGCTCTTGAGCACCGCGATGATCTCGTCGACGTCGGCCTCGGCGCGTGTGCGGTCGCCGGCGCCTTCGGGGACGCTCTCTTTCAGAAGCTCGGCGAGGGTGGCGTTGAAGGCGTCGGAGGCGAGCAGATAGGAGACGGGACCGGCGAGCACGACGATGTGCTCGGCGGTCTCCTCGATCTGGCGCATGCGCTCGAAATAGGTGACGGCCGACGGGATGTATTCGACGCCGACGCCGAGGAGCGTCGGGAGCGAGACGTTGAGCAGCTCGGCGAGCTTCTCGAGCGTGTCGATCTTGACGACCTCGCCCTTCTCGAAGCGGTAGAGCGCGGTGCGCGAGATGCCGAGACGCTGCGCGATCTCTTCCGCCGAGAGGCCGGAGCCGAGGCGGAAGGCTTTCAGCCGGTGGCCGATATCGTCAAAGCGCGGCGGCATGCGTGTGACCGCTTTCGGTGCATGTACGAGGCAGTCCCCCCACCCGAAGCGCCTCCGCGCTAACGCGCTACGGCGCGTCGACCTCCCCGCGTAGGGGGAGGTGGGATTGAGAATTGTGCGGCCGATCGGGCGCGTACGGCATGACCTTCTCGCCTTTGAGGCGTTGGGCGGCGTCGAGGGCGGCGTCGACGATGCCCTGATAGCCGGTGCAGCGGCAGAGATTGCCTGAGATCGCGATGCGGACTTCCTTCTCGGTCGGATCGGGATTGTCGCGCAGGAATTCGAGCAGCGTCGTGAGCATGCCCGGCGTGCAGAAGCCGCATTGCAGGCCGTGATTGTCGCGGAACGCTTCCTGGAGCGGATGAAGCTCGGTCTCCGACGGCGCGATGCCTTCGACGGTGAGGATCTCGTGGCCGTCGGCCTGCACGGCGAGCATCAGGCACGAGCGCGCCGAGTAGCCGTCGAACAGGATCGTGCAGGCGCCGCAGACGCCGTGCTCGCAGCCGAGATGCGTGCCGGTGAGGCCCAACTGCTGGCGCATGAAATCGGCGAGCGTGAAGCGGACTTCGACTTCTTCGTCCTCGTAGCGCTTGCCGTTGATGGTGACGGTGATCTTGCGCGTTTCCCTCATGCGCGGCCTCCCACGCGATTATGCGCGGCCATCAGCGCGCGGCGCGACATGACGGTGGCGAGATGCTGACGGTAATTCGCGGGCGCGTGCACGTCGGCGAGCGCTTCGAGCTTGCGGCATTCCTCGCAGGCGTCGCGGAAGACGTCTTCCGACGCGGTCTGGCCGAGGAGCGCTTTCTCGACATTCGGCATGCGGACGGGCGTCTTCGAGACGCCGCCGATGGTGAGCGACACGCGCTTGATCTTGCCGCTTGCGTCTTCTTCGAGGAGCGCTGCGGCCGACGCGATGGCGAAATCGCCGTGGCGGCGCGCGAACTCGACGAAGCCGTAGCCGTGGCCTTTGGGCCAGGCGGGGAAGCGCATCTCGGTCAGGATTTCGTCGGGCTGAACCGCGGTCGTCATGTAGTCGACGGGAAACTCGGCGATCTTGATGTCGCGCTTGCCGTTGGGGCCGGCGGCGGTGACGGTCGCATCGAGCGCGAGCGCGATGGTCGGGATTTCCGCCGACGGATCGAGATGACAGAGCGAGCCGCCGACCGTGCCGCGATTGCGCGTCTGGCGGTGGCCGACATTGAGCAGCGCTTCGTGGATGATCGGATGGCGCGCCTTCACGTCGTCCGAGAATTCGAGATCGCGCTGGCGCGTCATCGCGCCGACGACGAGCGCGCCGTTGAACTCCTTGAGATAGAACAGCTCCTTGATCTTGTTCATATCGATGATGTGGTCGGGGAGCACGTAGCGCATGTTGAGCATCGGCATCAGCGACTGACCGCCGGCGAGCAATTTCGCGTTCTCGAGCTTGGATAAGAGCCCCACCGCATCGGCGACGGTTTCGGGATCGTGATAGCTGAACGGAGGCGGTTTCATGGGCGGGTTCTATCAGGCTTTGGGGAGGATGGCGGCAAATTTCGCCCGGATGCGCTCGTCCAACGCCTTGGAGTTGCGCACGACGGGCGGGAAGGTTTCGTTGCGCGACCAGGGCCTGCAGGCGTCGATGACGACGCGCGCGTTGCGGCGGTCGTTCTCGCCGTAAACCATCGGATCGAGCACGGTCGACCAGCAGCCTTTGAGCACTTCGAGGTCCTCGCGCGGATCGAAGCGCGTGCACATGGCCCAGATCACCTTGTCGATGTCGGCGGGATCGATGTCCTCATCGACCACGACCACGAAGCGGTTGGCGTAAGCGCCCGCGTGGCATTGCGAGGCGATGAGGCCGGCCTGTTTCGAGTGGCCGCCGTAAAGCTGCTTGATCGCGACCGTGAGCCAGAGCCGGCTGCCGCCCGCTTCGTGCGCCCACACGCCCTTCACTTCGGGGATGCCGGCGGCTTCGAGCTGGTTCCACACCGCGCCCGAGCGATAGGTGCCGCGATAGAACGAAGTCGTCGTCCGGCGGCACGCCGGGGATCGCGCCCATCAGGATCGGATTGTTGCGATACATGAAGGTCTCGATCCGGATCGCGGGCTCTTTCTTCAGGCCGCCCGCGTAGTAGCCGGTCCATTCGCCGAGCGGGCCTTCCTTGATCAGATCGTTCGGATGGATGAAGCCTTCGAACGCGATCTCGGCATGCGCGGGGATGGGCAGACCGGTGCGCGGGCCTTTGATCACTTCGATCGCTTCGCCGAGCAGGCCGCCGGCCGCGTCGTATTCGTTCTTGCCGTAGGGAATCTCGAGACCCGCGATCATGAACAGGATCGGATGCATGCCGCAGACGACGGCGATCGGGCATGGCTGACCGCGCTCGAAATATTTGCGCATGATGATGTCGCCGTGCTTGCCCTTCGAACACATGACGGAGGCGACGTTCTTGTCCTGCGCCTGCACGCGATAGGCGCCGTAATTGATCCACCCGGTGTCGGGGTCCTGCATGATCACCATGTCGCCGGTGCCGATGTAGTAGCCGCCATCCAGCTCGTGCCACTTGGGCACGGGGATCTTGAAGATGTCGATCGCCTTGCCTTCCTCGACATTCTCCATGAGCGCGCCGGTGTTGACGAATTTCGGCGGGATGGTGCGCGCCTCTTTCATGTAGCGGCGCCAGTAGTGCACGAGCTCGATCGGACTTGAGTCGATCGGATTGCCGAGCGTGTGGTGGATGCGGCGGACCGAGGTCAAGATGTTGGCGATGACGCGATGGCCTTTGGGATAGCCGGGAATGTCGTCGAAGAGCACCGCCTTGTTGCCGGTCTTGCGCTGGTAGAAATCGACGATGCCGCCGATCTCTTCCTCGCGATCGGCGCCGGTGATGTGCTGGACTTCGCCCGCCGCCTCCATCTTCGCAATCCAGCTTCTCAAATCCTGCTTACCCACGGGAACCTCCAAGAATGGCGCAATCTAACAGTGCGCGCGGCCGACCGCATCCGAGACACGGTTAAGGCCGTCGGCACGCAAAAGCTCGGCCAGCTCGCGCTTGATGCGCAGAACCAGGCTCGGCCCTCCGAACACGAGCGCGGAATACACCTGAACCAGCGAGGCGCCGGCGCGGATCTTGGCGTAAGCGTCGGCGCCACTCGCGACGCCGCCGCAGCCGATCAGCGGCAGACGGCCCTTGGTCAGCTTGTACATTTCGGCGAGGCATTCGGTGGAGGGGCTCAAGAGCGGCGCGCCGGAAAGGCCGCCGGCTTCGGACTTCTCCTTGCTCTTGAGGCTCGCGGGCCGGTCGATCGTGGTGTTGCCGACGATCAGGCCGTCGACGCCGGTGCCGAGCGCTGCTTCGGCGATGTCGCGCAATTGATCGGTGGAGAGATCGGGCCCGACCTTGGCGAGCAGCGGCGGCGGTTTTTCGGGATTGGGCGCGGCGCGCTTGCGGGCGAGAAGCACGCGGCGGAGCAGGTCTTCGATCGGCGCGCGAGCCTGGAGACCGCGCAAGCCCGGCGTGTTGGGCGAGGACAGATTGACGACGAGATAGTCCGAGAGGCCGGACAGCTGTTCGATGCAGGCGACGTAGTCGGCGGCGCCGTCGGTCGTGTCGCGGTTCTTGCCGACATTGGCGCCGACAATGCCGGAGGCGTGCGGGCGGCGCAGGCGCTTGATCAGACGCTGCGCGAACGGTTGGACGCCGCCGCTGTTGAAGCCGAGCCGGTTGATGACGGCGCGGTCTTCGTCGAGACGGAACAGGCGAGGCTTGGGATTGCCCGGCTGCGGCACCGGCGTGACCGTGCCCGCTTCGACAAAGCCGAAGCCGAGCGACAGCATGGCATCGACGACGCGCGCGTCCTTGTCGAAGCCGGCGGCGAGGCCGATGGGATTGCTGAATTTCAGCCCGAGCACGTTGGTGGAGAGGATCGGATCGTCGGGCTCGGCGCGGCGGCCGACGAGTCCGTATTCCAGCGCGCGCAAGGCGGCATTGTGCGCGGCTTCGGCGGGGAGCGCGTAAAGCGCGGAGAGTGCGAGGCGATCCATCACGGGCATCCGAGCCTCATCCGACTCGAAAAGGCGGCGGATGGAGTTCCACAGCACACTGCACATCAGCGAAAAACCGGAGATCGGCTTGGCCGCCGCAGGTGGTGCCGCGTGCGAAGGGTGCGCGGTTGCGGCGTGGGCCGGTTGAGCCGGAGCGCTCGCGGCGAGCTTGGATTTCAGACAGTTCGCGAATTGGCCGATCAGTTGCGAGGCGACGTCCTGGATCAGGCCGGACGCGCGGCCGTATTGCGCGACGGCGCCGGAGAGATTGAGGTCGGTCTTCACCACGACCTGCGAGCCGGTCGGTATCGGCACGAGATGGAAATCGACGGTGGCGTTCGCGCCGCCGCGGCCTTTCGAGTCCTTGCCTTGCGCCTTTGCGCGCGCCTTCAAGTTCGCTTCGTCGATCTCGGTGAATTTCACCTGGCCGGCGAAGGAGAGCGCGACGGGCCCGAGCTTCACCGCGACCTTGCCGTTATAGGTGTCGTTGTCGGCCTTGCCGGTGAGCTCCGCGCCCGGCATGCAGGGTGCGATGCGCTCGATGTCGAGCAGAACCTTCCAGGCCTCTTTGGGCGGCAGCGGCACTTCGAAGCTGTTGTTGATCTCCATGCGCCGCCTTTATGACCGACCGAGACGATCGAAGACGATGCGCGCGCAGGCGAGCAGCGCTTCGTCTTCGTAGTGGCGGGCGATCAGCTGGATGCCGACGGGAAGGCCGTTCGGCCCGCGATGCGTGGGGATCGTGATGGCCGGCACGTGCAACGCGGTCCAGAATTCCTGGAACATCGGTTCGCCGGTGGTGTCGAGCCCCTTCGGCGCTTCGCCGGTGACGCAGGGCGCGAGCAGAATGTCCGCGTCGCCGAAGAGGCCGGGGATCAGGTCGCGGCAATCCTTCATCGCCTTGAGCGACGCGATGTAGCGCTCGTACGGGATGGAGTGTCCCTTCTCGATCTGCGCGGTGAGGCCCGGACTGATGAGATGCGCGTTCGTGCTCCACTCGTGCGCGAGAGCGCGGGCGCGCTCGAACGGGTTGATGACGGTGCGCGCTTCGGCGAGCGCATCGAAGGCGGCGGGGAGCGTGACTTCGCGGGTTACGTCGAGGCGCTTCGCCGCGTCTTCGACGGCGTGCTTGGTCTCGGGCGCGGCCTTGTCCCAGAGATGCGTGCGGCAGAGGGCGATCCTGGGCGGCGTATCGTGGAATTTCGCGGGCTGCGCGGCCGGTGAGCACGCTCGCGACGAGATCGATGTCCTCGACGTCGCGCGCGAAGAGACCGATCGTGTCGCGGCTTTCGGCGGCGAATTTCATGCCGCCGCGGTTGATGATGTTGTAGGTCGGCTTGTAGCCGACGACGCCGCAGAAGGACGCGGGCCGAAGCACCGAGCCGCCGGTCTGCGTGCCGAAGGCGACGTGCACCATGTGGTCGGCAACGGCGGCGGCCGAGCCGCTGGAGGAGCCGCCCGGCGTGCGCGCGGGGTCATGCGGGTTGCGCGTGATGTTCGGCGTGAGGCCGGCGAACTCGCAGGTGATGGTCTTGCCGAGGATGACCGCGCCGGCCGCGCGCACCAGCGCGACGCAGGAGGCATCCGTCGTCGTGCGGTTGTTGCGATAGATCGGCGAGCCCATATCGGTGGGCATGTCGTGCGTGTCGAAGATGTCCTTCACGCCGACGGTCAAGCCATGGAGCGCGCCCTTCACTTTCTGGCGGTCGCGCTCGCGCGCCTGGCGCAGCGCGAGATCGGGATCGATGAAGGCCCACGCCTTCACTTCGGACTCGCGCGCGGCGATGCGATCGAGACACGCGCGGGTGACCGCTTCGGCGGTGAACGTCCCCTGCCTCACGCCGCGCACCACCTCGCGCGCAGGAAGCTCATTCAGGGGACGCGCATACATCTACGATCTCGCTGCGGCGCCAGCCGATGCGCCGGCGATCTTGCCGAACACCGAACCCGAGGTGAGACCGGTGCCGCCCGGATAGTTGAAATAGAAGATGCCGCCGACGAGCTCGCCCGCCGCGTAGAGGCCGTTGATCGGCTCGTGGTCGAGATCGAGCACCTGGCCGTCGTTGTTGATGCGCAAGCCGCCGAAGGTGAAGGTGACGCCGCAGGTGACCGCGTAGCCTTCGAACGGCGGCTTGTCGATCGTGTTCGCCCAGTTCGATTTCGGGACCGCGAGGCCGGAGGTCGCGCGTCCGTCCTTGACGTTCGGATTGAACGGAATGTCGGTGCGAACGGAAGCGTTGTATTCGGCGATCGTCTTGACGAATTGCTCGGCGTTCACGCCGTCGAGCTTCTTCGCGAGCTCCTCGATCGTGTTCGCGGTGACCTTGGTGCATTGCTTGATGTTGTATTCGTCGCGCTGCAGATGCTTGGTCTTCTGGTCCCAGATCTGCCAGGCGAATTGGCCCGGCTGCTCCAGCACGACGCGGCCATATTTCGCGTAGGTGTAATTGCGGAAATCCGCGCCTTCATCGACGAAGCGCTTGCCGGTGGCGTTGACGAGGAGCGCGAACGGATAGGAGTGCTTCTGGAACTGGTCGCCGACGGCGAGATCGCCGAATTCGGGCGCGTTCATCTCCCACTGCACGGCGTGGCAACCGGACCAGTTGCCGAACGGGCTCGCGCCGATGTCGAGCGCCATGCGGATGCCGTCGCCCGCGTTGAAGCGCGTGCCGCGCACTTTCGCGAGGTCCCAGCCGGGGCCGAGATAGCGCGTGCGCCATTCGGCGTTGGCCTCGAAGCCGCCGCAGGCGAGCACGACCGCGCGGGCGTTGATGACGCCGGTCTCGGTGCCGCTGCGGAAGCGCACGCCCGAGACGCGAGCGCCGTCATAGACGAGATCGGTCGCGCGCGTGCGGTAGCGGATCTCGATGCCGTGCTTCTTGCCGAAGTCCTTCATCATCGCGACGAGACCTTCGCCGCCGCCGACGGTTTCGACGGTGAGACCGCCCCAGAACTTGAAGCGGCCCTCGATCTTGAACGCCTGGCGCCCATAGATCGGCACGAAGCGGATGCCCTTCTGGCGCATCCAGTTGAGCGCGTCGAAGCTCTTCGTGACCAGCAGCTCGCACAGATTGGGATCGGTGCGGAACTGGGTGACGCGCGCCATGTCGTCGAAGAACTGATCCTGCGTGTAGGTGCCGAAATCGGTGGTGTCGATCTCCGCCTGCGAAAGATCGGGGACGAGCGTCTTGATGTCGTCGACGCCGTTATAGACGACGCGCATCGCGCCCGCGGTGAAGCGGCTGTTGCCGCCGGATTCTTCATCGGGCGCGGCTTCGAGCATGAGCACGGAGGCGCCCTTCTCGCGCGCGGCGAGCGCTGCGCAATAGGCGGCGTTGCCCGCGCCGACAACGATGACGTCGTACTCTTTCATTGACCGGCTCCTGCGGTGCCGCCGTGGGCCTTCGACCAGCCGCGCGGATCGCGCATGAAGGCCTCGACCTCTTTGAGCTTGTTCTCGTCGAATTTTCCGCTCGTCTTGGCGACGGCGAGCACGTCCCACCAGGTCGCGAGCGCATGATGCGTGACGCCGAGGTCCTTCAGCAGCGTCAGACCTTCCGGGAAGATGTCGTAGTAGAAGATGACGAAGGTGTGGTCGCAGCGCGCGCCGGCTTTGCGCAGCGCGTTGATGAAATTCACCTTGCTGCCGCCGTCGGTCGTCAGGTCTTCGACCATGAGGACGCGCTGGCCTTCCTTGATCTCGCCTTCGATCTGCGAGTTGCGGCCGAAGCCTTTCGCCTGCTTGCGGACATATTGCATCGGCAGCCCGAGGCGGTCCGCCATCCAGGCGGCATAGGCGATGCCCGCCGTCTCGCCGCCCGCGACCGCGTCGAACTGCTCGAAGCCGACATCGCGCTCGATGGTCGAGACGCCGAAATCCATCAGCGTGTCGCGCACGCGCGGAAACGAGATCGGGCGGCGGCAATCGGTGTAGACGGGGCTCGCGAGGCCCGACGTGAAGATGTACGGCTTCTGGTCGTAGAACTTGATGGCCTCGATCTCGAGCAGCATCTTCGCGGTCAATTCCGCGATGGTCTTCTTGTCGGCAAAGCTGGCCGCCATGTCCTATTCCATCCGATCAGTTAAGAGACGACTTTCCACTGAATGGCTTCGCCGCCGCGATGGATGAGCGCGCGCTCTTCGGGCCCGTCGATCTTGATCTCGTCGGGCGCGGTCCAGGTGCTGCGTTCCAAGGTGATGGTCTCGCTGTTCACGGGAAGCCGGTAGTGCTTGGGGCCGTTCAATGACGCAAATGCTTCGAGCTTGTCGAGAGCATTCTCCTCGGCGAAGACCTGGGCATAGGATTCGATGGCGACCGGGCGAGTTGAACAGTCCGGCGGCGCCCACGGTGTTCAGCTTGCGGGTGACCGGGTGCGGCGCGGAATCGGTGCCGAGGAAGTAGCAGGATCGGCCGGAGGTTGCGGCCTTGCGGAGCGCGTCGCGGTCCTCGCGGCGCTTGATCACCGGCATGCAATACATATAGGGGCGCAGGCCGTAGCCGAGCCAATCGGTGCGCGTGAGCATCAGGTGATAGGGCGTGATCGTGCCGCCGACCTGGGGTGCGGCGCTCGCGACGAACTCGACGCCCTCTTTGGAGGAGAGGTGCTCGAGCACGATGTAGAGGCCGGGGAAATCCTTGGTCATCGGCTTCAGGCGGCGCTCGATGAACACGGCCTCGCGGTCGAAGACGTCGATCTCGGGATCGGCCTCCTCGCCGTGGATCAGGAAGGTCATGCCGATCTTCTCCATGCGCGCGAGCACGCGGCGGATCTTGGCGAAATCGGTGACGCCCGCGGCCGAGTTGGTGGTGGCATTGGCCGGATACATCTTGACCGCGGTGAAGATGCCGTCGCGGAAGCCGGCCTCGACATCGTCGGCGATCGGTCGCGTCCGTGAGATAGCAGGTCATCAGCGGCTTGAAGGTCGAGCCTTCGGGGAGCGCCTTCATGCACGCGCTCGCGATAGGCGGCGGCGTCCTTCGTGGTGGTCACCGGCGGCAGCAGGTTCGGCATCACGATCGCGCGGCCGAAATTGCGCGCGGTGAAGGGGAGCGAGGCCTTCAGCATCGCGCCGTCGCGCACGTGCAGATGCCAGTCGTCGGGTTTGCGGATGGTGATGCGATCGGTCATCGGCGACGTCTCCCCCCTCCGCCGCGCTTCGGGCGGCACCTCCCCCGCAAGCGGGGGAGGAAAGGATTGGAACTAGGCCGCGCACGACCAACGCCGGCGCGACTACTCGGCGGCGGTCGGCACGAAGGTCTTGTGGCCTTGGCCGATCGGCGCCGACGCGGCGGCGAAGGTGTCCGCGATGGGATCGTTGATCATGGCGCCGGTGAGATCGGCGACGCGCGCGAAACCGCGCTTCTCGCACCACTGTTCCAGTTCGCCGATCATGGCGGTGAGCGCGGACGGATTGCGGAAGATGATGTAGCCGAGCATCACGGCGGACGCGCCCGCGAGCATGTATTCGACGACGTCCTCGACCTTGCAGATGCCGCCGCAGCCGATCACCGGGATCTTCACGCGCTGCGAGACCTGATGGACCATGCGCACGATGATCGGCTTGATGCCGGGGCCCGAGATGCCGCCGAACTTGTTGCCGATGGCGGGGCGGAACGTGTCGATGTTGATCTTGAGGCCGAGGAGCGTGTTCGAGACGATCAGCGCATCGGCGCCGCCGCTTTCCGCGGCAAGGCCGATGGAGACGACATCGCCCGCGTTCGGCGAGAGCTTCACCCAGACGGGCTTCGTCGGTCGCCGAGCGGATGCGCTTGGTCACATTGTAGGTGTGATCCTCGTGCAGCGCGAAATTGCCGCCGTTGGGATTGCGCGTCGGGCAGGAGATGTTGACCTCGATCACGTCGACATCGGGGTGTGCGGAGACTTCGCGCGTCATCGCCTCGAAATCATCGGCGGTGACCGCGGTGATCGAGGCGACGAGCGGCGGCGTGTACTTGGCGTATTCGGGCACCTGATGATCGAGGAAATACTCGATGCCCTTGGTCGGCAGGCCGATCGAATTGATCATGCCGCATTCGAGCTCGGCGACGCGCGGCGGCGGATTGCCGATGCGGTATTCGCGCGAGACGGTCTTCGCCACGAGCGCGCCGAGCTTGTTGACGTCGATGATCTGCGCGACATCGGTCGAGAAGCAGCCCGAGGCCGGCATGATCGGGTTCTTGAGGCCGACGGGGCCGAGCTTGACGGAAAGATCTACCATCCCACGCACTCCTGCAGATCGAACACCGGGCCTTCGATGCAGACCCGGCGCAATTCCTTGTGGCCATTCACCTCGAAGGTGCGGACGCAGACGTAACAGGGGCCGATGCCGCACGCCATGATCTGCTCCATGGCGACCTCGCCCGGGATGCCGTGTTTCTTGCCGAGCTCTTTCATCAGAAACATGAGCCGGTTCGAGCCGCAGGTGAAGAAGGCGTCGGCGCGCTTCTTGGCGATCAGGCGCTCGAGGATGTCCTGGACGTTCTCGACCGCGCTCGTGCCGTCGGTGTCGAGCACGCGGATCACCTCGCCGACCTGGCTGAAAAGCTCGTCGGCCATCACGAGGTCCGGGCTGCGCGCGGAGAGGATGGCGGTGACCTTCACGCCGTTGTCGGCCGCGAGCTGCGAGATCGGCCCCATGGTGGCGAGGCCGACGCCGCGTCCGAGCACGACGATGTTCTTCCACTCGGGCTTGAACGAGAAACCGACACCGAGCGGGCCGACGATGTTGCAGTCCTGGCCGGGCGCGAAGGTCGCCATGCCGCGCGTGCCGCGGCCGACGCATTTGTAGAGAAACTCGAGCCGCTTATTGGCGCGATCGATGCGGTAGATGCTCTGCGGGCGGCGGAGCCACAGATCGCCATCATCGGGCGAGGGGCAAAGGATATTGAAGAACTGGCCGGGCTTGACCGCGAGCGCTTTGGGCGAGGCGGTGATGACGAGGTGCTTGTATTCCTCGTTGATCCAGTCGTTGGAGACCACTTTGCCCAGCGACTCCTCGGCCGGAATGTGGGCGGGGCCTGGATCGGCGCCCGAGCCCGCGACGTAAGGGTCTGAGAGGAAAGCGTATTTCTTGGCGGACATCAGGGTCCCGATAGGCGTCTGCCGGGGCATTCAACCGGGCAACTGTTCAAAAATCAAGATATTTCCTTTTTTTGGTACAGCGTCCACAATCAGAGCCTGAACCTTGATGGTCTCGGCATGAGGTTTTATGGTGTGCGCAAATCCTACGAATTGTGCGCTATGCGCACGCGAGAAGAGGTCGGAAAATGCGTCCCCGTCCTTGTCTTTCCTATCGGGCGGTTCACTTGACCCTCTCAGGGTGCCGATGCGAGCTTGAAAACACGGATATCAGCAAAGGAATTTTCGAATGAGTGGACCCGCCGCAAAGGCAGATCAGACGGCGAAGGGTGAAGAGCCCACGGGGCTTGCAAGCCCCAAGCACAATCAGGAACAGCCCGTGGTGTGGGAGCGCTGGCAGAAGAAGCGCACCTTCGTCCGCGCGCTCGAAGGCACCTACAGCCATCTGACGAAGGAGCTGCTCGATCAGCCGCGCGTGATCACGTCGAAGGACGTGCCGTGGAAGGGCGGTCCCAATCTCTACGGCAAGCATGTGATCGCGCCGGGCGCGGCCGCCAAGATCACGCAATCGATCGAGTTCGCATATCGAGGCGTATGCGCCGGGCGCCTACAGCCAGAAGCACGGCCATCTGAACTCGGCGTGCTTCTACATCATCAAGGGACGCGGCCACGACATCCATGACGGCAAGCGCATCGACTGGAAGGCCGGCGATGTGATGTTCGTCGAGAACGGCTGCGTGCATCAGCACTTCAACGACGATCCGGACAACGAAGCGATCCTGCTCGTGTTCAAGGCGAAGCCGCTCTTTCTGTTCATGCACCTGCTCTATCAGAAGATGATTTCCTATCCTCCGAACACGCTGCCGAAAGGTCACGAGGATTGGACGCCGCCAACCGACCTATAGAAATCACAGCATCCGGAGAGATTCGATGAAAGTCCTTGAAGAACGCGATGCCGCTCATGTCGGCACGAAGACCGCAAGCTTCCGCACCGAAGATATCGCGAACTCGGCGGAGTACCGCAAAGCCTACGAATTCGCCGCGAGCGTGGTTGTGCCCGAAGATCAGCCGTTCGAGCATTCGCCCGACGGGCTGATCAAGCATCTCGTGCACGAGAAGATGAACACGCGCGAGCATTGCGTGGATGCGTATATGCAGTTCCTCCAACCCGGTGGACGGACGGGCAAGCATCGCCACATGTGGGAAGAGGTGATCTTCGTCGCCGAAGGCTCGGGCTACGATCTGCACTGGGACGTGAAGTTCGAATGCCTCGACAAATACGAGTGGGATTGGGAGACGGAGCCGAAGAAGTCCGAATGGACGCGCGGCGATTTCATCTACATTCCGCCGTTCTCGATCCATCAGCATTTCAACACGGGTGAGACCGAGGCCCGTCTGATCGTGATCAGCAACCGCATCGTCAAGGCGATGGGGTTCAACTGGCTCGATCAGGTGGAGAAGGCGCCGGGCGCGTAACGCCGCGTTGATCGGATGGTCACGCGGCTGTGTTCCGACATTGAAATCGCGCGGCGTAGATAGAGTGACAGGCGGCGAGGTGTTTGCCGCCAACCACCGCAAAGAACGCAGCGTGCAGTTGGGGGGAGATTGACGCCCGATGGAAGCCAGCCAATTGGATATGGCGATCCAGGCGCTGCAAGCGCTGTTTGAATGGCCGCGCATTGGAATTCTTGTGTTCGGCGTGTTTCTGGGTCTCGCGATCGGCGTGATGCCGGGCCTGGGCGGCGTCGTCGCGTTGGCCGTGCTGATCCCGTTCACCTACAACATGGATCCGCAGTCGGCGTTCGCGCTGCTGCTCGGCGTCGCCGCGGTGACGACGACATCGGACCTGATACCGGCGGTGCTGTTCGGTGTACCGGGCACTGTAGGGGCGGCGGCAACAATCCTCGACGGCCACTCGATGGCGCAGCGCGGCGAAGCCGGCCGCGCGTTCGGCGCGGGATTCGTCGCGGCAGCGCTCGGCGGCGTCTTCGGCGCGATCGTGCTGGGCGTCTCGGTGCCGCTGTTGCAGCCGGTGATGCTGGCGATCGGATCGCCGGAGCTTTTGGCGTTCAGTATTTTCGGCCTGTCGATGGTCGCGACCCTTTCGGGCCGCGCGCCGCTGAAGGGTCTGACGGCGGCCGGTCTCGGATTGATAATCTCGATGGTCGGCGCCGGCACGCAGACGGGCACGCTGCGCTGGACGTTCGACTGGCTTTATCTGTTCGACGGGATTCCGCTGATCCCGGTGACGCTCGGCCTGTTCGCGCTGCCGGAGCTCGCGGACCTCGCGATCAAGCGCCAAAAGATCACCGCGAACAAGAAGGCGGACGTGAGCGTGTCGAGCCAATGGGAAGGCGTGAAGGACGTCTTCCGCCATTGGTGGCTGTGTCTCAGATGCAGCGTGATGGGCACGATCCTGGGCGCGATACCGGGCATCGGTTCGGCACGGAACGGTGGTGGGATACCTCAAGGCCCTTTGGAGAGGGCAGAGCATACCGAATTCCAAGGGCTGGAACCCGATCCGCTGCCTCGACCACATGGCAGCCAATGACGACGTCGCCTACATCCCCTATCTCTTCAATTACGTGAACTATTCGATGGGCGATGATGCGCGCCGCATCGTCTTTGGCGCGCCCCGGCGATCGCCAAAGGACTGCCCGCGAGCACAATCCTCGGCGGCGCCGGGATCGGGGTCAGCGCCCGCTCGGCGAACCCCAAGGTGGCGTTCGATTATGCGATGCATCTGTGCTCCCCAGTTACCAGTCGACCGAATATGTGAGCGCCGGCGGTCAGCCGGGGAGCCGCTCCGCCTGGCAGTCGGACGAGTGCAACCGGATTTCCGGCGGGTTCTTTCGAAACACGCTGCCGGTGCTGGATCACGCCTATCTGCGCCCCACCCCATCCGGGTTTCGTGCCTTTCTTTCGCGACGCGACCCTGCTGCTCGCCGCGGTTGTGTTCGAAGACGCGCCGCTACAGCCGTTCATTGACTGGCTTAACGATCGCTATGAGCAAATCCGCCCCAAAACGGCGGTCGCAGCGAGCTGACTATGGCACAGAAAGTTGGAGCGAACTGGCAACCCTGGAAGCCGCCGGCGCCGCCAGGCGAAGTTATTCCGTGCCGGCAGCCGAGAAAGACCCTGGACATCATCGAGTTCATGGCCGGCCAGCCCGAGGGCATGACGCTGACCGAACTCGCCGGTGCGCTGGGGCGGAGCGTGCATGAACTCTACCGGGTGATTTTGGTGCTGGAAGCGCGGGGCTATCTGTATCGCGCGCCAATTCCGACAGGTACAAGATCTCGCTCAAGCTGTTCGAACTGGCGCACCGGATGCCTTCGGTGCGTCAACTTACGATTCCGCGTTGCCGATCATGCAAGGATTGGCGCCGGCTGCGCTGCAATCCTGCCATCTGGCGGTGCTGAGCGGCCATGAGGCGCTGATCGTGCTGCAGATCGAGTCACCCCTGCCGATGCGCTACTCGGTGATGCTCGGCGCCAAGTACCCCTCGAGGAGACGAGTTCAGGGCGTCGTCATTTATGCCTATTCCTCGCCCCGGGTGCGTGAACAACTCGACGCCTGGCTGCGCCAGGGTGAGCACGCCGCTAGCGAAATCGGACAGGTTGCGGCACGCGCGGAAGCGATCGTGAAGGCAGGCTGCGAGGTCAAGAAGTCGCTGGCGGTCGCCGGGGTGACCAATATCTCGGTGCCGATCTTCGATTATCTCGGCCATGTCGTTGCCGCACTCACGGTTCCCTACATGCCGCAGCGCGCGGCGATCGTGTCGCTCGAACAGGTGCGCGATCTCGTCGTGGAAGCCAGCCGCGCGATTTCCAGCGAACTCGGCGCGCGCAACCTCGTGCTTAATTCAGAACCCACCGGCGTCAAGAAGGCTTGACCATGTCGCTCGTAAAATCCAACCGTCCCACGATCGAAACGCTCGATGCCCTGGCAGGTCGCGTCGCGTCGGACACGCGGCTGTCGGTGGGCGGGCACCATTTCGCGCGGTTGCCGGTCGCGCTCCTGCGCAAGGGAGTCGCCAGACGCGGCGTCTCCAGGCTCAACTATTTCGCCTGGGCCGGCGGGCTGCCGCTCGAACTGCTGCTCGAAGCCGGAGCGGTTGCCAGCATCGATATCTGTTTTTCCAGTCTCGACATCTTCGGGCTCGCTCCGAAGTTCCGCGAAGTGGCGGAAGCTCGCATCATCCCTGTCAACGACTGGCCGGCCCTCAGCATAATTCAGGGGCTGCGGGCGGCGCAGCAGAACCTGCCGTTCATGCCGGTGCAGCTTCCGGAGGGCTCGACCATGCTCGGGCGGTGCCCGGCGGTGCGGTTTCATCGTGACGAGCGTACGGGGCGCCTGGTGGGGCTCGTCGAGGCTCAGACCATCGACACTCTGCTCCTGCATGCGCCGCGGGCCGATAGCGCCGGCAATGTCGAGATCCATGGCGCGCGGGCGCTGGATCTGGCGATGGCCGGCGCTGCGCGACAGGTTCTGGTGACGGTCGAGGAGATCGTGCCAGGAACCCTGGCGCAAGGCGGCCAGCAGACGATTCTCACACGCAATCTCGTGACGGCAATCGCCGAAGTGCCGGGCGGCGCCTATCCCGCCTCTTGCCTGCCGTTCTATGCGACAGACTACGGCCGGATCAGAGAAGTGCTCGACGGTCGACATGGCAGCCTGATCGAGGCGCTGGAGACGTCCCGCCAGGCGCCGTCGGACTTGCTGCGCCGCGCCGCGAAAGTTCCGGCCGGGGCGATCGCGGCCAAGGCTTTCCGCAGCGACGCGATCGAAGTGGATGCGCCAGCAGGCATCGACGAACTGATGGTGGTGCGGATCGCGCGGATGCTCGGTAACGATAGCTGCAAGCGCAGGCGCCGTGTCCCCGCTCGGCAATGTCGCCTACCGGCTGGCCAAGGCGACCCATGCGCCGGATCTCTTCATCAGCACGTTCAGTTGCGGGCATGTCGACATTGCTCCCGGCACGATGACGCTCAGCCTTCTCGAAACCATGGATGCGCAGACGGCGGTCGCTCATTGCGGCGGTGACGACACCTATTCGACCTACTACCAGCCCGGGTTCGTGACGCACGAGATCATTGGGGCGGCGCAGATCGATGCGCGTGGGCGAACCAACGACCTCGAATTCACCATACCGTCAGGCGGCAGGCTGCGGCTGCCGGGGCAGGGCGGGATGTCGGACGTCGCCAACATGCACCGGAACTATGTGGTCTATGTGCCTCGCCATGGCCGGGCAGCGCTGGTCGAGAGCGTCGAAACGGTGAGTTCTGCCCGCGGCATAATCTCGGCGGAGGACCGCAGGCGCGCCGGCTACCAGCCGGGAGAGGTCTGGCTCGTTACCAATCTCTGCGTCTTCCGTTTCGACGAGGCGCATGGCCAGTTGGTAGTGGTTGAGACCATGCCCGGCGTGAGCCGCGAGACGATACTTGCCGAGACCGGTTTCAAGGTCATCTTCGCCGATGACTGTAAGCCGATGGACTTGCCCACCGCGCAGGAACTCAAGGTGCTGCGCGAGGACATCGATCCGCTCGGCATCAGGCGTCTTGAATTCGTCGGCGCCCGCGACCGCGGCGCGCTGCTCGACGAAATCCTCGAACGGGACCGGGAAGGCACGGCGCGTATCATAGCCGCTGCATAGGGGCCAAAGATGGACGACACGCAGCTCTTCGACCTTATGAAAAGCGAGCTCTTCACGGCCGTGGTCGGCGACGTGCTCGATGCGCTCGGCTATCAGCACCAGTTCCTGCCGCCCGGCATCATGCCGCTCGAAAAGCACATGCGGGTGGTGAGCAGGGCGATGACGGTGCTCGAAGCAGACGTATTCTCGGCCAGCCATGGCTCGGTCGGGCCATTGGCGCAAAGGCCTTTCGGCCTGCTGTTCGAAGCGCTGGACGATCTGAAGGAAAGCGAGATCTATGTCGCGACAGGCTCGTCGCTGCGCTATGCGCTCTGGGGCGGGTTGATGTCGACGCGCGCCATCCATCTCAAGGCCGCCGGCGCCGTGCTCGACGGCTATGTCCGCGACGCCAACGAGATCGAGGCGCTTGGCTTCGCGGTGTTCTGCCGCGGCACCTATGCACAGGACCAGGGGCCGCGTTGGCAAGGTCATCGATTATCGGACGCCGATCGAGATCGACGGCATCCTGATCGAGACCGGCGACCTCCTGTTCGGCGACCGGGAAGGCGTGCTCGTCATTCCGCGTGCGGTCGAGCGGGAGGCGGTCGATCGGGCGCTCGAAAAGGTGCGCACCGGAGAACAAGGTCGCGCTGGCCATCCGCAACGGCATGAGCACGCGCGAGGCGTTCGACACATTCGGCGTCATGTGAGCTGCGCCGTCTTCGCCAGCCGTCCGAAGCTACATGCGGGCGGGGTCGGCCCAGCGCGCCTCCGGCAGCACGGAGTACCATTCGGGCCGGGTCGGATCACGGTCATAGGCGTAGCCACCGGTTTCCCCGGTAGTATTCGGCATAGCAGCAGCTCTTCGCGGTCGAGTTCAACACCAAGGCCCGGGCCGGTCGGCACGGCGATCTCGCCGTCGACATAGGGCATCAGTCCACCGGCGATCACGTCGTCGGCAAGGTGATGATAATGCGCGTCGGCCGCGAAGGAGAGGTTGGGCAGCGCTGCGCCGAGATGCAGCATCGAAGCCAGTTGAATGCCGAGTTCGCCGGACGAATGAACCGAGGCGCCGTACTGGAAGGTTTCGAGCACCGTGCCGGCCTTGTAGGCTTGCCGCAACCCACCCCAGAAGGTGGTGTCGAGCAAAATCACGTCGACGGCCTCGAGCCGGATATTGGTGGCGAGCTGTTCGAAATTGACCACCACCGTATTGGTCGCTGTCGGGATGCGAACGAACTGGCGAACGCGGCGCATGCCCTCAAGGCCCCAGGTCGGGTCTTCGAAATAGTCGTTGTTGAGAGGCTCGATCGCCTTGCCGACCCGGATGGCCTGCTCCACCGACCATGCGGCGTTGGGATCGAGCCTCAGTCCATCCTTGGGAAAGGCGGCGCCAAGCGCGCGGGTGACCTCGATGTCATGATCGGGGTGATAGACGCCGCCCTTGATCTTGTGGGTTTTGAAGCCATGCCCCCGGGCGGCGAGTTCACGTGCGTGGGCGACGATCTGGTCAGGCGAGGCTTCGCCGCCCTTGCCGGTCTTTTCGTTGGGCAGGCGATAGAAGATATAGCTCGCGAACGGCACCTGCTCGCGCACGGCCCCGCCGAGCAGGTCGCAAGCACGGATAGTTCCAGCCGCTTCCGCCACATCGATGCAGGCCATTTCAATCGCCGCATGCAGTTGCAGGCGATTGTTGTAGAGCGAGGCGGTGGGATTCATGATCTTCCAGCGCAACTGTTCGAGCTGCAGCGGATCGTGGCCCTTGAGATAGGGCAGGAGGCCACCGATGGCGCCTTCGGCGAATTCGCCGCCGCCGCCGAGTTCGCCCAGCCCGACTATGCCTTCGTCCGTCACGACCTCGACGATGGTGCGGATGAAGCGCCCCCAATGGGCGCCGCCAGCGTGCCGGAGCGGTGCCTCCAGCGGCACTGCAACGGTGGTCGCGCGAATATCGACAATCTTCAAGGTTTCTTCCTCTTTCTGGCGTCGCCGGTGCGGCTACTCCTTGCCGATCCTTCGGCGCCGCCGGCGATCCGGTCGAGCACCGGAAGCACGGCGCGCAGATGCGTGGTCATGGCGGCCGCGGCCTGTTTCCCGTCGCGCAGGCGCAGCGCCTCGAGGATCAAGCTGTGCTCGTTGGTGATGCTGTCGGCGCCGCGCGGCCAATTGACCGAGACATAGCGCAGGCGGTTCAGATGCACCTTCAGGTCTTCGAGCTCATCGGCCACCGGGAGCAAATCCGCGGCCTTGTAGATTGCACGGTGAAACTCCTCATCGAGCTCGAACAGCCGGCGGAGATCATACGGCCAGGCGGCCACGATCTGGTCTTCGATGGAATTCTCGATCTCGGCGATATGCGCATCGGTGGCGGTCCGGCAAGCACGGCGGACCACCTCGACCTCCACCGCCTCGCGGATGAATTGCGCGGCGCGGACCTTTTCCAGACGGATCGGGGAAACGCGCGTGCCGCTCTGGGGGAAGATGTCCACCAGCCCGAGATTGGCCAGGCGCAACAGGGCTTCCCGCACCGGCGTTCGCGAGACGCCCAGCCGTTCGGCGAGGTCATTTTCGCGGATCGATTCCAGCAACAGCAGGCCGAACACGCCAAGTACGATGTCGCGCCGCAGCAACTCGAAGACGTTCTGCGCGGTAGAGCGCGGTTTCATCGCAGGTGGTGGAGTGGTGGCGAACATCTCAGCTTCTACGAAAGGGCGCTCTAGACAACTTCTGTGTACTAATATATTGACGCCAAATCCGGTCAATGGCCGGTGATGCAGCCGAGGGTTTCGACCAGGAAGCAAGCAAGCTCCTTCGGTGCCGAGCTGCGAAAGAAAACACCCACCCGGGAGGAAACCAGTGACCAAGTCCCTAATCAAATTGCTCGCCACATCCGCCATGCTCGCGGTCATGTCGGCAAACGCTATGTCGGCGGACATGCCAAAGAAGATTGGCTATGTCACCAACTACGCCACGCATGAGTGGTACCAGAACGTCATCAAGGGAATGCAGGATCGCGCCAAGCAACTCGGCATCGAATTCGAGGTTCGTGACGCCAACCTCGACGTGGCCAAGGAAGTCTCCGCGGCGGAGGACTTCATGTCCCAGGGCGTCGACGTCCTGATCATCACGCCGGTGAACGAGGAAGGCGTGGTGCCGCTGGTTCGCCGCGCCAAGGAAGAAGGCCTGCCGCTCGTGCTTGAAGGCAATCCGGTCAAGGGCATGACCACCATGGTTGCCATCTGTGACTACGACACCGGCTATCATGCGGGCGTCGAAGCCGGCAAATACGCCAAGGAGCATCTGAGCGGCGTCGCCAAGGTGATGAATGTCGGCCTGCCGCTTCTGGCCACAGTGCTGCGCTCGCAGGGCTTCATGGACGGTCTGAAGACCGAGATTCCGGATGCCGCCATGATCCACGACCTTGACGGCGGCGGCAACCCGGACCGCGCGCTCGAAGTTTCAGGCCACCAGGCTCGCCAGAACAGCGACATCAACATCATCTACGGCATCAACAACTCTTCATCGCAAGGCGGGCTGCAGGCGTGGAAAGCTTCCGGTCGTCCGCAGGACAATCTTCTCCGTGGTCGGCACCGGCGGCGAAGGCCTCGGCTTCATCAACATGATGAACACTGAACCGTCCTACAAGATCGAAGCCGCCATGTTCCCCGAGAAGGTGGGGTTCACCGCGATCGACGCAGCGGT
>CAVPTF010000011.1:0-65934 GCA_963708555.1 uncultured Alphaproteobacteria bacterium | reverse complement strand
GCCGGCGCTGCTTGCGCGGCGCCGGTTTTTTTGCCGATGCGGGGAGTTCAGTTGACCCGCGTGAAGCGTCCGAGACGGCAGACCGCGCCCGAGAACGCCGTGATCATTTGGCTATTCGGGCAGAGCCAGGGGCCGGGCACCTTCTGGGCGTAACGGCCATGGCTGAAATTGACCAGGTCATAGCAAGGAAACGCCAAGTCATTGCGCCAAACATCGCCGTTCCACATGCGGTAGATGATCGTACGCGCGTCGGTTACGTCGGTCGTACGAATCTCCGTCATGATCAGGCACGCGCCGGGGCCCGGACCTTGCGCGCTGACCGGAGCCGGCATGGACAATGTGATCGTGAACGCTGCACCGGCCAGAAGCGCCAAACCGTAGAAAGCTCCCTTTGTGTTTTTCATAACGATCTCCAAGGATTGCGCCCCTCCCCAGGTACGAACGCAATCTCAGGTTAGTGTACCACAGGCGCACGACAGTCGGCGCTATTTGTGCTAGAAGCGTTGCTTCGCGGAATTGTGTTCCCCAGCTAAGGCTTTGCGCCACAAGAGGAAATAAGCCCATGCCCCAGTATACGCTCAGGGTTGACGGCCGCACGCATACGGTCGAGGCCGATGCGGACATGCCGTTGCTTTATGCGCTGCGCGACGATCTCAATCTCCCCAATCCGCATTTCGGTTGCGGCCTGTCGCAGTGCGGCGCGTGCACCGTGCATCTGAACGGCAAAGCGATCCGCTCGTGCTCGACGCCGGTCGCTCAAGCTGCAGGTCAAGAGATCAAGACGCTCAACGGGCTCGGCACGCCGGACAATCCGCATCCGGTGCAGAAGGCGTATCTCGAGGAACAGGTTCCGCAGTGCGGCTACTGCATCAATGGCTGGGTCATGACCGCAGCCGCGTTCCTCGACACGAAGAAGAACCCGACCGACGCCGAGATCAAGGCAGCGCTCGCCGGGCTCAAATGCCGGTGCGGCACGCACACGGCGATCATGCGCGCGGTCAAGCGCGCCGCCGACTCGATGGCGTGAGGAGAAACCGATGAACGCGAACACGGATTTTGCTCTTTCACGCCGCACGATGCTGCAAGGCACCGGCGCGCTCGTCATCGCCGTTTCGATGGGCGGCACGGGCGAGGTTCTCGCGCAGGCCGCAACCGCAGTCGCCAAGAAACATCCGACCGATCTCGATTCGTGGCTCTCGATCGGGCGCGACGGCAAGGTGACGCTGTTCTTCGGCAAGATCGACGGCGGTCAGGGAACCGATCTCGCCATAGGCCAGATCGTCGCCGAAGAGCTCGACGTGCCGATGTCGAGCATCGAAGTCGTTCAAGGCGACTCGGCTCTCACCATCAATCAGGGCGGCGCTTCGGGAAGCACGGGCGTGCGTTTTGCGGGCGCCGCATTCCGCCAGGCGGGCGCAGAAGCGCGCCGCGTGCTCGTGATGCGCGCGTCCGAAAGACTGGGTGCGCCAGTCGAGCAACTGACCGTCACCGACGGCGTGGTGTCGGTGAAAACCGATCCGGCGAAGAAGATCAGCTATGCCGAGATCATCGACGGCAAGGGCTTCCAATCGAAGATCGGCTGGAACGACGAATACGGCAATCCGCTGGCGCTCACCTCGCCCGCGAAGCCGAAGACGCACGACCAGTACAAGATCGTCGGCACGCCGCAGAAGCGCATGGACGTCGCCGGCAAGGTGTTCGGCACCTCGCCGTGGGTCGGCGACATCCGCGTCGAAGGCATGGTGCATGGCCGCATGATCCGTCCGCCGGTCGCGGGCGCATCCGTCGCGTCGGTGGATGAATCCTCGATCGCGCATATCCCGGGCGCGCAGGTCGTGCGCAAAGGCGATTTCATCGGCGTGGTCGCGCCCAAGGAATGGAACGCGATCAAGGCCGCGCAAGCGCTGCGCGTGACGTGGTCGGACGCGAAAGAGCCGTTCGTCGAGATGAAGGACCTGTACATCCACATCCGCAACGCGCCGCCGACCAATCGCGGCGGCAACGATCGCGGCGAAGTGGATGCCGCGTTCGCGCGCGCCGCGCGTGTGGTGACGGCGGAGTACGAATTCCCGTTCCAGTCGCATGCCAGCATGGGCCCGGGCGTCGCTCTCGCCGACGTGCGGCCCGACGGCGTGAAGGTATGGACAGGCACGCAGAAGCCGCATTTCGCGGCGAACGGCGTGGCGGGCTGCCTCGGCGTTCCTCCGGAAACGGTACACGCCGTGTGGATCGCGGGATCCGGCTGCTATGGCCGCAACGATGCGGGCGACGTGACGATGGATGCGGCCGTGATGTCGCAAATCGTCGGCAAGCCCGTGCGCGTGCAGTACATGCGCCATGAGGGCACGGGCTGGGATCCGAAGGCGCCTGCCTCGATCCACCGCGCACGCGCGGCGCTCGATGCCGACGGCAACCTGATCGCGTTCGATTTCTACTCGAAGGGCTTCTCGCGTCTCGAGACGAACTCGAGCGAAGGCCGCGCGGGCGACACGCTCGCCGGCATGCTGACGGGCCAGAAGGGCGCGCGCCAGCAGGTCGTTCAACAATCCCGAAGGCGCCTACACCTTCGCGAACCGGCGCCTGTCATGGGAGACCATCGGGCCGCTGCTCGAGGGCGCATCGCCGCTGCGCACGTCGCATCTGCGCGATCCTTTGGGACCGCAGATCCACTTCGCGAGCGAGTCCTTCATGGACGAGATCGCGTTCGCGGCCGGTGTCGATCCGGTCGAATTCCGGCTCAAGCATCTCACCAAGCCGCGCGACATCGCGGCGATCAAGGCGGCGGCGGAGCGCTCGGGCTGGAAATACGGTCCGGCCGGCGCACGGCGCGGCCGCCGGGGCGATATCGCAACCGGTCAAGGCATCGCCTATGCACGGCGCAACGGAACGATCGTCGCTCTGGTCGCCAACGTCGAAGTCAACACGCGCACGGGTGCGATCCGCGTGCCGAAGATCACCTGCGCGCATGATTGCGGCCTGGTCATCAACCCCGAGACGCTGAAGCTGACCCTCGAAGCCAGCATCGTCCAGGGGCTCAGCCGCGCGATCCACGAAGAGGTGCGCTTCGACAAGAGGAACGTCACCAGCGTGGACTGGCAGACCTATCCGATCGTCGACATCCAGGAAGCGCCGGAGATCGATCTCGTGATCCTCAACTATCCGGACCAGGAAGCGCTGGGCGCGGGCGAATCCGCGATGCGGCCGCTGATCGGCGCGGTGGCGAACGCGGTGTTCGAGGCCACCGGCAAGCGGCTGCGCCGCGCGCCGGTGAACCCTGCGAACATCCTGCGCTCGATCTGAAGAACGAGAGACGAAATGCAAAGAGGCCCGGCAGCTTGCCGGGCCTCTTTGTTTTCTCACATGAACCAGCGCCGCTCGTACATCAACGCGGCGAAGATCAGCACCACCGGCACCAGCCATAGGAGATCGGGCAAAATCCGCGCGACCCAACGGCTCGGGATCGTCATGGCGCCGAGGACGCCGGCGAGCACGGCGGTCGCGAGCCAGCCGTACCAGAGGATGGGCGGGCCGGACGCCCCGGCCTGCTCCCAGAATCCGCCGATGCTGTTCTGCGCGAAGTAATACTGGAACAGCGACCACTCGAAATAATAGGCGAGCGTGTAGGCGATGCAGGCGACAAGCGAGAAGATCATCAAGCGGCCATGGACCTTCATCACACCGGCCCCTTGATGGAGACGAGCAGCTGTCCGACGATGAAGTTCCACCACACCATGCTCGCGAGAATCCAGGTGAGCCCGATGCGCGCCGCGGAATATTCGGTGACGAGCGGTTGTCTCCAGGCCGCCCAATAGGCCGGGAGGAGCACCAACCCGATCGCGGAGAGATGCTCCTTGATCTCGAAGATGCCGTTGGCCGCGCGTAAATCCAAAGCTTGAAGAGCCGGCCGTACGATCATGCGATAATTGGGATAAAGGAACGCGCCGGTCAGGATGACGGTCGCGAACAGGACGACGATGGCCGTGCTGTACGCGCCGGGATCGGTGCCGCGAAACCGCGCGATGAACGACGTGCCGCGCGCTTCAACGCGCCTCGCCGCCACGGCGAAGGCCTGATGCGTGATCGCGCCCAGAAGAGCGACCGAGATCAGACCGTGGAATAGCAGGAGTGTCGTGAACATTTCATCGTCTCACGACATCCACTGCGATCAGCGATCCGTCCAATTGAGGGTGGTCCAGAAGCCGGTGTCGTCGGCATAGGACAGGACGCCGATCCCGAGCGACACGGCACACATCGCCGCCAGCAGCGCAGACCGCGCCAGACGCGAGCGCGGCGGCGGCGAAGGCGCCTTTCCTGCTCCGTGCAGCCGGTGCTCGGCAACGCCCAGTGCCGTCCAAGCCTGTTCCAGGCGCGCCATCGCCGACAAATTGTTCGCGTCGCTCACCCAGACCTCGTAGAGCGAGCGCTCGTCCACCGTCATCACGCCGCGGCGGCGGACCGCGAACCAGCGTGCCGCTTCCCGCATACGATCCTGCGCGCCGATACCGCTCATGGCGCCTGCTCCTCGGAAACAAACAGGGCGCGCGTCAGGCGCAGCATGGCTTCAGCGATATGCTTCTCGACCATGCTCGTGCTCACGCCCATGCGCCGCGCGATCGCGGCATAGCTCAGCCCGCCGAAGCGGTGCAGTGTGAATGCCTCGCGGCAACGCGGCGGGAGCGAATCGATCGCCGCCAGCACACGCGCGAGATCCTGTTTGCCCGCGAGGATACGTTCGGGATCCGCCGGGTCGCTGGAGCCGTATTCGATCACGGCGAGCGACTCGGAGAGCAACGCTTCGCGTGCGCGCTTCCGCCGCCGGTCGATGACGAGATTGCGCGCGATGCGGAAGAGGTAGCGTATCGGGTCGCGGACATCGCTCGGCGCCGGCAAATCGAGCGCGCGCACGCAGGCGTCCTGCGCGACATCATCGGCGTCGGGCGCGCCTCGCGAATTGCGCCGGCGGCCCTCGGCCGCGATCTCCCGGCACGCGTCCGCCAATTTCGTCTGCTCCGGTTGCATGCGTCCCCTCGCTCCACCCTATCCCACCATATCTGCTCAGCGATTCCAAGGGGAAACTTTTCCGTGAAGGCCCCTGAGGTCCGGGCAGTCCCATTCGTCTAAGCGGGTAGGAGTTCAGTGGTTCGGAGTCCCGGGGGAGATTCATGCATAAGGTCGAGAGACCTGCTTTTTTTCGCCATTCCGATCGCCGGCCAGGGGCCGGATTGCTGGCCAGTCTCCTGGCCGGCTCGGCGCTCGGACTCGTACTGGCCATTCCCGCCCTGGCAGGCGAAGCGACGCAGCCGGGTGAAGTCCAGGTCGCCGGCGCCGCCCCCGCCCCGCCGACGGAGACCGTGATCATCCAGGGTCAGAGACCCGAAGACTACCGGGTTGGCGTTCCGCTCCTTCCGAGATTGACCGAACCTCTCATCGACACGCCGCAAACCATCACGGTCATCCCCGAGCAGGTCCTGCGCGACCGCGCGATCACGAACATCAATGACGCGCTGCGCACCGTCACCGGCATCAGCATCGGCGCGGGCGAGTTCTCCTGGCAGGGCAACAACCCGACGATCCGCGGCTTTGTCGCACGCAACGACATCTTCCTCGACGGCATCCGCGACTTCGGCAGCTACGCCCGCGATCCTTTCAATCTGCAATCGGTCGAAGTCCTGAAGGGGCCTGCATCGATTCTGTTCGGACGCGGCTCCACGGGCGGCGTGATCAACCAGCCCACGAAGACGCCGAGGCTCGATGACTTCACCGATGTCTCGGCGATCTTCGGCACGGACTATACGCGACGCGGCACGGTCGATGTGAACCGGGTCATTCCGGAGTTGGGCGAGAACACGGCGTTCCGCTTCAACCTGATGGGCCACGCCCAGAGCGTCGCCGGGCGGAACGTCGGCAAGCAGGCGCGCTTCGGCATCGCACCGAGCCTCTCACTCGGCATCGGCACGCCGACGCGACTGACCGTTTCATATTTCAATCAGACGGCGAACGACGTCCCGGACTACGGGCTGCCCTGGTTCGGAACCGTGATCGCGCCGGTCCCGCGGCAGAATTTCTACGGCTTCACCTCCGACTGGCTGCACACCTCCGCCAATGTCGGCACGGTGAGGTTCGAGCACGACATCAATCCGGGATGGACGATCCGCAGCACGACGCGCTACGCGCACTACGACCGCGATTTCCGGATCAGCGAGCCGATCATCACGGGCCAGGCCAGTACGCCGCTCGATCAGGTCAATGTCGGCTTCAACATGTGGACCGGCCCCGCGCTCGAAACGATGGCGTGGCAACAACTCGACACCGTGCTCCATTTCAACACGGGCGGCATAGAGCACACTCTCGTCGCGGGCGTCGAAGGCGGTTACGAGCGTTCGAAGCAGAACTTCGACAATGTTGCCGGTGTGGGCACGACGCCGTTGTTGACGCCGGACCCCAATCGATTCTTTTCGGGCACCACGTTTCCGCGCGCGCACGCGGACACGGCCGCGTGGAGCGCCGCCGTCTATGCGATCGACACGCTGCATATCGGCGAGCGGTGGGAAGTCAATCTCGGTTTCCGCGCGGACTATTTCGCAACCGACTATACGGCGATGCGATATTCGACGACGAATTTCGGTCAGGTCACAGGGAATGACGCCATCGACCGCGTCGACCGGGCGCCGAGCTATCGCGGCGCCCTCGTCTACAAGCCGAGACCCAACGGCAGCGTCTATTTCGCCTACGGCACGTCGTTCAATCCGTCAGCCGAAGCGCTGTCGCAGATCACCACCGGTCGCGGCCTCGGGATCCAGAATTCCGATCTCGCGCCGGAGGAGAACGAGACCTTCGAAGCAGGCACGAAGTGGGACGTGAACAACGGCCGGCTTTCGCTGACCGCATCGATCTTCCGGCTGACGAAGGAGAACGCCCGCGTACCGGATGCCAACAACCCCGGTTTCAACATCCTCGGCGGCACGCAGCGTGTGGACGGCTATGAGCTCGGGCTTGTCGGCAACTTGACCGACGATTGGCGCGCGATCGTCGGTTACACGTTCCTCGATGGGACAGTCACCAAGTCCGCGCCGGGCGCGGCACCCGTCGGCTCGCCGTTGATCAACACGCCGAAGCACACGTTCAGCTTCTTTACCGATTACCGGATCGTCGACGAATTCGAAGTGGGTATCGGCGGGAACTATTCGTCGTCGCGCTACGCGTCGAATACGGCGCCGATCAAGAAGGCGCCGGGCTATTGGACCTTCGACGTCATGGCGAAATATGATATCAGCGAGCGCATGTATCTGCAGTTGAACGTGAACAACGTGTTCAATAAGTACTATTTCGATCAGCTGCACCCGTTCCATATCGTGCCGGGCGCAGCGCGCACGGCGCTGCTGTCGCTGAACTTCAGCTTCTAGAGAGCCGATGCTCGTCCGCATTCCGCAGGTCTTGAGCGCCCAACAGGTGAAGGACTGTAGGGCGGCGCTCGAGACCGCGGACTGGAGCGATGGGCGGGCGACGGCGGGCTATCTGTCGTCCCGCGTGAAGGACAATGCCCAGGTGCCCGAAGGCCATCCGGTGGCGCGGCGTCTGGGCGACATGATCCTGGACGAGCTCGACAGGAACCAGCTGTTCATCTCGGCGGCGCTGCCGCTCAAGGTCGTGCCGCCGCTGTTCAACCGCTACGCCGGCGGCCAGGCCTATGGCGGCCACGTGGACGGCGCCATCCGCCCGGTCTTCGGCACGCCTCACCGGGTGCGGACCGACCTTTCGGCCACGCTCTTTCTGTCCGAGCCCTCGGAGTACGACGGCGGCGAGCTGGTCGTTCAGGACCTCGCGGGCGAAACCCGCGTCAAGTTTCCCGCGGGCGACATGGTGCTCTATCCCGGGACGAGCGTGCATCGGGTCGAGCCGGTGTCGCGGGGCGTGCGGCTGGCGTCGTTCTTCTGGATACAGAGCATGGTGCGGGAGGACGCCAAGCGCGACCTTTTGTTCCAGCTCGACACAGGGTTGCAGCAGCTTGGCCGCGATGTTCCCGATCATGCCGGCGTCGTGCAGCTCATGGGCGTCTACCACAACCTGCTGCGCCTCTGGTCCGACACGTAGACACGCGATCCGACTTCTGACGCGGCCACTTAGCCGCAGCCGCAGCCGCGCAACCTCCCGCTATTGTCCGCGTTTCATGGGGTTGAAGCCGGGGCCTGCGCGCATGGCGTGGGTCAGGCCAAGATCCACGAGGCTGCCGATGGTCAAGATCAACAGATTGCTGGCACGGGTAAAGACTGCGCCTGCGCCGCTCGAGACGCCGACCGACCTTTCACCCGAGGCCGTGGCGCAGATCACGGCCGGGCTGAACGGCCTGGTCGCGGACACATACGCGCTCTACTTCAAGACCAAAAATTTCCATTGGCACGTGAGCGGCCCGCACTTCCGCGACTATCACCTGCTGTTCGACGATCAGGCCAAGGAACTGTTCGAAACCACCGATGAGCTGGCCGAGCGGGTGCGGAAGATCGGCGGCGCCACGTTGCGCTCGATCGGCCATGTCGCGCGTCTCCAGCGCGTCGAGGACAACGATCAGGACTTCGTGCCGCCGCGCGAGATGCTGCGGGAGCTGATGGCCGACAACAAGGCGATGATGGTGAACCTGCGCGACGTCCACGAGCTCGCCGAGGACCACGGCGATGTCGGGACCTCCTCGATGCTCGAAGTCTTCATCGACGGCGCCGAGAAGCGGAACTGGTTCCTGTTCGAGGCGAGCCGTCACGCCGAGCAGAGCGGGCACTAGGACCGGCCATGGACCGCGGCATACTCTATATTATCGCCGGGGTGGTGGCGGTGCTCGTGATCGTGGTCGGCGTCGAGGTCGGGATCGAGTCCGCCAAGACGACCGGCATCGATCTCAGTCTGAACACGAGCGTCGTCCCCGACCGGACCACGCAGTGATTGCGTTAGCCCTTCAGGGCTTGGCGGAGCCGGTTCCCGAGCTGGTTGATTTCGGCGAACACGTAGTCCGCGCGGTCAGCCACGGCCGATGCGTCAATCCCCTTGCCGCGCAGGAAACCGACCGCCTCCGACAGGCGGCTGCGGGGACACAAGAGCACGTGCTCGGCGCCGTTCTGCAGAAGCACGGAGCAGCCGTAGTCCTGCTTCAGCGCCTGCACGATCTTCGCGCCTGAGCGCGGAAGCGCCACGCGGAGCTGATAGGTGCTCCTGGCGAGCTCGCGGGCAGCGATGCGCGCGGTCAAGCGGTCGGCGGCTTCCAGCGCGGCCTTGCTCCATGACGCGCGCAGCGATGCGGCGAGCTGTGCCTGACTCTTCAGGATAAGACCGTCGTCCAAGATCTTGAGATCGTTGGCGGCAAGCGTCGCCCCGGTCGTGGTGATATCGACGATCGCTTCGGCCAAGCCGGCGGCCGGCGCGCCTTCGGTCGCGCCCAGGCTCTCGACGATGCGGTAGTCCGCGATCCCGTGCGCCGCGAAGAAGGTGCGCGTGAGCTGGAGGTATTTCGTGGCGACCCGGAGCCTGCGGTGGTGGCGCGCGTGGAACGCGGTGCAGACATCGTCGAGGTCGGCCATGGTGGCGACATCGATCCAGGCGCGCGGAACCGCGACCACGACATCGGCGAAGCCGAGCCCCAAGGGCTGCAGCAGGAGGATGGACTCGTTGCTGTCGCGCACGTCTTCGCGGATGAGGTCCTCACCCATGATGCCGAGATGCACCTCGCCGTTGCCGAGCGCGGACGCGATCTCGGCCGAGGACATCAGCTTCACATCGATGCCCGGCTGGCCCTCGAGCGTCGCGCGATAGTCGCGCGCGCCGGTCGACTGTTTCAGGTTGAGCCCCGCATCGGCGAGGTAGTGCGTGACCTGCTCCTGGAGCCGGCCCTTCGAGGGAACCGCGAGGATGAGCGATTGGGTGGCCATCACAGCGCCCCCGTCTTCTTGCGCGACGCCAGCACGCGCTCGCTGCGGATGGCGCAACCCACGGCGGGAATGTCGCGGCCGGCGCCGAGCGTCCTGAGCAGCTGGTCGTAGCGGCCGCCGCCCGCGATCTGCACCGCGCCCTCGGAATCGCGCGACCACAGCTCGAAGACGAAGCCGGTGTAGTACTCCATGTTGCGTCCGAAGCGCGCGGCGAAGTCGAGGCGCTTCTCGTCGAAGCCGAGCTTCTCGAGCGCCTCGATGCGCGCTTCCATCGCGGCGAGCGGTGCGTCCAGCTTGATCTGGTTCTTCTTCATCAGCGCGCGGAGCTCGGTCGAGAGACGCGCGCGCGGGGCCGGCGACGGAGAGAACGCGCTCGATGAGCGCGACCGCCTTCTTGTCGAGCCGGATCGCGGCGGCTTCGGCCGCCTGTTCCATCAGGCGGTCGATGATCTCCTCGCGCGTGCGGCCGCCGAGCGGCGTCGAGCCGAGATAATCCATCAGACCCATCAGCGCGGTGCGCGCCTCTTCTTCGCTCGCGCTGCCGAGCGAGGCGAGATAGCGCTCGCCGGGAACGGGCGCGCCGTTCGAGAGACGCTCCAGGAGCTCGCGGAAATAGGACGGCCGCCAGAAGTGGCGCTTCAGCCGCCCGCGCCATTGCGCGGGAATGTCGAGCGCGTCGATCAGCCCGGAGAACAGCGTGAGATCGCCGATCTTGAGCGAGAAGGATTTGAGCCCGGTGGCGCGCACGCCTTCGACGGCGAGCTCCAGCACTTCGATCTCGGCGCGCTTGCGATCGGAGACGCCGAGGCACTCGACGCCGGTCTGCAGGAACTGGCTCGGCCGGTCGGGCTCGCCCGGCTGAAAGCGGAATGCGGGCCCGTTATACGCGTAGCGCGCCGGGAACTTGCCGTTCGTCTCCAGATGCATCCGGCAGACGGGAATGGTGAGATCGGGACGCAGGCACAGCTCGACACCTTCGGGATCGGTGAGCACGAAGGTGCGGCGGCGGATCTCCTCGCCCGAGCGGTCGAGGAAGACTTCGGCCGGCTGAAGGATCGGCGGCTCGACGCGCGCGTAGCCCTTGGCGGCGAAGACCTGAAGGATCTGCGCCGCCTGCGCATCGAGCAGCGCGAGCCGCGCCGCGTCGTAATTCGGAAAGCCCCCCATGATCGCTCAGCCGCCCCGCTCGCCCAGCATCGCACGCAGAGCGTTAACGAGCTGATCGCGCTTGACCGAGGTCTGCGCGGGCCGGTCCTTGACCCAGGCCGCGCGCAACTCCGTCGACTTCGCAAGCTCGGCGCCGAGCGCCAGGTCCTTCACCGTGACCTCGCCGCGCGCGCGCTCGTCGGAGCCTTCGATCACCGCGATCGCGGCGTTGCGCCTGTCCGCGTATTTGAGCTGCGCCTTCATGCCGGCTTCGCCGACATAGGCCTCGGCGCGGAAGCCGGCCGTGCGCAGCTCGCGCGCCAGGCGGAAGCTTTCGGCGACCTCGGCTTTGTCGAGCACCATCACGACGATCAGCGGCTCGACCGCGAATGCGGCAGCACCGGCGCGAGCTTTGAGCGCGGCGAGCAGACGGCTCACGCCGAGCGAGAAGCCGCACGCCGGAACCGTCTGGCCGGTGAAGCGCGCGATCAGATCGTCGTAGCGGCCGCCGCCGCCGACGGAACCGAACACGACAACATCGCCGGCATCGTTGGTGACCGGGAATGTGAGCTGCGCCTCGAACACGGGACCCGTGTAGTAGTCGAGCCGCGCACGACGGTTGAATCGAACTTCACGCGATCCGTTCCATAACCGCTCGCGGTGACGATGTCCGAGATCGCGCTGAGATCGTTCAGTGCCGTGCCGCAGGTCTCCGGCCGAGATCGTCGATGCGCATGCAGATCTTTGAGAGCTCTCGGCGATGCGTCTGCCAATCACCGGCGGACGCGCTCAGCTGCGTGAAGGCCGCGATGGACGTCGATCTGACTTGCGCGAGAGCCGCGCGCCCTTGGTGAAGTCGCCGGACTCGTCCTTGCGACCGGCACCCAGGAGATCGATGACGCCCTTGATGCCAAGCCGATCGAACTTGTCCATGGCGCGAAGCACAGTGCCGCGCCGCGACTGGTTCAACGTCGGCTGCATCGAGCACGCCGTCGAGAATCTTCCGGCTGTTGAACTTGATGACGTAGTCGCCGCGCTTCAGTCCGAGCGCATCGAGCGAGTCGGCGAACATCATCAGAAGCTCGGCATCGACAGCAGGCGAAGCGGAGCCGACGGTGTCGGCGTCGAACTGCGTGAATTCGCGATAGCGTCCGGGACCGGGCTTCTCGTTGCGCCACACTTGTCCGAGCTGATAGCGGCGGAACGGCTTCGGCAGGTTCTGAAAATTCTCCGCCACGTAACGCGCGAGTGGTGCGGTGAGATCGTAGCGCAGCGACAGCCACTGCTCGTCCTCGTCCTTGAGCGAGAACACGCCTTCGTTCGGACGATCGGAATCGGGAAGAAATTTCCCGAGCGCGTCGGTGTATTCGAACGCCGGCGTTTCGAGCGCGCTGAATCCATAGGACTCGTAGACGCGGCGGATGGTGTCGAGCATCCGGCGTTCGGCCGCGATATCGGCTTCATCGCGGTCGCGGAAGCCGTGCGGCTTGCGCGCCTTGATGCGCTGTTTCACCTGCTCGTTCATGCCCGTTCGCCAAACCCGTCAAAAGCGGGGCACTGCATAGCGGCTCACGAGCGAGGGTCGCAAGGAAGGCGCCAAAAAGAGCTTAAAGATGAGGTGCGAGGCCGCCTTGCCCACCGCGTGTTTTGGGCGTCGTCAAACATTCAAACGAGCGCGTATTTGCTTGCTCTTTTTGCATCTTCGGACCGCCGCTCATGCTGCGCGTGCGAGCGTTGACAAGCCCCTATTGCGGGAGGACAATCATCAGGCTTCGAGATGGCGGTCGGCCGACCGCGAACCTCAAAGCGGTAACCGCCACAGGGAGGTTCTATGGAACAAACTCCGCCTGGCGTAGCTCCAGGGCCTCGCAGCGCGAGGCCACGGCTCTGAGCGAGAGCCCGGTCTGACAACCGGAACTCCGTCAAGCCGCCGCAAAACAATTTGCAATGAAATCGCGTGAACGTCTTGTCAGACACGTGAGGCAAGGAACGTTCCGCACCTAGAGCCCGGCGACTGCCGGACAGCGAAAAGCGAAAGCTAGAAACCCCGCCCTTAGCTGGCGGGGTTTCACTGTTTGGGGTCAGGGCATCACGTGCATCTTCTCATGCCGTGCGTGCGTGCGGTCGTAATGGGCCTTGGTGAGCGCTGCGCCGAACAGAAAAATCTGCGCCGAGTAGTACACCCAAAGCAGCAATCCCAAAACGGCGCCCGCAGCGCCGAGGCTCGAGCCGGCGCCGTATGCGCCGAGATAGAGACCGATCAGCAATTTCCCGAACTGGAAGAGCAGCGCCGTGATGCCGGCTCCGAAGATCACATACGGCCACGCCAGCGGCTTTGCGGGAAGCAGCTTGTAGATCGCAGCGAACAGCACGGCGACGAGGATCAGCGTGACGAGGAAATTGAGCGCTACGAGCACAGACGCGCCGAAAGGCAAGTTCCTATTCACCACGTCATGGAAGCCGCTCAGTGCCGCATCGACAACGAGCGAGACGAGGAGCAGGAAACCCAACCCCGCCACCAATCCCAAACTCAAGACGCGAGCGCGGACGAACCCGGAGAGCATGCCGCCTTCGTAACGCACGCCCCAGATCTCGTTGAGCGCATCTTCAAGCTCCGTGAAGACGCCGGATGCGGTCAAGATCAACGTCGCGATACCGATTATGGTCGCCAAGAGGGTCGCGCGCTGGGCGGATGCGCTCGCGATCACCCGCTCGAGCAGATCGGCGCCTTCGGGACCGAGCAGGCTTCTGAACTCCGCGAAGATCGCACCGCGCGCCGCCTCCTCGCCAAAAGCCGCACCCGCAACCGCGATCACGATCAGGAGGATCGGCGCGAGCGAGGTTACGGCATAGAAGGCAAGCGCGGCGCCGCGGCTTGGCGCGTTTTTCGCCATGAAGATTTCGATGCCGTTGCGGATCAGCGAAATCACACGAGAGAGCCTCCACCGCCTGGGACGAGCCCGAGACGCGGTGCGCGCGGCTCCCGCCCGTGTCGTCGCCATCGCGAACGCTCCGCTCAAACCAGTTCTGACGAAATGCAAACGATTTCGCAGGCCATTTGGCTCACGGCGATGCCGCCTCTAGCGTTGCGGGGACGAGAGGCGATGCCCCTCTAGCGTTCGGGTCCATGGAGAGCGAGACGCCAACCAACTGCTCAAGTTTCCTTGCCCCCACTGTCAGGACGTTCGTCGCGTGTCCGTAGAGAGCGAGACGAACCCGCCATCCTGCCCCACCCAGTGTCATCAAATCGGTCTAGATGTAGATCGAGGGTCGTGCGTGTGCGGTCGGTGTCGGATCGAAAACGGCTCGCAATGTCACAGGAAATGCCCCGCTCCGCGCCGCGAGCGCCACCTACACTGTCACGGTCCCGCTTGCGGGACCGCCTGGGGTTCGGATCGCCCCTTCAATCGGCCGGGCCCTGGGCGCTACTGGGATGCGTCAAAAATACAGCAGCGGCGAATAACGTTCCGTGTACGGCGGCTTGAGCGGAACGGTGACGGCACTCTGTCGTTTAGCGATTGGTCCGGGTTGATCGGGTGCCCGGACTTCCTCCCTGGGAAACTGGGTCCCGCTGGAGCGCGCCGCGCACGCGGGACCCTTTCTTTCGTCGCCCACAAGTATCGAAATCTCTGCATCGATCATCGGGCCCCGTCTTCCTGCTACAGTCCAGGGAAATCCAGGAACAGGGCGGTCATAGAAATGAGCGAGGATCAGATTGACGAAATTGTCAGCACGACTGCCGCGGCGATCGAGGCTGAAGTTGAAAAGATGATCAGCGCGCTCCCGGATGGGTTCGATACTTCCGATGCCGTCACGCGTCTGGCGGAGTTTCTCAATCACGACAAGCCGTTTGGGGCCCTGATCGGCAGATGGCGAGTCGCGCATCTGACTATCGAACTACTAGAGAAGGAAAGCCGCTAGACGGGCGGGCGGCTTCGGCTCGCCCCTTTTGGTAGATGCTGCGATTACCTTGTTCTGAACGCATCCACCATGCCATTTGGCTCACGGCGATGCGGCGAGCTTGGCTGCTGAACAACCGATCGGGGCGGGTTTGGCTCAAATGGTACAGCTGGTTGGGGTCGAACCAACGACCTTCGGATCCACAATCCGACGCTCTAGCCAACTGAGCTACAGCTGCATGCCCTTCGAGCAGGTGGCAAACTAGAAGGCAGACTCGGCAATTGCAAGCTGCCGCCCCTTGAACCCGCGCCGACTTTCGTGAGTCAATCGCGGCCGGAGCAGAGGGGCCCGTAAAGTAAATGCAAACGAAGCTCGTGATCGCGGGGGCCGCCTTTGGCGCGCTCGCGCTTGGCGCATTGGCGGCCTGCGGACCTTCCGGAGAGACGGCGGACGACACGCCGGTGCTGTTCCAGTGGCAGGACTACGTGGAGGCCCCGTTCCTCGCGGAATACCAGGCCACCTACAAGGATCAGCCGCAGACGGCGATCTTCGCCGACGAGGACGAGGCCTTCGCCAAGATGCGGGCCGGTTACAAGCCCGACGTGATGGGGCCATGCGCCTATGAGTTTCCGCGCTGGCAGGAAGCCGGGCTGATCCAGCCGATCGACACGGGCAAGCTGAAGAACTGGGGGAAGATCGCGCCCGCCCTGCGCGAGCTGCCCGACATCGCCGCGGGCGACGGCAAGGTCTGGTTCGTGCCGCATTACTGGGGCAACACGTCGGTCACCTACAGGACCGATCTCGCCCCCGAATATGCCGGCCGCGAGTCCTGGGAGATCCTGTTCGATCCGAAATACAAGGGCCGCGTCGCCGTGCTCGAAGGCGTGGACGACACGATCCCCTTCATCGCCCACATGATCGGGGTCGATGCGTACAACATGAGCGCGGAGGATTGGCAGAAGGTGCAGGCGAAGCTCCGCGAGCTGATCGGCCAGGCTCGTTTCGTCTCCAGCGACAACACGTCGCTGGCCCAGGGGCTCGCCTCGGGCGAGCTCGTCGCCGCCATGAGCTGGCGCGTCGTCTACGCGACGCTGAAACGCGAAAACGTGCAGGTCGCCTACATGAACCCGCCGGGCGGGATCTTCACCTATGTCTGCGGTCTCGTGGTCAACAAGGACGCGAAGAACTACGACAAGGCGCTGGCGCTGGTCGACAGCTCGCTCTCGGATGAGGCGTCGCACTACATGTTCGCGGAGATCGGCGACGGGCCCGCCAATGTCGAAGCGCTCGCCAAGGAGCCCGACGAGCTGTTCGAGCAGCTCGGCATCGACCGCGACGTCGACACGTTTCTGAAGAGCGGAATCTTCCAGCGGCGTCTGAAGAACAAGGACGAGATCGTCAACGCCTGGACGGAGATCCGCGCGGGCCGCTGAGTGCAGAGTCCAGGCAAAGAAAAACGGGAACGATCTTGCGATCGTTCCCGTTCAAGTCTCAATCCGGGACGAGCCCGGAAGTCATGGTGCAGGACTAGAGTACGCCGCGCTTGTGCTCACCGAGCACAACGCGCTTTGGTGTGAACGCCTGCTTCAACACCGATAACGCCTTGCGAGTGTCGGTACTGCCGCACATGAAGACGTCAAATGCGGCATAACCGCGTTCGGGCCATGTATGCACGCTGATGTGGCTTTCCGCCAATACAGCCACGCCCGAGACGCCCCCGCTCGGCGTAAAGGTATGCAGGTGGATGTGCAGAAGGGTTGCCCCCGCCGCCTCCACTGCATCGATCATTGCCTGCTCAATGCGATCTTTGTCTTCGAGGCCTTCGGCCTCCCAAAAATCGATGATCAGGTGACTGCCTGCAAAGGTCACTCCGTTTTTAGTGATGAAGTGATCTTTGCTATCCGCATCCCCTTCGGGAATAGGAACCGGGACGGTCCTCGCCGGAACGCGGACGTTTAACGCCCTTGCTCCTTTGATCGCCGTCACACCGTGTTCGAGTCGAGCCATCCTGGCACCTACCCTTCCAAAGGTGTTGACACCAAAGCGCGCCAATTAGAGTTGCGCGCCAACCCAAGAAGAAAGCGGCGGGCGGAAGACGAACTTCCGCGGCACGCCGCTTTGCTCCGTCAACAGAGCGGGGGAAATATAGGGCTGCTGGACCCCAGCGCAAGAATTTTTTTCCCCGAGGGGAAAATTCTTCGCCGCTCGTCGCCGCCACGACTCCGCTCGCGCGCCAGTAGACAGAGTCGCGCGCGCGTCCTAAGAGGCGCGCGAGAGACGTGCACGAACGAGGCGAGACGTGGCCGACAAAGAACCCGAAATGTTTCGTGAGAGGCTTCACAAAGGCTACGCGCAGAGCATGGAGCTCACCGGCGTCGTGGCGGAGGAAGCGAGCCGTTACCAGAAGATTAAAATCTTCGACACAGTTGCCAACGGCCGCGTCATGGTGCTCGACGACATCGTCCAGATCACGACGCGCGACGAGTCCGCCTACGCGGAGATGCTCACCCATCTGCCGCTTCTGGAGCACGGCAAGGCCGAGCGGGTGATGATCGTGGGCGGCGGCGACCTCTCGATCGCCGACGAAGCGCTCAAGCACAAGGGCCTGAAAGAGGTGGTGCTGGTCGACATCGACGACCGCGTGATCGAGCTCTGCCGCAAGCATTTCGGCGCCATCAACGCCAAGGCGTTCAAGGACAGGCGGCTCAAGATCGAGGTCGCCGACGCGTTCGAGTATCTCGGCCGCCCGGCGGCGAAGCGCCGCTTCGACCTCATCGTCGCCGACCGTCCCGATCCGGTGGGCCCCGGCAAGGCGCTCTTCGGCGACCATTTCTACTCGCGCGTTCGCGGAGCGCTCCGCCCCGGCGGCTTCGCGACGTTCCAGACCGGCGTGCCGTTCTACCAGCCGTGGGAGATCACCGACGCGCTGAAGGAGCTGAAGGGTTACTTCCCGCAATCGGGCCTCTACCTCACCGTGGTGCCCACCTATGTCGGCGGCTTCATGGCGCTCTCCTGGGCCGGCGACAAGACGCCTTGGGACGCCGGCGGGCATCAAGAGCGCTCAGCGGCGCTACGCGAAGGCGAAGCTCAAGACCGACTACTACAACCCCGAGATCCACGCGGCGTCGTTCGCCTTCCCGGAGTGGGTGAAGCGGCTCATCCCGAAAGCCAAGAGCCGGCGCTGAGCGGGAAGCATTGCGTCGCGGCGGAGTTTTGTGACAATCGACGCCGTGGAGGGGCGCTGATTTGTCGCTAGCAGCCGCCGAGGAGACCAGGGAGGCGCCGAGCCGGCTCGCGCGCCTCTTCCAGCGCTCCGAAGCGTTGCGTCAATACACGCTGCTCTCGCCCTCGCTGCTGCTCCTCGCGTTCGCGCTGACGGCGCCGCTCGGCCTGCTCCTCCTCTACAGCTTCTGGACGCAGAACGGGCTCGAGCTCCGGCGCGAGCTGACGCTCGATCAGTACGCGACCGTGCTGACTGAGCCCTTCTATCGCGACCTCTTCTTCCGCTCGGTCGGCATCTCGGCGCTGGTGACGCTGGTCACCGTCGCCCTCGCCTATCCGATGGCGTATTTCGTCGCCTTCAAGGTGACGCGGTACAAATTCGTCTGGCTCGTGCTTCTCAGCATCCCGTTCTGGACGAGCTACCTCCTGCGCGTCTTCGCCTGGAAGGTGATCTTGGGCTTCAACGGCGTCATCAATTCCGGCCTGCTCAGCCTCGGCCTGATCTCCCAGCCGCTGGAGTTCCTGCTCTACAACCCGACCGCGGTGGTGATGACGCTCGCCCACACCTACGCCGCGTTCGCCATCCTTCCGATCTACGTCTCGCTCGAGAAGATCGACCGCTCGCTGCTCGAGGCCGCCGCCGATCTCGGCGACGGGCCGGTGCGCCGCTTCCTGCGCGTGACGCTGCCGCTGTCGCTGCCGGGGATACTCGGCGCCGCCGTGCTGATCTTCGTGCCGACGACGGGCGACTACGTGACGCCGACGCTCGTCGGCGGCGCGGACGGCGTGATGATCGCGAACCTGATCCAGGTGCAGTTCGGACGGGTGAACAACTGGCCGCTCGGCGCGGCGCTCGCGCTCGCCAGCATGGCGGCGGTGGGCGTGCTGGCCGTCTCGGTGATCCAGGCCGTCAAACTTGCCACGGCGAAGATCCGATGATGATGGGCCAAGCCGCCTCGCGCGCCCGCGGCAGCCGCGCCCTCCTCCTCTACGCGCTCGTCTACGTCGCGTTCCTCTACGGCCCGGTGGTGCTGCTCCCGATCTTCTCGTTCAACAACTCGGTGTTCATCGCCTTCCCGCTCTCGGGCTTCACCACGCGCTGGTACAGCGAGATGGCCGGGGACCGGGCGATGCACGCGGCGCTCTGGAACACGCTGACGGTGGGTGCGATCGCCTCGCTCGGCTCGACCATCTTGGGCTTGCTTGCGGCGAAGGCGCTGACGCAGGGGCGCGTGCCGGGCCGCTCGGCCGTGCTCGCCGCCACCAACCTGCCGCTGTTCATTCCGGAGATCGTGCTCGGCATCGCGCTGCTTCTGCTGGTGACGACAGTCGGCGTTCCGCTGTCGCTCGTGAGTGTCACAATCGGCCATCTGCTGATCTGCCTGCCCTTCGCGCTCGCGGTGCTCATGGCGCGCTTCGAGGGCTTCGACGCGAGCCTCGAGGAGGCGTCGCGCGATCTCGGCGAGAACGCGTGGATGACGTTCTGGCGCGTCACCTTCCCGCTCGTGCTGCCCGGCATCGTCGCGAGCCTGCTGCTGACGTTCATCGTCTCGTTCGACGACTTCATGATCGCGTTCTTCCTGAGCGGCACGGACGCCACGCTTCCCGTCTACATCTGGGGCGAGCTGCGCTTCCCCGCGCGGCTGCCGCGCGTGCTCGCCTTGGGCGCCGCCATCCTCGTCGTCTCGGCTCTGCTGATCGTGCTCGCCGAGTGGCTGCGCCGCGCCGGCACGGAGCAGCCGGCGCGTGCGGAGGCGTGAGCGCCATGGTTGAGTTCCTCACGCTCGATCGCGTCACGAAGCGCTACGGCGAGGTGGTCGCGGTCGACGACGTCTCGCTCGCGATCAGGCGCGGCGAGTTCTTCTCGCTGCTCGGCCCCTCGGGCTGCGGAAAGACGACGCTCTTGCGCATGATCGGCGGCTTCATCCTGCCGGATCGCGGCCGGGTGACGATCGACGGATCAGGACGTCACCGAGCTTCCGCCGAACAAGCGGCCGACGAACACGGTGTTCCAGTCCTACGCGATCTTTCCGCACCTCAACGTGCGCGACAACATCGCCTATGGCTTGCGGACCGAGCGCGTGCCGAGGGCGGAGCTCGACGCCCGCGTCGCGCGAGGCGCTCGCCATGATCAAGCTCGAGCACTGCGCGGAGAAGGGCGCGAACCAGTTGTCGGGCGGAGAGCGCCAGCGCGTGGCGCTCGCGCGGGCGCTGGTGAAGCGGCCCAAGGTGCTCCTGCTCGACGAGCCTCTCGGCGCGCTCGACAAACGCCTGCGCGAGTCCATGCAGGTCGAGTTGCGCCAGTTGCAGCGCGAAGTCGGCATCACCTTCGTCTTCGTCACCCACGACCAGGAGGAAGCGCTCTCCATGTCCGACCGCATCGCGGTGATGGAGAAGGGAAAGGTGCTCCAGGTGGCCGATCCCAAGACGCTCTACGAGGCGCCCGCATCGCGCGCGGTCGCGAGCTTCATCGGCACGATGAACCTGTTCGAGGGCCGCGTTGCGTCGGTGTCCGGTTCCTCCGCCGTGGTCGAGACACACGCGTTGGGGAGGATCGAGGCCCAGCTCGCCGAACGGCGTGTCACACGTCGCCGGCAGTTCCGTGCTCGTGGCGATCCGGCCGGAGAGCCTTTCGCTGTCGCGCGCAGCGGAACCCGGCCGCTCGGTTCCGGGCCGCCTCGTCTCCACCGCCTATTTCGGCGACCGCAGCCAGTTCCAGGTTCGTCTCGACGGCGCGGCGTCAAGCGTGGCCGTGGCCATCCCGCATGGCCGATCCGGCAGCGGCGATCCGCTGACGGTGGGCGAGACGGTGCATCTGACGTGGCAGCCTGACGGCGTCGTGCTGCTTCCACCCCACTGAGCGTGTATAGTCGCCCCATGGCCCCTGGAATGCGACGAGCATTTCCACTCGTTGTCGCGTTGGCGCTGATCGGCGCGGACGGCGTGGCCGCTCAGTCGATCGACACCGAGATCGCCGAGCGCGTCGCCGAAGTCCAGAGCGCGACCGACCCGAGCATACGCATCGACCGCGCCGCGCACCTGGCCGAGTACATCGCGAGCCGCGGGCCGCTCGACGTCGCCAATGTCGAGCCGCCGGTTGTCGATGACATGGCCGAGCTGCTGGAAGACAACACCGACCTCGTGCGCTTCTACGCCGCCGCGTCGCTGGGGTTCATCGGGCCGTCGGCAAGGCGTGCCATTCCGGCACTGGAGAAGGCGCTGGAGCGGCGCGAAGGGGAGCGCGGGATCGTCGCCGGTCAGCCCAACGTCTTCACGTGCGCGGTGAGCTCCGTACAGGCGATCTGCGCCGCGCTGACCAAGATCGATCTCAGCCGCGTTCCCTCCGACCTGTCAGCCCTACTAGTGCGCGTTCAGCCGGCGGCAGGAGCTGGTCGAAGATCGCCCGCACCTGGGCTTCCGTCTCGGCGAGCTGCGTCTCGACGGCGGAGAAGTCGGGCGCGTCGCCGGCGCGAGCCAAGAGCGCCTTCAGCCCCCGCGTCGCCGTCTCGGCGTTGAACGGCCCCGTCAGCGCGATACGCAGCACCTGGGTGAGACCGTGCTCGAGCCTCGCTGCGCGCACCAGCGTCGCGGCCATGTCGGGTGAGAGAGCGCCGGCCGCCGCCAGGCGCTCGAGCGCCGCGATCGTGTTCTGGTCGAGCACGCTCGCGTCCGAAGGCGCGCGGCAGAGCTGCAACGTCTGGGCGATGAACTCGATGTCGACGAGCCCGCCGGGCGCGAACTTGATGTCCCATTTGTCGCGGCCGGGAAACTGCGCGGCGAGCTTTTCGCGCATCGACGCGCGCGTCGGCGACGACAGTGGCCGGGTCGCTCGGCCGCGTCAGCGCCTCGCGGATGGCGGCCTCCACGCGAGCGCGAAGCGCTTCGCGTCCGGAGATGACGCGGGCGCGCGTGAGCGCCATGCGCTCCCAGGTCCAGGACCGCTCGCGGTGGTACTGGACGAAACTGTCGAAGCTCACCGCGACGGGCCCCTGGTTGCCCGACGGCCGCAGCCGCATGTCGACCTCGTAGAGCGGCCCTTCGGCGGTGGAGGCCGTCAGCGCCCCTATGAAGCGCTGTGAGGCGCGCGCGAAGTACGCCGATGGCGCAAGCGGCTTCTGGCCGTTCGAGACCGTAGCGTCCGCGCCGTGCGTGTAGATGAACACGAGATCGAGATCGGAGGTCGCCGTCATCTCGCGGCCGCCGAGCTTGCCCTGGGCGACAACCGCGAACGCGCCGCCGTCGATCGTGCCGTATGTCGCCTCCATCTCGCGCTCCACGACGCCCTGGAGACAGGCGATCACGGCCTCCGCGACGGCAGCGTAAGCGGGGCCGGCGTGCTCGGCGTCGATGAGCCCCTGGATGACCTGGACGCCGATGCGGAAATTCTCCTCCTTGGCGAAGCGGCGAACCGCGTCGAGCGCGGCTTCGTAGCCGGCGGTGCGCGACAGCTCGTCCGCAAGACGGCTGTGCAGCTCCTCCTCAGTCGGCGTGCGGGTGAGGAAGTTCGGATCGATCAGCGCATCCAGCACGCCGGCATGCCGCCCGAGATACTCGGCGAGCCGCGGCGCGGAGCCGGCGATCTTCGGCCACCAGCAGAAGCAGGCGCGGGTTGGCGAGCAGCAGCGAGAACACCTGCACGCCGGCCGGCAGCCCGGTGAGGAAGCGATCGAAGTGGACGAAGGCCGCGTCCGGATCGACCGTGCCCGAAAGCGCCTCCAAGAGCGCCGGCATGAGCTTGGTCAGGAGCTCGCGCGCGCGCGCGCTCCGCGTGGCGCGGATGCGGCCGTGATGCCAGCCGCGGATCATGGACGAGATGTCGGCCGGCCGCTCGAACCCCATGCGCGCGAGCGTGGCGACGGTCTCGGGGTCTTCCTCGACGCCGGTGAAGACGAGCGAGCCCGCTTTCGACGCGAGCGGCGCCTCGCTCTCGAAGAGCCGCGAGTAATGCCCCTGCACGCTCGCGAGACGCGATCTCAGCTCCTCCTCGAACTCGACCGTGTCCTCGTAGCCCATGAAGCGCGCGACGTGGTCGATGCCGTCGGGCGTCTTGGGCAGCGTGTGGATCTGCTGATCCTCGATCATCTGGAGCCGGTGCTCGAGCGTGCGGAGGACGCGATAGGCGTTTTCCAGGTCGGACATCGCCGTCTCGGAAATATGTCCGCGCGCGTGCAGGGCTCTCAGCGCGCCGACCGTCGTGCGCTCGCGCAGGGAACGATCGCGCCCGCCGAGGATCAATTGCTGCGTCTGCGCGAAGAACTCGATCTCGCGGATGCCGCCGCGCCCGAGCTTGATGTTGTGGCCCGATACCGCGATGCGCGAATGGCCCGAATGGGCGTGGATCTGGCGCTTGATCGAATGGATGTCCTCGATGGCGGCAAAGTCGAGATGCTTGCGCCAGATGAAGGGCTCCATGTTCTTCAGGAACTGCGCGCCGGCTTCGGCATCTCCGGCGCATTGACGCGCCTTGATCCACGCCGCGCGCTCCCAATTCTGCCCCATGCTCTCGTAGTAGAGCTCGGCGGCCTCGGTGGAGATGGCGATCTGCGTCGCGCCCGCGTCGGGACGTAAGCGCAGATCGACGCGGAACACGTAGCCCTCGACCGTCGTCTCGGCGAGAAGCTTGACGAGACGCTTCACCAGATCGACGGCGGCCGCGCGCTTGTCGCCGCGCAGCACGAAGGGAAAGCGCTCTTCCTCGTAGAAGACGACGAGATCGATATCGCTCGAATAGTTCAGCTCGAACGCGCCATGCTTGCCCATGGCGATCACGACAAGACCTGTGGTGGCTTCGAGCTCTTCGGGCGTTTGGGAACGGCTCGCTTTCCGAGCGTCTTCGGCGAGCAGGTAGCGCAGCGCGCCCTTCACGCAGGAATCGGCGAAGCGGGTGAGCCTCTCGGTCACGCGCTCGAGCGGGTAGACGCCCGCGATGTCGGCAAGCGCGATCGCGAGCGCCGCTTGGCGCTTGGCGATCCGCAGACGCTGCATGGCGAGCGCGAGATCGGTTTCCTGCGCAACTGCTAGAGCGCTGCTTTCGAGACGGTCGAGAACGACGTCCGGTCCCTGTTCGAAAAGGGCCCGGAGGAACGCGCCCTCTTTGAGCATCGAGCGCGCGAGATAGGGACTGTTGCCGGCCGACCGAACGGATCAGCGTGCGCCGGGCGGGATCGTCGAGCAGCGAGCGCGCCTCGGGCGCAAACTCCTCGATGAACCGGTCCGCCCGCTCGGAATCGAACGCCGGGGCAATTGCGGTGGGGGATATCTCAAACGGGGCGGACATGCGCGTCGACTATCGCAAGTGACACGCGCCGCGCAAAGGGGATCGCAGTCAGTGAACCTGTTCGACGCGGGGTTCTGCGCGTTGAGCCGTTTTCGCGGGACGGGCCGCGGTCTCAACACCCTTGAAGCGGAGCACCGCGCGCAAGCCGGGCTGATTGTCGTCCAGCAGAAGCTCGGCGTCGTGCATGCGCGCGACGGCGGCAACGAGGCTGAGGCCGAGTCCGGTGCCCGGCGAGTTCCGGCTCGATTCGAGCCGCACAAAGCGGTCGGTCACACGGCGACGCTCGTCGAGCGGGATGCCGGGCCCATTGTCGGCCACGACGACCTGAGCGCCGCCGGCGTGCTGTTCCAAGCGCACCACGATGTGGCCCCCTTCGGGCGTGTACTTGATCGCGTTGTCGAGAAGATTGGCGACCGCCTGCGAAATCAGATTCTGGTTGCCGCGGATCATCGCCGGCACCGGCGCCTTCTCGACCGTGAAGCTGATGCTCTTCTCGTCGGCGAGCGGACCATAGAGCTCACCCACGCCCTCGATGACGTTGCCCAAGCTGAACGTCTCCATCGACTCGCGCACGCTGCCCGCCTCGGCTTCGGCGATCAGCAGCAGCGAATTGAACGTCGCGATCAGGCGGTCCGTCTCCTGCACGGCGGCGTCGATGTCGCGCGCGGTGTCCGAATCCGCAGGGTGACGCATCGCCGCCATCTCCAGACGGTTGCGCAGACGATTGAGCGGCGACCGCAGATCGTGCGCGACATTGTCGGACACTTCGCGCATGCCGTGAAGCAGCCGTTCGATGCGGTCGAGCATCCGGTTGAGATGGCCCGCGAGCGCGTCGAACTCGTCGCCTGCGCGGCTGACCGGCACACGCTTGGAAAGATCGCCGGCCATGATCTGGCGGCTGGTGCGGTTGATCACGTCGAGACGGGCGAGGAAATTGCGGCTGATGATCACGCCGCCCGCGAACCCGAGAACGATCATCAGGCCCGCACCCCACAAGAGCATCGCGGTGAACAGCGCTTCGAGCTCGCGGCGCTCATGCACGTCGCGCGCGACGAGGAGATAGAACCCCTGCGTCAGCAGGAAGATCCGGCCGCGCGCCCGCCGAAGCTCGGGTGAGCTGCCGATGCGCCGCTCGTAGGCGAACTCGATGAGGCCGTTGCCGGTGGGCTGCACTTGCGGCCAGGTGTCGAGATTGCCTGCGATCACGCGCCGGTCGTTGTTGGCGAGCAGATAGAGGCCCTGCTGGCCGCGGACCGAACGGCTGATGATCACATCGGTCAGCCCGGGGAGTCCCTGGCGCTGGTATTGCTCGACGAGACCGGTGATCTCGGCGTCGATGGTCTCGTCGTTCTGGCGGTCGAGAACGAGCGCGGTGTTCCAGTAGACGAAGCCGACAAGGGCGAGCGCCGAGAGCGCAAAAATCCCCAGATAGATCGCGATGATCCGAAACGCCTGGGTGCGGAAAACCTCAGGCGTGCGCACGGATCATGTAACCCGCGCCGCGGACGGTGTGCAGCAGCGGGGCCTCGAATCCCTTGTCGATCTTGGCGCGCAGCCGCGAGATGTGGACGTCGATCACGTTCGTCTGCGGATCGAAGTGATACTCCCAGACATTCTCGAGGAGCATGGTGCGCGTGACGATCTGGCCGGCATGGCGCATCAGATATTCGAGCAGGCGGAATTCGCGCGGCTGGAGCTCGATGGCCGAGCCCGAGCGCTTGGCGGTGCGCGACAGGAGATCGAGCTCGAGATCGCCGACGGCGACTTTGGTCTTCACCGTGCCGGGATCGCGGCGGCGCACGAGCGCATCGACACGGGCAAGAAGCTCGGCGAAGGCGTAGGGCTTGGTCAGGTAGTCATCGCCGCCCGCCCGCAATCCCTTGATCCTGTCGTCGACATCGGAGAGCGCGCTCAAGAACAAGACCGGCGTCGAGTTGCGCTCTTCGCGCATCGCGCCGACGAGCTTGATGCCGTCGAGCTTGGGCAGCATGCGGTCGACGACAGCGACGTCGTAAGGTCGGGACAATGCCAAGCGTCAGCCCTGTCTCGCCGTCACCGGCCTCGTCGACCACGTGACCGGCTTCCCTCAATCCTTTGACAAGATAGCGTTGCGCCTCGATGTCGTCTTCGATGACGAGAACGCGCATGACCACACCTCCGAAGCATTCTCTCCGGACTTCATCAGGCGGAGAGTCGATCCGACCCGGAAAAACGACCGCCGCCGGTTCGCAACCGGCGGCGGTCAATGGCTCAACTTTGCGGCGTCTTCAGCGCGACATAACGCTGACCTCCGCGCCCGGCAACCAGGAACAGCACGCTCTCGCGATTGGCGCGGCGCGCATCCGTGATGCCCTGCTGGATGTCCTCAGGCGCCCGCACATTCTTGTTGCCGACGCTGACGATCACGTCGCCCGGACGGAAGCCCTTCTCGGCCGCTTCGCTGTTCGGATCGACATTGGTGATGACGACGCCGGTCACAGCCATGTCGATGTCGTATTGATCGCGCGTGTCCTGCGTGATGGCCGACATCTGCATGCCGAGCGTCGTGGTCGGGGTCGGCTGAGGCGCGCGCTGACCGCCGCCCTTGCCCTGATTGGCGTTCGGCTGCGCGCTCGCGATCTGGGCTTCATCGCGCTTGGCGATGAGCGCCGTGACATTCTGCCGCGAACCTTCGCGAAGCACCACAAACTGCGCGCGGTCTCCGGCGAGCAGCGACGCCACTTTGCGCGTGAGGTCGCGGTTGTCGTCGATCTGCGTGCCGTTGAGCGACAGGATGACGTCGCCCTGCCTGAAGCCGGCCTTTTCCGCCGGGCTGTTCTCGATCACGTTGGCGACGATCGCGCCCTTTTCACTGCCCGCGCCAAGGCTCGCCGCGAGATCGGGCGTGAGGTTCTGGATCTGCACGCCGAGCCACCCGCGGGATACGCTGCCGGTCGCCCTCAACTGATCGACGATCGCCCTCACGGTCGAGGCCGGAATGGCGAAGCCGATGCCGACCGATCCGCCCGAGGGCGAGAAGATCGCGCTGTTCACGCCGATCACCCGGCCCGAAAGGTCGAACGTGGGACCGCCGGAATTGCCCTGGTTGATCGACGCGTCGATCTGGATGAAGTCCGTGTACGGACCATTACCGATGTCGCGTCCGATCGAGGACACGATGCCGGCCGTCACCGTGCCGCCGAGGCCGAACGGATTTCCGACCGCGACGACCCAGTCGCCGACGCGCACGCGGCGGTCATCGCCGAACGCCACCGTCGGGAGGTCGGTTACGCCGTCGATCTTGAGAAGCGCGACGTCGGTCGCCTCGTCCGCGCCCACGAGCTTCGCGGTGAATTCACGGCCGTTCGGCAACTTGGCGGAAATCTTGTTGGCGCCTTCGATCACGTGGTTGTTCGTGACGACGTAGCCGGTCGCATCGATGATGAAGCCGGAGCCCATGGCCTGGGAGCGGAACATCTGCGGGCCCGCGGCCGCCACCGCCGCCGCCCTTACCTTGGCCTTGGCCCTGGTCCGGCTCCTGACCTTCGGGTCCGCCGAACTGTTTGAAGAAATCACGGAAGGGCGCGGGGATCTGATCCATGCCGGGCATCTGACGGCCCTGCTGCTCGCGTTCGACCATGATCGTGACGACGGCCGGGCTGACCTGCTCGACGAGGTCGGCGAAGCTGAAGGGCATGCCCTGCTCGAGCAGCCGCGGCGCATTGGTGCGCGGCGTGACAGCAGCGGCCTGCCGCAGATATTCGGCGGGATAATCCTGCATCCCGAAGGTCTGACGCGGGATCGGCCCCCCGGCGTCCGACTGCGGGCTGAGCCAAATAACCGCCGGCGCCGAACGACAGCGCGGCCAAGGCAAAGGCTGCAACGGACAGGCGGAGGGCCTGCTTCCTCTTGCGCCACGTATTGGAAGAGTTCGACAAGTCGTTGGTCATTGCAGCTTTCCCAAGTGAGGTGAAATTCTCGAAAACCCCAGAGCCGGTAAATAACGTAAGCCGCTATCCTTACTGCTTCATGTTTCTAACATGAATTATCCGTAAGATTGGGCGGAAACTTCCGGAATCAAGGGTCGTCGGAGACCGGTTCCGTGGTGAGCCGCCGGCGGGCCCGCATGATGGTCATGCCGATGACCGCCGCCCCGATGAGGAACAGCACCAGCGGACCGAACCATAAGAGATAAGTGTCGCTGTCAACCGGCGGGTTCATCAGCACGAACGTGCCGTAGCGGACGACGAAGAAATCTTTGATGGCGTCGTCCGATTTGCCCTCTTGGATCTGCTCGCGGATGAGACGGCGCATGTCGGCGGCGAGCGGCGCGTTCGATTCGTCGATCGATTGACCCTGGCAGACCACGCAGCGCAGCTCGCGCTGCAGCGCTTTCGCGCGCGCCTCGAGCGCCGGATCGGCGAGCGGCGCCACGTAACTATCCTGCAAGGGTTGCTGCCCCTGGCCGTACGCGACACCCAAAGGAACGGCGAGGAAAAGCAGCACGAGCAGGCGTGCGATCGCTCTCATTCGGCCGCTTCGGCGACAGCCGGCGCAGTCGCCGTTCTCCTTGCGCGCCGATGCGCCGCGATCCGGGCGCCGACGGCGAAGAACCCGGCGATGCCCATGATGATCGCGCCGATCCAGATGAACGGCGCCAGCGGATTGACATAGGCGCGGACCACCCAGCCTCCGCCTTCGCGCGGATCGCCGAGCACGACATAGAGATCGGAAACGATCGTGGTGCGGATGGCCGACCACGTCGTCACCATCTGTTCCGCCTGATAGTTCCGCTTCTCGGGAGCGATCCGCGTGATCTCGCTGCCGTTCGAGAGCACCGTGAGATGCGCGCGGTCAGCGATGTAGTTCGGGCCCTTCACCTGCTCGGTGGAGTCGAGCCGCAGCTCGTAGCCGGCGATCGTCATGCTCTGGCCGGGCGCAAGCACCTGGATCTGTTCCGTGTGCCACACGCCCGCGCCGACGCAGCCGAGCGCTACGACGCCGAGCCCCGAATGCGCCAGTGTGACCGCCCATCCTGAAGCGCCCACGCGTCCGAGTCGCCAGAGCGATCCCGCGCGGCGCAGGAGTTCGGTGATCGCGCCCGCGATGAGCCAGACGCCAAGCCCGGCCGCGAGCACACCCAGCACGGTCACGGGACGCGCGATCGCCAACGCCGCGAGCAGCGCAACGAGGGCGGCAGCGCCCGCATATCTCAGCGCGTACAGCGTCGAGAGAAGATTGCCGCGCCGCCACATGATGATCGGCCCGAGCGGCATCACCACCGCGAGCACGGCGAACAGCGGAACGACGGTTGCGGTGTAATACGGCGGGCCGACCGAAATCTTGGCTCCAGTCAATGCATCGAGAACGAGCGGATAAAGCGTGCCGGTCAGGATGATCGCAGCCGATGAGGTGACCAGCAGATTGTTGATCAGGATCCCGCTTTCGCGGCTGACGCCGTCGAAGGGCGCGCCCGGTGTGAGATTCGGCGCGCGCCAGGCAAAGAGCATCAGCGGCAGCGTGATCGCGAACACGAGGATCAGCAGGATGAACAGACCGCGCTCGGGATCGTTGGCGAACGCGTGCACCGAATTGAGCACGCCGGAGCGGACGAGGAACGTCCCGATCAGGCTGAACGAGAACGCGGTGATCGCGAGCAGCAGCGTCCAGCTCTTGAACGCGCCCGTGCGTTCGGTCGCCATCATCGAATGGATCAGCGCGGTCGCGATCAGCCACGGCATCAGCGAGGCGTTCTCGACCGGATCCCAGAACCAGAACCCGCCCCAGCCGAGCGTGTAGTAAGCCCACCACGAGCCCGCGGCGATGCCGAGCGTCAGCGCGGTCCAGGCGACGAGTGCGAACGGACGCGCGGCGCGCACCCACATCGCATCGTTGCGCGAATCGAGAAGTGCCGCGGCTGCAAACGAGAAGGCGGCCGACAGGCCGACATAGCCGACATAGAGCAGCGGCGGATGGAACGCGAGACCGGGGTCCTGCAACAGCGGATTGAGGCCCGAGCCCTGGAACGGCGGCGGGTAATAGCGCTCGAACGGATCGGAGGTCAGAAGAACGAAGAACAGGAACGCGATCGCGACCAGCGCTTGAACGCCAAGCGCGCGCGACGCCAAACGCGTGCCGTATTCCTGACCCGTGGGCTGCGTCATGGCCATCGCGGCCGAATAGGCGCCGAGGATCATGATCCACAGCACCATCGAGCCTTCGTGGTTACCCCACACGCCGCTGATCTTGTAGATGAGCGGCTTGTCGGTGTGAGAGTTCTGCGCAACCGCGAGCACCGAGAAGTCCGACGTCACATACGCGTACATCAGCGTGAAGAAGGCGAGACCGACGAAGACGAAGGAGCCGAGCGACGCGCCGCGTCCCATCGCCATGATGCGCAGATTGCCGGTGGTGGCGCCGTAGAACCCCGCGAAGGCCTGCATCAACGCCAGCGCCAGCGCGAGACAGAGCGCGAGCTGGCCGAGCTCTCCGGTCATAAGGGACCTTCCCCTTCTTTCCATTTGCCGGCGCGCTTCAGCGCATCGACCACCTCAGGCGGCATGTAGGTCTCGTCGTGCTTGGCGAGAACTTCGCTCGCCTTGAACACGCCGTCGTTGCCTCTTGTCCCGAGCGCCACGATGCCCTGCCCTTCACGGAAGAGATCGGGCAGCACGCCGGAGTAGTTCACCGGAACCGCATTCTTTCCGTCGGTGACGACGAACTTGACGTCCAGGCCCGTGTCGCGCTGCACGCTGCCGTTCTGCACGAGGCCGCCGATGCGGAAGACCCGGCCGGACGGCACCTTTTCGGGATGGTCCACGACGTCGCTCGGGCTATAGAAGAACAGCACGTTGTCCTGCAGCGCGAAGACGGCGAGGCCGGCGGCGCCACCACCGGCGAGCAGGAGCGTTATCGCGAAGGCCAAGCGCCTTTGCTTTCTGGGGTTCATTGTCCGATCCGGAGCGGTTCCTTGACGTAGGTTACATCTTATCGCCGAAGACGGTCCAGCCGCGATAAAAAGTCAACTTTCCGCGAGGGTTTTCCGTGCTTTGCAACAAAACTTGGAAACATTTGCGATGTAAGGTTCGCGGTCTGCGCTCCACGCGGGTCAGCGAATGAAGCCCGTCCGATCCAAGGCCACCCTGCTTACCAAGCTGAGCCTTGCCCAGCTTTGGCCTCGGCCCTATCAGTTCCGGTCGAAGACGCGGGTGCTTAGGTCATGATCCTGCGCAGCATCCTCGCGGTCATTGCGTTCCTGGCCGTAGGCTCCCTGAGCTTCTTTGCGGCGCATCAAACACGCCTGGTCTGGTTCGACGCGGCCGCCGCGGTCGAGGCCGCCGCCAAATACGACGCGACCATCGTCCGCGACCGCTACGGGGTCCCGCACATCTCCGGGCAACGCGATGCCGATGTCGCCTTCGGCCTCGCCTTCGCCCATGCGCAGGACGATTTTCCGACGCTGCAGCGCGCCGTGCTCGCGGCCCGCGGACGGCTGGCCAATGTCGACGGGATCCAAGCCGCGCAAGGCGACTATCTCGTTCACTTGCTCGGCATCTGGACCGACATCGCAGAGCGGTACGAGACCGACCTCTCCGAGCCGACCCGCGCCCTGCTCGACGGTTATGCCGCAGGCGTCAATCTCTATGCCGCGCAGCATCGCGGCGACGTGCTGCCCGAAGCCGTGCCGGTCAAGGGCCAGGACATCGTCGCTCTCTTCATGCTGCGGCTGCCGTTCTTCTACGGGCTGGACGAGCAATTGCGCGTGCTGCTTGCCGGAGGCGAAGTCGAGATCCCGCCCCGGAAGACAGCGGCCGCCCGCGCGCTCGCCATCGCGATCGCGCCCTCGCGCTCGGCCGATGGCGCGACGCGGCTCCTGCTCAATCCGCAGGGGCCCTTCGCCGGTCCGCTCTCCTGGTACGAAGCGCGCGTCACTTCGGGCGAAGGGTGGAACGTCGCGGGCGGCCTGATTCCCGGCTCGCCGCTGTTTCTTGCGGGCGCGGGGCCGGACATCGGCTGGGGGTTCTCGGCCAATCATCCGGACCTGCTCGACGTCTACACGCTCGAGGGCAATCCCAACGATCGCTTCTTCTATCGCTTCGACGGCGATTGGCGCCGGCTGACCGTGGGCGAGGTGCCGCTTGCGATCCGTCTCTGGGGACCGTTCCGCGTCACGATAAGGCGCGAAGTGCTCACCTCGCTCCAGGGCCCGGTGATCCGCAACGAGCGCGGGCTGTTCGCCATCCGCTATGCGGGACAGGACGATCTCAAGGGCGTCGAAGCGTTCTACCGAATGAACAAGGCGCGCAGCTATGAGGCGTTCACCGACGCGCTCGCCATGGGCGCGATCCCGAGCCTCGATTTCGTCTATGCCGACAAATCGGGCCGCATCGCCAACATCTATAACGGCACGTTTCCTCAGCGCGATCCCGCGCACGATTGGACGCAGCCGCTCGCAGGAAACGTCTCGGCCACGTTGTGGAGGACCTATTTCCCGTTCTCCGACGTGCCGAAAGTCGTGGCGCCGGGAAGCGGCTTCGTGATCTCGGCGAATGCGAGCCCGTTCCAATCGACATCCGACCCGTTCAATCCGCGCGAGGACGCGTTTCCGCCGACCATGGGGATCGAGACGGGCCTTTCCAACCGGGCGCGGCGCGCGCTGTCGCTGATCGAAAGCGACCGCTCGATCACCGCCGCCGACTTCAAGTCGTACAAGTTCGACGTCTGCTACGCGCCGGATTCCGATCTCGCCGTGCTGATCAAGGATCTCGCCGAGCGCAACTATGCCGGCGATCCGCTGCTGGAAGAAGCCGGGCAGATCCTCCGCCGCTATGATCTTTGTACGGACAAAGGCAACCGCCGCGCGCCGCTCGCGCTTCTAACCGCGATCACGGTCCTGCAAGCCGACGAGCAGGGCCGTCCCCGACCCGACCCCGTCGCCGTGCTGCGCGGCTTCGCCACACGCATGCTGGAATATTTCGGCCGGCTCGACCCGACCTGGGGCGAGGTGGGCCGGTTGAGACGCGGGTTGGTCGATCTGCCGCTGAGCGGTGGCCCCGACGCGCTTCGCGACATCGAGTTCGCGCCCGGGGTCGACGACATCGGCACGACCCATGCGGTGGGCGGCGACGCGCTCACGGTGCTCTCCACCTGGAACCGCGACGGGCAATGGGCGGTGGAAAGCGTCGTGCCCTATGGCAGCTCCTCGTTGGAGAGCTCGCCCCACTATTCGGATCAGGCGCCGCTCTTCGCCGACGGCCGGCTCAAGGAGCTGCCGCTCACCGAGAGCGCGCTGATGGAAGAGGCGACCGACATCGAGCGCCCCGGAAAACCGGACGACGCAATTCCTCAGTAGGCTCAATGACCTGAGGCGTGCAGGATCGAGCGCGCATCACCGGTGTCGTACGCAAGACCGGCCGGCGTGAGCGTCACGGCCTGGGGCCAGTCGGCACGCGCGAGCCCCTTGCGGTCGAGCGCGTGCCAGACCGCCTGATTGAACAGGCCCGTGGCGTCGCTTCCCATCACGACCGCATCGCCCAGATGGAAGTGGTCCGCGTGCGCGCGCGGAAAGCGGTTGATCGTGATCTCACCCTCGCCCGGCCCCTCGGCGGCGGCTTCGGGAATGCGCGCGAGCACCTGCAGCAAGGTGAGGGTGCGCAATTGCAGAGGATTGAGCTTCAGCGGATTGTTCTTGGGAGTCATGGTCGCGCGCTTCTGAGTGGAGCGCCCGATATGGCACGAAGCCGCGTGAGGCGTCGAGACTGATAGCGGTATATTGTTTGTCGCGTTTTCTGCGCCGAACCGGCATCCACTTCGGCGGAAAACGCTTAGGCGGCACCCGGGCGCGCCGGCGGAGGAATTCCGTCTCGCTCTCGCCCAGCACCAATTCGCAGAGCGACAGCATCACGCTCAGATGCTCTTGAGCGCGCTGGCGCGCCTCGGGCGTTGTCGCGCGCAGCTCGGTCAGGATGTCTTCGGCATAGACGCGGAGCGCGAGCGTGGTCTCGTCCGTGACCTTCATCAGCCTGGCGCTGAAGGCGCCTGCCACCGCGAAGGGACGACTATGCGCAACGAGCTGCGCATAGCGCAGCGCCTTGGCGACGCGTTCGGGGTCTGTCGGCTTGGACAGATCGAGGTTCCGCTGCCGTCGCGCAAATGCAAATCCCTTGTGAGGGGGCAGCGCCGCCAGGATTTCCTTCCGCGCGCGCTGGAGCAGGTTCTCCATGATCTGCGCAACGGCGGCGCGATCCTTGGCGAGCCGCTGGCCCCATTTGCCGTCGCGCCTGATGCCGAGCTCTTTCACCATGCCGCTGGAGAGCTCGGTGAACCCCGCAAGACTCGCGAGCACCACATCGGGATCGAAATTGATCGGGCGCGCGGACTGGATGTTCGCGGCATAGGCGTCGAGATCGCTGAACAGAAGCTCGCCCACGATGTCCATGTCGGTGCCGCTGATGACGATGTCGGTTGCCTTGCGCGAGATCGCCGCGATGAGGCGAAGCACTTCCCACGGCCGCTCCAACCGCCCGAGCACGACAAGCGCCACATAGGGCGCGAAGTCGGGCGCGGTCTCGGCCAGGCGATCGACCATGTCGCACAGGAACCAGACATCGTCCTGCGTGAGCTGCACGACCGGCTTCGGCAGCCGCGTCCGTATCTCGATGACGGTTTGCGCTTGCGCGAGCACGAGCGCCATTTCGGCGGCGTCCTCGGCGATGGCCGGGCCTCCGAGCGTTTCCGCCGCGACGGCCTTGCGGCTCTCATCGGCGAGCGCCGCTTTGAGCGCGGCCGACGCCTCGATCCATAGAGCCGCCAAATCCCGCTCGATCTGCTCGTCATTGGCGGCGACGATCGCTTCTCCGATCGATGTGGTCAGCTTGTTGTGGCGCGCAGGCATCAATGCGCTCGCGAGCCACTTCCACACCACCTCGACGGAGCTTCGGGCGATGCGCCCCTTCTGCTTCACCTTCCGCTCGCCGCTGACGAGCAGGTCCTCGAACGGACGGCAGAACAGACGCTGCGGCGTCGGAACGCGGCGCTGCGCGCAAGGCCGGCCCTCGGAGCTGGGGCCTCAGTGCCTTCAAGATCTCGTCATGGGGGAGCGCGGTACCGCCGATCAGCCGGTCCACCTCGACGGCCTTGGCGAGCCGGGACACGACATCGTCGGGCAGCTGCCCAAGAAAGCCCTTGAGCAAGACCTCTTTGTCGACGGGCATATCGCTCAAACGCCGGCAGCCGGCCGCGCGGGCCGTCCTTCCTATCCCAACTGCTCAGATTAGCGGGGCGAGGTTAACGCGCCATTGACCATTCGCCGGGAACCGAGGCCGCGCCATCGGCCGTTTCGGCCTACGCGGCCGGAGGCGCCTTCTCTCGGATGAACGTCTCCGTGAGGGGCGTGAAGGATGCCGGAAGATGCCCGTCGTCCACAGCGACCATGACGTGAACGTAGGTGTCGGTGTTCTCCAACATCTGCACTTCCACCTGGTACGTCTTGAAGTCGTTTTCGACCGTGTAGGCCTTGACGTCCTTGAGTTCCAAAATGAGCTGCTCGCACGACATCTTGGACCACCGCTCGACTTCGGCGTCCAAGACCTTCCGCCATTCGTTTCGTCAATTCATGCGCGATCATTGGTACGGTCGCTTCCCGCCAGTTCGCATCTTGGTAGCCTCGAACGCAAGGTCCCCGGGTCAATCGGGGATCCTCGATCCCGGGAGGCTTCAAGGATGGAACGGTTCATCGAAAAGCTCATCGACCAATTCGACAGCGGCCAGCTCAGCCGCCGCGAGTTCTGCGAGACCATGGCGGTTGCGACCGCTGTTCTTGCCGCGGGCGGCGCCGCCGCCAACGCCGCTCCGCAGAGCGGCTTCACGATGCTCGGCGTCAATCACATCTCCTATTCGTGCCCCGACTACCGTCTGGCGCGCGACTTCTATCGCGACGTGTTCGGCATGCAGGTGGTGAACGACAAGGGCATGGGCCGCGCCAACCTCGCGTTCGGGCCCGCGCCCGACAACGGCGGCAATTTCCTCGTCGTGCACAATCCGTCGAACAATCCGCAGCCGCCGACGGAGGGCTATGTCGATCACATCTGCTTCACCGTGGCGAACTGGAACGAGCCGCAGATCAAGTCGGAGCTGGCGGCGCAAGGACTGGCCCAAAGATCGAGAGGCGGCAACGGCACGATGCGCGTGCTCGACCCGTTCGATTTCGACGTCCAGTTCGGCAACAACATCGCCGAAAACATCAACGAGCCGTAGGCGAGAGGGAGACACGACCATGCAAGCCTTTGTCGCAACCAAGCTCGACGATTACACCAAGGGCAAGATCAGCCGCCGGCAACTTTTGGAATCGCTGACGGTGGCCGCGGCCGCGACGGCCGCCGCGGGCGGCGCCAACGCCGCGCCCGCACCCAACCGCGCGCTCAAAGCCGCGCTCGTCAATCACATCTCCTATCAGTGCCCCGACTTTCACAGAGTGGCGGACTGGTATTCGCGCGTCTTCAACATGGAGCAGGTCACCTACCCGAGCGAACCCACACAGATCGGCATGCCGTTCGGCCGACGAAACCAGAAGCCGCTCGGTGTCACCGCGGACGATGTGCCGACGAGCTACATCGTCGCTGCGGACGCGCAATCCGAATGGCACCGCGGCGGATAAGAGCGCATCGGCGCGGCCGAGGAGCCGGGCCACGGTCGAGCACGTCGCCTATACGGTCGCCGATTTCGATCGCGATCGCGCGCGCGCGCAACTGCAGGCGCTCGGCGTGCAGAACATCCGCAACGGCGGTCTGTACAGCCTGCACATGGCCGATCCGTTCGGCTACGACATCCAGCTCAGCGGCGTCGCCAACAACGCGCTGACCGACGGAGCGTAGGTCGTTTCCGCTGCGAACTCCGCGCTGTTCAGCGGCGCGGAGTTCGTCTACCGCGCGCGCGGCAGTTCGAGGCGCACTTCGAGGCCGCCCATCGGGGATTCAGCGAGTGCGATGTTGCCGCCATAGAGTTTGGCGATGTCGCGCACGATGGCGAGACCCAAGCCGGTGCCCGGTACGGATTCGTCGAAGCGTTCGCCGCGCTGCATTGCGCGTGCGCGTTCGTCGGGTTCGAGGCCCGGCCCGTCATCGGACACGCGCAACGAAAAGCGCGCGCCATCCACGGGCGCCGCATCGACCCTGATGTTGCGGTGCGCCCATTTGCAGGCGTTGTCGATGAGATTGCCCGTCATCTCCTCGAGGTCCTCGCGCTCCCCCCGGAAGACCAACGAGCTCGGCACATTGACCTGGATATCGAGCTCCTTCTCCGCGTGCATGCGCTTCAGCACGCGCGCGAGGTCGTTCAGCACGGGTGCTACTTCGGTACGGCTGCCGAGCACATCGAGCGCGCCGGCCGCGCGCGCCCGCGCCAGATAGTGATCGACCTGGCGGCGCATGACGGTGACCTGGCGCGACACGGTTTCCGCGAGCGGACCCGACGCGGTCTGCAGCTTCATTGGCGAGCACCGTGAGCGGCGTCTTCAAGAAATGCGCGAGGTTCGCGACATGGGCGCGCGCGCGGCCCACGACCTCGGAGCTGTGCGAGATGAGACTGTTGAGCTCGGTCGCAAGCGGCGCGATCTCGGACGGAAACTCGCCCTCCAGCCGCCGCGCACGGCCCTCGCGGATGCGCGCGAGCGCTTCGCTGACCGCGCGCAGCGGCATGAGGCCGACGCGAACCTGGATCAGCATCGCCGTGATCAAGCCGAGACTGAACACCGCGATCGACCAGCGGAGCGTGCGGTTGAACAAGGCGATATTCGCCTCGGTCTCGGAGATGTCGCCCGCGACGATGAAATCGAAGCTCTGCGTCTGGCCGACATCCTCGGCCGACGCCACAGGAAGCGCGAAGCGCCGCATGAGCACGCGCAGCTCCTGCCCGTCGGGACCCGGCAGCGTAGCCCCACAGGCTGTTGTTCTCGCCCTGCACGAGATCGCCCGGTTCGAGCGTCTGATCCCACAGCGAGCGCGACGTCTGCGGCTGAAGCTCGGCATCCACCGGCTGGGTGGGACGGATCTGCCAATACCAGCCGGAGAAGATGAGCTCGAAGCGCGGATCGGTGAAGCGGCCTTCGAGCGTCACGTGATCTTCGGCATCCGACTCCGCAGCCGCGATCAATCCGTCGAGATTGAACGTGAGCTGCGAGTCGAAGCTGCTTTCGACCGTGTTGCGGAAGATCTCCGAAAGGATGAACCCGCCGACCACAAGACCCAGCACCGTCCAGATTGCCGCCCCGGCGATCAGCCGGAAGGTGAGCGAATTGGTGCTGGGCATGGACCCTTCAGCCCTCGTCTCCGACTTTGCTGGGCTCATCAAGACGGTAGCCGAGACCGCGGACCGTGTGGATCACGTCGACGCCGAGCTTTTTGCGCAAACGTCCGACGAAGACCTCGATCGTGTTCGAGTCGCGATCGAAATCCTGATCGTAGAGATGCTCGACCAAATCCGTGCGCGACATCACCTGCCCTTTATGGTGCGCGAGGAATGACAGCAGCCGGTATTCGGCCGACGTGAGCTTGATCGGATTCCCGCTGATCGTCACGCGCGAACTTCTGGTGTCGATGCGCAACGGACCGACTTCGATGTCGGGCGACGCGATGCCGGCGGCGCGGCGCAACAGCGCGCGCAGACGCGCGAGCAACTCCTCGGTGTAGAACGGCTTGGCGACGTAATCATCCGCACCCGCATCGAAGCCGGCGACCTTGTCGCTCCAGCGGTCGCGCGCGGTGAGGATCAGAACCGGGAATTTGCGTCCGGCCTTGCGCCAGCGCTCCAGCACGGTGACGCCATCGATCTTGGGCAAACCGAGATCGAGCACCACGGCGTCATACGGTTCCGTATCGCCGAGGAAGTGACCTTCCTCGCCATCCGAGGCAACATCCACAACATAACCGGCATCACCCAAGGCTTTCTTCAACAGGCGCTGCAAGTCGACATCGTCTTCAACCAAAAGAATACGCATCGTCCTCTCTATCTAAAGGAGCGCGGATTGCGCGGCTCCCCCCGGGGCATACGCGGACCACGATCCATTCCACCCCCACCACCACCAAATCCTCCCACCGAACGAGCTGCCGCTTCTGAAATCCCCCGCGCGACGAGCTCGGTCCCGCGGTCGAAGCGCTGTTGCGGCGGCGGTCCGCCCTCGAACCGCTGCCGCTGCGGCGGGCCGCGCCTGAAGTCGGGCGGCGGTGCAGCACCGCGCCTCGGTTCCGGCCGTTCCCTGAAGTTCGGTTGCTGACCCGGCGCGAAATTCTGCTCGGGCACCGGACGACGGACACCCGGTCCACCTCGTGGCGGCCGGATTCCGGGAGCGCCGAAATCGTAATCGTCGGATGGCGGCGGATTCATGTTGCGGCGGGAGCCTTGAGCCGCGCGCGGGTCCTGCGCCCGCGGTGCAGCGCCGGGACCCTGAGGTGCAGCGCCGGGACGATCGTCGCCCTGCACGCCAAGCACCCGTCCGGTGCGGGCATCGGTGTCGAGCATGAGCACCCGGCCGTCCGGCGTGAGCCATTTCAGGCGATAGTGGGGTTCCCCATTGGGGCCGCCAAAGGGTCCCTCGACGTCGGCGAGCGAGCCCGGCCGTTCGCGGCGGATACCGCTGAGGATCTGATCGAGGGAGCGGACCTCGCCCGATTGCACACCTTCGCGGGCGCGGTTGGGCTGAGCCGATGCCGGTTCTGAAACCGCGGCTGCGCTGAGCAGAAGCAAACCTACCAACGGCGCGAAGTACCGCATGGGCCGCCTTTTACCGACGAAAGCCTGAACTCGACATGAACGGGCCGGCCAGCCTCCGTTCAGGAACGGTCAGGCATCATACGCTCCACATTCGGGGTGCGCCAAATGAGGCCAAACCCGGAGGACGAGAAGGAACTGATGCAGCTTGGGGCCCGGTTTCGTGTAACGCCCCTCCTCGCGTAACCGGCCCAAGGTGGAGCGCCCGCGGGATCCCCGTCCCCGCGGGCGTTTTTTTACCAAAGGAACACGGAGGCCGCGCATCCGACTTGGTTCCCGGCTCCTGCACAAAATTGTTTAGCTGTCATAGACGGTTGGGGCGCGTTCTGTCTTAAGAGGGGAAGGAACAAGGGGATGGATATGGTTGCCACGAAAAGGCCTGATTGGACGGCGATCAATCCATGATGCGGGGGTTCACCCAGATCGCTCAGGTCCTGCGCCGTATCGCGGCGCGCCTCTCGTTGCCGGCCCTCGTGGTCAGCGGCGCGGTGTCGGTCGGCGCGGTGGCGCTCGTCTATCTCGGGCTCGCCTGGGCCGCCCCGATTCTTCCGCTGAACACGGATCTTTATGCGCTCAACCGCCCCGCCGGCCTACACGTTCCTGAACGAAAAGGGAGAATTCGTCGGGCGGCGCGGTGCGGTCGTCGGCGAGCGGCTAAGCCTCTCCGACATGCCGCCTTATCTCGCCCAGGCGTTTCTCGTCATGGAGGACCGCCGCTTCTACAACCATGACGGCATCGATTTCCGCGGTCTCGCCCGCGCGGCGCTCGCCGATCTCAAGGCGGGACGCTTCGATCAGGGCGGGTCGACCATCACACAACAATTGGTGAAGATCCTTTTCCTCACGCCCGACCGCACGATCGCGCGCAAGATCGTCGAGATGGCGGGCGCGCGTCAGCTCGAGAAGCTGCTCACCAAGGACCAGATCCTCGAGCTCTATCTGAACCGCATCTATCTCGGCGCGGGCGCGTATGGCGTCGATGGCGCCGCGCACGCCTATTTCGGCAAATCCGCGCGCGAGGTGACGCTCGCGGAAGCCGCGATGCTCGCCTCGCTGACCAATGCACCGACCACCAACTCGCCACGGCGCAATCTGAAGGCCGCGCAACAACGTTCGGCGCGCGTGCTGCGTGCGCTCGTCGACGCATGGTGGGATGAAGGACAGCGAGATCGCGGACGCGCTTGCGCATCCGGCAACCATCGTCGCCGAAGCTGCGAACACCGAGCGCAATTACTTTCTCGATACGGCGGCGGACGAAGCAAAGTCGCTCACGCCGATTGCTGACCGGCGATTTGACGATCGTCACCACGCTCGACGTCGCGATGCAGAAGGCGGCGAGCACGGCCATCGACAGCTGTGATGAAGAAGCGCGGCGCGGGCGGACAGGCCAAGCAGGCCGCACTTGTCGCGATGCGGCCCGACGGCGCCGTGCGCGCGATCATGGGCGGCCGCAATTATTCCGAAAGCGCGTTCAACCGCATCACCAACGCGCATCGTTCGCCGGGCTCGGCGTTCAAGCCGTTCGTCTATCTGACCGCGCTGGAAAAAGGCTTCACCCGCGACACCATCCGCTACGACGAGCCGATCGCGATCAAGGATTGGTCGCCCGACAATTTCGACGGCAGCTACGCGGGTGCGGTCACGCTGCAAGCCGCGCTCACGCGCTCGATCAATACGGTGGCCATCGGCCTCGGACAGGAAGTCGGCTTGCCATCGGTGATCTCGACCGCGCAGCGGCTCGGCATCGCCTCGCCGCTCGAGCCGAACGCATCGCTCGCGATCGGCACCTCGGAAGTGACGCCGCTCGAGCTGACGGCGGCTTACGCGAGCTTCGCCTCGCTCGGCTACGCGGCCGATCCGTACACCGTGATCGAAATCCGCACCGCCGATGGGACCGTCGTCTACCAGCGCGCGCCGCAACAGCCGCGCCGCGTCATCGCGGAAGAAGACGCGCTCGCGATGAACGCGATGCTGTTCGACGTCGTGCTGTCGGGCACAGGCCGCGGCGCCGCGCTCAGGGGCCGCGAGGTCGCCGGCAAGACGGGCACCAGCGCCGACTTCCGCGACGCGTGGTTCATCGGCTACTCGCCCGAGCTTGTCGCGGGCGTGTGGGTCGGCAACGACGATTTCACGCCGATGAAGAAGGTGACCGGCGGCGCGATCCCCGCGCAGATCTGGAGCGGCTTCATGCAGGCCGCGCTCAAGGGCACGAAACCGACGCCGTTGCCGCGGGCCGAGCCGATCATGGAGCCGCTGATCGCTGAGGATGAAGGCGAGGACTTCTTCGACCGGCTGGGCGGTTTCTTCGATCGGATGTTCGGTGGGCAGGAGCAGGCACGCACGCGCATCCCGCCGCCGCCGCAAAGCGCGCAACCTCAGCCGCCGCGTCCGCAACCGCGCGCGGACAACACGCCTGACAACTCGCGCGACCGCTACGCGTACCAGCCGAGGAATTTCTATCCGCCGCGCGAACCGAGAGCGCGCGCGGATCGCGACTACGGACGCGAGCGCTACGCGTACCAGCCGCAGAACGCTTACCCGCAACCGCGCCGGGGATACGGCTATCCCAACGATCCGCGCTACCGGCCGCGCTACGGATACGACCCGCGCTACGGCTACAGCCGGGACTATGACGACCGGCGCGAAGATCGCGATCCGCGCTATTACGATCGCCGCTACCGGTACTAACGCCGCTCGGCTTGCTTCTCCGCGTCCGCGCCTGCACCATCGAATCGCCGTAACGAGGGCCTCTGGTCGCATGAGCGTATGGGCGCGATCCTGGTGCGCGATTCTCTGCGTGCTCATGGCGTTTGTTGCCGGTTGCGGTCAGGAGGCGACCAACGCGCCCGCAGGGCAAAGCGCAAACCCGCATCGTCTTCGTCACCGACTGGAAGGCGCAAGCCGAGCACGGCGGCTTCTATCAGGCGCTCGCGGAAGGGCTCTACGCCAAGCGCGGACTCGATGTCGTCATCCGCCAGGGCGGGCCTGCGGTCAACGTGCCGCAGATTCTCGCCGGCGGCGCCGCCGATTTCGGGATGGGCTCGAACGGCTTCATCCCGCTCAATCTCGTGCGCGCGGGCGTCAAGGTCAGAGCCGTGATGGCGGTGTTCCAGAAGGACCCGCAGGTGCTGATCACGCATCCGCGCGACGACGTGAAATCGATCGCCGACATGAAGGGCAAGCCGATCCTGATCGGCGACGCCTCCACGGTGACCTTCTGGCCGTGGCTGAAAGCGAGGTTCGGTTTCGCGGACACGCAGATCCGCAAATACACGTTCAACCTGGCGCCGTTCCTCGTCGACAAGAACGCGATCCAGGAGGGCTATCTCTCGTCCGAGCCCTATTCGATCGAAAAGGAAGGCGGCTTCACGCCGCAAGTGTATCTGCTCGCCGACAACGGCTATCCCGGCTACGCGAACATGGTGCTCGTGCCCGATTCAGTGGATCGCCGAACGGCCCGAGATGGTGCAGGCCTTTGTCGACGCGACGATCGAGGGCTGGATGCACTATCTCTATGGCGATCCGTCGCCGGGAAATGCGCTCATCAAGCAGGACAACCCCGAGATGACGGACGACCTGATCGCCCAGGCGATCGACAAGATGAAGTCTTATGGCGTGGCGCTGTCGGGCGATGCGGAGACGAGCGGTCTCGGCGCCATGACGGACGCGCGCTGGCAGGAGTTCTTCGACACGATGGCGAGCGAAGGTTTGTACACGGATAATCTTGCCTATCGCGACGCCTACACGCTGCAATTCGTCAACAAGGGCCACGCGTTGGACGCGAGCAAGTCGACGGCCGCGCCATAGGGCGGCGGAGGGGGCACAATTCATGACCGCCATCGCCTCGCTCCGGGGCGTCGAGCGCATCTATGCCGGGCGCCTGAAGGCGCTGGGCCCGCTCGATCTCGATATTCGCGAGGGTGAGTTCCTGTCGCTGCTCGGGCCGTCGGGATGCGGCAAGTCCACGGCGCTGCGCGTGATCGCAGGCCTGCTCGAACCGAGCGCGGGCGAAGTCCTCTGGCCGCACGGCAAACCCGCGATCGGCTTCGTGTTCCAGGACCCGACGCTGATGCCTTGGGCGACGGCGCGCGACAACGTGCGCCTGCCGCTCGATCTCCTGCGCGTGCCGGGCGACGAAGCGAACCGCCGCACGCAAGAGGCACTCGAACGCGTAGGGCTCAAAGGTTTCGAGACCGCCTATCCGCGCACGCTCTCCGGCGGCATGCGGATGCGGGTCTCGCTCGCGCGTGCGCTCGTCGCGCGTCCCAAGCTCCTCTTGATGGATGAGCCGTTCGCGGCGCTCGACGAGATGACGCGCCAGGACCTGAACGACGATCTCATCCGCTTGTGGCGCGACGACGGGCTCACGGTGGTGTTCGTCACGCACTCGGTGACCGAGAGCACGTATCTCTCCACACGCACCGTCGTGATGACCCCGCGACCGGGCCGCGTTGCCGCGGAGATCGCGTTCGCGCGCACACCATCGCCCGATCCTGCTTATCGCTTCGCGCCGGAGTTCGCCGCCAACGCAAGCCGGGTCAGCGCCGCCCTGCGCGAAGGGATGAGAACGGCAGCATGACGCGATCTCTCCGATATGTGCTCCCGCTCGCGTTGGGGATCGCCGTGCTCGGCGCGTGGGAGTTTCTCGTGCGCGCCTATGCCGTACCGCAATTCGTGCTCCCTGCCCCGTCGGCGATCTGGAACGCGCTGATCGCGGACTTTCCCTCGCTGATGGCGTCGCTGTGGACGACGCTCAGGATCACCGTGCTCGCGTTCGTGCTCGCCGCCGTGTCGGGGATCGCGCTCGCGATCCTGTTCTCGCAGAGCCGCATCATCGAGATGATGCTCTATCCTTATGCGGTCGTGCTGCAGGTGACGCCGGTCGTCGCGATCGCGCCCTTGATCATCATCTGGGTCGGCTTCGAGCGGATCAACGTGGCGCTGCTGATCCTCGCGTGGATCGTCGCGTTCTTCCCCATCCTCGCGAACACGACGCTCGGCTTGCGCTCGACCGACCACAATCTGATCGACCTCTTCCGCCTCTACGGCGCGAGAGAGAGCCAAGTGCTGTGGCGTCTGAAGCTGCCGTCCGCGCTCCCCTACATCCTGAGCGGCCTGAAGACGTCCGGCGGCCTCGCGCTGATCGGGACCGTGGTCGCGGAATACGGCGCGGGCTCGGGTACAGCCACCGGCCTTGCCTGGCGCATCATCGAGGCCGGCAACCGGCTCCAGATCCCGCGGATGTTCGCCGCCCTGCTCCTGCTCGCGGCGCTCGGCATCGCGATCTTCTACGGCCTGGCTCTGCTCGAATATCTGGCCCTGCGGAAATGGCACGAAAGCGTCGTGTCCAAGGAGCAATAATACGTCATCATAACTGTGTAATATGATATTTCACATGAAATAAATGTACTGCCTTGATTTTACCGTCGCGAAGTGGGACTTTCCGCCCGATTTTCGAGGACGTGTGACTGATGATGCCCCAGGTGCTGACCGCGAACCGGCTCTCCGTCGGAGAGGTGGTTTATTGGAATGCCGCCAAGGGGTGGGTCACCTATCTCCACGAGGCGGAGATTCTCCCCGACGACAAGGCCGAAGCCATCCTCAAGAGCGACGGCGCGCGCTCGGTTCAGGAGCGCCAGGTGGTCAATCCCTATCTGTTCGAGGTGCGCGTCAACGGCGACACCATCGTGCCGGTGAAGACGCGCGAAGCGATCCGCGCCGCGGGACCGTCCGACCGGCGCGACCTCGGGAAGCAGGCGGACTGACATGTACCGCTACGACGAATTCGACGCCCAGTTCGTGCGGGAGCGCGCGGAGCAGTTCCGCGGCCAGGTCGCGCGCCGGCTCGCGGGCGAGCTGACCGAAGACGAGTTCAAGCCGCTCCGGCTGATGAACGGTCTCTACCTGCAGCTCCATTCCTACATGCTTCGGATCGCGATCCCCTACGGGACGCTGTCGTCGCGCCAATTGCGCAAGCTCGCTCACATCGCGCGCAAATACGACCGCGGCTACGGCCACTTCACGACGCGCCAGAACCTGCAGCTGCATTGGGTGCAGCTCCCGGAAGTCCCCGACGTGCTGCTCGAGCTCGCCGAGGTCGAGATGCACTGCCTGCAGACGAGCGGCAATTGCGTGCGCAACATCACCGCCGATCACTTCGCGGCCGCGGGCAGCGACGAGATCGAAGACCCGCGCATTCTTTCGGAAATCCTCCGGCAGTGGTCGACGCTCCATCCGGAATTCTCGTTCCTGCCGCGCAAGTTCAAGATCGCGGTATCGGGATCGCAAGCCGATCGCGCGGCGATCATGGTCCATGACATCGGCATCCAGATCGTCCGCAACGATCAGGGCGAGGTCGGCTATCGCGTCTATGTCGGCGGCGGGCTCGGCCGCACGCCGTTCATCGGGCACGAAGTGGGACATTTCGTCGCGAAGGCCGACATCCTCGCGTTCACCGAAGCGATCATGCGCGTCTATAACGAGAGCGGACGCCGCGACAACATCCACAAGGCGCGCATCAAGATCCTGGTCCATCAGATCGGACCGGAAGAGATGCGCAAGCGCGTCGAACGCGAATTCGCCGAGATCAGAGCGTCCGGCACGCTGCAGCTGCCCGAAGCCGAGATGCAGCGCATCGCCGCTTATTTCGCGCTGCCGTCGTTCGAGGAATTGCCGGACACGTCGCCTGAGCTCGAAAAGGCGAAGTCATCCGATCCCGCGTTCGCGAATTGGGTGAGGACGAATGTCGATGCGCACAAGGTGCCCGGCTACGCCATCGCGACGATTTCGCTGAAGCCCATCGGACAGACGCCCGGCGACTGCTCGTCCGATCAGATGGACGCGCTGGCCGATCTGATGGACGAGTTCGGCCAGCCGGAAATCCGCGTCACGCACGAGCAGAACCTCGTGCTGCCGCATGTGCGCAAGCGCGACCTCTACGCGATCTGGAAGAAGCTCGACGCGCTCGATCTCGGCACCGCGAAACCATGGCCTCGCGAGCGACATCATCTCCTGCCCCGGTCTCGACTATTGCGACCTCGCCAATGCGCGGTCGATCAACATCGCCAAGGAGATCGCGCGCCGCTTTGCCGATCTCGAACGCCAGCACGATCTCGGCGAGCTGAAGATCAAGATCTCGGGCTGCATCAATGCCTGCGGCCATCACCATGTCGGCCACATCGGCATCCTGGGCGTCGACCGCAAAGGCGTGGAGAACTACCAGATCCTGCTCGGCGGCTCGGGCGCGGAGGACGCGTCGCTCGGCGAGATCCTCGGGCCCGGATTTCGACTCCGAAGGCATCGCGGACGCGGTCGAGAACGTGGTCGCGACCTACACCCAGCTGAGGCACAGCGGCGAGCGTCTGCTCGACACCTATCGCCGGGTCGGCGCCGCGCCCTTCAAGGAACGGCTCTATGCCCGCTGACCGCGCGTTCACGGCTGTCGCCGACAACGATCCGCTGCCCGAAGGGCCGGCGATCGTCTCGCTCGCGCGGTTCCAGAAGGAGCGCGACCAACTGCTCGCCCGCGGCGAGAAGCTGGGCCTTCGCCTTGAGGCCGAGCGAGTCGCCCGAGCTGATCGGCCCCGATGTCCACAAACTTGCCCTGATCCTGCTGCATGTTCCGTATTTCAGGGACGGACGCGCGTTTTCCTGGGCGCGCCTCCTGCGCACGCGGCTCGGCTACAAGGGCGAGATCCGCGTGACCGGACACGTCCTCAAGGATCAGGTGGCGTTCTTTGCGCGCGTCGGCGTCGACAGTTTCGATCTTCCCCGCCCGGTCACCGAAACCGATGTCCAGGCGGTGCGCGCGGAGATCAGCGAAGTCTATCAGCCCTCGGTCGACGGTCGGGAGACGATCTGGGACCTTCGGGCGCGGCAGCGCCAGCCCACTGCCTCTTGAATTTCCCCACCCGCGAAACTTTCTATAGTACAGGCTTCGTTCGGTTGGCTGCTTGGAGGCAGGCATGAAGAAGGCGTTTGTCGCGGGCATTGCGTTGGCGACGGTGTTGGGTGCGACCGCGGCTGAGGCGCAAAGCTCGATCTCGTGCATGTATATGCTGCTGAGGGTGTACCGCGCGGAGCTCGCCTATTGCCGCGTGCCGCTGCCGGCCCAGCGCGAGGCGCGCTACCAGCGCATGAAGACGGGATTGGAACAATTCATCCGCCAGCACGCCAAGAACGATCCCGAGGCGCTGATCAAGGGCATCGACACCAACATCCAGCGGGCGATCGCCGGGCTCAAGTCGTGCCAATCCGATGATTTCCGCCTGGCGCAGCAGGCGATGGATCAGCTCACCGAGCCCGAGAACGAGACCATGGTTACCAATACGCTGAAAATCCCGCGCGATCCTCAGCAAGGGTCTTGTGGCTGACACGAGTCGGCTGTACCCCCAAGTCTGTTTTTGATATCGGCCCCTGAGCTTGGGCGAGTCGGTTAGACTGCCCGCGGAGGTCATGCACATGAATGTCCAGCAACCCGTTCCTTCCGGCGCGCCTGCGCTCGCGCATTATCCGTCGTTCGCGGCGCTGATCGAGGCGACGCGCCCGACGCTGCCGTATTACGCGCTGCACCCCAAGCGCTTTCGCACCGCCGCGCGCCGCTTCCAGGACTACTTTCCGGGAACGACGATGTACGCGGTGAAGGCGAACCCCGCGCCGCATGTGCTGGACCAGATCTACGAATCCGGCATCCGCCATTTCGACACCGCCTCGCTCGCCGAGATCGAGCTGATCCGCGCGCGCTATCCCGATTCGCAGTGCCACTTCATGGCGCCGGTGCGCATTCCCGGCGAGGCGGGGGCCGCATGGCGCCGCCACGGCATCAAGGATTATGTCGTCGATTGCGACCAGGAGCTGGACAAGCTTCTCGCCGAAACCGAGGGCGGCAAGGGCTTGCGGATCTTCGTCCGTGTCGCGACCCCGCTCGGCGGCGCGATGCTGGAGCTGTCGAGCAAGTTCGGCACCTCGCCCGCCAATGCCGGCCGCCTCCTGAAGCGGATCGCGAGCGCGGGCGCGCAGACGGCGCTCACGTTCCATGTCGGTTCGCAGTGCTTGAGCCCGTTCACCTACGCGCAAGCCGTCGAGCTTGCGCGGCGTGCGGCGGTTGCCGCGGGTCCGAGCGTCAAGATCGTGGCGCTCGATTGCGGCGGCGGGTTTCCCGGTCCGTATCCCGGCAACGACGTGCCGCCGCCGCATTGGTATTTCGACACCATCCGCGAGGCGATCTCGACGTTCCCGCTCGAGCCGGGCGGCGAGATCCTGTGCGAGCCCGGCCGCGCGCTCTGCGCGGAAGGCTGCTCGCTGGTGACGCGCGTGATCTTGAGACGCGACGATCAGCTGTTCCTGAACGACGGCATCTACGGATCGTTCGACGAGCTGTCGCTGCCGGCGTGGACCGCCGACTATCCGCGCCGCGTGTACAGCATCGGTCCGAGCGGACGCGTTCGCGAACGCACCGGCGAGATCAAGCCGTTCAAGATCTTCGGCCCGACCTGCGACACGCTCGACGTGCTGCCGCGCCCGTTGATGCTGCCCAAGACGATCCAGCAGGACGACTTTGTCGTGCTCGAAACCGTCGGCGCCTATTCGATCGCGATCCGCACCACGTTCAACGGCTTCTATCCCGACGACTGGGCCATCATCGACGGCGATTAGGCCGTCGCGCTCCCCGTTCAAGTCACTGTCACCTGCGGGAGGCGTATCGGATTCCTTCGCCTCGCGATGGTAAGCCATCGCTCGGCGCAACTGAATGTCCGATGAACGCCATCGAAGTCGACAACGTTCACAAGGTCTATCGCTCGAAGGCGGGCACGGAGACACACGCACTCAACGGCGTGTCGTTCCACGTGCCGCAGGGCATGATCTACGGCCTGCTCGGCCCGAACGGCGCGGGCAAGTCGACGATGGTGCGCATCCTGAGCACCATCACCTCGCCGACCTCGGGCCGCGCGGCGATCCTTGGATGCGATGTCGTACGCCAAGGGCTCGCGGCGCGGCGGAAGATGGTCGTCGTGCTGCAGCACACGGCCTCCGAAAATCTTCTCACCGTGCGCGACAATTTGATGATCTATGCCTATCTGCACGGCGTCGGACCGGCGGCTGCGCGCGAACGCGCCAACGCGCTGATCGAGGAGTTCGAGCTCGGCGCGATTCTGCGCATGACCGTGCAAGAGCTGAGCGAGGGCACCAAGCGCCGCATCCAGGTGGCGAAGATCTTCATGTTCGAACTCGCCGCTGATGATCCTCGACGAAGCGACGACCGGCATGGACCCGATGATGAAGCGCCGCGTCCTCGATCGTCTCCGCGCCGAAGCCCGCAAGGGCCGCACGATCCTGCTGACCACTCAGGTGCTCAGCGAAGCCGAAGAGCTGTGCGACGAGATCATGATCCTGAACAAGGGGCGCACGATGGCGTCGGGCACGTTGCAGGATTTGCGCGCGCTCTCGACGCAGATGTTCCGCGTGAACCTCACCTTTGCGGACGGCGCGGACGATTTGGACCGCCGTCTCAAGTCGCTCAATCCTTCGAAGCTCCAGGTCAACGGCCGATCGGCCGAGATGGTCTTCCAGGGTGAAGAAGCCTCGCTGCTCGGTAAGCTCGCCGATATCTCGCGCGATACGCCCATCGCGCAGTTCGAGGTGCGAGGCCCCACGCTCGAAGAGATTTTCCTCTCGCTGGTGGAGAAATCGAGATGAACGCGATCGCCGCCGTCTTCTACCGCGATTACCGCCAGCGCATCACCAACGCCGCATTCCTGGTCTGGGACCTGATGATCCCGCTCACCTATCTGCTGCTGTTCGGCCTGGGTTTTGATCGTCTGCTCGGCGGCGCGATCACGCTCGATGGACAGCAGGTCGGCTACATCGCGTTCCTGCTGCCCGGCATCCTCGCGATGGTGACGTTCTACGTCGCGCTGAACACGTCCTGGGGATTCTTCATGGACAAGGATTCCGGGATTTTCTACGAGCTGCTCACCTTCCCCATCACGCGCGGGCAATTGTTGATCGGCAAGATCGTCTTCAACGTGCTGGTGAGCCTGATCGGCTCCCTGCTCGCGATCCTGGTCGCGTTCTTTGCCCTCGGCGTCGAGATCCGCTCGGACCTCCTTCCGCTGACCGCGCTCATCGTTGCCGTCACGACCGGCGGCTGGTTTTTCCTCTTCGCGATCGCTGCGATCCTGATGAGCCGGATGGACTCCTTCAACACGATCACCAGCGCGGCCTACATCCTGCTGATGTTCTTGAGCACGATGTTCTACCCGCTCGACGGATTGCCGATGTGGTTCCAGACACTCGCCATGCTCAACCCGATGACCTGGCAGGTGGACCTCTTGCGCTTCAGCCTGCTCGGCACGGGCGATCCGACCACCCTCGCGCTGGAAGCGACGGCGTTCGTGGCGTTCTCCGCGGTCTCGCTCGTCTTCGCCGTCCGCGCGCTCAACCGCGTGGCATAAGAACAAAGACCGTCATCCCCGGCGAGCCGTGCGAAGCACGGCGAGGGAAGGGGACCCATGGACATTTTGGATGTCCGCCAAATCGGTCGAGTACAGATCCTTCCAATCGGGATTGAGCTTCTCGATCAGACGAATCCTCCAGGCGCGATTCAACCCTTGATCTGCTTCTCGCGGGCAATTCCATCCCGGATGTCGCCGTGCTCTTCGAACCAGACGAGTCGATGCACGCCATAGCGTTTGGTGAAGCCTGGGATGAGATCGTTCTTGTGCTGATAAACCCGAGTATCGAGATTGCTCGTGACGCCCGTATAGAGAGTGCCGTCTCGTTTGCTTGCGAGGATGTAAACCCAGCACTGCATAGCACGTTCTCAAGAAGAATGGATGCCGTACATCAAACTTCGAAATCTTGGCATGAGTTTGTGTCGAACTGAGCTTGAACATGGGTCCCCTTCCCTCGCGCGCAGCCCAAGGCTCGCGCTCGCCGGGGATGACGTTCGGTGGGTGGTGCTTTACGCCGCTGCGGCGGTCGAGCTGCGTTCGCGCGTCTTGAGGAAGCGGATGTTGGGGAACTTGCCGCCGACATAGCCGAGCTCCCAATTGCTCTTGGCCAGGAACACCAGCGAGCCGTCGCGATCCTCCGCGACCTGGCCCTTGTTCGCGTCGCGGAATTTCTCGACGTCCTCCGGCGCGCCGTCGACCCAGCGCGCGGTCTCGTACGGCGAGGCTTCGAGATCGGCGTCCAACCCGTACTCGACCTGCAGCCGGCTCTTCAGCACGTCGAGCTGCAGATTGCCGACCACGCCCACCGTCCACTGCGCGCCGATCAGCGGGCGGAACACCTGGGTGACGCCCTCCTCCGCGAGGCTTTCCAGCGCGCGCTTCAGATGCTTCGCCTTCATCGGGTCGTTCAGACGCACGCGGCGCAAGATTTCCGGCGCGAAATTCGGGATGCCGGTGAACGCGAGCTGCTCGCTCTCGCTCAGCGTGTCGCCGACGCGCAGCACGCCGTGGTTCGGGATGCCGATGATGTCGCCGGGCCAAGCCTCGTCGACCGTCTCGCGCTCCTGCGCGAAGAACAGGATCGGGTTGTACACCGCGAGCTGCTTGTTGGTGCCCGACTGCTTCAGCTTCATGCCGCGCTGGAACCGCCCCGACACGAGCCGCACGAACGCCACGCGGTCGCGATGGTTCGGGTCCATGTTCGCCTGCACCTTGAACACGAAGCCCGTGACCTGATCCTCGCCCGGCTGCACCGTGCGCGTGGATGCCGCCTGCGGGCGCGGCGGCGGCGCATAGCGCGCAATCGTCTTCAAGAGATCGCGCACGCCGAAGTCCTTCAGCGCGGCGCCGAACAGCACCGGCGTCATGTGGCCTTCGCGATAGGTCTCGAGATCGAACGGCTGCGTCGCGTGGCGCACCAGCTCGACCTCTTCGTTCAATTGCGCGCGCGCCTCGTCGGGCAGCGCCTCGATCTTCGCCGCTGCGTCCCTCGAACGGCACGAAATTGTTCGACCCGAAGCTCGTACACGCCGTGGAAATTGCAGCCCCGAGCCCGCCGGCCAGCTCATCGGCGCGCATTCGAGCTGCAGCTGATCGGCGATCTCGTCGATCAGCTCGAACGGATCGCGCGCCTCGCGGTCCATCTTGTTGATGAAGGTGATGATCGGAATGTCGCGCAGCCGGCAGACCTCGAACAGCTTGCGCGTCTGCGCTTCGATGCCCTTCGCGGCGTCGATCACCATCACCGCGGAATCGGCCGCGGTCAGCGTGCGGTAGGTGTCCTCGGAGAAATCCTCGTGGCCCGGCGTGTCGAGCAGGTTGAACACCGTGTCCTCGAACTCGAACGTCATCACCGCGGTGGTGACCGAGATGCCGCGCTCCTGCTCGATCTTCATCCAGTCCGAGCGCGCCCGCCGCGCTTCGCCGCGCGCCTTCACCTGGCCGGCCAGCCGGATCGCGCCGCCCAACAGCAGCAGCTGCTCGGTCAGCGTGGTCTTGCCGGCGTCGGGATGCGAGATGATGGCAAAGGTCCGCCGCCTCGCCGCCTGGGCGGCGGGCGTGCTTGCGGTTGTGCTGCCCTCGGTGCTCATCGTCCGACATCTAGGGGCGGCGTGGTCAGCAGGCAAGAGCGCGTGAGGCAAACCGCCGCCGCAAGATTTGCGCTTTGCGGCCCCAAACACGCTGGTCTATGGTCCCGCGCGCTTGAAATCCCGACAGTTCCGCGAGGTCCGCACGTGAAGAAGATCGACATTTTTCCGCATATTTTCCCGAAGACCTACTTCGACAAGATGGTGGAGGTCATCCCGAACAAGACGGCGATTCGGCGCTGGACGAATATCCCGGTCCTCTACGATCTCGACGCGCGCCTTCGGATGATGGAGCAGTTCGGGCCGGACTATCAGCAGATTCTCACCCTCTCGCTGCCGGCGGTCGAGTACGTGGCGCCGCCCGCCACGTCGGGCGAACTTGCCAAGCTTGCGAATGACGGCATGGCGGAAATCGTCGCGAAGCATCGCAACCAGTTCCCCGCCTTCGTCGCCTCGATCGGCATGAACAATGTGAAGGACTCGCTCGCCGAAATCCGCCGCGCGGTGGAGACGCTCGATGCGCGCGGCATCCAGATCTTCACCAACGTCAACGGCCGCCCGCTCGACGATCCGGAATTCGCGCCGATCTTCGAGGCGATGCACAGCTACGATCTGCCGATCTGGATGCATCCCACCCGGCCGCAGAAATTCGCCGACTATCCCGGCGAGACCGGCTCGAAATACGACATCTGGTGGTGCTTCGGCTGGCCGTACGAGACGAGTGCCGCGATGGCGCGCATGGTGTTCTCCGGCCACTTCGACCGCTGGCCGAATCTGAAGATCATCACCCACCATCTGGGCGCGATGGTGCCGTTCCTCGAAGCGCGCGTCGGTCTCGGCCTCGATCAGCTCGGCACGCGCGAGGCGGCCGAGCCGCACTACGCCGAGATCATCGCCAACATGAAGAAGAAGGGCCTGCGCCCCGTCGACTACTTCAAGAAGTTCTTCGGCGACACCGCGGTCAACGGCTCGAAGGCGGGCACGGTCTGCGGCATCGAGTTCTTCGGCTGCGACCACGTGCTGTTCGGCACCGACTGCCCGTTCGATCCCGAAGGCGGACCGCTCTTCATCCGCGAGATCATCAAGGTGCTGGACGAGATCGACATCACCGCCGACGACCGCCGCAAGATCTACGAGCTGAACGCAAGAAGGCTGCTCAAGCTCAAGGCGTAAGGCGCGAATCCGGGAGCCGCTAATTCGCCTATCCGCAGCAGGACCGCAGGTCTATCGCCCATGGTGGCCGTGAGTCCAGGTCCTCTGGTACCGAAGGGTTTCGCCGGAACGCGACATGCCCTACGGCGCACTATGGCAGGTCAAACGCGGCTGGAGTACGCCTACGTGCGTTCTCAAGGGTTCGGTGCTCGCAAAATCTGCGCGGCCACACCGGCGGCTTCACGCTCGATGCGGCCGACGGACCTCGTGTGCCATTGCCTTGAGCTTAACGAGCTCCCTTACGCGCCACCGATGCCATTGCTGATCCCGGACGATCATGTAGTTCGTCATCACGTCCGCAATCATGCTGCTTCACAGGATGCACGCCCAAACGCCGATCGGCGCCATTCAGCCATCGAGCGTCGCGCTCTGTTCGTCCGCCGCATCGTGCTGAACGCGCGATTGAGCAATCGCTCGCTCGTAGCGTCACCGGCACGCTCAGATCCCATGCTGGATAGCTCGCAGCCACAGATCGAAACCGTAAATCGACGACGTGATTCCAAACCAGGCGAGCGCCAGTAAAATGAGACGCGGATCGCGCAAGGCAGACCAGACATTGCTGTGACGCGCCGGCGCATCGCTTGCCAAGCTCGCCGCAATCACATTCTTTTCGGTTTCGCTAAGCCAGCGCGCATCGCCCGGCCCGTTCGGCAGAAGCCTGAGGCAAACGAAGGCAAGGAAGAAAGCCGGCAAGCCCTCCACGAGGAACAGCCATTGCCAGCCATGCAGACCAGCAACATTTTCCATGCCAGGAGCAGAGCCGACAATGGTCCGACGATGATGTTCGACATGGGACCACCGAGCATGAAGAGGGCAATAGCGCGCGCGCGGCGGGCTTCCGGAAACCACAAGGACAGTTAGAAATCGATGCCCGGCTGGAATCCGGCTTCAGCCACGCCCAAAAGAAAGCGCAGGACGTAGAAGCTTTCTGGGTTGCTGACCAGCGCGCACGACGCCGAAAGCACACCATTGTTAGGTGATACGCATCGATCCTGCGCCGCAAAGGCGCCGTTTCAGACATCGCGAGCTTGGCGAGAGCCTGTCGATCGCCAGGGCGGACGCTGACCGACGATTGGCTCAAATTCGGCTGAAGCAGCCACGAGTACATTCGGAACGCATCGCTTGTCGACGCTGCCGCAATCGCGCTCGTGGCTTGAATCGGTCCGCCGCTATGCTTGGCCTGACCGCATGCGATCGCCGAAGTCATCACCTAGGTCCAGCTTTGGCTCGCGTCGCCTTCGCCATCGATCCGGAAGGATCGCCATCTGCTCCTGCAACGTACCGCTCTCTGCCGCTAAGGCGCACTGTTCCAGACTCGTTCGAAGTCAACTTTTGCAGCCGAGCGCCTTGACCTGTCGTCGTCGCAGCGCAATCTGACTGTCATGCACCGAATCGCTCCGTCGAAGGAATGCACGGCACTGAGCTCCGCGAGCGCCCTGCCGCACCGAAACTGCCCCAGTTGCAAGGAGGAACATCCGGTACCAGCCTGCCCCTGGTAGCACGGCCCTAGCTCGATATGATTGGCGAGCCAACACCGTGCAACGTGATGTCGCTGTACTTCAGAATGCTTTCAGCCTGAAACCGTCGGTCTAAGATGCGCCTCGCTTGAGACAGTTCAAGTCGGTACCATTGCCGGTCGAGCGAAATGGCTTTCGGACGCGAATCGCAGCCAATGAGTCTCGTCGTGTCTAACCCAGCTTCGACCAGCGATCCAAACTGCGCGCTGCGGTTCTTATTTCTCGTTCTCCCAATGGCCGGAGCAATTGCATCGCGCTCGTGTAGTCGCCACGTTGATAGGCTGCAAAGCCATCCTCGAATGGCTCAGCCGTGGCGATTTCAGGGGTACCAACCCCGGTCAGTATACTGATAATTGTCACTCTAAAAGTGCTTCATCACATTCGATTCCATCGCATCGCATCGCATGCCCTATTTTTACTGCCGAGGCGCACGCTCCGCCAGCAAGAACGGGCTCTGAAATGTGACGACAATCCGAGAAGGGTCGAATCCGCCTTCCCGCCCCGCAGCCACCCCGGCGAAACGCGCTAGGTCCGCTTAGGGTCAAACCGTGCCTTCACGGTCGAATGCGTGAAACGTCCGCGTTACCCAAGTGCGGTCACCGCGTTTTGGCCGTCACCCCGCGGTGCCATTGTAGGATTTATCCTATAATTGTTGACTATTTATAGGACTAATGCGACGATCGCGAGACCGATCCATGGAGGTGTCGTGTCCGAGCCCATCAGCCCTGAGCAGAATGCCGCCGTAAGGCCGCCTTCCCTGAGCAACATGCGCAAGCGCGCGTCGCGCAGGAGCGCACGGCGAGCGAGCCGGATTTTCAATCGCGCGCGCGAAAGCGCAGAAAAAACGCGAAATTCAACAAACGAACTGATGAAAACGGAAATTCATCCGCATGACCAACCGGTTGCAGAGGGCCGCGGACACACCTCCAGCCTTGGGTGGAGCCCGCCCTCCCGCTCGCTCCTTCCTGCTCCCTACTCCCCATTCGCTACTCGCCATTTTCGAAATTCGATCGACCAAAGTGCTGCAAACGGAAATTTGCCCGCATGACCAACCGCTTGGACCCAGCCGATTTTCCTTCCGGGCCTTCTCCACGCCGCGTTTCCTCGTGGTATATCTGCTCGTGAGCGGCGCTTCGCGGACAGGGCGCCGGACAGCTTTGCTTTGAGAAAAACTGGAGGGAATTCCATGGCACGCAAGACCAGCCGGACCGGAGTGGATCGGCGCAAATTTTTGACCGGCGTCGCGGTGACCGGGGCCGCCACCGCGGTGACGGCAGCGGGCGCGCTCAAACCCGCGTCGGCGCAAAGCGCGGCAGCGGCCGCGGCGCGTCCCTCCACCGCCGCCGCGCAGCGCGAGCTCGGAACCGCCGCGGTACACGCGCCCGGCACGACGCCCGGCACGCCCGGCTCCGACTTCATGGTCGACGTCATCAGATCGCTCGACATCGACTACGTGTTCTCGAACCCGGCCTCGTCGGCCCGCGGCATCCACGAATCGATCACGACCTATGCCGGCAACAAGAAGCCGGAATTCATCACCTGCATGCACGAAGAATCGGCCGTCGCGATGACGCACGGCTACTTCAAGGTTGCCGGCAAGCCCGCGATTGCGCTGATGCACGGCACCGTCGGCCTGCAGCACGGCGCGATGGCTGTCTACAACGCCTGGTGCGACCGCGCGGCCTCCATCCTGATGGTCGGCAACCGCATGGATGCGGTCGATCGCCAGCCCGGCGTCCCCACCATCCACGCCGTGCAGGACCCGGGTCTGCTGACGCGCGACTTCACCAAGTGGGACGACAATCCGCAATCGCTCCAGCACTTCGCCGAGTCGACGGTGCGCGCGTACAAGGTGGCGATGACGCCGCCCTATGAGCCGGTTCTGATCGCGGTCGAAGAGAAGCTGCAGGAAGAATCGATCGAGCAGCTTCAGCACGGCAAGCCGCTCAGCATTCCGAGGCTCAATCGCGTGGCCCCGCCCGCGGGCGATCCGAACGCGGTGCGCGAAGCCGCGAAGCTGCTCGCGATGGCGGACAATCCCGTCATCGTCGCCGATCGTTCGGGCCGCACGCAGGCCGGCGTGAAGGCCCTCGTCGAGCTTGCCGAGACGCTGAACTGCCCGGTGGTCGACAATCTCGGCCGCATGAACATGCCGAACCAGCATCCCCTCTGCCGGGTCGGCGGCGGAAACCTGATCGAGCAGGCGGACGTGATCCTGGGCCTCGAGCTCACCGACCTCTGGGGCTCGGTCAATTCGATGGACGACTCGGTCGAGATGCGGCAGGCCTCGCGTCTCAAGCCGGGCGCGAAGCTGATCAATATCAGCATGGCCGATATGTATATCCGCGCCAATTACCAGGACTTCATGCGCTATCAGCAGATCGACATCGCGATCGGCGCCGATGCCGAAGCCACGCTTCCGATGCTCACCGAATATGTGAGACAGGCGATTCCGGCGGACCGGAAATCGGTCATCGCGGCGCGCGGCGAAGCCGCCAAGAAAGCGTTCTCTCAAGCGCGCGAGCGCACGCTTCAGGCGGCCGCCGCGAATGCGTGGAACGCGATCCCGATCAGCGCGGCGCGTCTCTCGGCCGAAATCTGGCAGCACATCAAGAACGAGAACTGGGCGCTCGTCTCGCGCGACTCCAGCCTCTCGAACTGGCCGCATCGTCTGTGGGACTTCCGCGAGCACCACCAGTTCATCGGCGGTCCCGGCGGCGCGGGCATCGGCTACGGCCTCCCGGCTGCGGTCGGTGCTGCGATGGCGCATCGCGACAACGGCCGGCGTCTTGCGATCAACATCCAGAACGACGGCGACTCGATGTACGCGCCGGGCGCGCTCTGGACGGCCGTGCACCACAACGTGCCGATGCTCACGATCATGTGGAACAACCGCGCCTATCATCAGGAAATCATGCACCTTCAGCGCATGGCCAACTGGCGTCAGCGCGGTGTCGAGAACGCGCATATCGGCACGACGATCTGGGAGCCGTATGTCGACTACGCGAAGCTCGCGCAATCGATGGGCATGACCGGCTACGGGCCGATCACCGATCCGAAGGATCTCTCGGCTGCGATCAAGCGCGGCATCGACGCGGTCAAGGCGGGCGAGCCCGTGCTGATCGACGTCGTGACCCAGCCGCGTTAGGAGGACTCGATGCGTACCAGGTTCACTCTGTTCGCGGCGGCCGTCGTGCTCAGTGCGGCGGCGTTCGGCAACGCGCCGAGCTTCGGCGCCGCGGCGCCGGCCGGCGATCCGGCAAAGGGCAAGGCCAATTTCGAGCGCGTCGGCTGCTGGCAATGCCACGGCCGCGAAGGCCAGGGCGGACGCGAAGGTCCGCGCATCGCGGCGCCCGTGCCGATGGCCTATGCCGCGCTCTCCGGTTTCGTCCGCACGACGAGCGGCGACATGCCGCCCTACACCGAGAAGGTGCTGTCCAATCAGGAGCTGACGGACATCTACGCCTATCTGCAGTCGATCCCGGCGCCGCCGGATCACAAGACGATCCCGCTCCTCGCTCAGTAGGAGAGTTCAAGTGCGGCCGGTTTCCTCGCTCAGCCGGCGGAACGTCGTTTCGGGCATCGCGGCCGCATCGGTGCTCGCGGCCGCGCCTGGCGGTCTGCGCGCACAGACGCGCGCGCGATCCTCGCGCGACCGTCTCGAGGAAGCGCTCACCCGCATCAACGATCCGCGCGGCGAAGGCAAGCGCACCTGCCTCACCGTCTACACCGAAGCCGCGCGCGCCGCCGCCGATGCCGCCGACGCACGCGCACGCGCAGGCATCAGCCTCGGCCCGCTCGACGGCACGATCGTCAGCATCAAGGATCTGTTCGATGTCGCGGGCGAACCGACGCGCGCGGGCTCGAAGATCCTGATCGATGCACCGCCCGCGAAAGAAGACGCGGCCGTCGTGCGCCGCCTGCGCGCCGCGGGTGCGGTGATCGTCGCCAAGACGAACATGAGCGAGTTCGCCTTCTCCATTCTCGGAATGAACCCGCATCACGGCACGCCGGGCAATCCCGCCGACCGGACGCGCGTTCCGGGCGGCTCGTCCTCGGGCGCGGCCGTCGCCGCCGCGGACGGCATGTGCGAGATCGCCATCGGCACCGACACCGGCGGATCGACGCGCGCGCCCGCCGCGTTCTGCGGCATTGTCGGCTTCAAGCCGAGCAAGTCGCGCATCCCGACCGATGGCGCGTTTCCGCTCTCGTACACGCTCGACTCCATCGGTCCGCTGGCGCGCACCGTCGCCGACTGCGCGCGCGCGGATGCGGTGATGGCGAACGAAGCGCCATGGACGCTGGAGCCCGTGCCGCTGGTCGGCTTGCGGCTCGGCGTTGCGCGGGGCCTCCCGCTGCAAGAGCTCGATCTCACCGTCAGCGCGCGGTTCAACGCCGCGACCGAGACACTCGACGGCGCGGGCGTCACGCTCACCGACGAAGCGATCCCGCTGTGGGACGACGTCGCGCGCGTTCAGGCCAAGGCGTCGATCTCGTCGATCGAGTCGTTCCATATCCACCGGCCGTGGCTCCCGGCGCGCGCGGCCGACTACGATCCGGTCGTGCTGACGCGCATCAATCTCGGACGCGACGTCACCGCCGCCGAGTACATCGAGATGACGCGCGCGCGTGCGGCTCTCGTGCGTGCGATGGACGCAGCGCCTCGCCAATCTCGACGCGATCATCATGCCGACGACGCCGAACGTCGCTCCGACCATGGCCGAGGTCTCGACGCTCGAGACGTTCCTGCCGAAGAACTTCCTCAACCTGCGCAACACCTCGCTGATCAATTTCTTCGATCTCTGCGCGATCTCGCTGCCCTTGCCGCGCCAGGGCGATCTGCCCGTGGGCCTCATGGTCGTCGCGCGCAACGGTCAGGACCGCAACCTCTTCCGCATCGCCGCCGCGATCGAACGGCTCTTCGCGGCCTGAATTATCGCGGCAGCTTTGCGAGCGCGGCCATCAGCTCGTCGCGCGGTCCCGGCAACCGGATCAGGAACTCGTTCTCGAGCACATCGGCGATCTCTTCCGCGCTCTTGAGCTCGCGCCGTTCCGTGCGGCCGTCGGGATAATGGATCGAGAGGCGGTTGTTCAGCATGCCGAGACGGCGTCCCGCGGGCAGGCAGTGCGACCATCAGCTCGGTCAGGAACCGCGAATCGGGATGGGTCGAGCAGTACCAGTTCGCGACTTCGTAGTCGGCGAGGAATTGCTCTTCCAGCATGAAGCGGTAGAGCGTCGTCCAGACGCCGTCGACGACCGTCTGCACATCGAAGTGTTCGCCGACGGGCGCGACACGCGCCAGTCCATGCGGCGTTTCCTGGTCGCCCTTGCCGTGCAGATGCAACGGCCCGCTGAGCGCCCAGGCGCCAAAGCCGACATCGGCGATGTAGACCCCTTCAGGCAAATCGACCTTCAGCAGCATGTGGCTGCGGCGGATCTTTCCGGGCTCGGTCCTCACATAGACGCGCGCTGCCAGTCCCATGACCTTGAATCCGAGCGCGCCGAGGACCAGCCCGAACAGCCCGTTCTGTTCGAAGCAGTAGCCGCCGCGCCCCGAGCCCACGAGCTTCTTCTCGACCGACGCGGGATCGAGGCGAATCCTCACGCTGCGCAGCGGATCGAGATTCTCGAACGCGATCGCCGCCGGGTGAAGCGCGTGCAGTGTCCTGTAGCGTTTGAAGCGTCGCCGTGCGCGGCCCCGTGTAGCCGATGCGCTTGAAATAGGCGTCGAGATCGATCGTGTGGGGCGCGTCGGCCAAGTTGGACTCCGAATGAGGCACCGCGGGTCTGCCCGAAAAGCCCGCGGAATGCCAGAGGTCTTATCCGCTTCGACGTAAACTGAGTATAACCGGCGACACGCTTCTCCAGCTCTCGGAGTCCCGCCTATGCGCCCCTCAACGCTCTCCGGTCGCTTGCTCTTGGTCTGTCGCTGCTGGTCGCCGGCTCGGTCGGCCCTGCCGCCGCTGACGACGGCGAGCAGCTTCTCTCCATCGACCACTATGTCCCCGTCCGTTCCATCGTGCCTGCGATCAGCGGGCAGCAGACCCAGGTCTATGTCCGCGAGCGGGTGAAGGCCGGCAGCGCGTTGCGCGGCGCGAGCTCAGGGATAGTGCTCTTCATCCACGGCGCGGGCACGCCGGCCGAAGTCGCCTTCGATGTTCCGTACCAGGACTATAGCTGGATGGCCTATCTCGCGCGTGCCGGCTACGACGTGTTCTCGATGGACACGACCGGTTACGGCCGTTCGACGCGGCCTGCGGCGATGAACGATCCCTGCAATCTCTCCGCCGAGCAGCAGAAGCAATTCATTCCCGCGCTCATCGCCAAGCCCTGCCAGCCGAGCTATCCCAATCAGCTGACGACGATCGCATCCGACTGGAACGATATCGGAGCGGTGGTGGACTATCTGCGTTCGCTCCGGCGCGCCGAGCGCGTCAGCCTCGTCGCCTGGTCGCTCGGCGGGCCCCGCTCGGCCGGCTATGCCGCGCAGAACCCCGACAAGATCGAGAAGCTCGTGCTGCTCGCCCCCGCCTACAGACGGGACGAGCCGGCAGCCCAACCGGCGCTCCCCGCCCCCGGCGTGGCGATGAACACGCAGTCACGCGCCGATTTCGACGCGAACTGGGACCGGCAGGTCGGTTGCACGGAGCAATACGATCCGGCCGCATCGCAATCGGTGTGGACCACCATGCTCGCGTCCGATCCCGTCGGCGCCACCTGGGGTCCGGGCGTTCGGCGCGCGCCGCAAACCACGCGCTGGGGCTGGACGCCCGAAATCGTGCGCAGGACTCAAGTCCCGACGCTCATGGTCTCGGGCGTGCACGACAAGCAGGTGATGCAGGAGCAGGTGCGCAATCTCTACGCCGATATCGGCTCGCGTGAGAAGGTGTTCATCGATCTCGCCTGCTCGTCGCACAACGCGATGTGGGAGAAGAACCACCTGCTGCTCTTCCGCGCCTCGCTCGAGTGGCTGCAAAGCGGAACGGTCAACGGCACGAAGACGGGCATGCTCAGGCTCGGCTACGGCGACTGACCGCACACGACGCGTAGGGGGCATTCAGTGGCGACGTTAGGAGACAAACCTGCGCAAGCGGCAAGGCGCGACATCGTTCCGACGACGAGCCTGGACCTCTCGCAAGCGATGCTCGGCGCCTTCAAGAAGACCGGAGCCTTAGGCGGCCGGCCGGCGCGACTCGACGTGCCGGGCGGGCTCGCTGCGGGCGAGCGGCAGAAGCGCATCGACATGCGCAAGGATTTGCTCGAGTCGCCGGCGAGCGATCCGACGGGCTACGAGCGCATCATCGGTGAAAGCGACCTCACCTCGATCAACTATCTCGACCGCGGACGGCGGGCGGCGGCTGCGGTCTGCCGCATCCGCGTCCCTGCGGATGGCGGCGAATGGTACGGCACCGGCTTCCTGGTCGGGCCGCGTCTTCTGCTGACGAACCAGCATGTCCTCGGCAATGTCAGCGAAGCGAGCCAGGCGGAAGCGGAGTTCGGTTACGAGCATGACGTCGACGGCGTGCTGCAGAGGCCCGCGCAGTTCAATCTGCGCCCACACGAGATATTCTTCACCGATCCGGAGCTGGACATCACCTTTGTCGCGATCTCGCCGTTCGCGGAGTCCGGCGTCCCGATCGAACGCTATGGCTGGCTTCCGCTCCTGCCGTTGCCGGGCAAGATCGTCGACAAGGAATGGGTGACGATCATTCAGCACCCCGGCGGCGGTCCGAAGCAGATCTCGATCCGCTCGAGCCGCATTGTCTCGTTGGCGAAGAAGGACATCCCCACCGTCAACCTCGATCACTTCATTCACTACCTGACGGACACCGAGCCGGGTTCGTCGGGATCGCCGGTGGTGAACGATCAATGGCAGGTCATCGCCCTGCATCACAAGGCGGTGCCCAAGCCACACTCGAAAGCGAGTGACGGGAAACCGGCGGTCTATATCGGCAACGAAGGCGTGCGCGTCAGCGCGATCTATAAGACGCTGGAGCGGCGGCGGCTCGAGTGTGATGAGGCGCGCCGCGTGCTCGACCGGCTCGACACGGCCTTCGGTTTCTTACCGATCACGCAGGCGCTGCCGGCGGGTGAAGAAGACGCGTTCGAGAAGGACGCCAAGCCTTACGCGGCCTCGCGTTGGAAAAAGGCGCTCGGGATCGGCTACGACCCGAGCTTCCTGTCGGAAGCCATCCGTCTGCAGGATATCTACAAGAAGGCCCGCGAGAGCGGTGAAGTCGCGCCACTCAAGGGCAACGGTGGCGACGAGCTGACGTATCATCGCTTTTCGGTCGTCGTGCACAAGACACGCAAATTCGCCCTGCTCACCGCGGTGAACATCCATGGCGGGCTGCTGCAGCATCCCGGCAAACGCCAAAGCGCGTGGCGCCAGGACGAGCGCATGGACCCCGAATATCAACCCGCGGGCGACTTCTACGAGAAGGACAAAGGCACGGACAAAATCCAGTTCAGCCGCGGCCATCTCGTGCGGCGTCTCGATCCGAGCTGGGGCGAAACGGTCGAAGACGCCAAACTGGGCGATGAGGACAGTTTCCACTATCCCAACGCGGCGCCTCAGTTCCAGACATACAACGACATCGACTGGGGCAATCTCGAGGATTATGTGCTCAATCGCGCGCAGACGACCGAGAAGAAGATGACCGTGTTCCAGGGTCCCATCTTCCGCGACGACGATCCGCTTTATGGCAAGAACCGCAAAGGTGGCCCGTGGAAGATCCCGCTGTCATTCTGGAAGATTGCGGTGCTGGAGAAGGCGCCGGGTCAGATCGCCGCCGCCGCCTTCATGATCGGCCAGACGCAATATGTCGGCGCGCTCTATGAAGCGAAGGTCTTTTCCGGTCTCAGGCCCTATCGGCTCGACGATATGCGCAGCCGGAAGATTCAGACCACGATCAAGACCATCGAAGCCGAGACCGGCCTCGATTTTGCGGCGATCCGCCGCTTCGACGCACACGGCAGCCTCGAATCGACACGCCAGACGCGATGGATCAACGGGCTGAGTGACGTCTTGATTTGAGGCGCAGGCCCTAGCCGTTGGCCTCTTCGAAGCACTTCTTGGGCTCTTGCTTCAGCATCGCGGCCAGGGAGGCGTTCGCGACCCTCCAAGCTTGTCACCTGATCGAGGCGGACCGAGACGAAGCCGTCCTTGGTCTTCTGGTCAAACTGCACATAGAGGCAGCCGTCCTGCGAAATGAGCTTGCCCGGAACCGTACCGGCGGTGATCCCGCTCACATTCACGCGCACCGCCTTGTTAACCAGCGCGGCATTGTCCGCGGCAACGGCGCCGCCGATCGTCATGATGAACGGGGGCAGCAAAAACCTGAAAAGACGCTTCATTCTCTCACTCTACGACCAGCCGATTGACAAGACCGTGCAGGATTAGCGCATAAAGGCGCATGGTCGCCATCGCTTTGCCCGTGAAGATCTTCGCCGTAGCACCCATGATG
>CAVPTF010000010.1:0-108971 GCA_963708555.1 uncultured Alphaproteobacteria bacterium | reverse complement strand
GGAACAGCAGCTTCCTACTACACCGCCAAGCAGCGGGCTCTGGAGTCGAGTGCTTCGGTTCTGTCACAGCAGATCGCGCAACGCCTCAACTCTGTGCGCGGCCATGAAACGCAGCTACCGGTTCTTGAGCGCGATGAAGAGAGGGCACTCGCGGAGCTAGCCCGGGCCAGAACTCTCTTCGAGCGGCAGCTGACCACGCGAGAAGCCCTCTATCGCGCCGAACGCGAGGCTGCCGATTGGCGAAAGAAAATCCTGGAAACACGCGACGAGCTCGCGCGCGCGCACAATGAACTTGCCGAATACGAGCACCGGCTGGAGGATCTTAACGCCCAATTCAGAGCCGAGGCGCGCGAATCCATCGCGACGCACACCGCCGATCTGGAAGAGGTGGAAGCGCAACTCGCCACCGAACGCGCGCGCGAGGCGCGCCTGAACATCAACGCTCCGGTAGCCGGATTCGTGAACAACCTAACGGTCAAGGCGATCAACGCGGTGGTCAAACCGGGCGAAACGATGATGGAGATCGTGCCGACCAACGGACCTCTCGTGGTGCTCGCCAATGTCGCGCCGCAGGACATCGCCTATGTCGTGGCGGGACAGCCCGCCGACGTGCGCGTAACCGCCTTCGATTATTCGATGTTCGGCACGCTTCCCGGTAGCGTGGAGCGCATTTCACCCTCGACCTATGTCGACAGCGAGGGCCGCCCGTTCTACAGGGTTTACGTCAAACTCGAACGCGACTATTTCGGAAACGACCCAAAATTCGGGCGAGTCGCTCCCGGCATGGAGGCGCAAGTCGACGTGAAGACGGGATCGCGCTCGGTCATGAGCTATCTGCTCAAGCCCGTAGTCCGAACATGGGATACGGCGCTGCGCGAACGTTAGAGCCAGCTGGGACCCATTGAGTTGTCGCGCGCCGCGCGCCAACGGATGTCGCCCTATCGGCGCCAAAAGCGGACGCCGGTCCTCAGGAAGCCTTGATGGGCGCTTCGATCAATCTGATCAGTTCGCTTATGCGCGCAGGCTCATCGATCACAAATTCTGGAAATCAATCCGGTGCCTTACCACTTGGCTACGCCCCAACGTGCCTCGGGGCGCGGACCATAACGGCTGACAATACGCCGGGCAATGCGCCGATGAAGACGACCTGAACGGCCGTTAAACGCATCCTTCAGAGGCGGTTCAGCGCCAATTCTCTACTGTTGCGATCAATGACGCGAAGGCGCGTCGATCACCCGCTCTGAACCTGAGCGATGCACGAGGAAGACGCCATGAAGAAACTCATTTCGATCGCATTGGCACTGGCGCTGGTGGGCGGGTCCACGACGGCCGCCCTCGCGCACGGACGTCCGGGCTACGGACCGCCGGTCCATCGCGGCTATGTCGCCAAGCCCTACGGTCACGGATACGGCTACGGCTATCGCCGCGACAACACCGCGGCCGCGCTCGGCTTCGGACTGCTTGCCTTCGGTCTGATCGCGACGCTTGCCGCGCAGAACAACGCGCGCACCTACTATGCGCCGCCGCCGGGCTATTACGGCCCGCCGCCGGCACCCTATGGGTACGTCCCCTACCCCGAGTAGGACGCTCCGATTTCGGACTGCACGCGGCGTCGCGATCGAGTTCGCGGCGCCGCTTGCGTTTGCGCATCCGAGTCCTCTGGCTTTGTTGAACGCGCTATTGTCCCTCCCGATTTTCCACGGGCGGGCTGATGTTCCTTTTCATTTCCAAAACGTTCGGCGCTCTCCTCATCGCCAGCAACGCTCTTGTCGTCGTTGCGCTCGCGGGCGCTCTGGCGCTCCTCTTTCGACGCCGGCGCCTTGGGGCCGTGCTGGTGTGGACCGCCGCGCTCGGGTTGCTTCTTCTGGGCTTCGGTCCTGTTGGATTCATCCTGATGCGCCCGCTCGAGGACCGATTTCCGCGACCTCCCGACGATATCCCGGAACCCACCGGCATCATCGTTCTCGGCGGGATCGTCGGTTCTCCCACACTGCCGCGCGGCGCCATTGCGCTGACGCAGGACGGTGAACGCCTGACCGAGACGGCGACTCTCGCCCGCCGTTATCCGAATGCAAGGATCGTTGTCTCAGGAGGAACCTTCGGCAGCCGTTCCGATGCGGAAACCGAGGCCTTCATCGCCAAACGCTTTCTGGCCGATATCGGCGTGGACGAGTTGCGGATCGTGACGGAGGCCCGGTCGCTCAGCACGGCGGAGAACGCAGCCTTCACGCGCGAGCTCATCATGCCGCAACCCGGCGAACGGTGGCTCTTGGTGACGTCGGCGTCTCACATGCCGCGCGCGGTCGGGACGTTCCGCCATGCAGGGTTCCCTGTCATCCCCTACCCCGTCGGTTACACGACGACCGGGCCGGCCCGACGATTACTGGGCGATTCGGTTGGAAGCCTCGACAAGTCTCGTGCGCGTCGACGTGGCGGTCCACGAGTGGCTCGGGCTGATTGCGTATTGGCTCACCGGGAGGATCGATACGCTCCTGCCCGGGTCCGGAACCTGAACAAGAATGACACGGCATGTGGAACAATTTTGCGCGTCGAGCCACGCTCTTGCGGTATTCTGAGAGTCGGTAGAAGATGTGACGAAGGCTGCCTCTAAGGCGCTGTCACTCTTACAGAAAACGGGGGGTCAATGGTGCGTTCGCTCCATCGCGTCTGTAGGATCGGATTTGCGGTTGCAGGTGCAGTCTGCGTCGCTCTGGCTGCAGCCGATGCTCAGACGCTGGACGTGTCTTCGGACGCGCTTCAGCGGATGCTTCAGTCGCAACCGCAGTTGCAGCAGCAATTTCAGCAGCTCGTGCCGAATCAGCGTTTCCGTCGAATGATCTCAGGCCGTCGCTGCAGCTGTACCAGCCCGTCGAGCCGCTCAGGATTCCGTACGCGCCGCCTTCGCGACTTGAAGCGATCTATTCCGCAGCGCGCCGGCCGGCCGTTGACCCAATTCGGCTACGACGTGCTCGGCGTGCCGACGCCGGTGTCGATCGTCCAGACCGGCGCCGTGCCGGACAACTACATGATGGGCGAAGGCGACGAGATCGTCGTCGTCCTGCGCGGGCAGGAGAACGCAACCTATCGTCAGCGCGTCAATCGCGACGGCGAGGTGATCCTTCCCCGGCTGACGCCGATTTCAGCCAGCGGACGGACGTTCGGCGAATTTCGCTCACTGCTGCAGCGGCAGGTCGCGCAGGGATATCTGTCGACCGACGCGTTCGTCTCGCTCGGCGAAGCGCGGCAGATCTCGGTCTTCGTCAGCGGAGAGGTGCGCGCACCCGGTGTGCGCAACCTGAACGCCTTCGCGACGCCGCTGGACGCCATTCTGGTTTCGGGTGGCGTCGCCAAGACCGGCAGCCTCCGCAATGCACTGGTCATTCGCGGCGACCAGACGATCCCGATCGATCTCTATTCGGTCCTGACGCCGGCGGAGGGCACGAAGATCCCGAACCTGCGCAACGGCGACAGGATCATGGTGCCGCCGCTCAAGAACACGGTGGCGATCACCGGTTTCATTCGCCGGCCCGGCATCTACGAGCTTGAGGACAAGCACTCGACGATGACCGCGGAAGCCCTGGTCGCGCTCGCGGGCGGGTTCGAGATACCCGGCAATTACCGCTATTCCACGACGCATATCGACGCCGACGGCACGACCCGGCTGATTCCGATTTCGGCGCAGGCGCCCGTCGCGAGCGGCGAGAGTTCTTTTCGTCGACCCGATGACGGATGTGTCGCTCGAACGCGTGACGTCTCGCAGGATCGATCCGGCTTGTCGGAATCTATCCGCGCTCGGTCGCCTCGTCGACCGCGCGGCTCATCCGCAGCATCGACGATCTGACGCTCGATGCCTACACGCCGTTTGCCGTCATCGTGCGCCGCGACATCCGGTTGAACGTGCGGACGCTCGAGCCCTTCTCGCTCACGCGCGTGTTGTCCGGGGCGCAGGACATCAATCTGCAGAACGACGATTTCGTCTACATCTTCAACCGCGACGAAATCCGGCTGCTCGCCGACGCGGCCGTGCGCGAGCAGCAAGGCTTGCTGGCGCTCCAGGCGCAAGCCGGGTATCGCGATGCAGATGGCTGATGGAACGCAGCAGGCCGGCGGCGCAATCAATCCGCAGAATGGGGCTCCCAGCGGGAACCAGATTCCCGGTCAACAGCCGTATCCGTTCCAGCCGTATCCGTTCCGCAGATCCGTATCCGTAGCAATTCCAGCCCAACCCCGGACCTACGCCCCCGAATGGTGTTGGACCGGGACTTCCCCAGACCCCCGGCGCGATGCCTCCCCAGAACGGTCCGGGCTTCGGCATGCAACCACCGCCCGGGGCCGGTGTCGGCCTTCCGCAGTCCCCGCTACAACGGTCAATATCCGCAGAGCATCGCCACGGCGCCGAACGCGTCCCTTCGGCAATCCGCTATACGGCCCGCAATTCGTGCCTCAGTACGGCGCGAATCTCGGCACGCCGCGGGGGTCGATCTGAGGCTTCAGGCCGCGCAGCAGCAACTGACCGCGGGCACCAATGCCATTCGCGCAGGCCGCGCAGCTCTCGCAGCAGAACGCGTTCTCCGCGCTGTCGCTGACAGGAGGAGCAGCACAGCTTCCGTCAGTCGAGGCCATCGCTGCGCGCTTGAACGTTTCTGTGCAGGCGCTCGTTCGCGTCGCCGGAGATCACCTGGTCTGGGTGCTGGAAACCGTCCGCGATCCGGGAACCTATATCGCGGCGGAGGGCACCACGCTCGCCGACATGATCCAGACCGCCGGCGGACTGTTGCGCCAAGCCGATCTCACCTCCATCGAGGTCACCTCAACCCAGATCGATCCGCAGACCGGGCACGTCGCGCACGGCGCGAAGCAACTATCGCGGCCAGGCGGGCGACTTTCAGCGCGTCAGCTTGCAGCCCCTGGACGTGATCAGGCTGCGCTCCGTCTTCACCGACCGCGAGAACGGACAGGTGAGCGTGAGCGGCCAAGTGAGGTATCCGGGCGCGTTCAACATCACGCGCGGCGAACGGCTGTCGTCGCTGCTCGAGCGCGCCGGCGGGCTGACCGATCAGGCCTATCCCTATGGCGCGGTCTTCACCCGCGAGCGCGCGGCCGTCGCGGAACGCGAAGGCAACATCCGTCAGGCGCGCTCCATCGATGCTCAGCTCTCGACGCTCGCGACATCGCCGCAGGCCAGCGCCGCCAACAGAGACACGCTGACGTTCCTGACCAGCCTCGGGCAGCAGGTTCGCAACGAGCCGGTGCTCGGCCGGATCACGATGACGGCGGACCTCGCCGTGCTGCGCTCACGGCCGGAGCTCGACATCGTTCTCGAACCCGGCGACACGCTCTACATTCCGGTCCGGCCCGCGACCGTGACGGTCACCGGAGAGGTGCTCAACTCGGGATCGTTCCAGTTCGAGAACGGATTGCAGCTCGCCGACTACCTCAGTCGGCGGGCGGCATCACGCAGAGCGCCGATCGCAGACGCACGTTCATCATCCTGCCGGATGGAACCGCGCAGCCCGTTCAGAGCGGCTGGTTCTCGTACAGCAATGTCAGCCTCATTCCGCCGGGCTCGACGGTTGTCGTTCCGCGCGATCTCAGCCCGTTCGATCTGGGACTGTTCCTGCGCGACGCCACGCAGATCACATCGCAGCTTGCCGTGACGGCAGCATCAGTCGCCGTGGTCGGCCGGTGATCGCCTGTGTTCGACGGAAAGCGACTTATCCTCTATGAACTGAACGAGGTACCCCTAAGAGTCATTCAGTGGTTCCGCTCGCGATATCCGAACTCGGCGATCGCGTCGTTGCTCGAACACGGCGCGCTGGTTGAGACCTATTCGGAAGACGATGGCCATCTCAGCCCTTGGATCACTTGGCCGACGTTGCATCGCGGGGTGACAAACCGGCAGCATCACATATCCGATTTCGGCCAGGACCTGACGGCCGTGAATGAAGCGTACCCTTCCCTGTGGGAGCTGGTCGCGCGATCGGGCCGAAAGGTCGGCGTATTCGGCAGCTTGCACAGCTACCCTCTTCCCCACGTGCTCGACAATTACGCCTTCTATGTGCCCGACACGTTCGCGCGCGGCATCGAATGCTTCCCCGACAAGTTCGAAGTCTTCCAAGACTTCAACCTCAGCATGCTCGATCGGTCCGGTCGCAACGTGTCGAGCGGGCTGCCGATCCGGCAAGCGGCGCGGTTCCTGGCCGCCGCGCCGAGGCTTGGATTGCGCGCGACGACGGCGGCGAAGCTGGCTGCGCAGTTGATCGCGGAGAAGGCAAAGCCCAACCGCGTGGTTCGCCGCCGTACGTCACAGGTGCAAATCGCGTTCGATTTCTTCTTGAGCGAGCTCAAGCGCACGCGACCCGAATTCACGACATTTTTCACGAATCACGTCGCCTCATCGATGCATCGCTACTGGCCGGCGCTTTTTCCGCAGGACTATGTGAAGCTCCGTTGGGACTCAGCCTGGCGACTGGCTTGGGAAGACGAAATTCCGTTCGCGATGCGCGAAGCGGATGCGCAATTGAGCGAACTCATGCGGTTCGTGCAAAGGGATCATCGTTACGCGCTGCTCGTTGCGACAAGCATGGGCCAAGCCGCCCAGGACAACGCCCAGGTTGTCGAGACTCAGCTCAATTTCTACGACATCGAGCGCTTCATGCGCATGCTTGCCATCCCGGATGACGCGTGGCATCGCGAGCGTGCAATGGCGCCGCTCTATATGGTGCGTGTCGACGCGAGGCTGGAGAACGAATTCGCCGACCGGTTATCCCAGGTGAGGATCAACGCAGAGCCTCTCGCTTTCGCATCCCGCGGCCAGGGCGTATTTCGAATCGAGCTCGGCCAAGTCAACCTGACGACGGAACAGATTGCCGTTACATATGCCAGCCGTCCCGTGACCCTCTCCGAAGCGGGGATGGTGAACCTGCGCATACAGGACGAAGCGGGATCGAACGCCTACCATGTTCCTGAGGGCGTACTCATCGCGTTCAGCGGCGATCGTCGTCGTGGGGTGCTAAACGACAAGGTGTCGACTATTCAGGTCGCCCCATCCATATTGCGGAACTTCGGGATCGCACCGCCGTCTTACATGGCCGATGCAATCGCGGCCTAAGTCAATGGCCATCAGACGCCGGACAGAGCTATGTGGACAAAGCACGATTTCGCCGCCGAGATGGTCAAACGGCTAACCACCGACGCAGACCGGCTGGCGTGCATGTTCCAATCTCCGAACAGCACAACCACGCGACATGTTGTCTGCGACGATTTCCTACCTCAGGAGGTCGCGGCGGAAGTCGGGGGAGCCTTTCCTTCCGATTGCGCCGGTTTCAAGCGGCGCGACGATTTTCGGGAACGCAAGTGCACGTCCGTCTTGTTGGACGATCATGCGTCTATCCTCAAAGAAATAACCTTCGCGTTCCAGTCGTCCGAGGTGATTGCGGCGGTTGGCAGGATCACCGGTATCTCGAGCTTGGAGCCCGATCCCAAGCTCTATGCCGGAGGCCTCTCAATCATGCTGAGGGGCGACTATCTGCAGCCTCATATCGACAACTCCCACAATTCGGAACGCCTGCGATATAGGCGCTTGAACCTGCTCTACTACGTGTCTCCAAATTGGTCCGATGCGAACGGTGGGAATTTCGAATTGTGGAACGAGCGTGTCCGCAAGCCCAAGGTCGTGACCAGCAAGTTCAACCGTCTAGTGATCATGGAAACAAACCGAACGTCGTTCCATTCGGTGAACGAAGTGCTCGTCGATCAGCCACGTTGCTGCGTGTCGAACTATTTCTTTTCCAAGAACTCTCCGACGGGCGGAGACTACTACCACGTCACGGCGTTCAAAGGCCGCCCTGAGAACCTCTGGATGCGTACGGTCTTCGCTGCGGATACGGTGTCACGGAATCTCGCGGCCCGCATACTAGGCGTAGGACGAGGCCGTCAAACGATCTACCGCCCAAAATAGGCCGGCATGATTTAAGGCGACACTACGCGGCAAAGAACACCTGCCGCTTAAACTTCTCTTCCGCTGCAGGAGCCACACGGTGAGACGTTGCGGTAAAATCTTCTTCAAGTGGCGTCCACTTACGGCCTTCAACCCGGTCCCAGGAAGGTTAGCAATCCCCATCGCGGCATGAGCCCATACCGCGTTGCGACCTTCCACCGATGCGAAGAGAGAGTTAAATCGTTCATGTCGCTGATGCCGCCATTCACGCACACACTGACGACACGATCGACGAGCTTGAAGCGGCGGCCTTCAGTGTGCATGCGAACAAGAAATTCGTAGTCGGACGCCATCAGACCAACCGAAAATGGCGTGCTCAGCAGAAGCGACCGCCTCGCAAATAAGCTCTGATGCGAACAGTTCATCCGCAGCGCAGGCTGAAGGGATGGCTTCGGCAGAACGGACTCTTCCACTTGCTCGCGCGAATACCACATCCGCGAATGGCCATATACGAGGTCGGCATCGTTGTGAGGTTCGCTGAATATGTCAGCCACGACGAATTCGTCATGGAACCGGTCTCCCGCGTTCATGAAAATCACCCATTCGCCGGTCGCAACGCGAACGCCCTTGTTCATTGCATCGTAAATGCCCGCATCAGGTTCGCTGACCCAATACTGTATCCGCGAGCTCCATTGCTTGATCAGATCAACGCTGCCGTCGGTCGAGCCGCCATCTATAACCAGGTACTCGATATTGGAGTAAGATTGCGCAAGCACGCTCTTGATTGTCATCTCAAGCTCGGCGCGCCTATTGAGATTTATCGTTACGACCGAAATCTTTGGTGCAACTTGTTGCTTCATCGGCAATATAGGCTCGCATGCAATCCGCAACGTATTCAACACAAAGAGCGGTAAAGCTCAATCCACGCGACGCGGTGGCCGCCGTCGAATAGCGCTGCTCCACAAGCCTGCGACTTGCCATACCGCGCTCATCTCGCTCCTGGTCGGACCACTGCGCACACGCCATGACGAGACGGAGTGATTCCACGTCGGGCGCCGCCATAGTCCGCCGCCGTCCTCCCAGTCGGACAACCCCGTGGGAGGCGTCGTAATTGTTGGCGTATCGCACACGGAGGCTTCCAAATTTACGAACGAAACGACTTCGGAGTAAGAAGGAACAACAGCTGCCCTGGCGCCGCGCATCAGAGCATATTTCTCCGCCGGATCCCAAATCGGCCCCGCCACTCAATCAAGGAACCACGTTCGCTGGAGACGCCGCACGATGCAGTCGATCTGCATACGCGGCATCTTCCGAGGCCCCACGATCAGCAGGCGCCAGTCGCGAGGAATATCGGCGTGCTCGAAGGCTTCGATCAAAAGATCGACGCCCTTCTTGGGATGGAGCCGACCGACGAAAAGGATATAGCGCGAGTTCACGGCGACTGGCTCTGATGCGGCGACGCTATCAAGCTGCGCCAAATCGATCGAATTTGGAATGACTTCGATGCGCCTGCCGGGGAACAAGGCGTGAAGTCCGTTTTTTTCCAGCGGCGTGATCGCATGAAGCACCGAAATCGATTGAAATAGACGGTCCTTCATCACCTTGAGATAGACCTGCTTTTTCAAGGCCCGAGCCTGCCCGGTTGGCGAAGCGCCCACGGCATGAGCTGCCCGTGATTGGTGAGCACCGTAGGAATTCCACAGCGCAACGCGGCGCGGTTCGCGGCAAAGGTCGGATGCGTCCAGACGCCGTGCATGTGCAACGCGGCGATTTCTTGTTCGCGAATGATACGTTCGCACATTTCCTGATAGTCGGGCGTATAGCGCCAGCGGCCGGACCAAGGAGTGCTCGGCTGCGAGCAATAGTGCAAAGTGCCTGCGGGAACCTCGACATCCGGGTTGCCGGTGCTCATGAGGCTCACTGCACCTTGCGGCGAGAGAACCGCGGAGGTCTGCGCCATGATCTCGTTCACCGCGAAAGCGATACCGTACTTGGCGCGGTCGTGTTGATCCGTGGTGTTCAGAATATTCATTGCGCAGGGTCGTTTGGTTGCGCTGATGCGAAACCGCCTTGCCAGCGCTTGTCAATAGTAATCCGATCGTTCATGGCTGCGCATTCCTCCGCATGCATCCCTTGTGGCCGAAACTATGGTGACTTAGTTTCAATCGACACCCGTGAGTGAATGCAGCCGGCGCATGGCGCAACGGATATTCATAACCGGCGGTTCGGGATTCATCGGAACCAATCTGGTCGAGCATTTTACCGGTTTGCGGGCTCACCGTCGTCAATTTCGACGAACTCCCGCCGCGCAATCGCTTGCACGCGCCCTACTGGAAAAAAGGCGATGTCTGCGACGCCAACGCACTGCGTGCAGCCGTTGCTCAATTCCGTCCTGACGTCATCCTCCACGTCGCCGCACGCACGGACTTGGAGGGAAAGGGAATCGAAGACTACTCCTCGAATACGACGGGGGTCGAGAACATGATCGCGGCGGCCCGTTCGCTGACCTGCCTGGACCGCATCGTCTTTTTCTCATCGATGCTTGTTTGCGATATCCATTACACGCCGCGACATGACACCGACTACCGTCCAACGACCTTGTATGGCAAGAGCAAAGTCCATGGCGAAGAGCTGGTGCGCGCTGTCCCTCAGTCCGAATTACCATGGGTGCTTGTTCGGCCGACCTCGATTTGGGGCCCATGGTTTGGGCCGCCATATCGAAACTTTTTTGAAGCCGTCCGCGTCGGCTGGTTCGTCTTGCCGCGGCATTCTCATCCGCGTCGCTCGTTTGGCTATATCGCCAATCTGGTGGTCCAGGTCGATTCGATCGTTGCGGCAAAGCCAGAGTTCGTCGTTGGCAAGACATTCTACCTGGCAGACTACGACCCATTGGACCTCTCGCACTGGGCGAACGCGATCAGTCGCGCCTGGGGAGGGGGACGCGTTCGGGAGGCCCCTTTGGGTCTGCTCCGGCTCGCGTCCTTTGCAGGCGATTTCTTCAGATCTTGGGTTATCCCAATCCGCCGCTCACCAGTTTTCGGCTCAGAAATTTGCTGACATCGATGGTTGTCGATACCTCGGAGCTTGCGAGCTCTGCCGTGTTGCCCATCCCAACCGATGAAGGCATCCGTCTGACGGTCAAGTGGCTGACGGAGGACGCAATCGGTCGCAAGGCTACCGAGCAGGCTCGGGATCGCATCCAAGCGCCCGTCAACCGCTGAACCCTGCCCTCATCCACGAGTTCGTAGCAGGAAGCCCCGTGATTGCGCGCACAATCGCCGCAAAAACGGTTCAAGTGCTGTCCCCGATGCACGCTTCGCTATGGAGTGCATGTCGGCCATTGAGCTAAAGTCCGGGCGCACCCTAACGTTGGAGCACCGATGGAAGAGATCTACTTCCGCGACGCTGTACACCTACTCTGGCGGGCAAAATGGTGGATGGCCATCGCGACTGTGCTGGCGGTCGGCATCGGCGCTTACATGTATGCAGGGGCAACCCCCCGATATGAAATCACGATGACTCTTGTCCCTGTGGATACCCGCCAAAACCCCTGGGAACAGGGAGGACAGGGCGTTTCCTCCATTGCATCGCAATTCTTGGGCGTCCCGATCGGAGACCGAAGGATGCAGAACGCGCAGCAGTTCCTCGCACTTTTCAGGTCGCCGACGGTCCTTGCGCGTGTCGACAAGCAAATTGGGTTGTTGCCTCACCTGTTTTATCCGAGTTGGGACGCCACGCGCGAGCAGTGGGTGCCCCCGACGGGATGGACACAACAAGTGAGGACGATGTTGCGAACCGACCTTCCGTGGGTCCCGCCAAACCTGGCGGATGCATCAAAATATCTCGAGCGGGAGATGGAGGTCGACACCGCCCCCACCGGAGCTCTGGTGGAAGTGACGTTTGTCGACCGGGATCCCGCTTTTGGCGCTGCTCTGCTGGACGCGCTGTACAAGGAAGCGGATGAGGTCATGCGCAGCCGCGCGCGCGCGCAGAACGACGAACATATCAGCTATATCCAGAAGTCATTGTCGGGCGTGAGCTACGCCGAGACGCGCGCAAGCTTGACCAGCCTGCTCACCGTCGAAGTCGGGCAAAAGATCATGATCAATTCAAACTCGCCTTACGCGATGGAGATCCTGAAGCCCGCGTTTGCGGATCCGAGACCGGTCTCGCCGAGCCTTACGAGATTTACGCTGTTTGCGATCGCCGCCGGCTTGTTCTTCGGGATCGGCGCTTCCATCGTGACAAGCAGTTTGTGGGCCGGCCGGCGGTCCAATAGACGATCGGAGAAAGCTGCGCTCGGGGTCAATAAGATTCCGGTGCCGCAAGAAATCTGAAATTGGCGATGCAGACGCGACGAGCCTTTTGAGACTCCGCAGATCGAGCGCGACACGTGTCCGGCACATCAATCCCACTCCGTGACTCCGAACAGAGCGACCTGCTGCCTGTCCTGATACAGACACTGTACGTTGTCGCTCCCCTTCAGATCTTGATGGTCTATGCCGGCACAACCGAGCTCACAGCCGGTATGGCCGTCGGCGCCCTTATAGGGATTGTGGGAGCGCTTCTGATTGCGTCATCGCGCTTAAGCTTGCAGTGGCGCGACGACAGGCCGATCGTCTATATGCTCCTCTTTCTATGTCTGGGCGTGTTGAGCACGTCGCAGACCGTATACGGCGCGCCGGCCATCCAGAGAGGCGCAGTCAACCTGTCCGCGATTTTCGCGATGGTGTTGATGGCCATCGTCGTCAAACAGGCGTTCGTCCAGTGGCCCCATCTTTTTACCCACGCGGTGCGGATTACCGCGGTCATAACCGGTTTTGCGGGTCTCACCGCTATTTTTCAATCCGTCGTTTCAAACGTGTTGTTACAACCGGAGCTCTTCGACCTTAGATTCATCAACGCCTTCTGGGGCGAGATATGGTGGCGATTCTTCCCCCATGGGGCCTGGTCCGGGCGCAAGGCATTTACGGCGAACCTTCCTCCCTGGCGACCTATATTGGAATGGCGTCCGGTCTGGCCCTGATGCGCCTTGGATTGATCGGCTCAAAATACCGCGGCGAACTCCGATCCGTCGTTCCCGCGTGGGCGGCAGCGAGCGTTCTCGTCAGCATTATCCTGTCGTTCTCCGCCGTCGCCTATGCCGGGCTGTTTGCCGCCTATTTGGGCGGCCTTGGCTTCAAGGATGACCTTCAGTGCCCGTTCGATCGTGCTCATGGTGATCGGCTCCGTTGCTGCGCTAGCAATCCTGGCTTTGGCCGCGCTGCAAGCCGGCGATACCATCCGGGAACGCTTCCTTGATCTCGCCGTGTTCAGTCAATTGGGTAGCGCCGAAGGGACTGGCGCGGTGGACCGAGATACCAACCTTTCCGTGCAGATCCTGTTCTTGAACGCCTATGTGGCCCTCCAGAATCTTATTGCAAATCCATGGTTGGGTGCGGGGGTCGGCGCCCATCCTTTTGCTTACGATGCGTTTGTGCCGGTGTTGCCCCTGGCTGGCGGAACCGTTTCACGGCTCAATTCGATGGATGCCAGTGCGCTTTCGTTGCGCCTTCTATCCGAGACGGGCATTCTGGGGACCGCAATGTTCACGACGGCGGTTTTGTCCGCCTGGTTCCGCGTTCGCAGAGTCGTGCTGAGGCGGGATACAAAGCTTGATCCTCAGATGAAAGCTCTGGCGATAGCGTTGAACAGCAGCCTTGCGGGGGTGTTTGCCGCGAAGATGTTGCGGGGGCCGAGCTACTACGGCGCAGAATTTTGGGCGCTCTTCGCCCTCTGCATAGCGGTCCCCGTATTGGCGTCGATGTCTGCCTCCGCTCTCTCACGGCGGCCACGCGTGTCGTGGCAGCCAGGCGAGCTTCGCGCCGAGCGGCCATCCATGAAGCCGACGCTGGCTTTTGTCTCGCTGAGTGATGCCGCCAATCCCAACGCCGAGTCCGGCTACGCATTCTCCATGCGGCAGCAATTGCAGAAGCGCTTCAACGTGATCGATCTCTTCCCGCTACCGCTTGGTCACGAGTGGCGATGGCTGCCGATGCGGGCGGCCTATAAGCTCGCTCAGCGCAGCTACCATCCGGTGCGCGAGGCCTGCCGCACTCAAGAATCTCGCGCGTCGCATCGAACCGGCACTCCGCGCGACAAAGCCCGATATCGTGTTTGCGCCGTCGAGCCTGCCGATGTGTTTCGTCGATGCACGATGCCCGACCGCCTTCTCGACCGACCAAGTGTTTTGGGACTTTGCCCAAGGATATGTCCACCGACCATCGAAGCAATTCCTGCGGATCGGCAATGCGCAGGAAGCGCTCGCCTTGGCGCGCGCAACGTGGGTCACCTACCCCTCCGACTGGGCGGCGAAGAGTGCGCGCCGACATTACGCAACTGACCCCGAGAAGATCTCTGTGATTCCGTGGGGCGCGAACCTGCCGTTCGAAATTCCGGAAAGCGACGTGCAGGCCGCGATCGCGCGAAAGTCGTTCGATACCTGCCACCTCGTCTTCATGGGGCGAGACTGGCAACGCAAGCGCGGGGACACGTTCGTCGACATTGTGCGCCAGTTGAACAGCTTGGGACTGAAGACGCGCGCAACCATCATCGGGGCAAATCCTCAGGGCCTTTCAAACGAACATTTCACGATCCACCCCTACCTCGACAAGGCGAGGACAGATCACCTTACGCTCCTTGCTTCGATCCTGCTGGACGCTCATTTCCTCATATTGCCATCTCGCGCCGAAGCGTTTGGACACGCTCTTTCCGAGGCGATGGCGTTCGGCGTGCCTGTGATCGCCTCGACCGTTGGTGGGATGCCCACGGTGGTCCGCGACAACGAGACCGGGTTCCTGCGGCCGCCTGAAACGCCGGCCGCCCAATTGGCGCTGCTGATACGCGATACGCTCGCGAACCCGATGGACTACTTGCGTATGGCGCGCGAGGCGCGCGAGGACTATCGCCGCCGCCTCAACTGGGACGCCTTCGGCAGGCAACTCGGCGATTCCATCGCGGCCCTGATCTAGAAAACGGCTCACGGCCGCTCTCACCGGGCCAAAGGGTGTTGCCCGCTCCCAACCCCGTGCTTTAAGGGATAAGCTGCCCTGACGCATCCTGGGACGCGGTCGAACGCGATTTTGTCAGGCAGATGGACCCTGATGATTGAAACCATTGCTTGCCGCGGCCAGGTCCTGGCGATCCTCGTGCGCGCCAACTACAGCGGCAGCGGAATTCAGTTTTTCACGCCGGACAACTTTTCCCAACAGCTTGCCTACATGAATCGTGCGACGGGTTACGTCATCCCGCCTCACGTCCACAATGCCCAGCGCCGCGAGGTCCAACTCACGAACGAGGTGTTGTTCATAAAGAGCGGCCGGGTTCGCGTGGACCTCTATGACAGCGACAAGGTCTACTGCCGAGAGTCGCGTTCTCGAAGCGGGCGATGTGATTTTGCTCGTTTCCGGCGGGCATGGCTTCGAGATGCTGGAAGACACCGAGATGATCGAGGTGAAGCAGGGCCCCTATACGGGCGATAGCGACAAGACGCGGTTTGAGCCCGTCAGCTCCGCGCAAATCGTGGTGCGAGGACCCCGCAATGAATGACGGCTTCATTCCCGTAAACAAGCCGCTCTTGGATGGTAACGAGAAAAAATATCTGAATGAGTGCATCGATTCCGGCTGGATTTCGTCGGAAGGCCCCTTCGTCGACCGCTTCGAGAAGGAATTTGCGGCGCGCGTCGGGTGCAAATACGGAGTCGCCGTAGCCAACGGGTCCGTGGCGCTCGACGCAGCGGTGTCGGCGTGTGGCATCCGGCCGGGTGACGAAGTTATCTTGCCGACGTTTACGATCGTGTCCTGCGCGGCGGCGATCGTGCGGGCCGGCGCGACGCCGGTCCTGGTCGATTCCGATCCGGCGACATGGAACATGCTTCCGTCCCAGGTGGAGGCGCGCATCACGTCCCGCACGCGGGCGATCATGGTGGTCCACATCTACGGGCTCCCGGTCGACATGGCGCCGATCCAGGCCTTGGCCCGCAAGCACGGCATCACGATCATCGAGGACGCCGCGGAGATGCATGGGCAAACCTATCGGCAGAGACCGTGCGGCAGCCTGGGCGACATCGCCACGTTCAGCTTCTATCCCAACAAGCACGTCACCACCGGCGAAGGCGGCATGATCGTCACGGACGATGCCGGCCTCGCCGAGAAATGCCGCTCGCTGCGCAACCTGTGCTTCGGCCCCAAGAAGCGCTTTGTGCACGATGAGCTCGGCTGGAACTTCCGAATGTCAAACCTGCAGGCCGCTGTCGGTCTGGCGCAACTCGAGCGGCTGGATGAGTTTGTGGCCCGCAAGCGCGCGATGGGTGCGCTGTACGATCGGCTCCTTGGGGACATTGCGGGGATACAGCGTCCGCTGAAAAGCACGGACGCGGCGAGCAACATCTACTGGGTGTACGGCGTTGTGCTCGACGAGTTCGGTCGCTTTCGACGCGGAAGAAGCGATGCGACGCCTCTCGGCGAAGGGGATCGGAACCCGGGCGTTCTTCTGGCCGATGCACGAGCAGCCCGTCTTCAGACGAATGGGCTTGTTCGCGGGCGAACGTTACCCGACGGCTGAGCGCATGGCGCGTCGCGGATTCTACCTGCCATCGGGCTTGGGCCTCTCGAACGCGGAGATCGAGCGCTCGGCGCAAGCGCTTCGAGAGATTCTGGCGTGAGCACGTTCGAGCTCTATGCCGCATATTACGACCTCCTCTATGAGGACAAACGTTATGACGACGAGGCTCAGTTCGTCGCACGGCTCCTCCGTGAGCACGCGCCGCACGCGCGTTCGATTCTCGAACTTGGATGCGGAACCGGCAAACACGCGCTGGCGCTGGCGCGGCAAGGCTTCAGTCTCACGGGTGTAGACCTCAGTCCCGGGATGGTCGATCGCGCGAATGCGCGCCTTGGCGGTGCAAACCTGCCGCCGGACGTGAGGGTGAGCTTCGACATTGGCGACGTACGGACCGTCCGTTTCGATCAAACATTCGATGCCGTCGCCGCCCTCTTCCACGTGATGAGCTATCAGGTCACGGACAGCGATTTGACCGAGACGATCCGTACGGCGTCCAGCCATCTGGCCGTGGGCGGCGTGTTTCTATTCGACTGCTGGTACGGCCCCGCCGTCGTGACGTCCCGCCCGGAAGTGCGCGTCAAGCGGTGCGAGAATTCGCAGCTTCGGGTGTTTCGCGTGGCAGAGCCGCTGATGCACCCCGATCGGAACGTCGTCGACGTTCATTACACCGTTTGGATCGAACAAAAGCCCACGGGCGCGATCACCCAGCTTAGCGAGGTGCATCCGATGAGATATCTGTTCTACCCGGAAATCGAAACGATGCTCGCCTCCGCCGGATTGAGGATTCAGCACGCATGCGAATGGATGTCAGGCAGGACGCTTGATTCCTCGACATGGTCGGCAACATTCGTCGCCGTCAAACAATGACCGAAGGCGGCACATTGCAACGACAGCAATGCGTGTTGCAGGGACATCGAAGGCTTGTCTGCCCACTGAAGTTCACGCTAATTGAAATGGGCGAAGGCAAGGGGTCAACCAGGATGACACAGTGAGAGCGATTGTGGCCGACTCATCGGAGCTTGTCGATTCCGAGAGCGTTCGTTTCGTCGAACGTGTATCGCGGCTGCTGTCGTGAAAGTTGCGTTCCTCAACAGTTATTACCCGCCCGATGCAGCCCCAACCGGGGAGTCGCTTGCGGAGCTGATCTCCCATCTCCGCGCGACGCGATCCTCAACTCGAGATCCGCGTGTACGCGGGGGCGGCCCCCTATCGGATCAGCGAGAACAAGCCGCAAGCACCGATGTCGAGGTTGTACGGATCGGTCGCGCGCGCCGCTACAGAGGAAAACTGGGACGCTTGGTGCAGAGCATCTCGGTCGGGCGGAGAATGGCGGATGAAGCATTGGCGTGGGCCGACGTCATCGTGTCGTTGACGGACCCGCCGCTCGCTGGGTCTTTGGATTGGACGGAAGAGAGCGCGCACGAAACGGCCTGTCCGCTGGATCGAGTGGACGATGGATTTGTTTCCAGAGGCGCTTTGCCGCTGCGAAGCTCGTTCGACGAAGCAATCCGATTTACAGGCTCATTTCCGCCTCGCTGCGCAAGAACGCGTGTGACGCCTATATCTCCCTGTGGTGAAGAGCAATCAAAGGCCTTGGAACGCTTGCGTGGAGTGAGACGCCCGACGGTCGTCCTGCCTTGCGGCATTGTTGATCCTCCGGCGGACTTCGCAGAGCGTTCCCGCATGGCGGCAACCGAACGCTCGCATCGTCATTGCCTACGCCGGCAAGCTCGGAGAGGCACACTGCCCTCATTTTCTGCCGGCGCTCGTGGATGTCGCCGATCCGGACCAGTTCGCGTTCCTCTTCGCGCTCCAGGGCGTCCACGCGCCTGCGGTCCGTGAACGGCTTCGCGAGACAGAACGAAACATCCGTTGGGCGGAGCGGATCGAGTCAGGCCGAGCTCGTTCACGCCGACGTGCATGCCGCATCGCTGCACCCCGACTGGACCCATACCAGTGTGCCCTCCAAGGCGGTGACCACGATATGCCTTGGCCGGCCGCTGCTCTTTGCGGGCGACCCGCAGTCCGACACGGTTGCCATGCTCAACCGTGCCTCGTGGATTCTGCCCGTTCCTCGCGACGGCAATTACGATCGCGCCACGATCCGTTCCCTTCTCGATGAGATGGCGGACCCGGAGAAACGCTCGTCGAAGGTCCGCGAAGCAAGAATGCTCGCAGAGACATTGAGAGCCCAGAAAAGCCGCGCACTGACACAGATCGCCGACCTGATCGTCGGACAGACCCGATCTGCATCAGATGCCGTGATAGCTCCTGTACCAGGAGACAAACTGCGGAATTCCGATATCGATAGGGGTCGCGGGCTGAAAACCCAGATCGTTCTGTATCGCGGTGATATCCGCAAACGTGTCTTTCACGTCGCCGGCCCGCATGGGTTGAAAGTCCTTGATCGCCGTCTTGCCGGTGGCTTGCTCGAGCAACGAAACCATGCGCATGAGGGATTCGGAACGATGATTGCCGATGTTGTAAATCCGGTGCGGCGCGAACGAACCGCCCGCCTTCTCCTTGCCATCGTCTGAAGGCGGATTGTCGAGGCAGGCAACGACGCCGTTGACGATATCGTCGATATACGTGAAGTCGCGGCGCATCTCTCCATGATTGAAGATCGGGATCGGTTCGCCGGTCAAAATGGCCTTGGTGAAGATCCACATCGCCATGTCGGGCCTTCCCCACGGACCGTAGACCGTGAAGAACCGAAGCCCGGTCTGACGCATCCGATAGAGATGGCTATAGGATTCGCTCATCAGCTCGGCGGATTTCTTCGTCGCCGCATAGAGCGAAACCGGGTGATCCACCCGATCCTCCACCGCGAAGGGCAGTTTTTCGTTGGAGCCGTAAACGGACGATGACGAGCCGTAGACCAGATGATCGCAAATTTCATTGTGGCGGCAGAACTCGAGCAGGTTCATGTGACCTACGACATTCGAGCGGATATACGCATGGGGGTTCAGCAGCGAATAGCGCACACCCGCTTGCGCGCCCAGATGAACGACGCGATCAATCCTGTGAGGCTTCAGCGCATCCAGAAGTGCTGTGAAGTCCGAAAAGTCGACGCGGTGGAAGGTGAACCCGTCGGAAAATCGCGACGACAGCGATGCCAGTCGATCCTTCTTCAGCTCGACCGAGTAGTAGTCGTTGAGGTCGTCAATCCCGACAACCAGATCTCCCCGCGCCAGGAGCCGCGCTGCAACGTGAAACCCGATAAACCCGGCTACACCAGTCACCAAGACCGCCAATCAAAGCCTTCCTTTCACTCGGCGAACAATCGCTTCGGATGCCCCATCTACAAACGTTGCAGACTAGGAGGCCATCCCGCAAGCCTGTTGCTCTCGCTCGCTCAATCGCCACCCCGCACGCCCTTCTTCCCTTTACAGATCGTTCACAACGCTCAATGAATAGGCAGAGACATAGGGGGTAGTTCCGCTTGGCTTGTCGACACCGCAACCGGCGACTGCTGCGGTGCCTGGCGGCCGCGGCTTCGGGCCTTATTCCGCTACGAACGGCAGACGCGGCCGAGGACCTGTTTCATCTCCTCGACAACAACACCAACGTTCCAACTTTGTCACAGTATGGCGGGGTCGGGCTGCTCGACACGCGGACGGCGCGATTCCTCCCCGACGGCTATCTCGCCGGCACCGTCTCGATCAAGAATCCTGACGATCGGATCGGTTTCACGTTTCAGGCTTTCCCGTGGCTCGAAACCAGCTTTCGCTGGTCCAACAACTATGCCATCCGCCAGGACCTGGGCGCAGGTCAGGGCGCGGATCGCAGCTTCGACGTGAAGGTCCGGCTGACGCGGGAGTCCACCTACGTTCCCGAGTTCGCCATCGGTCTGCAGGATTTTCTCGGCACGGGGACCTATAGCGGCGAATACCTTGTCGGCTCGAAGCGCTTCGGGCGATTCGATGTCTCGCTCGGATTGGGCTGGGGCCGGCTTGCCTCGCGCGGCACGCTGAAGAATCCGCATCGGTGGCGCCGCGAGAATGATGTCGGCCTGGGAGGCAAGTTCACCTGGGATTATTTCCAGGGGCCCGATCTCGGTGTCTTCGGTGGATTCGAATACCAGCCGCGAATCCACAATCTGAAGATTCAGGTCGAGTACAGCTCGGACTCTTACAAACAGGAGTTGCTGGCGAGCGGGAAGGATTACGGCTTTCCGCTCAATATCGGGCTGAGCTACCGGCCCTGGTCCGGCGTCGATTTCGGCTTGTCGCTGATGCACGGCAATCAAGTCGGCGTCAGGCTGTCGTTGTTCACCGACCTTGCCGCCGACAACTCGATCAATCGGGTCGATCCATTGCCGCCGATCAGGACAAGGGAAGACGCGCCTGCCACTGCACCCACTGCGCCCACTGCACCCACTGCGCCTACTGCGCCTGCTGCGTCCCCTGTGCCCGCTGCCCCGCCACGGCTTCCCGCGCCGGACTTCGGACGCGAGCATCGCGCTGATGCGCCAGGCGCTCGCCAGTCAGTCGCTGCTCGTGCGGGGACTGACGATCGGAGGCAACCGGATCGAGCTTGGCATCGTGAACGAAGCATATCTGCGCGATATCGAGGCGGTGTCGCGCGCAGCACGCGCGCTGTCTGCGACCGCGCCTGCGAATATCGAGGAATTCCATATCATCACGATCGCCAACGGCGTTGCGGTCGGCGACATTCTGATCCGCCGCAACGCGCTCGAGAAACTTGCGAACCAGGCAAGCTCACCGGTGGAATTGTTCAGGTCCTCCGAGGTGAATCCTCCGCCTTCGTCGATCGCACAATACAGCGACCCCAATTACCGGCGCTTCACCTGGAACATCCACCCCGAGATGCGCCAGAGCCTCTTCGATCCGGACAATCCCTTCTTCGTCGGCATCGGTATCGGCGCTGAGCAGTCGCTCGAGATCGGCCGCGGATGGTGGCTTGGGGCTTCCGAATCCATCCTGCTGTGGGACACGTTCGACGACATCGATCGCGAGTTCGAACAGCACGCTGCCGCATGTTCGCTCCGACATCGCGCGCTACCTGCAGGACGGCAAATACGGCTTCGACTCGCTGCGGGCGAGCTACTTTTTCAAGCTGGGACGCGAAGTGTACGGCCGGGGCTCGGGAGGCTATCTCGAAGAAATGTTCGCTGGCGCAGGCGGGGAAATTCTCTATCGCCCCTTCCAGCAGCGCTGGGCGATCGGTCTCAACCTATGGGCGGTCCAGCAGCGCGACTATAATCGCCTCTTCGATCTGATCGACTACCAGACCGTCACAGGCCACGCGACGTTCTATTATGAGACACCTTGGAACGACATTTCGCTCCGCTTCCATGTCGGGCGTTACTTGGCGAAGGACTACGGCTACACCTTCGAGGCCGTGCGCACATTCAGAACCGGCGTTCAGGTCGGCGCGTGGTTCACGATCACAAACGTCTCCGCCGAGCAATTCGGCGAGGGCAGCTTCGACAAGGGCATCATGATCCGTATCCCGATGGAATGGGCCCTTCCGTTCGGCTCGCGAAGCGTATTCGATCTCAGCCTTCGTCCAATCCAACGCGACGGCGGTCAGATGCTGCGCGGCAATGCGCAACTATATGACATGACTCAGTCGTCGAGTTACGGGGAGACGATGCGGCAATGGGACTCGGTGTTCCGGCCATGAGGCGAGGAACTCGCGCAGCGATCGTGACAGGGCTCGCGAGCCTGGTTCTGGGTTGCGGCACGAACTCGGATCAGTACCGCTATGCGAGCTTGGCGTGGCGTCTGGTGTCTGGCCAAAGGGGCGAAGTGTCCCGCGAACAGGCCGGCGCCATTCCCTTCGCTTCGCTCGGGGTCGCCATCGGTCGGAACGACGAGGGCCTCATGGTGCTCGGCCTCGCCGAGGGCGAGCGCCAGGAGTGGTATGCACGGACCCAAATGCTGGCGATGAACAACGGACGCATCGTTCAGTCCCAAGGGTTTCCCTACAATCTCAGTCGGCTGGAGGTCAGGCGCGGGGACGGCGGCACCATACCGGCAGGCGGCGCGCCCCCCATCGGGGCCGACTATTCGCTGGTGGCCGACTATAGGGACTTGAGCCTGATCGGCGCGGGCGCTGCCTGCCGCTCAACCGATACGGGCGAAGAATCCATCGAGATTCTCGGTACTTCGCTGACCACCCGTCATGTTGTTGAGGACTGCCGGATTGCCGTGATCGACTGGTCGTTCGAGAACGAATTCTGGGTCGATCCCGAGACCGGCTTCGTGTGGCAGAGCAGCCAGTATGTCCACCCCAAGCTGCCCCGCGTCACGTTCCGTGTGCTCAGGCCCCCACAGTCGTCGTAAACTTGTCACGATTTTGCATGGTTGTGTTGTGGAACTCTTAATTCGCAACAGTCAGAAAATTCGTGCAAGCATTGTGTCGGACGAATTGCTTTAGCAACACACGTCAGCAATCTGCCGTTCTGGCTCCAGCGGAAGCTGGAAAATTAGAATTCGATCATCTATGATTTTTCTCGCTCCACACGGGGGACAGGGGGGGCGGGCCAGTTCGGCTTGAAGGAGTAGGCATGGCTCCGCATTTCCCCGGAGCGCATCAAGTCATTGCGCTCGCTGCTCTAGCATTGTCCTTGGTCATTTGCCTCAACGCACAATGGCTTGGACGCCATCTGTCCGTGATGGACGTTCCGGATTCCGATCGAAAACGGCACGCCGAACCCACGCCCCTGGTCGGCGGGATTGCGATCCTCATTGCACTGATGATCTGGCAGATGGGGGAGCTGTATCTCTTTCCGACCGGCAACGCCGCCGTTCAGAAGGTCTTGCTGTTCTGCGGCGCAGGCGTCGCGGCGATGGGCTTCATCGACGATCAGACGCCGACCTATCCGCTGGTGCGCCTGCTGTCGCTGCTGATCTTCGTCGGCATCGCTTTCACCATCGATCCCAGTCTCATAACGACGGGGTTGAACTGGACGAGCGGCATCGCGACCGCCCTGCCGGTCTGGGCTTATCTCGCGCTGATGTCGGTGTCGGTCGTCGGCCTCGTCAACGCGGCCAACATGGCCGATGGCCTGAACGGACTGCTGACGGGCCTGTTCCTGATCTGGGCGCTCTGCCTGACCCTCGTATCGAGCGGAGAGAGCTATTGTCCCGCTCATCCTCTTGGGCGCGGCGGCAATCGTATTTTCGTTCAATCTGCCGGGCCGCCTCTTCTTGGGTGATTGCGGCAGTTACGGCGTCACCTTCGTGATCGCGATCCTGTCGATCCGCGGCGCATGCGAGCGGCGCGATCACCGTCGCCACGGTCATCGTGTGGTTTTTCATTCCGATCACCGATTGCCTGCGATTGATGATCACGCGTTGGATGAGCGGACGGTCGCCGCTCAGCGCCGATCGCGACCACTTCCATCATCGGCTCGAAGCGCGATTTGGCGCGCAGTCCGCGGTTGCGATCTATCTCGGCTCGGTTGCCGCGACCTCGATCGTGGCTTCGATGCTGCCCGGATCTCGCTCCCGTATGTATCGCGGCGCTCATCCTGTTCTATGGCGCTGCGATCTGGCTGACAGCCGAACGTCCCCAAGACCAGATCGTGTTCCGGTTCGACCGTCTGACGAGCCCGCCGTCCTCGTCCTCGGGAAGCGTTGTGAAGCTTGCGAAGGCGGCCGCCGATACCGATGAGCGGTCCGACTTCGCGGACGGGACATATGGCGTGCCGGGACAGGACACCGCCCTGCCCTACGCTGAGCGCAAATCAGCCCGTCAAGCCGGGTGAACTCGCGCCGAAGGCGCAGTCGCAGCTTGTCAGACGCGCGCCTTACTTCCTGCGTGGTGAAGGAATCAACCGGATTGCGAACGGCGCGAGCTGCTGCGCATAGCGGTGCGTGTTCGCGAGCCGCACCAGCGCCGTCATGCTGACGCGCCGGTTGTTGCACCAATAGGCCTTCATGTCGCCCGGCAGGTATTTCGCCGAGACCCCGCAGCTCGCGAGGAAGTCGATGACTTCCTGCTCGGTCGCCGTCACGGGATCCTTCACCCTTGCGATCTGGCCGCCGCCATTCAGGAACTCCGCGATCGCTTTTGCATCGATCGGGTTCAGCCTCGGCCGGTTCGGGTCCGCAGGCATGAGCGTGATTGGAGCAGCCCGCTCGATATCGCCGGCGAGTTTCATCCATTCCTCCGCAATACGCATGTAGGAGAGCTTCAAATCCGGAGGCGCCGGCAGCAAGGGCCTGGGCCTCTTCGGCCATCAGGGTGCATCGCCGAACCCTCTGTTCGGACGTGAGGTTCTTCCACTCGTCAGATTTGAACCGGTATTCCATCGGTCTGGTCACAGGCACGACGAACATGTGATCGGAAAGCCGCCAACCCAGTCAAGACGTGGCTTAAAGGTCACAATTTCTCAACGCGCGCCTGTTTCCGACACCTCGCTCAGTCGATCTATCGGGTGGACGATTGGGAATTGCATCGCCTGCGCAGGTTACTCCCGCGATCGCCGATTGCTCACTCTGCAGCCGCGGGCGTCTCGATTTCCGACGCAAGTTCCGCCACTCGCGGCCGATCGAAAGATGCGCGTCCTTCAAGTCCGCTGACATGTCCGGCAAGGCTTATGCGCCCTCTTCCGCCATCAACTCCGTATACGGATTAATTCCCCGCGTAGGCTTAAGCATCGCGTCGGGGCCCGACTTGCAACCGTTGTATTCTCGACGCAGACGATCGCGAGCGACTGTGATCAGGGCCCCGTTCGCTCGAGATTTGAGGCCAAAGCAACCAACACCCATTGCGCGCACCGGCCTTGGTTTCGGGCGCAACGGACGTCGGAATATCCAAGGCGAAACAGCCGTGTAGCCGCACACCGCGCCGTGGCTTGCATCCCGCCCGAAAGCCCAGCATCGTAATCATTCTGTCAAAAAGGCGCCGGGGCGCGCTCAGGACATAGGGATGGCAAGAACCGCGCGAATAGCAGGCAGTGGGCGGTTCAAACGCGCGCTTCAAACCGTGCACCTGTGGTTGGGGCTGCTGCTCGCGATCCCGATCATCATCATCGGGCTGTCGGGCAGTGGTCTTCTGCTCCAGCGCGAGATCCTCGCCTTTTCGGTCCCGAGCGCCACGGCCGACGGCGAGCACGCGCCTCTGGTTGAGATCATCGCTGCAGCGGGGAAAGCCGCGCCTGAGAACGCAACCGCGAGAAGCGTGGTGCCGCCGCCCTATGCCGGCTATCCCACGACGGTGAATTTCGACACCAACGGCCGGCCGCCGCGGCATCAGGTCCATATCGATCCGGTGTCGCTAGACGTGCTGAGGCTGTCGACCTCGGTGGTCAACCGCGGACCGATCCTGGATTTCCTGATCTGGAGCCACGCGTTCCTGATGCTCCCCGCTTGGATCGGATTTCCGATCGTCGGATGGATGGCCGTCGTCATGACGTTCATGGCGGTGAGCGGCATCATCCTGTGGTGGCCGCGCAAAACCATGTGGAAGCACGCGTTCTGGGTCAGGAAGGGCGCGCGCGGCTTGCGCTTCCATGTCGAATTCCATCACGTGGTCGGCTTCTGGGGATCGCTCATCCTGTTCGTGATGGGGGTGAGCGGCATCTACCTCGTCTATCCCGAGACGTTCCGCAAGTCGGTCGAGGCGGTGATGCCGACCGGAAACAGTTTCAGCGCTGGGAACCGCGAGTATGCGGGAGGCCCAGCGCCTCTCCATGCCGACGGCGCGGTGGCGGCGGCTCTCGCCGCGGTGCCGGGAACGCGGCCCATCAACATCCAATTGCCGCCCACGCCCGATATGCCGTTCGTAGTGCATCTGGAGACGACGGAATTCCGCCCCAAGCTGCCGCCGATCCTGGTGGCCCTGAATGCGCGCAGCGGCGAGATCAATTTCGTCGACGATCCGAGAAATTATTCCACTGGCGACAAGTTCCTGAACCTTCAGCACACGCTCCATTTCGGCATCGGCCTGGGCTGGGTCTGGAAGGTCCTGGTGTTCATCTCAGGCATATTGCCGCTTGCGCTCGCGATCACGGGTTTGATGATCTACGTCAAGCGGCGCGCGGCAAAGCGGCCCCTTTCCGAAACCGAAGGGGCGGTCACCCAGCCGGCGGAGTAGCCGATGCGTGCAACGCACTCCGACAACGACCTTCTCGACGTGAAGGTGACGCCGCTGTCGCCGGCGCTCGGCGCGGAGATTTCCGGCGTCGATCTGAAACAGCCGCTCTCCGCAGCTGAGGTCGCCGCGATCAAGAACGCATGGAACGAGCATCTGGTGCTGGTGTTCCGCGATCAGGAGCTCAGCCAGGACGATCAGCTTCGCTTCGCGTCGTATTTCGGCGAGCTCGGGAGCCGCAGGAAGGCGCCGGACAAGCTCGCGAGCCGCGCCGAGGGCGTCCTGCAGGATCACGAGAAGATCCTGCTCGTCTCCAACATCAAGATCGACGGTGAGGCGATCGGTGCGTTCGGCGACGGCGAGTTCTGGTTCCACATCAATTCCGGCTACACACAGCGCCCCTACAAATACACGTTCCTGTTCGCGCTCGAGCTGCCGAGCGAAGGCGGCCATACGCTGTTCTCGAACATGTACAAGGCCTATGACGCCGTGCCCGACGAGCTGAAGCGGAAGCTCAAAGGCAGGCGCGCGCTGCACATCCACGAATACAACCGGAACCGCCAGGCGAGTCATGCGGGCGACATCGGCACCGTGCCGCATTGCTACCATCCGGTGTTCACGAGGCATCCCGATACGGGGCGCAAGAGCCTGTTTGTCGATCGCCTGATGACGACGAGCATCGAAGGCTTCAGCGACGAAGAAAGTACGGCGATCTTGAGCCAGCTCTACGACATCGGCGAACGGCGCGAGTTCATCTACGAGCATGTCTGGCGGCTGGGCGATTTCCTGATGTGGGACAATCGCTGCACCATCCATGCGCGGACCGATTTCCCCAAGGACGAGCGGCGGCTGCTCAGACGCTGCGCGGTCGAGGGTGGCGAGCTGAAGGAATAGCGGGATGGCTGAGCGTCTGCCGGCGTTCGAGAGCTTCATCCGCGAGCTGCGTGCGGTATGGGCTTCGGAGGCCGACGATCGCGCGCGGATGGAGCGCGCAAAACCGCTGCTGGAACGCCTCGTAATGGACCCGGCCGTCAAAGCGCATTCTGTGGATTGGCCCTCGACCGAAGGGCGCAAGAATCTCAGGTTCTATGTCGATCCGGACTACGGCTTCGTGATCAACGCGGTGGTGCGCGTTCCAGGACGACGCGGCAGCGTGCACGATCACGCGGATGCATGGGTGCTCTACGGCGTGCTGGACGGCCTGGAGAGCCTCGAACGCTACGACCGGATCGATGACGGTCGCACGCCCGGTTACGCCGAGGTGCGGCTTTCCTCCATCACCACAGGCACGCAGGGCCAGGTCGACCTCGTTGCCCCGCACGCGGTCCATGCCGAGCAAGGCGGCCCCGTGCGCTCGGTCGCGATCATCGTGCGCAGCAAACCGCTCGGCGAAGGCACCGTGCTGCAGAACGGCTACGATCCCGAGACCAAGACCGTCGTCGCACGTTACGGTCCGACGCAGAATTCCGTATGACCTGACGGCCTAGCCGGGATTGCGCGCCGTCACTTTCCACGAGCTCGAGTCCATCACGATGCCTTCCGGCGTCTGGTAGCGCGCGAGTGCAGCCTTGAGATCGGCCGCGATTTCATCATGGCTGCGGCGGGCCAGTTCGCCGGCTTCGCGATACACCTCGCCCGCGGGACCCAGCGCAAGCTGGAAATCTACGGCATCGTCGGGACTGTTTCCGACCAGCACCGGCACATCGATCCGCTCGAACTCGACGTCGGTATAGCCCGCGATCTGAAGCTGCTTCGTCACCATCTCCTGGTTGGCCATCGAGAACGGGCCTGGGCCGCAGCTTCTTGCGTCATCGCCCGGGGGCGGCAGATGGCGCAGCACGATCTTCTTTGCCATCGCAAGCCAAGGGTTGTCGTCCGACGTTCGCCACACGATCATCGTCATGATGCCGCCCGGTCTAAGCGACATCCGCATGTTGCGCAGAGCCGCGACCGGATTCTCGAAGAACTGCGTGCCGAAACGCGAAAAGCAGAAGTCGAAATCGTGCTTGAACGGGTAGGTCTGCACGTCGGCGACTATGAAATCGACATTCTTGAGACCGGCGGCGGCAGCATCCGTTCGGCCGAATTCGAGAAAGCCCTCGCAACAGTCGAGCCCAAGAACATAGCCCCGTGGGCCTACAAGCCCTGCGAGTTGCATTGCCGTGTCACCGAACCCGCATCCGACATCGATGGCGCGATCGCCCTCTTTCACCGTGAGCGACGGAAAGACCTTGTCGCTGTGATGCGTCAGCCCGCCGACGAGGATGTGCTTGAAGCGCACGAATTTCGGCACCAGGATCTCGTTCCAGAACTCCACATAAGGCGTGGCCTGCTCGGCAGCTGTGGTGTCCAATTCGGTCGCCATGATTTTCTCTCCTGACTCATTTGTAAGCGTCGATACGCGATCCCATGTCCTGCGCTACGGTGTCGGCGTCCTGCCGTCTGGCGGCTTCGGCTGCGCGTTCTCCGGGGTGTGCTCGACGAGACCACGCTTGATCAGCGTCGTCCAAAGCTCCTCGTAATCATCGGCAAAAGAGAAGAGCAGCAAATCCTTCGCCTCGATCATGCCTTCTTCGACCAGAAACTCGAAGTTGATCATCTTCGACCAATAAGAGCGATCGAACAGAACGACGGGCACCGATGAAACTTTACCGGTCTGGTGGAGTGTCAGGATCTCGAACATCTCGTCCATCGTGCCGAACCCGCCCGGGAAAACGACAAGCGCGTTCGCCCGCATGGCGAGATGCATTTTTCGCATCGCGAAGTAGTGGAAATTGAACGTCAGGTCTGGCGTCAGATAGGCGTTCGGTTCCTGTTCGTGCGGCAGCATGATGTTGAACCCGATCGCCGGAGCCCCCACCTCCCACGCGCCGCGGCTGGCCGCCTCCATGATCCCGCTGCCGCCGCCCGTAGCGATGACGTTGTCGCGCTGACCGTTCATCGGATAGAGGGACCCGCCCTTCTCCGAAGCAAGTCGTCCGAAGCGCCGCGCCTGATCGTACCAGCGGGCGCGGTGATCGCCTATCACGGAGCCATCCTTCGCTTCCGTGATGCGCGCACTCCCGAACACCACGATCGTCGAACGCACCCCCCAGGCTCTAAGCCGCTCCTCGGCTTTGGCGTATTCGAGAAGAAAGCGCACGCCGCGCATGCTGTCGCCAAGCAGGAAGTCCTGGTCGAGCGCGGCGAGCCGGTAGCTCGCGGAGTGAACTTGATCGTTGTTGTTGGGCTCTGTCATTTTTGTGGAGGGTCTCTGGGACGTTTCCGGCGCACAGACTAAGATGGGCGCCACGACCACCTCAATCAACCAGGAGGACGCGGGACCCATGACGCGCATGCTGCCGACGGACCGCATCCCCTACTCCGCCATCACCGAACGGCCGCGCCTCGCGTTGCCCGGCGGCGCGCGCATGGCCGTGTGGGTCATCGTCAATATCGAGGAATGGAATCCACAGGAAGCCATGCCGCGCACGGTGCTGACACCGCCTGCGGGTGGACCGTCCATACCCGACATCCCGAACTGGGCGTGGCACGAATACGGCAACCGCGTTGGTTTCTGGCGTCTCATCGAGGTGCTCGATGAGCTGAAGGTGACCGCTTCGCTGGCGATCAACGGCTCGGCCATCAAGAGCTACGAGCCGATCTCACGCGCGGCGCTGGAGCGCGGCTGGGAATTCATGGGGCACGGGTTTACCCAGAAGAACATGCAGAAGGTGGAGAACGAGCGCGAGGACATCATCAAGACGCGCGAGGCGATCCGTGCCTTCACCGGCAAGCCGCCGCGCGGATGGCTCGGACCCGGCCTGACCGAGACCTGGGAAACGCCCGACCTGCTCGTCGAGGAAGGTTTCGAGTACGTCGCGGATTGGGTTCTCGACGATCAGCCGGTGCGGCTCAAGACGCGAACAAAGCCGATCGTCAGCGTTCCCTATACGCAGGAATGCAACGACGTGGCGATGATGCTGATCCAGCACCACGTCGCCGCCGAGTATCGCAACCGCGCGATCGATCAGTTCGAGCAGATCTACAAAGACTCGGCACAGTCCGCGCGCGTGATGGCGCTGGTCGTGCACCCCTACATCATGGGTGCGCCGCACCGATTCCGTTACTTCCGCGAGGCGCTGCAGCACATGCGCGCGCGCAACGACGTCGCGTTTTGGACAGGCGAGCGCATCTGCGATTGGTACATGGCGAACAGCCAAACGGAATGAGCTGCCAGCAACTTCAAAGTGAGCACTGCCCGTCCGTGACACTATCGTCCGAATTCTGTATAAGAACAGACCATGAACTTGGAGCAGTCGGAACAATGGCAAGCGGCGATTTCATTGGAGGGGGGCGTAACTGGCTAGGAGCCGCTCCTTCCGGTGAAGAACCAGCAGGATCAAGCACTTGGCTGTGCGCGAAAAAATTCGAGCAAGCACACTATTGATAACGAAAATCACCAAGTATTTTCAATGACTTGCCTTGGCACTTGCTCGTGACCCAGGCGACTTCTGCCCGAGACGGTCGACAAGGCCGATATCCGGGCGGAAAAGGCTCTGGCCGTTGCCGGCATCGCGATCCTGCTCGGCTCCTATGTGATCAATGCGATGGACCGGCAGCTGTTTCCGCTGATCCTGCCGGAGGTGAGGCGCGAATTCGGGTTCGACTTGCCGCGAAGCCGGCCTGATGTCGACCGTCTTCACCATCGGCATGGCGCTCGCGGGTCTGCCGACCGGCTATCTGATGTCGCGCTATCCGCGCAAATCCGTGACGCAGATCGGCACCTTCATCTTCTCGGCAGCGACGTTGGTGACGGTTCTGGCGGTGGGCTTCGCGGATATGCTGATCTACCGCGCGCTCACGGGCGTCGGCGAAGCGATGCAGCTGACCGCGCTGCTCGCGATTCTCTCGAGCTTCTTTGTGCGCTATCGGTCGGCCGGCGTCGGCGCCGTCAATTTCACCTTCGGCGTGGGCGCCATTCTCGGCCCGATGTTTGGCGCAGCGATCCTCTCCGCCTACGGCACGTGGCGAGCACCGATGATCGTCTTTGGCCTGCTCGGTTTCGTGCGATGGCGTTCGTCGCGCTCTTCGTGCGCAGATCCGTAAGCGAGGTGAAGCTCGCCGACGGGACGGCGGCGCGGCCGTGATCGGCGGCGCCAAGACCTTGCGCAATCGCAACACGGTGATCCTGGTGATCCTGAGCTGCATCGCTGGGCTCGCGGCCTACGGTTTTCTCGGGATGTATCCGACCTATTTGCGCGAACAATTGGGCTTCACGCCCGCGGACACCGGCACGGTCATGAGCATCTTTGGCCTGGGCGCGCTCGCTTCCATCGGCGGCGGTTTCCTCGGCGACAGATTTCCGATGCGCGCCGTGCTCGTGACGTGCTTCCTTGCGCAGGCCCTCGTCGGGTGGCTGCTGTTCAACGGGCCTGTCAGTTTCGCGGCGCAGGCGGTTCTGGCATTTGCCTGGGGCGTCGTGGCGGCCGGCACGATCTACGTCAACATGGCCGGGTATCACGTGAAGGCCGTGAGCGGCGAGCTCGCGGGACGCGCGTCCGGCGTCTTCGTCACGAGCTTCTATACGGCCGCATCGGTCGCGGGGTACTCGATCGGGTGGATGGCCCGCGAATTCAGCTGGGCGCTCGCCGGCAGCGTACAGCTCTCGCTGATTTGCGTTGTCGGCGCGATCCTCGCTCTCGCGCTGAAACCCGAGCTGATGTCGCGGGACGTTGGCGGGTTCAGGGCCAATTGATATGATGGACGCAGACAGCTCGGGGGTGCTCGCATGACAAACCCGATTTCCGCGTCCCTCATCATCCGTACGGTTGTTGTATTCGTGCTCGCGCCGATGGCCGTCTGGCCGGTCCTGCGCGCGGAGAGCGCCGAGACCATTCCCGATCTCACGGGCGCCTGGGCGCGAACCACGTTCGCGCTGGAGCAGCCGGCGTCAGGGCCTGGTCCACTGCGCAATCCCGGCAACGTCTATAAGGGACCACCCGCCTACGCGAGCCCGAACCTGAAACCCGAGGCGGCGAAGATCGTAAGGGAGCGCTACAAGTCGACGCGCGCCGGCAAGCCGTTCCCGACACCGTCGAGCACGTGCTGGCCGATGGTGGCGCCCCTGATCTTCCGCGTGCAGGGCATGCAGCTCTTGCAGCAGAAGGACCAGGTGACAATCATCTACATGCAGGATCACGAAGTCCGCCGCGTGCGCCTGAACTCTCGGCACCCCGAGAAGGTGACGCCGTCGTGGCATGGCAATTCGATCGGTCACTACGAAGGCGACACGCTGGTGATCGACACGATCGGCGCAAAGGTGGGACCGGTCGCCCTCGTCGACCAGGCCGGCACTCCCGTACAGCGAAGCGCTGCACGTGATCGAGCGCTACCGTCTGATCTCATACGAAGAGGCAAAGGAAGCACGCGAGCGCAACGTGGCGGTGAACGGCCCGCCGGCGACCAATCAGGCCGCCTCGATTGATCCCGACTATAGGGGTAAAGGGCTGCAGGTGGCGTTCACCGTGGTGGATCCCAATGTGTTCAACGCGCCGTGGTCGGGGTTCGCGACCTACAGCAAGGCCGACGACCTCTGGACCGAGAATGTCTGCGCGGAGAACACCTTCGAGTACTACAACGACCGCGACACCGCGGTACCGCAGGCGGACAAACCGGATTTCTGAGGCCCACGGCTGACAACGATCAGCGGTTTAGGCTACATAAAGGTGCCCCGCACGGATCGCGCGGGGCGATCTTTGACGGGGTGACCATGCGGGCGAATATTTTCATTATTGCGGCGGCAGCGGCGGTCTTCGTATCGCCGGTTCTTGGACAGAGCGCCGCGCCGGATTTCTCCGGCGTGTGGCGCCATCCCTCCCTCCCCGGCTTCGAGCCGCCCTCGAAGGGACCCGGTCCTGTGACCAACACGAAGCGCCGCACTCAGGACGGCGCGAGCGATTGGAACATGCTGGTCGGCGACCACACGAACCCGATCCTGAAGCCCCAGGCGGCCGCCGCGGTGAAGAAATACGGCGAGGTCTCGCTTTCCGGCGTCACGCCGCCGACGCCGGCGTTCCTGTGCTGGCCGATGCCGGTGCCCTACATCTTCGGCTCGTTCAACATGCAGATGGTGCAGGCGAAGGATCGGATCACGATCCTCTACGGCAATCCCGACCACGAAATCCGCCGTGTACGGATGAATCAGCAGCATCCCAAGGACGTGACGCCGTCGTGGTACGGGGATTCGGTCGGCCACTACGAAGGCGACACGCTGGTGATCGACACCGTAGGCATCAGGACCGACCGGCCCTACGCGATGGTCGATGCGTACGGCACGCCTTACACGAAGTCGCTCCATGTCGTGGAACGCTACCGCCTGCTCGATTACGACAAGGCGAAAGAGGGCCTGGACCGCGACGCGAAAGAGAACATGCGTCTTCCGCAAGGCGATATCGACCGCGCCTATAGGGGCAAGCACCTGCAGCTCGAATTCACGGTCCGGGACGACGGCATGTTCACCGCGCCCTGGACGGCGACCATCACCTATGGTCGCGGCTCGGATGCGTGGGACGAGCAGGTCTGTGCCGAAAACCCGACGGAGCAGTACTCCAACCGGAACTATGACGTTCCGACGTCCTCGAAGCCGGACTTTTGAGCTACATAGTCCGCGAGGTTTCGCGCTCGATTTCATTGGCGAGCGCCATCCACTGTTTCGCCAACTCGACATAGGCGGTGCGAACGGGCGGGCTTGCCGCTTCGGCCAGATGCTCGGCCTCCGCCGCCATCCGGCGACACCAGACCACCCTCTCCGAGGGCGTAAGTCGGGAAAACTCATCAGCCTTGAAATTCGGCTCCATCGGTCCAAAAACCCTCGCAAGTCAGCGCGCGCACGATCCCGTCCTCATGCGCAACGCAAGCGTTTCCTGGAAAGCGGTCCCGCATGGCCCCCTGAGCAAGCCTGACGGACCCTTCTGATCTCTAAGCTAGCCCAGGCCGCCACCGCTGTCGGTCATGTAGATGACTATTCGGAATAGGTCCTGGGCAGATGAACGCCAAACCGCGTGCGGACGAGCTGGTAGCACTCACACGCCGCCCTCGCGAGGCGCACCCGGTCGAGGATGGTGACCTGCCGGCGGCCGCGCGCGATCAATCCCCGGCGCTCGAATTCGCGGGCAATGTTGGTGATCGTCGGCCGCTGCACGCCAAGCATTTCGCCGAGCAGGGCTTGTGTGATTTGCAGCGCATCGCTGTCGCTGCGGTCGCGCATCATCAGCAGCCAACGGGCGAAGCGCTGGCTCAGATTGTGCGAGCCGTTGCAGGCGACCGACACCAGCACCTGTTCGAGAAACGCCTGGGCATAGGCATGCATGAGAGCGCGGAAGGACGGCATCCCCTCCATCGCCCGCATGAATACGTCGCGCGGCATACGCGTCGCAGCACCCGGAATCTGAACGAGCAGCCGCGAGGGCGAGACGCGTGCGCCGAAGACGGCTTGCGCGCCGGTACATCCTTCACGGCCGATCGTGGCCATCTCGATGATTCCGCCGTCCTCGTAGACCGCGACGACCGAGATGACCGCGGTTTCCGGGAAAAAGATGTCGTCAAGCGGACGATCGACATCGGCGAGCACCTGGCCGGGATTGCACTCGATGCGTTCGAGGTCAGACTCGAGCCGTCTGAGCTGGCGCGGCGGCAAAGCGACGAGAAGCCTGTTATAGGCTACGGGAGGAAGAGCGATCATCCGCTATCGGTGACGGCGGTTCGGGCAGGTCATCTTGCCGGTTGGGGTAGCTTGATTCGCAGAACCTGTCGGTCATGTAGATGACTCGCACAGGTTTCAGCCCATAACGGGCTCGGGGGCACCGAATCCCAACCGTTCGCGCAGGCGGTGGTAGCATTCGCAGGAACTCCTCAGCGAGCCCAGCACGATCCAGCACCGTGATCTGGCGGCGCGCCCCGGCTATCAAGCCCGCACGCTCGAACTCGCCGAGCGCAACAGTCATGGTTGGCCGCTGCACGCCCAGCATCTCGGCGAGAAGGCTCTGTGTGACCGGCAGTGTGTCGCTCTCGCTGCGGTCGCGCGTGGTGAGAAGCCACCGCGCGAGGCGCTGGTTCAACTGGTGCGCCGCGTTGCACGCGCCCGATACGAGCGCCTGATCAAGAAACGCCTGTGCGTAGTCGTACATCAGCGCTTTGAAGTCCGGGAGCGCATTCATCGCCGGCGCGAATGCACGGCGTGACATCCGCATTGCCGTCCCGGGAATCTGCGTGAGCAGGCGCAGGGAGGAGACCTTGGCACCGAGGACAACCTGCACACCGGTACAGCCTTCGCGGCCGATGGTCGCCATGTCGACAGCGGTGCCGTCGGCAAACACCGTGCTCAGCGAAACCACCGCGCTCTCCGGGAAATAGACCTGGTCGAGCGCGGCATCCGCATCGATGAGCACCTGATCGCGCGCACAGGGAATTGTGTCGAGCGCCGGTCTTAGCCGCTGAAATTGAGCGGGCGGAAGCGCGAGGAGGAGCCGGTTTCGTGGCCTATGCAATTGATCAAGCATAGGCAAACAACGAGGCGCAACCGCGTTTGTTTCCCGCACAAATTTACGAAGCGCCGGGAACAATCCTATCGGTGGCGAAAAACCTAATTCCCTGCGCGGCTTGAATCGCGAATGCGACGAAACTCGTTTCCTTCGCGCCAGTTCGGCCACATTTCGCCGTTTGCGAGTTTTTCGCCGAACGCAAACAGCACGATCGCATCGTCGAGCGGGCCGGACATGTTCCAACTCGGATCGAATTCGTCACTCGGCTGGTGATAGAAATTATCAAGATAGCGTTTCTTCACCGCAAGACCCGCAGCCGTCCCGCCGGCGCGCAGATCGAAGCCGCCGCCCGGATAGAGCATCGGCACACCGACCTTGGCGAGGCTGATGTGATCGGACCGATAGAAGAAGCCCTTCTCCGGCTCGGGATCGGGCGTGATGACGCGGTTCTGTAAACGCAAGACTTGCGCGAACATGTCCTCGAGTTCAGATGCACCGGAACCAACGATCACCATATCGCGCGCACCGCCTTGCGGAAGGCTGCCGTCCTGATTGATGCCGGCGACGATAGTCTTGAGCGGCCACAGTGGATTTTCGGCGAAATACTCGGAACCCAGGAGCCCCTGCTCTTCCAGCGTCCAGCAGAGAAACGCGACCGACCGCGCAGGCGGCGAGTCGGACTGCACGAAAGCCTCGGCAATTTCGAGGATCGTCGAGACTCCGATGCCGTTGTCTATGGCCCCGTTGTAGATCTTGTCGGGCCCTGGAAGGTCGGGCTTCAAGCCGAGATGATCCCAATGCGCCGTGTAGAGCAGGTATTCATCGGGACGCGTGCGGCCTTCGACAACGCCGACGATGTTGCGCGTCGTGATGCGCGACACGGTGGAACGCATAGAGGCTGAGACCGTGAGCTGGCCGAGCGGCGCGCCTTTGAAGCCGCGCCGGTTGGCCGCGAGCTTGACCTCGTCATAGTTGAGCCCGGCGCGACGGAAGAGCGCTTGCGCGGTTTCATGCGTGATCCACGCGCGCAGAGGGATCATGGATTTGTTCTTGTCGGGCGCGTCAAGATACGAAAGTCCGCCGGAGTTCGAATTGCGCACGACCTGCCAGCCATACGCCGCGGGTTCGGTCTCGTGCACGATGATCACGCCCGCCGCGCCCTGACGTGCAGCTTCTTCGAACTTGTAGGTCCAGCGGCCGTAATAGGTCATCGTCCGGCCCTTGAAGAGCGCATCGTCATTGGTGAGGAAGCCGGGATCGTTGATGAGCACAACGACGACCTTCCCTTTGACATCGAGCCCCGCGTAGTCGTTCCAATTCTCTTCCGGCGCGACCACGCCATAGCCGGCGAAGACAAGTGTCGCGCGCTCGATCTTCACGTCCTGCTGTTCGTATTGGGGCGTCCACCACACGGCCTCATCGGCAAAAGCGAAACGCTTCTCGCCGTCGGGACCGGCCACGGAGAAGGAGGATTTCGCGGCATCGAGCGCGATGGTCACCGCGGGCACGCTCTGGAAGTAGCTTCCACCGTTGCCAGGTTTGAGCCCGATCCGCTTCATCTCATCGGCGATCCATTGCGCCGCGCGTTCGCCTGCAGGCGTCCCCGGGCCGCGACCCTCGAAGCGGTCATCGGCAATGGCGCGGGTGCGCGCGTTGAGGTCGGCGGTGGTGAGCGAGCCCGTCGTTTCGGGATGAGGCGGCGCCTCAATCGGCGCAGCAGCGATCGCTCCCCATGCGAGCACCGCGGCGAGAACGGTGGCAATCCGAATGCGCAAATCTACCGGCCTTCGTTGAGTGCGGCGTCCAGGCCCTCGCCTGTCGCGACGAACTCGCGCTGGCCGACAACCCGCAGGAAGTCCGCGATCGGGACCTCGCCGGAATGGATCGAGACCATCCGCGTGGGCTTGATGCTGACGCGCTGGATGGTGCGCAGGAGCGCCATGTTGCGCTCGGTCGGCGCAGGCGTGGCGCCGGCAGGCGGCGGCTCGAACAGATCCGCCTGGATGAGGATCCCCTCGTTCGGCAGGAACACGATCATCATGTCGGTCGCGTGAAGCTGGTCCTTCACGTGATAGAGCTGCACGGAGCGACGGCCATCGGTGATCGTGCGGCGATCCTGCACGCGTACGTAGTGCACCTGGCGCGGCGCGCGGGCGAGCGCGTCAGGCTCGATCGTCTGGGGATGCAGCGCGGTGCCAAGACTTTCATAGAAATCGAAATTCTGCTCCTGGGTCACGATCAGGACGTCTTCGGCTGCATACCCGCGAAGCCCCCCTGCGTGGTCGAAGTGATGATGGGTGTTGACGACGTATCGCAACGGCTTGGTCGGAACGAGGCGGCGCACCTCCCTCATCACGGCCTGCGAGCGCTGTTCGTTCAAGGGCGCTTCGACGACCAACGAGAACTCGGCAAATTCGATCGCGACGGAATTGTAGTTGTTGCCGCCGATCAGCCAGACCCCGGGGCTGAGCTCCCTGGTCGCGACTTGCGCGGAATTGTCCGTCGCCTGACGCACGGCCGCGGGAATCTCGAGTGCCGCGTTGGGCACGTTGATGGCGAGATTGGCGGCGGTGAAGTCGTAGCTCGGATGCGGCGGCGTGCCGATGCTCTGGTGCACCTCCGCCCCGAAGGAGAAGCCGTCGAACTGCCGGTACTGCGCATAGCGGGTCTCGACGAACTGATCACCGACCACGGGATTGGGGTGCCAACTCTGGATCTTGGTCACATGGTTGGCTTCGTCGATCCATCCGGTGAGCGGATATCTGTCCATGTACCTAAAGGACACCGTGCGGATGCGCTTGGTGCTGCGGAAGCTCTCGGCGCGATCCTCGAGCTTCAAGTCCTTGGCCTGGAGTGCCGCGCGGATGAACCCGTGCGGAGTCATGAGAATCTCGAGCCGGCGGACGGTCACGTCCTGTGGGCGCGCCACGATGGAGCCGTCGGCGTTCTCGTTCCACGCATAGCCGTCGCGGTAGAACGAGACCGATTTGCGTTCGCCGATGATCGGACGCTGACCACCGCCAACTTCGGTCGGATTGTCGCCCTGGGTGCGAATCTGCTCTTCGCGCATCGAATTGGTTTCGTAGTCGATCACGCGCGAAAAAGCTTTCAGTTGGAAACGCGGCCAGCCATCACCATTGATATCGGGCGAGGAACTTTGTCCGATGACCGCCACGTAGCCATCCGTGCCGGTGTAGCGGATGGATTTCGCGGCACTGGCGCCCATCGCCATGTCGGCGGTTTTGATCACGGCCATCGCACTTTGCGCCCCGTTGGCCGCCCCGTTCTGTGCGTTCTGCGCACCTACCGGCGCGCAGACAAGCGCGGCCAGCGCGACCGAGATTGCAACTTTACGGAGCATTCTTACCCTCCAACCCTCAAGCCCGACCCACAGAGAGAGCCCGGAAGTTAGCATCTTTCTCCCGCAAGGGCAGTCGATTCTGGCAAAGTTGAGCGCGGTCAATCCCGCGTGAGCGGGTGCTTGATCGTATGTAGAACGCCGGAAACATTCGAGATCCGCGAGGAGGACACGATACTTGGCCGGTTAACATCCGGATAGGCTCGCATTCTCCAGGGCTCAGCCGACGTTGCGTATCGTCTCCTCCCTCCTCGCGTTCGGGTCAGTGCGCCATGGCGGGATTGGCGACGCGCTGGGTCTTGGCGCGAGCCAGATCGCTGCGGCTGCAATAAGGAAGCAAGCGGCGGCTGCCAGGAACACCTGATTGGTCGAGAGCATGACGGCCCTGGCCATAAAGCGATATTGGTCAGTGTACCCACGCCTGGTCGTGGCTCATCCCATCTTGCGTGCTGGATCATCTCAAACTCGGCACAGCGAAACGCGAAGCCGCCTAACCTCGTGAGCCGAAGTCGGCTAAAGTCCGCCATCTTTGAGCGATGGAGGGCCTGATGGCGGACGATCCGGGCAGTCTCACGCGTCGGACAATGGTTGCAGCCTGCGCGAGTGCCGCCACGGTTGGCATTGCCGATCAGGCCTGCGCGCAAAGGCTCCCTGCCCCGCCGCGCGCCCGAGGTCCGCTCGTCTGGCGCGACATGGATCAGCAGGAGCTGGACGAGGCCTACGATCAACGCGTCTACGCGCCCAACCAGCCGAACATCACCGAGCGCCGCACGTGGAACAGCGAGACGGCGCGCGAAGTTCTTGGCGAGCCGGTGCGGCTCGCCTATGGCCCCGCAGAGATCGAGAAGATCGAGGTCTACAAAACGAGCCGGCCGAACGCGCCGGTGAATGTCTACATCCATGGCGGCGCCTGGCGCGGCGGGCGGGCGCGGCAGAATGCCTACATGGCGGAGACCTACGTCAAAGCGGGCGCGCATTTCGCGGCGGTCGATTTTTACAATGTGGGCGAGACCGGCGGCGATCTGTTTCCGATGGCCGAGCAATGCCGGCGCGCGGTTGCGTGGGTGTTCAGAAACGCGCTGAGCTTCGGCGCCGATCGCGAGCGGATTTATCTCTGCGGGCATTCATCGGGCGCGCATCTCGGCGGATGCGTACTGTTGACGGATTGGGCGCGCGAGGGTTTGCCGCAGGACATCATCAAGGCAGCACTTCTCGGAAGCGGAATGTACGACCTGAAAGCCGTGCGGCTGTCGCAACGGTCGAGCTATGTGAAGTTCACCGATCGCATGGAGCACGAGCTGAGCCCGCAACGTCATCTCGATCGCATCCGCACACCGCTGACACTGACGCACGGCTCGCTCGAGACCCCGGAATTCCAGCGCCAGACACGCGAGTTTCACGCCGCGCTCATGGCGGCCGGTAAGCCCGCACAGCTCGTCGTCGGGAAAGGCTATAATCATTACGAGACCCAGGAAACGATGGGCAATCCCTACGGTTTCATGGGCCGCGCGGCGTTGGAGATGATGAAGCTCGCCTGACCGCGAGCAATACGGCGTTTCAACGCGTGCTGGAGCATTCAGCCATGCGTAATCCGCAATCCGGCATGAGATGGCGCATAGGGGTGCGCGTGCTGCTGTGCCTGGCGCTCATCTCGCTGTGGCCTGCGGCGCTGATGCGCTCGATCGCCGCGGAGTCGGCCGCGACCGCGCTGGTTCTCGATATCAAGGGCGCGATCGGGCCCGCGACGGCGGACTATGTGGTGCGCGGGCTCGAGCGCGCGGACGTCGACAAAGCGGGGCTTGTGATCCTGCGCATGGACACGCCGGGCGGGCTCGACACTTCGATGCGCGAGATCATCCGCGCGATCCTGTCGTCGAACATTCCTGTCGCGACTTACGTGGCGCCGAGTGGGGCGCGCGCGGCAAGCGCGGGCACGTATATCGCCTATGCGAGCCACATCGCGGCGATGGCGCCGGGCACCAATCTTGGCGCAGCGACACCGGTGGCGATCGGCATTGGCGGAGGTGGCGGCGGCGAAGACAAGGACAAGACCGGCAAGAGCGAGAAGGACGGTGAGGCGAAACAGACGCCGCCGACGGTGGAGATCAAGGCGATGAACGATGCGATCGCCTATATCCGCTCGCTCGCCGATCTCAGGGGCCGCAACGCCGAATGGGCGGAGCGCGCTGTGCGCGAAGCAGCGAGTCTGTCGTCCACGCAAGCGGCCGCTGAGAATGTGATCGATTTCATCGCGCCCGATATCGAATCCCTGCTCCGGCAGGCCGACGGGAGGCGGGTGAGCGTGGCAGGAATGCCGAGGACGCTCATGACGCGCGATCTCTGCGCCGAACGAGCTGGCGCCGGACTGGCGGACGCAGATCCTGAGCGTGATCACCGATCCCAACGTGGCGCTGATCTTCATGATGATCGGGGTCTACGGATTGCTCTTCGAGTTCATGAGTCCGGGCGCCGTATTCCCCGGGATTGCGGGCTCGATCTCGCTGCTCATCGGGCTCTACGCGCTTGCCGTGCTGCCGGTGACAATCGCGGGCGTGGGGCTGATCCTGCTGGGCATCGGGCTGATGACGGCGGAGGCCTTCATGCCGACGGTCGGCGCGTTTGCCGTCGGGGGCGTGATCGCATTCCTGGTGGGTGCGGCGATCCTGATCGATCCCGATGCCGTGGGTTTCGAGATCAACTGGGCCGTCGTGGGCGGGATGGCCGCGGCGAGTGTCGCGTTGAGCGCTGTGGTGCTGCGCCTAGCGGTGAAATCGCGCACGCGGCCCGTCGTCACCGGCGTCGAAGAGATGGTCGGCATGGCGGGGACGGTCGAGGACTGGTCGGGTTCGCGCGGACACGTCTTCGTGCACGGCGAATCGTGGAACGCGGTCTCGGCTCTTCCCCTTGCGCCAGGCGCGCTGGTGCGGGTGAGCCGCGTGGATGGCCTGACGCTGACTGTCGCCCCGGCGAAACCGGAAAACGCCTGATGGAGGGAATTGACATGCCTATCGGCCCCGTGTTTCTTGCCGTGGTGCTTATCATCGCCGTGATCATCCTGTTCGCGGCGATCAAGATTTTGAACGAATACGAGCGCGGGGTCGTGTTCACGCTCGGACGCTTTACGGGCGTCAAGGGGCCGGGGCTGATCCTGCTGGTTCCGTTCGTGCAGCTGATGCAGCGCGTCGATCTCCGCGTGCGCGTCGATGACGTGCCGCCGCAGGACGTGATCTCGCGCGACAACGTGTCGGTGAAGGTCAACGCGGTGCTCTATTTCCGCATCATCGATCCCGAGCGCGCCATCATTCAGGTTGCGAATTTCCTCCAGGCGACGAGCCAGCTCGCGCAGGTGACGCTGCGCTCGGTGCTCGGCAAGCACGATCTCGACGAGATGCTCTCAGAGCGCGACAAGCTCAACCGCGATATCCAGGAGATTCTCGACCGGCAGACCGACGCCTGGGGCATCAAGGTCACCAATGTCGAGATCAAGCATGTCGATCTGAACGAAACGATGATCCGCGCGATCGCGCGCCAGGCCGAGGCAGAGCGCGAGCGTCGCGCCAAGGTGATCAACGCCGAGGGCGAGCAACAGGCAGCAGCGAAGCTTGCGGAGGCGGCTGAGATTCTCGCGTCGCGGCCCGAAGCCATGCAGCTGCGCTATCTGAGCTCGCTGAACGCGATCGCGAGCGAGCGCACGTCCACGATCGTGTTTCCGTTCCCGATCGATTTCGGACGGCTGCTCGGCACAATGCAGAAGGCCGCGGAGTAGATGGGCCCGCCTGATCCTGCGGAATGCAGGATCAGGCGTAGAGCTGTGTCAGATCACTTGGAAATCGCTGGCGGTCAAACCAAGGCCCGTCGAAAGCTGCGCGAACTGAATGGGTGCCGCTGATCCGTTACCGTCGGAATCGTAGAGCACTGCTCCGGTCGCCGAATTGTAGATGATACGGTCTGTGTCATCGTGAGCAGCGGTACCGATGTAGAATTTTGACGACGTCAGCCATCCCGTGTTGGTCAGCGCGGTGAACACCGTATTCTCCAGCCGGATGGTGTCGTAGCTGTGTGAGAAATCGGTAATGCGATCAACACCGCTGCCCAGGGCCGCGTCGAAGACGAACTTGTCGTAACCGGTGCTGCCGGTGAGCGTGTCCGCACCTGCCCTGCCGTAGATGTGGTCGCTGCCCGCGCCGCCATCGATCGTGTCCGCGCCGGCTTCGCCATAAAGCCTGTCCACGCCATCGAGCCCGCTGATCACGTCGTTACCCGAGGTGCCGTGTATCGTATCGTCCGATGATGTTCCGGTGAGGGATCCAGACGGCGGAGGGGGAGGCGGCGGTGGCGGTGGAGGTGGTGGTGGAGGTGGTGGCGGAGGAGGAGGGCTCGTCGCAAGCGCCGGGTCGATGAGGTCCACTTTCACGTTGAGCGAACCGATCGTGATCGTCTTGGGCGCGGAGGTCGCAATGCCAGAACCCGAGAACACGACCGTGTAGGTGCCGGTCGCGAGCGTCATGTCGTAGCCGCCCGCCGGCTCGGTCGTGGTGGTGAACTTGACGCCACTCGTATTGGTCGCCGTGACGGTCAGACCGCTCATACCCTCGCCGGAATCGTAGAACTTATCTCCGTCCTTATCGTCGAAGGCCACGCCGGTCAGGAACAGCGACGTACCGCTCTTGACGAAATCCTCGGTAACCATGGCGGCCTGCCAGCTGCCGTACTGGCCGACGACGAAACCGAGTCCGACTTCACGATAGGTCGGGCTGAGAAGGTTCGCGCGGTGGCCCGACGAATTCATCAGATTGACGTGGAGGAGCAGCACTTCATCCTGATATCCGGGATCGCCGCGCAGACTGGCCCAGCCGATGTTCTCGCCGGCGGCCCACGGACCGACGAATGTGTAGCCTGCATTCGCCATCCGCGTCGTGAAGCTCGAACCGCCGGAGCCCGTGTGGGAGAACGTATCGGTGTTGATCATCCATTGGCTGTGGAGCTCGGTCGCGGTGTTGAGGTTGTCATTGAGCGCAAGCGGCTGTGCGCCCACCTTTGCGCGCTCGGCGTTGATGAGCTCGAGCAAGTATTGTTCGAATGCGCTGGCTTGCGACATCGCTCCTCCTTCGCGGATGTAGATTGAAACGGTGCGTAGCCCCCGAGGCGATCACGCCCGAATCTTATGGTGAATTCGTAACTCAGCGCGCGCGTCCACGGGTGTGACCTTTGTGGGACGAGCTCACGAAATAAAGTTTCGGAAAATTTGAACGGACGCATTGTGCTGACGTCACACGTTGACAGCGCGATCGGTCGTAGATAATATTCATCCATAAGGATGAATATTATTGCAATGACGCGCCAGGACGAAATGCTGGACCACACGCTGACGGCGCTCGCTGATCCCACACGGCGCGCAATCTTGAAGCGGCTGGCACACGGCGAGGCCCGAGTCACGAATCTGGCTGCGCCGTTCGCGATCTCGCTCAATTCGGTGTCCAAGCACATCAAGTTGCTCGAGCGGGCCGGGCTGGTCGAGCGGCGGCGCAATCGGGCGCGAGCAGATTTTGAGATTCAGGCCCGAGCCCCTGTCCGCAGTCCAAACCTGGATCGACAATCAGCAGGCGTTCTGGGCAGCGGGATTGAAGGCCTTGGACGATCTGCTGCAGGGCGAAGATCGAGCAAGGAGCACACGCGATGGCCGAAAACGCCGGCGCCGAAAAGGTAGAGGCTAAAGTCGTCCACCGGTTCAAGGCCGCGCCCGAACGCGTCTATGACGCGTGGCTCGATCCGAAAACGGCGAGGATCTGGCTGAAGGCGGCCCTGATCGAATCCGGACTTTCAGGCGAGCCAAGAGAATTGAGATCGACGCGCGGGTCGGCGGCCGATTTATGTTCTCCGACATGCGCGAGGCGGGCGAGGCACGGCATTGGGGCACCTTTCTTGCGCTGGAGCGCCCGCGAAAAATCGTCTTCACCTGGATTACCGACGAAAGCCAGGAAGCCGACCCTTCCAAGGTCACACTTGCGATCGAGAAGGATGGTGCGGGCTGTGTCGTGACGCTGACGCACGAAATGGATCGGCGATGGACGGAGTACCTGTCCCGGACCGAACGCGGGTGGGGACGGATGCTGCGGGCCATCGACGGATTGCTGACGTCCTGAGCCAGACGAGGTGCGGACCCGCCGCGGGTATTTTACTCAGCGCGGGCGCACGAGCTGATTGATCGTGTTCGACATGCCGCCTTCGGGCGGCGGATTGAAGACGCGCACAGAAAGGGCGCGATAGCCCAGGATGCCGACATTCTGCGCCGGTCCGGGCGCCGTGTAGGGATTGGGCGTGGCGCGTTCGACGAGACGCGCCGGAAGATCGAACTCGACACGCTTGGGATCGTGGAAGATCGTCTTGACCGAGACGCCGTCGATCTGGACGAGCGACGTCGTAGTGAAGCCGCTGCCCTCGAGTGTCACTCGCGTCTGCGATGCGCCGGCTTCGACGAACGAGGGCGTGATCGCGCTGATCACGGGCGCAAAGACCGAACCCGCGATCGAACGCGCAGGCGTCGTGAAGGAGTAATATTCCGGATGGTAGCCGAGCTCGATCCAACGGCCGCCCTTCATAACGCGCTCGATCCGTTTCGTGTTGGAGATGTTGACCAGCGGATCGGCGCTAACGACGACAAGATCGGCGAAATTCCCGGGTCTGATCGAGCCGACCCGCGGATTGCCGCGCGCGCCGTTCTTACCGGCGAGCAATTCCGCCGACCATGATGTGGCCGCTTTCAGCGCCTGCATCGGTGTGAGACCCGCTTCGACCAGCATCTCCATTTCGTGGTGGAGGCTCGCGCCCGGGACACCGCCCGTGATGGTGTCGGTGCCGGCCTGGATCTTTCCGCCGAGCTGGACGAATTGCTTGGTGAACTCGAGCACGTTCTTGTAGCCAACCTCGAATTCCTTGCGATCTTCCGCGGGCAGCCGATTGACCCAGACCATGTTCTCGTAGCGGCTGGAGAAGTTTTTGATCTGGCGATGTTTGTAGAGAAGGCTTCCCGTGATGTTCTTGGGGAAATAGATGAGCTCGGGGCTGCTCAAGAGCGTGTAGTCTTCAAGCTCGCGCTCTTTCGCACGCACGCTCATCCCGCCCCATTCGTAGTGCAGCGTGGGATTGAGATAGCCGCCGCGCGCGATCGTATCGCGGATCATCTCATCCTGACGGGCCCAGTCCGAGACGAAGTCGGCCCAGGTGAGATGCTTCCCCTGCTGAAAGTCGCGCAGGTCCGCGGGCGACATCGCGGCCTGGGTGTAGCCCCAGACATGCTCGACGACATCGAGGCCGTCGCGTACGGCCGCGGGCGCATTCTCCGCGTGGCCGAAGATCATGATGCCCGCCTTGTGCGTTTCATCCGCGGCGATGGCATAGGCGCGCGCAATCACATCATTATGCGTCGGAAAATTCGCCATGTCGGGTTCGTTCCTGAGCCAGTCGCGCACCGCCTGCCGCACTTCGGCTTCACTCGATGTTTCGGTGAAGAGCGGGCGATTGCCGCTGTGGAACACGCGCGGCAGATCGGGCGCCGCCTGGCTTCGGGTGCGCAACGCTTTGGCGACATTGCTGAGCGCCACGACCGACGTTACGCCGTGATTGACGAAGAGCTCGCCCATCCACTCTTCCCAGTGGGTATGGGAATCGATGAGACCGGGAAGAATGAACTTGCCGTTGAGATCGATGACCTGCGCCCCGGCCGGTGCTGGCGCGTTCGCGGGCAAAATATCGCGAACCACGCCGCCTTCGATCAGGATCGCGCGCCCGGTGAGTGGCGCATCGGCAATGCCGTCGATGATCGTGGCGCCGCGAATTAGGAGAGAGGACGGCGCCTGTGCGCTGCCCGGCGCCAATGCGCCAGCCGCGAGTACGAACGCGACAAGACTGACGAGAATAACGCGCCACGTACCCATTTCGCCCTCCGCCGAAGCAAATGGAATGACTGCTTGCGCATTTATACACCCGACCGCCAACACAGCTAAGATGGCGGCAGGACCAAAGCGAACGTGAAGTCCGTCCTCTCCTCAGGCCGCAGGACCTTACAGACGTCGTCAGGAATGGTTTACTGCAGGATCAAGCGCTGCTCCGCCGCTGCTCGCCAAGCCTCAGTGAGTTCTTGAATTACGGATGGCCTGAGCAACCTTTGTCGCCTGCGAAATGCTGCCGATCGTGCTCGGCGGAACTTTGGTCCGCCTGCGGGCACTCGGCCGCGGCTGCATGCCGTCACGAGGCGTGTCGCCGGACGCAGGATGGTGCACGAATTTTGCCGCGCGGTGCAGCGCGAAAGCCGCGCGGGCAGCCTCGACGTGAGCCGTCTGCGCCTCCAGCTTGCGCAAGCGATCAATCTCGTTGTTGACCCGCTTGAGGGCCGCAGTGAAAATTTGCTTGCGCTTCAGCGGTTGCTCGACTGCTCCGGGGAATCCCTTTCCACGCGGTTCAGCCTTCCCCCGGATTTCCCGTTGCCGTTGCCTCGCCAGTGTCCGCGCCTTGTCGCGCTGTTCCCGCAGACGCAGCTTCAGGGCACGCAATTCCTCGCCGGCGAGATCATAGATGGCCGGATGGTGCGTCAGACGGATGGTTTCGAACTCCTCGTGACTGAGCTGACTGCGCTCAGCCTTGCCGGCGATCGACATTCTTCCTCCGGAAGCGGGTTGCCGCTGTCATTCCTGAAGGGCGCGCGATGCGTCCAAACAGAGTGCAGCAACCGGACGCAGGACCCCGCAATGGGACGATAGTCCCACAGCCAAGCGCAGACCGGTCAAGCCGGAGCCAGCGCCTGCAATGGCCGCAATGGACTCGCGCGTGAATACGGTGTTGCAGGGCGGCGTGGGCCGCCCTGCAAGTGGATAACGCCGTCTAGGCCGTCGCGGGCCGATGCGCCTTCATGAACGACCGGATCTGCCGAACCGCGAGCGGAACTCGCTCCTTCGGCTGCTTCCACGGAAAGATGCTCACTTCCGCACTTTGGCGCGAGCATCGCGGCTTCCATGGCGACCGCATAGGGATGCGCCGGTATGTCGTCCGGCAGAATCAGCACGGGCGTCTGGCAATTGCGGACGAAATCGCGCGACACGGTGATCACGAAGTCCGGATTGTTGCGGTACATCCGCGTCAGGAACTTGTCGACCGTGTCCATCGTGATCTCGGGACGCCGTTTGACCAGCTCCGGACCCCAACCCTTGATGTTGCCTTCATAGAAGAGGTCGCGCATCTCCGGACGCGAGCCGCTCGGTTGCGCCAGAACGGCGGCGACAACGCGATTGGGTGCGCGCTCGATCAGGTTCCAGACGAGCGGGCCGCCGATGCAGAAGCCCATCACCATGAACTTGTCGATGCCCAGATGATCCATCAGCCCGATATGGTCATCGGTGTAGGAGTCCCACGGCCGCTCGACCTCGAGCGGACCGGAGGATTGGCCGGTGTTGGCGTTGCGCAGATCCGACGCAATGGTGCGGTACTCGCCCTTGAACTCATCGATCGGGTTGAACGGGATCGCCGCGTTTCAAGCCGGCGATCGTCGAGTTCAATCCGCCGCCCGCGATCAGCAGCAACGGAAAGCCGGAGCCAGCCTCTTCGTAATAGATGCGGACGGGCCCCTTCTCGTAGAATTTGCCCGGCCCGTTCGGGCGGGCCTGCTGAGCGCGCACGGGCTGCGTTGCGGCCATCGCCGCGGTCGCCGCTCCTGCTGCCAAAATATTCCGTCTGATCTGATCAACCATCGACGTCCTCCTCGATCGTTTGGCCGATACTGTCGGCTCTCAGCAGCACTGTTTCAGCGGTTGGCGGGCTCTACGTGCGTCTTGCGCAGCAAGGGCGCAGCCTCCGGCGAGACCATGAACCGGATCATCTCGCGCGCCGCGTCCTGTTGCTTCGAAGCGGACAAAACGCCGACGCTCGAACCGCACGGCTTGTTCAAGGAACCCGGCAAGGGTCCGACGTAGTCCGTTCCCGGCACGCCGACCATGATGTTGGTCTGCTGAATGCCGATCTCGAAATCCCCGCGCGCGAGATAGTCGGTGACGGGACCGCCGCCGGTGAATTTCGTCTTGTCCTTCAGCTGCTCGGTCAGGCCGAGCTCCGCAATCCCCTGCCCGACATTCGTGCCGCTGCATCCGCGCGAGTAGCCGATCGATTTCGCGCGAAGCAGAGTCGCCTTGTAGGCTTCGACCGTGCTGATGTCGGGTTTCGGCGCACCGGCCCGCACCGAAAGACCGAGGCCCGCGAGCACAAACGGCGTGACCGTGTTGCCGACGACCTTGCCGTCCTTGACGAGCGTATCGATCGGACCGGGATTTCCGGTGATCAGGTCCGCCGTGCCGGCGTTGAGCCGCTGCTTCAGCTCCGCGTCCTCCGCCTGGATGACGGTGACCTTGTGTCCGCTCTTCTTGGCGAACGCCGTAGCCAGCTCTTTCACGCCGGGCGTCGCACCCTGATTGGTCAGGACGATGAGGTCGGCCGCGAGGGCCGCGCCTGACATCGAGGCTCCCAAAATACACGCAGCGGCAAATGTAGTGGCTCTCACGGCTTCCTCCTCTGGTGTCTCCGGTTTAGTCGGCCTTGCTGGCCGCCTGAACTAGAGCAAGCGGCGCAGCGACTTCTGGCACAACCGCAGGAATAGGAAACGGCGCGCGCATGGAGGCCCTCCGGGCTCACGATCCTGTGATCACCGGCGAGTAAACGCCCGCGCCACGGCCGTTGCAAGCGGCCATGGCGTCCATGCGGGCGTGGTTTTCAGCCCGGGGCGGCGCCCTGGGTGTTGACGTAGACCGCGTAGAGCGACTGCCCGGCCGTCATGAACAGGCGATTCCGTTTGGGTCCGCCAAAGCAGACATTGGCGCAGGTTTCCGGCAGACGGATGCGCCCGAGCAGCTTGCCTTCCGGATTCCAGACCGTGACGCCGCTATAGCCGACGCCGAAGGCGCCCGCATTGCTGCTGCACCAGAGGTTTCCATAGATGTCGCAGCGAATGCCGTCGGTGTTGCAGCGGACGCCGTCGATGGTGAAATCGGCGAACTGCTTCTGGTTGCGGATCGACTTGCCGTCCGCGCCGATATCGAAGCTCCACACCACCTGACGGCTGACGATGTAGACCTTCTTGTAGTCGGGCGAGAAGGTGATGCCGTTGCCGCCGCCGCCGAAGGCCTCTTCGCTGATCAGCATATCCACGCGACCGCTCGGATCGGCGCGGTAGATGTTCGAGGGCAGCTCGCCCTTCAGCACGCCCGATCCGACCGGCTGGCCGACCTTGCCGTTCAGGAGACCGGTCGGATTCCGCAGGCCGCCCGGCGCGTCGGGCATGCCTTCGTACAGCGAGGCGCCGGGCGGGGGATCGGTGAACCAATAGCTGCCGTCGCTATGGCACGCGACGTCGTTCGGCGAATTGAGGTGCTTGCCCTCGAAGAATTCGGCGATCACGCTGACCGAGCCGTCATGTTCGTAGCGCACGACGCGGCGCCCGCGATGCTCGCACGAGAGCTGACGCCCCTGATGATCGAACGTGTTGCCGTTGCTGTTGTTCGACGGCTGACGGAACACGGTGATGCGTCCGTCGTCCTCGATATAGCGGAGCTGGCGGTCGTTCGGGATGTCGCTCCAGACGAGATAGCGTCCCTGCGAGCACCAGGCCGGGCCTTCATCCCACATGCCGCCGGTGAACAGCCGCTGGATCGCCGTGTTGTTGACGCGGAGCTGCGCGAAGGCGGGATCGATCGTGACGATGTCGGGATCGGGATAGGAGACGGGGCTGCCCGGATTGTAATCGCGGCGCGGGTTCGAGATCACGCTCGGCGAGGTCGTGAGGGCTGCATTCGGAGAGGGCTGCGACGGAAGCGGTGGTGTCGGCTGCGCCAGTGCGCTGGGCGCAAGGGCGGCAACGCCCGCCGCGGTCCCGATGCTTCGGATCGCGCTACGCCGCGAGAGCGCCGTGCTGCCTGTCTCGGTGAATGTCTCGTTCTTCATGTCGTCCCCTCCAATATCTGCGCCGGAACACTACTCACGATCGGGGGCGCGATCCAGCGGAGGAGGTGGAGTTCAGGCGGTTGCCGGACGCAGCGGCGCTCTTGTCCGGCGCAGCCTGAAGAAGGCGTAGAAGTAGCCCAGCCAGAGGACGAGGGAGAGCGCGTAGAAGACGATGACCCGCACCGACCACAGCGGCCAAGAGCCGGCGGGGCCGATGGCGATCACGTTGGGGTACCAGGTGAAGAGCGTGGAGCGCCAACGATTCCACATGACGGTCACTTCGGTGTTGCGAGACTGCGCCGTCTTCGCGTCGTTGAACACGCGCTCGCTGTTGCGCTTCAACCACCACCAGGAATTGTCGTTGATGAGTTCCAGTCCCCGGTCGGACTGGTTGCGCATGTAAATGTATTCGATGTCGGTCGTGTTGCCCCGGGCGTCGGGATTGCTGCGGCGCACTTCGGTTCCCGTGATGACGCCGGTTGTCCATGTCGGACGTGCATACTCCCATCCGAACCAGAGCGGGAGCCCGACAACGAGCGCGGCAATCGCCGGAACGAGACCTCCCCTGCGCCACAAAAGAAAAGCGAGCAGCAGTATCGCGAGCAGAAGGATGTAACCGACCGACAGCCAAGCCTCTAGCATGGCTCAAGCCTACCACAGATGCGCTCGAAACGGCCGAGCCACCGCATCATCGATTGTCCTGCTCGTGCTCAAACCCGAGGAATTGGACCCAGGTCCAATGCCGTCAGGTCATCAACGCGCCGCGCGCCGTTTCGTTCGAGCGTGGGAGTCAGAGATGAGCGCAAGCAGCGCCTCCGCGGCGCGGCCGTGTGCGCGCTCGCGATGGCGCAGCACGTAGAAGGCGCGCTCGGGCAGGTCGAGCTTCACGCGGTGGAGCAAGCCGGCCTCGATTGCCGACGCCACGACAGAGGCCGAGATCACAGTCGCACCCATGCCGGCTTCGACCGCGGCGCGCACGGCATCGTTCGAGGGCAGTTCCATGGTGACACGCAACGAGTCGGGCGAGAGGCCGGCTTTGCGGATCGCGGCTTCGAACACAGAACGCGTGCCGGAGCCCTTCTCGCGGAGCACCCATTCGCTCGCCGCGAGATCGGCGGCAACGACCTGCTTGCGCGATAGCCACGGGTGGCCGTGGCCGACGACAAGCACCATCGAATCCTTCGCAACCGGCTCGGCGAGGATCTTCTCGTCCTCGATATCGCCCTCGACAAAGCCGAGATCGGCGATGCCCTCGCGCACGGCCAGAGCCACTTGCGCAGTGTTTGCGATGGACAAGCGGATGTCGATATCGGGATAGGCGCGGCGGAAGGCGAGCAGATGGCGCGGCAGCCAATACCCGGCGATGGTCTGGCTCGCCTGCACTTGGAGCGCGCCGCGACGAAGACCGGCGAGCTCCATCATCGCCTGTTCGGCGCTCTCGGTGCGCGCGAGGACAGCGGTCGCTTCGGCGAGCAGCAGGCGGCCGGCTTCCGTGAGCACGACACGCCGGCCGACGCGATCGAACAGACGGGTCGAAAAATGCGCCTCGAGATGGGCAATCGCCGCACTCGCAGCCGATTGCGCGAGATTGAGCGACTTGGCGCCGCGCGTGACGTGCTGCTCGCGGGCGACAGCGGCGAACACGCGCAATTGTTCGAGCGTCAGGCGCATGTCAGGCCCAGAACTTGACGAGAAGAAGGCTGAGCGCGGCGATGAAGAGCGAAGAGAGCGCACCGAGAACGAGCGGACGCGCGCCTTTCGGCGCGAGCTTGCGCATGTCGGTGGAAAGCCCCATTGCGGCAAGGGCGAGCGCCAGAAGGAAGGTCGTCGCGGCGATGATTGCGTCTTTGAGGAAAGGCCCGATGTCGATCGTGCTGTTGGCCGCGATGGCGGCGATGAAGCCGAGCGCGAAATAGGGGAGCGGCGCGCGCGCCTGCCCTGCCCCACCATCCGCACGGCGCGTCGCGAGGGCGCCGAGCACCATCATCATGGGCGCAAGCATGATCACCCGTGTGAGCTTGGTGATGGTGGCGTAATCGCCGGCCTCCCTGCCCGCCTGATACGATGCGGCGACCACCTGCGCCACCTCGTGTACGGACGCGCCCGTCCAGAGACCATAGTCGCGCGGGCCTAATCCAAGCAGCGTTGGCAGCAGCGGATAGAGCACCATCGCGACCATGCCGCAGAGCGTCACGCAGGCGACCGCATAAGCGCAGTCTTCTTCCGGCGCCTTGGTGATGGTGTTCGCGGCGATCACGGCGGAGGCACCGCAGATGGATGTGCCGGCCGCGATCAGCTCGGTGAGCTTGGCATCGACGCCGAGCGCTGCGCCGAGCGGTTTGGTGACGACAAAGCACGCGATCAGCGAGACCGCGATGACCGCAAACCCTGTCACGCCGACATCGAGCACCTGCTGCGTCGTGAGCTGGAAGCCTAGGAGCACGATCCCGAAACGCAGAATCCAGCGCAGCGAGAACGCGACGCCCGGTTTGGCGACCATAGGGGTGCCGAGCGTGTTGTGGATGAGCGCACCCAGCGCGATCGAGACGATCAACGGACTGAGAACGGCAAGACCGGATACCTGGCGCAGCAGAAGCGCCGCGGCGGCGATCAACCCGCAAAGAACGATGCCAGGAACGAGCGTGCCGAGCCATGCGATAGGGCTCTCCGCGTCGGAGACCCCGGACAAGGGGGCGGTCTCCGCAGGATCATGAGACATGGCGCACTTCCGATTCCGGCACGCGCCAGCGTCGGAAACACCAAGCCATACATCCAACAGATTATATGGATCGTATCAATCGCAAAAAGCAATCACTGCGCCGAGGTGCGCTTGGGGGGCGCCCATGCTTCCCTGAAGCGTTGCGTGCGCTTCTCGAGTTCGGTCGAGAGCAACTCGAAATTGCCCTTGTTCTGCTGCAGGAACGAGGTGAAGTCCGAGCGCTGATTCAAGGCAAGCCATACGCCTTCGAACTGAAAATCCGTGACGATGTTCTTCCCTGTCGCGTCCTTGCGCACGCGGAAGCCGACCTTGAATTGGGGTGCGCCATTGGGGCCGATCACATCCGCATAAACGACGACATCGTCCGCGGCACGCGCGGTGGAATTAACGACACGAAGGCTCTGGCCGGTGTACCAGTCGAAATAGCCCTGGTACATCGCGGCCGCGAATTCGTCATACGCGGCCAGGAAACGGTCGACATTCTCCTTCGAGGCAGTGCGCGCAAAGGTGCCGAGCGTGAAGACGGCCACCCGCCTCGTATCCGTGATCGAGTTCAGGAACGCGCGGAATTGCACCTGGCGTTCGGTGACGCTGAGCCCCTTGTTGTTCAGTATCTCATAGCCGCGGTCGATACTCGTCTGCACGAACGTCTCCGCGTCACTCGCGGGCGCCGCCGTAGCGACATCGGCCGCCACGCTGAAGAGCGCGAGCAGAACGAAGAAACACAGGGCCTGAACGCGCAATATCCCGAACAGCATGACAGCTCCTTGCGACGCGGAGGATAGCGGCACAGGAACGGTAAAATCCAGCCTAACGGAAGTCCTAAGAATGGTTGCATTGCGGCGAATTTCCATTTGCCGTTGAGGATTTAGTAGGACGGCCGATTTGCGGTGGACAAAAATGAGACACTCATCCCCGGCCGGACGCGCACGAGGGGGAGCACGCACGCGTCCGGCCGCTTGCGGCCCACCAAATCAGTTTCCGGCTCGGACTGCTCGCCGCCTCCCTCGCGCCCGATCGGATTTCCCAGCGAAGATACGCGCGCACGAAGGTTCCCGCGATTGGACCTAGGTCTAATGGTGAGGCTTGCGCTGCTGCTTCCCACTTTGCGCTGCCGTAGGCACCGCGCGCTCACCGTGCGGCCGCTTAAAGAACGAGGATGACAATGCGTTCGCAGTCATGGTTCGACATGGCGAACAGCTGGCAGGTTTCGAGCGCATTCACACTCGCGGTCCCGTGAGACCGAGGCAACCGATTACCAATCCGGCGTCGTGTTCCATTTGGATAGGCGATCGGGAAGCATTTCGGCGCGTGGGAAATCGGCGTGCAGGGCAATGTCCACAATTCGATGTGGTTACGGCGTCACTGGTGTTCGTGTTCTGACAAAGATTGGACCTTGGTCCAATTCCGAGGGCCTGAGCACGGCCGAATAATCCGTCAGAATCGCAACAGTCCGGTCGTTCCGGGCTTGCACTCGCGCCTGCGAGAAACGAACCGACGGAGAACGCCATGGCCATGCCCTCGGGCAAGCCGGAATCGAAGAGTACGAGTGCGGCCAAAGCCGTCGTCCGCAGAAACTCCAAGACCTGTCGGCAAGAAAGCCAACCAACGCATGGTCGATCGCCGCGCCGTCGAAGCCGTCATCTGGGGCATGCCGGCGGTGAACTACGACATGATGTTCCAGGCCATGGTGCGCGACACCAAGGCGGGCCGGGCAGCAACAAGATCGTCTATTGGTCGCGGCCGTTCGGCTGGAAGAACCAGACGCTCACGCCGAACCCGGACACGATCTACCTGATGCCCTTCATCAACACGAAGGATGTCGGCCCGATGGTGCTGGAGATTCCGCCGGCGGACGAAGGAACGATCGTCGGCTCGGTGGACGATTGCTGGCAGGCCGCGATCGAGGACGTGGGCCCGGCGGGCGTGGACAAGGGCAAGGGCGGCAAATATCTCATCCTGCCTCCCGGCTATAAGGAGAAGGTTCCGGATGGTTACATCGCGATGCCGGCGGACACCTGGCAGACCTATGCGCTCCTGCGGTCGAACGTGAAGAGCAAGAGCGACGCCGATATCGCCGCGGCGGTGGCCTACGGGAAACGCGTGAAGCTTTATCCGCTCTCGCAAGCGGCCAATCCACCGGCCACGACGTTCATCGACGCGATCGACGTCGTTTACGACGCGAACATCCCGTACGACCTGCGCTTCTTCGAGTCGCTCAATCGCATGGTGCAAAGCGAGCCGTGGCTCACGCGCGACATGGCGATGATCGATCCGCTCAAGTCGATCGGCATCGAGCAGGGCAAGCCATTCAATCCCGATGCGAAGTTGCAGGAGACGCTGAAGGCGGCGATCGCCGAAGCTCACGCCTGGACCGAGGTCCAATACGAGGCGCTCTATAAAACCGCCGCCGAGTATCCGGACGGCCATTGGGCCCTGCCCGCATCGAAGGACCTCATCAAGGCTACCGAAAACCATTTCGCGGATGGCTATCTCTATCCGACCGACGGCCGCGGCGTGGCCTATACCTATGCGTTCTTCAGTCCAAAGCACATGGGAGCCGGCCAGTATTATCTGTTTGCGATCCACGACAAAGACGGCAACGCCCTCGATGGCCGCAACACCTACCGTCTTCGCATCCCGCCGAACGCGCCGGTGAAGCAATACTGGTCGGTGACCGCCTACGACCGCGCCACGCATGGCCTGATCCGCGACACCAAATGGTCGAGCCGTTCGTCGCAGACACCGGGTCTGCAAAAGAATGCCGACGGTTCGGTGGACATCTACTTCGCGTCCCAGCCGCCGGACGGCAAGGAATCGAACTGGGTCCCGACGAGCGCGAATGGAAAATTCGAGGCGCTCGTCCGCTTCTACGGCCCCGAGAAGCCGCTCTTCGACAAGACGTGGAAGCTGCCGGACATCGAGAAGGTGAAATAGCGCCTAACGCTAGGTCTGCCAGGGACGCGCCGGTGGGAAGGACGTCGCGGTGAACTGGATCTCCGTGATCGCTTTGATGCTGCGCTGCCCATAACGGAACGGCACGATCAGCCGCAGCGGCGCGCCGTGCCTTGGCGCAATTGGCGCGTCGTTCATCATCCACGCGAGCATGACCTGCGGGTGCCTCAACGTCGTCAGCGGCTCGTCGACGTAAGCCTTATCAGACGCGATGAGGCGGCAGTAGTGGACACCTGATACAAGGCCGAGCGTGTCGGCGAAGTCGCTGAAGCGGACGCCGGTCCATTTGACGATGCCGCGCGGATTCGGCGCGCCGCACTGCAGCAAAAAGGTGTGCGTCACGCGCGGCAGCTTCTCGAGATCCGAGAAATGCAACGTGCCGGCCAGTCGCGACGTGCCGCGGCCGTCGATCTTCACCTTCATCTTGCGGGGGTCGAACTCGATATCGGGCGTGCCGTTGGTTTTCCAGAACGGCCGTCCTTGGATTGTCCCGACATCGGCCTGCGTAAACTCGACGGCGGAGCCATCGGGCCGGAGCGGCAGATCGGCGATGGTGCGGAGCTGGGCCGGCGCCAATGTATCCGGCGTGGGCGCCGCGGGCGCACCCTGCGCCGCCGGCGTCGTGCGCGTGGCGGCGGCGACGGAGAGCGCGGCAAGTGCAGTGGCGGACAGTTCAAGCGTCTTGCGGCGGGACAATTCCATGGCGCACCTCCGGTCGGCTTCGAGTTGATAGGGACGGTACTTGAGCCAGCTTAGGTCCCTTCGAGCCCGCTGTCGTTAGGTTCAACCGGACATCACGGGCGCAGCAGCCACGATCGTGTCGTGCTTGGGATCGAAGCCGTAGCGCGAGATGCGATCGAGGTCCGTCCCCGTGACACGGATCACGAGTGCGTCTTCGGGGTGGGCCGTCGAATGGATAAGATACGGCGGATAGGCGCGTGTATCGCCGGGACCCAAGCGATACTGCGAAGACGGCTCGAGCACGGCGTGAGGTTCGTCTACCGGATTGGTGCGGCGCCACTCGGTCATGTCGGTGACGCCCGCGACATTGCCGTAAACCGCCCACGACGCGCCATGGCTGTGCGGCCTGCCGCGCTTTCCCGCCTCGTGGATATGAGCGAGCACATAGACGTCGGTCTCCGTATCGTGAAACAGCACGCGCTTGCGGATCGAGCGATCGGCGAAGGCGAGCGCCTCGAATTCCGGATCGCGCAGCAGCGGTCTCAGCGCTTTGGCGATTTCGGAAAGGCCGGCGACGCCTCGCGCCTTCAGCGTGGCAACGAGATCCGTGGTGAAACGATCGAAGGCGGCGTTCATTTCGACAGGAATAACACGGAAAACCGCGGTTTTGCAGGGCCCGAACCTGACATCGCCCTGATGGGCCCGTTCAGGCTGAGTTCAAAGCCGTTCAGCCATCATCGCGACCGGATTGGGGCCTTTCCCTGATGGAGACCAAGATGAACACACTGACCAAGACCCTCGTTGGCGCAGCACTACTTGCGGGTTCCGTGTTGACGGTTTCGGCGCCGGCAAATGCGCAGCCGGCCTATCGCGGCGATGGAGTTTACGGCCGCTCGTACGACGGCTACGGCTATGGTCGCTACGACGACCGCCAGTACGGCAGCGGCCCGATCTGGCGCGACACGCGCCATTGCACGTCGCCCCGTTTCGGTCAGTGGCGTCGTGACACTCTGACAAACCGGCGCGTGTTCGTGCCCTATCGCTGGGCGGTGCGCAGCGGATATCTGCGGAACTGCATGTACACACAGAGCCGCAGCGGCGGCGTGTGGTACCGCTACTAAAGCGCCGACGCGTGACAAGGCGCGTGAAAGCCGCCGGCTCGGAGAAATCCGGGCCGGCGGCGTTTTAGCGCTGCCCTGGTGTTGTCTGCGGCGCCGGCATAGGGAGCGGTGCTCCGGACGGATCGACAATCGTCGCGGAGCGGATGATGACGGGGATCAGCGGCGCGTTCTGCGGAAACGGCCCGTAACCGCCGCCGAGCGGGAGCTGCGTGATGAGGTCGACCGTCTCCATGCCGGTGACGACGCGGCCGAAGACGGCATAGCCCGTCCGGTTTTCCGTATCGTTCGGATCCTGATTGAGACCCGTATTGTCGACGAGGTTGATGAAGAACTCCGCGGTGGCCGACGCCGGCTCGCTCGAGCGCGCCATGGTGATGGTGCCGCGCAGATTGGGGAGCCCGTTATTGGCTTCGAGCGGGATAGGCTCGTGCACGGGCTTGCCGTTGCCGTTCGAGCCGACCGATCCACCCTGGATCACGAAGCGAGGCACGACGCGGTAGATGACCGTGTTGTTGAAGTGCCCTTCCGTCACGTAGCGCAGGAAATTCGCAACCGTGAGCGGCGCGCGCTCGCGATTTAACTCCAGCACGATCTGGCCCATCGAGGTCTGGAAAGAAACTCGCGGTGGCGGTTCCTGGGGCGCGGCCGGTGCGGCTTCGGGCGCAGCGGCCGGCGGGGCTTCTTGCGCGAAAGCAGATACGGACAGCAGCAAGCTCATGCCAACGACAACCGTGAGAAATGCGGTCCCGGCATGGGACGACCGAAGAAAGCCAATCATGGATCGAGATGCTCCGTTTCCGAGACAACAGCTTAACACGAATGCAACCATACGAGCGTTCACGCGCCCTTAAACACCTTGCCGCAGATTTGGCGGCCAGACCATTGGGTGCCGACATGACCGAAGAACGCCGCCTGACGTCACGCGTACATTCAGTCTGGAAAAGCTCGCCGGCACGGGACTACCCCGACGCTCGCAGATCGATTTCGGCCGATTTCGGCCTCGACTGGGCGAATTGCCTGATGATCGATGTCGATCAGGTGCCGCAACGGTCGCGAATTCTCCTATGTCGGAATCGCGCTGCGCGATCCGACCTGGCCGACGTTCGACCGCCAGTCCATTTCCGAGTGTCTGGACGGCAGCCTGTTGGAGCTGGTGACACGGCACATCCCGCGCGTCGCGGTGACGCGTAACCCGATCAGCTTCGGCGGCACGGCCGTGCACGACGAGGTGTCGATCCTCTACCGCACGGTGTTGCTGCCGCTTTCAGAAACCGGTGACCGCGTGGACGGGGTGCTGGGCGCCATCGCCATGCGCGAGGTCTCTCTCTCGACAGGCGATCGGGCGGAGCATCCGACCGCCAATGGGCACGCTCGCGTGCCGCACCCCGCCAACGGCCAGCGCACGAACCGGCTCAAGAACTAGTCGATCAGTATCGGTAATTCAGGCCGACGCGAGCGCCGGGACCTTCCTCGGCACAACGCGCTCACGGGGCAGCACGATCGTGACGGTCGTGCCGACACCAAGCGCGCTCTCCACCGCGAGCGTGCCGCCGTGCAACTCGACCAGGCGCTTGGCCAGGGGGAGACCGAGCCCCGTGCCCTCGTATTTGCGGCTGACCTTGCTGTCGATCTGGCCGAACGGTTCCATGGCCTTTGGGATTTGCCCAGGAGCGATCCCGATGCCGGTGTCGCTGATTGCAATGACCAAGCCATCGCTTCGGAGCGAACTCTGCACGCGAACGTGCCCCCCCTCAGGCGTGAATTTGACCGCGTTCGACAGGATATTGATCAGCACTTGGCGGATCCGGCGTTCGTCCGCCCGGATCTGCGGCAGATCATTTTGCGCGGTCTCTGAAAGCTGCACTTTTCCTTTTTCGGCTTGGGGCTCGACAAGACGCTTGCTCGTCTGGATAACGCTCGCAATGTCGACATTTTCCTCATGGAACTCGAAATGTCCCGCTTCAAGCTTGGACAGATCGAGAATCTCGTTGATGAGATTGAGCAGATGCGTGCCGCTTTCGTGGATATCGCCGCCATAAGAGCAGTAGCGCGCGCTCAAGGGGCCGAACATGCCCCTCTTGATGACTTCGGAGAACCCGATGATCGCATTGAGCGGCGTGCGCAATTCGTGGCTCATATTGGCCAGGAATTCCGACTTCGCACGGTTGGCGGTCTCCGCGCCCATCTTCGCGATGTGGAGCTGCTGGCGTTCGATCGCGTTGTCGCGAAACACGCGAAGCGAGCGCGACAGCGAGCCGATCTCGTCGGTGCGGTGCTCGAACGGGATCTCGCTGGACAGATTGCCGTCGACGACGAGCCGCATCGCGTCGGTGATCTTATTGATCGGCCGCACCACGCGCCTCAGCACGTACCATGTCGTGAGCGTGCCCAAACCCAGGAACACCAGCATCAGCGCGACCGCGCTGTAGAACGCCCGCTCGGCCTCCGCGAACTGCTCATCTGCGTGACTATTAGCGAGGTCGAACGCCGTCTTCGCCATCAGGTACATCGCCTGCCGACCGGCCGCGGTTAAGCGCAGCCAATTGGTAAGGTCGACATCGACTGGGCGACCTGCCGCGAGCTGCATTGACCACATGGTTGCGCAGGGGGCGGAACTGGGTGAAATAGACATCATCGGTCGCCGCAATCGCCTCTCTCAATTGCACCGGCGTCGATCCTGCCGGCCGATATCCTGAATCAGTCTCCATACGCTTTCGATACGTCCCGAGAGGACGTCGAACCCGCGAACCTGCGCGGCGGAGAGCGGTGCGCCGCTCGTGATGGCCTCGCGGACAAGCAGACGATCATCACCGGAATCGGCGCGCAGGGGCCAGACAATCTGCTTGATCCGAATCATTTCGGCGACAAAGGAATTCGGCCCGGCTCGGCTCCGCTCTCCAACTGACCCGACAGCTTGTCGATCGCGCGAACGAGCCGGCCGTTGGCTTCGAGCCACTTTGGAGGAAGATCGTCCGGGCGCTCCGCGACAGGCTGCTTCAGCGCCTCATCCGCGGCGCTGCGCAACGCGACAAAGGCTTGGCGGCTGGCTCCAATCTCGTCGATGGTGGGTTCGACCCCTTCGACGTTGAAGCTCGACAGCTTGGCCAATGCGGTATCCAGCGACTTCGCGGATCAGTTTCGCAGGGCCGCAATCTCAGCCTGTGCCGTACCGGCATCCGCAATGGCGCGGTTCACCGCACCACGCTCGAGGCGGAAGTCCTGGATCGCCGCGAATAGATCGTAGGAAATGTCCACGATGATCGGGATGCGCCGCACTTCCTCCCGGCGCTCGAGAGCCTGCTCGGCGAGGATCGCGAAAATTGTCACGAGCGCCAAGGTCATCAGGCCGGTGACCGTGGGCAGGAGCACTCTTATCGTGAAGTAGCGCTTCACAGTAGGGGAGAACTCCCCGGCAATATGCGGTCCATCCTCGTGCACTGCGCATCATGCGTCGCTTTTATGAACCGCTGGTTGATACCGAGGGTTAAGCAAAATTAGCCATTCGTCGCGGGTCGCATCGCCGGAGCCGCTATTGTGCAGTCTGTCCAGGCCCTTGGGCGATATCGGCCGATTTGAAGAAGTTTACAAATCGTTCGACTTGGGTCGGGGCGGTGTCGTAGAAAGCGCCTCCCGAAAGCCAATACGCGCGGTTTCATGCAATCCGTCATCACCGTCAGCAACCTTTCGAAGACGTACAAGTCCGGGTTCAAGGCGCTGAAGAACGTCAACCTTCAGATCCGCGAGCAGGAGATTTTTGCGCTTCTGGGTCCCAACGGCGCAGGCAAGACGACACTCATCAGCATCATCTGCGGGATCGTGAACGCGAGCGAGGGCAGCGTCGCGGTCAAGGGCTACGACATCGTCAAGGATTACCGCATGACCCGCTCGCTGATCGGATTGGTGCCTCAGGAGCTGACGACGGAAATGTTCGAGAGTGTATGGGCGACCGTGAGCTTCAGCCGGGGATTGTTCGGCAAGCCCGCCAACCCCGATCATATCGCCAAGGTTCTGAAGGATCTTTCGCTGCTCGATCGGAAGGACAGCATGATCCGCACGCTGTCCGGGGGCATGAAGCGCCGCGTGTTGATCGCGAAAGCGCTCGCGCATGAGCCGATGATCCTATTCCTCGACGAGCCGACCGCGGGCGTGGATGTCGAACTGCGCAAGGACATGTGGGCAATCGTCCGGCGCCTGCGCGACTTGGGCGTAACCATCATCCTCACCACACACTATATCGACGAGGCCGAGGAACTCGCCGACCGCATCGGCGTGATCAATAACGGCGAGTCGTGTTGGTCGAAGAAAAGCACGATCTGATGCGCAAGCTGGGCAAGAAGCAGCTCACGCTCGAGCTGCACACCAGGCTCGAAGTCGTGCCGCCCGAGCTCGGCTCCTATCGCCTTGAACTTGGCAACAGCGGGAGCGAGCTCGTCTACACCTACGACACCCACGCCGAGAGGACGGGCATCACGTCGCTCCTGAAGGATTTGAGCGATGCAGGTATCCGCTTCAAGGACCTCAATACGAAGGAAAGCTCGCTCGAGGACATCTTCGTCAGTTTGGTGAAGAGGCCGCAATGAACCTCCGTGCCGTTGCTGCGATTTACAAGTTCGAGATGGCGCGATGGGGGCGCACCATCGCCCAGAGTGTCATCGCGCCCGTCCTCTCTACGTCGCTTTATTTCATCGTCTTCGGCGCGGCGATCGGTTCCAGGTTCGCCGACGTCGGTGGCGTGACCTATGGCTCATTCATCGTGCCCGGCCTCATCATGCTGTCGTTGATCACGCAGAGCACGTTGAACGCCTCGTTCGGCATCTATTTTCCGCGCTTCACCGGCACGATCTTCGAGCTGCTCTCGGCGCCCGTGTCACCGATCGAGATCATTCTCGGCTATGTGGGCGCGGCGGCCTCGAAATCGATCATCTTAGGCGTCATCATCCTCCTCACGGCCGGCTTGTTCGTGCCGCTCCACATCGAGCATCCGATCTGGATGATGGTGTTCCTGGTGGCCACGTCTGTGGCGTTCAGCCTGTTCGGATTCATCCTAGGTTTGTGGGCGGACGGATTCGAGCGGCTCCAGATCGCGCCCCTCCTGATCCTGACACCGCTGACATTCCTCGGCGGCGCGTTCTATTCGATCAACATGCTGCCGCCGTTCTGGCAGGCCGTGACGCTGTTCAACCCCGTGGTCTACCTGGTGAGCGGTTTCCGCTGGAGCTTCTACGAGATGGCCGACGTGAATGTCGCTCTGTCCGCCTCGATGATCGCGCTGTTCCTCGTCGTATGCCTCGGCATCATCAGCTGGATGCTGAAGACCGGCTATCGGCTGAAGAATTAGCCGCTCTACTCCGCCAGCAATTGCCCGGAGCCGCCCATCTCCTTGGGGATGTCCTTCTGCTTGGGCAACCCGTCGCGGATATTGAGCACGCTCTCCTGATAATGCACGTGCACGCCGGGCTTGAACGGGAAGGACGGAATCGTCGCCGCATAGACATCGATCGAGCCCCATTGCGGATGTTCGGTCAGGATGTGGCCGCCGCAGGTCTTGCACCATTTGCGCACGCTGTTCTGGGTCTTGGCGTAACTGCCGATGCTGTCGGCGCCGCGTGTGATGCGGACCGAGTCCGGCTTCCACAACGAGAACGCATTGATTGGACCCGCCGACCATTCGCGGCACGAGGTGCAATGGCAGTAACCCATCGCGAAGGGCTCACCCGTCACCTGCAGCGCCACGTCGCCGCAAAAGCACCTGCCGTCATAGGTCTTCTCGCCCGCCATGTGCGTCTCCTTGTACCAGCATCTTGAAAGGCGCAATCTGCCCCTGCCCAAGAGGCAGAACAAGATGGCCGAGGATAACGACGCCCTAGTCTGCAACACCGACGGGTGCGCGGTTCCCGGCGGGGCGAATGCCGATGCCGCGGCGGCAATCTTTACCGGCGAGCTGTCGGTCGTCTCCGATGCGATCTGTCCCTGGTGCTATGTCGGCAAGCGGCGTCTGGAACAGGCGTTCGCGCTGATGGAAGGGACGCCCCGCCCTCGTGTGACGTGGCGGCCCTTCGAGCTGAATCCGCAGATGCCCAAGACAGGGATCGACCGGCGCGAATACCGGATGCGCAAATTCGGCTCGTGGGAGCGCTCGCTTCAGCTCGACGCGCAGCTCACCGAGGTTGGCAAGAGCGTTGGGATCGCCTTCCGCTACGACCTGATGAAGCGCACGCCCAACACCTTCGACGCGCATCGGCTGATCTGGCTCGCGGGCCAAATCGGCGTGCAGGACGCGATGGTGGAGACGTTGTTCCGCGCCTATTTCAGCGAAGGGCGCAACATCGGCGACGCGAATGTTCTGGCCGAGCTCGCAGCAATTGCCGGCATTGAACGGCCGCGCGCGGAGGCGCTGCTTGCCGGCACCGACGGCTCGGCCGAAGTCGCTGGAGAGGAGGAGGTTGCGATGCGCACAGGATTGTCCGGCGTACCCACCTTCGTGCTCGACGGCCGTGTGCTGTTCTCCGGCGCTCAGCCGCCCGAGGCGATCGCGCGGGCACTGAGCCAATAGCGGCACGTTTTTGAGTGTATCGCGTTTTCTACGCCGAACCGCCGGCATTTCGCCGTTTCCCCCGTCACTCACTCCAGGAGTTTCGTCATGCAGATCGACGTGATCACTCTTCAGCCCCTGGTCGCGCTCATCTTCGGCATCCTGATCCTCGTCATGCCGAGGCTGCTCAACTACCTGATCGCGATCTATCTGATCGTGGTCGGGCTCGTCGGCCTGTGGCCGCGGCTCTTCTCCACGACGACAACGGTGCTGGCGCTCGTCAGCTCTTGAGTGCCGCGAGCACGATGGATTCGGTGAGGATCTGCGGCAGCACGACCGGTGTCTGCGCGCCCGGGGCATAGTAGAGATAGAGCGGCACGCCGGAGCGCTGCTGAGCCGTCGAGCAGCGCGGTGATTTCGGGATTCTGGTTGGTCCAATCAGCCTTCAGGGCCGCAACCTTCTTCTGCTCGAACTCGGTCTTGAGACTGTCACCTGAAAGCGCGACGCGCTCATTCACGAGACACGTGATGCACCATGCGGCCGTCGCGTTGATGAACACCGGCCGGCCCTCGGCGCGCAGCGCTTCAAGGCGCGCTGTCGTGTACGGCTCGTAGGGAATGACGCTTTCGGCCGCCACTTGCGGGGTCACGGCCGCGGGCGGCGAGAACGTGCCGGCGTACGAGGTGAGCCCGACCGCACCCAGCAGTGCGATCGCGGCGGTAACGAACCCCGCCTTGCGGCCGAAGCCATCGGACATTTGCGCGCGTCCGAGCGCCCATAGGCCAAAGGCAAGCGCCAACGCGGACGCAAGCGCAACAAGGAGGCCGTCGGAGCCCGCCTGCAGGCTCAGCACCCACACAAGCCAGATCGCCGCCCCGTACATCGGGAAGGCGAGGATCTGCCGCAGGCTCGTCATCCAGGCACCGGGCTTGGGCAGGAAGCCGAGCGCGCGGGGGAAGAAGCCGAGCAGCACGAAGGGGAGCGCGAAACCGATGCCGAGTGCCAAGAACACAGCGAGCGCGAACGCGGCGTTCTGGGTGAGCGCATAACCCATCGCCGCGCCCATGAAGGGCGCCGTGCAGGGCGTTGCAACGACCACCGCGAGAACGCCGGTGAAGAAGCTCCCCGCCGCTCCCGACGAATGGGTGAGATTGTCGCCCGCGCCCGCGAGTGCGCCGCCGCCGACCTCGTAGACGCCGGAGAGGTTGAGGCCCACCGCGAACATCAGAAGCGCGAGCAGCATCACGAACAGCGGCTGCTGAAGCTGGAAGCCCCAGCCGACCGCGGCGCCACCCGCCTGCAGAGCGATCAGGAGACCGGCAAGCGCCACAAAGCTCACCAGCACGCCGCGCGCCATAAGCGAGCGCCGAGACCCGCGCGGCGTCGGGCGCATCGCGCTTGGCGGCAAGTGCAAGCGCCTTCATCGACAGCACCGGAAACACACAGGGCATCAGATTGAGGATGAGGCCGCCCAAGACCGCGAACAGCATCGCGGTGAGGAGCCCGAGATCGGACTCGCCCGCGAGCGCCACGGCAGCGGCGGGAACCGGTCCGGGCACCGCCTCGAGATCGAGCGCGTCCACGCGTCCGTCGGAACCGGTGAGCACGAGGATGCCCTTGATGCTGTCGACGGCCGAGCGCTTCTCGGCGGTCGTCATCTTCCAGCCGGGTGCGGAGTGCAGCACGAGACCGGAGGATGCCGTCCCTGCGTCTTGCGGCGCGGCCGGCTGGACCATCCCATCCGTATACGGATAGAACACCGCGCTCTTCGGGCGCGCCGACGCGAGTTCCGGCGCTTCGAGCAGAAGACCGAAGCGCGTATCGCTCGCCTCGTAGCGCGCCTTCCAGGGCGAAGCGTGCGGAAGTTTCGTGCGCGCGGCGGCGAACAGCTCCGCGTTCTCGGCCGAAGGCGGCGGAGCATCCGCGGCAACCGGAAGCGCCAGCGAGAGATGCGTCTCTTCCGGAATGCACACGTCGGAGCACACGAGCCACATCACATCGGCTTCGAGCGTCACCGTCTGCCCCGGCGTCGCGTTCGCGGGCGCCGTGATCTCGCTCAAGAGAACGACTTCGTTCTCGTAGCCGAAATTCATCAGCGGCCCGACGGGGATGCGCTCGGGGTACGGGAATTGCGGCGCGGCCGCCGTCCAGCCCTCGGGCAACTGCCAGTTGATGATGGTCGGTGCGCCGGAATCGCCGGGATTGACCCAATAGGTGTGCCAGTTCTCGCGGATCAGCTCGCGGAGGGCCACGGTCACCGTGCCGCCCGGCGTGACAGCGCCGTGCTCGGCGATGAAGCTCGCCTGCACCTTGGGCGCGGCATCGGGAAGCGCGCCCGATTGGGCGAACGCAGGCGCACCCTGGGCCAGAAGCCCTAGGCCCAAGCCGAAAAGGAACCGCGCAAGTCTTGTCATTTGGGGTCTAGATATAGTCCTTCGGGGAAGCCCAAGAAAGCGTCACCGCCCACCCCTCTCAGGGACGTGACGGCTCCTTTGGCGGGCTCCCAGAGGGGGATCTAAGCGGTTGAAATTGCTATGCGCATAGTCTCAGGCCGATTCAAGGGCCGCACCCTCAAGGCGCCGCGGCGATGCCGCGTTGCGCCCGACCTCGGACAAGGTGCGCCAGGCGATTTTCAACATCCTGGAGCACGCGGGATTCGCGGCCGGCTTCTCGCTCGAGGGAGCGCGCGTGGTCGACCTCTTCGCGGGCACCGGCGCGCTCGGGCTCGAAGCGCTCTCGCGCGGCGCGAAATACTGCCTGTTCATCGAGGACGCAGCGGAGTCGCGCGCGATCATCCGCGAGAATGTCGAAGCGCTGGGACTGACGGGTGCGAGCAAGATCTGGCGGCGCGATGCGACGAACCTTGGCGCGCTCGACACGCTCGCCCCCTTCGATCTCGCGTTCCTCGATCCGCCCTATCGCAAGGGACTGATCGCGCCCACGCTCACGGGCCTCGCATCCGGCGGCTGGCTGAATCCGAACGCGCTCGTGATCGCCGAAGCCGCCGAGGACGAGACGATGCCCGTTGTCGATGGCTATCGAGATGCTCGACGACCGCGTCTACGGCGACACGCGCATCGCCTTCATGCGCCTGGCGGGGCAATGAGAAGCTCATTTGCGTTTTGTCAGAACAACATGCGTGGCGGCCTCGGTCGGGACGTGCTCCGTGACCTCGTAGCCGAGCGCCGGCAGGTTGATGCCGTTGAACAGGTGCTCGCCCGAGCCCAAGAGCACGGGACTGATCGCGAGATGCATCTCGTCGATGAGCCCGGCGCTCAGATATTGCCGGATCACCGCGACACCGCCGCCGACCCGGATGTCCTTGCCGCCGGCCGCCTCTCTCGCGCGCTTCAACGCGGCGTGGATGCCGTCCGTGACGAAGTGAAACGTGGTGCCGCCTTTCATCGTGATCGGGGCACGAGCATGATGGGTGAGCACGAACACCGGCGTGTGGTACGGCGGCTCATCGCCCCACCAGCCTTTCCAATTGTCGTCCGGCCACGCCCCGCGGATCGGTCCGAACATGTTGCGGCCGAGGATCCAGGCACCGAGATTGGCCATACCGCGCGCCGCGAAGTCATCATCGATACCGGTGGTGCCTTCGCCCTGCCCATACATCGCCTGGAACGTGCGCGTGGGATAAAACCACTTGTGCAGGCCGAAGCCGCCGACACCGAGCGGATTCTTGAGGTCCTGGTCGGGACCTGCGCCGTAGCCATCGAGCGACACTCCGAACGCATTGACGCGAAGCTTGGTCATGGACGAGTTCCAGGGTTAGAGGCCGAGGGCGGTAAGACCTGGATGATCGTCCGGGCGCGGCCCGAGCGGCCAGTGATATTTGCGCTCGCTCTCCTTGATCGGGAGATCGTTGATCGACGCGATGCGCAGCCGCATCAGGCCGTGCTCGTCGAACTCCCAATTCTCGTTGCCGTAGCTGCGGAACCAGCTGCCGGAATCGTCGTGCCATTCATAGGCAAAGCGCACCGCGATGCGATTGTCGCGGAAGGCCCAGACCTCCTTGATCAGCCGGTAGTCGAGCTCTTTGTTCCATTTGCGCGTCAGGAACGCCTCGATCGCATCACGCCCCTGTAGAAATTCGGAGCGATTGCGCCATTTGCTGTCGACCGTGTAGGCGAGCGCGACCTTTTGAGGATCGCGCGTGTTCCACGCGTTCTCAGCCATGCGCGCTTTCTGCGCGGCGGTCTCGGCGGTGAACGGCGGAAGCGGCGGGCGGTCCATACGTCGTTTGTCTCAGAAGTAGGGCTTCATCCCAACACGACGCCCGCGAAGGCCGCGATGGTAATGAGCACGATTGTAAGCAACATCGCTAACAGCCAATTGGAGCGGTTTCGACGCGTCACTCCAGAGATTGTTGGTCCATGGTCGTCCTCAATTGAAGCGCGGCGTCTTGTTCAGATAGAGGCGGCGCATGGCGGCGCGGTGCTTCTCCATCTCGGCGCGGTTGGTCTCGATGTCGGGCTTCGCATCGGCGGGAAGCAGCGAGAAATAGGGCGTCTTCTTCGACTCGACATCGAACTCGGCTTTCGCGTTGCGCAGCAAGTCGGGCGACGTCATCAGATCGAGGATCGAAGCGGCGAGCACCTTCGCGCCCGCGACCTGGCCCTTGTGCGAGATCGAGCTCACCGGCGTCACGGCGGCGTGCCATTCGTGAAACTCGACGCCCGGCACGGAGGCGGGGAAATTGAAGATGCCCGCCGGCACGACCCACGAGACATCGCCGTTGTCGTTCGATGAGGTCCCCTGCTGGCGGCCGCCGAGCGGAATGGGCGCTGTCCGCAACCCCGTGACGGGCTTGCCCGCCGATTTCTGGAAGTCGCGCGCGAATTGCTGTTCCTGCTCGGTCCATCTCGGCATGCCGACGGAATCGATGTTCTTCTGGATCGCTTCGGCGATCGCCTTGTTGGCGAGCTGCGGCCATGCGGAGGCCGCGTAGCGCACGTCGTAGGTCGTGCCTGTCATCAGCGCCGCACCTTCGGCGATCTTGACCGAGCCGGTCATAGGTCGCCTTCGCAGCCGGCATGTTGGCGTCGCGCACGAACCACCAGATTTCGCCGGTGTCGGCGATGATGTTGGGCTGGACGCCGCCATTGGTGATCGTGCGGTGCGCGCGATAGGTCGGCTGCAGATGCTCGCGCAATTTGTCGAAGCCCAGATCCATCAGCTCGACCGCATCGACCGCGTCGCGTCCGTCCCACGGATTGACGGCGCCGTGCGCGGTCTTGCCGTGGAACGTGAAGCGCGAGCTGATCGCGGCGTAGTTCTGCACGCCGTAGCCGGTCGAGAGCGCGTCGCGGAGGTGCAGATAGATGATCGCATCGACGTCCTTGAAATAACCCGCGCGCACGATGAACGGGACGGCTCGCCAGCTGCTCCTCGTTCGGACCGAAGGAGAGCGCGACCGTGCCCTTGATGCCGTAGCGCTGCATCGCCTGCTTCACCGCGAACGCCGCGGCCGACGCGACGCCGCCATGCGTGTTGTGGCCCTCCATGTGGCCGGGACCGCCTTCGACGAGCGGCTTGCGATCGAACGCGCCCGGCGTCTGCGAGCCGCCGGGGAGCGCATCGAGCTCGGTGACGACCGCGATCTTCGGCCTGCCCTCGCCGTACTCGGCCCAGAGATTGGTCGGCATCCCCGCGCCGCCGAGCTCCACTCTGAAGCCCGCCGCTTTCAGCGTGTCCTGGACGAGCTTGGTGCTCTCGACTTCCTGCATGCCGAGCTCGCCGAAATAGAAGATCGAGTCGCTGATGTCGGCGATGGTTTGCGCGTTGCGGTCGACGGTCTCGAACGCGACCTGCTTCTGCTCGGCGGTCGCGGCAAGTGCGATCGGCGACGCCAGCACGAGCGGCAGAAGCAACGTCGGCAGCGAAAGCTTTCTCATCCGAAGCCTCCCAAACTATAACTCGCTGATCACGCTAGCACATTTCCGTTTTCATCAGTCTGGTCGTCGAAATTTGAAAATTTTTCCTGCTTGGCTTGGCGCCGAGCGAGATCGTTCCGAGGGTGTCCTGCAAGCCGTTGAAGACGAGCCGGAATTCCCGTCTCCATCAGTTTGCTCGTCGAAATTCGAGAAAATTTCCCTGCGTTCGTCATCTCAGGCGCCACCCGCAATCTCCACAGCTTTGGTCGGGCATGATTTGATCGTAGGCCTATTCCTACGTCAATAGGAATCCCATACATTGGGAGCCCTGACGATCCATCCTCCCCACGATCGGGGCAGGACCGTTCGCCCCGGATCTTCAAGGACGCGAGTTGGGTAGCGCCAATCAGTGGACATCAGGTTCGATGTGTCATAGCACCATTCCCAGGAGCTCAACATGCGAGTGATCGAGCTTGATGGTAGCGAGTGGACGACAGCACTCGATTTCATTCTTGCGACTTGGTGAAGCCGTTGGAGCGGCGGCAGGATCCTGTCACGCAACGTGAACGCGATTCTCGAATACATGGTTTGGGATTGGGAAGGTATGGGCGGCATCGAACCGCCCTATGTTGTTCGCATTGTCAATGCAGCGAACATCCCAATCGAAGTGCAGAACGAGATCGCCTTGGTCGCTTCCCTCGTAAAGGAGTCGCAGGGTGGCCATCTCGAAGTTGTCTTGGAATGGCCACCGGGCGCGCTGCTCGCTCGCCTGAGGAAAAGCTCGATCATGCTGAAACCGACCTCGTCGGCAGTTGGATCAAAGCCAAGGACGGGTTTATCGCCGACCCGATAGAGCAACGCATCGCGTGGCTGACCAAACACTATCTTCGCGAGCTCGCAACGAGTCCTAACGGTTGGGACGTTCTCTATCGTGACCCGAATGACGGCCGATACTGGGAGCTGACCTACCCCAAGAGCGTAGTGCAACGTGCCGGCCCAATGAGGCTGACCAGCATTGCGCAGGAAAACGCGCGCCGCAAATTTGGGCTGCCGGACTAACCGATGCCACCATGATAGACTTCGCCAGACAATGCTCGGGAGGCACTGGATGAGATCGCGCTACACACGCCGGGAGGTGATGGCGGGCGGCGCGGGAGCGGTGGCGCTCGCGGCTGCGACGCGCAGCGCGCACAGGCGCAAGCCACGAAACCGAACATCGTCTTCATCATGGCCGACGATCTCGGTTACGCGGATGTCTCCTGCTACGGCCGGCGCGACTACACGACGGCGAACATCGACCGCCTCGCGCGCGAGGGCATGCGCTTCATGCAGGCCTATGCGAATTCCGCGGTGTGCTCGGCGACGCGCACCGCGCTGATCACCGGCCGATACCAGTACCGCTATCCGATCGGGCTCGAAGAGCCGCTGAACACGCGCGATGTCGGCCTGTCGCCCGAGGTGCCGACCCTGCCCTCGCTGCTCAAGAAGGCGGGCTATTCGACCGCGCTGATCGGCAAGTGGCATCTCGGCTCGCGGCCGAAATACGGACCGGAGAAGAGCGGCTATGACCGCTTCTACGGTTTCGTTCCGGGCTCATCGGACTATTTCAACCACGCGAACTCGCTGTGGGACGGCGGCGAGAAGGCGAACGACAACGGCTACCTCACGGACCTGCTCGGCAACCGCGCGGTCAGCACGGTCGAGGATTTCGCGCGGGCGCGGACGCCCTTCCTCATCAGCCTGCATTTCAACGCGCCGCACTGGCCGTGGGAAGGACCGGAGGACGAAGAGATAGCGCGCCGCGTGACCGCGCCCGGCGGCACGCTGTTCCATCTCGACGGCGGCTCGCTTGCGACCTACGCGAAGATGGTGCTCGCGATGGATGCCGCGATCGGCCGCGTGCTCACCGCGCTCGAGCGCGCGGGCGTGGCCGACAACACGATCGTCATCTTCACCAGCGACAACGGCGGCGAGCGCTTCTCCGACACCTGGCCGTTCTCCGGAAAGAAGACGGAGCTGCTCGAAGGCGGCGTGCGGATTCCGGCGATCGTCCGCTGGCCTGGACGCGTGCGCGCGAACACAACATCGAACCAGACGATCATGTCGATGGACTGGCTGCCGACGTTCCTGGCGGCAGCGGGCGCCGCGCCCGATCCGTCATCACCGCCCGACGGGATGAACCTTGCTGCCGCAGCTCGGCGGCGCAGCGCCGGTCTCGCGCAAGCTCTACTGGCGCTACAAGCACAATCTTCAGGAAGCGATGCGCGACGGCGATTGGAAGTACCTGAAGATCCTGGACAACAATTTCCTGTTCAACGTCGTCGACGATCCGCTCGAACGCGCCAATCTGAAAGAGCGCCGGCGCGACATCTATGACCGCCTCGCGGCCGAATGGCGCGCGTGGAACGCAACCATGCTGCCGCTCGATCCGATGTCGTCCACCGGCGGCTTCGGCTCGAACGAGCTCGCCGACCACATGGGCGCGCCCGCGCGCCAACGCGCGCCATTGCGATAGCCCGTTCCATCTCTTTCGGGCTTCAGCGCCCCTTGAGTATGCCGTCCTTGTAAGGGTCTTTGAGTTCCAGGACGTCAGAGGCCGGCGCTCGGTCCTGGATGTCAAACGAGGGGTCCCAAGTGCCGGGCGCGGGGTCCTCAGGACCCGGATCGGAGAGGATGACGCCACTCGTCTTGGATGTCGCCCGGAGCGACGATGTTTGCAAGGAAGAACGGGATGCTGTCCGCCAAGAGGGCGGATTTGGGCTTTCCATCCAAAGTCGCCGGCTTGAACTTCCAGCGACGAACAATGGGGCACGCGGCCGCATCGAGACGCGCGTGGCCGCTACTCGTCTCGATCGTGCATTCCGCTACGTCCCCCTTCTCATCGACGACATATTGTACGGCAACGACACCTTGCTCGTTCCGCTGCAGGGATTCCCAAGGATAGTCCTGGGGCAGCCGGGTCTGACGCGTGATCAATTCGGGCGGAGTGTCCGGCGTCGAAGCGACGGTTTGACTCGCAGCGGGCGCGAGCGGCGCCGAAACCGAGACAAGCAGCGCGAGAGAAGACGTCACGAAGACACGGTGCGCACGCATGATCCCTGCTCCCCAATGGAGTCAACGCAATGCACGCTTGAAAGACGATGTGAATGACCCGAGCCGCGGCGCCGCCAACACATTCATGCGACTCGAACGCTCTTACCAGCAGCACCAAGTAAAGACTAAAGTATAGCGGAGGTCCTTTCAATATCCGCTCAATGTCCCGAGCAGATGTTTGAACGACCTAACTGCCCTTGGCTGCCCACGGCGGCGCGAAGCGCAGCACGAGGACAAGCTTTGTCACGTAGCGGGCGAGCGTGTAGCGTTCCTACGCGGTGTTCGCGGGAGATGTGCACCATGAAACGCTGGCGGGTCATCGGATTTGCAACTCTCATCGCTGCATCGGCGCTCATCGGCTTGGCGCCCTTGAGCATCGCGCAAGCGCCGCAGCGCGGCGGATCGTTTCAAGTCGTGGAAGCCTCGATCGAGGACATGCACGCCGCGTTCAAGTCCGGTGCGCTGACCGCACGGCAATTGACGCAGGCCTATCTCGACCGCATCGAGGCCTACGACAAGAACGGGCCGAAGATCAATTCGGTCATCGCCGTCAATCCGCGCGCGCTCGAAGACGCTGATCGGCTGGACGCGGCGTACAAGAGCTCGGGACCTGTCGGCCCGCTGCACGGCATTCCGATCCTCGTCAAAGACGAGATCGATACCGCAGGCATGGCGACGACGATGGGCACGCTGGTCATGAAGGACTACCGCCCGGCCAAGGACGCATTCGTCGTCGATCGCCTGCGCAAGGCGGGCGCCATCATTCTCGGCAAGACGACGCTTTCCGAATGGGCGCGCGGCGACACCTACGGCTCCATGTTCGGCGTCACGCGCAATCCGTATGACCCGGAGCGCACGGTCGGCGGTTCTTCGGGCGGATCGGGTGCCGCGCTCGCGGCGAACCTTTCGACCGTCGCGCTTGGCGAAGAGACGCTCGCCTCCATTCGCCGGCCCGGCGGCTGGAACGCGGTCGTCAGCATGCGCCCCACGCCCGGGTTGGTGAGCCGGAGCGGCATGTGGGACGGCTATCCGACGATCGCGGCGCAGATCGGCCCGATGGCGCGCAACGTGAGCGACCTCGCGAAACTCTTGGACGTGATGGTGGCTTACGACCCTGAAGACCCACTGACCGCCGCGGGCGTCGGAAAGACCGACGGAAGCTACACGCGGTTCCTCGATGCGAACGGATTGAGAGGCGCGCGCATCGGGATCCTGCGCGAATCCGTCGGCCAAGGCTCCGAACCCGGATCGGAGGACTTCAAGAAGGTCGACGCCGTGTTCGAGAAGGCCATCGCGGAGCTGAAGACCGCAGGTGCGACCGTCGTCGATCCCGTCGTGATCCCGGATTTCAAGGCGCTGCTCGCGAAACGGGCCGGCGATCCGGCGTTGAACGACGAGGCGATCCGGGTCTATTTCGGGCGCGACCCAACCCGCAATTCAGGACGCGCGCCGACATCGTCAATTCGCCGCTGCTGGATAGAAGCTTCTTCAAGTCCACGATCGACCTCTGGCGCAACCCCGCGCCGCGCGATGCCGCACGCTACGGCGAGTACTTGCAAGCACGCGAGCAGCTGATGATCAACATCCTGAAGGTGATGGCCGACAATCGGCTCGATGCGATCGTGCATAAGACCGTCGAACATCAGCCGACGCTGATCAAGGACGGGGTCAATCCGCCGTTCGTGACCCAGAGAGGCGTGCCCTCGTTCAACACCTTCCTCGCCTATTCGTCGGTGATCACGGTGCCGTCGGGGTTTACGACGGACAACCTTCCGACCGGCATCACCTTCTTCGGCCGGCCCTACAGCGAGCCGGTGCTGCTCAAGCTCGCCTACGCCTACGAACAGGCGACGCATCATCGCGTGCCGCCGAAAGACGACGCCGCCGTCCTGCGCTTAAACGTCGCCGGAGACGTCTTACTCGTAATACTCCGGCGCCTTCTTCAGGCTCGCGATCAGCGCGGAGTCGTGCTGGATCCACAATTTCGCGCCCGACGTGGCCAGGAACGCTTCGGCCTTCTCGCGCGACACGGGCGTCAGGGTCGGATCGAAGTCGAAGGTCGGCACGCGCTTCAAGTCGCGCGCTTCCTTGAAGTGGTAGAGGTCGCCCGAGAGCACGACATCGCCCGTCTGCGCAAGTTTCAGATAGAGCGTCTGATGGCCGGGCGTATGGCCCGGGGCGTTCATGAGCACGACCGTGCCGTCGCCGAAGACATCGTAGGTCTCGCCTTCGATCTCGACGGTCTTTGCCTCCTTGAGCTGCGCGTACCAGGTGGGCATCGTGACCGGCGGCATCTCGGCGAACATCATATCGCGCTCGATCTTGCGCACGAGCCATGTCGCGTTCGCGAATGCGTTCGCGTTGGCGACGTGGTCCCAGTGATAGTGCGACAGCGCGAGATAATTGATGTCCTCAGGCCGATAGCCGGCCTCGGCCAGCTGCGACAGCAACTGGCTTGTTCAGCATCAGGTCGCGCGTGCTCTGATCGGGAAGGGTGAGATGATGCGCGACGGGGCTGCCGGTCGGCATCCAGTCCTGATCGGGCACGGCACCGACATCCCACATCAGCGTGCCCCTCGGATGCGCGACCATGAAGCACGGCGTCGCCAGCACATTGGTCGCGACCTCGGAGGCCTCCAGCCGGAACCGCGACAGATCGGTCTGCATCGTGCCGCAATCGAAGACATAGAGCCTCAAGGACGACGGCGCCGGCGCCGATGCGGCTGTGGTGGAGGATGTCCCCTGTTGCGCCGCCTGTTCCTGGCCGCAGGACGCGAGCACGCACGCGGCAACGATGGAAAGCGCGATACGCTTGCGATGGCCCATGATGAACCTCCTCGTTAGCGGCCCCAATACGGGGGATTGGTCTTGAACAGACGTTTCGGGATCACGCCATAGATCATGAGGTTGGAATCGACCGCTTCGCCGACGCGGAAATCGATGCCGACGCTGGAGAGCGAATAGGCATCGGCGTCATTCAAGCCATAGCGGGTTTTCAGGAACGCCATCGCTTCCCGCACGGCTTCCTGCAGCGCCACGTCGAGATCGAGGTCCATACCCATGACGTAGTAATTGTTCGCATCCTCGGCGCGCGGCCAATTCATCGCGCGGCCAGCACCCTTGTGGACGACGAATTGCAACGTCGCGGTGAGCGAGGCTTCGATCGCCGTGCCGTTGACCTCGCCGTCGCCCTGGACCGCATGCGGATCGCCGGTGAAGAACTGCGCTCCCCTATTGAACACGGGCAAATAGAGCGTCGCCCCCGGGCCAAGCTTGTTGAGATCCATGTTGCCGCCCCAGCGCGCGGGCGGACGCGAGCTCACCATCAGCATGTCGCGCGAGGGCGCGACCGCCATCGTGCCGAGGAACGGCGCAAGGGGCACCTCGATGTCCTGCGAGAACAGCGCGACTTTGCGTGCGAGATCGAACTTGATGATCTTGGGTGTTGCGCCAGAGAGAACGTCCGTGAGCACGCCGGTCACGGGGCCCGCGTTGTTGACGCCGTACGGTACCCGGTGGTCGAGCTGATGGATGCGGACCTCGAGCATGTCGCCCGGTTCAGCGCCCTCGACATAGATCGGACCGGTCAGCACATGCACGCCCGAGCCGCTCGGGTGCGGAGATTTCTCGTAGATGTCGATCGCGTCCTGGAGCACCTGTTCGCGAGGGATTCCGGCGCGACCGAAGAAGCTGACCGGGTCGGTCATGTTGATGACGCCCTGATGCGAAACCGTATCGATGCGAACCGTCTGGCCGGATCGGATCGTGAGCACGGGCGGGACGTCGGCCGCGAGATAGCCCCAGACGATGGTTTGCGGCGTCGAGCGCAGCGTGTGATCGGGCGTGGCTTTGGGCGGCACCGACTGAGCGTGTGCAACACCGAGGCAGGCGAAAAGCGCGGCCGCCATGAGCCCGCGCGTCAATCTGGACATGGAACTCCCCACTCAAGAGCGATGCGCAATCATCGCACCAAGGGCCGAGCGGGAACAATAGAGGGCCGCCGGAGCCGCTTCTGGAGCCGTGACACGGCTATTTCAGCTCGACTTCGACGAGGTTGAGCGGCGTCGTACCGGTGTTCTTCACCGCGCGCGTGACACCGGCGTCCTGCCAGAAGTACTGGCCGTCACGGGGCTTCATGCCGCGGTCGGGCTGGTCGGGCACGGATTCGGTGAGCTCGCCGCCGCTCACGATGACCCGCAAGCCCGGCGCGCCCTGCTTGAACGCGGGCACCGATTGTCCGGGCTGCAGCACCAGCCGCCAGGCGCGGTAGCGCGCGTTGTCGTCGATCTGCTCGTAGCCTTGGGGACGTGTCGACGGCGTGAAGCCATGGGGCGTGCGCGAGCTGAAGAGGAACGAGACGTTGTGAAAATGCGTGGGCCCGACATTCGTCGCCTTATGGGTGCGCTCGCCGTCCTTATAATAAGGCGTGAACAGAATGCGGCCCGTCTGAGCGCGGTTGGGCGGGCTCACCTGCGACGAGCCGAGATTCTGGTTCGTCATGTCGGCGGCTTCGATGTTCACCGAGAACAAGTCTTGCGAGTGGATGTGATAGCCGGTGTTGCGGCCGGGCGGGATGTTGATGATCAACACCGTCCCGTACTCGTTCTTCATCGCGGGCACATGGAACGGCGCCTGGACGATCGGCAGGCCTTTTTCTTCGCTTTGCGCCAATGCCGGCAGCACGGCCGCGCAGGCGAGCAGCCCCAACGACACGCCAACCACAACCTTCATGATCAACCTCCGTGCTATCGGAGGTAATCATACAGAAAATTGGGCACCTGGTCGCCGTTGCGCCGATCAAGCTCGCGTGCGGCGTCGTAGATCAGCGAGCGGCCGCGCTGTTCGGTGTCGGCATCGCCGCTCTGCTGGAGCATGCGGATCGCAGCCGAAAAATCGCGGCGGATCGGCTCGTACTGGTCGGTGGCGGTGCTCTCCATCCACACGATCGTGAGGCGCTGGAGAATGTAGTCGCTCACCTGGCGCGCGGTATCGGGCGACAGCACGGTGACATCGACAAGCTGTTTCATTTGCGCCGGGCCACGAAGCCAGAGCGTCGACAGATTGGGCGGCCGCACGAGACTGCAGAAAATCCACGCGCCCTGAACGAAAGCGGCGGAATTTCGAAGCTCTCGCCTGACGGCACGGTGACAGTGGTGCGCACGCCGCTGTTGGCGAGCAACTCCTGGATCAGGTCGCGTTCATTGGCGCTCAGCGAGCCGTCCTTGAACATCATCGGACCGAAGCGGCGCGCATCGGCGTCGCTGATCTCGGATTGCGCGCTGGTCCCCTTCAGGATGTCGGCGACAGCCGCATCCTCGACGATCGCCTTCTCGTCGGTCACCGGCTGGCTTGAGGCGGGCGCGGACGCAAGGACAAGCGACGCGGCGAAGACCGCGACACTGCACCTGATAATTGTCACCTTGACCTGCCCCTCTCAACCGACCCGAAGTCTCTTGGCTTGTCGCATTTTCTCCGGCGAACCGCGATAGGCACTTCGCCTGAAAATGCTTCAGCGCCGCCCAAAGAGGCGCTCGATATCGGCGAGCTTCAGCTCGACATAGGTCGGACGGCCATGATTGCACTGTCCGGAGTGGGGCGTCAACTCCATCTCGCGCAAAAGCGCGTTCATTTCATCGGGATTGAGACGCCGTCCGGCCCGCACGCTGCCGTGGCAAGCCAGCGTCGCAGACACGTGATCGAGCCGTTCCTTCAAGGATTGCGCGAAGTCCGTCTCGGTGAGCTCATCGGCGATATCGCGGACAAGCGCTTTGGCATCGACCTTCCCGAGAAGGGCCGGCGTTTCGCGCACCAGGAGCGCGCCGGGACCGAAGCTCTCGACGACAAGGCCAAGGGCAGCGAGCTCGTCCGCGCGCGCGATCACGCGGGCCACCTCGCCCTCATCCAGCTCGACCACTTCGGGGATCAGGAGCGCCTGGCGTTTGACGCCGCCATTTGAGAGCGCGCGCTTCATGCGCTCGTAGACGAGACGCTCATGCGCGGCGTGCTGATCGACGATGACGATGCCATCCGCCGTCTGGGCCACGATGTAGGTGTCATGCACCTGCGCGCGGGCAACACCCAAGGGCGCAGAGTTCGGAATGCACCGGATGGTCGTGGCCGTCATGGCCCGCGTCGTGGGGCGCATGGTCGGCGTGCGCAGGCACGGCCGATGGCCCGGCGCTCGGCGCCAAAGGTGCTGCGAACGCGCGGGCGGCTTCCGAGAACCCCGTGAACCGGGTCTGCTGAGGCGCGTATTCGCGATTGAGCGCGGGTGCTCCGCCGGGGCGGAGCGCGGACAGGGCGGCCTCGGCGACCGTCGAGGAGGCGCGGTGGCTTTCCTGGTGCAGCGCGGCCTTCAGTGCACCGACGATCAGTCCACGGACGAGGCCGGAATCGCGGAAGCGGATCTCGGCCTTCGCCGGGTGCACATTGACGTCGACGAATTCCGGATCGCAGGACAGGAACAGCGCGACCGCGGGATGGCGGTCGCGGGCGAGATAGTCGGCGTAAGCGCCCTTGACGGCGCCCAACAGCAGGCGGTCGCGCACGGCACGGCCGTTGACGAACAGGAATTGCGCCTGGCCGTTCGCGCGGTTGTAGGTGGGAAGCCCGGCAAATCCCGAGAGCCGCACATTTTCGCGCGCGGCCTCGATGGGCGCCGCATTGTCGGCGAAGTCCCGGCCCATGAGCTTTGAGAGCCGCTTGAGCTGGCCCTCGAACAGGGTCTCCTCGGCGGCGAGCGACAGCACGATGCGCCCCTCGTCCGTGAGCACGAAGGCGACATCGGGACGCGCCATGGCGAGCCGTTTGACGACGTCGCTGACGGCCAGCGATTCCGCGCGCGGCGATTTCAGGAATTTCAGCCGCGCCGGCGTCGCGAAGAACAGGCAGCGCACCTCGACACGCGTGCCGCTCTGGCCACCGGCAAGAAAGCCCGCGGGCTTGGGACCATCGCTCGCGCCGCCTTCGACCGTGATGATGTGCGCCGGCGACGACTTCGTGCGGCTCGAGATCGTAAGCCTCGCCACCGCACCGATCGAGGGCAGCGCCTCACCGCGAAAGCCGAGTGTCGCGATGTGCGTGAGATCGTCGGCGCCATGCGCGTCGGTCAAGAGCTTCGAGGTGGCGTGGCGCTCGATGGCGAGCTTCAGCGTCTCCGCATCCATGCCCTCGCCGTCGTCTTCGACGATGATGAGCGCGGTGCCGCCTTCGGCGATCGTCACTTGGATGCGCCGCGCACCGGCATCGAGCGCGTTCTCGACGAGCTCTTTGACCGCGGCTGCCGGACGCTCCACCACCTCGCCGGCCGCGATCTTGTTGATCGTGCCTTCCTCGAGCTTGCGGATCCGCGAAGCCGTCACGTCTGAAGTCCTTGGGCTACCCGCCCTCGAGATATTTGCGCGCCAGCACCTTGCCTTCTTCGACCGCCGGCTGATCGAAGGGATCGACGCCCATGAGTTTCCCCATGAGAATCGTCTCCAGCATGTACTGCATAAAGAGCGCACCCAAGGCCCGCTCGTCCAGCGTGTCCACAGTTATCCGACGCACGGGACGGCCCCGTCGGGCGAGGCTTTCGGCGGTCGCGCGCGCTTCGGCTGCGATGAGATCGCCAAGGCGGCGGCCGGCGAGATAGCTGAGACCGAGGCGATTGGCATCGTCGGCCGGCATCAAAGGCCCCTGCCCTTGGGTCGCGCAGTCGATGAGCGTGAAGAGCGCGCCGCCGGGACCATCCAAAAACAGCTGCAGCTGGCTATGCTGGTCGACAGGACCCAAAACCGCGACCGGCGTGGTGCCTTGGCCCGCCTTGCCCAAACTCTCGGCCCACAATTGGCGCCACCAGGGGCCAAAGGTCTTCAGCCGGTCGGCATAACACCAGAGCACGCTTTCCCGTAAGCCTCCTTGTTGCGCGAGCGCCCAGTGCTGGGCGGCGCCGAGCGCAGGCGGGCTCTTCGCCGATCGCGCGCGTTCGAGCACGGCGCGCGCGCCCGCGCGCAAGGCCGCGGCATCAAGCCCCATCAGAAGCGCCGGCAGCATGCCGACCACGGTCAGGACCGAATACCGGCCGCCGATCCCCAGCGGATGATCGAGCACGGGACAGCCGATCGAGGCGGCGAATTTGCGGAGCGCGGAGTCGCGCGGCTCGGTGATGGCCACGAAATGCTGCGCGAGATGTTTCCCGCCGCCGGCGGATTTGAGCGCATCGGCCGCGATCAGGACCTGCGCGAGCGTTTCGGGCGTGCCGCCCGATTTGGAAATCGCGACGAAACGCGTCGGTCTTGAGATCGGCGGTCTTGAGCGCGCGCTCATAGGTGACCGGATCGGGATTGTCGAGAAAGTGGATTTCGGGCCTGCCCGCGACAGCAAGGTCCTTGAGCGCCTGCCCGCCCAGGCTCGAGCCGCCGATGCCAAGAATGAAGATCGCGCTGGTGTCCTTTTTGAGCGCCTCTGCGAGCTTGCGCGCAGCCTCGAGGTCGTCGGTGCGCGTGACATTCTCAAAGAGCTCGAGACCGGGCTTGGCGGCGATCAGATCGGCAAGCACACGCTCGGCTGCGGCAAGCGCGCTCGCAAACGCAGGCGAGGACGGGGCAGCAGGACCACTCTCGGCAAGATCGAGGGAAACGCTGAAGGGAAACGCGGACGCCATGCGCCAATGTTAGGCAGGAAGCGCGCTCGAGGCCAACCGGGAAAATGGGCCTCTTCAGAGAAAGCCGTGGAATGCGCAAAAGAGCGGCGGTTCCCCGCCCCTTTTGCTCAAGCTTTGGGCCTAGCGCCCGCCGAAAAACCAGTAGATCTGGACCGGCTTCGGGTTCGAGAAGTTCTTACTCAGAACCTCCGGTTGGGTGCGGACAGGCTTGCGCTCGCCATCGCTGCGCGAACTCCGCTGTGTCCTAACCGCTTCAAGGCGCGTTGTGCCGTCTGAAACCGAGAGGGCCTCTGCGGTAGCCACTCTCTCTGCCCTCGGCGAGGCGAGTGCGGTCGAGGCCGCGGCCATGCCCTGAAGTGCGACGACAAGAAAGACGGCCCATAGCACTGTGCGCATAACAATCCCCAAAATCCTAACCGGCGCCATTGGAACATGTGGGGTCTTAATGCGAAGTGCGGTGCGACTCTGCAAATTGCAGACAATTGGTTGCGAGTACGCTGCAAATTTCACGCTCGTCTTGGTTAAGAGCGGCAGGGCCTGTGACGAGACTTCAACACAAAAAAGGGCCGCAACCCTTCGGTTGCGGCCCTTTGGCAAAGCCTGGTTGGCAAAGCCTAATCGGTCACCATTCCTTCGTGAGGATCAACGAGATCGACCGGCCCTGCAGGCTGTTCAAGATATCGCAGGTGCACGGGTTACCGCCGCCGGTGGCGATGCGGTAGGCGTAAGCCGACTGCCGATCGAAGAGATTGTTCACCACGAGCTGGACGCCGATGTTGCGCAGATACTCGTTCGCCGGCGCGTCCATCGTGTTGTAACCGAGCGACAGGTCGAACGTGTAGTAGGACGGAATGATGTTGGTGTAGCCCTGGATGGCGCACGGGTGCGTCCCGCCGCCGCCCAGCTCGTCGAGACCGCCGTTCGACGCGCAGAAATTGCCGTTGACGTTGGGCGGCGCCGTCTGCGTGTGGAAGAAGTGGGTCGCGACGTTCATGAAGCCGGTGACCGACCACGGCCCGTTCGACCAGCCCACGCGAGCGCGGTAACGGAAGCGCGGCAGCAATTCCACGCCGTCTACCTCGTTCACCTGGCCGAGCTGCAGGTCGGTGTGGAACATGTCTTGTTCCAGACCTGCGATACCGAGCGGATTTTCCCAGCGGTGCAGGTAGTAGGTGCCCACGACGCCGACGTTGAACGCACCGACATCGCCCCAATCCCAGTCGTAGCTGGCACTGAAGTCGATGCCGTCCATCTTGATGTAGCCTTTGTTGAACGTACCGCCGTCGTTGATCCAGAAGATCAGCGTCTTCGCCTGCGGATCGACCGCGCTGCGCGGGTTGTTCAAGAGGCCCTGGACCGCGGCCTGGAACGGCGCGCACGTCGTCGGCAACAGGTTGGTCGTGCAGCCCGCGTAGCCGGGGAGGTTCGGGTTGTTGGCAAAGTCGGTCGGCACCAGGAACGCGAACGTGCCCAGATCCGGATCGTTGAACGAGTTCGAGCTCGGGTTGCCGAAGCTCTGGAGCACGTTCGTCATCTTGATGACGTAGTACGTGGCCTGGATGTTCAGACCGGTGAGGAAGTTCCCCGTCGGCGTGTAGTCGAAGCCGATGCCCCAGTTGGTCGCGAGTTCGGGACGAGTTTCCGTTCCAGCTTCCATCCCAGCCGCCGCCTGCGCGGATCGCTGCCGAACCGCCTGAGCCGCCGTTCATCGAGATGCCGGGCAACTGCCTGGATGTTGGGGCTGAGGCCCCCCAGGTTGACGGTCCCGGTCGGGCAGGTGCGTCGCGCTGCCCGGCGTGCCGTTGCCGCCGGGACCCATGGAGCTCATCAGCTTCCAGGCGCCCGAACCAACCGGCGGAAGGCCGCCGACGCAACCGGCGACGATGGGCTGAGGCGCGTCCGCGAACTGTGCGAGGTTCTGGCCTGCGATCGCGACGTTGGAGAGCGGCGAGAGTTCGCCGAACACCGGTGCGCGGAACGAGGTGCCCCACGTGCCGCGGATGGTGAGGTCATCGATCGGCGCCCAGTTGAACGCCACCTTCGGATTGGAGGTGCCGCGGACGTCGCTGTACTGGTCGTGACGCCACGAGAATTCCAGATCCACCCGGCGCAAGCACGGGCAGCGCGTTCTGTTCGCTGAAGACCGGGATGTTGACCTGCGTGAACACGGCCCAGACCTGGCGGCCCTGCGCGTCCTGCTGGTAAGGCACGATCAGGCTCGAGGCGCCCGTGTTGTCCAGCACGGTGGTCTGCAGCTTGAAGCTCGTGAAGGTACCGCCGATAGCGGCCTTGACCGCACCGCCCGGAAGATCGAACAGCGGGCCGTCGAACTGCACGCCCTTTTCGTTGATCCAGAACCGCTCGTTGAAGGTTCTGATGCCCTGGACGTAGGCGATCGTGGTCGGCGAGTTACACTGGAACGCCGTCGGATCGCAGAGCAGGTTCAGGTAGGGAACGTTGGCCGGCTTTGTCCACGTGCCGATGCCGGGCGCGCTACCCGACGGACCGACCGTTCCGATCGTCCAGCCGAGAGCCGCGGAGACCGCGTTCTTGTTCGTGGCGCCGCTTGACCAGGTTGTAGTTCGCGTCCTGGGTCATCGAATACCAGACGCGGCCGCTCCAATCGCCGGGAAGCGCGATGTTGAGGCCGAGCTGGTAGCGCTGCGCGAGCTCGTAGAACGTCGTGATGCCCGGGCTTTCCCAGCCGATATTGTAGTACGCGCGCAGATTGCTCGGCGCGTCGCCCACCGGGTAGTACGGGTTGAACGTCGGGATTGCGACGCCGGTGACGACGTTGGTTGCTACCGGGCTCAGGTTCGACGGGTTCAGGTAGTGACCGCGGCGAAGGCTGTAGAAGCCCGAGCCGTAGAAGCTGATGTTGCTCGTCAGGCGCTGGTCGACGGTGATGCGCGCCGCCGTTGCGCTCCTGGCGCGCGTCGTACCAGGCGATGTCGAACGGATCGAACTGGTTCCTGACGCCGTTGGTTCCGCGAACCCCCGGCGTGTTGAAGTTCGACCAGTCGAGATTGGCGCCCGTGACATTGAGGTTCTGCTGGCCCAGCGGCTTTCCCGCAGGCCCGATGCCGGAGACACCCGGATCCCAGTTCTGGCCGATGCCGATTGGGAGCGCATAACAGTTCGTGCAGCCGCTGCCCAAGTTCGCGCTGGTGTTGACATTGCCGCCCCCTGGACGCGCCGCCGCGCCGGTGGACAGAGTTCGCAGGAAGCGACGAGCCGAGTGGACGCCGGTCATCGAAGCCCCAAGGCCGATGGTCCTGGCCGAACTTGCTGGTGAAGTTTCCGGGCAGCGGAGATTCCTGGTTCCACTCGTAGGAGAGGGTGATCTGACCGCCGTCCCATGTGCGGCCCCAGACCGCCGACGCGAGGTAGCGTTGCTTGCCGCCTTCCGCCGTCGTCCAGCGCAACTGGGTGATCGCGCCATCCATGTTGCGCTTCAGGATGATGTTGATCACGCCGCCGATCGCGTCCGAGCCATAGGTCGCCGACGCGCCGTCGACGAGGACGTCGATGTGGTCGAGCGAGAGCGCCGGAATGATCGAGGGATCGATCATGCACTGGCCGTTGCCTTGGCCCGGGAAGCGCATGCCGTCGATCATCATCAGCGACCGGGTGGCGTTGCCGGTGTCGAGACCGCGCAGGTTCACCTTGGTGCCGCGCTCGATATTGGCGCCCGACATGGTCGCAACCGGACCCGGCGCCACGTTGGCGGCCGGGAAGGTGCGGAACAGATCGGCCGTGGTCAGCGCGCCCGACACTGCAAAGTCCATCGGACTCAAATTCGTGACGGGAACGCCGACGGCGGCCGTGCCGCGGATCAGCGAGCCGGTGATCAGCACCGTCTCGGGAATTTCGTCCGCCTGGGCGACTTCGCCCTGAGCAACGGCGGAATTCGCATTCGCCATGGTCAACAACGACGCAGAGCCCATCAACGCGATGAGGCGCGAGCCATGGCTTGACGTAGTCCAACTCATCCGATTTCTCCCCCAGTTTGAAGGCAAGGCCGCGCACGGTCGCGCGCCGCCTGAGACTGATTGAACCTTCGTTCCCCTCGCGAACCCGCCTCCCCCTCGCGGTATCGCGCTGTCTTCTCGTTACGCTCCCTGCCGATCGCGGCGCACAGCCTTGGGCCTTCCGCGATACAGCGGTCGGGACGTGCTTGTTATCCTTCCGGCCAGGAAGTCAGTGCACGTCGTGCCCTGGGGGAGACCCTTGGCACGACTGCTCCACCAACGCGCACGTCCCGACCAAGAAGAGTCTTAACGGGGGTTTACGTCCCGAACTCTGACTGTTGTCAGAGATTCCGTTTTTTTGTTTCGGGGCATTGCCGAGCCCGGAAACTCGTCGAGCCGAATCGTGCCGGACCACCAGATCGGCAAAAATCACGACCGAACACGCAATGCCACTGAATCTAAAAATAAAGTAATTATAACTACTTACGACATAATAAGTACACGGACGAGTATCGCTTTCGCGAACCGGTAACCACAATGTCCCGCTTCGCGAATCGACTCGACAACACCTGTGGAGCGCCGATATCGTCCGAGTCAAGGCTCGTCGGAACGTCCGACACTGTTGCAATGCCAGACTGACAGCGAATCCCGAGCTGCCCGAACCCCTTACCACTCCCCGACCTACCACTCCTTCGTCACGATCAGTGAGATGGTTCGCCCCTGCAAACTCTTGTTGATTTCGCACGTACACGGATTACCGCCGCCGGTGCTGATCCGGTATTGGTAGCGAACCGTGACGATCCATGATGTTCTGCACGACGACCTGGACGCCGATATTTCTCAGGTACTCGTTCGCCGGTGCGTCCAGCGTATTGTAACCAAGCGACAGATCGAACGTGTAATAGGACGGTAAGACGTTGGTGTAACCCTGAACGGCGCAGGGAAAAGTGCCGCCCATTCCAAGCCCGTCGAGCCCGCCATTCGAGGCGCAGAAATTGCCGTTCACGTTCGGCGGCGGCCCCTGGTTATGGTAGTAGTGTGATTGGGAGTCCATGAACGCGGTGAGGCTCCACGGGCCGTTGGACCAGCCGACACGCGCGCGATAGCGCAGTCTCGGATTGTTCGGGACGCCCTGAGCTTCGTTCACCCCGCCCGGCGAATTGGTCGTGTTGAACAAGTCCTCGATGAGCGCGCCATCGATCGTCTGCTGCTTCTGATGCAGGTAGTAGGTTCCGGTGATGCCGATGTTGAACGCGCCGAGATCGCCCCAATCCCAGTCGTAGCTGCCCTGGAAATCGATGCCGTCGAGCTTGATGAAGCCTTTGTTGAACGAGCCGCCGTCATTGATCCAGTAGATCAGCGTCCTGGCCTGCGGATCGACAGACGAACGCGGATTGGCGAGCAGGCCGGAAACCGCCTCCTGGAAAGGCTGACAGGTCGTCGGCAGGAGGTTGTTCGTACAGCCCGCCGCGCCCGGAAGCGAAGGATTGTTGGCGAAGTCGGTCGGGACAAGGAAGGCGAAGTCGAGCTGCGGATCGTTGAACGTGGCCGTCACGGGATTGCCGAAGCCGCGCAGCACGCGTGTGATCTTGATGACGTAATACGTCGCCTGCAGATTCAAGCCGGTAAGGAAATTCCCGGTCGGGGTGTAGTCGAAGCCGATGCCCCAGTTGGTGGCCAATTCCGGCGTCAGCCCCGACCAGCTTCCGTCCCAGCCGCCGCCTGCGCGGATCGGATCCGATCCGCCCGAACCGCCGTTCATCGAGATACCGCCCGGAAGCGTCAACGACGAGACGCAAGCCGTCGCACTTCCCGGTGTCCCGTTGCCGGCCGAGCTCTGGACCTTCCAAGCGCCCGACCCGACGGGCGGCAACGTCTGCGCCGACGGTGCAGCTGGTCAGGATGTTCGCGGTCTGGGCCGCAAAATTGCCGAGGTTCTGTCCGGCGATCGCAACATTGGCGAGCGGTGAGAGTTCACCGAACACAGGTGCCCGGAACGACGTGCCCCACGTGCCGCGAATAGTGAGCGAATCGATCGGCGCCCAGTTGAATGCCACCTTCGGATTTGAGGTGCCCTGAACGTCGCTGTACTGGTCGTGACGCCACGAGAATTCCAAATCGACGCGGCGAAAGAATGGCATCGCGTTCTGTTCGCTGAACACCGGTATATTGACCTGGGTGAACACCGCCCAGACCTGGCGGCCTTGCGCGTCCTGCTGATAGGGCACGATCAGGCTCGAGGCACCGGTGTTGTCCAGCACGATGGTCTGCAGCTTGAAGCTGGTGAACGTTCCGCCGATAGCGGCCTTAACCTCGCCACCTGGCAGAGTGAACAGCGACCCGTCGGCCTGCACGCCTTTTTCGTTGATCCAGAAGCGCTCGTGAAAATTTCTGATGCCCTGGACATAAGCCAGCGTGCTTGACGAGTTGCACTGGAACGCCGTCGGATCGCACAAAAGATTGAGATAGGGAACGTTGGCCGGCTTGGTCCACGTTCCGATTGCAGGCGTGGTGCCTGCCGGTCCTGTCGTCCCGATCGTCCAGCCCAACGCGGCGGAGATGGCGTTCTTGTTGACCGTTCCTCTGACCAGACTGTAGTTCGCGTCCTGCGTCATCGCGTACCAGACGCGGGCGCTCCAATCGCCGGGGAGAGCGATGTTGAGGCCGAGCTGATAGCGCTGGGCCTGCTCGTAAAACGTGGTGATGCCCGGGCTTTCCCAACCGATATTGTAGTTGACGCGCAGATTGGTGGGCGCGTTGGTCGGGTAATACGGATTGAATGTCGGAATGGCGACACCTGAGATGATGTTCGTCGCCGACGGACTCAAGTTCGACGGATTGAGGAAGTGGCCGCGGCGGAGGCTGTAGAAGCCCGAACCGTAGAACGAGATGTTGGACGTGAGCCGTTGATCGACGGTGATGTGGCCGCCATTGCGTTCCTGCCGCGCGTCGTACCAGCTGATGTCGTAGGGATCGATGATGTTCCGGGTGCCGTTCGTGCCCTTGTTCGAGGGATCGTTGAAGTTCAACCAGTCCAAAGTCGCTGCGCTGGAAGGCGTCAGCGGACCAACGCCCGATGCGGTCGGGTCCCAGTTCTGACCCGTGCCGAGCGGAATGGCGTAGCAGTTGGTGCAGCCATGACCGAGATTTGCGCTGGTGCCCACGTTGCCGCCGCCGGGTGCGGCGGCTGCACCGGTCGACAGCGTGCCCGGAAGCGATGAACCGAGCGGCCGCCGGTCATCGAAATTCCATGGCGTATGATCGTTGCCGAACTGGGAGTGTACGTTCCCAAAGATTGGGAACTCGTTGTACCACTCGTAGCTTAGCGTGATCTGGCCGCCGTCCCATGTGCGGCCCCAGACGGCGGACGCGAGATAGCGGTTCTTGCCGCCTTCGGCCGTCGTCCAGCGCAACTGGGTGATCGCGCCATCCATGTTGCGCTTCAGGATCATGTTGATCACGCCGCCGACCGCATCCGATCCGTAGGTGGCCGATGCGCCGTCCACGAGGATGTCGATGTGATCGAGCGAGAGTGCCGGGATGATCGAGGGATCGATGACGCACTGGCCGTTGCCTTGCCCTGGAAAACGCATGCCGTCGATCATCATCAGAGACCGCGTCGCGGTGCCGGTGTCGAGGCCGCGGATGTTGACTTTGGTGCCTCTGTCGATATTGGCGCCCGACATCGTCGCGACCGGTCCCGGCGCCACGTTCGCGGCCGGGAAGGTGCGGAACAGATCGGCGGTGGTGAGTGCGCCCGATTGCGCAAAATCCATCGGACCCAAATTCGTGACCGGCACGCCAACCGCCGCAGTGCCGCGGATCAGCGAACCGGTGATCAGCACCGTCTCGGGAATTTCGTCCGCCTGCGCGACCACCTCGCCCGCGAAGGCGGGCACGGCACTGGCCATCGTCAGCAGCGATACCGATCCCAAGAGCGCAGTCAGCTGCGCGCGCGCGTTATGGCGTGTCGTGTCTGGAGTCATGGCTACTCTCCCCCGTTGTGTGCCGAGCTCTCCGTCCGGACACCGTGGTGTCCGAATCTGAAGAACCGTTGCTGCGCGGCTCCGCCTCCCCCGACGCAGAATCGCAAGCCCCCCTTGCGCGGCGGATCCATCGCGGCGGGCTCTCGCGTGAGAATTGCGAACGCCGCTGTGTCCAGCCGGCGGTCGGGGCGCGTGTGCTCCTTCCGGCCAGGAAGTCAGTGCTGTCTACGGCTCCGGGGGAGACCCTCAGCTGTAGCGAACCACCAGACGCCCGCGCCCCGACCTGGATGGAACTCTACGACTAATGTCAGGTGTTATCCTTGATACTTGTTAGATTCACTGACTCTTATTCGTAATACTTTGTGTCAGACGTGCCCGCGTAAGTTGGTGTTATGACTTCTGATATCTGTTAATTTTTCTACCTTTTCTCTTTGTAAGGTATGTTACCGCGGCATCCGTCCTTCAGACAGCGATATTCGCTGATTCTTGTTAGCTATTGGCTTGATACGTAGGCTAAGGACCTACACGAAGAGGCAAATCCGACGAGCGCGCATTACAAAACGTGTTTTGTGTTTCGCGGGCGAAACTTGGCTGCAACGCGCGCGAAATCTTTTGGTTAGGTCCTTGCGGTTGTGTCTCAAAAGTGTATCGAATGCTCGGGATATGGCACAGCTTCGCTATAGCGTTTTTGCGGGCTGACAGAGGATCGGTCCGAAGAGACGAACGGCCAGAGCGAGGGAGAAGACAAGACCAGCAGAGACCACACCAGCGTCGCGTGGGGAGGGAAATTCGATGAATTTCAACGCGTCCAGGTCTGGCACCACTTTCGAACAATCGGGGGAGGCGCCAAGCTCGCTATCGTTAAGGAACAACAAGAACGCCAGAGCGCGCTGGCCTGAACTTCGTGCGCGCACCTTTGACGGATCGCTCGAGCGTCCCGGTCAAATCGAGAATCTGTTGTCGCGCGACGAGCAGGAGCGGCTGCAGCGGCTCGCCACGCTGATCGAATACAAACGCGGCGGAACGACGATCTACTCCGAAGGCGAGGATGCGCAGTTCCTCTACTTCGTCGAGAAGGGCATCGTCAGGACGTGCCGCTGCGCTGAAAACGGGCACCGTCAGATCTTGGCGTTTCGCGGTCCCGGCGATCTGCTTGGGCTTCCCGACAGCGGACGATATGCGAACTCCGCTGAAACCGCGGGTCCTTCGCGAATTTATCGTATGCCCTGGCAGCGCATGCATCAGATGCTCGCAAGCGAACCGCATCTGCAACAGATATTCCTCGAGAAGGTGGCGTTCGACTTCCGGCAGGCGCAAGCGCGGATCATGGTGCTCGGCCAACAGAACATCTATCAGCGGCTCGCCTCGTTCATCCTCGAGTTCCTCTATCACTCCGAATATTTCGACCCGAAGACGTCGCGGCTGAAGCTGCCGGTGAACCGCTTCGACATCGCCGATTATCTCGGCACCGCGCCGGAATTGGCGGCGCGCGCGTTTGCGCGTCTGGAGGCGGAGGGACTGGTGAAGCGCGTCACCTCGCGCGCGGTGGACATTCTCGATCTCGACGGACTGATCGAGATGCAGCGCGGGCGGCGGCGCAGTCACAACCGGACGCCGGCAAGCGTCGACGCGTAAAGGGTCTCGCCTGCAAGTCCGCGGACGTTGCAGTTCGCGCACGCCCGCGGGAAAACGCTCCCGAAACTCTCTTCGGGAAATCTCATGCTGCTGATCGGCAACGACGACGTCAGTCGGGTGCTCGACATGCGCTCGACACTCGACGCGCTCGACGGCGCCTTCAAGGAAATCGCCGCGGGAGACGCCGTCGGCATGGGACGCATCGACCTCTACGTTCCATCGGGAGAGACGAAGCTCCCTTCTATCGCTGGGCGGTGATGACCGGCGGCAGCCGCAAGGACGGCTATGTCTGCGCCCGCATGCTGTCGGACATGGTGAGCTGGCCGCGCGAGCACGGGCGCATCCGCGAGAACAAATACGCGCGAGCGCCGGGGACGTTCTGCGGTCTCCTGTTCCTGTTCAGCGTGAGAGATGCAACGCCGGTCGCCATGATCAATGACGGCGTGCTCCAGCACATGCGGGTCGGCGGCGGCGCCGGTCTTGGCGCGAAATATCTTTCGCGCCGCGATGCAAGCGTCGTCGGCATGATCGGATCGGGCGGCATGGCGCGAACCTATCTCGATGCACTGTGCTGCGTGCGCGGGATCGAAAAGGTGAAGGCCTACAGTCCAAACCGCGAAAACCTGCAGCGGCTACGCGCGCGATGTGAGAGCGCGCCACGGGATCGAAGTGATCGAAGCGGGATCGGCGAAGGAGGCGGTCGCAAGGACGCGATATCGTCGCGATCTGCACCTCGTCGAACGAGCCGGTGTTCTTCAATTCGTGGCTCGAGCCGGACAGCATGTGACCAATCTGACCTCGGCCGATATCGAACCGACGCTCGCCAAAGCTGTCGATGTTGCCGTCCGCGCGGGCGAAGCGACGCCAAGGCTCAAGATCGTATTCCGACCAGACCTTCCACGCGCGTGCGGGATTCCTGAGCTATGTCGCCGGCACCGACGAGGAGCGTTCGAGCGTTCCCCATGTCGATCTGCCGGACGACATCCTCACCATGCCTCGGCTCGCCGATGTCATCGCCGGAACCGCGAAGGGGCGCACCGATGCGAAGCAGACGAGCTTCTTCCTGAATGTCGGCGCGATCGGCGTGCAATTCGAAGCGGTGGCCGCATTCGTCTACGAACGCGCGCGAGAGCTTGGGTTGGGACACGAAATTCCAACCGAGTGGTTTCTGCAAGACGTGCGGGACTAGGCTGCGCTTCTTCTTCGATTTTGCGGACGTCGAGGGCAGCTTTGGCAGCGGCGGATTTTCGCTGAAGGCGATTGTCGTTCCGGCCGGACGGCGCAGCACGAGGCCCGGTTTCGCCAGCGCCGCTTTGACCTTCACCGGATCGTTGGTGATGCGCGCGATCCCCATGCGGAAGAGATCGGTGCTCGAGCCCCACGCCGCGAGCGCGGATTTCTGCGAGAAGGCCGCAACGACGGTGTCGTAGAACCCGAGATGCGCTTCGTAGACTTTGCGGGATTGTGCCATGACGTTTCAGATCTGCACGATGCTGTCGCCGTCGGGAAGCGCAAACTCCCTGACCGCGTGCACGAGGCCATAGATCACCGCTTCATGCGGCGTGATGTAGACATCCTTGAAACGGCGCGCGGTGAGGATTTCTTCCGGAATGGCGGCGCGCTCGCGCAGGATCTTTTCCGTCCGGCGGTCATCGGCCAGCGCCGAAATCGAGCGAGCTCTGCAGGCGCTGCGCGGTCATCCCGTCTTTCGACGACATCACGGTCGGGTGGATCATGAACATGCCGAGCGAGGAGCAATAGCGCTCTTCGGCGGCGAGAAACACCGCAACCGCGATCGACGTGACGCTGCCGGTGTTGTGCGCAACGACACGCAGCGGCAGACCGCGAATGTGGTTGTAGAGAAACATTCCATCCGACACGTAGCCGCCGTAAGAGCTGATGCAGAGCTGCACTTCATCGCAGCGGTCCTTGACCGCCTGGTTGAGCGCTGCTGCGACGCGGCTCGCGCCCGTCGAATCGATCGCGCCGGTGTAACCGTAATAGGCGACTTTGCGGCCGTTGCGTTGAGCCATGCGAACTGTCCTCTCCCGTTGCGCGCGGGCGCGGTTTGAGAACGATTTTCCCACCGAAATCTCGCTCTGCATTGCAACAAAATTTCAGTCTGATCCCAAGCATTTGCGGCGTCAAAATGAGGAACCAATCCACGTCCGAGAGGTTCTGAGGTGGGGGCGCACCCACGATCCACCAAAGCGGAGCATTCTCTATGGGAACTGACACGAATCGTCCCGGACAGCAGGGCGGCCAAGGCGGCCAGCAAGGCGGTCAGCAGGGACAGCGCGGCGGCCAGGGCCAGCAGAGCGGCCAGGGAAGCCAGCAGGGACGTCCCGGCCAAGGCGGCCAGCAGGGCCAGCCAGGGCCAGCAGAAGCCCGGCCAGCAGCAGGGCGGTCAGAAGAAAGACATGGACGAATAAAGCTGGAGCTCGGCCGCAAGGCTGAGTTCAGTTCGTCTTACAGCCCCGGTTTCGCTAACGCGGCCGGGGCTGTTTTTGTTTTGGCTTGAGCGAAACCGGCGCGGCGAAAATCGGGACGCGTAGGACCGAGCACCGCGGAACGTAAGAGCGCCTTGCGCGCGTCCCATTGGTCTTTCGCTTCGAGCGTCTCCAAGAACTGCACTTCCTGGCCCGCGAAGATCGCGAGCGGAATTCCATCGCGATAGACCACGCGATTGCCGGTCAGTGCCGCGAGCTTCGGACCCGGCGTGATGATGCCGACGAGATTGAGCGGATCGGCGCCCGAGAGCGAAACGAGCTCGGAGGAGTCCTTCTCGCGGCGAACTTCGCGCAGCTTGCCGACGGCTTCGGGAAGCGCGAACTGCTCGCCGGAAAATCCGGCGACGAAACGTCCGCCGCGGATTTCGCCGCGCGCTTCGAGACGGCGATAGACGCGCAACAGATCGCGCCACGGCGGAAGCCACGGCGCTTCACGTTCGAGCAATCGCCAGAACACGACGCCGTAACGCGCAAGCAGCGTGCGCGCGACATGTTCCGTCGCCTCTTCGCGGTTGACGGTCTCGGTCCGCGCACGGTGCGCAAGCGCCCAGCGGCCGGCATCTTCCATGCCCGCATTCGCGCCGCGGCGGCGCCGGTAGGGCGAACGCAGATCGATCGGCTTGCGCTCGTTCACGGGAACGAGCAGCGCGCGCAAACCGGCGAAACTGTCGGAGGCCACCTGCCCCAGCGCGACAAGCTCGGACAACGCTTCTTCGACCTTGGTGCGCAGAAGCGATGTGCCGACCGACGAGCTCATCGAAGAACGACGCGCCGTGCTGACGGATATACGAGGCGACGGCCTGTGCGGCCGGGACTCTGCGCGACACCTTCGGGCTTCGGCGAGAGCGACGCCCATAACGCCGCATGACGGCGCGACAGAAGCGTGATCGGCGTCGAGCGGACCGGAGAGGGCTTGGACTCGCTGCCGTTGACGCGCACGTGGAGCGGACGCAGACGCGCCCAGGTCGCGCGGCCGGCGAGACAAAGATCATCCAGCCAGTCGGACTCGTAACGCTTCAGACGCGCGGGGAGGATTTCGCTTTCCCACGCACCCGCTGCGGCCTCGAAGCCTTCGAGCTGCGCAATGATGACGCCGAGCGCATCGGTTCCCTCCATGCGCGCGGACGCAACGCGCTGCCACGCGAAGAGGAAGCGCATGAAGTCGCGCGCCGAGACGGGCTCGATCTCCGCGCGCAGGCGCTTGACCGTGTAGTGGTGGATGCGCGCGAGCAGACGGCGCTCGCACCATTCCTCGGCTCCCGAAGGATCGGAGAAGCGGCCGCGCATCGCGAAGCCTTCGGTCTGGAGCGCTGCGAGCGCGGCAGCGATGTCGCTCGCGGGAAGACCGAGCGGGAGAGCGAGCGCGGATTCGGCGACGGGCCCCTGCCCCTCCAACCGGCCGCGCAGGATTTCGACCAGCGCGTCTTCGCGCGTCCAGGTCTGATCGCGTTGGGCTTGTGGGGCTTCGATCGCCGGATCGAGCGTCGCGTCGGGAAAGAGCGCGCGGAATTGCGGCAGGCGTTCGGCGGCGATCCAGAGGCTCTTATTTCCAGCGCGCAAGCGCGCGGTGCGCTTCTGGCGCGAAAGCGCTTCCAGCCAGGGCTCCCACTCGGCCTGTTTCGCCGCTTCGTCTTCGGTGAGGAAGCCGAGCCAGACGAGCGAGTCGTGCAATTCGTCCGTGTTCTGAGGATCGGGCCACGCCTCGGCGCGCACGCGGGCGATCGCCTCGGGATCGAGACGGCCGAGATCGGAAGCCTCCTCCGGCGCCATGAAGCGGCGCGTCATCACCGCTCGCGCGCGGCGCTCTTCGAGCGGCGCATCGTCGAGATAGGCGTAAGGACGGGCCGAGAGCACTTCGTGCGCAAGCGGCGACGGCTCGGTCAGATCGCAGCAGACGAGACGGATGTCACCCGACAACAGACGCGTCAGCAGTCTTTCGAATCCGCCGAAGTCCATCCCCTCATTGAGGCAGTCGTCGATGGTCTGATTGACCAGCGGATGATCGGGGACCTCGCGTTCGCCGACGAGGTTCTCGCCGCAGGCGACCTGATCCGGGAACACCGTGGCGAGCAGGTCCTCGGCATTCATGCGCGCGAGCGGCGCCGGGACTTTCTTGCCGCCCCTGAAGCGCGGCAGCGCGAGCGACGTGCCCGCGACCCAGCGCCAGCGCGTGGTGAACATCGGCGCGTCGAGCAGCGCCTGGATCAGCAGCGGCCGCACCGTTGCCGGATGCAGATAGCGCGAGACCTCGGCGAGATCGAAACTGTGCGCGGTGGTGAGCGACAGGATGATGTTGTCTTCGGTCGCGGCCGCCTGAAGCTCGAAGTTGAACTGGCGGCAGAAGCGCTTGCGCAGCGCGAGACCCCAGGCGCGGTTGATGCGGCTGCCGAACGGCGAATGAATCACGAGCTGCATGCCGCCCGCTTCATCGAAGAAGCGCTCGAAGACGATCGTGTCCTGCGTCGGCAGCGTGCCGAGCGCGGCGTAGCCGGCGCGCAAATAGTCGACGAGCTCGCGCGCGGCGGCATCGGAGAGACCCATGCGGCCCGAAAGCGCGGGCAGCGTGCTCTCGCCGCTCGGATCCTGTTTGAAGCTCTCCACCATCTGGGCGCGGAAGCGCGAGACCGCATACGACAGCTCGTTGCTGCGCCCCGGCGCTTCGCCGAGCCAGAACGGAAGCGTCGGCGGCTGGCCGTGCGCGTCCTCGACGCGGACCGCGCTCTTCTCCACGCGGATGATGCGGTAGGAGTGATTGCCGAGCTGGAAGATGTCGCCCGACATGCTCTCGACCGCGAAGTCTTCGTTCACCGTGCCGATGAAGATGTTCTGGGGATCGAGCAGCACCTGATAGTCGGCGTTGTCCGGGATCGCGCCGCCCGAGGTGATCGCGGTCAGCCGCGCGCCGCGGCGCGGGCGCAGCATGTGATTGACGCCGTCGTGATGGATCAGCGCGCCACGCCGTCCGCGCCGCGTGGTGAAGCCGTCGGCGAGCATGGTGATGACGGCATCGAAATCCTTGCGCTCGAGAGTGCGATAGGGCCAGGCGCGGCGGATGAGCGCGAACATCTCGTCTTCGGCTGATCTCGCGCGCGGCGGTCTCGGCGACGATCTGCTGCGACAGCACGTCGAGCGGACGCGCGGGCACCGTGAGCTTGTCGAGCTCACCGCGATTGACGCTGTCGAGGAGCGCGGTGCTCTCGACAAGCTCGTCGCGCGAGAGCGGGAACAGCCGCCCCTTCGGCGTGCCGTCGACCGCGTGACCGGAACGGCCGACGCGCTGGAGGAACGTGGCGATGGCGCGCGGTGAGCCAAGCTGGCAGACGAGATCGACGTCGCCGATATCGATGCCGAGCTCCAGCGACGCGGTGGCGACGAGCGCTTTCAGCTTGCCGTATTTCAGGCGCTGCTCGGCATCGAAGCGCTTCTCCTTCGAGAGACTGCCGTGATGCGCGCCGACATGCTCTTCGCCCAAACGGTCGGCGAGCTGGCGGCTGACGCGCTCGACCAGACGTCGCGTGTTGACGAAGACGAGCGTCGTGCGGTGGCTCTCGATGAGCTGGACCAGGCGGTCATAGATCAGCGACCACGTCTCGTTCGACATCACGCTCTCGAGCGGCGCCGGCGGTATCTCGATCGCGAGATCGCGCTCGCGCGTGTGACCGGTGTCGACGATGGTGCATTCGGCGCCGGCTTCGCCCTTGGCGTCGGCGCCGACGAGGAAGCGCGCCACCTCTTCGATCGGCTTCTGCGTGGCGGACAGACCGATGCGCAACAGCGGATGCGGCACGAGCGCGGCGAGACGTTCGAGCGAGATCGCGAGATGCGAGCCGCGCTTGTTGGGCGCGAGCGCGTGGATTTCATCGACGATGATCGTGCGCGTGGTCGACAGCATCGCGCGACCGGATTCGGAGCCGAGCAGGATGTAGAGCGACTCGGGCGTGGTGACGACGATGTGCGGCGGACGCTTGCGCGCGGCGTTCGCGGTCGGACTGCGGCGTGTCGCCGGTGCGCACCCAGGTCCTGATCTCGACATCGGGAAGGCCGCGCGCGGCGAGCGCCTCGCGGATGCCCTGGAGCGGCTCCTCCAGATTGCGCTGCACGTCGTTGGAGAGCGCCTTCAGCGGCGAGACGTAGACGATTTGGGTCTCGTCCTTGAGCCCGCCCTCGAGTCCCTGGCGCACGAGCGAGTCGATGGCGGCGAGGAAGGCGGCGAGCGTCTTGCCCGATCCCGTGGGCGCGGCGATCAGCACATGCTTGCCCGACTGGATCGCCGGCCAAGCCTGGGCCTGGGCGCCCGTGGGGGCGCGGAATTTGCGATCGAACCAATCGGCGACCGCAGGATGAAAAGACGCTGCGTTCATGGGCTATCGGGGCGGCTTCAGGACCGGAACAAAACGTAAACTATCATCGGATCGGGATGAAGGCAAGGGCGGTTTCTGTCCTGCCAACCAGAGCTTGTGGGGACGACCGACACCAGCACTATTCGCCATTCCGAAGCCCCTCTCCAAGCATTTGATCTTGTTATTGAATTTCTTGTTTCAATACTCTCCTCGTTCGAATTTTGAATTTTTCTGCAAGTCCCTGATCGCCCGAGGCAATTCACATAGAGATGGCTCCGACGGGCGCCCGCGCAAGTCTCCTTGATCCCATCGTTTCCACGCACCGTGCCGCCTCGTCGTTACCTATCTGGGGCACAGGTATCGAAGTCCTATTCCTATTGAAATAGGTAATATCCTATAACAGGTATGCCTGCTCTCCTAGAAGGTGCGAGTTCCTCGTCCGGCGCTTCGCGAATTGGACCATGGTCCAATTGCTCCTCGTCAACGTGACCGGAAAATCAGTACTTCCCGAGAGCGCTGGGCGTGAACAAGGAGAATCGTCATGGGACAACGAATCAGCGCAATTCCTACAAGCTTGGTGAAGTTCTGCCGATTCCGCCGCCGAAGCGCGAGCCCATCACCGAAATCGACTATCGCAAGGTGAAGCCGCCGCCGCGCTTCGAGGTCAAGCCGCCGAAGGGTGCGCCCAATGTCGTGATCGTGTCTGATGGATCAGCTGTCCTATGCCGATCCGAAGTTGTTCGGCGGGCAAATCCGCATGCCGACATTGGACAGGCTGGCCAAGGACGGTCTCACCTACACCAACTTCCATGTCAACGCCCTGTGCTCGCCCACCCGAGCCGCTCTGCTCACAGGACGAAACAGTCATCAATGCAGCATGGCGACGGTCGTCGATTCCTCCACGGGCTACCCGGGCGATACGGGCGTGCGGCCCGATAGCTGCGCGACGATCGGCGAGATCCTGCGGCGCTGGGGCTACGTGACAGGCTATTTCGGAAAGTGTCACGAGGTCCCGCCGTATGAAGTGAGCGTCAGTGGACCGTTCGACCGATGGCCGGCCCATAGCGGATGGGACAAGTTCTACGGTTACCTCGCGGGCGAGCAGTCGTCGCTTCATCCGAACCTGATCGACGGCGTGACGCATATCGGAACGCCGAAAGACCCCAACTATCACTTCAACACCGACATGACGGACCAGGCCATCGCCTGGGTGCAGGCGACACGATCGCTCACACCGGAACGGCCGTTCCTCATGTACTACTCCTCGAGCGCCGGGTCATCCGCCTCACACGCCGCCGAAGGCTTGGCTCGAGAAGGGACTCTACAAAGGCGAATTCGACGAGGGCTGGGATGCTCTGCGCGAGAAGATTTTGGAGCGGCAGAAGAAACTCGGCGATCGTAAAACCCAACACCAAGCTCGCCGAGAATCCGGACTACATCAAACGTTGGAACACGCTCTCACCCGATGCGAAGAAGGTCTATGCCCGTGAAATGGAAGTCTATGCCACTCTGGTCGAGAGCTCGGACTACGAAGTCGGCCGTTTGGTGAAGGCGATCGAAGATCTGGGTGAATTGGACAACACGCTGATCTTCTACATCGCGGGCGACAATGGCGGATCATCCATCGGCGAGATCAATGGCGTGTTCCAGGAGTGGTCGGCGCTCAACGGTGCGCCGGAGGACGTTCCTTATCTCCTGAGCCGCCTCGATGAATATGGCGGACCGAAATCCTACCCCAACTATTCCGTGGCCTGGGCGTGCGCCGGTTCGACACCCGCCACGTGGTGCATCCAGATGGCCCATGCCGGCGGCAACATGGCGGGGATGGTGGTGCACTGGCCGAAAGCCATCAAACCAAAGGGTGAAAAGCGCAGGCAATACGCGAGCGTCATCGATATCGCGCCCACGATCCTGGAAGCGGTGGGAATACCCGAGCCCAAAATCGTCAACGGCAGCGAACAGATTCCTATGGCGGGCGTCAGCATGATCTATTCGTTCAACGACGGCCAAGCGAAAGGCCGTCATGTCACGCAGTACAACGAGGTGCGAGGCAATCGAAGCATCTATCACGACGGATGGCTCGCTGCCGTGGTCCATTGCGAGCCGTGGTCGCAGAAGCCGCGCGTCGATGATTTTTCCAAGGACCGATGGGAACTCTACAACATGGAGGAGGACTTCGGTCTGGCAACCGACCTCGCCGCCAAGTACCCGGAAAAGGTCAAGCAGATGCAAGACCTCTTCCTTGGCGGAAGCCATCAAGAACAACGTTCTGCCAATCGACGATCGCGCGTTTGAGCGACTTGAACCCTATTGCCGCCGGACGGCCGGACCTGATGAGCGGCCGCACGAAGCTCACGCTCTATCCCGGCATGACGGGCATGACCGAGAATGGGTTCATCAACACGAAGGCCGTTTCCTACACGATCGAAGCCGAGTTGGAAGTTCCCAAGAACGGTGGCGCGCAGGGCGTCATTCTTTCTCAAGCCGGTCAGGGCGGCGGGTGGAGTCTCTACGTCAAGGACGGCAAGCCGAAATATGCCTACAATTGGCTCGCGCGCGAACTGTATGTGGTCGAAAGCAACGAGCCTCTGCCGGAGGGCAAGGTGAAGCTGCGCTTCGACTTCGCGTATGACGGTGGCGGTCTCCACAAAGGCGCCACCGGCACGCTCTCAGTCAACGGCAAGAAGGTCGGCGAAGGGCGCATCGAAAAGACGATGGGCGCGATCTATTCGCTGGCCGGCGAGACTGCGGATGTCGGTATGGACGCGTGGTCTCCCGTAACGGACGACTACGATCCCTGGGACAATGCCTTCACTGGGAAGATCGAAAAGATCACGGTCGAGCTTCGAACCTGAGACAGCGGACCTGTGTTCCCTTCCCTTGCGCGAGCTGCTGGCTCGCGCTCGCGAGGACGGCGCTAGGCGTGTCTCCTAAGAACGACCTTGGAAGCACGTGCGCTACGCCGCAGTCGGCGGTCCGAATGAGGCGCGAACCTACTTCCGCGCCACCATGATGCCGGCGGGCGTCGGCATCAATCCTCCCATCCTGTCTTGGATCAGGCCAAGCTCCACGAGCCGGGTTCGATGCGCGGACGGAATTGTCCGGGTCATGAATCCTGTGGCCACCAAGCGCAGCGACGAATACTCGGCCGCAGTCAAATCCGATCTGCTCGGCATCCTGCTCATTCGGGTCTCCGTTTGATCGGCAGCGAAGTGCTGCGGGCGGTTGAATCGTCTTGCGGCCCAGGATTGGCGACACGCTTGGGCGTTCTCACACCGTTGCGGCGCTTGCTGTGACGCTCACGTCCACCGTCATGACCTGGAATGCATCTGTCATCCCAACGAAACTGCCAGCAACCGGCACGACCTGTCTGATATCGCGGGCGACGGCGACAGGGATCAGATTGAACCCGCCGATGCTGCGGTTGGTTGGATCGAAGGTGATCCAGCCGGCGCCGGGCAGAAAGATCTCTGCCCATGCATGCGTCGAGCCCGAACCGGAAACGCCCACAGAGGCTTCATCCGGATTGAAGAGATAACCGGAGACGACGCGCGCGCCGAACCCGAGGCTGCGCGCCGCCTCCGCAAAGAGCACGGCGAAATCCCGGCACGAGCCCCATCCGCGGTCCAAGGTCTGGAGCGGCGTCTGCGTGCCCTCGTCGTCACGGCTCTGATACGAAATCCACGTCGAAACCCCGGCGCTGAGGTCCTTCAGCAACGCCAGCGTGTCCGTTCGACCGCCGCGCACGAACGCACGCGTCCAGGCGCGCAGCCGGCCGTCGGAATCGGGATATTGTTGAATCGCCAGCGCCCCAAGGTCGATCCGCTCGTGATCGGCGTACCGGAACGGATAAGAGGCCGCCGATGCGGCGACATCGAACACCGGCCAGGCAGACGCGTGCAATTCGAGGTGCACGTTGCTGTCGATGCACAACATGTCGGCGGCCGTATGGAAGGTGGCCATTGCCACCGCGCTGCCGTGGATGTCCTCCGCCCAAGTGACGGTTGCTTCCGGCGTGATGGTGAGTTCGCTCGAGATCAGCCGGAGATCGCGACTCTCCCGCGGCCGAAGCATCAGCCTGTGTGGCTGGAAGACGACCGGTTCGCGGTAGTGGTATGTCGTGCGGTGATGGATCCGAAGAGCGATATCGAGACACTCCTCTCTCATTCGACGCAAGAGCGGCCGTCAGACGCGCCGCCGAGAAAGATTTCAGATCCTCACATTGCCGCCGCTCGTTCGCCGGATCGTCGTGAGCTCGCTTCCCGGCGTCATCCGCTGCCGACGGTCGCGCGCGTGACTGAGCGTATACATGGACTCGCCCCCTTCGACGGCATGGCGTCCCATGACCAGGAATTCGTCGGTTGTCGCCGGTCCCGAGCGCGAAGCGGCGGATACGCGAACGCGGTGACCCGCGGAGTATTCATGCATGGACATGCTTGATCCTTCTGGGCCGAAGTTCGCCGGTTGCCCGGCCCCGCCCAACGTTCGACGGCAATTTCCCAAGAGTGAAACTCCTCGATCGTCAGCGCGTACCGCCAGCACGCATCTTCCATCGTGATCAGTCCGCCCTGCACCGCGTCCACAATTTTGGCCTTGCGACTCATGACCCAGCGCTCCGTGTCGGCGGCGGGTAAGTCGCCGAGAGTAAAGACCGTTCGATCGCTGCGCGTGATGAATTTCGCTTTCGGCCATTGTCCCGTCATCGCGGTGGAGCCGATGCGGTCTCAAGGTGAAGACGATGAGCGACGATCTCTTTCCACGACGTCGTCTCGGGCAAAGCATATTCGCCCGCGCACCGCGTTCTCGCATCTTCGCTGGCGGAGAAGGACCTTCAGCTCATGCAGGATCTGCACGGTCGAAGGAACCGAGAAGCGACGCCCAAAACGCCGGAAATGACTCATGGTCGTCGCTCCTCGTCTCGGTCCTCAGAAATCCATGCCGTCCATGCCGCCGTGCCCACCATGGCCACCGCCGCCCATGCCCGCGGACTGCTTCTGCGGACGGTCGGCGATCATCGCTTCCGTGGTGATGAGGAGTGCCGCGACCGACGATGCGTTCTGCAGCGCGATGCGCACGACCTTGGTCGGATCGACGATGCCCGCGTCGATGAGGTCGACATAGCGTTCCGCCTGAGCATCGAAGCCATAGGTGCTCGACTTCTGCTCGAGCAACTTGCCGACGACGAGCGAGCCTTCGACGCCGGAGTTCTCGACGATCTGCCGCAACGGCGTCTGGATCGCCTTTTGCACGATGGCGATGCCGGCGTTCTCGTCCTCGTTCAGACCCACGAGCCCGATCAAGACCTTGGTGGCAGTAAAGCAGCGCCACGCCGCCGCCGGGAAGGATACCTTCCTCGACCGCCGCCTTGGTCGCGTTGAGCGCATCGTCGATGCGATCCTTCTTTTCCTTGACCTCGACTTCGGTCGCGCCGCCGACGCGGATCACCGCAACGCCGCCGGCGAGCTTCGCCAGGCGTTCCTGCAGCTTTCTCCTTGTCGTAGTCGGAGGTCGTCTCCTCGATCTGCGGCCTTGAGCTGGCCGACGCGGGCGGCGATGTCGTTCTTCTTGCCGGCGCCGCCGATGATGGTGGTGTCGTCCTTGGTGATCCGCACTCTTTTGGCGGTGCCCAGCATGTCGAGCTTCACGTTCTCAAGCTTGATGCCGAGGTCTTCGCTGATCACCTGGCCGCCGGTGACGATGGCGATGTCTTCGAGCATCGCCTTGCGGCGATCGCCGAAGCCCGGCGCCTTGACCGACGCGACCTTCAGACCGCCGCGCAGCTTGTTGACGACGAGCGTGGCGAGCGCTTCGCCCTCGATCTCTTCGGCAATGATGACGAGCGAGCGGCCCGCCTGCACCACGGCTTCCAGGATGGGGAGCATCGGCTGCAGCGAGGAGAGCTTCTTCTCGTGGATGAGGATGTAAGGCTCCTCCAGCTCCGCGACCATCTTTTCGGCGTTGGTGATGAAATAGGGCGAGTTGTAGCCGCGGTCGAACTGCATGCCTTCGACCACGTCCAGCTCGGTTTCGAGCGACTTGGCTTCCTCGACCGTGATCACGCCCTCATTGCCGACTTTGGCCATCGCTTGCGCGATCATCTTGCCGACTTCGCTGTCGCCATTGGCCGAGATCGTGCCGATCTGGCGAATCTCGTCGTTCGACTTCACCTTCTTGGAGCGCTTCTTCAGATCGGCGACGACGGTTTCGACCGCTTTCTGGATGCCGCGCTTGAGATCCATCGGATTCATGCCGGCCGCGACCGACTTGGCCCCTTCGCGCACGATCGCGTGGGCGAGAACCGTCGCCGTGGTCGTGCCGTCGCCGGCGGTATCGTTGGTCCTCTGCGCCACTTCGCGCACCATCTGCGCGCCCATGTTCTCGAACTTGTCGGCGAGCTCGATTTCCTTCGCCACCGTCACGCCGTCCTTGGTCGTGCGGGGAGCGCCGAAGCTCTTGTCGATCACCACGTTGCGGCCCTTGGGGCCGAGCGTGATCTTCACGGCTTCCGCCAGAATATCGACGCCGCGCAGCAATTTCTCGCGCGCGTCACTGCCAAATCGTACGTCTTTCGCTACCATGTTGTTTCTCCTGAATGCGGAATGCGGGGATCAGAGGGCGCTTGCGCGCCGCAGCGGGACTAGGCCGCCTTCTTGAAGGGCTTGCGGCCTTCGATGATGCCGTTGATGTCGAACTCCTTCATGATCAGGAGCTCCTCGCCGTCGATCTTGACTTCGGTGCCCGACCATTTGCCGAACAGCACGAAATCGCCCTCCTTCACCTCGGGCGGAATGCGCTTGCCGTTGTCGTCGAGCGCGCCGGGTCCGACCGCGACGATGACGCCTTCCTGCGGCTTCTCCTGCGCGGTTTCGGGAATGATGATGCCGCCGGTGGTTTTTTGCTTCTTCCTTGACGCGGCGGACGACGACGCGGTCGCCTAAGGGACGGAATTTCATGATGTGACTCCTCAACGCAAAGAGGCCGTCGGGAGACCCGGTTGCGAGTTCTTGTTGAATTGTGTCGGCTGGTAAGCACTCAGAGGGAGCGAGTGCCAATCCTCAGTCCGGAGTTGGGAAGCGGGACGGACGATATTCAAGAGGTGAGCGCCCATTCATCGGCACATCGAATGGATAAGGACCTTCAGCTCGTGCAGGATCTGCACAGTCGACGGGATCGAGAAGCGTCGCCCAAAACGGCGGAAATTAGCCATGGTGTCGCCCGCGTTTCTCCTCAGAAGTCCATGCCGTCCATGCCGCCGTGGCCGCCATGTCCGCCGCCGCCCATGCCCGGGGACTGCTTCTGCGGACGGTCGGCGATCATCGCTTCGGTGGTGATGAGGAGTGCCGCGACCGATGATGCGTTCTGCAGCGCGATGCGCACGACCTTGGTCGGATCGACGATGCCGGCGTCGATGAGGTCGACATAGCGTTCCGCCTGGGCATCGAAGCCATAGGTGCTCGACTTCTGCTCGAGCAACTTGCCGACGACGACCGAAGCTTCGACGCCGGAGTTCTCGACGATCTGGCGCAACGGCGTCTGGATCGCCTTTTGCACGATGGCGATACCGGCGTTCTCGTCCTCGTTCAGGCCCGTGAGCCCGTTCAATGCCTTGGTGGCATAGAGCAACGCCACGCCGCCGCCGGGAAGGATGCCTTCCTCGACCGCCGCCTTGGTGGCGTTGAGCGCATCGTCGACGCGATCCTTCTTCTCCTTGACCTCGACTTCGGTGGCGCCGCCGACGCGGATCACCGCAACCCCGCCGGCGAGCTTCGCCAGGCGTTCCTGCAGCTTTTCCTTGTCGTAGTCGGACGTCGTCTCCTCGATCTGTTGCTTGAGCTGGCCGACGCGGGCGGCGATGTCGTTCTTCTTGCCGGCGCCGCCGATGATGGTGGTGTCGTCCTTGGTGATTCGCACTTTTTTCGCGGTGCCCAGCATGTCGAGCTTTACGTTCTCGAGCTTGATGCCGAGGTCTTCGCTGATCACCTGGCCGCCGGTGACGATGGCGATGTCTTCCAGCATGGCCTTGCGGCGGTCGCCGAAGCCGGGCGCCTTGACCGACGCGACCTTCAGTCCGCCGCGCAGCTTGTTGACGACGAGGGTGGCGAGCGCTTCGCCCTCGATCTCTTCGGCAATGATGACGAGCGAGCGGCCCGCCTGCACCACGGCTTCCAGGATGGGCAGCATCGGCTGCAGCGAGGAGAGCTTCTTCTCGTGGATGAGGATGTAGGGCTCCTCCAGCTCCGCCACCATCTTTTCGGCGTTGGTGATGAAATAGGGCGAGTTGTAGCCGCGGTCGAACTGCATGCCTTCGACCACTTCCAGCTCGGTTTCGAGCGATTTGGCTTCCTCGACCGTGATCACGCCCTCATTGCCGACCTTGGCCATGGCCTGGGCGATCATCTTGCCGACCTCGCTGTCGCCGTTGGCCGAGATCGTGCCGATCTGGCGAATCTCGTCGTTCGACTTCACCTTCTTGGAGCGCTTCTTCAGATCGGCGACGACGGTTTCGACCGCCTTCTGGATGCCGCGCTTGAGATCCATCGGGTTCATGCCGGCCGCGACCGACTTCGCCCCTTCGCGCACGATGGCGTGGGCGAGAACGGTCGCCGTCGTGGTGCCGTCGCCGGCGGCGTCGTTGGTCTTCTGCGCCACCTCGCGCACCATCTGCGCGCCCATGTTCTCGAACCGGTCGGCGAGCTCGATTTCCTTGGCCACCGTCACGCCGTCCTTGGTCGTGCGCGGCGCGCCGTAGCTCTTCTCCAGGACCACGTTGCGGCCCTTGGGGCCGAGCGTGATCTTCACCGCTTCGGCCAGAATATCGACGCCGCGCAGCAATTTCTCGCGCGCGTCACTGCCGAATCTTACGTCTTTCGCTGCCATGTTGATTCTCCTGAATGCGGAATACGGGGATCAGAGAGCGCCTGCGCGCCGGCGGGATTAGGCCGCCTTCTTGAAGGTCTTGCGGCCTTCGACGATGCCGTTGATGTCGGACTCCTTCATGATCAGGAGCTCCTCGCCGTCGATCTTGACCTCGGTGCCGGTCCATTTGCCGAACAGCACGAAGTCGCCCTCCTTCACCTCGGGCGGGATGCGCTTGCCGGTATCGTTCAGCGCGCCGGGGCCGACCGCGACGATCACGCCTTCCTGCGGCTTCTCCTGCGCGGTTTCGGGAATGATGATGCCGCCGGAGGTCTTTTGCTCTTCCTTGACGCGGCGGACGACCACGCGGTCGCCCAGAGGACGGAATTTCATGGTGTGACTCCTCAACGCAAATAGGCCGTTGGGAGACCCGGTTGCGAATTTTGTGGAATTGTGTCGGCTGATAAGCACTCAGAGGGAGCGAGTGCCAGTCCTCAGGCCGTACATGGGTAGCGAGGAGGCCATGTTCAAGAGGCGCGAGCCCCATTCATCGGCACATCGAATGGATAGTTTGGCGACGC
>CAVPTF010000009.1:0-160923 GCA_963708555.1 uncultured Alphaproteobacteria bacterium | reverse complement strand
GGCGGTCAGCTGATCGTTGCCGCTCCCGCCATCCAGCTTGTTGTTGCCGTTCCCGGCAATGAGCACGTCATTGCCGTTGCCGCTGATCAGCGTATCGTTGCCGTCGCCCGCGCTCAGGTGGTTGTTGCCGCTGCCGCCATCGAGCTTGTTGTTGCCCCCGCCGGCATCGAGTATGTCGTCGTCGCTGCCGCCCTCGAGCGTATCGTTGCCCGAGCCGGTCGTCAGGGTGTCGTTCCCAGTGCCGCCCTGCAGCCTGTTGTGGCCGCTGAGATCTATCAGCGTGTCGTTGCCGCTGCCGCCATCGATGACGTCATCGCCCAGTCCCCCGTCGACTGTGTCGTTGCCGCTCAAGGCGGAGATGCAGTCATTGAACCGCGTGCCAATGATATTGTCTTGTCCGTTCGTGCCCCGGATATTAGCCATCGTTCCGCCCTCTCAGCCACCGCGCAACGGTAGCATCTTTTCCGCACCCCGTCCTGAAACATTGGACCGCGAGGTGAAGACAGATGACGCGGTTGCTCCCGCTCGCTTCTGGAGCAGTGGTCGCGCGCGGCGATCAATCGCGAGATCAAGAAACGCGAATGGTTCCGCTCTTTGCGCCGAATTCGTACTGGCCGAGCGCGCACACCTAAAATCGGATGTCCGCTTCTGTCAGTCGCGCGGAGGAATTTCACCTCCGCGTGCTTCCAGAACCGTGCGTGAACCTCTCGATTTACACGGCTCCCGATGTTCGGCCGCTGCCATAGCAGAGCCGCCAGTGGGCGAAGAGCGTTGGATTGAGACGGCGAACGCGCTCGAACCAATCTCGCGCTCCCTTGGTCTTGCAGCGCAAGCGTTTGAACTTGCGGCGCGCCCAGCGGATGATAAAGGCATCGATCCCCTTCAGGGTCGGACGTAACCGCGTCCGGTAGAAGTGGCCGTAGTAGTTGATCCAGCCTCGAATGTACGGATTGTACTGCGCAGCCAAATCTTGCAGGGACATGTCGCTGCGGTGATGCAACGCCCAGCGCCGGATCGTCCGGCTGATGGCCGTCTGCGCTCTCGGACTGATCGCAGGCAGGTAACCGGCGAACGGGCAACTGCCGTTGCCAAACGCCTTCCTTGCTCGGAACCTAAATCCGAGGAAGTCGAACGATTGGTTCGGATAATCGCCCCGCCGGTTCGCATCCTTGCAATAGACGATCTTCGTCTTTTCGGGATGTACACCGCCATAACCGGACATGGCAATCGGCTGGGATTTACACTAAATCAGCCGTGCGGCTTCTCAAACTTGAACCCGAACCACTGAATTTCCAGACCGCTGCGATACCGAGCACGACGAAGACGAGACCCAGCAGCGCTTCTCCGACGAGCATTCCCGTTGCGCCCATGCGTGCGTGCATTTGCCCATTGAACGCCGTCATGTAGACGACAGGGATGTTCCCGAACGACGAGAGAATTGCATACTTGGCGGAGGCGGCTCCCTGTCCGACCGCATGAATGATGACCGCCGAATAGGACGCATCGCAAGCCCAAACGCAGACGCATAGAGAACAACGCCGAACACGTAGGTCTCCGGCGTACGTGGCAATCCGGCCATAATGAGCGCGACGGTCGCGAGCAGCGCGCCGGTGCCAAAGAACGCGGGCCAGCGGCCAAAACGATCCGCCACCCATCCGCCAATGACGCAGGTTGCCGCACTCACCAACGCACCGAGGAGACCCGTCACGATTGCGACGGTGTTCGGCGTAGCACGCCAATCGGGCGCGACTGCCGACCAGAGATAGGACGCCCCGCCGACACCGATCGGGGACAAGATCAAAACGATCGCAAGCACGACAACGGGAGACCGCAGCATGTCGCGAAAGTCCAAGAGCAAATCCGTCATCTTTTCACGCAAATTCGCGGTCTTCGGTGCGCGGATCGCAGGCACAAAGCGGAGCGCCAAAACACACATCATCATGATTGCGGCAATCACGGCGGCGGCGATGGTGAGCGAAAAATTATCCACCAGCCACACACCGAGGCCACCGCCAAGACCGCCCCCGCCCAAATTACCGGCCTGATACCACCCGGAGGCGCGGCCTTTCTCGGCGTCGGCGACCGAATGCGCCATCACGCCGCCCAGGGGTCAGTAGCTGCCATTCAGCCGTGCCGGTGGGAACGGCTGGAATGTGCCCGAGAGCGGACATGGGACCGGCGAAGCGGGATGGCCGCTTCTCGCCAATTGCGGACACACTGGGTGACCGGACAGACGTGATATATTCTGACCCGGTGTCGCGGACAAATGTCGGGATGTGGCGATCAGCTCTCCGGCTTACTGTTATCGTCTCCTCACTTGCGCTCAACGTCGGGTTTCCAAACGCCAAATTTGCAATCCAGCACAGCGTAAGCTTCGCTATCTCGGCGTCGATACCAAGTGCGCCACCTGTGACGGGATCGGCTTCATCTGCGAATGCCACGGTGATCGCCCGTTGGCAGACGCGCCTTGGAGGCGGTCCGCGCAGGTGCTTGCGGCGTTCCTGCTACCCCGCGGTCACGCCCGCTAAAACTGCCGGTAACGGCCGGCCACGATGCCTTCCAGAACCTTGACGATGAAGTCGCGATGGACATCGACGGGTTTTTCCGACTCGTCGCCGACGAGCGCTTCGAGAAACGGCCTGGCGTAGCCTTCAAGGTCATGATCGACGAAGAACGAATAGCGCAGGAGCGCGTGCAGCATGATGCTGGGATTGCCCTCGTGTGTCTCGCGTCCGGGTATCGTGCTCGCCGTGATGCAGTCGAGCATGATGCTGGTAACGAACGGAAACCAGCAACCGATCTTCAAACGACCTTCCCGCGACGCAAGCTGCAAGCAGCCGTCAATCGGCATCGTCGGACCGCGCTCCAACTCCTCAGCGAGGATTCTGAGAACCTTGTCGATCGACGCCGCAGCGACGAAATAGGACGTCATCCCCCACCAGTGCAGGGCCTTAAGATCCGCCACCTGGAAGCGTATGGCCCCCCTGCCGCGAGCCAGCGCCCGATCGAACTGCTGCTTAAAGAGCGCCAACCAGGAGATGTTGGGTTCAACGAAAGTTTCGGTAAAGACGATGTCGAATGGGCCGAAAAAATTCGATGAAACAAGTTTGCGCGCGGCGAAGTCGAGATATTGAGAGAGGAGAATATCGTCCTCGAGAATATGGACGGGCAAACCGTTTTTCCCGCCCTTCATCAGGGCCCGATAGTGCGAGTGGAAGCATCCCACTTCTCCCGGCTGAAGCCCTCCTCGAGCGGCCGTCTTCAGGCCATCGACCGCCTCAAATCGAGTATAGAGGCCGGAGAGATTGAACTTCGCGAGCTGCTCTTCGAGCCTGCGCCGCCTCTCGGTGCTGCGATCGAGATTGATGTAGAGACCCGTGTAAAGCGCCTGTTCTTCCATACAATGACCGTCGCTCTGCATCCTGACTTCGAAGGTTACAAGGGAAAATTCCGGGTCTCAAATGTGTCGGCACGCTCCTGGAGGTAGCACGATACGAGTTCGCGGCTTGCCGTGCGCGCCCCAGAGAGTCCACTTAGGGTCAGAATCTGCCGTTCCGCCCACCCTCGGGGACGTCCGGAATGGGCTGGCGGATTCACTAGGTCAGTGCAACACCTTCTAATCTGATTGGATAAGGAGGTGTTCGATGGTGACATCGCGGATTTGGTTCACGGCGCAGCAGAAGGCCGATCTGTGGGAGCGCTGGAGGAAGGGGCAGAGTGCTGCGGCTATCTCCCGGGCGCTGGAAAGAAGGAACAAGACCGGCGTTGACCGGATCGTGGTGCTCCATGGAGGGATCGCACCGGCGCCACGCCGGAGAGCTGTGGCAGCACTGAGGCTTGAGGAGCGGGAAGAGATTTCCCGTGGCATTGCGGTGAGCCGGTCGTTGCGGCAGATCGCGCAGGGCCTCGGACGAGCGCCATCAACAGTAAGTCGGGAGATCAGGCGCAACGGCGGCAGTCAGGCGTATCGTGCAAACCGGGCCGACAGGAGCGCCTGGGAGCGGGCGTTGCGTCCCAAGCCTTGTCGCTTGGCGCTGCACAGGGAGCTACGATGGCGCGTGGCGCAGAAGCTCGCGCTGCAATGGTCGCCGGAGCAGATCTCCGGCTGGCTGGAGCAGGAGTTCCCGACCGACCAGGATATGCAGATATCTCACGAAGCGATCTATCGCAGCCTCTTCATCCAAACCCGCGGCGTGCTGAAGAAGGAGCTGACGGCACACTTGCGTACTGCGCGTCTGATGCGCCGCCCCAAGAGCCACAATGCGAAGAGCGGACAGGGACATATCCTCGATATGGTCTCCATTCGCGAGCGGCCCGCCGAGGTTGAGGATCGCGCCGTGCCGGGCCATTGGGAAGGAGACCTTCTTACCGGAGCGAACGACACGCACATCGCTACCCTCGTCGAGCGCAACACCCGCTTCACGATGCTCGTCAAGATTCCCCGTAAGGACACAACGACTGTTGTTGCTGCACTTGCCAAGCACATCCGCAAGCTGCCCGAGGAGCTGCGACACTCGCTAACCTGGGATCAAGGCAAGGAGATGCATGCCCACAAGCGCTTCACGTTTGCCACCAACGTGCAGGTCTACTTCTGTGATCCTCGCAGTCCCTGGCAGCGCGGCTCAAACGAGAACACCAACGGATTGCTGCGTCAGTACTTCCCGAGAGGAACCAACTTCTCGCGTATCTCCCAGAGCTACCTCGACAGCATCGCCCTGCGGCTCAATCAACGTCCGCGAAAGACCTTGGGCTTCGAAACGCCAGCCCATAAACTGCGAGAGGTGTTGCGCTGACCGGTTGAGCTCACAGCCCGAAAGCGGACATCGGACCGGTACGGCGGGATGTCCGTTTCTCGCCAGATTCGGATCATCGCCGCAGTTCACGATCATCGCGCATCACGGCGCTGCGAATCACAAAACCGTGGCAAGTTCATCCGACGTTGGCGAGATGCTGGTCCGTGCGCGCGCGGCTAGGTGCGGGCGGCGCATGAAGTCCGAAGTAAAGACCTGAAACTTACCGCCCGGTGGCCGTTCGATGCTCTCCACCCGCTTGAGCGAAAATGGCGGGTTGGGTGCGCTCAGAGCTTTCGACCAAGCGGCAGTCAGCAGGCCGGCAAGAGAACTCGGGCACGCGCGTTCGCATCACCAAGCGCACTTCAAAACTGTTGTCGCGACTTTGGTGGATTTGAAACTGCCGCAGATCGCGCACGAGGGCGGCGGGCAGTTCGAGGATTGCCATCCGTAGAGCCTCGACAGCGCCAAGCGTCCCCGGCGGGAGGAACGCGACTCGGCTATAGCGCCCGGAGATGTCGCCGAATGACGGAAGTGTGCGGCCGCAGAGACATCCGCCTTCGACGGCCGTTGCGAGATCATCGGCATCATACCGCAGCAGCGGCATAGCCCAGTTCGTCAACCCCGTGATAACGAGCCGTCCGGTTTCACCGGGAGCAGCGCTCCGGCCATCGGATCCGATGATTTCCACGATACAATGCTCGCTGTGGACATGATAGCGCGAGGCTTCGCAGCGCGTCGCCACCAATCCGATCTCGTTCAGGCCGTAGTTCTGATGCACTGGAATACCGAAGCTGCGCTCGACATGGGCGCGCATGGCCGGCGTCATCTGATCGGTGATACCCTCTGCGCTCTTGAGGCTTGGTGCAGGCTTCTGGTCGCCTGCTGCGAGCGCAAGGTGTTCCAAGTTCTCGCAAAAGCTGAGGAGATAATCCGGCGCATTCTGCTGAAGCCATTCGATCTGGCGCTCCGCCGGATTGGTGACGCTGAACGCGATCGCAGGTCCGGTCGCGAAGTCGCTCTTGAGGCGGGTCCATGCCGGAAGCGTCATTGACTCGCCCTCGCCCAACTCGCGTCCGTCATCATCGCGCGGAAGCGATCCCGGAAAGCGGATAATCGCCATCGTGCCCGCCGGATCGAAGCGGAACCAGCGATATTCCCTCTGCTTGAGCAGGCTGAACATCCGCGCGCTTTGTAGCGAGTGGAGTGTCTTGACGGGAATTCCCGTCGTTCCCGAGGACTGAACCTCGATAACGGCGCGTGCCCCATTGGGCAACCGCTCGGCGCGCAATGCGGACTGGTTGTCGCGCAAATCCGGCTTAGTAAGGATGGGTAGCGCTTCAAGCACGCAAAATGGTTCAGGGCTGGCAGGATCGATACCGATTTGCTGAAATAGCTCCCGGTAGTACGGCACGCATTGCGACGAAAAACGCAGCATCCGGCTTAGCGCGCTGGCTTGCCTGTTCTGGGCACGCTCAGGCGACTCGAATTCGCCTTCGATCAGGGCGTCGTACACAGGAACCGGCCGTTTGAGGCGGTCCGTCCACCGTTGCTGTTCGCGACGCTCCTGCTCAAGACTGGTCATCCGCTTATCGTGACGGGGGCGTGCTTAAGAAAAAGAAAAGAGCCGCGCAGTTTCGCCACGCGGCTCTCTATTTTATGCAGTTACCTTACTGGGCCCTGGTGCCACGCAAGTCGACCACTGGGCATTCAATGCGCGCGCAGCAGCCTTGTTCGAGGCGTGCGGTTTCTCTCCCGTGAAGATCGTGTTGCGGCAGCCACTGGAGCACGGCCGATCAAACTAACGGTGCGGGATAGCCGTAGCAGGCCGTCCTGAAATGTCCGACTTGGGTCAGAATTTGCCGTTCCGTCCACTCGTCGGAAACGTCCGGAATGCGCCCGAAAGATGGGGTAATCGGCCGGGCAGCTTGTGGATAGCTGACGATTTTGGGTGCTGCGCTTCAGGCTGATGGTGAAAACGAGGTCCGCATTTGCGGCCTCAAGCATCAGAAGGAGAAGCGCAGCATGGACCATTTTGCTGGACTAGACCTGTCGGTCAAGGAGACAAGCGTTTGCATCGTGGATGACACGGGCAGGATCGTGCGGGAAGTGAAGGTGGCGAGCGAGCCCGAGGCGCTGTTACAGGTTCTGATGAACCCCAGCTACCAGTTCAAGCGGATTGGATTGGAAGCCGGGCCACTATCGCAGTGGCTTTTTAGCGCTCTCGCCGAAGCAGGGCTGCCAGTGATCTGCGTCGAGACGCGGCACATGAGGGCGGTATTGAAGGCGCAGATCAACAAGACGGATCGCAACGATGCGCGCGGGATGGCGCAGATGATGCGGGTGGGGCTCTATCGTCCGGTACATGTGAAGACGTTACGCAGTCAGAAACTGCGGATGCTTTTGACCCATCGTAAGCTGCTTCAGTCAAAGGCCATCGCCATCGACAATGACTTGCGCGCCACCTTGCGTAACTTCGGTCGCAAGGTGGGCACGGTGGGGACGGTTAAGTTCGAAGCGCGCATCAAGGAGCTTGTCGAGGACCTTCCTGACTTGGCCGTGCTGGTCGAGCCGCTGCTTATTGTCCGCCGGGTACTTCGCGAACAAGTCGGCATTCTGCATCGCCGCTTGCTGGCCATCGTTCGGGACGATGATGTGTGCCGGCGCCTGATGACGGTGCCCGGTGTCGGCCCCGTGGTGGCGCTGACCTATCGCGCAACTGTCGACGTGCCTGCCCGCTTCCGTAACTCCAAGACGGTCGGGGCGGTGTTCGGACTGACGCCCGCCAAGCATCAGTCAGGTGAGGTCGAGCGAACCGGCGCGATATCGCGGTGCGGAGATGAGATGATGCGGATGATGCTCTACGAAGCCGCCCAGATCGTGCTGGTGCGCTCGACAAAATGGTCCTGGCTCAAGGCCTGGGCGATGAAGATCGCCAGACACCGCGGGATGAAGAAGGCGATCGTCGCGCTGGCGCGGCGGTTGGCCGTGATCATGCACCGCATATGGGTTGACGGTACCGAGTTCCGCTGGACCCGGGACGTCGTCGCAGCAGCATGAAAGTCATACAGAATCAAAGGCGATAGGAGAAAACTCGAACTCCACCAGGCGGTGGGATGATGTCCCTCACGGGACGATGGATGAGGTGAGATCGTATGTCCGCTTGGACCTGCCGTCAGTTTGCCGGCAAGGCCGCCCAAAAGATTGTTCCACCTCATCCTCGGATCCCATGCTGGAAGGGCCTACGTGCCGATTCCGAAGAGAAGCGCGAGCCCGTGAGCGGCATCAACGCTGGTGTGGTGGATAGTCTGAAAGTGCTTGACCCCCAACGGCCGATTAGAGAAGCGGACATCGGACCGGGAGGGCGAAGTGTCCGCTTCTCGCCACAAGGAGACGTGCAATTGTTTCGGTAGAGCAAAAGATCACCGATCTGCCTCGCCCCCCGATGTCGAAGGGACGGCGATTCGGTTGCTAGCCTCTGGTGCAAAAGGCCACGATGTCGGACGCCGTTCCCATTTCTTCTTAAGTTTCACAAGGCTTCGAATGAAAAGGGAGCGGCGATGACGGGTAGGCTGTCATCGCCGCTGAAAGACACGCGGAATAAAAAGGGGGGCAAGACCGCGCGTCCAACATGGTCCACTACTTACTGAACAATCTGGCAAAAGTTCATCTAGGCCTGCTCAGTTGGAATTCTGCTGGGACCATTTCGCTGCAAATTCCATATACGCATCGCGCTGCCTGGCTTTACAGCGACGAAGCACTCAGCTTCTGCCGCCATCGCGTGGCACTTGCTGACTTGCTCTTCGAGTGTGAGCCCACGAAAATCATCGGGGTCGTCTGCGACATGCTGAACTCCCTTCGCGGGAGCGCGGGCACGATCATTTCCGTGTCGCTGATGTCTCTCGGTCGCGGGCATGCCGTTGGATGCGCCAGCGATTAGTCATCTTCGTACGTTTTCGTACCAAAGTCCATCTCGGCGACTACCTCAACTTCGTCACTACCGCGAGATCGATCTTAATGACCGCTTCGGGTCAGAATCTGCCGTTCCGCCTACCCCTCGGGAACGTCCGGAATGGGGCCGACAGCGGACATCGAACCGCGCCGGGTGGGATGTGAGAAAGATTTCTTCGACGACCTAACGGGCATCACATTCCTGGAGCGAATCGGTTGCTTCGGGAACGAATGCGCAGAAGCTGCGGCGCAGGGGCTACCCAACGTGGGCACCAAGAGACGCCAGTGCTACGAGGTTTTGGGAATGGCGTTGGCACTTATGGATTGCTGACGAATTTCCACCTGCCGCGCTTGACCCTTTTCATGCTGGTATGCGCCCTTGCCGGCATTAAGGCCATGAAGGAGGCCGATGCGGAAGCCGCAGCCCGCTACCGGTTCTACTCCTACGGCGATGCCTGCCTTCTCTTTAGTCTTAGGCAATAATGGCACCGGGGTCCGGGTTGCCGCGGCGCTGGAGGCCGCGCTACCTGCTTAACCCTAAGGGACAGGGTTGATGGACAAACCGCCAGACCTCTTCGATCTTGACGCTCTTCATCAACGCTTGGAAACGCCTCACGTGCTCCGGATTGAGACCCACAGATACTGCTTCTGGCGCAACACGTACGCCCACCACCCCGTTCTTCTTGGAACGGTGTTCTTCGGCGATGCCTTCGATTGGACGACTCAACGGCTGTCGCCTGCACTTCTTTCCTCACTGATGGAGAAGATGCCCGGCGCCGTTCCGGACTCAGGTCCCATCGGAGCTGCGGAGCTTGTGGCAGGGATCGCGCAACGCATTCAGCTTCTCGGGGATGTGACGGCGCGGTTGTGCGGCGCTGCATCGCGCAATGATGCACAGCGCCGTGCGGTTCTGTTCTTTTCCTGCCGCGATATGTTCCTCGCGCCGCGTTCTTTGTTGCACGCCGTGCAGATCGCCAATGGTCTGATCCAGCCCGAATTCAGCGCCGAAAGATTGGCCCGGATGTTCAAGAGATGCGCCGATATGGTCGAGGCGCACGGACTGGGGCGAACGACGCTCGACATGGCCGAGGCGGCCGAACGCCGAGGAATTCCATGGTTTCGGCCGAATGACGTTGCGCGGCACATTCGGCTCGGTCAGGGTTTCCGCCAACAGCACTTCGGGAGCACGACGTTCGAAGCGGAGGCGTCGTTTGGGTGCGACTATTCGCGGGACAGGCTTCTGACATTCAGTGCACTGGCGCAAATAGGACTGCCGGCAGGACGGTTCGCCGTCGTCAAGGATGTTGGGTCTGCGCGCCGCTCCGCGGAAAAGGTCGGGTATCCTTTGGTTCTCAAACCCGTTGACGGAATGGGGGGCCAACCAGTCTGCGTAGATTTGCGGAACGATGAACAATTGCGAGCCGCACTCGCCATCGTGCGCATTCATGAGCGGGAGTATCTGTTGCAGAGTTACTTCTCCGGGAGCGATCACCGGCTGCTCGTCGTTGCCGGAAAGCTCGTTGCAGCTGCACGCAGAATTCCGGCCGGCATCACGGAAGAGGGACTGCACCGCGTTGATGTGATGGACACCATCCATCGCGACAATGCGCAGGCCGTGGTTCGAGCCGCGAAAGCCGTGGGGTTGAACAATGCCGATGTCGTTTTCATTTCCCCCGACATCGCGAAGTCCTGGCGCGAAGTCGGGGGCGGCATTGGCGAAGTGAGAGCTGCGGCGGGATTACCGCCCGACGGGCCTTCCGCGCCAAGTCTCAACGTGCGGGGAAAGACCATCGACGTCTTCTGTCCGGACGGTGATGACGGCCGGATTCTAGCCGCGATGATCACGGGAACCAAAGGGAAAACCACGACCACGGGGATGCTCGCGAGCATTCTGTCGGTCGCCGGCCACACGGTCGGCTACGCGACCACGGAGGGCGTGACGATCGACGGGGAACGCGTGGCGGATGGGGACCTCGCGAGTTGGAACGGCGCAGCGATCGTGCTGCGCGATCCGACTGTTACCGCCGCAGTGCTCGAGACGCCGCGCGGCGGACTGGTCAAGTATGGTATGTATCTCGACCATTGCGATGTCGCGGCGCTCCTCAACGTCCAGCTCGAGCAGATCGGCATGGATGGCATCGAAACGCTCGACGACATGGCGGTACTTAAGCGCAAGGTGCTCGATGCCGCACGCAAGGCGGTCGTCCTCAACGCCGACGATCCCCGCTGCCTAAAGCTCGCGCCGGAATTTTCCCGCTCCGTGCGGACCTTTCTTTTCTCGCGGAATTGGGACTCGCAAGCGCTCGGCGAGCATCTCGCCCGCGGTGGTGATGCTCTCTTTCTCGACAAGCACGACGGAAACGAGACGATCATGGTGGCGTCCGGATCGAACACGACGCCGTTGCTGAGAACGGCGGAATTGCCGGTTACGGTGAACGGTCTCTTCTGGCAGCATGCGAGCGCCGCAATGGCAGCAGCCGCTCTAGCTATCGGACTCAGCATCGACATGGACACGATCAAGGAAGGCCTCAAGCGCTATGGCAGGGAATTCCCCGCGGCCACGTGCCGCTTGAGTTTTCAAGACGGGTTTCCGACGCGCATCCTTTTCGACTTCACGGCCTCGCCTCCCGGTTTTGCGGCGATGGTTTCGGTGACTGACACGATTTCGGTCGCAGGCAAGCGGATTTGCGCTGTGACAGTTGTCGGAAATCGTCCCGATTGGGTCTTCGCCGAGAGCGCGGCAGCGCTCGCCGGCCACTTCCAGCGCTATGTCTGCTTCGAACGCGAGGGCTACAGAAGGGGCCGAAAGCCCGGCGAAATTTCGGCACGCTTGGCGGAAGCCCTGATCGCGGCGGGCGTTCCTCCGGCGTCGGTTACTGCCGTCCAAACCTATGTGGATGCCGCAAGAGTAATAGCCGGCGAGGCTGCGGAAGACGATTTTGTGGCTGTATTCGGTACCGATTCGTCCGCGCTCGTCGACAAATACCGCGCCGCATTCCAAGAAATACGCCGTCCTGCATGAACGGTTTCGGCTTTGAGTTCACGGCGACCGATGGGGCGCGCGCTCCGACATCCTCCGCATGGACCAAGGCTCGGCGCTGACGCCGGCCTTCATGCCGGTCGGAACGCGGCAACCCGTGTGTGGGGGGAGTTCTCGTCACCGTGAAGGGCAGGCCGCTCATCCTCACCAAGCAATGGTGACGCCGCCACAGGCTGATGCATCGCCATCTCAGGGGGTCGCGGCGTATCGGCGTCGACGATTTCGTCTGCGATTGATCCACGTGCACGGCTACCGCGGACAGGGGCGAATATCTCGGTTAATTTGGAGCGTCGGATACGGCAGCTGTTGGCGAATTTTGTTGAAAAACTCGAATCTGCGGTGCCGTGAAAATTTCCTAGGAAATTTTTCGAAAGTCGATTCGCAGTTAGAAGCCACTTCACCGCTTCTCAGAACCACCTCGGCGGGGTTTACGGAGCATCCAGCTATCCGCCTCGTCGAGAGCGTAGGCGATGAGGATGAACTCCACTTTGTTCCCACTTATTTGGACGATACCAATCAAAGCGCTCCCATGGGTGGCGGCCGGCTTTGAACCGCCGAGAGACCAATCAAAATTAATCACCGATTCGACCGCCGCCATCTTCCCCAGACCGATTGGGGTATATGTGGCTAGTGTCTTCATCTGGTTCGGTCCGGCATCCACGATCCAGCTGCCGGCAAAAAGTTGCCGACAGCTTTGAGGACATAAACAGCCTTAGCCGCAGCACTCTGCCCGTTCCTCCAGCGCTCCCACAATTCAGCCTTCTGTTTTGCCGTGAACCGAATCCGTGACGTCACCATGGGTCACCTCCTTATCCATTCAGATTAGAAGGTGTTGCGCTGACCGGTTGAGGTCACCGCCATAAGCAGACGTATGGCAGCCTTAGTCAATCGCAGACGAAATCGTCTGCGTCAGGGTCGCTTCAGCGTGAAGCGGGCAATGCGATCCTCATTGCTGCCGACCCATATATCGTCGCCAACGCGCATTGCCGAGCTCACGCGTTGCATTGCAGCGGTTTGATCCGCACCGCCGAGTCGGGAGAAGGCCAACGTCTCCGGATCCAGTTCGATCACTGACCAGCCCGATACGCAGCCCGCGCCGCTGCACACTGCGGGCGCGACATAGTTGGGGCCAGCGGACAGAAGCTTGCCATTGGTGGCCCAGTGGACGTTGTCCGGTGAAATGGACAATGACACCGCGCGCTTGCCGATCGGCGTCATACGGCGGTCAAAACGGACCACTTCCTGCGTACCGAAGGCGGCGACGAACACGTAGCGCTCGTCCTTCGAGACATCGATGCCGTTCGGCAGCGACAGCTCGGTGCCGGCAAGCGGCAGCAGTTGACCGCCCGGATGCCACTCGAACACGCGGCCAGTGATCCCGGCGGGGGCGCCTTCAGTACGCCTAAAGTTTGCATCCCGCATTCTGGTCGTCACGAAGCCGCCGTCAGCGAGCCGGGCGACACTGTTGAAGTAACCATCCTGCTGTAAAAGGACGCAGCCCTTCCAGGTGAGGATAGGAGTTCGAGCCGCGAAGGTCGAGATCGTAGATTTCGATAGCTTCTCGCGCACCGTGGCTCGTGGTGTAGATGCTGAAGCGCCGGGGGGACGTTTCGGCCAGACTCAAGCCATGGACATCGAAGGCCTGCAGGTTAAGCGGGCCCGGACAGTCAGGGTAGGCGCGGGTATCGTGCTGCAGCCTGAAAGTCGCGCTGTGGATAAGCTCCGACTGCGTCCGTGCCGCCGGATCGATCAGATACATGTGACCGGGTGCACGATGACCCGACGCAAGCAGAGAGACCGGTGGACCCGACGTTCAGGAGGTCTTCCGGGACCACGAGGTTACAGAGATAGGTCAGTCCCTGCTCATCGTGACAGCCAGGCGAAGGCGCCGCTGCCTGCGGGGCAGGTGCGCTGGACGCAGGTGGCGCGACGTTCGAATTCTGCGCGAAGACGGTGGATGTGCCGCGGCAGATGAAGCGTAGTCGCTCCCCGGGTGCGCATGTGCCGTCATCGGCGGCGGCGTAGACCGTAGAAGACGCAACGAGTGAGAGACCAATCAGCGCCGCAAATGTCGTCAGTGAGGCTTTCATCGTTGACTCTCCATCGACGCGATAGATATGCGACGCTTCAACTCGACGAAGAAGTCGGCCATCCCAGCCTCCGCGAGCGGCGAGAGGATATCAGTTTCCCCTCATGGCCGATAAGGTCGCTTCTCCTCGGCCAGCGCCCGGATTGGTCAACTCGAGCCCTCACCCAACGCTAGTCCCCGTGTCCGACTTGGGACGGTTACCAGAGGTAAGCGTTAGGGCTGTTCGTCGCCAATAACTGCCGTTGCCAAACCTAATCGCAGACGAAGTCGTCGGCGCCCATGGGACGGCAGAATTCGGGCCAACCACGCTCGCGCCAGTAATCGACGAGGCCTGCTTTGTTGAGCTCACAGCCCGAAAGATGGGGTAATCGGCCGGGCAGCTTGTGGATAGCTGACGATTTTGGGTGCTGCGCTTCAGGCTGATGGTGAAAACGAGGTCCGCATTTGCGGCCTCAAGCATCAGAAGGAGAAGCGCAGCATGGACCATTTTGCTGGACTAGACCTGTCGGTCAAGGAGACAAGCGTTTGCATCGTGGATGACACGGGCAGGATCGTGCGGGAAGTGAAGGTGGCGAGCGAGCCCGAGGCGCTGCTACAGGTTCTGATGAACCCCAGCTACCAGTTCAAGCGGATTGGATTGGAAGCCGGGCCACTATCGCAGTGGCTTTTTAGCGCTCTCGCCGAAGCAGGGCTGCCAGTGATCTGCGTCGAGACGCGGCACATGAGGGCGGTATTGAAGGCGCAGATCAACAAGACGGATCGCAACGATGCGCGCGGGATGGCGCAGATGATGCGGGTGGGGCTCTATCGTCCGGTACATGTGAAGACGTTACGCAGTCAGAAACTGCGGATGCTTTTGACCCATCGTAAGCTGCTTCAGTCAAAGGCCATCGCCATCGACAATGACTTGCGCGCCACCTTGCGTAACTTCGGTCTCAAGGTGGGCACGGTGGGGACGGCGAAGTTCGAAGCGCGCATCAAGGAGCTTGTCGAGGACCTTCCTGACTTGGCCGTGCTGGTCGAGCCGCTGCTTATTGTCCGCCGGGTACTTCGCGAACAAGTCGGCATTCTGCATCGCCGCTTGCTGGCCATCGTTCGGGACGATGATGTGTGCCGGCGCCTGATGACGGTGCCCGGTGTCGGCCCCGTGGTGGCGCTGACCTATCGCGCAACTGTCGACGTGCCTGCCCGCTTCCGTAACTCCAAGACGGTCGGGGCGGTGTTCGGACTGACGCCCGCCAAGCATCAGTCAGGTGAGGTCGACCGAACCGGCGCGATATCGCGGTGCGGAGATGAGATGATGCGGATGATGCTCTACGAAGCCGCCCAGATCGTGCTGGTGCGCTCGACGAAATGGTCCTGGCTCAAGGCCTGGGCGATGAAGATCGCCAGACACCGCGGGATGAAGAAGGCGATCGTCGCGCTGGCGCGGCGGTTGGCCGTGATCATGCACCGCATATGGGTTGACGGTACCGAGTTCCGCTGGACCCGGGACGTCGTCGCAGCAGCATGAAAGTCATACAGAATCAAATGCGATAGGAGAAAACTCGAACTCCACCAGGCGGTGGGATGATGTCCCTCACGGGACGATGGATGAGGTGAGATCGTATGTCCGCTTGGACCTGCCGTCAGTTTGCCGGCAAGGCCGCCCAAAAGATTGTTCCACCTCATCCTCGGATCCCATGCTGGAAGGGCCTACGTGCCGATTCCGAAGAGAAGCGCGAGCCCGTGAGCGACATCAACGCTGGTGTGGTGGATAGTCTGAAAGTGCTTGACCCCCAACGGCCGATTAGAGAAGCGGACATCAGATCGGTGGAGCGGTATGTCCGCTTCTCGCCAGCAAGCGACGTTCCCGTCTCGTCAGAAATCCGGTTTTTCTGCTTCCGGAACGGCGACGTTCTGTCCCGCGTAGTATTCAGACGCGTTCTCGGCGCACGCGCGTTCCGTCCAGTCGCTGTCCGCGCGCCAGTAGGTGCTAGCCGCCGACCAGGGCGTGGTGAAGGTGTTCTCATCCTCGACCGTGAACTGAACTTGCAGTGCCTTGCCCTTATAATTGCGATCAATGCCCACACCGTTGCCCAGGATATTGTCGGCGACGAGCCCGGCGATTTTCCCGTTCACTGCGTTTGGCTGCCGCTTCAGCGTCATCGTAATCGATGAGCCGGTAACGCTCGACAACGTGCAAGGTCTCGCTATAGGGCGTGCCGAATGTGTCGACCATGGAATGCGGCCCGGCTTTGATGCCGATCGTGTCGATCACCAGCGTGTCGCCTTCGAACCGGCCAATTGAATCGCCATACCAACTTGGGATCACGTGCTCCGGATGCCGGGCGTTCAAGCGCACACGACGGACTTGATGATCCTCCTCGTAGAGGATCGTGACTTGGTTCTGCTGCTGGAGCACCTGAATTTTCTGGCGCTGCAAGATATAGGGCGGCGACATCGGCAGGCATTGGTTAGACGGGTTGGGGGCTCCGTTTCCGTTGAGCTCCAACTCTCCGTGCTTCTTCACGATCTCTGCTGCATGGGGTTTCAAGATCGGGCTGGTGTGGTCCCCGACAAACTGATTGATGTTGCTCTGGCCAAGAATGCGCGACCGATTGACGACCGGGCCGGGACCCGACAGCGGAGGCTCAAAGCCGAGATATGGGCGTGCCCAAAGGCCTGAGAGGTCGGGGATAGGAGCGACAGCCTCTGCCCCTAAAGCGGGCCAAACAAATACTGCTGTCGAGACGAAACCGACGACGGTGCCAAGAATAAGCGTTCGCGAACCGACGCGCATGTGCCCCCGCACCGCAAGACGTAAGAACTTCATAGCCCGGATACCCTGGCGAGTTGATTGAGGCGAGAGTCCGCTAAGGGTCAAAAGGAGGCGTCAGGCAAAGACGCGAGGATGTCTGCTTTGAGTCTGTGAGCTCAACCGGTCAGCGCAACACCTCTCGCAGTTTATGGGCTGGCGTTTCGAAGCCCAAGGTCTTTCGCGGACGTTGATTGAGCCGCAGGGCGATGCTGTCGAGGTAGCTCTGGGAGATACGCGAGAAGTCGGTTCCTCTCGGGAAGTACTGACGCAGCAATCCGTTGGTGTTCTCGTTTGAGCCGCGCTGCCAGGGACTGCGAGGATCGCAGAAGTAGACCTGCACGTTGGTGGCAAACGTGAAGCGTTTGTGGGCATGCATCTCCTTGCCTTGATCCCAGGTTAGCGAGCATCGCAGCTCCTCGGGCAGCTTGCGGATGTGCTTGGCAAGTGCAGCAACAACAGTCGTTGTGTCCTTACGGGGAATCTTGACGAGCATCGTGAAGCGGGCGTTGCGCTCGACGAGGGTGGCGATGTGCGTGTCGTTCGCTCCGGTAAGAAGGTCTCCTTCCCAATGGCCCGGCATGGCGCGATCCTCAACCTCGGCGGGCCGCTCGCGAATGGAGACCATATCGAGGATATGTCCCTGTCCGCTCTTCGCATTGTGGCTCTTGGGGCGACGCATCCGCCGCGCAGTACGCAAGTGTGCCGTCAGCTCCTTCTTCAGCACGCCACGGGTCTGGATGAAGAGGCTGCGATAGATCGCTTCGTGAGATATCTGCATATCCTGGTCGGCCGGGAACTCCTGCTTCAGCCAGCCGGAGATCTGCTCCGGCGACCATTGCAGCGCGAGCTTCTGCGCCACGCGCCATCGTAGCTCCCTATGCAGCGCCAGGCGACAAGGCTTGGGACGCAACGCCCGCTCCCAGGCGCTCCTGTCGGCCCGGTTTGCACGATACGCCTGACTGCCGCCGTTGCGCCTGATCTCCCGACTTACTGTTGATGGTGCCCGTCCGAGGCCCTGGGCGATCTGCCGCAGCGATCCGCCCACCGCAATGCCGCGGGAAATCTCTTCGCGCTCCTCAACCCTCAGCGCTGCCACCGCTCTGCGCCGTGGCGCCGGAGCAATCCCTCCATGGAGAGCCACGATCCCCTGGACGCCGGTCTTGTTCCTTCTTTCCAGCGCCCGGGAGATAGCCGCAGCACTCTGCCCGTTCCTCCAGCGCTCCCACAATTCAGCCTTCTGTTTCGCCGTGAACCGAACCCGTGACGTCACCATGTCCCACCTCCCTATCCAATCAGATTAGAAGGTGTTGCGCTGACCTATTAAATCCGCCGTCCCAAAGCGGACGGCCCGATAGCCCGACAGTCACCGTGCCCTGTGCCACTCACCCGGAGCGCGCCCTAGCCAAGGACGGCCCACGGCCAGCACCAGCCCTGACCGTTCCTGGAGGGGCACGGAAATCGTCAAAGTGGAAAACGCCGGCGTTTTATATTCTCTGCTAGGCCCGGATAGCAGGCCGGGGGCAGTGCAAGGCTCGCTTAGGCGATTGCCGCAAACGGGACAACGAGCATCTGGGTGAACACCCACCGCCGTCACCGGGTGCCACCCAAGCCGCCCGGCCCGATTAGTCTTCATGTCGTGCGCGCGAAACGCGATTGATCGATATTCTATGTGGGTTCGTCAACGCTTCCACAATTCGCTCGGTGAGCTTCCGACAATGCGCCTCCTTCACCTCCAACTGCTTCGCTTGAGTGGAGAGAACCCACCAAGCGAGCACCGCAAATGGCGCGAAGGCTCCGAGGCCCGGTAGAACAGTCATGAGGATCACGTCCATATCCTTAGTCCCTGTTGTCGCCGCCCATTAGATAGGACTATGTATGTCGTTGTCAATAGGAATACTCCTATTACAATTCATGACTGATGTGCTGGCTCGATCTCTACGATGAGAGCTGAACGGTCCTTGTTCGGCCGCCAAGGACCCGAAGGTAAAACGTAAGGACAAGCGGTTGTTCACTTCGACGCACAGCGACCTCTTCGCCATCGCTGGGATATGGCGCGCGCAAGCGGCGAACGGTCAGGATGCGTGGGCGATGTTGACGTGTGAGCCCGGACCCGACATCGCCCCTTACCATGATCGGCAAGTGGTCGTGCTCGATCGCGAACGTTGGTCCGCATGGCTTAGCGGAGCACGGAGACCGATCTCCTCGTTCCATCCCCTGCGGCATCGATAGCCGTTCAGAAGGCATGAACCCGGTGCTAGGGTGGGCGTGGGGGCATTCCATGGAAGAAATCGACATCTGGCGCACCGCCGCCTTTCTGCTGCGCGAGCACGGTGATGGGGCCAGCTCCAATGCTGCGCAACGTGCTGATGCGCTCTACGACAAAGGAGACCTAGAGGGCTTCATCGTGTGGCGGAAGGTTATCCGAGCGATCGAGCAACTGGGGCGTCAAAGGCCGACTGCCGGCGAGGCGTTGAACTGACATGGACTACGTTCCCGCCGCCGAGATCCGCGTAGTCGATGGGGACACAATCCGGCTCGGAAGAGAACGCATTCGCATCCTCGGAATAGACACTCCTGAAACTCAGAACCGCGCTCGTTGTGATGCAGAGCGTCGGCTAGCTGCGCTCGCCACCATGACCCTCAAAGAATTGATCGAAGGCAAGCATCTTTCGATTCAGCGGCAGGGCCATGATCGTTTCGGTCGAACGCTGGCCTATGTCCGCATTCGTGAAGGCGCCGATGTAGGCGAACTGCTTATCCGTGCTCGTGTTGCGGTGCGCTGGGGCAATGGCCGGCCGGATTGGTGCGCGCGATCTACGCGCTGAGCCCCACAGTCCCCGTGCCACAGGCCGATTGCGTACCTTGCTGGCTATCCTGGGACCATGGAGGTTGGTTTTGACGGTGTGGGACGGTGTCCGACGCAGTTTCAAAATGTAGAGAACGCCGGCGTCACTTGTTTAGCGGCTTTCACCCCCGGAAGCGGGGTGAGTAACCTGCGCGCGCACCGAGGGGGCTTGGATGAGCATTTCCGTTAAGGCGATTGTCGAATCCGATTTACCGAATGATGCGCGACTTCCGGAGGCGATGCAGATTGTTCTGGGAAAGCCTCCTAGCCATTCACTATCGCAGCCGCTTTACCGGTACTTCGATGAAAACCGTCAGTACATGACCTTCTTTAGGTTCGTAAACGATCTGGCTTCAAGAGCTGACGCTAATCGGATAACCGCAGCCAAAGCGCTGCTCTCTGTGCAAAAGGATGATCATCCGGATGCATCCCATTATAAAGAAACCATCGCAAACCCGACCTACGTTACTGACATATTGAGGCGGTATGCAGATGTCCAATCTCGTAATTTGGTAGTAGCGACCGTAAATAATTTCCTCTGTTATTTTTCTGAAATCATTCAAGCGGCGATGTTGAAACGGCCAGAACTTCTGAGGTCTGGTTCTACCGTTCGTGTCGATGAGGTACTTTCGTTTCGGAAGAAAGCTGACGTGGTATCCTATCTGATCGGCAAGCAAATAAATGACCTGTCTTATGGTGGCGTTTTGCGTATGGAAGAGTATGTACGGGACCGACTGGGCATTGAGACTTTCGCGACCCCAGAGTCGAAAAATGCACTTATCCTCTTCATCGAAATTCGAAATATCCATACGCACAACCGCGGTATCGTAAACGACCTATTCCTGCAACGCGTTCGGGATCATTTGGGATACGCCTTTAAACGCGGTGAGCAGGCAAACGTTGACTTCGACATGTTCGCGCACCTCGCTGACAACACGCACGCTGTGGCCTCTCGCATGGATGAAAGCATTTCACGCAAGTTCAAAATTCCGCGGAAGAAATTTGTAACGTGGAGGGCTGGCGGTAAGCGTCAGCGCTTGTCCCGAGTGAACGAGTAGAGCGACCTCGTCGTCGGGACCAACGTCGCATTCCGGCTATTGCAGCGGCTGCACTTTAGGTGGCGGGCGATATCAGCCAGACCGTCTAGCCGTACCTTCATGCGCCGAAAGAGCCGCGTCGGTTCGAACAGGCTGGTATGCCGCATTCCAAGCAAAGAGCCCACGCGCACAGCGGCCCGGTCGCCGCGAGGCGTCCGCTCGCGCCAGTACCGGCTGTTCCAAGGCAATCAAGAGGCCACCGCGAGTGGAATAGGTGCTGGCAGTGGCAGAGAAATGACAGCTATTGCACCCCCTTGCCTGGCATTGGAGACACTCAGCCGGCCGCCGTGCGAGGTGACGATCGTGGAGCAGATCGAAAGACCAAGACCGAGACCACGCTTCTTGGTCGTGAAGAATGGCTGAAACAGGCGACCGAGCTCCTCCGCGGCAATACCGCGCCCACAATCCAACACCTGGACCTCGGCATATCCTGCCTTTGTCACGCGCGTACTGATGGAGAGTTCTACGGTGGGCCGCAGTCGTCGAGTCCATAGCTTGCATCGCATTCATCATCAGGTTCAACAGCACTTGCTGAAGCTGGACGGAATCGCCTGATATCAGTGGCAATTCCGGCTTGAGATCGAGGTCCACCTTGATTTTTCGATGGACCAACTCGGCGTGCAGAAGCGTCAACGTGGACCGAACAAGATCATTGAAGTTAAGCAAGGCCGCTTGGTGCTCTCCCTTCTTCAACAGGCGGCCAAGCCGATGAATCACTTGGCCCGCGCGGCGGTCGTCATCGACAATGTCATCCAAGATCTGAGCGAGTGTTTCCGTATCTGGGGCCTTGTCCGACAGCAACGACTGTGCGGCTTGCGCGTTTGCCAGGATCGCCGCCAGCGGCTGGCCGAGTTCGTGGGCAATACCTCCCGACAGCTCGCCGAGCGCAGCAACGCGCAACAAATGCGCGATCTCCTCGCGCTGAGATGCCGCGTCCGCTTCGGCGGACTTGCATGTCGTAATGTCAGCGAAGAGTCCGCTAACTTGCAGCGGCGTTCCGTGCTCGTCGGATACGGTGCGGGCCCGCCAAGCAAGCCATCGCACGTCATGCCCAGGCAGGGTCACGCGAAACTGGTTGTCGGACAGGCCGGTGTGGGTGGCAAACTCCATGCAGTCTCCGAATGTCTGGCGGTCCTCCGGATGAACGGCGTCACGAAGAATATCCAACGTGAGCGCGGTGTCGGGAGCTATGCCGAACATGCTGCGGCAGTGGTCGGTCGCCCAAACGTGGCCCGTGGCGATGTCCATGCGCCGGAGTCCGACATTTGTCGACGATGCCGCAAACGCCATACGGTCCTCGCTCTCCTTGAGCGAGGCCTCTGCTTTCCGGCGTTTGTGTATTTGCCTGAGCAGTAGCGCGATGATGCCAACCAGCGCTGCTACCCCGAGAAAGGTGAAGATGATCGGTGTCTTGTACTGCTTCCACAATCCCGGCTGCCGGAATTCAATGGAGACGCCGGGGGGAAGGTAGGATTCCTTGAACCCCCATCGTTCGAGTTGTCGGGCGTCCACGCGATATTGGAGAGGAAGCTTGGTTTGATGCGGAAGCCCAGACGGGTTCTTACCGGCAAGAATCTCGAGCGCGAAGTCGGCGACCTTGATTCCTTGCTGTTCGTAGCTGTCCATGTTGCCGCCGACGATGCCCCCTCCAAGGAGCCTGGAGACGGGAGAATAAACCGGAGCCGAAGACGCCTTCGCAACATCGATGGCATCATCGGTCGCGACACGAGACCGGCCTAGGCCGCTGTCGAAAATTGGCATGAGGAGCACGATGGAATTGCGCGACAGGCGCGACACTTAATTCAGCAGCACGTCGTTACGAAGGCCCGTCAGATACTTAGTGTCGTACTTCGGCAAGAACGGTTGCAGGGCCCGGGTCGTATCCTCCAGCCAAATGCGATCGAGATCGGCGGCTCCCGAAATGATGACAAGCGATTTCGCGTTGGGCTGAAGACGCTCGGCCAACGCGAGCGTACCGGCCCAATCATATTCCACGATGAGCCCGGGGATGTCCGCCGGAATGTCCAAGGCGTCCGCCGTCGCTGTGGGCGTGCAGCAATAGATGAGCGGGATATCGGGAGCGATCTTCATCCTATGCCGGACCGCAAAGGAGGTCGCTCCCCGACTGATCGAAATTATGAGGTCCGGCTTCATAAACGCGATTTTCCCGCCGAGGAACGGGACTAGGTGTTGTTCGTATTCCGGCCCCGGAAACCGTCCAAGGTCGAGGAAGTCGGTGAACACCTCGATGTCTTCGGATGACACCTCTTTTAAACGCGCCTTGAATGCTTGGACAGTCAACTGGGCCGCGAACTGCGTGCCGGTCAATCCTTGGAGCAGAAGGATTCGCTGCGGTCTTTTCGGACGCAATGCCCGGCGAGGTGACCGCGAACATAAGGATAAGCAGAACGATCCGAACGCAATGGAGCAAGTACCGCGAACGGCACATCGACTCGAGCAGATTCATAGTCCATTCCCATAGCGGCAAAATCGACGACCACTTTTACGAGCGGCCCTCGCGGAACTGGGCCGCTGATGCAACCCAAGCGACGCGCGATCTCGATTCAGTGAGCGCCACAGCCGCCGATCACGTCCCATTTCGCCGAACGTCACCCATCCCCAACCTGTTTTGACACTGTCGCGCCGTAGGATTGCGCTTCAATAGGACTTTGGTCTTATGCCGCAATTCGCAAGCTGGTCAGCTGAGAGAAGATCGGCGGCCTAGCCGCAGCTACCAACTAAGATCAGTCGGCTGCGAGCGACCGCTTTGCGCGACGCTCGCCACGCTCCGAATGCTCTTATGAGGTCCATTCCGGAAATTCGCCCGACCGCGCGCGAAAAGGCTGGGAGGTGGACTAAGGCTTAGTCTAAGGGCTTAGGCCCTTGGTCCCATAGCCTGTTTCAAAAACAGCGAATAAGTTCCGCGGCCACGAGATGAAATTTGATTTCGATGATGACCAGGGAGGCAGTGTTGAATCACGGTCTTACGAGCACGGAATTCTTGGGTTTATCCCCCGAAGAACTTGTCGCCAAGTGTCGCGAATATCAGGCCGAGGCCGAGCGCTTGGCCGCGACCGCAAGCAATGAAATGCGCAAGGGCTACATCTATCTTGTGATGGAATGGTCCGCTCTTGCCGAGGACATCGAGAACGGAATCCAGCAGAGTTCCTACGCGCAGGCGGCTTAGCGGGGCAATTGGACCCTACTTCTTGCGTCATACTGTCCGCTTAGCGGCCGCGATTTTCCGTCTCTGAATAGCTGCGAACGACCGCTTTGCGGCTGTGAGTTCAACCGGTCAGTGCAACGCCTCTCGTAGTTTATCGGCTGGCGTTTTGAAGCCCAAGGTCTTTCGCGGACGTTGATTGAGCCGCAGGGCGATGCTGTTGAGGTAGCTCTGGGAGATACGCGAGAAGTTGGTTCCTCTCGGGAAGTACTGACGCAGCAATCCGTTGGTGTTCTCGTTTGAACCGCGCTGCCAGGGACTGCGAGGATCACAGAAGTAGACCTGCACGTTTGTGGCAAACGTGAAGCGCTTGTGGGCATGCATCTCCTTGCCTTGATCCCAGGTTAGCGAGTGTCGCAGCTCCTCGGGCAGCTTGCGGATGTGCTTGGCAAGTGCAGCAACAACAGTCGTTGTGTCCTTACGGGGAATTCTTGACGAGCATCGTGAAGCGGGCGTTGCGCTCGACGAGGGTGGCGATGTGCGTGTCGTTCGCTCCGGTAAGAAGGTCTCCTTCCCAATGGCCCGGCACGGCGCGATCCTCAACCTCGGCGGGCCGCTCGCGAATGGAGACCATATCGAGGATATGTCCCTGTCCACTCTTCGCATTGTGGCTCTTGGGACGACGCATCCGCCGCGCAGTACGCAGGTGTGCCGTCAGCTCCTTCTTCAGCACGCCGCGGGTCTGGATGAAGAGGCTGCGATAGATCGCTTCGTGAGATATCTGCATATCCTGGTCGGTCGGGAACTCCTGCTTCAGCCAGCCGGAGATCTGCTCCGGCGACCATTGCAGCGCGAGCTTCTGCGCCACGCGCCATCGTAGCTCCCTATGCAGCGCCAGGCGACAAGGCTTGGGACGCAACGCCCGCTCCCAGGCGCTCCTGTCGGCCCGGTTTGCACGATAGGCCTGACTGCCGCCGTTGCGCCTGATCTCCCGACTTACTGTTGATGGCGCCCGTCCGAGGCCCTGGGCGATCTGCCGCAGCGACCGGCCCACCGCAATGCCACGGGAAATCTCTTCCCGCTCCTCAAGTCTCAGTGCTGCCACAGCTCTCCGGCGCGGCGCCGGCGCGATCCCTCCATGGAGTACAACGATCCGCTCAACGCCGGTCTTGTTCCTCCTTTCCAGCGCCCGCGAGATAGCCGCAGCACTCTGACCGTTCCTCCAGCGCTCCCACAGATCGGCCTTCTGCTGCGCCGTGAACCAAATCCGTGACGTCACCATGTCCCACCTCCTCATCCATAAAGATTAGAAGGTGTTGCGCTGACCTAGTGAATCCGCCGGCCGATTGCCGACATTGGCGTCGCCGGGAAGAGCAACTTTTTTGGATCCGGATCGGACATGACGTGACGATGCGAACACCTCTGACTATGCGGCGAGTTGGAGGCTCAATCCGATCGCATTGGTGATGGCGTCAGTCAATTGATCTACGGGAAACGGCTTATGCAGAAATGCCACGCAACCGACCTCCATGCATTGCATTCGGACCGTGTCGTCCGCAGAGCCGGTCATGAAGATGATGGGAAACTCGAACCCGGCCGCGGAGAGCCCGCGCGCCAATTCCAGCCCCGACACGTCACCGAGATTGAAATCCACAACGAGGCACGTCGCCTTGCTCGTCGGCGCGGCGCTCAGAAATTCCTCGGCCGAGGTAAAAGACTCCACGCGATACCCGAACGCCGACAACAGCCGAGCCAATGACTTGCGCACGCCCGGATCGTCGTCCACGACTGCAATTGTGTGTTCCGGCATCGGCATCTCTCGGGGCTTTCTCGGATTTAATATGAGCATCCCTGGCGTTGGCGTCTTGTTTGGATCTGCCAAAAACCATGGAGCGGACGCGATTGAGCGCCCAAATTGTCAGTGAGGTGATGGGGTTTAAGCTAAGCCACAAGTCGACCTCGCCGCGTCTGGCAGCGAGGGGCATCGCTAGAGCGCTCGCCGGCTCTCCGCGTCTTCCCGGGCGAGATGAGAGCGTGCTTCGCGTGGTGTCCTGCCGGTCCAGCGCCTGAATGCGTGCGAAAACGAGCCGACTTCCTGATAGCCGAGCAGCCACGCGACTTCAGAAATCGGCAAGGTCTGCTCGGCCAGATAGCGCTTTGCAAGCTCGAAGCGAAGGTTTTCCAGGAGTTCGGAGAACGTCAGCCCTTCAAGCGACAGGTGCCGTGCAAGCGTGCGTTGGCTTACGCCGAGCCGGCTTGCGATTTCCGCGACTGTTACTCTGCCATGGGGCAACAGCGGAGCAATGGCGTTCTCGACGCTCGCGCGAAATGAGCCGCGCCTGCCCGGCACGTGGGAAAGCGCTTCTTCGCAATACTTGATCAGGAGTTCGTTTAAGTAGGCATCCGCGCTCACGATGGGTAAATCCCTAATCCTTTGCGCGAACGTGATTTCATCGACGGGGGCGCCGAATTCGATGTCGTCACCGAAATATTCCGCAAACTCCGGACTATGGCGTTTCCGGAGATGGCTTAGCCGCAGGCGGATAGGAAGGAGGCGAAGACCCGTCAGCTGCCGGCACAGCCGCACGAGTATGGTCATCCGAAATTCGGCCTGATGGCGATCCAGATGACGGCTGACACCGACATAGTGTAGCGATATGCGAACATCACTGCTGTCTATACACTTTTGCGATATGCCTTCATTCACGATCGAGCTGTAGCGCGCTCCCCGCCGCAGGGCGTCGATCATCGTTTCCGATGAGGTCATCGCATAATAGAGCAAACCGATCTGTCGCAGATCGGTTTGCTGAGCAAGGTGAAATCCGAGGAACTCGTCTTTCAGGGCGTCACCGACAAGATCTAGGAATTTGATCTGGTCGCGAACCTCAACGCGGAGAAACGGGCCTTCCAACTGGTGACTGGGGAAGCCCGATGCCTTCAACAGCGGTTCCAGCGCAACCCCTTTTGTTTTCGCTTGGGCATAGGCAAGTCCCGTTAATAACCCGCCGGCAGCCGGAATCTGGTCCAAGCGCATGGGAGCAGCATCGTTCATAAGCTTGTCCTTTCCTGCCCCCAAACAATCGAATCATGAGCACTGAGTTCTTGAATCGACCTTGCAGGTGCGCCGCTTGTCTTGAAATCAATACCGCTGCTGCGAATGTCCGCTTGCGCCGATGTGGACGGCGCTCAATGTAGCCGCCTGGTGCTCAGGGCTGTTTGTATTGCCCTAAAGAGTTGATCCGCAGTAACTGGCTTCACTAGGAAGGCGACCGCGCCCGACTGCTGACAACGTTTGCGAATCTCGGGCGTGTCGTGACCCGTCAGAATGATGATCGGAATTCTGGTTCCGATGCCGGCGAGATAGCGCTGAAGCTCCTCTCCCGTCATCCGTTCCATATTCAGATCGAGGATCAGGCACTCCGGCACTAGAAGGCGTAAGGAATCGATAAACTGCTCCGCTAACTCATAGGCCCGTACACGGTATGAATGAGCCTTGAGGAGACGTTTCAGCGCCTTCCGCATCGACGGGTCGTCATCAAGAACTGCAATGTTTTCGTTTGACATCGACGACCATCCACGCGCGCGCCGCTCTGCGCAGGACGCGCGTTCCTTGACTCGTGCTGACGCTCATCGGTGGCTCCCAGACGCCTACGCCCGTGTTCCGTACTTAGTGAACTGGTTTCGAGTCTGGAATTGGACTTTGGTCCAACTCCGCGCGGGGGCTGAAGCCGAGGCGTTTAAGGCGAACTCGTCACCTTGTTCCAGTCTGCCAAAGAACGAAGAAGAGCCGGCCATTTCGTTGGACGGGAGCGCGGGCACGTTCATTTTCGTATTGACGGCGGCAATATCGGACTCTAATGCGCGACGTGGACTAAGACTTAGCCCTATGGGCCAGGCCTTTGGTCTCATACGCGCAAGGGCTACTTCTATCTTGTGATGGAATGGTCCACTCTTGCCCAGGACATCGAGAACAGAATCCAGCAGAGTTCCTACGCGCAGGCGGGCAATTACTTCTTGCGATCAGACTGGCGGCTTAACGCCCCCGCGCGGCCTCTGCGGTCTATCTCGAATGTGCAGTGCGGGTTGAGATGGCGGCGACGCAGTTATCGGATCAGCGCGGGAACTTTCACCAAGAGGTTGCCGACCGGCTTGGACTGTTGCCCAATTTCTTTTGCTCTACCGACGCCGCTCCGGAGCTGATCAGCCGGCTGTGGGATTTTTGCGAGGTCTGGGTACTTCGACAACCCCCTGCCTTCGCTGTTCAAGGAGCGGCTGTTCGTCTACGTCTCACGCTTCTGCCCGGTCCGCTACTGCGTCATCCGCCATGTAGGCTTCCTCGTGGGCGCAGGCTTCCCCGCAGGCGACGCCGATTGTCCACCGCAGACGGTGGAGCAGGTCGTGGCGCTACTAAAGCGACCGGTTCCGGGTGAAGCGGAACTGGATGCGGCGCTGGCGCGCCTGGAGAGCGCGGGTAGTTCCGCTCAGATTCCACCTGCCGAGACGCAGCGCGAGTACGACCTGTTCGATGCCCTGACGCTGTTGATGCTGGAGCCGCGCCGGTCGGCGAGAGCGCGCCGGGCCGTGGGCAAAGCGTTCGGCGAAGCGGCGCTTGAGTATCTAACGGCGTTCCTTGCCTTCATCCGCACTGCGCATTTTTGGACCGAAACTCACCCGGAGATCGAGATCGAGCCCGACGTGACGGCGCTGATGACGGAGCACGAGGAATTGGCGCAGCTCCTGCGGGCGTCACCGGAGTCATTGGGAACGTGGCCCTTAACGGAGCGCGCATCTGCCGAAGTGGCCCTGCGCAACACCGAGGAGCAAGGTTTCCGACGGCTCGCCTCTATCGTCGAGTCGAGCGATGACGCGATCATCAGTAAAGACCTCAATGGCATCATCACTAGCTGGAACCAAGGTGCTGAACGCTTGTTCAGCTACGCGGCCGAAGAAGTCATCGGCAAGCCGGGCACGATCCTTGTCCCTCAAGATCGCCATGACGAGGAACCGGAAATCCTGGAGCGCATCCGGCGGGGCGAACGCGTCGACCACTACGAAACGGTCCGCTGCTGCAAAGACGGAAGGATGCTCGATGTTTCGCTCACCGTTTCGCCAGTCCAAGATCCCCAAGGCAGGATCGTTGGTTCATCTAAGATCGCGCGCGACATCACGCCGCGAAAGCTCGCCGAGGAGCAGATCCGACAGGCGCAAGAGCGCCTCGATCTCGCGCTCAAGGGCGCAGATTTGGCGACCTGGGATTGGAACGTGAAGACGGGGAAAGTTATCTTCAATCCACGATGGGCTGAGATGCGTGGGTTTCAGCCCGAGGAGATCGAGCCTCACGTGGACTCGGTCTTCGCTGACATACATCCTGATGACTTGCCTGCTGTTCAGAAGGCGCTGGACGATTGCTTCGAAGGACTCCTCCCTGAGTACGAGATGACGTTCCGCATCTCCGCCAAGAATGGCGATTGGATCTGGCTCCTCAGCCGTGGCAAGGTTTTCGACCGAGACGAGCGAGGACGACCCACGCGTATGGTGGGCACCGCGTTCGACATCACGGCGCGCAAGCGTGCCGAGGAGGCCCTTAGCCTATCCGAGGCCGCCGCCAAGCAGGCTACTCAGGCACGCGATGATATCCTGGGTGTCGTCGCTCACGACCTCCGCAATCCGCTCTCGGCCATTGCCTCGCTGGCTCAAGTCTTATCGCGCGAAGGGGCCGGAGCGAGAGGTGGGCGATGAGATCGCCGTTGCCGCGAATCGCATGAACCGCCTGATCGGAGACCTCCTCGACGTCACCAGGATGGAGGCCGGTCATCTCTCTCTGAAGCAGGAGCGACTTCCTGCGGCGGAGGTCATCATCGATGCGTTGGAAGGACAAACACCGCTCGCGTCCTCGGCCTCTCTTGAGCTTCAACGCGAAACGGCGCCGGAGCTTCCCGACATCTGGGCGGACCGCGACCGCCTCCTCCAGGTGTTTGAGAATCTCATCGGCAACGCAATCAAATTCACAAAGCCTGGCGGTCGCATCACGCTCGGTGCGACAGTGCGGGAAGGCGAGGTCATATTCTCGGTATCGGATACCGGTCGCGGGATCGCGAGCACGCACTTGCCTCACGTGTTCGACCGGTTTTGGCAAGCACCTGGAACCGAGCGCCGAGGGATGGGATTTGGGCTTGCCATCGTCAAGGGGATCGTCGAGGCCCATGGCGGCCACGTTTGGGTGCAAAGCGTGCCGGCTCAGGGCAGCACGTTCTTCTTCACCATTCCAACGGCAGCAGCACAAACGGCAGCGAGTCACGCTCAGTGAACAATGAGCATCGCGGAATGGCAGCTACTGGCGAGAAGCGGACATCCCACCCCACCGGCCCCATTCCGGACGTTCCCAATCGGTGGGCCGGACGGCAGATTCAGACCCCTTTCAATCATCGCCGCAGCCGGTCAGTGCGGTAGATTGAGTGTGGTCATGGATACGGGAACCGAGCGGACATCGGACCGGGTAGAATCGGATGTCCGCTTCTCGCCAACAACGGACGTCTCCGCGTTGCTCAGACTTGCTTCGGTGGCCTGGAACTCATCAACACCGGCGGGTACGACAAAGAGTCGGTTTAGGGTTGATTGAGTGGTTCAGAGACCAGTAGTAAAGTTGCGTAACTGCATGTGCGCACTGTTTACTTGACAATATGACTCGAAGAAGCTTCGAGGTGATTTTCATGTTTGACGTATGTTTTGTCAGCTATGACGAGCCAAATGCAGATGAAAATTTTGAGCGATTGTTGCTGTTCGCACCCCAAGCAAAGCGCATTCATGGGATTAAGGGAATCGCAAATGCTTACGCAAAGGCTGCTCAACTATCCGATGCGCCTCACTTGTTCTTCGTCGATGCCGATAATTGGATTTTCGATGGCTTCGATTTCAAATTGCCCGAAGGAATGCCTCCGGATGTTTGTTTATGGAAAGCCAAAAATGCGGTGAATGGAATTATGTGGTTCAATGGGGCGATCAAGCTTCTTAGCAGGCAAAGCCTGCTATCCATAAATCCGAAAGCGGTCGATTTCTTTTTAAGTCTAAACGGAACACACAAAATAGTGAACCGTGTAGCTTCTGAAACTCGTTTCAACGCATCACCTTTTCAATCTTGGCGAACAGGATTTAGAGAATGCGCGAAGTTGGCAGGAGGATTGATCCGTCACCCTCAAGTCGATGAGCTGCTAAGAACCTGGACGACTTTGGGCTCAGAAACTCTGAATGGAACGTGGTGTATATTGGGAGCCCGCCAAGGAGCGGAATTTGGGAAAGAGAATTTTCGAAGCCCGCTTCTCGGTCACATCAACGATATGGACTGGCTAAGCAGCGAATTTTCAAAAAACAGTCAGTGACTGATGTCCGCTAGTGGGATGGGTCAATTTCTGCCGTCCCCGGCTCCGGATTGAAACGTCCGTTTTGCTCAAGAGCGGGCATTCGTCAGAGACCTGAGGCGCGTCCGTTCATCGCCAGGAACGAACCACTCCGTGGTCGAACTCATTGAACGCGCGTTGCGCCGCGCGAAGCGATGGAAAGGAGTTCCTGAGCAAACGCCTCAGGCAAATCGAGCATCACATCGTGGCCGCAGACCATCTCGCGCGTTTTCCAGCCGTTAGCCTTCGCCTGTTCGTAGAACGGCAGAAATGGCGAGTTGGCCCATCCGCTCGCCCTGATAAAGGTGATGTCCTCTATTTCCGCAAACCCGCCCCTCAGGTGGATCGGTTGTTGGAAGGCCGCCAGAGGTTGCGGAGTACATTGCAAGTCCACCCAGGCGCGGTCCTTTGTGTTGACATTGAACACTTCAGCTGGAATTGGCGGGGCGCGCCAGCCCTCTCCGAACTGTTGGGCGAGTGCCAGTTGCCCGTCTCGCGCTTCAGGTGGGATTGTGTCGTATAGACATTGACCGTCTTCCAGAATGAAGGCATCGAGAAAGACCAACGCGGCTATCCGATCAGGCAAGAGATCGGCGACGCCGCTGATCACGCATCCACCTGAGGAATGGCTGCACAGGACCACATTCGAGAGTTCCTCCCAGCGGATGAGATTCGCCACATCGTCAATGTGCGTCTGAAGGTTGATCTCTCGTGAGAGCAGATGGCTGCGCTCTGCCAAGCCAGTCAATGTCGGGGTAAATACATCATGCCCCAACGCCTGAAGTGCACGTCGAACCCAATTCCAGCACCAGCTGCCATGCCAAGCACCATGCACCAAGACAAATGTGGACATTGCTGACCTCCCCTTGCCTTGGCCACCACCCTAGCAGGGCGATGCCATTAAACGGGATGGCTGAATTGGGTCAGCAACTGCCATTCAGCCGGACCGGCAGGAACGGCAGGAACGGCAGGAATGGGCCTGTGAGCTCAACCGGTCAGTGCAACGCCTCTCGTAGTTTATCGGCTGGCGTTTCGAAGCCCAAGGTCTTTCGCGGACGTTGATTGAGCCGCAGGGCGATGCTGTCGAGGTAGCTCTGGGAGATACGCGAGAAGTTGGTTCCTCTCGGGAAGTACTGACGCAGCAATCCGTTGGTGTTCTCGTTTGAGCCGCGCTGCCAGGGACTGCGAGGATCACAGAAGTAGACCTGCACGTTGGTGGCAAACGTGAAGCGCTTGTGGGCATGCATCTCCTTGCCTTGATCCCAGGTTAGCGAGTGTCGCAGCTCCTCGGGCAGCTTGCGGATGTGCTTGGCAAGTGCAGCAACAACAGTCGTTGTGTCCTTACGGGGAATCTTGACGAGCATCGTGAAGCGGGCGTTGCGCTCGACGAGGGTGGCGATGTGCGTGTCGTTCGCTCCGGTAAGAAGGTCTCCTTCCCAATGGCCCGGCACGGCGCGATCCTCAACCTCGGCGGGCCGCTCGCGAATGGAGACCATATCGAGGATATGTCCCTGTCCACTCTTCGCATTGTGGCTCTTGGGGCGACGCATCCGCCGCGCAGTACGCAAGTGTGCCGTCAGCTCCTTCTTCAGCACGCCGCGGGTCTGGATGAAGAGGCTGCGATAGATCGCTTCGTGAGATATCTGCATATCCTGGTCGGTCGGGAACTCCTGCTTCAGCCAGCCGGAGATCTGCTCCGGCGACCATTGCAGCGCGAGCTTCTGCGCCACGCGCCATCGTAGCTCCCTATGCAGCGCCAAGCGACAAGGCTTGGGACGCAACGCCCGCTCCCAGGCGCTCCTGTCGGCCCGGTTTGCACGATACGCCTGACTGCCGCCGTTGCGTCGAAGCTCCCGGCTTACGGTCGATGGCGCCCGTCCGAGGCCCTGGGCGATCTGCCGCAGCGACCGGCCCACCGCAATGCCACGGGAAATCTCTTCGCGCTCCTCAAGCCTCAGCGCTGACACCGCTCTGCGCCGTGGCGCCGGAGCAATCCCTCCGTGGAGAGCCACGATCCCCTGGACGCCGGTCTTGTTCCTTCTTTCCAGCGCCCGGGAGATAGCCGCAGCACTCTGCCCGTTCCTCCAGCGCTCCCACAATTCAGCCTTCTGTTTTGCCGTGAACCAAATCCGTGACGTCACCATGGCTCACCTCCTTATCCAATCAGATTAGAAGGTGTTGCGCTGACCTATTGAATCCGCCACCGATTTCCAGCCATTGCGTGGCTCGCGTCACTTGAACCCATCGATAAATGATATGATCTTTGGGCGGACGAATTTCTGTTTGAACGCGGGGGTGGGTCGAAGTCTGGCGCGAGGGGACCGTAACCGCGAAGGGTTCCGAGCGCAGAAATTTTACGGGCGCACGGTGTAAAAAGAAAAAACCCGGTACACGTGGAAATTTGACAGTTGGAACTGCGGATGACGGTGAAGCGGAAGGCGCGACGGGCCCCTAAGGCGGAGCACAAGCGCGCACGAAAGAAGCAGAACGGCGCAAAGCCGAGCGTGTCAGCGCGGACGATCCTGGAAGCCATCATCGGCAAGGCGTCCGCCCCGGACTATGTGAGGGCGCAAAGCGCTCGCGCCCTGCTGCGGCAAGATCGATTCGATAACCCGGCCCCGCCCCCGCGACCACGTCAACCGGACCGCGATCCCGTGGCCGAGTTGATGGCGCGCACGGTGACGATCCTGGAAGAGGTGATCGCCGCGGTTGGTGACGATGATGAAGCAGTTGAGAAGCTCGCGGTGCATCGAGGTGTTGGCATCGAGGCCGGTCAAAGCCCCGAGCAAGTCGTCCTGGTCAAAGGCGAGATCGAACACGTGTTCGATGCGTTGTCCGACCCGCAGGCGTTGCACGACTGGGCGTCAACGGTAAAGCACTCGCCCGAGTCCAGGATGGTCGCCGCGAGCAAGCTCTTTGCGTTGTCCGAACTGGCCGTGCGCGAGCGCCGCCGCTTTCCAATTCGCCGCAGCCAGATCGTCGCGTCCGTCGCTGGTTTGAACAGCAGAAAATGGCGTGATCCCTTTGCCCATTGCAGCATCACCGAAAACCCGATTGGCGCTGCACGGCGCGATCAGCCGCTGGGCGATGATCCGCGCTGGGATTGAACAAGGAGCGTGACGGTTCACGCCAAAGGCAGGTCCGTCCGTAATAGTTCGCGAAGTGAACGAACGCGTTGGTTCAATTCATCGATGAAGACCTGAGCGGCAGCCATTATCCTAGAAGACTCAGCCCGCAAAGCTGCAACGGTGATCGGATCGGGCGTGAGGGAGGAATTCTCAATCTCCGATAACTTTGCGTTGACGGCCTCCATCTCAGCGTTGAATTTCGCCATCTGCTGCCTTTGCTGCTCAATCAGAATTCCTGAGGGTGCTCTCGTCCACAAGCTCCGTCATTTAGCCTTAGCCTTTCCGTTTAAGCGTCCTGAAGTGGCGAGGGCTTTCCGACTTTTTTGGGCGACGCCTCAGTCCGTCGCGTTGCTTCATCTCGACCCCACTGAAGCACACCATGCAGAAACAAACACTCGGCGGTAAACGCCTTCTTGAGGTCCAATGGCGTCTCGCCTCGCAGTCGGAATGCGCCCTTGGGGTGCAGGATGCGTTTGCAGACATTCGCCAATTCTGGCGTGGAGAAGTTGATCGGACGTTTGGAGTGCGCGCACGCGTTCCGCGCCTCACGAATATCACCGAGTTGCCCTCTGATCGTTTCGTCAATCAGTTTGAACAGGTACGCGATTTCAATACGCGCTGAGAAGCTCCCAAGCGGACCCTCAAATCTGAATGCGTCATCAAACTCTGCTTTAGTGCTCTGGCGTCGAATGTTCTTGGCGATGAGGACCGTTAGAACGTCATCGAGAAACGCGCCCAACGTGATTATGACCGAACGGTCGCTCGCCCCTGTGAGTTCCGCCTGTAAGTCGGCCTTATCGACCAGGACAAGCCGATCCTTATAGAATCGCCGAAGCGACTGAACGGCATTTGATTCTTTGCCCATGCCCCACCCCGACCAGTGCCGCCAGTATCCTTCCTGGAAAACATGCGGACCATCCGCACCGGCACGTTATCGACAGGGATTTAGAGCGCGACCGGCACGTGGCGGATCGCCCGCCAGCTTTCGTCGTCATCACGTTTTGCGCTTGATCACGTTTCGCGCTTGTCCCGTCATCACGTTTCGCGCTTCCATAGTGTTCAGTGATTGAAGCCCCAGCGCCCAAATGCCGTCCGTCCGTCGCGACTTGCTCGCTGTCATTGCCGCCCGACCCGGAATCACTCTCGGTCAGCTTCGCGAGTCGCTGCCCGGTGCGAGCCGAACTCAGATCGGAAGCGCGGTGACAGAACTGGTGAAGGCCGGTCGCATCGTGAGGCCGAGCTACGGCACGTACCGACTCGCCCCGCCGCGATCACCGCGACCACCGCCACCGCTGCCGGTCGCGTCGGGCTTCATCGCCCCGCCGAGTCGCGAGCGGCTGATGTCCGGACGGTGAAAGGGTATCGCCACGAAACCCTTTTCCGGCTGACCAGGAATCCGCGTTGGCGCGGACGACCGGCTGACCAGGACGGGCGCTGATGTCGCACCCCCCGCCCGGACACCACCCGGCATACCAGCGATTGTTACGGACACAGTCCGGACACGAAAGGCGATCTTCGCGGTCACGACCGCGATCTTCATATAACTCTTTGATTTTACTTCTGATTTGGTGGGCGCAGTAGGACTCGAACCTACGACCCGCTGATTAAGAGTCAGCTGCTCTACCACCTGAGCTATGCGCCCCGCTTTTGGGGCCCGGACGGGCCCGCGGGAGGGCGGGTCTTAGCAAAGGGTGTCCCTAGTGTCCACCAAGCCTGGAAAGCCCGCATCTACGGGGCTTCGGCGGCCAGCCCATGAAGCTGAGAGACGTCAAACGCCGAGAGATATCGTGCTGGACAGCGCCGTCCTCGCGCCTGGCGCGTGGCTATTCGACGACCACCGTCATCCGCATCTTGGGGTGGATGCCGCAGGTTACGGGAAACGTACCCTTCTGGGTGAAGGGGGCTTGGAAGGGTTGTCCCGGCTGCTGGAGACCGCTGTTCAAAACCCTTGGGCCGTCCGTGACCATGATGTTGTGCGCCAAGCGATCGGAATTCGTGAACTTGACCGTGTCGCCCTGTTTGATCTTCAGCTCGGCAAGGCTGAATTGCAGCTTGCTCTGGTCGACAACGTGCATCATGGGTGCTGCGGACGCCGTCAGCGACGCCGCACAAGCGGCAAGACAGAGCAATAACTTTCGGCGCATCGTCATCCGAACGTATCGTCGAATCGGTCGCCGAACTGGAAACCGAGGTTCAGGCCCTCAAGGACAAGTCCGAGGGCTTCCTGACAATGGTGCGCACGGCCTGAAGGCCTGCCCTAGCCGAGCTTCGCTGTCAGAGCATGCCGCTGGAGTGGCTGGGAACGGTCACCTGACGGTGGACATGCACGCACATCAGCAGGCCGAAGCCGATCATCACCGTCATCATCGCGGTTCCGCCGTACGAGACGAGCGGCATCGGAATGCCGACCACGGGAATGAGGCCCATCACCATCAGGCCGTTGATCATGATGTAGAGAAAGAAGTTCAGCGTGATGCCCATGGCGAGCAGCCGCCCGAAATGGCTGCGGGCCGTGAGCGCGATCTGAACGCCGTTCCAGATCACGGCGGCGCATAGGCCGAGCAGCAGCATCATGCCGAAAAAGCCGAACTCCTCGCCGATGATGGCAATGATGAAATCGGTCTGCTTCTCGGGCAGGAAGTTGAGCCGGCTCTGCGTGCCCATGAGGAAGCCCTTGCCGAGCAATCCGCCCGAGCCGAGCGCGATTTTCGCTTGCGCCGTGTTCCAGCCGGCGCCCAGCGCATCCGCATCCGGATTGATGAACGTCAGCACGCGCTGCTTCTGATAGTCGTGCAGGAGAAAGAACCAGGCCGAAGGAAGGGCCACGGCCACAGCCACGGCCGTCGAAGCGATCCAGCGCCACGACAGCCCGGCCAGGAAGAGCAGCATCGCGCCGCCGATCATAAGCAGCGTCGCGGTTCCGAGATTGGGCTGCATCAGCACGAGCACGGCCGGTGCGAGGATCATCAGGAGGGGCGCAAACAGACGCAGCGGCCGCGACACATCATCGGGCCCCAATCCGTGCAGATACCGCGCGAGCGCCAGCATCAGCGTGATCTTCATGGGCTCCGAAGGCTGCAAAGCGAGCGGACCCAATTCGAGCCAGCGCTGCGCGCCCATCCCGACGCGCCCGGCAAGCTCCACGCCAACCAGAAGCAACACGGAAACGGCATAAGCGGGATAGGCGATGCCCATCCAGACGCGCAAATCCACGCAGGCGATCGTCAAGAGAAGGAGAAGGCCCGCGAAGAACCGGACCATCTGCGGCGCAGCCCACGGCGAGAAGTCGCCACCGGCCGCCGAATAGAGCCCGGCAAAGCCGAAGCAGGCGACCAGCGTGATCAGGATCACCAGCGTCCAGTTGATGTCGGCGAGCTTGTGAGTGAGCGGAACGCTGCGATAGGTCGCGTCGTAGGGGCGCACGCTCATAGCGAGGCGTCCGCGGACTTGACCGGAAACGCGGGAACACGCCCGAGAATGTCGCGCTTCTGTGCGAACAGCAGCGCGTCGCGCGCAACCTGCACGTTGGGATGGGCCGCGACCGAGCCGTGCTCGATGACGACGGAGCAGGCGTAGCGCGGCTTCTCGACCGGCGCGTAAGCGACGAACAACGAGTGATCGCGCAGCGCCCAGGGCAGCGATTCATTCGTGCGCACGCCGGTGGCGCGTTCGGCGCGCGTAATGACGCGCACCTGCGCGGTGCCGGTCTTTCCGGCCATCGCGTAGTCCTTGTCGGTGATCCGCCACCAATAGCCGGTTCCGCCCGGCTCGTTGGTCACCGCGTTCATGCCTTCGCGAACGGCGGCGAGCGCCTTCGCGGAAAATCCGATCGGCTCGGGCGTTGTGCGAGGCATCCGCTGTGCGCCCAGCGAATGGACGATGCGCGGGGTGACCTGCATGCCGCTCGCGATCCGCGCCGCAAGCGTGCAGAGCTGGAGCGGCGTCGTCAGCACATAGCCTTGTCCGATGCTGGCCACCAGCGTTTCGCCGATCTGCCAGGGCTCCTTGAACGTCGCCTGCTTCCAATAGCGATCCGGGATGAAGCCGCCGCGCTCGCCGGGAATCTCGATCCCCGTCGGCTGGCCGAGACCGAGCCGGCGCGCGCCCGCCTGAAGCGCGTCGATGCCGAGCTTCAGCGCCACCTGATAGAAGTAACAGTCGCACGAATTCTTGAGGCCGAGCTTCAGATTCATCGTGCCGTGGCCGTTACGCTTCCAGCAATGGAAAAGATGCGTGCCGAGCCGGTAAACGCCCGTGCAGGGGAATGTCGTCTCCGGCGTGATGACGCCGGCATCGAGGGCCGAGAGAGCAACCACCATCTTGAAGGTCGAACCGGGCGGATACGCGCCCGCGAGCGTCTTGTTGATCAGCGGCTTGTAGTCGTTGTTGGTCAGATCGCCCCATTGCTCGGGAGAAAGCCCGATATTGAACGCATTGGGATCGAAGCCCGGCGTGGAGACGAGCGCGAGCACATCGCCGGTTTCCACGTCCATGACCGCGCAGGCGGCGCTGTCGTTCTTCAGCTTCTCGTGGATCAGGCTCTGCAGCTCACGGTCGATGGTCAGGTGAACATCCGTTCCGGGCGTTCCCTGATCGCGGTCGAGCTCGCGGATGACACGGCCATAGGCGTTGACCTCGACGCGGCTGGCGCCCGCCCGGCCGCGGATTTGGGTCTCGTAGGTGCGCTCGATCCCGCGCTTGCCGACGCGAAGCCCGGGCACATCGTGCAGCGGATCGCCCACTTCGAGCGTATCGGCCATGGTCACCTTGTCGTCCACCGAGAGCGGCGCGACATAGCCGAGCACGTGCGACAATTCCTCCGTATAAGGATAATCCCTCGTGTCGCCGACTTCGGGCTGCACGCCCGGCAGGTAGGGGAGATCGAGGTTGAGACGGGCGAAATCCTCCCAGCTCAGGTTTTCCGCGACCACGAGGGGCACGAAAGAGCGGTTCTGGGTGGCTTCCTTGAGGACCCTCGCGCGCGCCCGGTCATCGATCGGGATGACGCTCGCGAGCGCATCGAGCGTGGCGGCGACGCCGCCCCGCGTCTGCTCGGGCACGATCAGGACGCGGTAATTGCGCCGATTGCCGGCCAGTGCGACACCGAAGCGGTCGAGGATGCGGCCGCGCAAGGGCGCGAGCAGCCGCTGATTGACGCGATTGTCTTCGGCCTGGTTGCGATAGAGCTCGCCGTTCTCGATCTGAAGCTGATAGAGCCGGCCGGCGAGCACGCCGAAGACCGCCGTCATTCCACCCGACAAGAGAACGGCGCGGCGCGAGAATGTCGCGTGGCGGCTTTTCGGTCTCTTGTCGATCGGTCGCACGGTCTATCGCACCATCCGCAGCGCGCCGACGGCGCGGCGATGAACCCATCCCAGCACCACGGCAATCGGTGGGTAGAAGAGCGCGGTGAACACGCTCGCGAGCAGGAGCGGCGCGAGCGGCGGCTGGCGCATATACATGATCCACGTCAGGACAAAGGTCGCCGTCGCGGCAAGCGCCATGGCCGCCGCGAAGCCCAGGACCGCGGCAGCGCCCGCGAGCCCGGCGAGGTTCTCACGCTGACGATCGACGAGCGCATAGGCCGCCATGAAACCGGTGGCCCAGATGCCGGCCGGCCCACCCGAAAGCAGATCCTCCAGCAGGCCCACGAACAGAACCAGGTAGGGCGGCATCAGGTCGGGACGCACCAGGGCCCAGAAATACACGGCGGTCAGAGCGAGCAACGGTGCGGGGAAGAGGCCTCCGGTCAACGTCACCGGAAGGTTCACCAGCATCACCAGCAGCACAGCAGAGAGAGCCGGGAGCAACGATCCGAACAGCCGCGAGACATTCAGGGCAACGGGATCGGCCATGACCTAGCGCCCACCCCCGCTCTGAGGCGCCGGCGCGCCAGCCGCCGGCTTGGGCACCAGCGTTGTCGAGACCGCGACGCTCGACGTCGCACGTTCGGGTGCGGTGGGTCTGAGGCCTAGAGATGCCGGCGCGGAGTTGGCAGCCGCCGTCGGCGGCGCAGGCACGCCATATTCGAGCACGCGGACAAAATCACCCGCGTTGGCGGCGAAGAGAGCCACCCTGAGATCGCCCCCATCCTCGATCACGACGCCGACCGGAACTCCGGCAGGCAGCAATCCCCCGTCGCCGGTCGAAAGAACGCGATCGCCCGGCTTCGCCGTGTCGGGGGTTGGAGTACCGCCTGCGAGATCAAGATCGAGCGCCGGCGTCGGCGTGTTGTCGCCTGCAAGGATCGCGCGGCGCTGCGAGGACTCGATCATCACCGGCACGCGGCTGCTGAGATCGGTCAAGAGGATGACCCACGATGTCCGCTCGCCGGTGAGATAGATCCGGCCGATCAGTCCGCGATCATCGGCGACCGCCTGTCCCTTCGTCACGCCGTGCTCGGTGCCGGCGTTCAGGATCATCGTCTTGACGAAGGGACGATTGGATTCGCCGATCACCCGCGCGGTGATCGAGGGCATGACTTCTTCGGGCACCGCATTCAACAGCTGCTCGTAGCGCCGCACGCGGTTCTCGAGCGAGAGCGCCACCTCCTGCCAGCGGCGAAGCTCGGCGTTCTCGCGCTTGAGCTCGAGATTCTCGCGATAGACGCTGAACACCGTGCCGAGGCCGTCGACCCAGTTCTGGAGCGCCACAAGCGGGGCGCGCACTTCGAGAAGCGCAGGCGCGGTGATGTCGGAGAGCTTGGCTCTAGCGGAGTCGAAGATGGAGGCTTGCGCTCGACCCAGAAGTGCGATGGCGATGGCGAGGATTCCGCACAAAGCAACGGAGGAGCGTATGGAAAACGCTCCCCGGCTCCGTGCCGGCCTCATGCCAAACCACGCCATACCCCAACCGCCCCCACAACAAATGCCTCAACGGTCGTTCCTTAGAACGCCGTCGAAAGCATGTGACGCATCGACTTCGCGTTCTCCAGCGTGCGCCCTGTACCGAGCGCGACGCAGGACAGCGCGTCATCCGCGATCGAAACGGGCAAACCCGTCTCGTCGCGCAACACTTGATCGAGATTCGAAAGCAGCGAACCGCCGCCGGTGAGCACGATGCCCTTGTCGACGATATCGGCGGCAAGCTCGGGCGGTGTCGCCTCGAGAGCCACCTTGACCGCCTCGATGATGGCGCTGACCGGTTCGGTGAGCGCTTCGGCGATCTGACGCTGCGTGACGGTGATCTCTTTCGGTACGCCGTTGAGAAGATCGCGGCCCTTGATCTCGACGCTGGCGCCCGTGCCTTCGAGCGGCGGCGCGGCCGAGCCGATTTCCTTCTTGATGCGTTCGGCCGTCGACTCGCCGATCAGCAAGTTCTGATGCCGGCGGATATAGGCGATGATCGCCTCATCCATCTTGTCGCCGCCGACGCGCACCGAGCGTGAATAGACGATGCCGCCGAGCGAAAGCACGGCCACTTCGGTCGTGCCGCCGCCGATATCGACGACCATAGAGCCGGTCGGCTCGTTGACGGGCAGCCCGGCGCCGATCGCGGCCGCCATCGGCTCCTCGATGAGGAACACGCGGCGCGCACCGGCCGACAGCGCGGATTCTTGAATCGCGCGGCGCTCGACGGCGGTGGACCCGGACGGGACGCAAACAATGATGACGGGATTGGCGAAGGACCGACGGTTGTGCACCTTGCGGATGAAGTGCTTGATCATCTCTTCGGCGACTTCGAAATCGGCGATCACGCCGTCGCGCATCGGCCGGATCGCTTCGATGCCGCCGGGCGTGCGGCCCAGCATCATCTTTGCGTCGTTGCCGACCGCGAGAACCTGTTTCTTGCCGTTCTTGTTGACCATCGCAACCACCGATGGCTCGTTGAGCACGATCCCACGTCCCTTGACATAGACGAGCGTATTGGCGGTCCCAAGATCGATCGCCATGTCACTGGACAACATTCCTAGCAAGCTGCCGAACATGCCCCCGTCCCGTTCCCCCCTTGCAGAGAGGACTCTGAAGTTACAGTCGTTTGCGTCCCGACCGTTACACTTATCGCGCAACAGTTAATGCTTCCGGTGCAGTCTTCGCACGTTTGACCAAAAGTTTGTTTAGAGCGTTCACATAGGCATAGGCCGCCGCCACCATGGTGTCGGTATCGGCCCCGCGGCCGGTTACCGTACGGCCGTCCTCCGCCAGCCTGACGCTGACTTTGGCCTGGGCGTCCGTGCCCTGGGTCACCGCGCTAACCTGGAACAGTTCCAGAGAGGCAGGGTGCGGGTACAGCTTGCGGATGGCGTTGAAAATCGCGTCCACCGGACCGTCGCCCGTAGCGACGCCCGAGCGGATCTCGCCGCCGACGATGAGCGACAAGTCGGCGGACGGGGTAATGCCCTTGCCCGCACTCACGCGCAGCGCATGGACCTGGATCGGGTCCTGGCCGCGGATCACCGAGTCGTCGACCAGGGCGACGATGTCCTCGTCGAAGATGTGCTTCTTCTTGTCGGCGAGATCCTTGAAGCGCCGGAACGCATCTTGGAGCGCGTTGTCGCCCAACTCATACCCCAGCGCCTTCAACTTGTCGCGGAACGCGTGACGTCCCGACAGCTTGCCGAGGATCAGCGACGTTCCGGTGACGCCCACGTCCGCAGGACTGATGATTTCGTAGGTCTGCGCGTTCTTGAGCATTCCATCCTGATGGATACCCGATTCGTGCGCGAATGCATTCTTTCCGACGATGGCTTTGTTGTACTGCACAGGAAATGCGGTGACGTTCGACACGAGCTTTGAGGCGCGCGCGATCATGTCGGTCTTGATCCCGGTCGCGTAGGGCATGCGGTCCTTGCGCACCCGGAGCGCCATCACGATCTCTTCGAGCGCCGCGTTGCCCGCGCGCTCGCCGATGCCGTTGATCGTGCACTCCACCTGACGCGCACCCGCCATCACGCCCGCGAGCGAGTTTGCGACGGCCAAACCCAGATCGTTGTGACAATGCGTGGAGAACACCACGGTGTCGGCGCCCGGAACCCGCTCGCGCAAGAGCTTGATCAGCTCGAAATATTCCTGCGGCAGCGTGTATCCGACGGTGTCGGGGATGTTGATGGTTGTGGCGCCGGCCTTGATCGCGAGCTCGATCGCGCGGCAGAGGAAATCCGTCTCGGTGCGTGTCGCGTCCTCCGCGCTCCACTCGACGTTGTCGGTCCAGTTGCGCGCACGGGTGACGGAGGCCGTGATCGCCTCCAAGACCGCCTGAGGTTCCATCTGAAGCTTGTGCTTCATATGGACGGGGCTGGTCGAGATGAACGTGTGGATGCGCGGACGCGCCGCCGTCTTGAGCGCCTCCCCTGCCCGGTCGATGTCCTTGAACCCGGCGCGGGAGAGACCGCACACGACCGCGTTCTTCACCGTGGCCGAGATCGCGCTCACCGCTTCGAAATCGCCGTTCGAGGCGATCGGGAACCCGGCCTCGATGATGTCGACACCCATCTCGTCCAGGAGGGCCGCGACCTCGAGCTTCTCCTCATGGGTCATGGCGGCGCCCGGCGACTGCTCGCCGTCGCGCAACGTGGTGTCGAATATCCGTACACGGTCTTTCTCGTTCGTGTACGGAGGGTTATCGGTCTTGGTCATATTCGGGGTCATGTCTAAAGATCCTTCGGTTTCGCCATCAGGCGTTGCTTCCATCTCCGTCTGCCGATGTGTCCCCTAAGCGCGTGTCCCGGAACGGGACCGGCGTCGCCTAGGGGCGGCTAAGGATGAGGAGCGCGACCGAGAGCGAACCGAACGGACGACCCTCCGCCGGCGAGGCCGACAGGGATTCACGAGAAGCAACGAGGCTTCCCTGAATTCCGCTCTGTCGAGTCTTCGCCATTGCCAGTCGTTCCGCTTTTCGGATCGGGACCGGGATTGTTCACGGATAATGATAACCGCCCGTAAATACGAGCGCTTTTCCGCCAATCCACAGGTCCATTTACGCTGTTTTGTCAGCCGCCATCAAGTCGGCATAAGTACTTAGGCTTGGCCTTAATTCCGGCTGCGGTCGACCAGCTTGTTTTTGGCGATCCAGGGCATCATCCCGCGAAGCCGCTCGCCGACCTCCTCGATCGGGTGGGCGGCCGAGGTCGCCCGCATGGCCTTGAACGAGGGCTGGCCCGCCCTGTTTTCGAGGACCCAATCCCTGGCGAAGCGGCCGGACTGGATGTCGGCCAGGATCTTCTTCATGGCCGCCTTGGCCTCGGGGCCGATCACGCGGGGGCCGGAGACGTATTCGCCATACTCGGCCGTGTTCGAGACCGAGTAGTTCATGTTGGCGATGCCGCCCTCGTAGATCAGGTCGACGATCAGCTTCACCTCGTGCAGGCACTCGAAATAGGCCATTTCCGGGGCATAGCCGGCCTCGACCAGGGTCTCGAACCCGGCGCGGATGAGCTCGACCAGACCGCCGCAGAGCACCGACTGCTCGCCGAACAGGTCGGTTTCGCACTCCTCGCGGAAGCTGGTCTCGATGATGCCGGCCCGGCCGCCGCCGATCGCCGAGGCATAGGCGAGCGCCAGGTCATGGGTGTTGCCCGAGGCGTCCTGGTGGACGGCCACGAGGCAGGGCACGCCGCCCCCCTTCTGGAACTCGCTCCGGACCGTGTGGCCGGGCCCCTTGGGGGCGACCATGGCGATGTCCATGTCGGCCCGGGGCTCGATCAGCCGGAAATGGATGTTGAAGCCGTGGGCGAAGAAGAGCGCCGCGCCCTTCTTCAGGTTGGGGGCGATCTCGGCCTTGTAGAGGTCGGCCTGGAGCTCGTCGGGGACGACGCACATCATGACGTCGGCCCATTTGGCGGCCTCGGCCGTGCCCATGACCGGGAAATTGGCCGCTTCGGCCTTCTTGGCCGAGGGGCCGGGGCGGCTCGCGATGGCCACGTCCTTGACCCCCGCATCGCGCATGTTGAGCGCGTGGGCGTGACCCTGGCTGCCGAAGCCGATGATGGCGACGCGCTTGCCCTTGATCAGATTCAGGTCGGCATCCCGGTCATAGTAAACGCGCATTGGTCATTTCCTCGTCAGCTTTGGCGGTTGGGTCTGTAGCCTAAGGGGCACGATGTGTCATGGGGCCAAATGAAGCGATTTTCCCGCGCGGCTCGTCACATCGGCTCGGCGCCGCGCGAGATGGCGGCAACGCCGGTGCGGCTGACCTCGACGAGCCCCAACGGCCGCATCAGCTCCATGAACGCGTCGATCTTCGACGGCGTTCCCGTGATCTCGAAGACGAAGCTCGAATGCGTGGTGTCGAGCACGCGGGCGCGGAAGATCTGGCTCACGCGCATCGCTTCGACGCGCTTGTCGCCGATGCCCGCGACCTTGATCAGCGCGAGCTCGCGCTCGACGCCGGGTTTCTCGATGGTGATGTCCACGACGCGATGCACGGGCACGAGACGGCCGAGCTGCGCCTTGATCTGCTCGATCACCGACGGCGTTCCCGACGTCACCACCGTGATGCGCGAGAGGTGCTTGGCGCGGTCGACTTCGGCGACCGTCAGACTCTCGATGTTGTAGCCGCGCCCCGCGAACAGCCCGATGACGCGCGCGAGCACGCCGGGCTCGTTGTCCACGGTGACGACGATCGTATGCGATTCAATGCGTGTGTCTTTCTGCATCGGGCTCAATCCAGGGCGTAGGTGGCGGATACGCGCGAGACGAGACCGTTTCGCCCGAATTCCATGAACTCGGCGCCGTGCCGTCCGTCGGTCGTGTGGAACTCGAGAACGACGGCGTTCACGCCCGAGAACACCCGGTCGAGCGTAAAGCGCAGATCGGGCACTTTCTTCAGCGCCATCCCCATGTAGTCGCGCAGCGCGGACTTGCCGCGGATCGTGCCATCGTCCTCGGCCAAGAATGAGCTTGATCCTCGGCGAGGTGAGGACCACGTCCTCCTCGTAGTGCGACACGCACACGATCGAGATCGTGCGAGTTCCACGCACTCACCCACTCGGCCGCGAATTCCCGATGGTCCGACCACATGGCTACACCATCATCTTCCCTTCTTCGGAAACCTCGGTTTCCTTTTCGGCCTCGGAGAGGATCATCTCGTCATGGGCGGCACCCGAGGGGATCATCGGGTAGCAGTTCTCGTGCGGATCGACGCGGCAATCGAACAGCACGGGGCGTTTGACCGCGATCATCTCCTTGATCTTGTCGTCGAGCTCGTCGGGCTTCTCCGCGCGGATGCCGACCGCGCCAAAGGCGTCGGCCATCTTCACGAAATCCGGCAGCGCTTCCGAATAGGAGTGCGAATAGCGGCCGCCATGCAGCAGCTGCTGCCACTGGCGCACCATGCCCATATACTGGTTGTTCAGGATGAAGATCTTGATCGGCAGATCGTACTGAACCGCCGTCGACATCTCCTGCATCGTCATCTGCACCGAGGCTTCGCCCGCGATGTCGATGACGAGCGCATCGGGATGCGCCATCTGCACGCCCAGCGCCGCCGGCAGGCCGTAGCCCATCGTGCCGAGACCGCCCGACGTCATCCAATGATTGGGCTCGTCGAATTTGAAGCGCTGCATCGCCCACATCTGATGCTGGCCGACTTCGGTCGTGACGTAGACCTCGCGCCCTTTCGTCAGCTCGTAGAGCCGGTCGATCGCGTATTGCGGCTTGATCAGCTTGGTCGAGTTCTTGAAGGAGAGCGAATTCTTCGAGCGCCACGTGTCGATCTGCGCCCACCATTGCGGCAGCGCAGGATCGGCTTTCAGCTTCTCCTCTTTCCACACGCGGATCATTTCCTTCAGCGCGCGCCCCGCATCCGCGATGATCGGCAGATCGACGCGCACGTTCTTGTTGATCTGCGAGGGATCGATGTCGAGATGGATCTTCTTCGAATTGGGCGAGAACGCATCGAGGCGGCCGGTCACGCGGTCATCGAAGCGCGAGCCGAGCGCGATCAGGAGATCGCACCGGTTGGCGCAGAGATTGGCCTCGTATGTGCCGTGCATGCCGATCGGACCGAGCCACTGCTTGTCGGACGCGGGAAACGCGCCGAGGCCCATCAGTGTCGAGGTGACGGGAAAGCCCGTGATATGCGCGAGCTCGCGCAGCAATGTGCTCGCCTCCGGGCCCGAATTGATGATGCCGCCGCCCGAATAGATCACCGGCCGCTTGGCCGCCGCCATCATCTCGACCGCGGTCCTGATCGCCTTCTCGTCCGGATCGAGCTTCGGCCGGTAGGTCTGGTGCGTGATATTTTCCGGGCCGAGATACTGCGTCTTCTTGAACTGCACGTCCTTCGGGATGTCGACCACCACCGGACCCGGCCGCCCGGTCGTCGCGATGTAGAACGCCTCGTGCATGACGCGCGCGAGATCCTTCACGTCGCGGACAAGCCAGTTGTGCTTGGTGCAGGGGCGCGTGATCCCGACCGTATCGCATTCCTGGAACGCGTCGTTGCCGATGAGATGCGTCGCGACCTGACCGGTGATGACGACAAGCGGGATCGAATCCATCAGCGCGTCGGTCAATCCGGTCACAGCATTCGTCGCGCCCGGACCCGACGTCACCAGCACGACGCCCGGCTTGCCGGTCGAGCGCGCGTAGCCTTCGGCCGCGTGGACCGCCCCCTGCTCGTGGCGGACCAGCACGTGGATGAGCTCGTTGTCCTCGAAGAGCGAATCGTAGATCGGCAGCACCGCGCCGCCCGGATAGCCGAAGATGTGCTTTACGCCGTGATCCTTGAGCGCCTTGATCACGATCTCCGATCCGGTCAGTTCCGGCTGCGCCGCCGCTGCGGTCTTTGCATTGCCCTTCGACTTACTCATCTTCGAAATCCTTCACGCCCGATCACCAAGACTATCCAAAACGAAAGGGGCGTTTCCGCCCCTTGCATAAACCCGCGCCACGGTGAGCCGAAGCCTCAGCTTCGTCCGTGTCGCGCCTCAATTACTACGAGAATTCCCCGCATCCCCTGCACCCGTCAAAATCGCCGCGCGAAATTAGTTGCGGCGCAACAACCGGTCAAGCAATTTCATGCGCAATATTATGTCGTTTGTGTAATTAAATTACTAATATTGGCGTCTTCCAGCCATTTCCAATCCTTCATGCGATTGCGAAACCAGGTCTGCTGCCGCTTGGCGTATTGCCGCGTCGCGATCCTGATCTGCTCGACGGCCTCCGAAAGCCCGATCTCGCCCGCGAGATGGCGCGCAAACTCGGGAACGCCCAGCGCCCTCGCCGCCGGCAGCGAGGGGTCGAGGCCGGCGAGCGCACGGACTTCGTCGAGGGCGCCCTGCTCGACCATCGCCTGGAGGCGCGCATCGATCCGCTCGAGCAACATTTCGCGCGGCGGGGACAATACGAACCGGGCCAATCGAGACTCGCCAAGCACCGCCTGCCCACGCGAATCCTGCCAGGCGCTCAAAGGCCGCCCGGTCGCCTCCAGCACGTCGGCCGCGCGCAACACGCGCTGCGTGTCGCTCGGCCTCAGTTTTGCGGCCGTGGCTCCATCGCGTTGTGCGAGGTCGGCGAAGAACGCGTCGCGGCCAAGCGCTTCGAAACGGCGCCGCACGTCCGCCCGCACCGAGGCAGGCACCGGGGGAATTGGCGACAGGCCTTCGGTCAGGACGCCGAAATAGAGACCTGTCCCGCCGACAAAGATCGGCAACAGTCCGCGTTCGCGCACGTGGCGCAACGCGTGCGCCGCCTCATCCTGATAGCGCCCAACGGAATAGCGTTCCGAGGCGCTGACATGGCCGTAGAGAAAATGCGGCACGCGCGCTTCGGCCTCCGCCGTAGGACGCGCGGTAAGCACGCGCAACTCGCGATAGACCTGCATCGAGTTGGCGTTGATGATCGCGCCGTCCAGTCTTTGCGCGAGCGCGAGTGCGGCGGCCGACTTGCCGCTCGCGGTCGGTCCTGCGATAAGCACCGCGTCCACGCGCATGGACTTACGCATAAGCACTTGCTCGGAAAGGCGCAAATCTGGCCGCGCGGTATCCTTACGTCCTGAATGTCGCGGCTGGAGCGGCTTCGCTCGGGCCCGAGCGCACGCGCGCGATTCATGACGCCTGCCGTGCAGTGGCCACCGTCGGAGACGTCGACTGGCTGGCGCAGAGCAAATCCTTCGACATCGCGTTCGACGGCGATCCGGATGCCGTGAGGGCAGCACTTCGCGCAACCGTGCGCGACGGGTGGCTGCTCGACATCAATGTGGTTCGGAGCGCAAACCGCCGCAAGAAGCTGCTCATCGCGGACATGGATTCGACCATCGTCGGGTGCGAGTGCATCGACGAATTGGCCGATTTTGTCGGCCTCAAGCCCAAGGTCGCGGCCATCACCGAACGCGCCATGCGCGGCGAGCTCGACTTTCCGTCCGCGCTGCGCGAACGCGTGGCGTTGCTGAAGGGATTGCCGTTGGAGGCCATGGCCAAGGTCTATGCCGAGCGCGTGCATCTCAATCCCGGCGCACGGGAGCTGACCGCGACCATGCGGGCGAACGGCGGCTATGCGCTGCTCGTCTCCGGCGGCTTCACCTATTTCACCAAGCGCGTCGCGGCGGAGGCAGGCTTCGATTCGCACCAGGGGAATATCCTCGCCGATGACGGGAAAGCGCTCACCGGCCGCGTCGAAGATCCGATCCTGGGGCGCGAGGCCAAGCTTGAAGCGCTTGAAGCGACCGTTGCGCGACTCGGCTGGTCAGCGGACGACGCGCTCGCGGTCGGCGACGGCGCGAACGATCTCGACATGATCAAGCGCGCGGGACTGGGCGTCGCCTATCACGCAAAGCCCATCGTCGCCGCGGCCGCCGGCGCCAGCATCGTGCACGGCGACCTGACAGCCCTGCTTTATCTTCAGGGCTACCGCGAAGACGAGATCAGAAAAAACTAAGCCCTCCATTTCGGAGGGCTTAGCGTCGTTACACGTGTCCGATCCGCGTCAATTCGTGTTGAGACGCACAGGAATGAAGGTCAGTTCACCGCCGCGGCTGACCTGGAGCAGCACGATACGGTGATTGGCGCGGCGCTCTTCGTCGAGCTTCGCGGTGAAATCCTCGACCGATGTGATCTTCTGCTGCGCCACCTCTGTGATGACATCGCCGACGCGGATGTTCTTCTCGCCGGCGGGACTGTCCATATCGATCTCGGTGACGACGACGCCCTGGACCTTGTCGTCGAGACGATACCGGCGGCGCGATTCGCCGGTGATCGGCGAGAGCGTCATGCCGAGATTCGTCACCGTCGGCGCCCGCGGCGCGGATTTCTGCTTGCTCGTGTCGGGGGTCGCGCTGGCCACCTTCTGATCGTCCTCCTCCAGGCGCTGGACCGTGACCGGGAGCGTCCGCTTCTGGCCGCGGCGCAGGATTTCGACATTCACGGACTTGCCGATCTGCGCGTCCGCGACCATGCGCGGAAGCGCGCGGGAATCGGGCACCGGACGGCCGTCGAAGGTCAACACAACGTCGCCGTTCTGGATGCCGGCCTTTTGGGCCGGACCGCCATCGTTCATTCCCGCAATCAGCGCGCCGCGTCCCTTCTCGAGACCGAGGCTTTCGGCGAGTTCCTGGGTCACTTCCTGGATGCGCACGCCGAGCCAGCCGCGCCGGACGGCGCCGCCCGCGCGCAACTGGCGTGATGACGTTCCTCGCGGCGTTGATCGGAATGGCGAATCCGATGCCGACCGAGCCTCCGGTCGGAGAATAGATCGCCGAGTTCACGCCGATCACCTCACCATACATATTGAACAGCGGCCCGCCGGAGTTGCCGCGGTTGATCGGTGCGTCGGTCTGGATGAAGTCATCGTAGGCGCCGGCGTTGATGTCGCGGTTCCTGGCCGAGATGATACCCGTCGTCACCGTGCCGCCGAGACCGAACGGATCGCCGATCGCCATCACCCACTCGCCGACGCGCGCCTTCTCCGAATCGCCCATTCTTGCGATCGGCATCGGCGAAGACGGATTGACCTTGAGGAGCGCGAGGTCGGTCTTCTCGTCGGTGCCGACAAGCGTCGCCTTCATCTCGTCGCCGTCTTCGAGAATGACCGTGATCTCATCCGCGCCTTCGATGACGTGGTTGTTGGTGACCACATAACCCGCGGGATCGATAATGAAGCCGGAGCCCAGAGACTGCACGCGCCGCGGACGGTTATCGCGATCGGTGAAATTCTTGAAGAAGTCGTCGAACGGCGTGCCTTGCGGCGTTTGCGGGGCCTGCTTGTCCGCGGTGCGCTTCAGGGTCTGCGACGTCGAAATGTTCACGACCGTCGGCAGCAGGCGCTCCGCGAGGTCCGCAAAACCGCTCGATCCGGCGAGCACATTCGCAGGCACCGTCACGGGCATTTGCGGGCTCTGAGGCAGCTTCGGGGCTGTCGCCGCCGGCGCGGAAGGCGCGGCGCCTGCCAGCGCGTCAGCGGCCCACGGAAGAATGGCCATCGCAAGAACCGGCAGAATCATGTGCAACCGGAACGGCCGGGCGTGTCCTGGACGCGACGAGAGAGCCTTCGACATTGAACATATCCTCTATGGTTCCAGGGGCGGCAGCAAACGCCTCCAGACCACCATTATGTAGCAAATTCGGCCGGGCTTAAGGAGCCTTAATCCCGACAGCCTTCATTTTCCCTTGATCTGCTGCCGGGATACCGCGGTGAATTCGCCTTTCGGCCAGGCCAGAGGAAGCCTAGCGCCGGGCCGGGGCCTCGTTGCCGAAATAGCGGAAGAATTCGCTATCCGGCGAGAGAATCACCGTCGTGTTGTCACCCTTGAGCGACGCCTGATAGGCGTTCATGGAGCGGTAGAACGCGAAGAAGTCCGCGTCCCGACTGAACGCATCGGCGAAGATGCGGTTTTTCTCGGCATCGCCCTCGCCACGCGTGATATCGGCCTGACGCTGAGCCTCGGCCAGAACCACGGTCGCATCGCGATCGGCCTTGCTGCGGATCTCCTGGGAGACCTGCTCGCCCTGGGCGCGGTATTCGTTGGCTTCGCGCACGCGCTCCTGCTGCATGCGGCGGTAGATCGCATCGCTGTTCTGCGGCGGCAGGTCGGCGCGGCGGATGCGGACATCGACGATCTCGATGCCGAAATTCTTCGTCTCCGCATTCACGCCATCGCGGATGTCAAGCATCAGCTTCCCGCGCTCACCCGACAGCACCGAAGCGAAATCCTGCGCGCCAAGGATTCGGCGCACGTTGGAGCCTAAGATCGGCTGGAGTCGGACCTGGGCGACGGCCTCGTCGCTCAGCGACTGGTAGAAGCGCAGCGGATCGGTGATCCGCCACCGCGCATAGGCGTCCACGACCAGGCGCTTGCGATCCTGCGCGATCACTTCCTCGGTCGGCAGATCGAGCATCAGCACGCGCTTGTCGACATAGAGAACGTTCTGGAACGGCCACGGCGCCTTCACATGCAGGCCGGGCTCGGTCACCACCGCGGCGGGCTCGCCGAACTGAAGCACGAGCGCCTGCTGCGTCTGGTGAACGGTGTAGAGCGAAGACAGGATCGCGATCAGCGCGAAGACGGCGGCGATGGCAATCACGACGGGGCGCTGGGTTTTCGTCATCAACGTGCTCCACTCGCATCGGCAACGGGGGGACCCGGCCGGGTCTGCTGACGCTGCAATTCGGGCAGCGGGAGATACGGCACGACGCCCTGACCGCCGCGGTTGTCCAGGATCACCTTGTTCATGTTGCCGAGGACGTCCTGCATGGTTTCGAGATAGATGCGCCGGCGCGTGACTTCGGGCGCACGCTTATACTGGTCGTAGACGGAGATGAAGCGCGCTGCTTCACCTTGCGCCTGAGCCGTCACCTGCTGCTTGTAGCCTTCGGCCTGCTGCACGATGCGCGCCGCACCGCCGCGGGCTTCGGGCACGACGCGATTGGCATAGGCCTCCGCTTCGTTGCGCATGCGGTCCTGATCGGTCCGCGCGGCCTGAACGTCGCGATAGGCTTCGAGCACCTGGGCCGGAGGATCGGCCTTCTGCATCTGCACGCGCGTGATCGTCACGCCCGCATTGTAGGAATTGAGGATGCGCTGCATGAGTACGCGCACATCTTCCTGGATCGGTTCGCGGTTGGCGGTGAGGATCGGCTCGATCTGGTTGCGGCCGACCACTTCACGCATGGCGCTTTCAGCCACCGCGCGGATCGTCAGATCGGATTGCGTGCCGAGATTCTGCACGTTGAAAAGGAAATCGCCCGCGTCGCGGATGACCCAGAACACGGTGAAATTGATGTCGACGATGTTCTCGTCGCCGGTGAGCATCAGGCTCTCTTCGGGGACATCGCGCACGGCGTCGGAATTGCCGCCCGGGCGCGGCACGAGGTAGCCGACATTGAGCTGGTTCTCGCGGGTAACCGTCGGGGTCTCGACGCTCTCCATCGGCCAGGGCAGATGGTAGTTGATGCCCGGCGTCGTCACGCGATTGAAGGCGCCGAATCGCAGAACGACGCCCTGCTCGTCGGGGTTCACGACATAGACGCCCGACAGCAGCCACACCACGACGACGATCAGGCCGGCGATGGTCGCTCCACCGCCGCCGATGCCGCGGGGCAGCGCCTGGCGGAGCTTGTCCTGGCCGCGCTTTAAGAGTTCCTCGAGATCGGGCGGGGAACCGCCACCAGAGGGGCCGTTACCCCAGGGACCACGGCTGCCGCCATTGCGGCCGCCGCCATTCTGATTGTTCCAAGGCATTGATCGTCCTGACCTGCGCTGTGCACCATTGTCCGCGACCAAGCGCCGACATCGGCCCACGAAGAGTTGGTTTCACCGGACTCGACCTATATATGGACTAATCCCTTACGGTGCAATGAAGAGAGGCCCATGGCCGACGTGACCGAAGCAGATGTCGCCAAAGCATTGGGCGGAGTGCGAGATCCGGCATCACAAAAGAGCGTTACCGAGGCCGGGATGATCGAAGGACTGGCCGTGCGCGGCGGCCATGTCACATTCGCCATCGAAGTTCCATCGGAACGCGGCGCGATGTCGGAACCCTTGCGCAAGGCGTGCGAGGCCGCAGTCGAAAAGCTGCCCGGCGTGCTCTCGGTCACCGCAGTGCTCACCGCTCATCGCGAGCGCGGGGCGCGACCGGCGGCGCGGGCGGGCCGCCCCGGACCAAGCCCGGTCGCACAGGGACATCAGCACGGGCATGGGCACGCGCATGCGCACGAAGCGCCGAATGTTGCGAAAGGACTCGCCGGCGTGAAATCGGTCATCGCGGTGGCGAGCGGCAAAGGCGGTGTCGGCAAATCCACCGTCGCGGTCAACCTCGCGCTCGGATTGTCTGCGCTCGGCCTGAAAGTCGGATTGCTCGACGCCGACATCTACGGTCCCTCCGTGCCGCGTCTGCTGGCGATCAAGGAGAAGCCGCGCTCGGACGGAAAGACCCTGCACCCGATCGAGCGATTCGGCCTGAAGGCGATGTCGATCGGATTCCTGGTGAACGAGGACACGCCGATGATCTGGCGCGGGCCCATGGTGATGAGCGCGCTGACGCAGATGCTGGGCGATGTGGCGTGGGCGCCGCTCGACGTGCTTGTCGTCGACATGCCGCCCGGGACCGGCGACGCGCAGCTAACTCTCGCGCAGCGCGTGCCGCTCAAAGGCGCGATCATCGTCTCGACGCCCCAGGATCTCGCGCTCATCGATGCGCGCAAGGGGCTTGCGATGTTCAGGACGACCGCTGTTCCCGTGCTCGGCATCGTCGAGAACATGAGCACGTTCCATCTGTCCGCATTGCGGCAAGGAGAGCCACATCTTCGGTCACGGCGGGGCGCGCGAAACCGCGGCGCAGCTCGGCAGTCGATTTCCTCGGTGAGATCCCGCTCGTGATGTCCATCCGCGAGACCTCCGATGCCGGAACGCCGATCGTGGCGAAGGCGCCGGGAAGTCCGGAGGCGCGCGCGTTTATCGCGCTGGCCGAACGCGTCAGGGACAAGCTCGCCGAAGGTGGCGACGCGCGGCCCGCACCGAAGATCGTGATGGAATAGGTCGACGCGCGGGACTAAGGTCTTCCGCGCGAATTACGGGGGCAACATGCGCAACACGCAAATCCTGTTCGCAGCCGCAAGCGCGGTCCTGATCGGTCTCGCGGGCTCTTCCCATGCTGCGCCGGCAGCGAACTCTCCGCCTCCGCCTCGCCATCAACCCGAAAACCGGAAATGGCGACGACGCGGTCTCAGACTGCGTCACCGGGATACGCCGGCCGCAACGCAGCAGCCATTCTACTGTTTCGGCGATGCGGCATGCGAACGCGAAATGGCGCGTCAGGGGCGCCCTGTCGCGGACCAAAAAAGCCAAGCAGCGCGATGAGAACGAAGGCCCGTACATTCAACGGGATACCGGGTCAAACCGACGTGCCGGGTTTCAGCGACACGCCGATCCCTGTGGTTCCGGGCAAATAACGTTCCAGCGTGACGAAGCTGTAGCGAACGCCATCTGCATCGTACGGCCCTTCGCGCGTGGTCTCGCGCCATTGCGTGCGATCGATCAGCGGCATGAACGCGTCGCCGTCGGGCGATGCAGCGACCTGCGTCATATGAATGATGTCGGCGATGGGAAGCGCCTCCGCGAAAATCGCCTGACCACCGATCACCGCGATCTCATTTGCGCCGGCCTTCGCCACAGCATCCGCAAAACTGTGCGCGACGATCGCGCCATCCGCGCGAAACTCCGGATTGCGCGTGACGACGATGTTCGTCCGTCCGGGCAGCGGCTTCTTCGGCAGCGACTCCCATGTCTTGCGCCCCATGATCACGGGCTTGCCCATCGTGAGGGCCTTGAAGCGCTTCAGATCCTCGGGAATGCGCCACGGCAGGTGTTGTCACGGCCGATGACACCGTTCTTCGCGACGGCAACGACGAGGCTGATCGTGCTCATGCATCCGCCAATCGATCGAACGCATCGGCACCCAAGCTGTAGATGCGCCAGTCAGGTACGAGCCGTGCGCCGATCCGATCGTAGAAGTCCATCGCATGCGTGTTCCAATCGAGCACGAACCAACCTATGCGATTGGCATTCTCTCCGCGTGCGTAGTGGACCAGTTGCCGAAGCAATGCCTTGGCGATTCCGCGGCGGCGAAATTCAGGACGCACATACAAATCTTCCAGAAAGAGCGCGGGGCACGCCGAGAACGTGCCGTAGGTACGGAACCAGATCATCACGCCGACAATCGCGCCGTCCCACTCCGCGAGATCGCACTGGACGCGGCGATTCTCTCCCCAGAAGTCGCGCGCGATGACCTCGGGCGTGAGCCGGAATCTGTGCGTCAGCTTCTCGAACTCGGCGAATTCCCATAAGAGCGCATGGATCGCCGCTTCATCGCCGCGCCGCGCATCGCGGATCACGAGCGCGCCGCTCACACGGCCACCGGCGCCTTGATGTGCGGATGAGCCTGATAGTTCTCGAGCGTGAAGTCTTCGTACTTGAACGCGAAGATGTCCTTCACGTCCGGATTGAGCTTCATCGTCGGCAGCGGATAAGGCCGGCGTGAAAGCTGCTCCTGCGCCTGATCGAGATGATTCAAATAGAGATGCGCATCGCCGAATGTGTGGATGAACTCGCCCGGCTTCAGGCCCGTCACCTGCGCCATCATCATCGTGAGCAGCGCATAGGACGCGATGTTGAACGGCACGCCCAGGAAGATATCGGCCGAGCGCTGATAGAGCTGGCACGACAGCCGCCCGTCGCCGACATAGAACTGGAACAGGCAGTGACACGGCGGCAGCGCCATCTTCTCGATGTCGGCCGGGTTCCAGGCGGTCACGATCAGCCGGCGCGAATCGGGATTGCGCTTGATCTGGCTCACGACCGACGCGATCTGATCGATCGAACCGCCATCCGGGGTCGGCCAGCTCCGCCACTGGTGGCCATAGACGGGGCCGAGCTCGCCCTCCTCGTCCGCCCACTCGTTCCAGATGGAGACGCCCTTCTCCTGGAGCCAGCGCACATTGGTGTCGCCGGCGAGGAACCAGAGCAGCTCGTAGACGATCGATTTCAGGTGCAGCTTCTTGGTGGTGACGAGCGGGAACCCGTCCTTCAGGTCGAATCGCATCTGATGGCCGAACACGGAGAGCGTCCCGGTCCCCGTGCGGTCGCGCTTCTCGAGCCCCTGCTTGAGCACGCGTTCCATCAGATCGTGATACTGGCGCATGGCTGGAACTATGCCGTTGAGTTGCCTCGCACTTTAACGCCGGCCCGCGGTTTTCGCTTCGGCTTCATTTCTTTACCCCCAAGCACTATATTCAAGTGTGTCCGGCTTCGGCCGGACTATGGCGATAAACGGCTGCGTAATAAGCGGTTCGGACCCGGGGGCGGTACCCGGCGCCTCCACCACATGCCCTTCCAGGAGGGCATCTGTGGGGGCGAAATAGGATCGACGGACGTGTAAAGGCTGTCCTTTCGCTCGGTATGGTTCCGCCGTTATCGGGCTAATCGTTTAGGTGCCAACGACAATGAAATGGCCCTCGCTGCTTAATTAAGTTTAAGCAAGCGCGGCTCGGGGGGCGCCGGGCAACAGAAGCCCCCCACCTAACTTGTTACTGGAATGGAGTCCCCCAGAACCGTGAGTATTGGGGCGCCGGGCAACAGCAGCCCCCCACGTTCTCAACTTTCCGACTGATATTCGCGCATGGCCAAGGACCTCATCGGATACGAAGCTCTCGCCGACAAAGCGCTCCGCTCGGTGGTGAAGGACGCGCTCAAGCGCACCGAGAAGCAGGGGCTCTTGGGCGCACACCATTTCTATCTGACGTTCAGGACCCGCGATCCCGGCGTCGAGATTCCCGAATTCCTGCTCGAGCGTTATCCCGAGGAAATGACGATCGTCCTCCAGAATCAGTTCTGGGGACTGAAGGTCGGCGAGGACCAGTTCGAGGTGGGACTGACGTTCCAGAAGCTGCCCGCCATGCTCGTCATCCCCTTCGCCGCATTGACCGCGTTCGTCGATCCGAGCGTCCAGTTCGGACTCCAGTTCCGCAACAGCAGCGCCGCGAAGAAAGTCCCCGCGCCACGGGAGACGACGAAGGAGCCACCCAAGCCGCCCGCGCCCCGTGAAGCGCCGAAGGATGCCTCGGTGGAGAGCCTATCGGCGCGGAAGCCGGCCAAGGACGCAAAGGACGCGCCGCCGCAGCCGAACAGCCAGCCGAGAAGCCTGCTTCGGACCCCCAGGTGGTCAGCTTCGACAAATTCCGCAAGAAGTAGTGCCTTCGTTCCATGGACCGTCTTCTCCAAACGGGCTAGGAGACGGCCGTCCATCCGTGAGGCATTCCATGAGCAAGACCCGCACCGAAACCGACACGTTTGGCCCCATCGAAGTCGCCGCCGACCGTTATTGGGGCGCGCAGGCCCAGCGCAGTCTGGGCAATTTCAAGATCGGCTGGGAGAAGCAGCCTCAGCCCATCGTGCGCGCGCTCGGCATCATCAAGCGGGCGGCCGCCGAGACCAACATGGCGCTCGGCCATCTCGACAAGACGCTCGGCGAAGCCATCGTGAAGGCGTCGCAGGAAGTGATCGACGGCAAGCTGAACGAGCACTTCCCGCTTGTCGTCTGGCAGACCGGCTCGGGCACGCAATCGAACATGAACGCGAACGAGGTGATCTCGAACCGCGCGATCGAGACGCTCGGCGGCACGATGGGCTCGAAGAAGCCCGTGCATCCGAACGACCACGTCAACATGAGCCAGTCGTCGAACGACACCTATCCGACAGCGATGCACATCGCCGCCGCGGAGCAGATCGTTCACGACCTCATCCCGGCGCTGACGCATTTGAGGGATGCACTCGCGGCGAAACAGCGCGAGTTCCAGAACATCATCAAGATCGGCCGCACGCACACCCAGGACGCAACGCCGCTGACGCTGGGCCAGGAGTTCTCGGGCTACGTGCAGCAGGTGACGAACGGCATCGAGCGCATCAAGCTGACGCTGCCGCAGCTGATGGAGCTCGCCCAAGGCGGCACCGCGGTGGGCACCGGTCTCAACGCCCCGGTCGGCTTTGCGGAAAAAGTCGCGGCGCGGATTGCCGCCATCACTGGCCTTCCCTTCACCAGCGCACCGAACAAATTCGAGGCGCTCGCCGCGCACGACGCGATGGTGTTCAGCCACGGCGCGATCAACACGGTCGCCGCATCGCTCTTCAAGATCGCCAACGACATCCGGCTCTTGGGCTCGGGTCCGCGCTCGGGATTGGGCGAGCTGCGAGTTGCCTGAGAACGAGCCCGGCTCATCGATCATGCCCGGCAAGGTCAACCCCACGCAGAGCGAAGCGCTGACCCAGGTCTGCGTGCAGATCTTCGGCAATCATGCGGCGATCACGTTCGCCGGCTCGCAGGGCCATTTCGAGCTCAACGTCTACAACCCCGTGATGGCCTACAATTTCCTTCAATCGGTGCGGCTGATGTCGGACGCCGCGCGCTCCTTCACCGACAATTGCGTGGTCGGGATCAAGGCGCGCATCGACAACATCAAGGCCGGCCTCGAGCGCTCGCTGATGCTTGTCACCGCGCTCGCGCCCAAAGTCGGCTACGACAACGCGGCCAAGATCGCCAAGACCGCGCACAAGAACGGGACCACGCTGCGTGAGGAAGCGCTCAAGACCGGACTGGTGACGGCCGAGGAATTCGACCGGATCGTGCGGCCCGAGGATATGATCCATCCGAAGTAGCGAGTCGCGGTCTGGACAGATGAAGAAGCGATCGTTCTCCATCGCCGGACATCGCACCAGCGTTGCACTCGAGCCGGAATTCTGGATCGCGTTGCAGGCTCAGGCCAGAGGACGAGCGGCTTCCGCTTGCCGCCATCGTCGCGCGCGTCGATGAAGCGCGTGGTGAACGAAATCTTGCGAGCGCGCTCAGGGTTCACGTGCTGCTGCGCGCGCTTGGCAAGGCGGCGCCGTCCTTCTAGAGTTCCCATCATGATCACGCTCTATCACGCGCCGCGCTCGCGATCGTTCCGCACCCTGTGGCTGCTCGAAGAGATCGGCGCGCCTTATGAGCTGAAGATGGTGAACATCCGCCGCGGCGACGGAAGCGGTCGGCGCGATCCGAGCAATCCGCATCCGCTCGGAAAGGTTCCTGCACTCGATCACGACGGCCGCGTCATCTTCGAAACGACCGGCGATCGCGCTCTATCTGACGGACCTGTTCCCGCAATCCGGGCTTGGTCCCGAAGATCGGCGACAACGAGCGCGGCGCCTATCTCTCATGGCTCGCCTATTACAGCGGCGTATTCGAACCCGCGCTCACCGCGAAGTTCCTCAAGATCCAGCACATCTACGGCACGTTCGGCTGGGGACCGTTCGACGAAGTGCTGGAGCATCTGAACAAGACGCTCTCGGCCGGGCCCTACCTCCTGGGCGAGACATTCTCGTCCGCCGATATCGTCTTCGGCGGCAGCATGCCGATGTTGATCTCGCGCGGGATCGTGCCCGACACGCCGGTGCTGAAAGCCTATGGCGAACGGCTCACCTCGCGGCCGGCCTTCCTCGTGCCCAGGGCGAGACAGGACAATGGCTGACATCGTCAATCTCAGGCGAGCGAAGAAGCAAAAGGCGCGCGCCGCCAAGGAGCGCGACGCCTCCTCGAACCGCGTGCGTTTCGGCACGGCGAAATCCCAGCAAAAGGTCACGTTGGCGCGATCCGAGAAGGAACGCGCAAGCCTGGAAGGCAAGAAGCTCGACTCCGATAAGCCGCTGGAAGAGTAGGAAAATCCGCCCTTCCGCCGCGGCCGCGCTAATCCCGTAACCCTCTGAAAACCTTAAGCGGCCGTGTTTGTGGGGCTCCTCGATTCGTGTATTCTTCGCGGTTGAATCCATAACCGCCGTTCCAAGCTAAAAGAGGGATCGATGAACGCGAGGAAACTGTCCATTTATATGTCTGCCGTTGCCGCGGCCGCCTTGTTCGGCATCTCGGGCGCCGTCGCGCAGAACGGCTCGGCCATCACCGGGTCTGGTCACCTCGCCGACCGGCCCGATGGAAGGCGTGCTCGTCACCGCCAAGAAAGACGGCGCGAGAGTTGCGGTCACGGTCGTCACCGATGAAAAGGGCCGCTACAGCTTCCCGGCCAACCGCTTGGAACCCGGCAAGTACAATCTGAAAATTCGCGCGACCGGCTTCTTCGCGAGCGGCCGTCCGACGGCCGACGTCGCCGCCGGCAAGTCCGCGACCGCCGATCTCAAGCTGATGAAGACGGACAACATCGCCCCGCAGCTGACGAGCGCCGAGTGGATGCTCAGCATGCCGGGCCAGGATTCGCAGAAGGCGTTCCTGCAGGATTGCCAGGGCTGCCATTCGCTGACCCGCGTCGTCACCAGCGCGCACACGGTCGAACTCGTTCAAGGACATCGTCCCGCGCATGGGCACCTATTCGCCCGGCAGCCTGCCGCACCGTCCGCAGAAATTGCTGCCCGGCCCGCGCGGACAGCGCGGCATTGCCGATCCGACTCGCGTCCAGCAGGTGTCGGAATATCTCGCCAGCGTCAACCTCTCGAAGGACGAAGTCTGGAAATATCCGCTGCAGACCCTTCCCCGTCCGACCGGCAAGGGCACGAAGGTCATCATCACCACCTATGACCTCGACCGTCCCGAAGCGATGCCGCACGACGTTCATCTCGTGAACGGCAAGGCCTACTACACCGACTTCGGCAGCCAATATATCGGCGAGATGGATCTCAAGACGCTGAAGATCACCGACCACCCGCTGCCGCTGATGAAGCCCGAGCAGCCGAAGGGCGTGCTCGAGCTCAAGCCCGACCGCGACGGCAATGTCTGGGCGTCCGGCATGTATCAGGGCGGCATCTATATGCTCGATACGAAGAGCGGGCAGGTGAAGCAGTTCAAGCTTCCCGACCAGTACCAGGACGCGAACACGCAGAAATCGATGGTCTCGCCCGAGAACCATCACGTGGACGGCTGGGTGTGGACGAACAACCAGCAGGACCACTCGGTCCTGCGCGTGAACGTCAAGACCGGCCAGTGGCAGAGCCTCGGCGTGCTGAAGGACCAGGCCGGCCAGACGATCGACGGCTATGACATCCCGTCCGACGCGCAGAACAATCTCTGGCTGCTCGAGTTCGGCGGCATGGGCCGGAAGATCGGCAAGATCGACGCCAAGACCGGCAAGCTCACGACGTGGACGAGCCAGCACGTGCGTCCGCGCAACCGCCGCGGCCACTTCGACGCGAACGGCGTGTTGTGGTTCGCGCAGTACAACGCGAACGCGGTCGCGAGCTTCGATCCGAAGACCGAGAAGCTGACCGAGTACCAGATGCCGTTCAAATGGCAGCTGCCCTATGACGCCGAGATCGACGCTGCGGGCTGGGTGTGGAACGCATCGATGGGCACGGACCGCGTCGTTCGCACCAACCCCAAGACGGGCGAGAACATCGTCTACATGCTGCCCTACTACAGCAATATCCGCCGCGTACATGTCGAGAAGGGCACGAACACGCTCTGGATCGGCAACAATCACGGCGCATCGATCTACAAGATCGAGCCGCTGGAGTAGTCGGACCTAGCGTTTCGGAACGATTGCGAGCGGGTCCCATTTCGGTGGGGCCCGCTCTTCTTTTGCGGGTGCCGCTTTGGCGGGCACCGCCTTCGCCGGCAGATGAAGCTTGGCATCCGTCTTGGATTGAAGCGCATCGAAGGTCAGACCCCGGCGCCATGTCGAGCACTTCGAAGCCGTGCGGCGTGATCTCGATTACGGCGAGGTTCGTGTACACGCGCTTCACGACGCCCGATGCGGTGAGCGGATAGTTGCAGCGCTGGACGAGCCGCGGACGTCCGTCCTTGGTCACATGCTCCATCAGCGCCCAGAGCTGGCGCGATCCGGCGGCCAAGTCCATCGCGCCGCCGACGCCTGGCAGCGTGTCGTTCGCCGATGTCGCCCAGTTCGCGATGTCGCCGTTCTCCGCCACTTCGTACGCACCGAGCACGCACAGATCGAGATGCCCGCCGCGGATGATCGCGAAGCTGTCCGCATGATGGAAAATCGAAGCGCCCTGAAGCAGCGTGATGTTCTGCTTGGTCGCGTTGATCAGCCACGTATCCACCGCATCCTTCGGCGGCACCGGCCCCATGCCGAGGATGCCGTTCTCCGAGTGGAAGACGACTTCGCGCCCCGACGGAATGTAGTCGCGGGATCAGCGTCGGCAGACCGAGGCCGAGATTGACGTACCAGCCGTCGGGAATATCGCGCGCAACACGCGCGGCCATCTGATCGCGGCTTAGACCTTGTGCGGCGGCATTCATGTCGAACCTCTATGCCGGCGGCGGATCGGCGCTTTGAACAAGGACCACGCGGTCCACGAAAATCCCGGGCGTCACGATCGTCTCGGGATCGAGCTCGCCGAGCTCGACGATATGCCGCGTCTGCACGACCGTCAGCTCCGCCGCCATCGCCATCACGGGATTGAAATTCCGTCCGGCGCCCCGATAGGTGAGATTGCCCCAGCGGTCGGCTTTCCACGCCTGGATCAGCGCGACATCGGCATGCAGCGCGTGCTCCATCACGTAAAGACGTCCGTCGAACTCGCGGACCTCTTTGCCTTCGCCGAGCTTCGTGCCGACCGAAGTCGGCGTGTAGAACGCGGGGATGCCGGACGCCGCGGCGCGGATGCGCTCGGCGATCGTTCCCTGCGGCACCACTTCGAGCTTGATCTTGCCGCGCCGGAACAGCTCTTCGAATTCGGGCGGTGTCGGGCGCGGAAAGCTGCAGATCAGCCTCGACACGTTGCCCGTGCCGAACAGCTTGGGCAGCATCGGCGAGCCGGACCCCGCATTGTTGGACACGACGGTCAGGTCGCGCGCGCCGGAGTTGATCACGCCCTCCAGCAGCTCCTGCGGCTGGCCGACCACGCCGAACCCGCCCAGCAGGATGACCGAGCCGTCCTTGAGGTCCGCCAGCGCCTCGGCCACGCTTCCCACGCGTTTGTCGATCATCGATCCCGGAAATGCCTGCGTTTCAGCTTCTTGCGGGGGCGTTTTGGCCTGCTTATCTGGGGACTGACAAGAGAACAAATGCGACACACGCCGCTTAGCTGCTAGTATTGCCCGACTCATGACCGCGCGACCCCACTCCTACGTCGATCCACTGGATGCGGCGTTCTCGACCCCATCCCGTGCCGAACCGGCGGCGGAACCCGCCTATTTGCGCGGGCTGAACCCCGAACAGCGCGAGGCGGTGCTCGCGCTCGACGGCCCCGTTCTGGTGCTGGCCGGCGCCGGCACCGGCAAGACCCGCGTGCTGACCACGCGGCTGGCTCACATTCTTGCGACACGCCGGGCCTGGCCGAGCCAGATCCTGGCCGTCACCTTCACCAACAAGGCCGCGCGCGAGATGAAGGAGCGCATCGGCGCGCTGATCGGCGGCGTGGTCGAGGGCATGCAGTGGCTCGGCACGTTCCACTCCATCGGCGCCAGGATGCTGCGCCGCCATGCCGAGCTGGCCGGCCTGAAACCCAATTTCACCATCCTCGACACCGACGACCAGCTCCGCCTGATGAAGCAGATCATCGAGGCCGAGAACATCGACGAGAAGCGCTGGCCCGCGCGCACGCTGGCGTTGCTGATCGACGGCTGGAAGAACCGCGGGCCTGCAGCCGCCGACGATGTCTCCGAAGGCGAAGCCCAGGGGTATCGCCTTCGGCAAGGGCAGTCGCTCTATCGCCAGTATCAGGAGCGGCTGAAGGCGCTGAACGCGGCCGACTTCGGCGACCTGCTGCTGGAGCCGCTCGCACATCCTGAAAGACCCAACCCGACATCCTGGCCGATTATCGCGACCGCTTCCGCTACATGCTGGTGGACGAGTATCAGGACACCAATGTCGTCCAGTATCTCTGGCTGAAGCTGATCTGGCCGCGGCAACGGCAATGTCTGCGTGGTCGGCGACGACGACCAGTCGATCTATGGCTGGCGCGGCGCGGAGGTGGAAAACATCCTGCGCTTCGAGCGCGATTTTCCCGGCGCCAAGGTCGATCCGGCTGGAGCGCAATTACCGCTCGACGCCGGCGATCTTGGGCGCGGCGTCCGGCCTGATCGCCGCCAACAAGGGCGCGGCTGGGCAAGACGCTGTGGACCGAGGGCGAGGAACCGGGCGAGAAAATCCAGGTCGCCGGGCGTGTGGGACGCCGAAGAAGAAGCGCGCAACGTCGCCGTCCGAGGCCGAAGACCTGCATCGCCAGGGCCATACCTTCGCCGAGATGGCGATCCTGGTGCGCGCCTCGTTCCAGATGCGCGAATTCGAAGACCGCTTTCATCGCGCTCGGCCTGCCCTATCGCGTGATCGGCGGCCCGCGTTTCTATGAGCGCGCAGGAAATCCGCGATGCCATGGCGTATCTGCGCGCTGATCGCGCAGGGCGACGACGATCTGGCGTTCGAGCGCATCGTCAACAAGCCCAAGCGCGGCATCGGCGATGCCAGCGTGCCAGGCGCTGCACAATCTATGCCCGCGCCGGCAATCTGCCGCTGCTGGCGGCGGCGCGCGAGATCGCCGACACCGACGAACTGCCGCCCAAGGCGCGCAAGGCGCTGACCGAACTGGCGGCGAATTTCGCGCGCTGGAGCGACACGCGCGCGTGCTGCCGCACACCGAACTGGCCGAAATGGTGCTGGACGAAAGCGGCTATACCGACATGCTGAAGGCCGACAAATCGGCGGAAGCGCCGGGCCGGCTGGACAACCTGAAGGAATTCGTCCGCTCGATGGAGAGCTTCGAATCGCTCGCCGCGTTCCTGGAGCATGTCTCGCTGGTGATGGAGATCGCGCAGGACGAAACCGGCGACCGCATCAACCTGATGACCCTGCATGCCGCCAAGGGGCTGGAGTTCGACACCGTCTTCCTGCCCGGCTGGGAGGAAGGCCTGTTTCCCTCACAGCGCACCATGGACGAGAAGGGCATGGCGGGGCTGGAGGAGGAACGCCGCCTCGCCTATGTCGGGCTGACGCGGGCGCAAGAAGCGCGTCCGTCCATCCTTTGCCGCCAACCGCCGGGTGCATGGCTCGTGGCAGAGCGCGCTGCCCTCGCGCTTCATCAAGGAAATTCCCGAAGAGCATGTCGACGCTGTCGCGGATGAAGGCTTTTACGGCGATTACGGCTTTCCGCGACAATGAGAATGGCGGCTTCGCCAGCACCTATTCGAGCCCCGGCTGGAAACGCGCGCAGGCCAATCGCGCGCGAGCGGCCGCGGAAGCGAGCGCGCACCCTGATCGAGGTCGCGGCGAAGCTGGTCGCGACCGCCGATCCGGTGCGGCGAAATACGAGATCGGCGAGCGCGTCTTCCACCAGAAATTCGGCTATGGCCGCATCGTCGCCGTGGAAGGCAACAAGCTCCTGGTCGATTTCGACAAGGCGGGCGAAAAGCGCGTGATGGACCAGCTTCGTCGAGAAGGTGTGACGCGGCCGCAACCTCGTTTTGACTACCCCGCTACCGGACTAAGCGAATGGATTTCGAGATTGTTAGCGGGCCGACTGACGTTGAAACAATCGCGTCCGGCCGATGGATTCGCGAACTTCCACGACTGCAGCGCTTGTACGAAAGGGCTTCTGGAAGAAAATGAAAGGCAATTGCGCTGCTACGGCTGCGCAATGGACGGACACGGCTCGCTGAACTGCATTGCTATGAGGCTCATGGCATCGGCAAGAAGAATTCAAGCGCAAGACGTACCTCGACGAAGGCTCGTAAATCGCCTCCAGCGAAACGCAATTCGTTGTCTGCGTTCGCAATGACGGCTACGAGGCGTCCCTTGAGCGCAACCAAATATATGCCGTTCTGCCTGACAAAAATGCGGAGCGGGACGCATTCGCGTCGTGGATGAGAGTGGTGAAGACTATCTGTTCTCAGCCGACCGTTTCGTAAAAATCGAAGTGCCTGCCGCCGTGCGCCAGTCCCTGTTGAAGGCATCGTAAGACAAGGCCGGCTAGAAGCGCGTAATCGACAGCTTCGGCGTGTATGAGCGCCGGTTCAGAGGAGGTCTGACATGAAACTTCGAGACATTCTGCATTCGAGCGTGGCCGCGATCGGCATTGCGGTCGCTGTCCGGTGCTGCGCTGACCGCGTCGCTCAATTCGGCGCAGGCGCAAAACGCCGCCGCAACACCCGCCATCGACAACGACGACATCGGCGGCGTGGTGCGCGCGCCCAACGGGCAACCCGAAGCCGGCGTGTGGGTGATCGCCGAAACCACCGACCTGCCGACGAAGTTCGCGCGCATCGTCGTGACCGACGATCAGGGCCGCTATGTCATCCCGGACCTGCCGGTCGCGAATTATCAGGTCTGGGTGCGCGGATACGGGCTCGTCGACTCGCCCAAGCTGCGCGCCAAGCCCGGTCAGCAGCTCAATCACGCATCCGTGCCCGCGCCGAATGACGCGGCGGCCGCGCACTATTACCCGGCCATCTACTGGTACTCGATGATGAGGATTCCGGGTCAGGATCAGTTCGGTCCGAATGCGCGGAGCGGCATTCCCGCAAACCTCACGCAGATCGACTGGCTGAAGCAGGTGAAGAACATCGGCTGCGTCGGATGCCATCAGCTCGGCCAGGAAGCGACGCGCACGATCCCGGCGCAACTTGGCGTCGTTCAACTCGGGCCGGGAAGCCTGGATGCGGCGCGTGCAATCCGGCCAGGCCGCCGAGTTCATGGTCAATCCGCTCGCGGGCGATTTCGGCGGCGTGCCGTTCACCTATCTCGGCGAGTGGACCGATCGCGTCGCGCGAGGCGAGCTGCCGAAGGCAAAACCGCCCCGGCCGCAGGGCGTCGAGCGCAACATCGTCGTCACGTCGTGGGAGTGGTCGACTCCCAACAAATATCTGCATGACCTGATTTCGTCCGATCGGCGCAATCCGACGGTGAACGCGAACGGGCCGCTCTACGGCTCGCCCGAATATGCCACCGACAACATGCCGATCCTCGACCCGAAGACGAACAGGGTGACCTTCTTCAAGATGCCGGTGCGCGATGCGAACATGCCGGAGTCGCTCGGCCCCGGTCATGCGGCCGCGCATCCAGCCGATCGAGGCGTCGCCCTACTGGGGCAACGACAAGCTCTGGGACACGCGCGCCAACAATCACAATTCGATGTTCGGCAAGGACGGCCGGCGTGTGGCTCACCGCAAGCGTGCGCGCGATGGACAATCCGGCGTTCTGCAAGACCGGCTCGCAGCATCCTTCGGCGAAGGTGTTCCCGCTGGACAGCAGCGCGCGCCAGGTCGCGGTGCTCGATCCCGAAGACGATGAAATACGACTTCGTCGACACCTGCTTTGGCACGCATCATCCGCAATTCGGCTATGACGCGGACAACACGCTGTGGCTGTCGGGCACGGGTCCGGTCGCCGGCTGGGTGAACACGAAGATCTGGGACGAAACGCGCGACGCGGCGAAAGCGCAGGGCTGGTCGCCGTTCATTCTCGACACCAACGGCAACGGCAAGCGCGACGACTATGTCGAGCCGAACCAGCCCGCCGATCCCGCGAAGGATCGGCGCATCGTTCCGGGCGGCGACGGGCCCTATGCGGTGATGCCGCATCCGAGCGACGGCAGCATCTGGTACGCCGTGGGCGTGTTCGCCGCGCCCGCGGGCTTCGCGCGCTTCGATCCGAAGACCGGGCTGACGGAAGTCTACAACGTGCCGATGCCGGCGTTCGGCATGCGCGGCGGCGACATCGACAAGAACGGCGTGCTGTGGGGCTCGGCGTCGAGCGGCCATCTCGTCAGCTTCGATCGCCGCAAGTGCAGGGCGCCGCTGAACGGTCCGAACGCCACCGGCAACCACTGCCCCGAAGGTTGGGCGAGGTATCAGTACCCCGGTCCGGGTTTCGACGGCTTGGGCGAGAACAGCGCCGAGTTCGAGCTATTACACCTGGGTCGACCAGCACAACGTGGTCGGGCTCGGCGAGAACATTCCGTTATCGACGGCGAATCTGAACGACGGCTTCGTCGCGCTCAAGGATGGCAGGTTCGTGATGATCCGCATTCCCTATCCGATGGGCTTCTACGCCAAGGGCATGGACGGACGGATCGACGATCCGAACGCCGGGTGGAAAGGCCGTGGCCTGTGGAGCACGAGCGGCGACCGCACGCCATGGCTGATGGAGACCGGCAAAGGCTCATCGCCGCGCGCGGTGCACATCCAGGTCCGTCCCGATCCCCTCGCCCACTGATCGGGGCGACGGAAACGCGTTGGAGGGTGAACGCAGCAGGTCGTTGTCGGAATGAGATGAAACTCGGACGTCAGCCAAGGTCGGGAGGACCAACCGAGTTGCTACCCAACCCGGACTTGCGGCCTGCACTGAAATATTTTGTCCCAAGTTCGAGAAATGCAGGAGCCTTGTCTCAGGCTACCGCTAGTGGAACTTGATGATCTCAGAGCTTCCTTCGCCCAGTATTGAGCATTCATCATGTCGGACGTCACGTCTGAACGGATCGCAGAGATTGCGGCTGATGCCCTAATGACCTTACATCAGCTAGATGTTGCAGATTGTCCGTTCGACCACCGCGTCGATCACCGGATCATCGGAGCTGACGCACGCATGCGGGCCGGGCTCGTTGACGAAGCTGATTTTGACGAGGAGCGCTGCGGCCGCACGGTGGCCAATCTCTTCCAAGAGCTACTCGCGCGAAAGCCCGATCACGAGGACCTTGTTGTTACGCACGGGGACGCATGTTTACCAAATCTGTTCGCCGACCAAGGACGTTTCACCGGCTTCATCGACTGCGCCCGGTTGGGGGTCGCTGATAGGCACCGGGACCTAGCGCTGGCGAGCCGGAGCATCCGTCACAATCTTGGCGGGGACTGGGAAGCCGTCTTCCTCCAGCGCTACGGAGTTGCGACCGATCCGAAGCGCATCGCCTTTTACCAACTGCTTGACGAGTTCTTCTGAGCCGCGCCGACGCCATGGACGCAGTCGATATTGACGCAGAACTCGTTCGACGCCTCATCGGCCAACAGTTCCCGCACTGGGCGGGTTTGGCAGTTGCAGGAGTCGAACCGCAGGGCTGGGACAACAGGACATTTCGAATCGGCCGGGAGCTGCTCGCTCGATTGCCAATTGCATCTGCGTATACCTCTCAGGTCGAGAAGGAACAGTTTTGGCTCCCCCGGCTCGCCCCGCATTTGCAGGTCTCGATACCGAAACCTGTCGCGATGGGCGCTCCCGCAATGGGATATCCGTGGCAGTGGTCGATCTATGCGTGGATCGATGGCGAACCCGCAAGGAAAGCCTCGATCGATGACTTTGCTGGATTTGCGCGAGAGACTGCGTATTTCTTGAAGGCGCTACATGCAATCGATGCGGCGAGTGGCCCCACCGCTGGTCAACACAGCTTTTTCAGAGGCGGATCGCTGACGGCGTATGATCAGGAAACTCGGGAAGCAATCAACCGACTGGACAACCGGAGTGAGCGCGCCTGCGCTGAGAAGTTATGGAATGCGGCGATTGGTACCGAGTGGGAATCGGCGCCCGTTTGGGTTCACGGCGACATGGCCGCAGGCAATTTGCTTGTCAGTCAGGGTCGCCTATGCGGGGTAATTGACTTTGGTTGTTTGGCCGTCGGAGACCCCTCTTGCGATCTCGCAATCGCGTGGACCTTTTTCGAAGACGAGGCCCGCGAGGACTTCCGACAGGCTCTAGGTTTGGATCAAGCCACTTGGACGCGCGGTAAAGCGTGGGCGTTGTGGAAGGCATTGATCCTAGCAACAGGAACTCGTGGACGGGCCCCTGGACGATACCGTTAACGCCAAGGAAGTGCTGCGACGCGTGCTCAATGATGGGCGCTAACGGCGCAACTTACAGATCGAGATTTGTAACGCGCCTTCAGACGGCCTGCCCTGCGCACCAGCCTGACGCCCAAGCCCATTGGAAATTGTATCCGCCGAGCCAGCCCGTCACGTCCACCACTTCGCCGATGAAATAGAGTCCGGGTACGGCTTGGACCGCCATGGTCCTGGAGTTGAGATGCTTCGTGTCGATACCGCCAAGCGTAACTTCGGCGGTGCGATAGCCTTCGCTGCCCGACGGTCGCACGTTCCAGAAATTCACTCTTTCGTCGATCTTGCGCAGCGCCTCATCGGAAAGATCGGCCAATGTGCCCGCAACGCCCTGCTCCTCGACGAGCATGCGCGCCAGCCGCTTGGGCAGAAACTCCGATAGACACGTGAACGGCATTTGCCGTCCGTTCGTCTTGCGCGCGTTGCGCAGCACGTCGAAAACATCGACCGGCGGCAGCAAGGCGATGGTGATGTCGTCGCCTTCGCGCCAATAGGACGAGATCTGCAGAATCGCCGGGCCGCTCAAACCACGATGGGTAAACAGAATCGCTTCTTCGAACGTCGCTTGGCGGCATCTCACACGCGCCGCGACGCCGATGCCTGCCAGCGGCTTCAGCTGCGCAAGCAGCGGGTCTTCGAAGACGAGCGGCACCAGGGCCGGCCGTGTTTCGGTGACAGCAACACCGAAGCGCGCGGCGAGCCTGTAGCCGAAGTCGCTGGCGCCCATTTTGGGAATGGATTTGCCACCCGTCGCCACCACCAGCGATTGGCATCGGATCTGGTCCGCGCCCGAGGACAGGGTCAGCAAAAAGCCCGTTTCGGCCTTCTCGACGTTCGTGACGGATGTTGCCAGGCGCAGCTCCGCTTTCGCCTCTTTCATTTCCGCCAACAACAGATCGATGACCTGTCGCGCCGAACCGTCGCAGAATAGTTGGCCCAGCGTCTTTTCGTGGTACGCAATGCCGTAGCGTTCCACCAACGCGATGAAATCCCTGGCGGTGTATCGATGAAGCGCGGAAATGCAGAAATGCGGATTCTGCGAAAGGAAATTTTCGGGCGCGGAACGCAGATTGGTGAAATTGCACCGCCCGCCGCCCGAGATGCGGATTTTTTCGCCCGGAGCATCGGCATGTTCGAGCACGAGAACGGAGCGGCCGCGCTTGCCGGCCTGCGCCGCGCACATCATGCCCGCCGCGCCCGCGCCGACAACAACGACGTCCCACCAATCCGCCAGAGCGCTCTCCCGCAGGTTTCGTTGGCTTTCTTACCGGTTATACAGTCATCGAAATGAAAGCGGCCCACATTCATATGGAATTCCGTCTCGACCAGTGTGCAACTACACGTCGTTGGTCGGCGCGCGCGTAGTCGAACAGGGACAAAGTGGACACTGCATGACCAGCTCGCCGCCGCTTTGGAAAGCGTCCGTCACCGTCACCAAGCATCGTTCGGCCGATATCGCGGCGGTGTTCGAGCTCGCGCCGCCGGGGCCGCAAGCCGTGCTGATCGCCGAAGACCCGTTCGGACCGGACGCGACGGTCGAGGCGCTCTATCAGGAGCAGCCGGACTCGAATCTTCTGAGCTCGCTTGCCGGCCAGAGCGTCAGCGTCGAGCCCCTGCCCGACCAGGATTGGATTCGCTTGAGCCTGCTCGGCCTGCCGCCGGTGCGGGCGGGGCGATTCTTTCTGTATGGCGCGCATGACGCCGGGCGCGTGCCGAAGGGCGTCATTCCGATCCGCATCGAAGCGGGTCTCGCCTTCGGCACCGGACATCACGAGACGACAACGCTGTGCCTCGAAGCGATCACGCTCATCGGCCGGACGCGGCGTCCAAAGCGGATCCTCGATCTCGGCTGCGGTACGGGCGTGCTCGCGATTGCGGCTGCCAAGCTATGGCGGCGGCACGTGCTTGCTTCGGACATCGATCCGGTCGCCGTTCACGTCGCGCGCGACAACGCGCGCATGAACAACGAAGGCCCCCTCGTCCGCGCGTTCGTGGCCGACGGCATGACGAGCCCGGCGATCCAACACGGTGCGCCCTACGATCTGATCATCGCCAACATCCTGGCGGGGCCGTTGCGACGGCTCGCGCCTGCGCTCTGTACGGCTCTCGCACGCCGTGGTGCGGTCGTGCTCTCCGGCCTGCTGCGCGATCAGGAACATCAGGTCGAAGACCGCTACCGCGCACAGGGACTGGTGCGCTGCCAAGTGCTGCGCAAGGGACCCTGGTCCGCGCTCATCCTCGAGCGCCCTGGCAATGCGCTCTAGTTTCTGTAGGTAATATCCTATAATATAGATGTCATATAGGACTATTACGCGTATTTGCTGTGGCAAAAGGAGACGGCGGAAAAATCGCGAAATCGAACGGACAGACTAATGAAAGCGAAAAAGACCTTTCATGATCAAATGCTTGCAAGAAGACCGTCGTGCCCCCACTTGTGGGCCGAAGGACCGTCCCACCCAAGAACTGGGTGGTCGCGGCCACTCCACCGTCCCAAAGGGGTGGGAATCGCGATCGATTGGAGCGAATCTCACCCTGGAGTTTGATACCCGGTAGCCACCCATGAACATGCCATTCCAGACCTTCGACGAGCAGGGCGACGCCTCCAACTGTGCGCCGCGGCTCGCAGCCTTGCGCGCCGAGTTGGCCAACCGCGGCGTGCACGGGTTCCTCATTCCGCGCGCCGACGAGCACCAGGGCGAGTATGTCCCCAAGCGCGCCGAGCGCCTCACCTGGCTGACCGGGTTCACCGGTTCGGCCGGTCTCGCGATCGTGCTGATCGAGAAGGCCGCGGTCTTCGTCGATGGCCGCTACACGCTTCAGGTCCGGAACCAGACCGACACGACCCTGTTCGAGACGCTCGATCTGATGAACGACGGTCCGGCGAACTGGATCGAGGCGAATCTGCCGAAAGGCGCGCGGCTCGGTTACGACCCGTGGCTGCACACGCAGGGCGCGATCGAGCGCTTGAGGACATCGGTGGAGCGCGCCGGCGGAACGTTGGCGCCGCTTTCGCCCAATCCGCTGGATCAGGTGTGGCCGGACCAGCCGGAGCCGCCGCACGCGCGCGCGGTGCCGCATCCGATCGAGCTCGCGGGAGAGACATCGGAGTCCAAGCGCGGCCGGCTCGCCGAGGACTTGAAGAAACGCGGCACCGATGCCGCCGTGCTGACGCTGCCGGATTCCATCTGCTGGCTGCTCAACATCCGCGGCGCCGATGTCCCGCACACGCCCTTCGTGTTGTCGTTCGCGGTGCTGAACGCGGATTCCTCGGTCGATCTCTTTCTCGATCCGCGCAAGAACTCGCCCGAGCTTGCGACCCATCTCGGCAATCAGGTCCGCGTGCGCGCGCCTTCCGAATTCCCGGCTGCACTCGATGCGCTCAAGGGCAAGACGGTGCTGGCCGATCCGCAATGGGCGGCTGCCTTCATCTTCGATCGGCTCGAACGCGCGGGCGCGAAGATCGTGCGGGCGTCCGATCCGTGCCAATTGCCCAAGGCCTGCAAGAACGAGGCGGAGCTCGAGGGCACGCGCAAGGCGCATGTGCGCGATGGTGCGGCGCTGTCGCGCTTCCTCGCCTGGTTCGCGCGCGAAGCGCCTTCCGGCAAGCTGACCGAGATCGACGCCGTCGAGAAGCTCGAATTGTTCAGACACGCCACCGGCGTGCTCAAGGACCTGAGCTTCGATTCCATCTCGGGCGCTGGGCCGAACGGCGCGATCGTCCATTACCGCGTGACGAAGAAGACCAACCGGCGCATCGAAGCCGGCCAATTGTTCCTGATCGATTCCGGCGCGCAGTTCCAGGACGGCACCACCGACGTGACGCGCACCATCGCGGTCGGCACCCCGACTCCAGAGATGCGCGACCGCTTCACGCGCGTGCTCAAGGGCCACATCCAGCTCGCGCTGGCGCGGTTTCCTGAAGGGACGACCGGCGCGCAGCTCGACGCGTTCGCGCGCCGTCCGCTGTGGGATGCCGGGCTGGACTACGGACACGGCACCGGCCACGGCGTCGGCTCGTATCTGTCCGTACACGAAGGACCGCAAAGCATCTCGCCGCGCGGCACGATGCAGGCGCTGAAGCCCGGCATGATCTGCTCGAACGAGCCCGGCTACTACAAGACCGGCGAGTACGGCATCCGCATCGAGAACCTCGTCGTCGTCCGCGACCTCGGCGACATCCCCGGCGGCGAGAAGAAGATGCTCGGCTTCGAGACCATCACGCGCGTTCCGATCGACCTCAACCTCGTCGACGCGGGCATGCTGACGGACGCCGAGAAGGCGTGGCTCAACGCCTACCACCGGGACGTGCGCACGGCGCTCGCGCCGGGCTTGGCCGGCGACGCGCAAGCGAGCGCATGGCTCGGCCAAGCGACCAAGCCGGTCTGAGCGGCGCTGCGGACCGACTCGCGAGTCCGGCGCGCGCTCAAAAGAGCGTGCGCCCTCGCAACAGAATCGATACTCAAAGCCGGTCGGCTGCTTAATCCGTAGGCGGAGGAATGAACCGGTCCGTACGTTGGGGCTCGCGCTCGCGCGCAGCCTCAATAAGCAAAGAGCGGGCGATTTCCTCCACCGGCATGCCGTTCCGCCATGCGAGCTTTCTCAAGCTTTGTACGCTCGCATTGTCCAGGTCGCGAATTGTGATTTCGTTCATGACGCATACTCGGGTTTTCGAATTCCCCCTGAGCATCATAGTGTGCCGGGTCATGACTCGTCGATCAACTCTAACCACTCCGCCTCTGAAATTATTTTAACGTGGAGCTTCTCCGCTTCGGACAATTTTGAGCCCGCACCGGGACCCGCGATCACAAGATCGGTCTTCTTCGACACCGAACCCGCAACTTTCGCACCGAGCGATTCCGCACGCGCCTTGGCTTCACTGCGCGTCATTTTCTCCAGCGAACCCGTGAAAACCACGGTCTTCCCTGCTACGGGCGAATTCGACGTGTGCGCTGCAACATCTGTGACATTGATGTGAACGAGCAGCCGTTTTAAAGCCTCAATCGTATGTTCTTCGGCGAAAAAATCCGTGATCGCTTTCGCCATCACATCACCGATACCTTCGATCGAGTTCGAGCTCCTCGGCGGCCTCCTTGCTGCGCATCGCCTTCATGAAGGCGTCAAGCGAGTGGAAATTGCGCGCGAGCAGCTTCGCCGTCGATTCGCCCACATGGGGAATGCTCAGCGCAAGGATGAATCGGTCGAGCGGGATCGTCCGGCGCGCGTTGATGGCGGCGAAGAGCTTGGCCGCCGACGTCTCGCCCCACCCTTCGCGGCTGGCGATCGCCTTCGGGCCCTTGGAGTACCGCTCTTCGAGCAGGAAGATGTCCGCGGGCTCCTTCAGCATTCCGTCCTGGAAGAATTCCTGCACGGTCTTTCCGCCCAGCCCTTCGATGTCGAACGCGTAGCGCGACGCGAAATGGTAGAGCCGCTCGACCGCCTGCGCCGGGCATGACAGCGTGTTGACGCAGTGCCGCACCGCTTCCGGTTCGCCGGTCTTGGGGTTGACCTCGCGCACCGCATGGCTGCCGCAGACCGGGCAGATCTCCGGCATCTTGTAGGGCTTCGTTCCCTTCGGCCGGCGCTCGAGCACGACACGGACAAGCTGCGGGATCACGTCGCCCGCGCGCTGCACCACGACGGTGTCGCCGACGCGCACGTCCTTGCGCGCGACCTCGTCCTCGTTGTGCATCGAGACGTTCTGGACCACGACGCCGCCGACCGTCACAGGTTTGATATGCGCCACGGGCGTCAGCGCACCGGTGCGGCCGACATAGACCTCGATCCGCTCGACCACGCTCTCGGCCTGCTCGGCGGGGAATTTGTGCGCCACCGCCCAGCGCGGCGAGCGCGAGACGAAACCAAGCCGGTTCTGGAGGTCGAGGCGGTCGATCTTGTACACGACGCCGTCGATGTCGTAGCCGAGCTTCGCGCGCTTGTGCTGGATCTCCTCGTAGTACTTCAGGCACTCGTCGAGCGTCTCGAACCGCCGGGTCAGCGGATTGACCGGAAAGCCCCATGCCTTCAGCGCCTGCAAGACTTCCCAATGCGTCTTGCCGGGAAGCTCGGAGACTTCCGCCCAGTGATAGGCGAAGAAGCGCAACGGCCGGCGCGCCGTGAGCGAGGGATCGAGCTGGCGCAGAGAACCGGCGGCTGAATTCCGCGGATTGGCGAAGATCTTCTCGCCCGCCTTCTGCTGCCGTTCGTTCAGGGCGGCGAAATCGGCGTGGCTCATATAGACCTCGCCGCGCACCTCGAAGACCTTGGGCGGCTTCTTGCCGCCGAAGGTCTTGGGCACATCCTTGATCGTCTTCAGATTGGCGGTGACGTTTTCGCCCTCGGCGCCGTCGCCGCGCGTGGCGCCCAGCACCAGCTCACCGTCCTCGTAGCGCAGCGAGGCCGACAGACCGTCGATCTTCGGTTCCGCGATGAGCGCCAGCGGCTCGTCTTCAGGCAGGCCGAGAAATCGCTTGGCCCGCGCAAAGAAATCGCGGACGTCGTCATCCGTAAACGCGTTGTCGAGCGACAGCATCGGCCGCGAGTGACGCACTTTTTCGAAGCGCTCAGCGGGCTTTGCGCCAACTCTTTGAGACGGACTGTCGGCACGGATGAGCTCGGGAAACGCCGCTTCGATCTCGTTGTTGCGCCGGCGCAGCGCATCGTATTCCGCGTCCGTGACCGTCGGCGCATCGTCCTGGTAATAGCGACGGTCGTGTTCGGCGATCTCCTTCGCGAGACGCTCAAGCTCCTTCTTTGCTTCGGCGTCGGTGAGTCGCTGCGGCGCCTTGTCTTCGAGTCCGCTCACGCGCGAACCCGCTTCTTCGGCACAGGCTGAGGCGCCTGAGCTTCGGCGAGAAGACGACGCGCGGCGCCGCGCGCTTCCTCGGTCACCTTCGCGCCCGAGAGCATCCGCGCCAGCTCCTCGACGCGCTCGTCCGCCGAAAGCTCGCGCACGCTGGTCGCGTCCTTTTCGCGCGTGATGCGGAAGTGCTTGGCCGCGCGCGCGGCGACCTGCGGCGAATGGGTGACGAGCAGCACCTGCGTCGACGCCGCGAGACGCTGCAGCCGTTCGCCGACCGCGGCAGCCACCGCGCCGCCGACACCGCGATCGACCTCGTCGAACACGAGCACGGCCGGCGGGCTTGCTTCCGCGAGCGCAACCTTCAGTGCGAGCGCGAACCGCGCGAGCTCGCCGCCCGAGGCGATCTTCGCGAGGCCGCCGAACGCTGCACCCTCGATGGTTGCGATCTCGAACATCACACGTTCGAGTCCATGCGCATCCGGTTCGGCAAGCGGCGTCAGCGCGACGCGAAAGCGGGCATTGCCGAGCTTCAGCGGCGCGAGCTCCGATGCGACGACAGCTTCGAGACGTTTCGCGGCCTTGGCCCGTGCGGCGGACAACGATGCGGCTCGCTCCTGGAAGTGTGCGCGCGTGCTCGCGACCTCCGCTTCGGCGGCGGCGATGGATTCTCCGCCCGCACCAAGCGATGCGAGCTTTGATTCATAGTCCACTTTAAGTCCGTCGAGCGCGTCCACGCTCACATGGTATTTGCGCGCCGCCGCACGCAACCCAAACAACCGCTCCTCGACCTGCTCGAGCTGACCCGGTTCGCCTTCGAGACGCGCGAGCAACGAATCCAATTCCTGGCGCGCCTCTTGAACGAGCGCGAGACCGGATTCGAGCGCGTTCTCCGCGGCCTGAACCGCCTCGCGCCCTTCCTTTGGCAGACGCGACAGGCGGCGCAATGCGCCTGCGATCTTGGTCTCCGCGCCGCCATCGCCCGAAACGAAATCCGCAGCCGCGGACACATCCTGTGCGAGCCGGTCCGCGTTCATCAGCAGCGCGCGCAACGACGCGAGCTCCGTCTCTTCGCCGGCCCGCGGCGCAAGCTGGCGAAGCTCGTCCACGGCGTGCGTGAGATAGTCGATCTCCGTGGATGCCGCGCTCGCCGCGCGTTTCATCGCCTCGAGTTTCTTCGCGGCCGCCGCAAACGCCGCGTGAGCGCTGACAACATCGGAGGCGAGCGCTGCATGACCGCCGAACGCATCGAGCAGCGCGCGATGCGTCGCGGTGTCGAACAGCCCGCGATCATCGGACTGGCCGTGCACTTCGACGAGCGATCCGCCGATCTCGCGCGCGAGTTGCAGCCCGATCGCCTGATCGTTGACGAAGGCGCGGCTGCGTCCATCGACGGACACCGTGCGGCGCAGGATGATCTCGCCATCCTCATCGCCGAGATCGTTCTCTGCGAGCAGCGCGCGCGCGGGATGTCGCGCTGCCGGCTCGAACACCGCAACGACCGCCGCCTGCTCGGCGCCGGGACGCAGCGATGCGCGCCCCTGCCCGCGTTCGCCCGCGGCCAGTCCCAATGCTTCGAGCAGGATCGATTTGCCCGCGCCGGTTTCGCCCGTGAGCACGTTCAATCCGGCGGCGAAATTCAGCTCGGCCTTTTCGATGAGGACGACGTCGCGGACAGTCAGCGAGGCCAGCATGGGCCGCCGCTCAGAAGACGGAGCGGAACGCCCTGCTGATCCAGGATTCTTCGTCTTCCGTCGGAGCGGCGTTCTCCGCGGTGAGCAGCGTATAAGCGTCGCGATACCAGCCCGTGCCGGGATAGTTGTAGCCGAGCACCGCGGCCGCGGTCTGCGCTTCCTTCACGATGCCGAGCGCGAGATAGGCCTCGGTCAGCCGCTCGAGCGCTTCGGGCGCGTGGTTCGTCGTCTGATACCTGTCGATCACGGTCCGGAAGCGGTTGATCGCCGCGAGATACTCACCCTGGTGGAGATAGAAACGACCGATGGTCATCTCCTTGCCCGCCAGGTGATCGCGGGTGAGATCGATCTTCAGCCGTGCGTCGCGCGCATACTCGGTGTTGGGGAAGCGCTGGATCAGATCCTGGAGCGCCGTAAGCGCCTCTTCGGTCTTCCCTTGGTCGCGCTCGACGTCGTTGATCTGCTCATAGAGCGACACGGCCTTCAGATAATAGGCATAAGGCACGTCGCGGTTGCCGGGATGGAGCTGGATGAAGCGGTTCGCCGCATCGATCAATTCGGTGTAGCGGTTGCCCGCGTAGTAGCAATAGGCCGACATCAGGATCGCGCGCCTGGCCCAGATCGAATAGGGATGCTGACGCTCGACCTCGTCGAACTGCCGTCCGGCTTCGAGCCAGTTCTCGCGGTTCACCTGCGTCCAGGCGTCGTTGTAGATCTGCTCGATCGGACGCTCGATATAGATGGCGGCCGCGTTTTCGTCGCGGGCGCAGCCGGCCATCAGGAGAGCCGCCGCGGAGAGCATCAGGATGCTCAAGGATCGTGTCTTAAATGCGCGTGTCTTCAAGGACATGCCCTTACCCTAATCGATTGGAGGCCCCCCGGGCCCGACCCCCGTCTGCCGAACACACGTTATGCCATCCGGCCGCGCAACTCGCCAAGCGCTTTTTCCCGCCATAGGACGGCTACCCCACGTTGTGATAATAATCTTTCCAGCTGGGGGGCCCCGAATGAACCGTACGACCTTGGCCGGTTGGGCGTTTGCCGCCCTGCTTTTCGGACTCATGGGCGCGCGCGCGGCCGAAGAGGCGCCGACGGTGGTCCGTCTGATGACCGTCGATATCGTCGTCGAGGCCGATGGCAAGAGCACTCAGACGTCTCACGTCGAGATTCAGGCAACGAACGAGGCCGTAGCGAAGGCAGTCGGGCAAACGGCACTCCCTTACATGGAAACAGCTCAGGACCTCGAGATTGTCGAGGCCTACACGCTCAAGAGCGATGGCCAGAAGATACCGGTTGCCGCGAGCGCGATTTACACCCAGCAGCCGCAAGGGACGCCGCAAAGTCTGCAGATCAACGAGGTCCGCCAGAAGGTGGTGGTCTTCCCGAATGTCGGAGCGGGCGACACGGTGGTCTACACCGCGCGGTGGCGGACCCATCGGCCGCCCATACCTGGCCACTTCAGGGATTTCGAGCTGTTTCCCCGCTCGATGAGCTACAACGAAGTGCGGGGCTCAGTGACCGCGCCGAAGAGTCTTCCGCTCAAGGTCGAAAGCCACGAGGTCGAAGTCCGCACCGAGGAATCGGCAACCGCCACCACGTATCGCTGGCGGTACTCGGCCCCGGGATCGCAAACCGCAAAAGCTTCGCCCGTTTCACCTTTGGACGACGTTCCCCGGGTGTTCTTCTCGAGCCTGGCAAGCCAGGAAGAACTTGGCCGCATATACGCCTCGCTGATCGCGCCCGCGGAAACGATAACGCCGAAGATCCAGGCCTTGGCTAACCAGCTCACGGCGGGCGTGACTGATCGTCGTCTGCAAGCGCAGAACATCTACGAATGGGTCAGCAAGAACATCCGCTACGTCGCCGTCGATATCGGCAATGGAGGCATCATTCCGCACAACGCGGAAGAGACGCTGATGAACGGCTACGGTGACTGCAAGGACCACGCGACTCTGTTCGCTGCGCTGCTCAGGGCCGTGGGCATCGAGAGTGAGGTCGTCCTCATCAACCTGGGCAATACTTACAGCTTGCCTCAAGTCGCCATGATCACGCCCTTCAATCACGCGATCACATGGTTGCCGGAGTTCCAACTTTACGTCGATACAACGCCGGGCGTGGCGCCGTTCGGCACGCTCCAGTTCCAGGAATACGGCAAGCCGGTCGTACACGCGACCCGCAGCGGCCAAGTGGTGCGCCGGACGCCGGTACTTCCCTCAGGCGCGACCTCCGTCGTGTTCAAAGCGACAGCGCGTCTCGACGCGAACGGAAACGTCACCGGCGACAACACAGTGACGGCCACAGGACCGTCCGCGGTGGGCCTGCGCTCGCTCGCGCTCGCCATACAGGCAGGCGGCCCGACGCGGTTTGCGTCGACGCTTCTTGAGGCCGAAGGGCTCAAGGGGACGGGAACGTTCGATGTGCCTTCACCGACCGATCTTCGTCCCAGCTATACCGTTACGAGCCACTTCGAGTTCACAGATACGAGGTTGGCGGCTGGCCGGGGTTTCCCCCTCGTTCGCGGCCCGAAGCTCACGTCGTTTCCCGGTGACGGGTTGATGGGAAGCCTTTCCCCGACGGCCCAGGATGAGGGGCAGGAAACGGCTTGCTACAGCGGACATATGGAAGAGGAACTCGTCCTGGAGCTGCCGGGATCGCCCCCTGGTCGGCTCCCACCGGAAACGAACATCAAGACTCCCAACATCGAATTCGTCGCGCGCTGGTCGTCATCTGCGAACACCGTAACCGTAAAGCGCGAATTCAACAGCACGGTCACCGAGCCGCTCTGCACGGGCGATGTGCGCCGGGAGACTGCGCGGGCTCTGGCCCAAATACGCGAGCACTACGAGCAATCTGCGATCTCGTACGCGCCCCCGAGCGCGACGGTCCCTTCCAGTGACCCCGTTGTTGGCGACGCGCTCAGTTCGGTCTTGAAAGCTGACCGGACCATCGTGGGAAGCCTGATGCCGAGACCGCAGCCTCCATCACGGCCGACGCCGCAAACTCAGGCCCTTGCTTATCTTCTCGGTGGCGATGCAAGCGCCCGCGATGGCAATCATGAGCTCGCCATCGAAGATTATACAAAGGCCCTGGATGTTAGACCCGATTATCGGGAGGCTCTCGTCAAGCGGGGCACAGCCTATTCGGCGATCCGGAAGTTCCAGGAAGCGGTAGACGATTTCAGCGCGGCCGTTCGACTCGCTCCCGAAGACCCAGCTCTCCGCAATAGGCGGGCAAACGCGTATACGGCGTTGGGAAAATTCGACGAAGCGGCGGCGGACTTCAGCGTTGTCATTCGGTTGAACCCTGACAATGCGCAGCCCTATGTCAATCGTGCGCAGGCCTATCTCAGAGCCGGTCTGCTCGAGCGCAGCATCGCCGATTGCGAGACCGCTGGTTCGGCTGGGCCGCGACACGGCGGACTGCCATCGTTTCCGCGGGTTCGCGCAATTCGCGTTGGCCAAGCATGAGGAAGCGATCGCAAGTCTGACCACCGCGATCGAGATGCAGCCCGACTCAGCCGTCGGCCACTATCAGCGGGGCCTTGCGAACCTTGCCGCGGGCCGCCTGGAGACCGCGATCTCGGATTTCGACGCCTCCGTGAACTTGGGCGAGGAATGACGCGAACTCTTTATTCGCGCGTGGCATCGCCCGCGAGAAACGCGGCGACCAGCCAGGCGCGAATTCCGATTTCGCCCAGGCCAACAGGATCAACCCGAGGGTGGTGCCGCAATTGGCGTCGCTGGGTGTGGCTCGCGATCGTCTCGCGCAGACGCAAAACGCCTCCGAGATCTGCAATGCGGCCACCACACGATCGGAGGTCCTGCGTGCCGTCGTCTACTGCGGGCGCGCTGCATCCGACTCGAGTGCTTCGGCGCAAGACAGGGCGATGGCGCATTTCGCCTTGGGCAGTATGCATCAACGAAAAGGCCACTATCCCGAGGCCCTCAAATCGCTCGACCAGGCTCTCGGTCTCGACCCGACTTCGGCGGACGCCCATATCGAAAAAGGCAACGCGCTCAGGCTTCAGGACGAGCCCGACCGGGCAATCCAATCCTATGAGGAGGCCATCAGGCTTGCGCCGTTCTCAGCTCCGGCGTTCCACAATCGCGGTATCGTTCGTCAGGCAAAGGGCCAGGTCGACGCGGCTCTCGCGGACTACTCGCAGGCCATCACGCTCAATCCGAGCTATGACGCCGCGTTCGTTCACCGTGCGAGCATCTACATGGAACGGACGCAGTTCGAGAACGCCATCGTGGATTACGACCGCGCGATCCGGCTGAACGCAAATGTCGGTGTTGCCTTCAAGGGACGCTGTTACGCGCTGGCTGCTGCGGGCAGGCCCGATCAGGCGATGGGCGATTGCGAAAGATCGCTCCAGTTGGATCCTGCGGATCCGGGCGCATTCGACGCGCGGGGGCTTATACATTTGCGGCTGAGGAATTACCTGGCCGCCATCAGGGACTATGATACGGCTCTGGCAGCAAATCCCAACCAAGCAAACTCGCTCTATGGGCGCGGCATCGCGAAGCTCAGATCGGGCAACGCGAATGCGGGAAACGCCGATATCGCCCAGGCCGTCAGACTGGATCCGAATATCGCGGCGGCCATGACAAGGCTCGGCGTCAGTCCCTAAATTACATTGTCGACGTCAGGCCGGCCCGATCCGGTAGTTCGCAGGATCGGCGAAAAGCGCCCGCAACAGCTGATTGTTCAGCGAATGGCTGGATTTTCGGCCCTCGAACCGCGCGATGATGGGAAGCCCTGCGAGTTTCAGATCGCCCACCGCGTCCAGGATCTTGTGACGGACGAACTCGTCCTTGTAGCGCTGCAGGGGAGCGTTCATCAGCGTATCGCCGTCGATCACAAGCGTGTTGGTGAGATCGGCGCCTCGGCCAAAGCCCGCGGCGCGGAGCTGCTCGGCCTCCTTGAGGAACCCGAAGGTCCGGGCAGGCGCGATCTCGCGGCGGAAGGTTTCGCGATTCAGCACGCAGGAAAATTCCTGCCGCCCGATGATTGCGGTCGGGAACTCGATCTCGAAGGTGAACTCCGATCGTTCCGCCGGCAGAAGCTTCACGCTCGCCGAAGCTGACCCAACGTCCACCGGCCGGTTGAGCCGGATCGCATCGCGCGTTCCTTGCGCGCGGGTTCCGGCCTCGTCGATCGCGACGAGAAACGAGAGCGCATCGCCGTCGAGGATCGGCGGCTCGGGACCTTCCACTTCGATCGTGCAGTCGTCGATCTCCGCACCTGAAAGCGCGGACATCAGGTGCTCGATGACGCCGACGGTCGCCCCGTCAGGACCGCGCAGCACCGTGCCGAGCCGCGTCTCCGCAACGTTGGACCACAGAGCGGGGATGGGCGCCGATCCTTTGAGATCGGCGCGCTGAAACACGATGCCCGTGCCGGGCGCAGCGGGAAGCAATCGCAGGCGTGACGGTAAGCCCGAATGCAAGGTTACGCCTTGAACCGAAACCTCGCGCGCGAGCGTATGTCTGCTTGCCATTACCCCCCCGAATTGGCCTGCCGCCGCAGGAAGGCCGGGATTTCAAACCGGTCATCCTCCGATACGCCGGCAAACAAATCGTCCGGAGACGGCGTCTGCTGTTGGCGCGGCGGTTCGGCTGCTGCGCGCGCGGACGGCGCTTGTGCCTGCTGCGGTTGGGACACGTGTTGAGCGGGTGCGCTCGCGGCCGGGCGCGTTGTTGTCGTCGCGATGGGCTGCCGAGGCGCAGCGGGCGCGGGCATCGGTGCTTCCAGACGCGGCTCGACCAGATAGTCCTCGCGGTCCGCGCGCCGGCGGCCGAACAATCCGAAAAACCGCTTCGGCGGAGCGACCACCTGTTTCGCCTCGATACGCACCGTCATCGTGTGCGACACAGGCTCGGCGATCATCGGCGCTTCGGCGCCGCCGAGAACGAGCGGCTCCTCCATCTGCACCTTTGGCGGCGGCACCGGGATCACGGGCGCGGGCTCTCTCCTCGCGACAGGCTCGGATGCGGGCATCGTCATCTGAAGCGTATCCAGCTGCACCGCCAGATTGTCCATCATCCGGCTGATGCTGGGCGCGTCCATCCGCGGCGCAGGCGCAGGCGCAGGGGCCGGAGCCTCGGTCTCGATCGTCGGTCTGCGGCGTGGAATATGCAGACGCTGGACGTTCTCGGCCACGTAGCCACTGCACGACTCGGCGTCGATGCCGGTGGCGACGACGGAAACGCGCACGCGGCCTTCCATATTTTCGAGCAGCGCACTTCCGAAGAGGATGTTGGCGTCGCTATCGACCTCGGCGCGGATCCGGTTCACGGCCTCGTCCACTTCGAACAGCATCAGGTCGGGCCCGCCAGTCACGTTGACGAGCACCGCATGCGCGCCCTTCATCGACACATCATCGAGCAGCGGATTGGAGATCGCGGCTTCCGCGGCCCTGAGCGCGCGGCCCTCGCCCTCCATCTCGCCGGTTCCCATCATCGCCTTGCCCATTTCGGACATCACGGTGCGGATGTCGGCAAAGTCGCGGTTGATCAGGCCCGGCATGACGATCAGGTCGGTGATGCCGCGTACGCCGGAATGGAGCACTTCATCCGCCATCGAGAAGGCCTGCGCGAACGTGGTGCGCTCATTGGCGACCCGGAACAGGTTCTGGTTCGGAATCACGATCAGCGTATCGACGAAGTTCTGGAGCTCCTCGATGCCGCGCTCGGCGGACTTCATGCGCTTGTCGCCCTCGAAATGGAAGGGCTTGGTCACGACGCCGACGGTGAGAACTCCGAGCTCGCGCACGGCGCGCGCGATGACGGGGGCAGCGCCGGTGCCGGTGCCGCCGCCCATGCCGGCGGTGACGAACACCATGTGCGAGCCCGACAGGTGCTCGAGGATCTCGTCGATCGACTCCTCGGCGGCGCCGCGGCCGATCTCGGGCTTGGCGCCTGCGCCCAGACCCTCGGTCAGCTTCGCGCCGAGCTGGATCTTGCGGGTTGCCTTCGACTGATGCAGCGCCTGCGCGTCGGTGTTGGCCACGAGGAAGCTGACTCCCTCGAGCTTGGACGTGATCATGTTGTTGACGGCGTTGCCGCCGGCCCCGCCGACACCGAGCACGGTGATCCGCGGCTTGAGCTCCGTGACTTCGGGCGCCCTGAAATTGATTGTCATGTCGTGCCTCCGTGAATTAGCCCAAGAATTTCAGGTCTTCCGAACAACACCCCGCGGACGCCCATTTGTTTTGTTTCATCCGCATTTCTCATCCGAACAAACTCGGCGGCAGCCAACGTGCAAGGCCGCTCCGCTCCTTCTTCACCTCCGTGGGAGGATTTGGATCGTTCATTTCCGGTGCACTGGTCGCCCCTGAGATCAGGAGACCGAGTGCCGTCGCATAAGCCGGTCCGGTGGCCGCCGCGGCGATCCCTTGGAACGCCTGAGGCCGTCCGATCCGGACCTGTTTTCCTGTCACGCGCGCGGTGACTTCGCGGACGCCGGGGAGCTGCGAGCCGCCACCGGTCAGAACCGCGCGCCGTCCAGCCGCGACATCGAACCCGCTCTTCCGCAGGCGCGTCTGCGCCTCGTCGAGGATCTCCTCGAGCCGCGCCTGGATGACGGCGGTCAGCCGCGAGCGGCGGACGCGATCGATTCCACGCTCGGCCGACTCGCCCATAAGGGGTACGTCGATCAGATCGGCGCCGGAATCCGTGGTGGCGAGCGCCGAGCCGTAGAGCGTCTTGATCCGCTCAGCCGCGCCCAGAGGCGCCGACAGCGACTTCGCGATATCGGCGGTGATGTGCGCGCCGCCGAGCGGCACCGAGTCCACATGGACCAGCGAATTCTCCATGAAGACGGCGATCGAGGTGCAGCCCGCGCCCATGTCGATGAGCGTGCAGCCGAGCGACAGCTCGTCGGGATCGAGCGTCGCGAGGCCGCTGGCATAGGGCGCGTAGAGCTGGCGCGCGATCGAGAGGTGGCAGCGTTCGATCGCGAGACGAAGATTCTGCAGCGGGCCGGTACGCACGGCGACGGCATGAACCGAGACGCCGAGGCGCTCGCAGAACATGCCGCGCGGATCGGTGACGCCGCGCGTCTGATCGACGACATAGGAGGTGGCCGCCGCCTGGATGGTCTCGTAGCCGTCCTCGCGGCACTGGCGCTTGCCCTGGGCGAGGATGTCTCTCAGATGCGTGTCATCCAGCAGCACGCCGTTCAGCGGGCGTTCGGCGCGCGAGCCCAGGCTCTTCGGCTGGCCGCACTGGACCGAGATGATGACGTCCTGGATGCGCAAATCCGCGAGTTGCTCGGCCGCGTCCACCGCCTTGCGGATCGATTGGTCGGCGAGCTCGAGATTGGTGACGGCGCCCGAGCGTATGCCCTGGGACTCGTGCAGCGCCGAACCCAGGATGCGCAGACCGCCATCCGCGTCCGCGCGACCGATGATGCAGGCAATCTTGGACGAGCCGACGTCGAGCGCGCCGATCAGCCCGGTTCGGGCCTGCGCGGCGCGGACGCCGTTGACCCTTGAACCATTCGTTTTTGTACGGAACGTATCCCCCATGTCGGTCGCTCTACTCCTACGCCCGCCGTTCCCGCGAAACAGGTCGCGAATCACCATTATGTAGCTTGAAAACGTAATTATCGGGATAGCGAAGATCGATCATTTCGATATCTCGTTCGAGAATCGCTTTCTCCACGATCAGACTCTCAAGCTCCGTAAGCTGACTTTCCCAACCCTCTTCGGGAAGTTTCACCGTAACGCCGCCGGCGAGCAGAAGATCCCAACGACGTTCGCCCATGCGCTGGATCATCTGCAGACGCGCGAACACGGCGCGGTAAGGACGCGCGGCATCGAGGAACGCAGAAGCGGCTTCGGGCGCGCCGCTGCCGGCGAACAGCGGAAGATGATCGAAGCTGCCGCTGTCGGCGTCGGTGATGACTGCGCCGGAACGTTCAATAACGACGGTCGATTTTCCGCTCTGCCAGAGCGCGAACGGCCGCTTCTCGATCAGCCGGATGGAAAGCGAACCGGGCAGGTTGCGGCGGACTTCGGCGTCGCCGACCCACGGGAGATCGAGCAGCCGCGTGCGGATTTCGGCGGCATCGACAGCGAAGATGGACTGGCCGCGCTCGACGCCGAGCGCCGCATACACGTCCGCTGTGCTCGTGCGGTCGGCCCCGGCGAGACTGATATCGCCGACGGCGAAACCGGCTTGCGCCATGCTCGGACTCGACTCCTTCGGAGAGGCGCGACAAATGGCCGCCCGCGATGAGTCCATAGACTCCTCCGCCCAAGACGAGCATCAGAGTCAGAGACAGCATCGGGCGGCGGAACAGAACAGCGCTGCCGAACCAGCCGAGACGCGCGCGCAACCCTTCGCCATAACCGAGTGACGAGTCGGACGATGCCCTCCGGCCGCCGCGCGCCGATGGCGTCCGCGACTTCGCCTTGGTGCGCGTGCCGTCGCGCACGACTCGCGGGGCGGCTTGCGCCTGTGCGTTCACCGATCGCATGAGGCGTCCTCCATGATCCAGCGGACGAGCGCGTTGAAGCTCATCCCCCCGTACGCCGCCTGCTCGGGGACGAGCGAGGTCGGCGTCATGCCGGGCTGCGTGTTGACCTCGAGCACGATGAGCCGGTTCTGCCCCTTCGTGTCGTCGTAGCGGAAATCGGTGCGCGAGACGCCGCGGCAGCCGAGCGCTTCATGCGCGCGCTCGGCGAGCCGCATCGCTTCCTCGGTGACCGCGGGGCTGAGCTTCGCCGGGATGACGTGGTCCGAACCGCCCGCGGAGTACTTCGCTTCGTAGTCGTAAAACGCGAGCGACGTCTTCGCCACGATCTCGGTCACCGCCAGAGCCTTCGGGCCCATCACGGCGACGGTCAATTCGCGTCCCGGAACATAATCCTCGACCATAACTTCGTCGCCCAAGTCCCATTTGGGAGAACGCAATTCCTCGGGTGGACGGTTGTCGCCTGGGCGGACGATATAGACGCCGACGCTCGAGCCCTGGTTGACCGGCTTGATGACGTAAGGCGGCTCCATCGCGTGGCGCTCGCCCGCGACGCGGCGGTCGATGACGATGCTCTTCACGAGCGGTAACCCTGCGGCGCGGAACACCGCCTTCGCGCGTTCCTTGTGCATGGCGAGCGCGGACGCGAGCACGCCGGAATGCGTGTAGGGAATCTCCATCAGCTCGAGCAGGCCCTGCACGCAGCCGTCCTCGCCCCAGCGGCCATGCAGCGCGTTGAAGGCGGCATCCGGTTTGTATGCATGGAGCTGCTCGCCGAGGTCTTTGCCGGCGTCGAACTCCCTGACCTCGAAACCTTCGGCGCGGAGCGCGTTGGCGCAGGCGCGGCCCGAGACCGAGACTCACCTCGCGTTCCGGCGAGCGTCCGCCGAGCAGAACGGCAATCCGTTTGAACTTGGTCATTTCAGCCGCCCCACGCGCTTGATCTCCCATTCGAGCTGAATGCCGGACTTCGCCTTCACGCGCGCGCGGACCTCTTCGCCGAGGCCTTCGATGTCCGCCGCGGTGGCGTTGCCGGTGTTGATGAGAAAGTTGCAGTGCTTCTCCGAGACCTGCGCCGCGCCGCGCATGAGGCCGCGGCATCCCGCCTCGTCGATCAGCTGCCAGGCCTTCTTGCCCGGCGGATTGGTGAAGGTGGAACCGCCGGTCTTGGATTTCACCGGCTGCGTGCTCTCGCGCTGCTCGACGAGGGCATTCATCCGCTCGCGGATGATCTCGGGCACACCGGGCGTGCCTTCGAGCACGACGTCGACATAGACGACGCCTTCGGGAACGGAGTGGCGATAGGTGAAACCCATGTCCGAAGCTGACAGCGTCAACAAGCGGCCCCGTGAATCCACCGCATGAGCTTCGACGAAGATGTCCTTGAGTTCGCGGCCATAACAGCCGGCGTTCATCGTCAGCGCGCCGCCGATCGTGCCGGGAATCCCGCGCAGGAATTCGAGGCCCTCGATGCCTGCATCCGCCGCCGCACGCGCGACAGCCGCATCGAGCGCGGCAGCGCCCGCCTTGAGCCGCGTCTTGCCGACCGGCTCGATCCGACCGAACGCGGACGGAAGACGGATCACGACGCCCGGGATTCCGCCGTCGCGGATGAGCAGGTTCGAGCCGACACCGATCACGCTCACCGGAAGATCGGCGGGCTTCTCCGCCATGAACGCGCACAGATCGTCGACGTCGGCGGGCCTGAAGAGAATGTCGGCCGCGCCACCCGCGCGGAACCACACGAGGTCCTTGAGCGGCGCCTTCTCGGCGTACGTGCCGCGCACTTTGGGAAGAAGGTCGAGGGCCGCAGTCATCATCCGCCTCCCTTCTCCTTCAGCACCGCTTCCATGCCGTTGGCCCAGGTCGTGATCGAGCCCGCGCCGAGGAACACGACCGCGCCGCCCGGCTTGGCCAGATCGTCGATCATCGCCGGCAGATCGTCGGGCCCTTCGATCGTCAGCACGCGCTTATGGCCGTGCGCGCGCAACCCTTCGGCCAGCGTGTCGCGGTTGATGCCCTCGATCGGCGCTTCGCCGGCCGCATAGACCGGCGCCACGATCGCGGTGTCCGCGCCGTTCATCGACGTGCAGAACTGGTCGAACAGATCGCGCAGGCGCGTGTAGCGGTGCGGCTGGACGATCGCCACCAGCGGCCCGCTGAACGCCTGCCGCGCGGCCTTCAGCACGGCCGCGATCTCCACCGGATGGTGGCCGTAATCGTCGATGATGGCCGCACCGTTCCAGCGTGCCGACGCGCGTGAACCGCCGCTTGACGCCGCCGAACTGGCTGAGCGCCTTCTTGATCGCATCGGCGGGAATGCCGATCTCGCGCGCGACCGCGATGGCGGCGACCGCGTTCGAGACATTGTGCTCGCCCGGCATCGGCAAGCCGAAATCCTTGACCACGATCTCGGTGTCCTTGCGGCGATCGCGGAACACGACGTCGAAATGCGCCGCGCCTTCCGAGAACGACACGTTGACCGCGCGCGCATCGGCCTGCGGGTTGAACCCGTAAGTGATGATGCGCCGGTCGCGGACACGCGCGACCATCGCCTGCACTTCCGCGTGATCGGTGCACATCACCGCAAAACCGTAGAACGGCAGGTTCTCGACGAAGCTCTGGAACGCCGATTTCACGCGCTCGAAATCGCCGTAGAAATCAAGATGTTCCGGATCGACATTGGTAACGACGGCGATCATCGCGGGAAGCCGCAGGAACGTCCCGTCGGACTCGTCGGCCTCCACCACCATCCAGTCGCCCGAGCCGAGCCGCGCGTTGGTGCCATAGGCGTTGATGATGCCGCCATTGACGACGGTCGGATCGAGACCGCCGCCATCGAGAAGCGCTGCGACCATCGTCGTGGTCGTGGTCTTGCCGTGCGTGCCGGCGATCGCGACGCAGCGCTTGAGCCGCATCAGCTCGGCCAGCATCTCCGCGCGCCGCACGATCGGAAGCCCTGCCCTGCGCGCCGCCGCGAGCTCCACGTTGTCGGACTTCACCGCGGACGAGTACACGACGACCTGCGCCTCGCCGAGATTCTCGGCGCTCTGGCCGATGGCGACCGGGATGCCGAGCGAGCGCAGGCGCTTCACGTTGGCGCTCTCGGACGTGTCGGAGCCCTGCACGTGATAGCCGAGATTGCGCATCACCTCGGCGATGCCGCTCATGCCGATGCCGCCGATGCCGATGAAGTGGATCGCACCGATCGAGATCGGAACTCGGGTCATGCCGGTGATCTGGCCGGTGTGGATCATGGCGCGAGTTCCTCCGCCAGATCCGCCAGGCGCTGCGCCGCGTCCACCCGGCCAAGCGAGTGCGCGGCCTGCGCGCGGGCGCGCAAGCGCGTCGGGCTCGCTCAGGATGCGTTCGAGAAGGCCCGCGAGCTTCGGCACGTCGAGATCGCGCTCCATCACGACCCACGCAGCGCCCGCCTTCTCCAGCACCGCTGCGTTCGCCGCCTGATGGTCGTCCATCGCGTGCGGATAGGGAACGAGCAGCGCGGGCCGGCCGATCACCGTGAGCTCGCTCAACGTCGACGCGCCGCTGCGCGCGACCACGAGATGCGCATCCGCCATGCGGCGCGGCAGATCGTTGAAGAACTTGCCGACCTCCGCTTCGATGCCGCTTGCGCGATAGGCGCCCTCGACCATTTCCACATCCGGCGCACGGCATTGCTGCGTGATCTTCAGACGCGACCGCAAGTGTTCGGGCAACGCGCTGAGCGCCGCGGGCACGAGCTCCGACAGCGAACGCGCGCCCTGGCTGCCGCCGAACACGAGCAGCCGGATCGGACCCGTATCTCCCGGCGGCGCGTAGTCCGCCGTGTTGAGCGCGGCCGCTTCGGGGCGAACCGGATTCCCCGTGAACACGATGCGCTCGGGATTCTTCGGCGCGAAACGGGCGAACGGAAGCGACGCGGCGATCTTGGCGACGCGCGGCGCGAGCAGACGGTTGACGCGGCCGGGCACCGCGTTCTGCTCGTGCAGCAGCGCGGGGATACGCGCGATCGAAGCCGCGATCATCACCGGAAAGCTCGGATATCCGCCGAACCCGACCACCGCGCGCGGACGCAGCGATCTGAGCTTCGCCAGCGCCGAGATCACGCCGAGACCGATCACGCCGAACGCGACGAGCCGGCCGATCGGCGAGCGTCCGGCGAACGTCGCGGCGGGAACGGTGGTGATCTCCGCACCCGGAAACGCCGAGCGGTAATTGTGGCCGCGGCCATCGGTCATCACCACGACGCGCTTGCCCCGCTTGATCAGTTCGCTCGCGAGCGCTTGCGCCGGGAACAGATGTCCGCCGGTCCCGCCTGCCGCGAGGACGAAGGGCCCGTTCACCGCGCGATCTCCTCCGGCAGCGCCGGCCGCTGGCGCGTGAGGCCGAGCGCGAGACCCAAGGTGAGCGCGACCGCGAACAGCGACGAGCCGCCATAGGAGATCAGCGGCAGCGTCATGCCTTTGGCCGGAAGGATGGACAGCGACACGCCCATGTTGATGAAGGCCTGCAACGCCACGACGATCGCGAGCCCCGAGGCGGCCAGCTGGGCGAACGGATCGCGCGCCTTGGACGCGCGGAGCATGATCCGGATCGTGACGAACCCGAACAGAAGCGCGATCAGGATGCAGAGCGCGATGCCGAATTCCTCGCCGGCGACGGCGAAGATGAAATCCGTATGCGCGTCCGGCAGCTGGAATTTGACCGTGCCTGCACCAGGCCCGACGCCCGTGATGCCGCCAGCCTCGAAGGCCTGAAGCGAAAGCCCTGTCTGGTAGCCGGGCCCCTCGATGAAGAACTGCCCGATGCGTTCGCGCACATGGGGATGCAGGAAATAGGCGAGGACCGCGAGCAGCGCGCCGCCCGCTCCCAGCGCCACCAGCCAATAATAGGCGAGCCCGCCTAAGAACAGCATCACGACGCAGAGCGCGCTCAACAGCATCGTCTGGCCGACATCGGGCTGGAGCAGCAGGATGATGACCGCCGGCACGAGCAGCGCGATCGTGACGATCTCGCCCGGGAACCCGCGCTTCAGCTTGTCGGCGAGGAACGCCGCCGCAAGGATCGCGAATGCCGGCTTCAGGAACTCCGACGGCTCCAGCATGAGGCCGCCGAAATCGATCCAGCGATGGGCGCCGTTGATGTCGACGCCCGAGACCAGCGCGAGCCAGGCGCCGATCAACCCGAGCGCGAAGATCGCCGCCGCGGCGATCCGCGCCGTCGCCGAGTCCATCATCGATGTGCCGACCAGGATCACGATCGCGGTCGCGGCAAAAGCGACCTGCTTCAGCGCGTTGGTGAAGTTGCCGGCGCTCACCGTGTTTCCGGTGGCCGTCGGGCTTGCGGCGAACGCGAGCACGAGGCCGATCGCCATCAGACCGAGCATGCACGCAAACGCGACGCGGTCGATCGTCCACCACCAGCGGGCAAGACCGGAATTGTCGGCGCGAGACAGAATCATGAGACGGCTCCAGCGCGCGCCGGCTTTGGCGGCGCGGCGATCAATGCCCGGACGAGGCCCTTGAAGACATCGCCGCGGTGCTCGAAATCCCTGAACTGGTCGAAAGAGGCGCAAGCCGGCGAGAGCAGAACGACCGGTTCCTCAGCCTTGCTCGCACGCGCATCGTCGAAGGCAGCCTTGAGCGCGCGCTCGAGCGTGCCCGACTGCACGGCCGCGACCTTGCCCGCGAGCGTCTTGCCGAACGACTCCGCCGCCTCGCCGATCAGATACGCTTTGCGTATCCGCGGGAAATAGGACTCGAGATCGGCGATGCCGCCTTCCTTGGCGCGGCCGCCTGCGATCCAGAACACATCCGGGAAACAGGCGAGCGCACGCGCGGCGGCATCGGCATTGGTCGCCTTGGAATCGTTGACGAAGCGGACCTTCCCGATCCGCCCGGCATCCTCGATACGGTGGGCGAGCCCCGGAAACCTCAGGATCGACGAGAAGATCGCGCGCGGATCGCGGATCAGCCGGCGGACCGCCGCATAGGCGAGCGCCGCATTCTGCCAATTGTGGCTGCCCGGAAGATGCGGCGCGGTTTTCAGATCGCCGATCTGCGCGGAGGGCTGGTCCCACGCGTCGTACAATTTTCCGTCGATGACGAAGACGCCGCGGCCGAGCACCTTGCCGATGGAAACCGCCACCGCGTCCGCCATGCGGTTGCGCGACCAGCTTGGTGTAGATACGCAGCGGAATAGTCGTCGTCGACTCCAACCACGACATGACCGTCGGGCGCCGCGTGCCTGAGCAGCGATTCCTTCACCGCCGCGTAGTTCTCCATCGAACCGTGGCGGTCGATGTGATCGGGCGAGAGATTGGTGAGGACGGCCACATCGGGAGCAAGGCCCGGCGACAGCTCGATCTGATAGGACGACACTTCGAGCACATAGACGGTCTTCGCCGTCGGGATGCCGAGGTCGAGCACCGGCTTGCCGATATTGCCGCCGACTTGCGCATCCAGGCCCGCAGCCTGGAGGATATGGCCGATCAGCGCCGTGGTCGTCGATTTTCCGTTCGTGCCGGTCACCGCGATGATGCGCGCAAGCCCATTGGCTTCGCGCCCGGAACGGACGGCGCGCGCGAACAGCTCCACGTCGCCGATCACCTCCGCGCCGGCGCTCTTGGCCTGGCGGACCACCGGATGCGGCTCGGGATGCGTCAGCGGAATGCCGGGGCTCAGCACCAGCGTCTTGATCTGCTGCCACGGCCAGCGATTGGGCGGTTCGAGCGCGATCTTTTCCTTCGCCGCAGCCTGGCGCGCCGATTCGCTGTCGTCCCAGGCATACAGTTTTGCGCCGCCCAACTGGAGCGCGCGCGCGGCCGAAAGGCCGGAGCGCGCCAGACCGAGGACGCCGACTGTTTTCCCCTGGAACTCCTGAACGGCGATCATCGAGCCTCAGCGCAGTTTCAAGGTGGAAAGCCCGATCAGCGCCAACACGACGGCGATGATCCAGAACCGGATGACGATGGTCGGCTCGCGCCAGCCGAGCTGCTCGAAATGGTGATGGATCGGCGCCATCTTGAAGACGCGCTTGCCGGTGGTCTTGAACGAGATCACCTGCACGATGACGGACGCCGCTTCCATGACGAACAGTCCGCCGACGATGACGAGCACGAGCTCGTGCTTCACCGCGACCGCCGTTGCGCCGAGCACGCCGCCCGAGCGACAGCGAGCCGGTGTCGCCCATGAACACCATGGCGGGCGGCGCGTTGTACCAAAGGAACCCGAGCCCGGCGCCGACGAGAGCACCCAGCAGGATCGCGAGCTCGCCGGTGCCCGCCACGTAGTGGATCTGCAGATAGTCCGCGAACACCACATTGCCGACGAGATAGGAGATCAAGAGGAACGTGCTCGCCGCGATCATCACGGGGACGATCGCAAGACCGTCGAGACCATCCGTGAGATTGACCGCGTTGGACGCGCCCACGACAACGACCGCTCCGAAGAGGATGAACACCCAGCCGAGCTGGATGAGCAGGTCCTTGAAGAAGGGAACCGTCACCGCTCCGGTGAGCGGCGCCATCTGAAGCTGCATCAGGACGTAAACCGCGGCGCCCGCGACCATGAACTGGAACGCGAGCTTGAACCGGCCGCCGACTCCCGCGGACGAGCGCTTGCTGACCTTCAGATAGTCGTCGGCGAACCCGAGCAAGCCGAAGGACAGCGTGACCAGCAGCACGACCCAGACATAGAGATTGGAGAGATCGGCCCAGAGCAGCGTCGCCAGCACCATCGACAGCAGGATCAGCAGGCCGCCCATGGTGGGCGTCCCCGCTTTCTCGATGATATGGCGTTGCGGACCGTCGGTCCGGATAGGCTGCCCCTTGCCCTGGCGCACTTTGAGCCAACGGATCGAGGCCGGACCGATGATGAAACAGATCAGAAGCGCCGTCATGACGGCGCCGCCGGTGCGGAACGTCAGATAACGGAAGACGTTGAAGACCGGGACCGAGTCCGAAAGCGGCACCAGAAAATAATAGAACACTCCCCTCTCCTTATGCCGCTGCGGCTTCGCGCGCGCGCAGCGCTTCGATGACGACCGACATGCGGCTTCCAAACGATCCTTTGACCAGCACGACATCGCCGGTCTTGAGTGCGCGCAGCATCTCGGGCGCGAGCTCCGATGACGTCTCAGCGTAGTGACCGCGTGTCTTCGCGGACAATGCGTCCCACAGCGCTTTCATGTTGGGGCCGCACAGGTACACCAGATCGGCGCGCGCCGCCGCAAGATTGCGCGCGAGCGCCTTGTGCAACGCCGGCGAATCGGGACCGAGCTCGCGCATATCGCCGAGCGCGGCGATACGGCGCCCGCCGCGCTGAGGCGTGGCCTTCGCGAGCAGCTCGATAGCGGCCGCCATCGACGCCGGATTCGCGTTGTAGGATTCGTCGATGACTTCGACGCCACCGGCAGCGAAGCGCGCGCCGCGGCCTTTGAGCGCGGCGAAATTCGCAAGCTCGTCGGCGCCGCGGGCGACATCGGCGCCCAGCTCGCGCGCAGCAAGCAGCGCTGCGATGGCGTTCATGGCGATGTGGCCGCCGGCAGCGTTGACCGCGAATGCAAGACGCATCTTGCCGATCGTGGCGAGCACCTTCTGACCGTCGGCCTCGGTGTTCGACGACAGCAGACGCGCGTCGGCGTCGGGAGATCTGCCGAACGTCAGGATGTTCGAGACCTTGTTTTCCTTCGCGTGCCAAAGGAGCCGGTCGAATTGCGGATTCTCGGCCGGCAGGATGGCGGTGCCGCCCGCTTCGATGCCTTCGAAAATCTCGGACTTGGCGTCGGCGATGGCTTCGACGCGCCCGAAATGTTCGAGATGTGCGGGCGCGATCGTGGTGATGATCGCCACATGCGGACGGACGAACTTCACCAGCGAGCGGATTTCGCCCGCGTGGTTCATGCCGATCTCGAACACGCCGTAGGCGGTATCGAGCGGCATCCGCGCGAGCGACAACGGCACGCCCCAGTGATTGTTGTACGACGCGGCCGACGCATGGACCGAACCGCTGCGCGCGAGGATCAGCCGCAGCATCTCCTTGGTCGTCGTCTTGCCTGCGCTGCCGGTGACGGCGACGATGCGCGCCTTCGAACGCTCGCGCGCGGCGTGGCCGAGACCCTCGAGACCGGTTTGCGTGTCGCTCACCATCAGAAGCGGCGCATCCGCGGCGACGCCTGGCGGCTGGCGGCTGACGAGCGCGGCAGCCGCGCCCTTCTTGAGCGCATCGGCAACGAATTCGTGTCCGTCGCGGCTCTCGCCGGTGAGCGCAACGAAGAGATCGCCCGGCTCGAGCGTGCGCGTGTCGATGGAGACGCCGGTCGCAACCCAGCGGCCATCGGTCTTGCCGCCCGTTGCCGTCGCCGCATCGAAACTCGTCCAGAGGGCTGCGCGTGTCGTGCTCATGAACCGTCACCCACAGCCGACCCGCCAAGCGCGAGTGCCGCCTTCACCGCTTCTCCGCGATCCGAGAACGGCCGCGTCTCTGTACCTAAGATCTGATAGTCCTCATGACCCTTGCCTGCGATCACCAGCGCATCGTCCGCACCGAGCGCTGCGATGCCGAGGCGGATCGCTTCCGCGCGGTCGCCGACCTCGCGCGCATTGGGCGCGCCCTGAAGCACTTCGCGGCGGATCGCGGCCGGATCCTCGGAGCGCGGATTGTCGTCGGTCACGATGACGGAGTCGGCGTAGCGCGCAGAAGCAGCAGCCATCAGCGGACGCTTGCCGCGGTCGCGGTCGCCGCCGCATCCGAAGACGATGTGCAGCCGGCCTTTGACATGCGGCCGGAGCGCGGTCAGCACGGTCTCGATCGCATCGGGCGTGTGCGCGTAGTCTACATATATAGAGGCGCCCGCTCGCGTCTGGGCGACGAGATCGAGGCGGCCTGGCGCGCCTTTGAGCGTTTCCAGCGCAGCGAACACATCATCCGCCGGATCGCCGAGCCCGAGCGCAACGCCGGCGGCGACCAGCGCGTTCGAGGCCTGGAACAATCCGGCGAGCGGCAGCGCGATCGTACGCATCCGCCCCTGATAGAGCACGGAGAGGTCCTGGCCTCGTGCGCGCGGCACCTGGCCGGTGAGTTTCAACGTCTCGCCCTGAGCGCCGACCGTCAGCAGACGCAGACCGCGCCGCTCGGCCGCCGCGACGAACTCGCCCGCATGATCCGCATCGCGATTGACGACGGCGACGCCGCCCTTGCGGACGAGGCGCTCGAACAGGCCGAGCTTCGCCTTGAGGTACTCCTCGAAGGTCGCGTGGTAATCCATGTGATCGCGCGTGATGTTGGTGAAAGCCGCCGCCGCCACATCGATCCCGTCGAGACGGAACTGATCCAGCCCATGGCTCGAGGCTTCGAGCGCGAGATGCTCGACGCCTTCGTGCTTCAGCCGCGCGAGCTGAGCATGCAGCTCGACCGGGTCGGGCGTCGTGTGCGAAAGCCGCACGTGGCCGGACGGAGAATCAATACCGATCGTGCCGAGGCTTGCCGCCTTGCGTCCCTCGAAACGACCAGATCTGCCGCAGGAAATGGGCGACCGACGTCTTGCCGTTCGTGCCGGTGACGGCGGCGACGCAGTTCGGCTGAGCGGCATAGAAGTCCGCGGCCATCCGCGCGAGACGCAGACGGGGATTCTTGTCCGCGATAAACCGGATGCCGAGCTTGTGGACGCGTTCGGCGAGCTCGGGTTCACCGAGCACGACGACGGCGCCGCGTTTCACCGCGTCGTCGATGAAGCGTCCACCGTCGGTCTTTGTCCCTTTCAGCGCAGCGAACAGGAATCCAGGCTTGACCTCGCGGCTGTCCGCCGCAAGTCCGCTGAATTCCATTGTTATTTTCTTCACCGCTGCCGCCGTTCCCACCTGCCCAACACTTGCCTCCGATTATGGTTCCATTGTGGAGATCTCACGGATTTGCCGCGGCGAACGTATCGTTCCGCCGCACGCCCAAGAGCGGCGCGATGCGCGAGATGACGCGCCCAACCGCGGGAGCCCCCGTCCAGCCGCCTGTGGCAAAGCCAAAGCTTGCCTTGGTGCCTTTCGGCTCATCTATCATGACGAAGACGAGATATTGAGGCTGTGACATCGGAAAGACGCCGGTGAACGACGAAATCAGACTGTGACGCGCATAAGAACCGTTAACCGGTTTGTCTGCTGTGCCCGTCTTTCCGCCCACTTCGTAGCCCGGCACGTCGGCCTTGCTTCCGGTTCCCTCGGTCACGACAAGCCGCATCAGGTCGCGCATCGATTGGCTCGCCGCTTCGGAAATCACGCGCTCGCCCTTTTGCGGCGTCGAATTCTTCAGGAACGTCGGCCGGACCAGCGTGCCGCCGTTCACCACCGCCGCAGCCGCCGCGGCAAAGGCCAGCGGATTGACCGAAATCCCCTGGCCATAGGAGATCGTGACGGTCTCGACCTCGTTCCAGCGGCGCGGATAGAGCGGTGACGCCATTTCAGGCAGCTCGGTCTTCAACCCGTCCAGCAGCCCGAGACGGCGCAGGAAATTCTGCTGCCGCGTGGATCCGGCGCGGAGCGCGATTTGCGCCGTGCCGATGTTGGATGACTCGGCGAACACCATCGGCACGGTGAGGATCGAGCCGTGGTTGGAGAAGTCGTTGATCGTATGGCGGCCGAACTTCAGAGGCCGGCCGATATTGATCGACTCGCCGAGACTGACCGTCTTCTCATCGATGGCTTGCGCAAACGCGAAGATCTTGAAGATCGAGCCCAGCTCGTAGACGTCCTGGGTCAGGCGATTGCGGATCGAGTCGCCCGCCACCATGGACCGCGAATTCGGCTCGTAGTTCGGCAACGACGCGAGCGCTATGACCTCGCCCGTGCGCACATCGAGCACAAGACCGCCAGCGGCCTTGGCGTTGAACGTGCGTACGGTCTCGCGCATCTCGTGCTCGAGCACGTATTGCACGCGCATATCGAAGGAGAGCTCGAGCGGCTCGCCGCGCCCGCGCACGAGCTTGTCGAGACCGAGCTCGAGACCGGACACGCCGTTGTCGTCGGGGTCCACCTGCCCCACGGCATGGGAAAGAATGCGTCCCGCCGGATAATAACGGCGATACGCCTTCTCGAAGGTGAGACCGGGAAGTCCCAGGCGCATCACGCCGTCGCGCATATCGGGCGACAAGCCCCGGCGCACCAGCACATAGCCGCGCTTTTCGGCAAACGCCTCCTTCAGACGCTTCGCATCCGCGCCCGTCACCTTGGCGAGCCCGGTCGCGGCTTCGTCGATGTCCCAGAAGGAAGCGGGCGATGCGTAGAGATCGCTCACCGGAAGATCGCGCGCGATGAGCACGCCATTGCGGTCGACAAGATCGGCGCGCATCGGCTGGCGCGCGGGCGCGGCATCCGCCCCGCCGGCCACGCCTGCGCCGAACACCATGACCTCGAACAATCTCGCGACGATGATGCTGAAGGCGGCGGCGCATAAGCCGGCCGCAAGACCGATGCGGCTCTTGACGATGGCGTTCGGTGCGCTGCGCGCGTCCATGCTCATGTACCGGTGTTGACGACGGCGAAGGTCGGTTCGTCGGGTTCCACGACATGGGGCTGCGGCTTCGCCGGCTTCATGTCGGGCACGATCGCCTTGACGGTGGCAAAGTTCGTTTCCGGCGCGAGCGGCGGCGCCTTCTGCGGAAGCTGCGTGAGCGAGGAGAACTCCATCACCGGAAGCGCCGAGAGATCGAGATGCTTCTGAGTGAGTGCGGATATCCGCGCGGGCTGCGTCACGCGGGCCCATTCGGCGCCGAGCACGGCAAGCGCGTCCTGTTCCTGGACGATCGCCGAGCGGGTCTCGCGCAAGTCGACCGCAGCGACGCGGGCTTCCTCCGCGATCCGGTACAGCCCGAGGCAAACGAACCCGGTGATGGCGATGAACGCGAAATTGAGCGTGCGGATCATGACGGACTCTCCAACTAGGCCAGATCGTTCCAGGAAGGTGCGGTGGTGCGTTCCGCCCAGCGCAGCCGCGCCGAGCGCGACCGCGGGTTGGCGCGGACTTCTTCGGGTTCGGGCATACGGGGCTGTTTGCCGCTCACCTCGAAGGTCGGTTCGCGGGACGGCGCTTGCGCGGGCGCATGGCGCGAGCCGCGGCTCGCGCGTCCCGAATGTTCGGTGAGGAAGCGCTTGACGATGCGGTCTTCCAGCGAGTGGAACGCACACGACGGCGAGCCGGCCCTTCGGGCTGAGCACGCATTCGGCGGCATCGAGACCGCGCTCGAGCTCGCCAAGCTCATCGTTCACCGCGATGCGCAGCGCTTGGAACGTGCGCGTGGCGGGATGGATCGCCTGACCGCCGCGGCCGACAATGCGCTCCACGATCGCCGCGAGCTCGCCCGTGCGCGTGATCGGACGCGCCGCGATGATCGCGCGCGCCACGGCTTGCGCGCGCTTCTCTTCGCCGAAGTCGCGCAGGATCGATGCAAGCTCGGACTGCGACAGCGTGTTGACGAGATCTGCCGCACTTTCGTCGCGGCTCGTATCCATCCGCATGTCGAGCGGCCCGTCATGGCTGAACGAGAAGCCGCGCTCGGCTTCGTCGAACTGGAACGAAGACACGCCGAGATCGAAGGCGACGCCGTCGGCCTTGCTGACGCCGTGACCGGCGAGCAGCGTCTCCATCTCGGAGAAGCGGCCATGCATCAGCGTGAGCCGGCCGCCGAAACGGTCGGCGAGCGCACGGCCGCGCGCGATCGCATCTTCGTCGCGGTCGATCGCGTAAACCGTGCAGCGCGCGCGTTCGAGAAGCGCTTCGGTGTAACCGCCGCCGCCGAAGGTCGCGTCGACATAGATCGCGTCGTCGCGCGGCGCGAGCACCGCCATCACTTCGTCCAGCATCACCGGAACGTGTGCGCTCATGCCGCACCTCCGTTCCCTGCGCTGCGCAGCGCACGCGCGCGCGCAATGCGCTCGCGCTGCACCGGTTCGAATCGCACCGGGTCCCACATCTGGAATTTTTGGCCGAGACCGACGAACACCACGCGCTCGGTGATGCCGGCATGGGCGATCAGATCGTCGGGAAGACGGACGCGTCCTTCGTCGTCGAAATTCAGCGACTGCGCCGCGGCGAGAACCGCCTGCGCTTCGTCGTCATAGTTCTCGCTGAACAGCGGATCGTACTTTGTCGAGCCGCTGCTGAAACTGCGTTATCAGCGCGTTTCCAAAGGCTTCCAGCGAGGGGCTGACGAACGATGGAATGCAATAGAGCCCGGGGAGGTCCTGCTGCGCGAGAATCTGCCGATAAGGCGCGGGGATGCTGACGCGGCCTTTGGCGTCCAGCTTGTTCGTGAAGGTGCTGACAAATGGCGGCACGAAATGCCCCTACGACCCCTGATGCCCACACGCCTTTTGCACCGACCCCGAACGGCGTATGGGATTTCATGGGATACCATGGGATTTCGTGGTTAGCAATTGAAAACCCAAAGAGATTACAGATTTGCGGCCTCACAATATTTGGTCTCTTCTCGCTCCCGCACCGCAATTCCCCCTGAACAAATCACAAACAGCGTAATCATACAGTCATCAATGTAAATGAGACCCTAACGGACGAGTTCTTTATTTGTTCTTTGCTATGCTCGGACGCCCTTCCGAGCAGTGGACCGAGTCATGGACGCCCGCCCCTCGCAGCCGAGTTGGCATCTGAAGATTCCACCTCCGATTTGGGGCATGGCGATGCTCCTGATCGCCTTCATCGTGGACCGGTTCATCGGGACCGGCCTCGTCTTCCGCTCCACGCCTCTCGCCGTGCTGATCGGGTCCGGGGGATTGCTGCTCGCCGGCTGGGGCGAGCGCACCTTCGCGGCCGAGGGCACCGACATCCTCCCCGCCTCGCCGACCAACAAGAAACTGGTGACGCGCGGACCGTTCCGCTACACGCGCAACCCGATGTATCTCGGCCTCGTCCTGATGGCGCTGGGCTTCGCCCTCTATTTCGGCACGGTCGCGTTCTACGTCGTGCCGGTGCTGCTGTTCCTCCTGTGCAACTTCTCCTTCATCCCGTTCGAAGAGGCGAAGATGCAGCGCCAATTCGGCGATCAGTACACGGACTACCTCCGCCGCGTCCGGCGGTGGGTGTAGCTAACCCTCATCAGTACACGGAAAATAGCGTCAGATGGCCTGTAAGCCGGGTTCTGTTCCCGCGTGAAGCGGGAGATGGCCATTCCTCTGGGACGTCCGTCGCCGGACGCCTCGCGCGACCTACCCGGACGACTGCGCGGAAACGCGCCATGTGCCGTCCCTATTTGGTCTTGCTCCCGGTGGGGCTTGCCGTGCCGTCTCCGTTGCCGGAGCCGCGGTGCGCTCTTACCGCACCGTTTCACCCTCACCTGCCCGAAGGCAGGCAGACTGTTCTCTGTGGCGCTATCCCTGGAGTTGCCTCCGCCGGACGTTATCCGGCACCGTGTTTCCGTGGAGCCCGGACTTTCCTCCCGCCTTTCGACGAGCGGCCATCCGGCCATCTGACGCGCGCTGAATGTCGGTGTCTCAACGCCCCGAGTTAATCTCCTGGAGCAGCGCGGCCAGGATGCGCTTGCACTCCTCGTCCGCCACGCCGTCGATCTTGGAGGGGCGGAAATGGCGCTGAAACGCCTCGATCACGGTCTCGGTCGGCACATCCATGTCGGGGCGTAAACCATAACCGAACGCCCGCAGGCCGTCCTCGAACGGCACCTTCAGTCTGTGCTTGCGCGTCTGGGGCCACAATCCCACGCCCGCGAGCGCAAGACCGCCCCACGGGAACAGCTCGCCCGGATCGATCTTGCGCGCGGGCGCCACGTCCGAATGTCCGAGCACGCGCTCGGGCGGGATCGAGTGGCGGGCGACGATCTCGCGCGAGAGCTTGATCACCGCTTCGATCTGCGCGCCCGGAAACGAGCGGTAGCCGAACTCGTGTCCGGGATTGACGATCTCGATGCCGATGGAGCGGCCATTGATGTCGCGCGCGCCCGCCCAATAGGAGACACCCGCGTGCCAGGCGCGGCAGTCCTCGGGCACATGCGCGAAGATCGTGCCGTCTTCATCGACCGTATAGTGCGAGCTGACGCGCGCCGCCGGATCGCAAAGCCGCGCCACCGCGCCCGCACCGGTCTCCATGCCGGTGTAGTGCATGATCAGAATGTCGATCGGCGTGTCCTTCGGCCGCTCGTCGAAATTCGGAGACGGTGCGCCAACGCATTCCATCACACGCCCTCCGCGGGTTTCATGGTCGGAATCTCCGAACGCTTGAGCACGATCCCAACACCCAACAATGTCATCGCAGCGCCGATCACGATCAACGGCGTGAACGGTTCGCCCAGGATCAGCACGCCGCCGAGCACGCCGATCACAGGACCGATCAGCAGCATCGCGCCGACCAGCGACACCTCATAGTGCTGCAGCAGGATGTAATAGCCCGTATGTCCGATAAAGCTGCCCGCCGATCACCGCATAGGCGAGCGTCGCCCACGCCACCCACGGGGCCGATGATATCGCCTCGATCTGGCCGCTTTCGAACACCAAGCTCGTGAGCAACAGGAACGGAACGCCAAGCGCGGCCGTCCAGGCCTGGACCACGAAGGGATTGACGCCCGTAAGCCGGCGCAACAGCACGGTGCCGATCGCCATCGACACGGCGTCGGCCACCAGCAGCAGGATGCCGGTGAGATGTGCGGACGCGTTCGCGTTGAGACTGAAGACGACAACGCCCGCGAACGCGAGCGCGATACCGAGCCAGCGCCGCAAGGGCACCTGTTCGCCGAGGAAGACCATCGCCAGGAGAACCGAGATCGGCACATAGATCTGGTTGACGATCGACATCGTCGACGCATCGGAGAATTTCACCCCGGAGAAGATCAGCGCGAAATGCAGGCCGCCCATGAAGAAGACCGCCGGGATCAGCACGTCCCACTTGCCCGGCACCGGCCTAAGCCACGGGACCAGGCACACCAACACGACGATGTAGCGCAGCGCCGTGAAGAACACCGGCGGTATGTAAGTCACGCCGATCTTGGCGGCCACCGCGCTGAGCCCCCAGGCGAAGCAGACAAGGATGGCAAGCGCAAGATGCGACAGACGCATGGGAAGAGGTTCGCTGAATCAGCCGGACCAAAAATCAATAAGCCAATCGCGTGCCGATTGCGACCGGTTAACGTCCTCCAGAGGAAAGCGCTAAGACGTTCTGTCGACGGAATTTTTGCCAACCGGAGGCCTGAATTACAGCTCTTCCAAACTGGAAAGCAGAAGAAATTTTCGCATTGCAACGACGATTTTCGTCCTTGGCGATACGGCGCCTCTTAAGGCAGAGTTTACCGTCAGGGAAAGGGAGGGCTTTCATGGCGCGCGAGTTACAGGTTCTCGCCGTAGGCTGTGTCTTCGTATTCCTGGGGGCCATCGTCGTGGGGATCTTCTAAAGAGAACGAACAAAGACGGGGATCGAAGAGGCCGGAGGTTCGCTTCCGGCCTCTTTCGTTTTGTGGAATCGTCGCCAGTGTCGTGGTTTCGAAGTTTCGCACGATCATCGATATCAGGCACTTTGCGAAACTTCGAAACCAAAACGACACTGGGAATCAAAGATTGCGAGTGTCCTTGCGATTCTGAAATTCGCCCGGCGCCGATATAGAGATCAGGCGAATTTCAGAATCGGGACACTCGTTTTTTCCGGAGGTTGTCATGGCCCAAATGCGCATCTGCTTCATCGGCGACAGTTTCGTCAGCGGCGCCTTTGACGACGAGTGCCTGGGCTGGGTGGGACGCATCACAGCCGCCGCGCGGCACCGGAAACACGATGTCAGTCCGTACAATCTCGGCGTGCGCGGCGAGACGAGCCTCCAGATCGCGCGGCGCTGGCGCGCGGAAGCCGAAATACGCCAATCCGCCAGCAGGAGGGCCGGCTTGTCTTCGAATTCGGCGTGAACGACGCGCGCGAGGTGAACGGCAAGCGGCAATTGGAGGCGGCGCAATCGCTCGCCGCCGCGCGCGAAATCCTCTCCGCTGCGGTTGCCTGGAAGCCGACGCTGATGATCGGTCCCCCGCCCGGCGGCGACATGGCACGCAACGAGCGCGTGAAAGACCTCTCACATACGATGGCCGATCTTTGCGCGCTGCTCGGCGTGCCCTATTTCAACTCGTATGCCGCGCTGGTCGCGTCGCCAACCTTCATCCCGAGCACGAAAGCCGTGGACGGAACGCATCCCAATGCCGCCGGCTACGCCGAGTGGGCGCGCGTGATCGACGAATGGCCCGCGTGGCGGAGCTGGCTGCCTTAGAGCCTGCCAGATATAAGAGTGCGGCGATTGCGAGAGCCACAGCGGTCAGGCCCGCGATGAGGATCGAGCGCCGTCGCGCGCACGAGGTCGGCACGTGCCGATGCGGGCGGATCGTTGGGATCGCCGATCCAGATGTCGGTCACGAGTTGGCCGCCTCTCCAGATGGGGCCGACCAGCCGCCGCCGAATGGCACCGGCGGTCGCTGCTTCCGGCCAGCCGGAGTTCGGGCTCGGCAGCAAGCCCGCTTGGCGATAGCCGATCGCGAGCGCTTTGACGGGCGAACATTGGGGCACCACGACCGCGCTCAGCGCGATGAGAAGCCAGCTCAATGCGTGCCGGGATCAAATTCATCGCGTCGTCCAGACGCGCGCCGCACCAGCCGAAGCGCATATAACGCGGCGTCTTGTAGCCCACCATGGAATCCATCGTGCTCACCACCTTGAACACGACGAGACCCGGAAGCCCCAGCAGCACGTACCAGAAGATCGCGCTGACATAGCCGTCGGGAAGACCCTCGCTCATGCTTTCGATCGCAGAGCGGCGGCAGGCGCCCTCGTCCATGCGGTCCGTGTCGCGACCGACAAGCCGGCCGATCGCCGTTCGCGCCGCAGCGAGATCGCCTCGTTCAAGCGCACGTTCCACCCGCCAGACGTGCCGAAAGAGGTCGCCGAACGCGAGCAGGCTGTAGACGATGAAGACGTGGAACAGCCACGCGGGCCACGCGCCCACCGCGGCAAAGCCGAGCTGTGCGAGCGCCACGATAACGACCCAAAGCAGCGCAAGAATGATGAACAGCGCGATCCCGCCGCCATAGCCGTCGGCGCCGATGCGCCTCAAGCCCTTCTCGATCAGGCTCAATGACCCACCCATCAGGCGGACGGGATGGAAGCGATAGACCGGATCGCCCAGCAGAAGATCAAGAACGACAGCAGCCGCCAATGCGTCGGGCTGCGCGCCGAGCGCGGCCGTCAGGCCTTCCACTTCTCGCTCCAACCGAGCGCGATGGCATGGACGATCAGCTCGACAGGCTCCGCAACCGGCGTCGCGTGCAGCCTCGCGCGGAACTCCGGCCAGCGATCGGGTTTCGCGGCAAGGCTCGCCGCAAGCGACGCCGCCTGCTGCACGATGGCGTCCCGAAGAAGCGACGGGGGCAGCGTGCCGAAGCGCGCCCGGTCCAGCACGGCGGCCGTCGCATGGGCAGCGGCGCCCACCAGCGGCTCATAGAACACCGATGCGTTGTTCTTGCGCAGGAGCTCAAGGCTCTCGGCTTCGAGCAGCGGCGCCAGCCGATCGTAGATCGTGCTCTCTTTGATGCCGTAGCGGCCAAGCGCGCGAAAAAGCCCGCGTGTGTAGCTCGCCTCCAATCCGTTCTGCCAGCGCAGCGCCTCCAGCGTCGCGTCGCGGACCGCAAGTCCCACGATCTCGCCGAACTTCATGTGCGGGCTCGCCGATTTCAGCGTCCGCACACCTTCGAGCGGCGCGGCGACACAATATTGATCGGTGCCGGTTCCCGTCGCGAGATCGGTGGAATAGCAGCTCGGCACCGCTAGCCGTTGCAGCGCCGCACTCTTGGCCTCCGCCATCGTGATGACGGTCCGCGCCAGCGCACCTCGCGTCAAAGGCATGTTGCTCAAGAGGATCGTGTTGATCGTGCCGACGGGGATAGCCGAAACGACACCCTCGCTCGTCTCACGCGACGACGCCGGGTCGCCGGCGCAGACGGCATTGGTCTCGACGCCGGCGGTAACAATCGCGAGCACCTCGACATCGGCATCGCGTTTCGCCGCGCAGGCGGCGTAATTCATGTTCGCAGCCGTCGCCATCATGGCCGTGCGGACCGGGGGCAATCCGATCTCGGCGCAGACGGTCTCGTGATAGAACTCGTCCCCCTTGGCGACGATCAAATGGAAACGATCGTTGTGATCCTTCCCTTCGCAGCATTGGTGGTTGACGAGGTGGCGCAGACTTTCGACCTCGCCGCCGTTGATGGCCGACGTGCTGATGACGCGGTGATCCTCGATGAGGTCGGCCACGATGAACCGCCCGCGCCGCCGGACGGCCGCTTTCGGCAGCCTGGCCAGAACTTCCCAATCCATGGACACACCCGCGACTCGTCTCGGTCGAGACGCACTCTTTAGCAGGAATGTCCGGTCTCAGGCGCGCGAAGGGAGATGCCCTGCCGGCCGCTATGAAACCGGCAGGGCGGAGGAGGGAACGAAGAACCGCCGTCTTAGGAGGGAACGTAGCTCCTGTTCCGCTTACATTACGCCCTGCCCTGCGAATTCCCTCGGGCGCTGAGAAAAATTCGGGACGCCCGCCACGCGAGGGCTATTGACCGGTATCACCCTCGGCGCGACATTTCCTTCCGTGAGTCTCCGCAATTCGAGAACTCATGTAATGCGCGCCGGTGCCCGAGAGGGCTCCAACGGGAACGCAGCGAGGGCCGCAAGGCCTGAAACTGGGCTGTCCCTGCAACTGTAGCGGCGAGCGCATGCGCAACGCGGCCGGAGTTCGGCCGCAGCCACTGGGAGAGTTCCTGGGAAGGCCGCGCATGTCGTGATGACCCGCGAAGCCAGTAGACCGGCCGGTGCGCGTCGCTCATGCCTGAACCAGGTGAGTTCAGTGCACGGAGTATCCGCCGAGCGACAGGGCGGCCTTGAGCCGCAGTAGGCGTTGGCTTTCACGCGCGACGTGCGCGCGGAAGGCAGACGCCTTGGCATGCCACTGCGGGAAACCTCCTGCAGCGGTGAACCGTGTCGAACGCTGACGGAGCACTCCGGGGGACGTGATGAAAAACAAAACTTTTATCGTGAAGCTTACCATTCCATGCGTGGGGCTGGCATGTGCCGCCGAGCCTGCCTTGGCGCAAGTCGTTGATATGGAACCGCCCGAGCGCGTGCTGGTCACCGCATCGCTGCTCGGGGCGGTGAGAGCGGACTTGTTGGGCAGCTCGGCGACGATCATTGAGCCGATCGACCTTCAGAATCGCCAAGTGCGGATCGTGTCCGATGCGTTGCGCGACGTGCCCGGCGTGGCCGTCAACCGTTTGGGCGCGGTCGGTCAATTCACCGCTGTGCGCTTGCGCGGCGCGGAGGGCAATCACACACTGACGCTGATCGACGGCATCAAGGCGAGCGATCCCTTCTCGGGGGAATTCGACTTCGGCACGCTGATCGCCGATGACGTCGCCCGGATCGAGGTGCTGCGCGGCGAGCAAAGCGCGCTCTATGGCTCGGATGCGATCGGCGGCGTCATCCACTACATCACGCTCAGCGGCGCGGAAGCCCCCGGCATCCGCGCGCGTGCCGAAGGCGGGTCGTTCGGCACGGCGAACACCGCGCTGCGCGTTGCCGGGGTAGCCGGCGCGCTCGACTATGCCCTCAACGGCGCGTTCAACCACACCGACGGCACGATCGACAACGTCGGCGGAACACGTGAGCTGCGTTCCGAAAGCCTCGCCTTGAGCGGCAAATTCACATACGCGTTCACGGACAATTTCCGCGCCCGCGCGGTCGCGCGCTACAGCCAGCCTGCGCGCGGACGCAAACGAGCAAGACTTCGCTTTCCCTCCGGGCCCGACCTACGGCTTCGAGCTCGACGGCAACGGTCACTTCAAGACCACCTCATGGTACGGTCTGGCCGCCCTCGAGCTCGACGGTTTGCAGGGGCACTGGAGAAATGCCTTGTCGATCCAGTTCGCCGATCATGAGCGCAACGCCTTCGGCAACAATTTCTTGCCGCCGGACGAGCGCGCTTTCGGTCAAAAAGGCGGCCGCACGAAAGCAAGCCTTGTGAGTTCGCTCGACTTCGGCACGCTCGAGCGCGCGCACAAGCTGACCGGCGCGGTCGAGTGGGAAGAAGAACTGTACCAGAACACCGATCCCTCCGGCTTCGCCGACACCAGCGAACGGAGCCGCGCTACCTACAGCTACATCGGTCAGTACAATTTCACGCTCAACAATCGCCTCGCGCTCAGCGCGGCTGGGCCGGTTCGACCAGAACTACAAGTTCGACGACGCATTCACCTATCGTGTTCAGGGGAGCTATCTCTTCGACAATGGACTCCGGATCCACGCGGCGACAGGTACCGGCGTCAAGGCGCCGGGCGTCTACGAACTTTACGGTTTCATCCCGCCGCCGGGCGGCTTCATCAGCAATCCCGACCTGAAACCCGAGAAATCCGTAGGCTGGGAAGCCGGTGTCGAGCTGACCTTCCTCGGTGGCATGGCGATCGCGGACGTCACCTACTTCAACAGTGAGCTCGAGGACGAGATCGTTGTCGAATACGTGCCGCCGAACTTCGATGCACACCCTGTAAACGCCACAATGAAATCGCCGCGCGACGGCGTCGAAGGCTCACTGTCGGTCCGTGTCGCGCAGCAATGGCGCGTCGACGTGGCCTACACCTATCTGCACTCGGAAGAGAACGGCCTTCCGGAAGTACGGCGGCCAGAGAACATCGCGAGCCTGAACGTCGCGTGGCGGAGCATGGACGACAGGTTCGGCGCGAATCTGACCGTGCGCCACAACGGCGAGCAGAAGGATTTCCAGTTCACGCCGATCGGGTCTGAGCGCGTGACGCTCAACTCGTACACGCTGGTCAATCTCGGCGCTGACTATCGGATCAACGACACGTGGCAGGTCTATGGCCGCGTCGAGAACCTGTTCGACACCGAGTATGAGGAAGTGTTCAGCTTCCTCTCGCCGGGGCGCGGCATTTACGCGGGCGTGCGGGCCTATTTGCAATGAAGCACCTCGCGATCCTCGCAAGCTTGGCGGCGCTCGCAGTCTCGGGCGCCGCCAACGCGGCCGAGCCGCCCCGGCGGATCATGTCTCTCAGTCTGTGTACGGATCAGCTGCTGCTTCAGCTGGTGTCCAAAGATCGCATCACGTCGGTGACATATCTCTCCCGTTCATCGGAATACTCGTACCTGAGCGCTGAAGCTGAGGCCGTCCCCATCAATTACGGAAATTCGGAAGAGGTCCTGCGCGAACAACCGGATTTGGTGCTCGCGGGTACGTTCGCGGCGGCTCCCACCCGTATGCTGCTGAAGCGCATCGGCGTATCGCTCGTCGAAGTGCCGCCGGCGGAGAGCTTTGACCAGATCCGCACGAACACGCGACTTGTCGCACGCGCGGTCGGCGCGGAAGAGAAAGGCGAAGCGCTGATCGCGGACATGGATGCAACCCTTGCGGAGCTCGCCCGCACGGCGCCCGCCCGGCGGATCGTCGTGGCGGGCTGGGACGGCGTCGGCAACGTGCCGGCGAAGGGCACGCTGTTCGATGCCATCCTGACGGCGGCCGGCGGCGAGAATGTCGTGGAACGGCTCGGCTCGAACGCGTTCAATGGATATACCACCGTCGACCTCGAGCAGCTCGTAGCGGTCCGGCCCGATATCCTCGCGTTCGGCAACGCCCGCGTAGGACGGCTCGACCTGTCGGGCGAACGGCTCAAGCACCGGGTCGTCCGCAAATTGTTTGCGGGGCGCCAGATCACCTATCCGGAGACGCTGTACAGTTGCGGCTTGCCGCAATCGGTAACTGTCGCCGCGCGCGACTTGAGGCGCGCGATGCTCGAGATCACGGCAAGAGAAGCCCAAGGCCGATGAGCGGAGCCGTCGACACCGTGCGGGATGAGACGCAGCGTGCGCCGGCCGTGTGGTCCGTGCGCGGCGCGGTCATCAACGCAGTGCTGCTCGCGGTTCTCGCCGTGCTGGTTGTCGTATCGCTGCTTTCAGGCCGCGTCTGGTTGAGCGCATCGGACGTCGTCCGCGGCCTCTTCTCGACGGACGCGCAACTCGCATCCCTCATCGTCACCGAGCTCAGACTGCCGCGCACCATCCTTGCGATCGCGGTCGGCGCGACACTCGGCATCTGCGGTGCCGTGCTCCAGGGGCTGACGCGCAATCCATTGGCGGAGCCCGGCCTCCTCGGTGTCTCGGCCGGCGCGTCGCTCGGCGCTTCGATTGCGATCTATTTCGGGATGGCGGCGTACACCACGGCCGCGATCCCGAGCTTCGGTCTGGCCGGCGCGATGGCCGCGATGGCCCTTACCTTTGCGCTGGGTCGCGGCGGCGGAACCTTGAGCCTGGTGCTCGCGGGCATGGCCGTGACCGGTTTCATGTTTGCGCTGATCCAGCTCGCCCTCAATGTCGGCGCCGAGCGTGCAGGCGGCCTACGAAATCATGACGTGGCTGATGGGTTCGCTCGCCGACCGCAGCTGGGATCACGTCGTGCTCGTCGCACCCTTCATCGTCGCAGGCTGCGCGATGATGGCGTTCACCGGGCGCTCGCTCGATGCTCTCTCGCTTGGCGAGATGCAGGCCGAAAGTCTGGGCGTCGATCTCCATCGCCTGCGCTTCATCGCGCTGCTCGGAACGGCGATGGCGGTCGGCGCCGCAACATCGGTGACCGGGACCGTCCCCTTCATCGGGTTGGTGGGCCCTCACCTTGTCCGCCCGTTTGTCGGCTATCAGCCGAGCCGCATCCTGCTTCCGGCAGCGCTCGCGGGCGCGGTTCTGCTCCTGGGCGCGGACATCGCCACCCGGCTGATCCGCTTCGGTCCGGAGATGAAGCTCGGCGTCTTCACCGCGCTGCTCGGGACGCCGTTCTTCTTCTGGCTCGTCGTCCGTCTACGGAGGACTTCGCCGTGACACGAGATCGCCGCAACCGGCCTCGTCATTCGCCGCGGCGGCCGGGCGATCGTGCAGAACGCGACCTTGCGCGCGCAAAGCGGCGAGCTCGTCGCGGTGATCGGCGCCAACGGCGCCGGCAAATCGACCCTTCTCGCATCGCTCGCCGGACTTCTCGCACCCGACAGCGGTACGATCCTGATCGATGGCCGAGCCATCAGCGCATTCACCCGAGTCGAGCTCGCGCGGCTCCGCGCCTACTTGCCCCAGAACCCGCGCTGCGAGTGGCCGATCTCGGTCGAGCGCCTGATCGCGCTCGGCCTGACGCCCACGCTCCCCGTGTTCGGTGACCTGCCGCCCGCCTTCGAAGCGCGCATCACCGAGATGCTGATGCAATGGGACTCTGCTTCCCCAGCGCGAACAGGCGGCGACCACACTTTCGGGAGGCGAGCTCGCGCGCGCGATGCTCGCGCGTGCGCTGGTCGGCGATCCCGACATCCTGATCGCGGACGAGCCGATCTCGGGGCTCGACCCGCGCCATGCGCTCGACACGCTCAAGCGTCTGCACGACCTGGCAAAGGCCGGGAAACTCGTCATCGCAGCGCTCCACGATCTGACGCTCGCCGCGCGCTACGCGACCCGCCTCGTCGTCATCGACCGCGGCCGAGTCGTCACCGAAGGGCGGCCGGGCGAAATTCTCACGCCGTCCCTGCTTCGCGAGGTGTTCGAGGTCGAGGGGAACATTACAGGCGCGGATCGCACCATCGCCGTGGACTACATCGCACCGCTCGATCGCGACGCCGCGTCCGCGGATCGCAGAATTGAGCGTTAATACGCATCCCCTGCACCAATCCCTCATCATCATTTCGTGCTTCTTGGGCCGCCTGCAACTGCTGGTTCCCGCACCCGTCCTCGGATAAACTGCCCGCAGGCCCGGGGAGGACCGAGAATGAGGCTCTTCAGCAAGACCCTGATCTTGTCCCATCGCTACCTCGGCATCGCGATCAGTCTGCTGGTCGTGGTGTGGTTCGGCTCGGGCATCGTGATGATGTATGCGGGCGGCATGCCGACGGTAGCGCCGGAAACCCGGCTTGAGCGCATCGGCGAGATCGACACGTCGCGCGTTCAGCTCTCGTTGGCCGAGGCCGCGGAAAAGGCCGGCTTCGACGCCTCGGCGGGCTGGGGCGGCGGGCGCGTCACGCTGGTGAGCGTCATGGACCGTCCGGCCTACCGCTTCGGCGGCGAGGCGACCGTGTTCGCCGACACCGGCGAGGTGCTCGAAAACGTCAGCCTCGATCAGGCCCAAACGATCGCCGCAAGCTTCGCGGACGTTCCCGCGGACAAGCTGCGCCATGTCGGCACGCTGACCGAGGTCGACCAGTGGACGCTCAACCAGCGCCGCGCCATGCCGCTGTACAAATTCGCGGCCGATGACGGCCTCGGCACCGAGCTCTACGTCCAGGCCTCGTCCGGCGACGTCACCATGCTCACCACCAGCCGCCAGCGCCTGTTCGCCTATCTCGGCGTGATCCCGCATTGGCTCTATTTCACGCCGCTCCGCGTAGAGCAGCCGCTCTGGTACGACATCATGGTGTGGACCTCCACGCTTGCCTGCGTGCTCGCGGTGGTCGGCCTCGTCATCGGCTTCATCAAGCTGCGCTGGACGCGGCCGTTCAAGCTCTCGACCGCCATTCCCTATGCCGGCTGGATGCGCTGGCACTACATCACCGGCATGGTGTTCGGCGTGACCACGCTGACCTTTGCGTTCAGCGGCCTGCTCTCGATGGAGCCCTATGAGTGGACGAACGCGGAAGGGCTCGCGCTCGAACGCGACGTGTTCACCGGCGGCGCGCTCGATTTCGCGGCGTTCCCGAAAGCGGAACCCGCCGCGTGGAGCCGCATCACCGAAGGCCGCGGCATCAAGGAAGTCGCCTTCACGCGTATCCAGGACGGCGCGTATTACGTGGTGAGGCCGACGCCCGATCCGAACATCGAGGCCAAGCGGCGCGAACGTCTGCACCAGCCGTACAACGTCACGGGACGCGCCGAATCCGATCGCCTCCTCGTCGCCGCCGACACGATGAACGTTCGGCAAGAGCCGTTCAGCGAAGACTCGCTCATCACGCGTCTGAAGACCGCGATGCCGGACGTTCCGATCGTCGAACAGCAGATGCTGACCGCGTACGACGACTATTACTATTCGCGCGGGAACGTCACGCCGCTCCCTGTGCTGCGCGTCAAATTCGACGATCCGATGCAGACGTGGCTCTATGTCGACCCGCAGATGAGTCAGCCGCTCGCGCTCGTGCATCGGCTGAACCGCCTCGAGCGCTGGCTGTTCAACGGCCTGCACAGCCTCGACTTCTCGGCCTTCTACAACAGCCGGCCGGCGTGGGACATCGTGATGCTCGTGCTGCTCGTCGGCGGCCTCATCTCGAGTTTCCTCGGGCTCTATCTCGGCATCGGCCGCATGCGCCGCGGCACCAACGCGCGCGCTCACGGGTCTGACCGGCGGTGAGCGCCAGCCGGAACCCGCGGAGTGACTTAGCGCTCGTCGCCTAGCGCGATCTCGTCGTAGCCGCGGTTGAGGAATTGCAGGAAGCAGATGCCGTTTCCGAACGGATCGGCCATCGTCTGCGATCTGTCCCCACTCGTGTGCGCGGATGTCGCCTTCGAGCGTCGCGCCCGCTTGCAGCGCGCGCCCCACCGCCTCGCCGACATCGTCGACGACGACATCGAGATGCACCGGCGTCCAATGGCGGCGATAGCGGCGCAGATCGGCGCTCATCGGCGACGCCTGCGTCCCCTCCTCCTTCACCAGCAGATAGATCGGCGACGACGCGCCCAGCAGCTCGACGCCGAACGCGAACCGTCGTCCGACACGCAAGCCGAGCGCCGTCTCGTAGAACGCGATCCCTTTCGCGAGATCGTCGACGTCGATATTGACCAGCAACTCCATCAGCGCCGCTCGTTGGTCTTCACGATGTCCTCGATCCACGTCATCGCGGCGACCGCCTTGGCAAGACCGAGCGACGGAATCGCGAGCAACGACACATGCAGCAGCTCATCGGCGGACAATCCCTCGTCCAGTCCGCGCCGCACGTGGGAGTGAACGGCGCCTTCGCTCTCGGCGCCGACCGCGATCGCCAGCTTGACGAGACGCAGCGTGCGCGCGTCGAGCGGACCGGATTTCGCGCAGGCCGCGCCGAGCTGCTGATAGGCCTCCCACACGGGTGGATATTTCTTCGCGATTTTCGTCGCGCCGGACGGAAGCTTTTCGGCCATCGATGTCCTCCATGTTCGAGAAAGGACGCGGAACGAAGCCAACAAACCTCCCCTTCCGGCGTCTCTTCTCCGGGTGCATAGTCGCCATCGTATTGTAACGCTGAGCGTCGCGATGGGTACCACGGATCAGGCAAACCGGATTTTTGTCGGCAAGAGCGAGAAGCCCGAATCTCTCGCGCTGCGCATGGCCAATCGCCATGGGCTCGTGACGGGCGCCACAGGCACCGGCAAGACGGTCACGCTCCAGGTTCTCGCGGAAGGGTTCTCGCGCGCGGGCGTGCCGGTCTTCGCGGCCGACATCAAGGGCGACCTCTCGGGCATCGCCGCGTGCGGCGAGCCGCGCGATTTCCTCGTCGCACGCGCGAAGCAGATCGGCATCGAATATCAGCCCGACGAGTTCCCCGCCGATATTCTGGGACGTGTTCGGCGAACAGGGCCATCCGATCCGCGCCACGATCTCGGAGATGGGACCACTGCTGCTGGCGCGGCTGATGGACCTGAACGACGTGCAGGAGGGCGTGCTCAACATCGCCTTCCGGCTCGCCGACGAGGAAGGTCTCCTGCTGATCGACCTGAAGGACCTGCGCGCCGTGCTCGGTCTGGTCGCCGAGCACGCGTCGGAGCTCACCGCGCAATACGGCAACGTGTCGAAGGCGACCATCGGTACGATCCAGCGGCAACTGCTCGTGCTCGAGAACCAGGGCGGCACGAAATTCTTCGGCGAGCCGGCGCTCGCGCTCGGCGACTTCATGCGCACCGATCGCGACGGCCGTGGCTATATCAATGTGCTCGCCGCCGACAAGCTGATGGAGAATCCGCGGCTCTACGCGACGTTCCTGCTGTGGCTCCTGTCCGAGCTGTTCGAGGAGCTGCCCGAGGCGGGCGATCTCGACAAGCCGAAGCTCGTGTTCTTCTTCGACGAGGCGCATCTCCTGTTCAACGATGCGCCAAAGGCGCTTCTTGAGAAGATCGAGCAGGTCGTGCGCCTGATCCGCTCGAAGGGCGTCGGCGTCTATTTCGTCACGCAGAACCCGCTCGATGTGCCCGACGCCGTGCTCGCTCAGCTCGGCAACCGCGTGCAGCACGCGCTCCGCGCGTTCACGCCGCGCGATCAGCGCGCGGTCAAGGCCGCCGCCGACACGTTCCGGCCCAATCCCAAGCTCGACACCGCGCGCGTCATCATGGAGCTCGGCAAAGGTGAAGCGCTGACCTCGTTCCTCGACGACAACGGCTCGCCCGGCATCGTCGAGCGCACGCTGATCGCGCCGCCGTCCGCGCGCGTCGGACCCGTGAACCCCGAGGAGCGCAAGGCGATCATCGGCAAGAGCCCGGTGAAGGGAAAATACGACCAGCCGCTCGATGCGGAGTCCGCATTCGAAGTCATTCAAGGACGTGCGAAGGCCGCCGCTGTGCCGCCCGAAGAGGCCGAAGCGCACGCGCAAGCGCAAGGCGGCGGCGGTATTTTCGGCGGACTCAGCGATGCGCTCGGCGGCATCTTCGGCACGAGCCCCTCGCGCGGCAAACCGCTTTCGACCGGCCAATACGTCGCGCGCGAAGTGACACGCTCGGTCGTCAATCGTGTCGCGGGTCAGATTGCCGCCGATTTCGGCCGCTCGATCGGCGGCAGGACCGGCGGCACGATCGGTCGCGCCATCGTCCGCGGCACCCTCGGCGGCATGATGAGACGACGGTGACAGTGCGAGGTCGATGAGTCCCGAGCTTCTGCGGGCAGCTGCCTCGGCGGTGCTTTATGTGCACTTCGCCGTCGTTGTGTTCAATGTGTTCTGGATCGTCGCAATCCCGCTAGGAGCGTGGCGAAGATGGAATTTCATACGCAGCTTCTGGTGGCGCGGAGCGCATGTCTTTGTGCTCGCTGTCGTCGCGCTCCAAGCCCTGGTGGGGGCACTATGCTTTCTAACCCTCTGGCAAAGTTTTCTCCTTAGAGCCGCTGGAAGCCCCGCCGACGAGCCGTCTTTGATCGAGACAGTCGTGACGCGCCTCATCTTCTGGCCGCTTCCGCTTTGGGCATTCGTGGCCATCTACGTCGCGGCCTTCGGGTACACGCTCGCCATGTGGTGGCTCGTACCGCCGTACAGACGCGCTGGATAACCGCAGTAGCTTGAGGTGTAGCTCTACGCCGCGGCGATCTTGCGCGGGTTGTAGTTGAGGATCGGACCGAGCCAGCGCTCGGCTTCGGCGAGCGTCCAGCCTTTGCGCCGCGCGTAATCTTCCACCTGATCGCGCTCGATCTTGCCGACGCCGAAATAGCGCGCATCGGGATGGCCGATATAGAGCCCGCTCACCGATGATCCCGGCCACATCGCGTAACTCTCCGTCAGCTTGATACCGGTCCTTGGCTTCGGCATCCAGCACGCGGAACAGCGTGCCCTTCTCCGTATGATCGGGCTGCGCCGGATAGCCAGGGGCCGGTCTGATGCCGCGATAGGTTTCCGCGATCAGCTCGTCGTTCGACAAACTCTCGTCGGCCGCGTAACCCCAGAATTCCCTGCGCACGCGCTGATGCAGGCGCTCGGCGAATGCCTCGGCCAAACGGTCCGCCAGTGCGCTCAACAGGATCGCGCTGTAATCGTCCTTGTCCGCCTTGAAGCGCACCGCGATCTCGTCCTCTCCCACGCCCGTGGTGACGGCGAAGCCACCGACATAGTCAGGTTTGCCGCTCTCCTTGGGGGCGACGAAATCGGCAACCGCCAAATTCGGGGTGTCGCGCTCGCGCGACACCTGCTGACGCAGCGTGTGGAACGTGCCGAGGCGCGAGCTCCGCGTCTCGTCCGTATACAGAACGATATCGTCGCCTTGGGAATCCGCCGGCCAGAAGCCGATCACCGCGTTTGCGCGCACCCATTTCTCGGAAACGATGCGCTTGAGCATCACCTGGGCGTCCGAGAACAGCGCGCGCGCCGCCTCACCCGCCTTTGGATCGTCGAGGATGCCCGGATAGCGGCCCTTCATCTCCCAGGTCTGGAAGAACGGCGTCCAGTCGATATACGGCACGAGATCGCCGAGATCGTAGCTCTCGAACGCACGCGTGCCGAGGAACCGCGGCCGCACCGGCATATAGCTGTCCCAATCCGGACGGAATCGCCGCGCGCGGGCTTGCCCGATCGTCAAGCGCCGCTGGGGACCGCGCTCGCCGTCATGCGCTGCGGAGATGCGCGCGTACTCCTTCTGCACGTCGGCGATATAGGCGACACGCCCCTCCTTCGAGAGCAGGTTCGACACCACACCGACGGCGCGCGACGCATCGGTGACATAGACCGTCTGTCCGCGGCTGTAGTTGGGATGGATCTTGACGGCCGTATGCACGCGGCTGGTCGTTGCCCCGCCGATCAGCAGTGGAATGTCGAAGCCTTCGCGTTCCATCTCGGCCGCGACATGGCACATCTCGTCGAGCGACGGTGTGATCAGCCCGGACAAGCCGATGACGTCCGCCTTCTTCTCGCGTGCGATTTCGAGAATCTTCGCCGAGGGCACCATGACGCCCAGATCTTCGACCTCATACCCGTTGCACTGGAGCACCACGCCGACGATGTTCTTGCCGATGTCGTGGACGTCGCCTTTCACGGTCGCCATGACGATGCGCCCCGCCGATTCGCGTCTTGTCCCCGCCTCCTTCGCCGCCTCCATGAACGGGATGAGATGGGCGACCGCCTTCTTCATCACGCGCGCCGATTTCACCACCTGGGGCAGGAACATCTTGCCGCTGCCGAAGAGGTCGCCGACGACATTCATGCCGGACATCAACGGCCCTTCGATCACATCGAGCGGACGCTTGGCGCGGAGACGCGCCTCCTCCACGTCCTCGAGAACGTGATCTGCGATGCCGTGAACGAGCGCGTAGGAAAGACGCTCCTCGACCGGGAGCGAGCGCCACGCGAGCGCGGCCTCGGGATCGGCTTCGGCCTCGTTCTTGCGGTATTTCTGCGCGAGGGTGAGCAGACGCTCGGTCGAGTCGGACCGGCGATTGAACAGCACGTCCTCGATCGCGTCGCGCAGCTCGATGGGGATGTCCTCGTACAAGACGAGCTGGCCTGCATTGACGATACCCATGTCCATGCCGGCCTTGATCGCGTGATAGAGAAACACCGAGTGCATCGCCTCGCGCACGCGGTCATTGCCGCGGAACGAGAACGAGAAGTTCGAGACGCCGCCCGAGACATGTGCGTAAGGCAACAACTGCCGGATGCGCGCGGTCGCGTCGATATAGGCCTTGCCGTAATCGTTGTGCTCTTCGATGCCCGTCGCGACCGCGAAGATGTTGGGATCGAAGATGATGTCCTCGGGAGGAAAGCCCACTTTGTCGACCAGGATCTCGTACGCCCGCCGGCAGATCGCGACCTTGCGATCCGTCGTATCCGCCTGCCCTTGCTCGTCGAACGCCATGACGACGACGGCCGCGCCGTAGCGGCGCACCTTCTCGGCATGCTCGATGAAGGCCGCCTCGCCTTCCTTCATGCTGATCGAATTGACGATCGCCTTGCCCTGCACGCATTTCAGCCCCGCCTCGATCACGCTCCATTTCGAGGAATCGATCATGACCGGCACGCGCGCGATCTCGGGTTCGGCCGCGATCAGGTTCATGAACCGCGCCATCGCCTTCTCGGAATCGATCAGGCCCTCGTCCATGTTGACGTCGATGAGCTGAGCGCCGTTCTGCACCTGGCCGCGCGCGATATCGAGGGCTGCGTCGTAATCGCCGGCCGTGATCAGCTTGCGGAACTTGGCCGAGCCCGTGATGTTGGTGCGCTCGCCGATGTTCACGAAATTCGTTTCGGGCGTCAGCGTGAACGGCTCGAGACCGGAAAGCCTCAGATAGCGCGGCTTCTCGGGTATCTTGCGCGGCGTGACACCCGCAACCGCGTCGGCAAAGGCCCGAATGTGCTCGGGCGTGGTGCCGCAGCACCCGCCCACGATATTGACGATGCCCTCACGGGCGAACTCGCCCATTTGGAGAGACATCGAATCCGGCGACTCGTCGTAGCCGCCGAACGCATTCGGCAGTCCCGCATTCGGATGGGCGGAGACCAAAGTATCGGCAACCTCGGAGAGATCGGAGACATAAGCGCGCAGCTCCTTCGGCCCGAGCGCGCAGTTGAGCCCCATCGCGAACGGCGCGGCATGACGGAGCGAATGCCAGAACGCTTCGACCGTTTGCCCGGTGAGCGTGCGGCCGGAAAGATCGGTGATCGTCCCCGAAATCCACACCGGCAACCGTTCGCCGGTTTGCGCGAACACGTCTTCGAGCGCGGTGACCGCAGCCTTGGCGTTGAGCGTATCGAACACCGTCTCGATCATGATGAGATCGGCGCCGCCCTTGATCAGCCCGCGCGTGGCCTCGACATAAGTCTCGCGCAGCTCATCGAAGCTCACATTGCGGAAGCCCGGATCGTTCACGTCCGGCGACAGCGACGCCGTGCGATTGGTCGGCCCAAGCACGCCCGCGACAAACCGCGGCCGCGCATCCGTCGAAACCTCATCGCAAACCTCGCGGGCAATACGTGCCGCTGCCTCGTTCAGCTCGGTGACAAGCGACTCCAGGCCATAATCCGCCTGACTTATGGCCGTCGAATTGAAGCTGTTGGTCTCGATGATATCCGCACCCGCATCGAGATAGGCGCGGCCGATCTCGCGTATGATCTGGGGCTGCGTCAGCACCAGAAGATCGTTGTTGCCCTTCAGATCGTGCGAATGATCCTTGAAGCGCGGGCCGCGGAAGTCCGCTTCGCTCAAGCGATAGTTCTGGATCATCACGCCCCAGGCGCCATCGAGCACGAGGATGCGTTCGCGCGCGGTGCGCGTGAGCCAATCGAGGCGCTGCCGCCGTGAGCGTGTCATGAAGCCATCGCCTGCTGTGTCGGGACTCGGCTTGATACCGAGCATGTTGCAGACGGCAAGAGTCAGCTCCGCCTGATTGAGCGTGTAGAAGTGGAACTGGTCGAAGCCTTCGGCGCGCAACAGGCGGACCTGCTCCACCAGAACGGCGGACGCCACGAGCTTGCGGCTCTCGAGATCGTTGTCCAATCCGTCATAGAGCGCCGCGAGCCAATCGGGAATGCTCGCGCCGCAGCGCCCAGCCATACGTGCCACGCCTTTGAAGTTCGTGGTCGGCATCAGGCCCGGCACGATCGGCACATCGATGCCTGCCGCTCTCGCGCGATCGCGGAAGCGCGCGAACAGATCGTAGTCGAACGCGAACTGCGTGATCGCCCGGGTCGCGCCCGCGTCGATCTTCGCTTTGAGGATCGCGATGTCCCATTCGAGTGACTGCGAATCCGGATGCTTCTCCGGATAGGCCGAGACGCTCACTTCGAACGGCGCGATCCGGCGGATCGCCGAAACCAGCTCGGCCGTCGATTGGTACCCGTCGGAGTGTGCACCATAGGCTTCACCGGCATTCGGCATGTCGCCGCGCAGCGCTACGACGTGGCGCACGCCCGCGGTCCAATAGTCCGCGATGACCGAGTCGATCTCCGACCGCGGAGCGCCGACACAGGTCAGATGCGCCGCGGGCTTGAGCTCGGTCTCATCGACAAGACGCTTCACGGTTGAGTGCGTCCGGTCGCGCGTGGAACCGCCCGCGCCATAGGTCACCGACACGAAATGCGGACGCAGCGGCGCGAGGCGCGCAATCGCCTTCCAGAGCTGCGCCTCCATCTCCGCGGTCTTGGGCGGAAAGAACTCGAACGACACCGCGTTGGTCTCGCCGGGGCCCACAAGGCGCTGGGTCATGCGGCCACCTCGGCCTTCCGCCGGGGCAGCACCGCGCCGGGAGTCTCGGCAAGCCATACCATCACGGTCAGCGCCTCGGCGCCGGACCGTGGCGCGAGCGATTCCACCGCAAGCGGCTTCAAGCCCGCGGCCTTGAACCATGACTGGACCTCACGGTCCGAGAACCCAAGCCGGCGATGCGCGTGCTCCTCGCGCAGGAATTCCAGCTCATGCGGCGCGAAATCGGCGATCAGGATCTTGCCGCCCGGCTTTGCCACGCGGATGGCTTCACGCAACGCCGCCTGCGGATCGTCGAGATAGTGCAGCACCTGGTGGAACAGGACGGCGTCGAAACCTGATTTCTGATCGCCGTCGGTGAAAGGCAATCGATAGACATCGCCGCGCCGCACCTGACAGTTCGTCGCCCCTGTCCGCTCCAACCGTTCGCGTGCGATCGAGAGCATCTCGGGGCTCACATCGATGCCGAGCCCGCGCGCGATATGCGGCGACAAGAGCTCGAGCATGCGTCCCGTCCCCGTGCCCGCATCGAGGATGTCGGCGAGACCGTCCTTGCCGAGCAGCCGCACGATCGCCTTCTCCACGTCTTGCTCGGGCACATGCAGCGAGCGGATGCGCTCCCATTGCGGCGCGTTGGCTTTGAAATAGGCGGCGGCGGTCTCGGCACGTGCGTCACGCACCTGCGCAAGGCGACGCTCATCGTCTGCGAGCCCGGACGCATGTGCGTTATCGGCGATTCCGGACAGTACCTGGGCGAGCTTCGCCGCATCGCCGCGATCCGCGGCCCGGTAGAAGACCCACGCGCCTTCCTTGAAGCGCGCAAGCAATCCCGCCTCGCACAACAGCTTCAGATGACGGCTCACGCGCGGCTGGCTCTGGCCGATGATCTGAGTGAGTTCGCTCACCGTCAGCTCCGCCCGCAGCAGCAGCAACAGCAGGCGCAACCGCGTATTGTCGCCTGCGGCCTTGAGCATGTTCACCAGTCTGTCCATCACGGCCTCGCCTCCCAGGCGTATATAAACATATCTTTATATCATTATGCAATGAGCGGGGGTCGCAGGATTCCTTTTGTTGCAGCGCGAGACAACTTTTCGTGTGCTAGGCTATGGTTTCCAGGAAAAGGGGCGATTCTCTTAGACTTGGATAAGTCCGGCCAACCTCAATCGACAAATAATCACTGAAATGAAGGCGTTAAAAGCAATCGTCGCGGCGGTTCTGGTGGGCGTTTTCCTGACCGGCTGCGCCTCAACTCGAGCGGTCGAGGGTCCCCAGGACATCAACGACCCCTTCGAGCCTTTCAATCGGGCGATGTTTAGGGCGACTTTGGCGATCGACAGGGTCGTGTTGCGACCGACCGCGATCGTCTATCGCGCGGTGTTTCCGGAACCCATCCGGAACGGGGTCCGCAACTTCCTGAACAATCTGGATACCCCCGTCATCTTCACCAACGACGTGCTGCAAGGCGAATTCGCCCGCGCCAAGACCACCTTCGTCCGGGCGGTGGTGAACACCACTGTCGGCATTGGCGGCTTGATCGATGTCGCGGATCGTTGGGGCCTGCCACGCCACCGTGAGGATTTCGGACAGACTTTGGCGACGTTTGGGATCGGAGAAGGCCCCTATCTCTTCATCCCCCTGTTCGGGCCGGCCAATCCGCGCGACCTGCTCGGTTATGGGGCCGACTTGTTCTTCCAGCCGCTGACCTATGTGCAGTGGGGCGATGAATCGTACGTGCCCTATGTGAAATACGGCATCGATCTCATCGATTTGCGCGCGCGGAACATCGAGACGCTGGACGAGATCGAACAGACATCGCTCGATTATTATGCGTCTGTACGAAGTCTTTACCGTCAGAGCCGCAACAACGAGATCAACAACGGCGCAGCAGCGGTCGAGGATCTACCGGATTTCTAGATCTCGAAGTTTACTTGCCTACCCACATAGGGATGAGCAGAATACTCTCCGGAACTTGTACCGGCATCTCAGCGTTTAGCCACAATGTAGACACGGAAACCGTGCATCCGGGTGGGGTAGCGTAGAGGGTGAGTACAATGGTGAAGCGTCCTTCGATCACGAAAACGCGGGCTGTCCCGCGTGTTTTGGTCACCTCCTGGTACGCAGTCCTTCTCGCCGCCATCGTGGCCGCGATTGCGATGCTGAGCACGAGCGAGCTAAGGGCCGCGCCCGCCGCCAATCCTGCGGAAGCCTTCGTCCAGGAGAACATCGAGAAGGGCTACGCCGTTCTCAACAGCACGACGCTCAGCGATGAACAGCGCCGTGCGCAGTTCCGCGACTTCATGCTGTCGCTGACCGATGCCCGGCGCATCGGCATGTTCACGCTGGGTCAGTATGCGAACAGCGCCTCGAAAGAGGACATCGAAGCGTTCATCAACGCGTTCAGCGAATATGCAGTCGCGGTTTATGAAATCGCGCCTGAGCAAGTACAAGGGGCAGACGCTGAAGGTGACGGGCTCGGTGCAGCGCGCGGCCGACGATGTGGTCGTGAACACCGACGTGGTGAATCCCGGCGCGCCCAATTCGCAGCCGCTGAAAGCCGCATTCCGCGTGCGCAAGACCTCCGACGGCCGGTCGATCGTGACCGACATCCAGGTCGAAGGCGTGTGGCTCGCGCTCTCCCAGCGCTCGGATTTCACCGGCTTCCTGCAGCAGCACGGCGGCCGTCTTCCGGACTTGACGACCGATCTTCAGCGCCAGACGCAGCTTCTGCGCAACGTCGCCCGCTCAACCGGCACAACGAAGAGCTGACCTCTCCTATCAGGCGCGCGCGAAGCGCTTGTATTTGATGCGGTGAGGCGTGTCCGCATCGATCCCAAGCCTGCGCTTCCGATCCGCTTCGTAGTCCTGGTAGTTGCCCTCGAACCATTCGACATGCGAATCGCCTTCGAAGGCCATGATGTGGGTCGCGATGCGGTCGAGGAACCAGCGATCGTGGCTGATGATCATGGCGCAACCGGCAAAATCCTCGAGCGCGTTCTCGAGCGCGCGCAAGGTCTCGACGTCGAGATCGTTGGTGGGTTCGTCCAGCAGCAGGAGATTGGCGCCCGACTTCAGCATCTTGGCGAGATGCACGCGGTTGCGCTCGCCGCCGGAGAGCATCCCCACCTTCTTCTGCTGATCGCCGCCTTTGAAATTGAACGCGCTGACATAGGCGCGCGAGGGCAGCGTCCGCTTTCCGAGCTCGAGCATGTCGAGGCCGCCGGAGATTTCCTCCCAGACGGTGGCGTTGGATTTGAGCGAATCGCGCGACTGGTCGACATAGCCCATGACGACGGACTCGCCCACGCGAAGCGTGCCTGAATCGGGCTTCTCCTGCCCGGTGAGGATGCGGAACATGGTGGTCTTGCCGGCGCCGTTCGGACCGATCACGCCGACGATCCCGCCGGGCGGCAGGCGGAAATTCATGTCGTCGAACAACAGCTGGTCGCCGTAGGCCTTCGCGACATCGTTGGCTTCGACGACGATGTTTCCAAGGCGCGGGCCCGCGGGAATGATGATCTGCGCCGTTCCTGTGCGCGCGTCCTGCGATTTCAACAGCAATTCTTCGTAGGCCTGGATGCGGGCTTTCGACTTCGCCTGGCGGGCGCGCGGCGACGATTTGATCCACTCGCCTTCGCGTGCGAGCGCACGGACGCGCGCTTCTTCCTGACTGGTCTCGCTCGCGAGACGCTTCTGCTGCACGTCGAGCCACGTCGAGTAGTTGCCTTCGTGCGGAATGCCATGGCCGCGATCGAGCTCGAGGATCCAGCCGGTGACGTTGTCGAGGAAGTAGCGGTCATGCGTGACCAGCACGACGGTGCCGGTGTATTCGCGCAAATGGCGCTCGAGCCACGCCACCGATTCCGCGTCGAGATGGTTGGTGGGCTCATCCAGCAGGAGCAGATCGGGCGCTTCGAGCAGAAGCTTGCAGAGCGCGACGCGGCGCTTCTCGCCGCCCGAGAGATTGTTCACGTCCGCGTCGCCATCCGGGCAGCGCAGCGCGTCCATCGCCATCTCGATCTGCGACTCGAGATCCCAGAGATTCTGCGAGTCGATCTTGTCCTGGAGCGCCGCCATCTCGTCGGCGGTTTCATCCGAATAATTGGAGGCGATCTCGTTGTAGCGGTCGAGCAGCGCCTTCTTCTCCGCGACGCCCTCCATGACATTGCCGAGCACGTTGAGCTGCGGGTCGAGCTCCGGCTCCTGCGGCAGGAAGCCGACGCGAACGCCTTCGGCGGCCCACGCCTCGCCGACGAAATCCTTTTCCATTCCCGCCATCACGCGCAGCAGCGTCGACTTGCCCGCGCCGTTCAGGCCGATCACGCCGATCTTCACGCCCGGCAGAAACGACAGCCAAATATCGCGCAGGACCTGGCGGCCGCCGCTATAGGTCTTGCCCAGACCTTTCATCACGAACACATACTGATAGGCGGCCATCGTCTTTCTCGTTTTGCTTTGCGATTATTCGCCGGATGGCGGCTATGCGCCATCGCGCGCGGCTTGATGATTTAGGGACTGAGCACCAATCGGGCAAGCCAAAAGGCCCGGTGCGAACCGGTGCCGCCAGCGACCGATTGACGTTAGAACTTCAGCTTGGCGCGGGCGACGCCGGTGACGGCGTTCTCGCCTTCATAGCCGGCGGCGTTGTGCTGGTAGGCGGCATTGGCCTGCAGCGCCAGAGTGCCGTCGAGGAACGTCGTCACGTAACCGAGCTCGACATCGGACTCGCGCGCTTGATTGCCCGCAAGCGCAGCGCCGAGCGCACCGGTGTAAACCTGCAGCGGACGCGACACCGAGATGCCCAACGCGTCCTCGCCGAACAGCCCCTGCTTGGCCAGCGACAGTCCAAAGCCGCGCGAACGCACGGTCTCCGGATTGGCGATCAGGCCGTTGCGGCTGAGATCGAGCTGAGTGACGCCGCCGCTATAAGCGATCGTGGTCACCCAGCCTTCGCCGAATCCGACGCGCGCCGAGATGCCCAGCGACAGCGAGTTCGGCCGTGCCCGCCGCACCGATCGGACCCGAGATCACGCCCAGCAGCGCAGCGTTGCCGCTCGATTGCGACGCGGTGAGGCCAAGAGCACCCCAATCGGCGAAATTCCAGCTGATGCTTGCGCTGGTCGTTCCGGTGGCGCGCAAATCGTCGCCCAATCTTTGGGCAAGATCGCGCGAGAAGGGGCTCGCCTGATCCGGGCTCAGCGCGTCAAAGCCGAGCTGCGAGCGGCCAAAGCTCAGGTCCAGACTGTCGGTGAGCTCGAAGGTCACACCGGCATAGGCCGTGGTCCCCGACAGATAGTCGGAATTCAGCCCAAAGGCTGAAGGAAACAGGTCGCCATAGCCTTCCCAGTTGCGGCCATTGGCCAACTCGAGCTTGATGCCCTGGGAGAGATCGACGGCAAGGCCGTTGGGACGGGAGGCCGCCGCATCGTAACCGGCGGACGGAACGAGGAAGCTCGAAAGCGGGGAGAATTTGCCCTTGGTGTCGAGAAGTACATTCGCCTCAGGCGCCATCATGAGCGCCATCGCACCCGACACCGGCCCGATATTTGTGGATGCGGCGAACGCTGCCGGCGCGAAAAGCGCCATCCCCAGCGCCGATACCGTCGCCGTCAGCAGTCGGCTACGTAACATTGCCCCTCTGCACTCCCTACGCACTGAGCTTGACCCTCGTATAGAGTGTACCAGCTAGACCCTGTCAAGAAAATGAAGCTTCTGAGACGGGCATGCGGGCCGCCTGATAGTAATGCCGATCAGGCGAGTTCCAATAATCCTCTGGACTCCATTGAGAAATTTCATTTCGGCCGCCCTTGGCCAAAGGCAATTCCGGGCCATTTTGGAACCTTTTGGCTGTCGCAAAAGAGCATCAGCCGAGCAAAATTCGCACCCTTAAGGCCGCCTCACAATTCCGTGGCTAAAGAGCCCTTCCATTTCGGCTGGCGAGAAGCCTGCCTCCTGGAGAATCACTTCGCCCCCGCTGCCGAGCGAAGGCGCCGGCCGGTCGGGGTGCTGCGCAACGCCGGCCACCTGGAAGGGCGAGCGAACGGTGCGCATCTCGCCCTCGGTCGGATGGGTGGTGGCCTCGAACAGGCCGACGGCTGAGAGGTGCGGTTCGGCGAACAGATCGCCGAGATCGTTGACGCGGCCGCACGGGATGTCGCGCTCGTCCATCAGGGCGAGCCACTCGGCGGTCGTCTTCTGTGGCGCGGCGTCGGCGATCACGCCGTAGAGCGCGTTCACGTTGGCGCTCCGCTTGACCGGATCCTTGATCCAGTCCTGCGCCAGAAGATCGTCGCGGCCGATGCACTCCAGAAACCGGGTCCACTGCAGGGTGGTGTACGGCATGATCGCGACATAGCCGTCGCGCGTCCGATAAGGCCGGCGGTTGGGCGCGAGCAGCCGTTCGTATCCCGGCTCGCCCAAGCGGCGGCGAGAAGCTCCGGCCCGCCAGATGTTCGACGAGCAGGAACGCGACCATGCTCTCGAACATCGGCACTTCGATCATCGCGCCTTCGCCGGTCTTGAACCGGTGGGCCAGCCCCGTTGCGATCGCGAACGCGAGATGCAGGCCGACGACCTTGTCGGCGACGATCGACGGCAGGAAGCGCGGCGCACCGGACGCATCGGCGTTGAGGCTCGCGAGCCCGCACATCGCCTGGATGATGTCGTCATAGGCCGGCTCGTCAGCGTACGGACCGTCCTGACCGAAGCCCGGGGAGAAGCAGTAGACGAGTCGCGGGATTGAGCGTCTTCAGGTCGTCGTAACCGAGTCCGAGCTTCTGCGCCGCCTTGGGGCGCATGTTGTGGACCAGCGCGTCCGCGTTCTTGACGAGCCTCAACACGATTTCGAGACCGCGCGGGTGCTTCAGGTCGATGGCGATCGAGCGCTTGTTGCGGTTCGAGTTGATGAAGCCCGCGCCCATGTCGGGCGAGCGCGACGGCAGCGGCGAACGTCCCACATCGCCGGTGAGCGCTTCGACCTTGATGACGTCCGCGCCCATGTCGCCAAGCCACTGCGTGGCATAGGGCCCGAGATAGGTCGTCGTCAGGTCGATGATGCGCGCGCCTTTGAGCAGCTCGTACATGGTGCGATTTCAACCATAGGCCCGGACAAAATACACGATGGAGAAGATCACGCCCGCGGCCGTCACCAGATGGCGCAGGAATTGGCCGGGGAGCCGGCGCGCGAACTTGCCGCCGATATAGCCGCCGGCGACCGCGCCCGCCATCACGATCAGCGCGACCGTCCAATCGACCACGCCCATGACGACGAAGATCAGCGTCGCGATGCCGTTGATGAAGCAGACGAGATAGTTGCGCTGCGCGTTCGCGCTCCGCATGTCGTGTTCGCCGGCAAGCGCCATCGAGGCGAGCAGCAGAATGCCGATCGCCGCGCCGAAATAGCCGCCATAGATCGCGCAGACGAACTCCATCGCGACGAGCGCGGTGGTGTTGCCGTGGGTGAACTCGCCGATGCGCGCGACGCGCTTGACGATCTGACGCGCGAAGGTGAACAGCGCGGTCGCGATCGCGAGCAGCCAGGGCACGAGCTGGAAGAACAGCGTGTCGCCCGAGGCGAGCAGCAGCAGCGCGCCGATCAGACCGCCCAGCGTCGCGCCGATCATGCGCGGGTAAAGCGCGTGGCTCGAGCGCTTGAGCTCGCCGAGCTGGGCGCGCGCCGAGGTGACCGTGCCGGGCCAGAGCGCGACCGTCGTCGTCGCGTTGGCGATGACCGGCGACAGGCCGACCGCGAGGATCGCGGGGAACGTGAACAGCGTGCCGCCGCCGACGACCGCGTTGGAGAAGCCCGCAAGGACGCCGATGGCGACGAGGACGGCGATGTCGATGGGTGTCAAAGGCGTGGGGCCCCGTCGCGGCGGCAGGACCGAGCCCGCGCACAAGTCATTGATAGAACTCCGTTTCTGATGTTTGCAGCACTCTGCTCGTCGAAATTTTTTACTCCCGCGCCCGATGCCGCTGCCGGCGCGTGGCGGTCGTCAGGCCACGTTCAATGCGGCCAAGCGGCTGATCAAGCTGAAAGATTCCTGTTTTCAAAAGTCTGCTCGTCGAAATTTGCGAATTTTTGCTCCCGAGGGGTCTCGCCGGATCGCCGTCGGCCAAATCCGGGGCAGGCTCTCCCCCGGATGCGGGAGGAAAGCAAGCGCACGCGTTCTGCACGTTGGGGACTGCTGCTCGATTCTCGATGGGGTCCTCCTCCCGGAATGTGCAGGATCTTGTAAGCCTATAATAGGCCTCTTACGATATCAATAGGACTACGAATCAGCGCTCAGCTGCGGCGGCGTGGCAGCGCGGCGTAGATGAGCCAGGCGCCAAACACGGCGAGCCCTACACCGGCGAACGCCGAACACCAGAAGCCAGAAGGATGCTCGAGCTCTCTATCGAGGTCGCTGCTGGCGAACATCGATCCACGGCGCACCGACCGGTGCAGTAGACAGCCCGGGGGCAAAGACCAGCACCCCGATGATCGAGCAGCGCGACGTTCACCGCGGCTCTGCGGCGGCTTGCTCTGCTGCGGTGGAACGGGGTCGGACATCAGCCGCGGCGTGCTCGGAGCGCGCCCCAGATGAGGGCGCCGCCCATCGCCATCGGTATGCCTCCGAGCATCAGGAAGACCACGTATGCCGAGCGGATAGATCACAATCGCGATCGCCGTACAAAGTCCGGACGGCACGAGGATACAGAGACCGAGGATGAAGAGCGCGAGGCTGGCGCCGGGCCAGCTCGGCTTGTTTTGTTGCGGTGGATGGTGGTCAGACATCGCTCAATCTCGCGGCCGCGCCTTCAGTCCCGCCCACACCAGCAGCGCTCCGACCGCCATCGGCACGACGCCGAACATCAGGACCATGAGACCGATGGAAAGGAGCTCGCCCGGCGAGCCGTCGGGCTCGATGAGTATCATCCCGCCGAATACGACGGTGCAAAGTCCGGACGGCACCAGGATCAGCAGGCCCAGGATGAACAGCGCGACGCTGATGAACGTCCAGCGGGGTCGTGATGTCTGCGTCTGCGGATCGGGTTGCGACATGGGTCAATCGCGGCGGCGGAGTTTGAGCGCGGCATAGAGGAGCGCTGCACCCATCGCCGCCGGTATGCCGCCATAGATCAGGACGACGAAAATGCCCGAGAGATCGGCGCTCGCCAGTCCCTCGACGAAGATCGATCCGCCGACGAGCGCCGTGCACAGGCCGGAGGGGACCAAGATCAAGAGACCGAGGACGAAGAGCGCGATGCTGGCTGCGGTCCAGTGCGGCGTTCCTTGGCCTGAAGGCGCGGATTGCGGATTGGCGCCGTCGCGATGGCGCATCTTCAGGCCGGCGTAGATCAGCGCCTGCGCCTCCGGCCATCGGAATTCCGCCGGTCACGAGCGCGATCAGGAAGAATTCCGGGTCGCCGAGGCCTTCCTCGACCGCGATGGCGACGACGCAGAGACCGGCGGGGACGAAGATCAGCAGGCCGAGGACGAACAGCGCGAGGCTGATGAACGTCCAGCGTGGGGGCGATGCCTGGGGATCAGCTTGCGACATGAGTGCGAGTCATCGGTCAAACAAGAAAAAAGGCGGACACAGATCACATCAGTGCAGACGTCGTAGGCCCCCCACCCGAACCGCTTCGCGCTGGCGCGCTACAGCGGTTCGACCTCCCCGCGTTGGGGGAGGTGGGTATTGGAATAGGTCGGCATCGCGCGATGTTCGGCTTGTTCGCGCAGCTTTGCGGCGAGGCCGTTGCGGTAGAAGAGATTGTAGGTGTCGAAGGGGATGATCTTCTTCTCGGGCGTGACGAAGTGGATGCAGGAGCGCTTGACCGAGGCGATGCAGAAATTGAAGCGGTCGAGGAACTGCACGATCACGACGCGGAAGATCTTGTCGTAGCCGAGATCGGACGGCACCTCGACCTGCGGCAGGCAGCACAGGAGATCGCCGAGCACGCTCTTGGTGCGCTCGCCGCTCGACGCGAGCGACAAGAGATCGAACAGCCGGTTCTTCAGCTCCGGGTAGCGCTCGAACGAGATCGTGTTCGGCACCGATGAGAGCAGCTCGTCCTTCGGGATCAGCCGCGTGATCGGCATGACGTTCTTTCCGTCGCGCAAGCCGTAGCCGATGGCGATCGCATCGGGATTGCACGGGAGCGGGATGACGTCGGCCGTATCGAAGATGCCCGAGGTTCCGATCTCGCGGCGGATGTCGGTGAGCAGCACGCGGTCGCGGTTCTTGTCGAAATCGAGATTGCGGCCGGCGTCCTGGACCGGCTGGAAGGTCACGCCGCGCACGCAGGAATAATCGAGCGCGTGGCGGACGATGCCGCCGATCTCGTGATCGTTGACGCCCTTCTTCACGACGCAGACGAGCGTGGTGGAGATCCCTTCCCGCTCGAGATTGGCGAGCGCATCCTCGCGCACGCGCCTCAGATCGGCGCCGCGGAGATTCTCCAGCGCCGCGCGCTCGCGCGAATCGAATTGCAGATAGACCTCGAAGCCGGGTTTCAGCTCGGCGAGCCGCGCCACGAAATCCTTGTCGCGCGCGATCCGCACGCCGTTCGTGTTCAGCATGATGTGGCGGATCGGCTTCGACTTCGCGAGCTTCAGGATGTCGAGGATCTGCGGATGGATCGTGGGCTCGCCGCCGCTGATCTGCACGAGATCGGGCAGGCCCTCGCTCTCGACCAGCGTCTCCAGCATCGCGTCGATCTCGGCCAGGCTGCGGTTCTTGGAGCGCGCGGGCGAGGACTCGGCGAAGCACACCGGGCAGGTGAGATTGCACTCCTCGTTCACCTCGATCAGCGCGAGACAGGAATGCTGCTCGTGGTCGGGGCACAGGCCGCAATCGTAGGGACAGCCGTAATGCGTGCGGCTCTGGAACTTGAGCGGCATGTCGCCGGGCTTGAGATAATCCTTGCAGCTCTTGAAATAGGCCGCGTCGGTCGCGACCAGCGTCTTCTGCGCGCCGTGCTCGGGGCAGCGCTTCAGGTAAAAGACGTTGTCGCCTTCGATCAGGATCTTCGCCGGCACGAGCTTGCAGACAGGTTTCGCAGAGCGACGTGGTCTGGCCGTAGAAGCTGTAGTCTTTAGCGGGCCGGATGAAGTTCACGGTTTCGACCGATCATGATGAGGCTGTAGGCGATCATCGCCAGGCACAGAAGATGGAAGACATTGAACGGACCCAGAACCGCAGGGTACGGCTTCAAGAACTCCCAGAAGAAACGCTGAACGCCGTAGAACAAGACGAAGAGATAGAACCCGTCGCGCAAGAACATCGCTGACCCGCGCGCGACCGCGCCGAGATATACCACGAGAAAGACGAGCATCGCCGCCGAATTCGTAAAGCTGCACCGGGTGGCGCGGGATGCCGTCGCCGAAATCGACGCCCCACGGAAGCGCGGTCGGAATGCCGTAGGTGTAATCGGGGAGCCCCGCGAAGAAACAGCCGAGGCGCCCGACCGCGATGCCGGCGGCGAGCGGCGCGACGAAGCCCCTGCCCGTCGAGCCGCGAATGCCGTTCGTCCATTTGTAGAGCTCGACCGCCGACGATGCCGCCGATGATGCCGCCCGCGATGCTGTGGCCGAGCGCGAAGGTGCCCGCGAGATTGAGGTTGAGGCTGCCGACGAAGATCGCGCCCGAGAGCGCGCCGAGACCGAGCGCGATGAAATAGCCGGGATCGGTGAACGGCGTGCGGCTTGCGGTGGGCGGCAAGCAGCTTCAGCCGTCCGACAAGAATCCCGAGCAACGCCGCGGTGAGCCAGCCGGAAAGATCGAAGACGGTGTGGATGAGCATGCGCGTTTTGGCCCCGTTCCGCACAGCTTAAAGGTGCGGACAAGAAAGGCGAAGGTCTCGAGCTGCAGAGAAATCGACCGTTTATCTTACAATCTCAATGCTTCGCACTGCCGACCTGAGACTGAAACTGGCGTAGCAGCGCGAGCAGGTCACGAATCGCCGGAGTGACAAGAGATGCATCGGGACATTGCGCCAGGGCGCGCTCCATCACATCAGCAGCATTCGGTTCGATCGATTCAATAACCCCCGTTCTGTGGATCCAGGTTGCGATACCGGGCGCATCGCAGGGCGGAAATCGGTCCTTTGGCGGCCGCGGTCAAAGCCGACATGGACATGTCCAGAAGGAGCATCGCACGCTTCCAATCGGCTGACGCAATCAGCGAATAAGCGGCATTGGCCCAGCAATGCGGCGCCAGCCCCTCCGGAATTCCACCGGCGGCCGAAACCAGCAGTCCTGCGGCCTGCTGATGCTCACCAACCCGTGCCAGGGCGAGCCCGAGGTTCGCCTGAATGAAGGGATCGACCGCGCAATCCGTATAGAGACGTTTCAGGACGGACAGCGTTTCCTCACTGGCGCGCATTTCTGCACCACCCTGCCGGACCTTTTGGTCCAGATCCGCGAAGCCCTGATGGGCTCTTACCGCAGCTTCGACCGCAGGCCGGAGGTTGCCGATTTCCTCGGGCTGCAGCGCCGACGCACGCTGCAAAGTCTCGTTCGCTTTCGGCGCCTCGCCGGCCCGCAAATACGCGTGTATGCCGTAATAGTCATAGTCCCGCAGCAGCGGATAGCGGTGCTGGAAATCGTCAAACAGCGTGCTCGCCTGATAGCGGCGCGGACAGTCGACGGCGTTGATGATCTGCTGCGCGCGGTAGAGAGCCACATTGGGCTCGATCTCAACGGCGCGATCGCACTTCGCCAGCGCCTTCACCGGATCGCCCAGTGCAGCGTAACAACCCGCTAAAGTGGCGAGCGCTGCCGTATGGTTCGGATACGTTACGAGAACGCCCTCGAGACCGCTGATCGCGGCACCATGATCGCCGCGTCGCATCAGTCCGACAGCTCCGTTGATCGCTTCGACCGCGGGCGGCTCCGCATCATGGCCCATCATACCCCACGACGTTTCGTGCAATTCGAAGCTGCCGCCATGAGCCTGTCGGACCGTAATGGGAGGAACCTCTACACGATTGCCGCCAGCTCTCATGCGCGCACGCAACATCGCGGTCGTTTCGGCTTTGTGGCGGCTCGCCGAAAGCGCGGTTTCAGGCGCATTCATGTATTCGGGGCGAATTTGGATCACATGCTGGCACAAGCCGGAACGCTGATTGGTGAGCCGGTGAGCGTAACCCTGGTCACCTTCCCTCACGCGACCGCCGATCCGATAGTCACGTCCGTCCAGGGTTACGGTTTTCCCGGAAAACTCGGGCGGCTTGTGGCGTTTGAGATCCAGCGGTTCCGGACCAGGCGGCTCCCGCTTCAACCAACGCTCAAACACGGTGAGCAATCACAGCGGATTCATGCCCAATGGGATTTTCGGCGCGTATGGCCGCGCACAATCTTCTGCGCAGACATCCGGTGCAGAATGGACCAGACGGACCCACCTTCATGCGCCGCCCCGAGAAGCTCCGCGTGTATTCACACTATAGAGGGCACGAAACGACAGCAACAACGAGAGCAACTCCGTGGTCAGCTGCGGTCCGAATTTTTGTGTCCTTCACGCCGGCGAACCATCTCTGCGATCCAAAGTAGGCGCGTAGGGTGGCGTGCAGCCGGGCGATGCGGGATAGTCCTTGAGAACCTCAAGCCGCTCGCCGATCCTGATGGCTCGCGTGCGATGCTTCGGATGATGAATACCGATTTCGGCGAGGCAATAATTCATGGCCCACTGTTTCTGGGCCGGGGCATGCTTCAGTTCCTTCTCGATCTGGTCGAGCAGCGCATCGAGGTCGAGGCCGTCAGGACGCTTGACAACTCGTTCAGTGGTCAGGCTCCAACCTGCACGGCCGACGAGATCATCGCCGTCCTTCCAGCGCAAACGAAGCTCCTCGGCGTGGCGGCCCGGCTTCACCATATTCACGATGAACCAATCGAGAAGTTTCGGAGAGCGAATATCACGGATCATCGCGTCAAGTTCGGCTGCAGAAAGGGACTTCGGCTTGCACACCAGAGTCGCGAGAAGGCGAGCGGCCGTATCGCCGGTCGTCCAGAGCTGCAGAGCGAGATCGTGCTGGACCTTAAGTCGCTTGGCCAGAGTGCGAAGCTCGGTGAGGTTGACGCCGTGATCGTCCCCCCGTTGCTCATTGGCCGCCCGCATCTTCGGGTGCTCGAGCGCGGCGAGCTCGCGCATGACCTTCGTGAGTGCCGTGTTCGTTGCCACGATACGTCCTTTCGCTTGACGTGAAGGCCAGGAACGGTTCTCGCCAATGACGGCCCTCGTGAACCTGCCCGATAGAACTCTCGATTTTGATCGTCACGTCATAGGAGAGAGACGCATTCTTTCAGCCAGCCGCTCATGGCGGGCGACCGCATAGGTTCGTATCGCGAGGCGTCCGGCCACCGTATCACGCAAGCGCGCGACCATCTGTCTTAGTTCGGCGGGCATCGTATCCAACGGGGGAAGCTTGACCGGGTGTCCCGGTGGCAGAAGAACGGAACTGCTGAGGGCGGCGAACAACACGTCCTCGTCGGACGGCGCATCTCCGCCCATGAACGCCCGTCCGCCCATCCGTCTCTCGACCAATGCGAAGCATTTCGCGATGCTGGAAGCGGCTTGCGCCTGATCGTAGTTGTCGAGTTTCAAGCCTCTCCGCATCAGCCAGCGCCATAGCGGATAGGCATATCGGATCACCAGGCGGTGCCACATTGGAACCGACGCGGTGGCCATGGGCTTCAGCACCTTCGGGCACGGCAGCATGTGCCAGTAGAAAGTTCGCACGCCGGCGCCGAACAGATCGGCGAACAGCGTCTCGGCAAAGGCTGGGTCGAAATTGGGCGGGGACTTGCCATAGGCCGCGGCAACAGGGCCGGTGATAAGCGCATAGGCTTGGCGCACACCGCCCGACGGCACGCCATCGACCTTCAACAGCGGCAATTCGATCGGCACGTTGCACTTCCACGAACGCAGCGCACTGAGCCCCGCCGCCGCGGGGCTGAATTCATAGGGTATGCCGAGCCGCTCGAGCATCCACCGGCTGAGTTCGACCGGCGGAGCGAGCGGCGGTCCATACAAATGGATCACGGGTGGCGCCATCCGTCAGCTCCGCGCCAGGCAGTCCATCAGCCGGCGTCCGGGCACGATGAAGTCCCCTCCGCATCCGCTCGCGTAGCGTTATCTTATCGTCCAGCGATCAATCGTGCCATCGGCTACGGGCTCAAGCGAGACAACCAAAAAAATAGAGTGCCATTGTCCCGCGCAGAAGTCCTAACTGCGTTTCCTTGCTTTCGAGAACCTGTGGCGACGTCGTTGTCGAAATCGCTGGCCGCTGCGGCTCAGCGTCGAGGGGGACAGTGCGATGACATATCCGAACAAGGTGTCGGTGTTGAGGACCTGTCTGGCATCGGCGCTGGCGATTTGCCTGACGGCTGCGGCGCCCGCGCAAACGCCTGAGCCCGCGCAGACGCCCGCACCCGCACAAGCACCGCCCCGCGCCCGCCCGCCGGCCGCTCCAATGCCGCCGCAAAAGACGGTGCAGAATTTCACACCCGTCACCGACGACATGCTGCGCGCGCCGAAGCCGGAAGATTGGCTGTTGTTTCGCGGCAACTATCAGGGCTGGGGCTATAGCCCGCTCGAGCAGATCAACAAGACCAACGTCAAGAGGCCTGCAACTCGTCTGGGCGCGCGCGATGGAGCCTGGAACGAACGAGATCACGCCCATCGTCCACGACGGCGTCATGTATCTCGGCAATCCGAGCGATGTGATCCAGGCGATCGATGCCGCGACCGGCGAAATCATCTGGGAATATCGCCACCCGCTGCCGCCCAGGGCATCGTTTCCGTCCATATGGGGACAGCGCAAGCGCAGCATCTCCCTCTATGGCGACTATGTCATCTTCGCCACCTGGAACAATTTCGTCGTCGCGCTGGATGCGCGCACCGGCAAGCGCGTGTGGCAGAGCGACCGCGGCGGCGATCTGTTCGTGCAGAACTCCAGCGGTCCGATCGTCACCAACGGCATGGTGATTGCGGGCAGCACCTGCCAGGTCGCGGGACATGGCTGCTATGTCACGGGCCACGACGCGAGAAACGGCGAGGAGCTGTGGCGCAACGAGATGATTCCGCGTCCCGGCCAGCCGGGCGACGAAACCTGGGCCGGCGCGCCGTTCGAGAAGCGCTGGATGACCGGCGTGTGGGGACAGCTCACCTACGATCCCGAGCTCGATCTCATCTTCTACGGATCGAGCGGCGCCGGTCCCGCCTCGGAAGTGCAGCGCGGAACGATCGGCGGGACGCTGGCGGGCACCAACACGCGCTGGGCCGTCAAACCCAAGACCGGCGAAGTCGTCTGGCGGCACCAGACCTTGCCGCGCGACAATTGGGACCAGGAATGCACGTTCGAGATGATGGTCATCAACACGCCGGTCAATCCCGATGCGAACGCGACGGGCATGCTGTCGACCAATCCGGATGCCGCACGCGGACCGCGCAAGACCCTGACCGGCGTGCCCTGCAAGACCGGCATCGCCTGGAGCTTCGATGCCGCCACGGGCGAATTCCTCTGGGCCAAGCAGACCGTCGAGCAGAACATCGTCTCCCGCATCGACGGCAAAGGGCTTGTCAGCGTGAACGAGGCGATAGTGCTTTCGGACGTCAACAAGACCTATCGGATCTGCCCGACCTATAGCGGCGGCCGCGATTGGCCGATGGGCGCCTACAATCCGAAGATGAACGTCATGTTCATGCCGCTCAGCAATGCCTGCATCGATTCCAAGCCGCGCACCGATCGCGAGGCCGCGCCGCAGTTTCTCTACAACACGATGAACATGGCCCGCTTCCCCGAGGGCAAGGACAAGGTCGGGCGCATCGATGCCATCTCGGTGGAAACGGGCCGCACGGTCTGGAGCTGGGAGACGCGCGTGTCGAACTACTCGCCGCTGCTGGCGACCGGCAGCGGGCTTCTCTTCAACGGCTCGATGGATCGCTATCTGAGGGCGTTCGACGCCGACAACGGGCAGGTCGTGTGGCAGACGCGGCTTCATGCGCGCGCCGCCGGCGGCACGATCACCTATTCCGTCAACGGCCGCCAATACATTGCGATTGCCGCAGGCGGCGGACCGGCCGCGATCGGGGCTCCGCTGAACCTCACGCCCGAGGCGGACTCGGCCAACGAAGGCAACGTCATGTACGTGTTCGCGCTGCCGGAATAGTTCGGCGGAGTGCTTCTGAAGCAGCAAGGCTCGATCCGCCGATCGAGCCTTGCTGCGGAGCAACGCAGTCTTGCACCTAGTTGAGCGTGGCGAGCGCGGCACCGATACGGTGCAATTGGGGTTCGGTGATCATGACCTTCAGAATTGTCTTTAACCGGGGATGGGTCGCTCCGGAGAAGATGTATTGCCAGCGATAGGCCTTGAGGAATTGCGCGTTCAGGCGGTCGCTCTCGTCGGATTGAACGTCGCGGCCGCAGATTGCGACGAAGTACGCAACGTCGGCTTTGGCCTGCATCTGAAGGACGCCGTCCACAGCCGCGACAAGAGCGATGAAGTCGTCGACAGCAGCGTTGCGCTGCTCGAGCGTGAGCGTCGCGTCGTGGCGCTTCAGCTCCAGCTCGTCGAGCACGACGTGCTGGGACTCGTCCTTCCAGTGGTAGAGAAACACATCCTTGAACAGCTCCGATAGGTCACCATCGGGGTCGATGCTCTGGCGATAGTGGTTCTGGACGAACAGCTCGATGTGGAGCGTCAGCATCAGCACGGCCCATGTGCTCTTGCTGAGGACGGCGCGCGCGACCATGTCTGGATCGACATCGAAGCGGTAACCAGCCGGCATTGCCGTGCTCATCATCGCCTCGATGCGGCGGAACAATTTCTGGTGCTTGATCTCTTCGTCGCTGAACCGCACCAAGGCTTCGAGCGCGTTCTGATCGCCAAGCGTATGCTCGCGGCCGACTTCGAGCAGCTTCGTCGTAATGAACCGCTCGACCAGGCCGAAAATGTTCGCGTAGGTGCGGCCCTGGATCTGGCTCACGAGACGCCGCTCGGCGTCGGAGAGCGTCGACATTTCCGATACAAGAGTGAGCCCGTCGGGGAGATATTTCTTGGAAAGATCGAAGACCCGCCCCTTGATCACATCGGTCTCCACCGTCCCAGTGCACGGCTTTGGACGCCTTGATCACGCGCGCGTATCGGTCTGTGTCGGGAAATATCACCATGGCGTTCATGTTCGTCTCCTGCGTTCGATCTACGACATTGGTGGCGACGGTCCGTCGCCGGATGAGATCGAGCTTTGTCGCCGAGACGCCGAGCCAGGCTATGATCCGGGCTCCGGAGGACATGACGGAGACACCGTCTGTGCCGCTGCTAGGTCTGAGCGCGGCGCCATGTGGCGGGCGCGACGCCGAACGCTTTCTTGAACGCTCTCGAAAACGCGGCTTCCGAACTGTAGCCGACGAGCTGGGCCACCTGGGCGAGCGACCCATTCGTGGTGCGGAGCTTTTCGGTCGCCACCTGCATCCGCCAATCGGCCAGATAGTGCATCGGGGGCACGCCGATCAAACGTGTGAAGCGGTCGGCCAACGCCGAGCGCGACAAGCCGATCTCGCGGCCAAGGTCTTCGACCGTCCAATCGCGCGCGGCATTGCGGTGCAAGAGCGCCAACGCCCGCGCCACGTAGGGATCGCGCAAGCCCGCCAGCCATCCCGTCTGTCCTTCGGGTAAGGTCTCTGCGTGACGACGCACCGTCTCGACGAACAACAATTCGGAGAGCTTCGCGAGAACCGTCTCCGAGCCTGGACGCCCGGCAGCCACCTCTTCCGCGGCATAGTGGAAGGTCGAGCGTATCCACTCCGCGGCGGCGCCTTCCTCGACGTTGAGCTTGAGCAGGCGCGGCAGGCTCGCGATGACCGGATTGCGTTCGCCCTTGGCGCAGCCGAGGAACCCGCACACCATCCGCGTTCGTTCGCCGTTGCCGCCGTGGTGGATGGTGAACAAGCCGCCGTTCTTCGGCGGCTGGATGATCTCGGGCCCCAGGACCGGCGGAAGCGTCGAGGTCGGTGCCCATCAGGTGCACGTCATTGTGCGGCATCAGCACGATCTCACCGGGACCAACCACGACGCCTTCACCGGCATCCCCGTCGATCCGCAAGCGAAAGCCGCCCTCGACAACGTAGTGATAGACGATGAGGTGGGACGCGGGCCCGATTGCGGGCGCGCAATGCTCCGCCGAAACGCGGCCCGCCACGCACCAAGGCGCAAAGAACTCGGCGTGCAGAAAAACGCCGCCCGTCAAATTCGCGACTTCTCAGCACGTCGGACAACGCATCCATGCGAGGATCTCAAAGGTTCGGCGTTTCGGTCATGCGTGCCGGAGCGCCGGTCATAGCCCACAAACGCCTGCCGGCGTACCTATCCCTGGGACGTTCGGGAAGGCGCCACCATGACAATACCACAGTGGGTGTTGCTCGGCTTTGCCGGATGGACCCTGATGGTTCTATCCGGAACGGTGGGCGTCTATCGCTTGTCGAACATTCTCTTCCTGAGGATCGGGATTCGGCGAGTGGCGCGCCGATGACACCCAAGGAAGCGGATGGTACCGCCGAGCCATGAGGGCTCACATGAACTGCGTCGAGAATCTGCCCGTCTACGCGGCGATCGTGCTCTGCGCGACAGCCACACACGCAACGGGTCCGCTGATGGACGGGCTGGCCCTCATAATGCTCGGGGCGCGCGTCTGCCAAACCACCACGCACATCTCTTTTGAGCAGACCGATCGCGTCGCCGCCATCCGCTTCGCCTTTTTCCTGGTTCAGCTCCTCTGCATGGTCGTCATGGGGGCGTCGGTGGCGATGTCGGCGGACGAGTATCCCGCGCCCTAGAACGAACCGCCGGCCAAGCGGGAGCGGCCGAGGAAAGGTGTTGAAGATCGCAGCGAAAGCGCGCGAACATCTTGGGCTAGAAATATTCGCGCGCCGCTCGGCCGAGGAGAAACGATGGGCAAATCGTACAGGACACCGGATGCTCTCGCTGATGCTGCTGACGTCGCGGCTGTTGAACACGCGATGGCGGCGAGCGCGCCGCCCGACTTTACGCCCACCGCCGATACCGCCTGGGTCGGCATCGGCACCGGCGCGTTTGCTCCTGTTCCGGGCTGGCCGGCGCCGGTCGGCCAGGACCCCAACCATCGCTACGTCCCCAATGGGACGCCGAACGAACAGCCGACCCACCGCATCTCGGACGTCAGCAATCCGAATCTGAAGCAATGGGCGAAGGACGTGATGAAGAAGGACAACGACGAGGTGCTCGCCGGCAAGTTCGCCTTCACGGCGCGGTCCTCCTGCATGGCCGCGGGCGTTCCGGGCCCCTGGTGCTGCTCGCGCCCGGTGGTTTGACCATCGTGCAGGACGCCTTCAAAGGTCACGATGGTCGTCGACGGGAACGCCGAAACGCGTCACATCCGGCTGAATGCGCCGCATGCCGCCAATCCGAAATCGTCCTGGTACGGAGATTCGGTCGGCCACTACGAGGGCGATACGCTCGTCATCGATACGATCGGCCTCAACGACAAGACGTTCCTCGACAACTACCGCACGCCGCACAGCGAGAAGCTTCACGTGACGGAACGCTGGCGGCTGATCGAGAACGGCGCCAAGATCGAAGTCCTGCTCTCGATCGACGACCCGGACACGTTCAACCAGCCGTTCAAGATGCTCAGGCAGTACGAGCGTGTGAACCGGACCTTCGCGGAGTACATCTGCGCCGAGAACAATTCGGCGAACATCTTCGATTACGGCACGCCGACGGCGGCGAGGCCGGATTTCTGAAGGAGCGCGTTAGCGCGCGGCGGGACTGCGGAAACAGGCTTCGATGTTGTTGCCGTCGGGATCGAGCACGAAGGCGCCGTAGTAGTCGTCCCCGCCCCGACGAGGGCCAGGCTTGCCGTTGTCGCGTCCGCCGGCGGCGAGAGCCGCGCGGTAGAATTCATCGACGACGGCCTTGCTCGGCGCAACGAATGCGACATGCATCTGATTCAGTCCGGGCCGCGAGCCTTCGGCCCAATAAGACGGTCTCAGCGTGCCGATCCAGAGATAGGGGATCGGCTCTTGCGCGCTGCGGCCAAGCAGAAACGCGTGGGGGCCGTTGTCGATCGTGCCAAGGCCAAGGGCTTTGGCGATCGCATCATAGAAGCGGCGCGCCTTGGCCAGATCGGACACGACAAACCCGGTGTGGTCGAGCATGGGTGGTGAACGCGGCACGATGCGGTGGGTTCCGCCCCGCGCCCGAACCGCCTCGCGCTTTTGGCGCTGCGGCGGTTCGGCCACCCATCAGGGGAGGAGGGTTGAGGTGCGAGCGAGCGGTCGGCCTCAGCTGCTGAAGGCGGGGTCGCTGACGCTTTCCTTCCCGGTTTCGACGTGACCCGCGAGGCGGCGCGCGAAGCTCGGATCGGAGGTTTCGGTGATCGAGAGATCGTACCAGCCGAAGCTCGATTCCAAATCCCACACGGTCGTGGTGCTCTGTCCGGGCAAAAGCGAGCGTTCGAGCGTGTTGCCGTCATAGGCGTTGGCGATGGCCACGCGGCGAGATCGGTGCCTTGATTGGTGAGCACGAGCTCGAGCGCCAGGTCGTCGCCGTCATAATGGCATTCGGCGGCGACATTCGCTTTCGAAGCGGAAAGACCGCCGCGGAAGATGCGCGGAATCCGTTGGGACCGAAGACGGAGAGATCGTAGCGGCCGGGGTTCGCGCCGATGTCCCAGAGATAGGACAACGATTTGCCGGCCTCCACGGTGAAGGTCCACGGGCCTTGCGTGCCGGAGCGCACGTGGAAGCAGGCGCCGGCGTTCCCTGCGTTGGCGAACGCGATCTCGAAACTGTCGCCGCCGAAATTGGCGGTGCCGTTCGCCTGCAGGTCGTAGGGAAGTGCGCGCGCATGACGCAAGCCGTCCTCTTGTTGCGGCATCTTCTGGTTCGGCGGCGGCTTGAGTAGGAAATCCGGATGCCGCTGACGGTCGGGCGGCGCATAACCCGCGGTCTTCGGCAATGACGGCCGGGCGGCGTTCGGTGTCTTGAAATCGAACGCGGACGTCAGATCGCCGCACACGACGCGCCGCCACGGCGTGATGTTGGGTTCGATCAGCGCCGGATTGTTCGACGCGAAGCGGCGCTCGATGAAGCGGATGAGCGAGGTGTGATCGAACACTTCCGAACAGACCCAGCCGCCTTTGCTCCACGGCGACACGACGATCATCGGCACGCGGCTGCCGAGGCCATAGGGACCGCTGGCATAGGAGCCGCCGTTCCCGGGATAGATCTCGTTGATGGTCGAAACCGTCGACTTGCCGTCGAGGAGCGAGCGCGGCGGCGTGGGCGGCACGAGATGATCGAAGAAGCCGTCGTTCTCGTCATAGGTGATGAAGAGGGCGGTCTTGCTCCACAGCGTGGGATTGGACGTGAGCGCATCGAGCACGTTCGAGATGTACCAGGCGCCGTAATTCGGCGGCCAGTTGCTGTGCTCGCTGAAGGCTTCGGGCGAGGCGATCCAGGACACTTGCGGCAGACGGTTCTGCTGAACATCCGCCTTGAGCACATCGAACAACGTGCCGCCGACTTTGATGTTCGTTCCGGTGCGCGCCTTCTCGTAAAGCGGATCGCCGGGTTGGGCGTTCTGATACTGATGGAAATAGAGCAGCGAATTGTCGCCGTAATTGCCGATATACGGATCGCCCGTCCATCCCAGAAGCCCGCGGCGTTCAGGCCGTCGCCGATGTCCTGATAAATCTTCCAGGAGATGCCCGCCTGTTCCAGGCGCTCCGGATAGGTGTGCCAGTCGTAGCCGGCTTCCGAATTGTCGACGACCGGTCCACCGCCCGCGCCGTCATTGCCGCACCAACCCGTCCACACGTGATAGCGGTTGGGATCGGTTGAGCCCATGAGCGAGCAGTAATAGGCGTCGCAGAGGGTGAAGGCGTCGGCGAGCGCGAAGTGAAACGGAATGTCCCTGCGCGTGAGATAGGACATGGTCGCGCGGCCCTTGTTCGCGACCCAAGCGTCGTATTTGCCGTTGTTCCATGCGCCGTGCGAATCCGGCCAATTGTGCGGCGTGCCTTCGAGGAACTTGGAGCCCAGATTGTTGGCGTTGGGATGGAACGGCAGAAGATATCCGTTGCCGTCCGGCTGATGCCAGACGGGTTTTCCCGATGGGAGCGAGACCGGATGCGGATCGCCGAAAACCGCGCACGCCGCGCAGCGTTCCGAAGTAATGATCGAACGATTGGTTCTCCTGCATCAGGATGACGATGTGCTCGATGTCCTGGATCGAGCCGTTCTGATTGTTCGCCTGGATCGCGAGCGCACGATCGATGCTCGCAGGAAGTGCAGCCGCGAGCGCGCTGCTGCTCAGAACGCGAAGAAATGTGCGACGGTCGGTTGGAAACATGGGGTCAGAGCTTCCGGTTTATCGTTGAACCGTGCCCCCGCTTATCATCGACCACGCGCGTTTCATCCGAACGACGATTTGGTGTCAGATTGACGACGGAGGTTGTGATCGATTCACCGGCGCAGGAGTGCGCGCACTTTTTCCGCGGCGAGGGCGACGTCGTCGAGCGGACGATACGCATAGGGCTCGAGCTTGAGCCTCGAAGATGCGCGTGACGCCGTCGTCGATCAGGCGCTGATGGAAGGCCTCGAATTTCGGCGAGCCGCCGGGAAGCTGGGCGACGTAGACCGGTTTCCCCGTGCTCGCGGCTTCGGAGACCATGTTCACCGAATCCGCGGTCACGACGATGAAATCCGCAAGCGCGAGAAGCCGAAATAGGGATTGTCGCCCTGCCCCGTCCACAGATAATGCGGAACATCGACGAGCGCGTCTTTCAGGATCTCGCGGTTCGCTTCGCCGGTGCGGCGTGACGGTGTGATGATCAGGCTCGCGTTCAGCGCGCGCGCGGATGCACGGAGGCGAGCGCGAAACTCTTCATCGTTTCGGCGTCCAGGCGGTAGACATTGTTCGAGCCGCCGATGAGCACGCTGATATAGGGCCGCTTCAAATGCTGGAGCCGCCAAGCGAGCTGCTCCGCGCCCTCCTTGAGCATCGCGGGCGTGACGCGGTGAAGCGCGCCGCGCGTGACGACGACGTTGTCGCCGGTGAGATTGTCGTGGCGCGGCGTGACGATGAGATCGAAATGGCGCGGGCTGATCGCGGGGTTCTGGATCTGCACCGTGCGCGTTTTTCCGCGCGACAGGCGGCGCACGAGGATCGACGCGGCCACGCTGTGGCGTCCCGATGCGATCAGAAGATCGGGCCAGGGCGACTTGAGCGGATCGCTGTCCGACGTGAACTGCAGCCGCCCGCCGAGACGGAAATACGGCGTGAGATCGCGCCACGGCGAGCGGAGACGCACCTGCTTGATCTCGGGGCTGAAGCCCAGCGCCTCGGCGAGGCCGACGCATTGGCTGATCATTCCCGCCTTGCCGTCAGTCACGACCCAGCACGCGCTCTTGACGGCGTGGCTCATCCCGCCCGAACGCCTCCGCTTGCGCGCTGCGCGGTTCGACCTCCCACGTTGGGGGAGGGGGAGGAGGTGCCGGTGCGCTTAGAAGCCAAACATGTGGTCCAGGCTGAAGGCGCTCGCCGATGAGGCCATGATAGCCGAACAGGCGGCAGGTCATGTCGCGCACGATCGACGTGGCCGTCGCTCGCCGGCGCGCGCGAGCGTTCGTCGGCGCCGAACATCTCGTCGACGCGGAAGAGCAGCGAGCCGCCGCAGGCGATCGCGACGTTGCGCCGCGCCACCTCGGCGCCGGCTGCGCGACATCAGGATCAGCGCGGTGTCCGACTGCGCGTGCCAGGGCAGCGAGGCCGGATAGATCAGATGGCACAGCGTGTCGTGCGGCGTGGCGCCGACCCGCAGGAACAGCCGCGTGGAGAGGCCGGGCGGCGGGCCTTTGTAGGATTGCGGCTCGTCCCGATAGGTGACGAGCGTGTTGAACACGTGCGCGCCGAAGCTCGTCTCGGCGGCGTGGCCGGTCTCGCGATCGTCGATAGCGGAACAGCGCGTGCAGCCAGCCGTCGGCCTCGCTCGCCGGCGTCGAAATCGTAGAGCAGCTCCAGGTGGCCGTAGCCGCCGGGCAGCGCTGTTGCCACGAGCACGTCGTCGAGCGTCGAGCGCGACGGAGTCGCTGCGCTTCAGATTGCCGAGGCTGTGCTCGGCGAGCCTGCGCCCGTCCGTGTCGTAGACGGCGCAGCTTGACCGGCAGATCGCGCCTGCGCGCGTCGACATCGGCGTCGGCAGCACGAGGCTCGGTAGCGCTCGGCGGCAGCACCGGCGCCGGCAGGATGATAGCCCTTGCCCACAGCGTCGCCGAGCTTCGGCAGCTTCGCGTCCGGCTTCAGATCGGTCGCGCTCGACATTGGGATGCGCGATGCGGCGCGCGTCCGTTCTGCGCACGACCTCGTAACGCGGGCGCACGAAATGCTTGCCGGCGCGGATCTCGATCTGCTGCGGCCAGCGCGCGCGCGGCAGCAGCTCGGCGACGCTGAGGCGGATGCGTGGCGAACGGCCGCGATCGGCGTCTGCGAGCCAGGCGATCTCGTCGTCGCCCATCAGATTGAGGCCGATCTCGCCCGCGTCGGAATCGGCACCGGATGCGAGTTCTGCACCCAGAGCATGACCTCCTCGCCTTCGGCCGGCGCCGGCAGGCCGGCATAGCGGTCGGCCGGCCAGGAATTCGCATCGTGCGTGCAGGAGAGCACGTGCGGCGCATCGCCGTAGGTGTCGAGCGCGTATTTCACGACGTCATGTCCGGCGGCGCCGACGACATGGACGAACAGCTGGCCGGTGAAGTCGGGCAGCGCGAAGCGCGTGCGCACCTCGCGCTGTCGACGACGATCGCGGCGTTCGCGGCGGGCAGCGTCTCTTGCCAATCGGCGAGCTCGCTGCCGCTCGTCGTCGAACAGGAGGAACCAGAGATAGCCGCCCTTGCCGCCGTAGTTGCCCCAATAGTTCGCGGTGGCGAGGCGCGTGTGATGGCCGTCGGCGTCGCGGAAGAAGACGAAGTTGGTCGCGAAGTTGAGATTGGAGAGATAGCGCTTGCTGTCCGACAGCATGTCGTCGGGCAGGCGGAGCGTGATCGAAGGTGAGAGCGACGCGCCGTTGCGCATCAGCGGCTTGATGTGCGCCGACGGCGATGCGCCGCATCGAAGGACGCGACGAGCACCGTGGTCGCGCGGCTCTGCGGCGAGCTCGGTGACCGGCCGCGCGCGCTGATCGCGGAAGACGCGGCCGACCTGCTCGACGTCCTGGACGTACAGTGCCGCGAGCTCGATGCCGTCGAGCGGATAGAGCGCGTCGAAGGCGGCGAGGAAATTGTGCGGATCGTAGATCGCGACCGGCCCGTGCGCGCGCAATCTCGCGATCAGGTCACGCGCGCGCGCCGCCGCGAGCGGATGCGTGATCGCCTTGTAGAAGGCGTTGCCGCCGACCGCGTTGTTGAAGGTTTCGATGGTCGAGCGGCATCGCGGCTCATCCGCCGCCGAACAGGCGTTTGAAAAACGCGCTGATGCGATGGCGCGACTGCTCGCGCCGCACGACCGAGGCGCTCGTCACCCAGTTGAGCTGGATCACGCGGCGCGGTCCGGAGAAGGGCTCGAAGCCGTGCCAGGCATTGGGCTCGTTCTTGAACAGAAGCAACGTGCCGCGCTCCGGCGGCACTTCGGCAATGACGTCGTCGAGATCGTGCTCGGAGCGCACGAGGCGCAAGGCGGCCGCGCGGGCTCTCCCACTCCTCGTTCATATAGATCAGCGCGGTGACGAGCTTGGTCCTGCTGTCGGTGTGGATCTTGCCGTCCGCCGCGCGGCTCTGGCCGCGCACGGTCACCATGGTCGGCGCGGAGGAGAGATCCATGCCGAGCTTGGCCGAAACGATCGCGGTGATTTCCGGGCTCTGCAATTCCTCGCAGAAGCGGCGGAAGGCCGGGCCGTAACGCAGGGTGGTGAGCGGAAAGCTGCCCGGATGCTTGATCTCGGGAAAGTCGCGGCGGATGGCGGCATGCGCCGCCGCGCGCACGAAGCCCGGCACGATCAGGAACGGAAACGGCTGCGTCTGAACGCGGGCGCGTTCCAGCGCCTCGATATCGAGCGAGGGCTCAGTGCGCGCTCGCCGCGTGAGGGATCGTGTGTGCCGCGCTACTCATAAGGCTCCGCTAAATCTAGGCGCAAATCGCGCGCCGTCCAATGACCTGTGTCAGGTCGCCCGAAAAGAGGCAAGCCTGGGCGGCTAGTTGGCGGCCTGGGCCGCCTCGGCCGCGGCCTTGGCGCAGGCAAGGTCACCTTCCTCGCCCATGCCGACGGCCTGCACAGAACCGACCGTCGTCCCGTTGACGACGACCGGAACGCCGTCGACCGGCGACGTGTCCGGGATCGCGACCACCGGTCCCGGCCCGTTCTTGAACGGATCGCCGCCATATTGCGGCCCGGAGCTGAACGAGGGCCCCATCGGCAGCGCGCCATCCATGCGCTGGAAATGCAGCATCTCCGCCGCGCTCGTTGTAAATCCAGATATTGACGGCGCCATTGTGGGCGCGCGCATAGGCGATGCAGGCCTGCGCCATTTTCAAGGCGGTCGCGGAACCGACGGTCGTCTGGAACTGTTGCGCGCGGGCGCCATCGGCGACCAGCGCCGCGGACAGTGCCGTCACGCAGAACGATCCCGCAGAACCGCATTCCGCACCCTTCCCGGCTTGGTTGACTTGGCCGCGCCGCTGCTGGCATCTGTTTAGCACTGCACGCCCACTGAAAAAAGCCCGAGCGCCACATGGCCAACACCAAGGTTGCCGTCATTGACGATTGGCAGAACGCCGCGCGCGATCTGATCGACTGGTCGCCGCTGAAGAGCCGCGCGGAGATCACGTTCTTCCAGCGCCATTTCGCGTCCCGGCGAGGAGGACGTCGCGGCGGACCTGCTTGGGCGATTTCGACATCATCCTGCTCACGCGCGAGCGGTCGCGCTTTCCGGAGGCGCTGATCGCAAAGCTGCCGAAGCTGAAGATGCTGTCGCTGCACCGGCTCGCGCGCGCCCAATGTCGATCTCGAAGCGGCCACCAAGCGCGGGATCGTCTGCACGCTGACGGCGGGCGGACATTCGCCGGCGCCGGCCGCGGAGATGTCGCTGGCGCTGCTGCTCGCGGCCGCGCGAAAGGTTCCGCAAGGCGACGCCGCGATGCGCGCCGGGCGCTTCCAGGAAGGCATCGCGCCCGGCATCACTCTCGAACATCGCACGCTCGGCATCGTCGGTTTGGGACGCATCGGCGCCTACATGGCGCGCTATGGCCACGCGCTCGGCATGCGCGTGATCGCGTGGAGCCAGAATCTCACCGCCGAAAAAGCGAAGGCCGCGGGCGCCGAGCTGGTGACGAAGGAGCAGCTCTTCTCCAAGTCCGACGCGGTGACGATCCATCTCGTGCTCGGCCCGCGTTCGCGCGGGCTGATCGGCGCGGCGGATTTCGCGCGGATGAAGAAGGGCGCGATCTTCATCAACACATCGCGCGGACCGATCGTCGATGAAGCAGCCCTGCTCGCCGCCATCCGGGAGGGACGCATCGTCGCCGCGCTCGACGTCTTCGATAACGAGCCGTTGCCCGCGGACAATCCGTTCCGCGACCTGCCGAACACGGTGCTGACGCCGCATCTCGGCTTCACGACGGTCGAGGGGCTCGCCGCGTTCTACCAGCCGGCGATGGAGAACATCCTCGCCTTCCTCGACGGCAAGCCGGTCAACCTGATAAATCCGGACGTACTGAGAAAGGCTTAGCCAGAGCCTGAGCGACCTCCATCCGGCCACGCGCGAAATCCGCGCGGCTGTGCCATGATCCGCCCAACCTAAACACTCACCCGAGGGAACCCTCATGAAGCTCTACGGCGATCCGATCTCGACGACGTGCCGCCCGGTCATGCTGCTCGCAGCCGAAAGCGGCACGGACTTGAAGGTCGAACACATCGATCTGTTCACCGGCGCGCACATGAAACCGGAATACGGCGCGGTCAATCCGTCGCGGCAGGTGCCGGTGCTCGACGACGACGGCTTCACGCTGAGCGAAAGCTCCGCGATCCTGAAATATCTCGCCGACAAGATCGGCTCGCCCGCCTATCCGAAGGATTTGAAGAAGCGCGCCAAGGTCAACGAGATGATGGACTGGTTCAACACCGGTCTCTATCGCGATCTCGGCTATGGCTTCATCTATTCCCAGGTGTTCCCGCATCAGAAGCGCGAGGGCGACGTTGCGCAAGCCGGCGCAGCTCACGTTCGCGCGCGAGAAGGCGAAGAACTGGCTGAAGATCCTGGACGAGAATCTGATCGGGCCGAACAAGAAGTTCCTGTGCGGCGACGAGGTGACGATCGCCGACTATTTCGGCGCGTGCCTGCTGACCGCGGGCGAGATCGTGCATTGCGATTACAAGCCGTGGCCGAATGTCGTGCCGCTGGCTGGCGAACATGCAGCACGCTGCCCAATTGGGGTAAGGTGCACGAGCCGTTCTACGCGAAGCTCGTCGGATCCGATGAAGGACGCGCCGTTCGCAATGTTCTAGGAGAGAGGCGATGGCGATCAAAGGGCTTCACCACAACGCCTATCGCTGCCGCGATTCCGAGGAGACGAGGAAGTTCTACGAGGACTTCCTCGGTCTCCCGCTCGCGCACACGCTGGAGATCCGCGAGACCAAGACCGGGCGCAGGACCGACACGCTGCACACGTTCTACGAGATGGATGACGGGTCGTATCTCGCCTTCTTCGAAGCGCCCGACATGAAGTTCACCTTCAAGAAGCAGAAGGATTTCGACCTGCACATCGCGCTCGAGGTCGAGCCCGCAACGCTCGAGAAGATGCTCGCGAAGGGCAAGAAGGCCGGCATCGAGACGCGCGGGCGTGTCCGATCATCACTTCATCCGCTCGATCTATTTCCGCGATCCGAACGGTTATGTGATCGAGCTGACCGCCAAGGTGCCGGGACTCGAGGGCGCGATGGACCCGAAGCTCAACGGCGCGCGCGCGAAGCTCACCAAATGGCAGAAGGCGAAACGCTCGGCGCCCGAAACGCAAAGTGAAGAAGGCGGCGTAACCGGGAACAGATCATTCACCGGAAAGCGTACTCATTCGCGGCGATCACATCGCCCGTGCGATCCAAAGCTGCTCCGGCCATATGCGGGCGGTGCACCGTGAAAATCGGAGAATTGTCCTACCGGCTCGAAGCCGCACAGTCTCGAGGAGATAGGCCATTTCCTGGCGGTAGGTCCAACGGAGCGACCATGAGGTCTCTTCCTTCGTCACAACTCGGCCGGCGCGATCGACGACCTCGAACAAGAAGCGCTCGCTGAAGACCTGCCGGAGCGGATCATTCGTGTGAGCGAGTGTCGTGCGACGGATATGTCGCTTAAATCCGGGTCCACGATTTCGCTACGTCGATCCGGTGCTGCCGCCTCCGGCAAGCAGCAGTCGAGCCGGGGATCGAACAGGTCAACGACGAGATGCCCGCCCTTCGTCAGATGGCGACGTGACGCGCCTAACGTACTGCGCTGCATCGCGGGTTCGAGAACATGCTGGAACGCGCGTGCCGGGATGAGAACAAGCTGGTACTGTTCGCCAAGATCAAACGCTCTCATATCCCCAGGACCAGACGTATGCGATGAGCGATCGCACTGGGCAAGTTTGCGATCTTACCGCGGCTACGTCAGCATTGCTTGGGATGCATCGAGCCCCGTAACCCTACACCCGGCATTGGCCAAGGGGATTGCTATGCGGCCCGCGCCAACACCCAATTCAAGAACAGAAGTCCCGAAGCGCCGCGCAGCATCGACGTAGAAGTCAACGTCTCCGGCCAGCGCGCTACCGCTGTTAAACAGATCATATGTGCGAACTGCCAAACTGTCCGAGTAATAAGCGATTGCGTCGTTCATAGCGCATCCGTATTTCCAGTCGCGGAATGTATTTCACTCTGCTGGTCCGCGCCTAATTGGTTTTGGCCTTGGAACGCCGGGCGCTGTGAAATGGCGGCGTAGCCCCCTCCGCCGCCTTCCGCTTCGCACTGCGTGCTTCGGCGGACGAGTCGGCGGCATGCCCGCCGTTAGCGCGAAGCGCGTAGGCGGGCACCTCCCCCGTAAACGGGGGAGGAAACTTGAGGGTAAGTCCCACGGTAAACGTGTCGTGTTACCGGCTGGGTTTGAGAGCGGCTTGGATAGTCTGGCAGCTCTGGTCGGTAACGGGAGAGGCCCATGGCGAACATCACGCGGCGTGACTTGATGATCTCGGCAGGCTTGGCGGCGCCCGTGCTCGTCGCGCCGCGGATCGCAAGCGCGGCGCCCTCCGATTTCCCGAACAAGAATATCCAGTTCGTGATTCCCTACGCGCCGGGCGGCGGCTTCGACATCTATGTGCGCGTGGTCACGCCGGTGATGGAGAAATATCTGCCGCGCAAGGCGAGCATCGTGCCGCTGAACGTCGCCTCGGGCGCGGGCAGCCGCGGCGTCGCGCAGGCCTACAGGGCAAGACCCGACGGCTACACGATGACCATCCTGAACATTCCGGGCATGTTCATCCTGCAGGCGCAGCAGGGCACCACCGCCTTCGACCTCAACCGGTTCACCTGGATCGGCGCGATGGGCGAAGGCGAGAAGTATTTCATCAGCGTCGGTGCAGAACTCGCCGCTGAAGACATTCGACGATCTGAAGCGGCTCTCCGCGCAGCGCCCGGTGAAACTGTCCGTCACGGGGCCGGAAGGCACGGCGTACATGGCGGCGGTCGTCGGGCTCGCAGCTGATGGGTTTGAGGACCCAGCTGATCACCGGCTATCGCGGATCGGCGGATTATGTGGTGGCCGCGGTGCGCGGCAACTCCGATGCGGTCGTCGCCGCGTTGCCGACGACGTTCCGCTTCCGCCGCGGCGGCCAGCTCCGGCCGCTCGCGAGCTTCGAGACGAAGTCGAGCGTTCCGGGGATTCCGGACGCGACGTCGCTCGGCAAGCCCGAGCTCGATCTGATCCGCGTGGAACGTCTGGTTGCAGCGCCGCCGGGCACGCCGGCCGAAGCCGTGAACGTGCTTTCGGCCGCGCTCGCGAAGGCGCTTGTCGATCCGGTGGTGGTCAAATGGGCCGCGGAAAACGACGTGGTCATGAAGCCCAAAACGCCGCAGGAAGCGATTGCCATCCTTAACGAGCAGCGCGCCTTCTTCGAAAAATGGAAGTCCAGCCTGAGCCCGAGTTGACGCCAGATCCGCTCATGGTCCATTAGTGCGCCAGCCAATCTGAACGGTATCCGAGTTCTTGACCCGCAGTCCCTCCGCCGCCTTCCGCCTTCGCTCTTCGAGCTACGGCGGACAAGGCGGCGGCTCGTCCACCGTAGCGCCCCGCGCGAAGGTGGCACCTCCCCCGTAAACGAGGGAGGAAAGCATTGGTTGTGGCGGTTGGATTCCATCAGACACGGATTTCGCTTCAGCGGCAGCCATAGAAACGGAGACATGAGGCGCACTCAGTATGGATGAAGCGGAAGGCGGCCGGATTTTCTTCTCCAGCAAGGGACGCACGCTCGAGGGTGAAGACGAGATCTGCATCCTGTCGGTCGGCGTGGATATCGGCTCTTCGACCTCGCATCTGGTGTTCTCGCGGATCGTGCTGGAGCGGCTGGACAGCCGCTACGTCGTCACGGTGCGCGAACGTTCTACGAATCCGACATCCTGCTGACGCCGTACTCGGCGGACGAAACCATCGACGCCGACGCGCTCGGCGCGTTCATCCGCAAGCAATATCAAGACGCGAAGGTGCAGCCCGAGGAGATCGACACCGGAGCGCTGATCCTGACGGGCGTCGCCGTGAGGCGCAGCAACGCGCGCGCGATCGGTGAGCTGTTCGCAAGCCAGACCGGTAAGCTGGTCGCGGTGAGCGCGGGCGACAATCTGGAAACCGTGATGGCGGCCTATGGCTCGGGCGCGGTCTCGCGCGCCATCCGCGATGCAACGCCGGTGATGAATGTCGACATCGGCGGCGGCACGTCGAAGATCGCGGTCTGCGCCGACGGCAAGGTGATCGACCTGACCGCGGTCGATGTCGGCGCGCGTCTCGTCGTGACCGACGAGCAAGGCCGCGTCACGCGCGTCGAGGAAGCGGGACGGCAATTCGGCGCGGAGCTCGGCCTCAAGCTCGAGCTTGGCGCGGTGCTGAAGCCCGACGATGCGCGCGCGCTCGCCGCTCGCATGACGGATCGCCTGTTCGAGGCGATGAAGGGCGGCTCGCCGAAGGTGGGCTCGTCATCGCTGTTGCGGCTCGATGCGCTGCACGCATGCGCACGAGATTTCCGAAGTGACGATCTCGGGCGGCGTGTCCGAATATGTCTATGGCCGCGAGAAGACGAGCTTCGGCGATCTCGGGCCGATGCTCGCGGGCGAAATCCGCGCGCGCATCCAGAACTGGGGCAAGAAGCTGGTCAAGCCGGCCGAAGGCATCCGCGCCACCGTGATCGGCGCGTCGCAATACACGACGCAGGTGAGCGGCAGCACGATCTATGTCTGGCCGATGGACGTGATCCCGGTGCGCAACGTGCCCGTGATCGCGCCCGACATGAGCCTGGACGACGACGAGATCGATGCCGAGACGGTCGCGGCCGCGATCAAGGCGGTGCTCGCGGCGTCTCGATCTCGGCGACGGCGAGCGGCCGGTGGCGGTGTTCGCGCCGTGGCGCGGCTCGGCGACGTTCGCGCGGCTCGATGCGTTCTGCCGCGGCGTGATCGCCGGACTGGAGAAGGTGCTGGCGCAAGGCCACCCGATCATCCTGGTGGGCGATGGCGATGTCGGCGGGCTGATCGGCATCCACTGCCGCGAGGAGCTGAAGCTCGACTACCCGGTGATCTCGATCGACGGTCTCGAGCTGAAAGAGTTCGACTATATCGACATCGGCGCGATCCTCGATTCCTCGGGCGCCGTGCCCGTGGTGATCAAGTCGCTGATCTTCCCCGCGACATCGGCGCTGGGCGAAGGTCGAGAAGAAACTGGCCGACGCTTAATCCTGAAGCGACCGGGGACGCTTCTTCTTGGTCGTCCGGCTTTCGAGGATGCGTCCGGTGCCGCGCGCGACGCAGCCGAGCGCGTCCTCGGCGATCGAGACCGCCAGTCCGGTTGCATCGCGCAAGACTTCGTCGAGCTTGCCGAGCAGCGCGCCGCCGCCGGTCAGCATGATACCCTTGTCGGCGATGTCCGCGGCGAGCTCGGGCGGCGTCTGCTCGAGCGCGAGCTTCACGGCGTTGACGATGGTCTTCACCGGCTCCGCGAGCGCCTCGGCGATCTGGCGCTCGGAGATGGAAATCCGCTTGGGCACGCCGTTCAAGAGATCGCGGCCCGAGAGATCTCCATGGCCGCGCCGTTGCCCTCGACGGGAGCCCCGGCGGTGCCGATGGTCTTCTTGACCCGTTCGGCGGTGGTCTCGCCGATGTAGAGATTGTGGTGCCGGCGCACGTAAGCGACGATGCACTCGTCCATCTTGTCGCCGCCGACGCGCACCGAGCGCGAATAGACGATGCCGCCGAGCGACGGCACGGCGACTTCGGTCGTGCCGCCGCCGATATCGACGATCATCGAGCCGGCCGGCTCATCGACCGCGAGGCCGGCGCCGATGGCGGCCGCTATGGGTTCCTCGACCAGATGCACGCGCCTCGCCCCGGCGGCCATCGCCAATTCCTCGATCGCGCGGCGCTCGACCGGGGTGGCGCCCGCGGGCACGCAGATCATCACGACGGGGTTCGCGAAGGAGCGGCGCTTGTGCGCCTTGCGGATGAAATATTTGATCATTTCGCCGGCGGCTTCGAAGTCGGCGATGACGCCGTCCCGCATCGGGCGGACGGTCTCGATATGCTTGGGCGCGCGGCCGAGCATCTCCTTGGCGTCGGTGCCGGCGGCCAGCACCTGCTTGATGCCGCCCTTCTCGACCATCGCCAGGATGGAGGGCTCGTTGAGCACGATACCCCGGCCCGTCACGTAAACGAGGGTATTTGCCGTCCCCAAGTCGATCGCGAGATCGTTGGACAGCATACGCGTGAAGCTACCGAACATGACACCGCCCCATCATGGCCCCTTGAGGGGGCGCTTTCCTCTGAGTGTGCAGCGCTCTCAAGGACTGCACGAGACCACACTACAGCCAGCGACGGCCAGCTACGATCTGCTCATCAAGGGCGGGCGAGTCATCGATCCGTCGCTGAACCTGGACGGGATCCGCGACGTGGCGATCGTCGGCGGTCGCATCGCCGCGATCGAAGCCAACATCCCGGCCGAAGCCACCGAGACGATCGACGCCCGCGGCAAGATCGTCGTGCCGGGGCTGGTCGACGTCCACACTCACACGCGCTCACAAGGGAATGCAGGCATCTGCCTCGCCGACGGGGTCACGTCGTACATCGACGCCGGATCGCTCGGCGCCGACCGACATCGACGAGATCGTGGCGATCACAAAGCGGAGCGAGAATGCGGCCGCGTCCTCATCAACCTCGCGAAGAGCCGGCATCCTGCCCGACGGCGAGCTGATGGACCTCAACCGCGCCGACGTCGCCGCCGCGCGCGCGGCGATCGCGCGTCACCGCGACGTCGATCGTCGGCGTCAAAGCGCGGCTGTCGTACAACGTCGCGGCGCGCGGCGATCTCGAGGCGCTGAAGCGCGCGCAGGAAGTCGCCGGCGGGCTGCCGGTAATGATCCACATCGGCCAGACCGTCTCGCCGATGCCGAAGATCCTCGAGCTGCTGAAGCGCGGCGACATCGTCACGCACATGTACGCACCGGAGCCGAACGGCATCCTCGACGACAGCGGCCGCGTGCTGCCCGAAGTGCTGGCGGCGCGCAAGCGCGGTATCTGGTTCGACGTCGGCAACGGCCGCAACGGCCACCTCTGGTGGGACGTCGCCGAGCGCGCCATGAAGCAGGGCTTCTGTGCCCGACACGATCTCGACCGACTGGACGCCGGACGGCCGGACGAGCCGGCGTGATCGATTTCCCGAACTGCCTCTCGAAGTTCCTGCATGCTCGGCATGCCGCTCGACCAGGTGATCGCGTCGCGGCACGAGCAACGCGGCGCGCATGTTCGACGCGTTCAAGGACCGCGGCACGCTGAAGGTCGGCGCGCCCGCCGACGTCGCGGTGCTCGAGCTGCGGGAAGGCAACTTCGATTTCGTCGACAACTACCGAAACGTGCGCACGGGCGACAGCGGCTTTTTCCGAGCGCGACGGTGCTCGGCGGCAAGCGCATTCTCGATTGCGGTTGCGCCGACATGGCCGAAGGGTGTCGCGGCGGCGGGTGCGCGCTACGCGTTTGCGCGCCGGCGAGCGCGTGCTCGGACTCCGGTGCGTTGCCCGAGGCGGCGGAGGACGGGAGCATCGCGCTCTCGCTGCGCGCGCCCAGGAGGGTGGTCATCGGCTGAGCATGCGGCTGGCGCTGCGCGAAGAAACCAGCGCGGAAGCCGGAAGCCGAAGGGGCCCTGCCCTTTTCGCTCACGAGCGTGCCGCACGCGACCAGCCTTGCGGTGTGGGATGTGCGCTTCTCCTATCGTGCGCGGCGCGGCGTTCGAGATCAAGGCCGGCGCGAAGTGCACGTCGGCCTGTGCGCTCGCCGGCAAGATCATCGAAATCCGCGATGAGGATGGCGCGCTGATGGGATCGGGCGCGCTCGGCGACACGCCCGCGCCGGGCACCACCGCGCTTGTGTTCACGACGATCGCGCTCAAGGCGCCGCGCAAATGCGCGCTGCATTCGTGGACCGCGAGCTTCGCGCCGTCGGAGCTGAAGCTGCCGCATGGCCACGCGACTTCGCGCTTCAGCTTCATGACGGTTGCCCAGCCGGAGCATTCCGTGTCGGTGAAGGTCGTGAACAAGGAGACCAAAGAGCCGATCGCCGGCGCGCAGGTGCGGCTCGGCGTCTATCGCGCCGAGACCGACGAGGCGGGCGCGGCTCAGATCCGCGTGCCCAAGGGCAAGTTCGAGCTCGCCGTGATGCGGCCGGGCTACAAGATGCCCGAGCGCAAGATCGAGGTGGCGAAAGACGTCCGTGTACGGATCGCAGCCGAGCAGCTCCCGCCCGGAGGATCCCTCGCGCGCTCTGGTCGGGTTGACA
>CAVPTF010000008.1:0-285815 GCA_963708555.1 uncultured Alphaproteobacteria bacterium | reverse complement strand
GTTAATGGGGTGCAATCGGCCGAGGCAAAGAATTCAGAACCGACGCCTCTCGTCGTACGAGAGCAGTCAGGCCTCCACGAAAATACGCTTGCTCATGGTCGCGCGGAAATGAGCAAATAAATCGTCGGCGCTCTCGCGCGCGGCAGGTGATTTCGAGTAGATGCTGCCCGCCACAACACCCGCGCGCTCGCACTAAGTTTTGGCTAGACCCGGGCGAGTTGTGGCAGAGTGTGACAAACGCCCGGACCTGGGGAGGAAACATGTCGGTCAATCAAGCTGCGGCTCAAAGCGCGCCGCCCGTCAATCGTTGGGTTCAGCTCAGTATCGGCATCATCTGCATGGTGATGATCGCCAACCTCCAATATGGCTGGAGCTTCTTTGTCGGTCCCATGACCGAAGCCCACGGCTGGAGTCGCGCCGCGATCCAGTGGGCGTTCTTCATTTTCATCTTTACCGAAACCTGGCTGGTTCCCGTCGAAGGCTGGTTCGTGGATAAGCTTGGTCCCCGCATCGTCGTCCAGTTCGGCGCGGTCCTTGTGGCGATTGCCTGGGTGATCAATTCGGTCGCGACCACGCTCCCGCTGCTCTATTTGGGCGCCATCGTTGCGGGCATCGGAGCCGGCTGTGTTTACGGCACGTGCGTCGGCAACGCGCTCAAATGGTTTGCCGATCGCAGAGGTCTGGCTGCGGGGTTGACGGCCGCGGGGTTCGGCGCCGGTGCCGCGATCACGACCATCCCCATCATCTACACGATCGGGACCTATGGGTATCAGTCGGCGTTTCTCTGGTTCGGTCTCGGCCAGGGCGCGATCATCCTTCTCCTTTCGCCGTTCCTCAAAGCCCCCGTGCCGGGTCAGGTGCCGCAGAGCGCCAAGAAGAAGGTCGTTCAGACCACGCGCGATTTCGCTCCCGCTGAAGTCCTGAAGGCCCCCCTGTTCTGGGTGCTCTATGCCATGTTCACGATGGTTGCGGCAGGCGGGATGATGGTAACCGCCCAGTTCGCTCTCCTCGCCGCCGACTGGGGCGTGGCGAACGTCATCGTCTTCGGGATTGGAAGCACCCTCATCGTCGCCAACACGGTCGACAACATCCTGAACGGCGTAGCCCGTCCGTTCTTCGGCTGGGTCTCGGACCAGATCGGCCGCGAGATCACCATGTTCATAGTCTTCTCCGCGGGAGCCGTGTGCCTGTTCATTGCTCCGCTTGTCGGCGAGAACCCGGTGCTGTTCGTTATCTTCTTCGGGCTGATCTTCTTCACCTGGGGCGAGATCTACAGCCTGTTTCCAGCAACCTGCACGGATTCCTTCGGCGCCAAATACGCTGCCACCAATGCCGGCATGCTCTATACGGCGAAGGGCACGGCCACACTCTTTGCGGCGCCGCTGGCCGTCTTGCTGATGAGCAGCACGGGCAGCTGGGACGCCGTGTTCTGGATTGCCGCTGCTATGGACGTTGTGGCGGCGGTGATGGCCATCTTCGTCCTGAAGCCGATGCGCTCGGCCCACAAGGCGGCGTTCTCAGCGCCGCAACAGGCCGCAGCTCAAGCCGCGGAGTAAGCGCCTCGCTCGTGACCTCGAAGCCTTCCTCCCCGGAGGAAGGCTTCTTCGTTGTTGGGCAAGCACAAATCGTAAATCCACCTCCTCCTGGGGGGAGGTCGAAGCGCCTCCCGCGTGCCCCGCACGCGGGCAAATCAACAGATGGCGCGCAAAGCGCGCCAGGCGCGATAGCGGAGGCGATCCGGGTGGGGGGATGCTTCGCGCGCCCAATTGCCCCCGCTTGCGTATCGTCGTATCTCAGATGAAGCCGCGCCGGCTTAGCTCAGTTGGTAGAGCACATGATTTGTAATCATGGGGTCGCGGGTTCGAATCCTGCAGCCGGCACCAGCGCCATTAAGAAATCCCCGCCTGGCCAAACGCGGCGACGTGGCTCGCGCGCTACACCCGCAATATCTTTCGGACCCCTATTGGTGCTTGCGCTGTGTCGCCGGCGGGCTCAATCTTTGCGTCTGGGTGTGGCGGGGGCAGCCTAGCGGGGGTCCTTTGCACATGTTGCGTTCGCAATACATCGTCCTGGAACACGAGGGCGTCTGGAAAATCAGGTTCGAAGGGCGGCATTTTGGGCCCTACGCGAACGATCGCGCCGCCGTGCACGCCGCTATCGAGGCTGCGGAACGAGCGCCGAAATCGGGCTATGAATCTCGGGTCATGGTCCAGTCCAGTCTCACCGGCCAGCTTCATGTCGAGTGGACGTACGGCGACGCTCACCCGGCGGACATGCCGTCCCGAACGGCCGCTCCCACTCCCAATCAGGACGCTCAAGAGCCGCAGGCGCATCGGCTAAACGCGCCAGATCTGGTAATTCGAATCCGGCGCCAGCGCTACATCCCCTTCGATTTGCCGCATCTCGTGCAGACGAAGTAGCGCGGGGTGGCGAAGCTCCACGCGTGAATGCCCAAACGGCAGAGCGCACGCCCGATCCACCCTTTCCGAGCAACGTGATCGTCACCGCCCGGCCATCGCGTTTCTCCGCGAACGGACAGCCCACCGCGAACCGCGCGCGCGACAAAGAGGAGCGCCCATGCGCCCGGCATATCGCTCATGCTGATTGTCCCCCGGTACCGGCGCAGGTGCGGAAGCAACGCACCTACGCGGGAATCCTAGGGAAAGCCTGGGGCTGGTGGAAGGGGCCTTTCCAGGCGACCGGGCGTGGTACAGAGCCGCACGCAGGCTCGTCGCGGGCGTACGGCCGTACATCTACGTATCGAAATCCGCCCTCCGCCGAAGTATCAGACCGGCAACTTCAGTGCCGTTGTCGATCAGTGGGGCAGGTGAGCAACGGGAGAGGGCGATAGCCGTCTTCCGTTGTCGCTTTTCAGAGCGTTTTCCGCCGAAGTGCCCCGGCGCGCTTCGCGCGCCTCGATCAATCGAGGGCGGCAAAGCCGCCCGGTGCGCTTTGCGCGCCATTCAAAAATGGGCGGCAAAGCCGCCCGAGCCGGTTCGGCGTAAGAAAACGCGACAAATCAAGAATCGAAGAGCGCGCATCCGATTCCATGAAATCGGATCGCGCTCGAGCGTTGCGCTCTCCCCTCGCTGAGCCGCACCGCACGTTTGCGCTCGCCGTCCTATCGCCTTTCACCCGCCACGCGAACTCGAACGACACCTTCGCTGTTCCTTCGCCACACATGCGCATAGCGCGACCGAAACTATCGCGTCCACCGCGTGGGACTTTGGTCCAATTGCGAGATCAAAGAGCGCATGGCCCTACTACGAAGTCCTGTGGGGGAACACGCGATTCAATGCGGGGGCAATCCGTGCGGGGAGCGGCGGGACAAGTTCGCCATGTGCCCAACATCCCAACCATGAAAGGGAAGGACAATGCCCCAAGACGCGTATGAGGACATTGATGGTCTGGAAGAAATGGGTGGAGGAAAGCTCGCGCTCGCGGCAGCTCTGCGCCGCCGCCGTCGACGCCGTCGCATGATCGGGTTGGCTGCGCTTACGCGCAGAGGCCGCGAAGACGACGACATCGACATCGAGGACGAGGACGAAGACGATGACGACGATGAGCGGCAACTTGGCCGCCTTCTGCTCGCGGCAGCGATACGCCGCCGTCGCCGCCGCCGTCTGCTGATGGGCTTGGCTCTCGCCCGCAAAGCTCGTGAAGGCGACGACATCGAGGACGAGGACGAAGATGATGACGACGAACACCATCTTGGCCGTCTCCTCCTTGCGGCAGCTTTGCGCCGTCGCAAGCGTCGCCGTCTGCTGATGGGTGTCGCGCTTGCCCGCCGGGCCCGTGACAACGGTATCGAGGACGAAGACGAAGATGAGGACGAAGAGGAGCGTTCTCTGGCGCCGCTGATAGCGGCAGTCGCGCGTAAGCGTCGTCGTCGCCGTCTTCTCATGGGCGCGGCTCTTGCCCGCAGAGGCCATGAAGACGACGAGGCCGAGGACGAGGATGAAGACGAGGGCGATGACGAACGGAACCTGGCCCCGCTCATTGCTGCGGCCGGGGCGCGTCGTCGTCGCAGACGGCGGATCGGTGCGGTCGCCGTTGCGCGCAAGGGCCGCGAACGGGCTTCTGCGTAGCGCATGATCGTGAGCGCGAGGCCCCAGGCCCAAGTCCAGCCTCGCGCTCACCCTCTCGAACAATGATGAAGGGGCTGCGCTGTCGCATGACGCGCCGATACGCGGGACGCGCAGCAATGAGCAGGGAGAGACGCAATGGCCAAGGCCAAGAAGCGCGCCAGGAAGACCTATCGCAGTCTGAACGTCGCACCGTCGCCGGAGAAGAAGCAGATTGAGACCAAAGAGGTCGTGCTGACGCTCGCCGCTTCGAACGGCGACGTGATCAAGATCGAGACGCTCGAAAAATCCGGGCAGCGCCGCGCGCTGAGCGACGAAGAATTCGCGAACCTTGCCGGCGAGGACGCCGTCGATCTCGGTGCGGCGCTCGAGCACGCCTATGCCACCGGCATCGCGGATGCGCTCCAGGACGAGCTCGGCGAGGACGACGAGGATGAGGAGGAAATCCTCCGCCGCTTCATTTTCAAGATCGCCGCCGGACGCCAGTTGCTGCGCCGCGGGGCGCACAAGCTGATCCTGCGTCGATGCGCTGCATCGCCAGCGCGGTGTGCGCCACGCGCACGCCCGCAGCGGCGGCGCAGGAAAACGCGCCCTCAACTGAGCGGGTTTCCAGCGCCAACTTGACATCGCTTGGCGTTGCTTGAAATCGTCAGGGCTCACGCTACCCGACGTTCAAGGACCGCCATGTCGACACAATCCGACTCCGTCATCCCCCACCTCGACGCGGTGGTGGATGATTTCTGCCGCCGCACGCGCTTCTTCAAGGAGCCGATGACCAAGGGCCGCGCGCGGATGTTCGTCTATCAGCACCGGCTGAACACGCGGCAGCGCAACTCCGTGCTGAAGCTGCGCGTGGCGACGAACTGCCCCGACTGGGACACGCGGCTCAGGATCATCGAAGCCTGCACGCAGGAAGTGATCGCCGATCACGAGCACGGCCACGGCAAGGCGCATTGGCAGATCCTGGAAGAGCTCGGCACGTATATCGGCATGAGCCTCGACGACATCCGCGCGGCACAGCCGATCCAGTCGACCGCCATCGCCTGGGCCGCGTGGGACGGGCTGATGAGCAACCGCCACTGGCTGGAAGGCATCGTCGCCAACACCTGCGCCGAGCGCGCCAACGTGCCGGGCTATGGCGAGGGCGTCCTGCGCGAGAAGGGCTGGTTCGGTCTCGAACGCGTGCGCTGGGGCGAGCTGTTCAAGCTCTCGAACGAGAAGCTCGATTTCTTCGAGCTCCATGAGCAAGCCGACATCGAGCACTCCGACATGGGCTGGCAGGCGATCGCCCGCTTCGCCCGCGAGCACATGATGGAGGACGCGGTCGTCGAGGCCTGCCGGAGAAATCTCGCCGTCTGGGAGATGTATCTGAACGGCATCGCGCAAGCCGGCGACGCCCTCGACGCCAAGGCGCGCTGACTTCAGCGTCTTACGCTCCCACACCGGGCTCGGACGGCTGCTTCATGATCGGCATGAATGCGCGCAGGCAAAGTCCTGAACGGAGCGATGTGCTGGGCGCCACGGACAGCAGGCAAAAGGACGGATTATGGGAAGCGAGAACCGGAGGCGCTGGACACGCTGCCGCTCAGACTTAGCGTTCCGCCGCGACGGAAATTGAACGAAAATCCGGTACCAACGGTTGTGAACGTCTGATCATCGAACCTGCCTCCCGGTCCGAAGTAAAATCCGTTACCGGGTAGTCTTGATACGCCGCCGATGAAGTCCCAGGACAGTCCGCGTCCAAGAGATACCGACAACCGACCGGACGTCGTCCACGGCATGCTCATGGCCGGATTGAGATGCAATCCATTTGCATAGTTCGTCGTTTAGGGCCCCTGGAAAACCCGGGACGAGAGTGCTGCCCGAAAGCCCGGAAAATCCGGTTGCAGGAGCGCTGGTGACGAGGTCCATGGACACACCGCTTCCAAGATCCATGGAAAACGTATTGACGGAGCCGGAATAGAGTCCGCCACCGGGACTCATATAGAAACGGCTATAGCTGCCGAAGTTCGGTCCGAATGGCGCGCCGGCGGAACTCATCAAGTCCGCCGGGAACGGCGTAATTGTAAAAACCCTGCGCATGCGCCCCGACGGCCGCCAAAATGACGAAGCCCGTCAGCGCCGCCGCCCCTGTCATTTTGCCCTTCATTGCGCCTCGCACCCGACCGCCAGGGAGTAGCCTGGAATAGCACTCTAGCGTACCTCAAAAGCCTGCCGCCAACAGATGAAATTTCGCTAAGCCGCGTTGGTAGACCAAGGATGACTTGCCCGCGAAGAAGCCAATACCAAATCAAAACCTCAGCATAGGATGATCGGATCAGTGCCGGACGTTATCGGAAGTGGTCGATATCGCCCATCAACCGCAGCCACCATGACCCTTGTTGGCGACCAACCGCCATAGCGTTACGGCTGATCACCGTCCGAAAGCAGACACGGGGTTAATGGCGCGCGGCTGGCGGGTTCTGACCCACTTCAGACCTAACGCATGACATGGACGGCGCTGCCGATGACGTCGGCGGGGCGCTTCTGGCATTGTGGTGCCTTGGGCATCGTCAGAGTATGCAATGGGGACAAAAGGTACGCGAGATGGAAAACGACAAGGCGAAGGCCAAGCGGTTTCGTGAGCGAGCCGAGCAGATACGCACCATAGCGTTAGATGTCAGAAGTCCCGACGATCGTAGAACCCTGCGGGCCGTTGCGAAAGAATTTGAGCAATTGGCCGCCGACGCCGCACGGGCGAAGCTCTAAAATTTCAAACTGAGACACTACCGGAATTTGACCCTAAACGGACCTACGCCAGAGCTTCCGGTCGCGCTGGCGGCGCTTGAACGAATCCTGCAGCGGGTTCCAATAACAAACAGAATCCCAGCGGAAATGGCGGAGAAGCCGTCCCGCCGGTTGCGATCTCCCGAACGATTTCCAGTCCGCGCACGAGATCCTCCGGGCGATACGGTTTTGTAATCGAAGCTTCACCATCGGCTAGCGTGAGCTTGCAGATCCGCGCGTCGTCGCCTGTCGCATAGAGTACCCCGAATTTTCCTTTGCTGTTTAGCCGCCGAGCGATCTCAGGGCCGCGCCCGCCCCTCGCAAGACGAAAGTCAAGCACAGCGAGGTCTGGCTTATGCAATTCGCCAAGCAACACGGCTTCATCGACGCTGGCGGCGCAACCAGTGACTTCGTAGCCACTCGCGATAAGTACATCTTCCAGAAGACCGGCAATCATCAAATCATCTTCTGCTATGAGAACCCTAAGCATCTAGACCTTACTCCGCGAATGTCTGTACGTGCCGGCTCTCGCCGCCCGCACAAAATGTGATCGCGAAGTGCCGCGCCTTCCGTTCTTACCCAGACCGACTCGAAAAATCGGACGGATGAATTAATCGCCGATCAGTCTGAAAGCGCGCTACGCGGCGACCCGTTCCACGCCCTCTGGTGGTGCCAGAAGCAAGGGCAGCCGTATTCTAATGATCGTTCCAGTTTCTGCTGGTTCCGCCGGCATGATCCTGCCGCCTAGCTGACGCACGAAGATAGCCACGTAGTCGGAACCACGTTTCTCGGACAGCTTCGCCGAGTCCTTATTCTTTATACCCACGCCGTCATCGGCGACGGTCAGCTCGATTTGATCGCCAACCTGTTCCACGCTCAGCACGACACGCCCTGTCCCATCGGGGAACGCATGCTTGATGGCGTTTGTTCCCAACTCATTGACCAGAAGGCCAAAGGGGACAGCACGATCAGCGTCGATATCCAATGCTTCGGCCTTTACCTCGATTTCAATGCCGGACGTGTTCCCAAGAAGGCTCGCCGACATGGCCATAGATATTTTCCTGAGATAAGCGTCCGCAGCGATGGTCCCGCCACGGCTGGACTGAGATATCAAGTCGTAAAGCTGGGCAATTGCTCCGATGCGTGACTCCATGGCTTTATAGCCTTGAACATGCGGCGGTACCGTCGATCTGGCTTCGTAGGCGATTAGACCCGCGATGATCTGCAGATTGTTCTTGATCCGGTGGGAGATTTCGTTCGTCAACATCTGAGCGTCACGCTCGCGCTGCTTGCGGTCGGTGATATCCTCAAAGACGAGAAGCATCCGATTGGTATGGTTCCCTGGTCTAAACACTTTCCGCGCATTCAAACTAAAGACGCGCCTCCCGAGACCCGGAAAATCATCCTCGATCTCGAAACTTTCTATCGGCTTGTTTTCCTGAAGCACCTTCTCCATCAAATGGCGAAGCGCCGGTACGTCCCACTGGTGCTGGCCCAATTCGGAAACGCGCCGCCCACGCATCTCCGCTTCAGTAATTCCGAATATCGTCAGGAAAGCCTTGTTTGCGGTCACAATCGTCATGTCGTGTTCGAGGACGACCAGAGGATCGCGAATCGTATCGACGATGCATTGGGCAAGTTGCCAGTTGCGCGTGCTCTCTGCTTCGGCAGCGTCCTTGGCACGACGTAACATTACCCCATCGAGGGCTGCATCAATGGCTCGCTGGAGAAGCGGCAGGAACTCGCCTTGTACATCCTTGGCGACGTAATCGGTCGCACCGGCCTTCAGAGCTGCGACCGCCACCCGGCCTTCCTGCATCGCGGTCACATAGATCACCGGAGGCGGTTCCGCCAAGTTGCGAATAGCCGTCAATGTCTCCAGCCCGTTCTGGTTCGGCATGTAGTGGTCGAGGGCGACGACGTCGATGCCGCCCTGCACGATCCTCGCAAGGCCGCTTACACCGTCGGTCGCGATCTCGACGACATAACCCTGACGTTGCAAATCCTTCTGAGCGAGCCGGCACAGGCCGGGGTCGTCATCGATGTAGAGAATGCGAGCGCGGGGTGCGGACATCAGATCGCCTCGGGAACCTGCATGACGTACACAAACAGCCCAAGCTGCTGGATCGCATTGGCGAATTTCTCATAGTCGACCGGCTTGGTGATATAGACGTTGCAGCCGAGGTCGTAGCAGCGCTGGATTTCGGCCTTATCATCGGTCGTTGTCAGCACCACCACGGGCGACACTCTGAGATGCTCGTTCTCCTTGATGCGTTTCAAGATATCTATGCCGGACATGTCCGGTAAATTGAGGTCCAGAAGGACCAGCAAAGTGCGGCCTTTGTGGACGAGACCGGAGCCATCAGAACCGAAGAGGAACGCGATCGCACTCGCGCCGTCCGCAAGCGGCACGATCTTGTTATGGACTCCCGCGCGACGGAGATTCTTCTCGATGAGGCGAGCGTGGCCTTCATCGTCTTCGATCATCGCGATTGTAATTGGTTCGGTCATGCCATCATCTCACTTGCTGGAAGAGGCCACCTCTTGGGCAACGTCACTTTGAATACCGCGCCGCGGTCAGGCTCACTGTCGACATTGATCGAGCCCCCGAGGCGCCGCACAAGCGCACGCGCGTGAGCGAGACCGATGCCATCGCCCGGCCGGTCCTGAATGCCCGAGCGTCGGAACAGATCAAAGATGCGCTCGCGATCCTTTGCGTCGATGCCGCGACCGTTGTCGCGAACCTCGTAGGTGATCGCTTCCTCAGATTCGGTCGCTCGGACTTCGATGCTCCCGGGCACGTCGGCACGTAAATACTTGACCGCATTGTCCATGAGATTCGAGAACACTTGTTCGAGGGCAAGACGGTCGCTGGTGATCGTCGGAAGTTCTCCAATGCTGATCTTGGCGTTAACGTCCTGCGCTTGATAGGCCAATGCGTCCAAAGTGGATCGCAGCAACTGCGACATGTCGATGAATTGCGGCTGAAACTGACGCTGCCCCTCGCGCGACAGCTTGAGAAGGGCGGCGATGAGACGATCCATTTTTGCAACCGATGATTTGATGAAGCTGAGTGCTTCTTCGACGTCGCTGCGTAGCCCCTCATCGCTTTCAACATTCTGCTCGCCCACGACTTGAGCGCGTAACGCATTGAGCCGCTCAAAGATCTGCTTCTGCCAAACGTCGAGTTCGCTGGCGAACCCCATGATGTTGACGAGAGGCGAGCGCAAGTCGTGGCTGACGATGTGTGCAAACCGCTGAAGCTCCTCATTCGCCTCGCTCAGAAGAACAGTACGTGTTGCCACCATCGCCTCTACCCGCTTGCGCTCGGTGACGTCGCGCGCTGCGGCGAAGACGCCTTGCAGCGTGCGGCCCCGGTCGTAAAAGGTGGTTGCGTTGTAGGACACCACGGTTTGCGTGCCGTCGCGGGCGCACGCCGTCAGCTCGTAGTCGGTGACCTTCTTTGCGCTCAGCACGAGCTTGATCGCCGCTTCGGCCCGCTCCGGATCGGTGAAATAGCTCTTGAACGGCGCGCCGATCAGCTCGTCGCGCGTGCAGCCGGTAAGCGCCTCCATCTGCTTGTTGACGTCTGTGATGATGCCGGAGGGATCGGTCGTCATTAGCGCGTCGATGTTGGATTCGATCAGCGACCGGGTGTAGAATTGCTGGTCGCGCAGGCGCTGATCGAGCTTTTTTTGCTCGGCTTCCACCAGTTTTCGCGCAGTGTTGTCGGTGCCGATCAACAGATAGCCGATGATGGCCTCCTGCGCGTCGCGCAGCGCCGTGACGGAAACCACCGCCGGGAACCGGCTCCCATCCTTGCGGATGTAGGTCAGCTCGTAGATGTCCTCGATCCCGCGCGAGGCTTTGAAGACCAGGGCCTCGAAGCCCGGCGTGATCGTGGTTGCGAGTTCGATGCTCAGCGCTTTGGCACGCGCGATCAGTTCCTGCGGGTCGGAAATATCGGCCGGCGTGATCTTGTTCGTCACCTCGGCAGCCGTGTAGCCGAGCATGCGCTCGGCCCCGACATTGAAGATTTGAATGACCCCCTTTGCGTCAGTGGCGATACTCGAGAAATTGGCGCTGTCGAAGATCGCCTTCTGCAGGGCTCCCGCCTTGAGCAAGGCCTCTTCCGCCAGTTTGCGCGCGGTGTTGTCGGTGCCAATCAACAGATAGCCGATGATCGCCTCCTGCGCGTCGCGCAGCGCCGTGACGGAAACAACCGCCGGGAACCGGCTCCCATCCTTGCGGATGTAGGTAAGCTCGTAGATGTCCTCGATCCCGCGCGAGGCTTTGAAGACCAGGGCCTCGAAGCCCGGCGTGATCGTGGTTGCGAGTTCGATGCTGAGCGCTTTGGCACGCGCGATCAGTTCCTGCGGGTCGGAAATATCGGCCGGCGTGATCTTGTTCGTCACCTCGGCAGCCGTGTAGCCGAGCATGCGCTCGGCCCCGACATTGAAGATTTGAATGACCCCCTTTGCGTCAGTGGCGATACTCGAGAAATTGGCGCTGTTCGAAGATCGCCTTCTGCAGGGCTCCTGCCTTGAGCAGGGCCTCTTCCGCCAGTTTGCGCGCGGTGTTGTCGGCGCCCTGGAAGACGCTGGTCCGGGTCATCGACTTGTAGATTCCATTGGTGATGGTGTTGCCCCGGCAATTGAGGTTTCATCGCGAATAGTGAGTACGCTGGATACGGTCTCAACAATGTCGCCAGCGAAATATCGGCAGAAAGACAAGTGCGTAGCCCCACGCCTCCCCATCGCTCTTGCTCCAGAAATAGCCACACCGCTGGAGTGTCATCTTTTTCAACGACGCAACAACGATGGGGAACGCGGGCGTGCCCGCGTTCCCACAGGTGAAAACGATGTCTAGGGCTCGCATCCGAGCACGAACAGGTTCGGAAACTACTCAGATCGCTCCACGGCGGTATGTCCCCTATTGGCGACAAGCCGCCCTAACGGTTACGGGGCTCGAACGGCCGAAATGCACCCCATTCCGGACTAAGGCCAACCGTTCCCGCCGCGAACGGCATCGTGCAGTCCGGCGACGCCCTCGACGCCAAAGCCATCTGACGCGCGGATTGATACCGGTGTGCGTGATCGCTCGGATGGGGTTGAGATAGGGACGCCATCGTCGGATACTGCGGGCAAGATACAGGGGAAGGCACATGCGCGCCGCGTCTGTCCTCATCGGCTGTGTCGCGTTGGCTGTTCTCTCGGTAGCTCCTCTCGTCGGGCCGAGCCTGAGTGCGGAGACCGCTGCGCTCCGTTCCCGATCTCTCCGGACTTTGGGCTCGCCAGTATATCGGCTTTGAGCCACCGCTCTCGGGGCCCGGCCCCGTCGTCAATCGATCGCGTGTCAACGGCCAGAGCAACCTCAGCCAATTTGTCGGTGATTACACCAGTCCGATCCTGAAGCCCCATGCGGCGGCCGCCGTGAAGAAGCACGGGGAGATCGAGCTTTCGGGCACGGCCGCCCCCAACCCGTCGAACCAATGTCTGCCGATGTCGCCGCCGTATATCTTGCAGCGCCAGCAGATCCAGCTGCTCCAGCAGGGGCGCCAGATCACGATCCTCTACGCGGAAGGTCATCAGGTCCGTCGTGTGCGGCTGAACTCCCGGCATCCTGAGCGCGTGAAGCCGAGCTGGTACGGCGATTCCATCGGTCACTTCGAGGGCGACACGCTGGTGGTCGATACCGTCGGTATCAAAGTCGGGCCGCATTCCATGATCGACTCGTACGGCACGCCGTACAGCGAGGCGTTGCATCTGGTCGAGCGTTACCGCCTCATCGATTATGATGAGGGGCGAGCGGCAGCTGCACGGAGCGAACGTGAAAATCGCCGCCTCATTGCCGACAGTCTCACCGGCAACGGTGTGGGCATCGACACCGAATACACCGGCAAGGCGTTGCAGGTTCAGTTCACCGTCGAAGATGCGAACGTCTTCACCATGCCTTGGTCGGCAACCACCACGTATTGGCGAGCTTCAGGCGATTGGGTCGAACGCTCCTGCGCCGAGAATGTGAACGACGTACTACCCGGGACAGAACACCGCTGTCCCAACGGCAAGAACGCCGGATTTCTGAGCGTCGTCTCCCCAATCTTCCGCCGCACGAAGGAACCACCAAGGACACAAGAGCTTTGTGTGCTCCATGTACCCTTTGCGACCTTCCGTTTCCCTTTTTCTTGACCTTCACGTCCCTTGGGGGAATGTGGCGCGAAGCGCCGGAAGGGGGGTATGGTTCGCCCATAAAAGCATTCCCGAAAGGACTTCCCGTATGTTTGCGCAGATCAATCACGCGGCCATCATCAGCCACCAATATCCGCTGCTGCAGAAATTCTACGAGGCCGTGTTCAACATGACGGGCTCGAGCTTCCGCGTGACCGACGCCCCCATCGTCGCCGACGGCTATGTCGGCATGCAGATCATCCCGCGCCGCGACGGCTATGTCGGCGGCCTCGATCATTTCGGCATCGTGGTGGATGACGTGAACGTCGTGCTCGAGCGCATGCAGAAGAAGCACAGCAAGGCGAACATCGTGAAGCGCCCCTCGACGCGCCCCTTCGCCGCCTATAGCGGCCACGATCCCGACGGCAACGTCTTCGACCTCGCGCAGAAGAAGAACGACACGCGCCTCGATCTCTACGCGCAGCAGGCGAACGGCGAACACGACGCACGAGCGCTACATCAACAAATTCGCCATCCGCACGCCGAACGCCGAGCAATGCGCGGAGTTCTACGCCGACGTGTTCGAGCTCCAGCCCGTCAACCGCAAGACCGACGCGCCGGGCTATCACCTGACCGACGGCCGCATCACGCTCCAGATCATGCCGTGGTCGATCCCGGTGTTCGAGAACATGTCGATCAAGCGCCCCGGCCCCGATCATCTCGGCTTCCATGTCGAGAACCTGGAGGCCTTCAAGAAGCACGTCGCCGAAGTCGGCGGCATGAACCCGTATCTCGCGGGCGTGCCGCTCGGCGGCTCGAAGGAGTCCGACGTGCGCAAGCACTTCTTCGCCAAGCACGCGACCGGCAAGTGGCAGATGTCCGATCCCGACGGCAACTGGCTCGACATCACCGACGAATAACCGACGGAGCCGTTTCCCCTCCCCCGCGTGCGGGAGAGGTGCCGGCGCGCTTTCGACGCCGAGCGGGCGAGGGGGTATCGCCAGCGGAGGACGCTATCATGTTCGCTCAGATCAACCACATGGCGATGATCAGCCCGCATTACGCGGCGCTGGGCAAATTCTACGAAGCCGTCTTCGGGCTCAAAACCTCCACCAACCCGCGCCCCGCGCACGCGGTCACCGTCGGCGACGGCTGCGTGGGCCTGAACATCATCCCGCGCCGCGACGGTTACGTCGGCGGCATCGATCATTTCGGCATGCTGGTCGACGATGTCGCGCCCGTGCATCGAGCGCATGCAGAAGAAGCACCCGCAAAGCCAACGTCGTGAAGCGCCCCTCCGCGCGCCCCTTCGCGCAATACTCGGCCACGATCCCGACGGCAACGTCTTCGATCTCGCGCAGAAGAAAGAAGAATCGCGCAAGGACATCTACGCCGACATCGCCTCGCAAGGCTGGGCGCAGGACCGCTATCTCAACAAATTCGCGATCCGCACGCCCAACGCCGAACAATGCGCCGAGTTCTATCGCGACGTGTTCGAGCTCGAGCCCGTGAACCGCGCATCGCAAGCGCCCGGCTATCATCTCACCGACGGCCGCGTGACGCTCTCGATCATGCCGTGGTCGATCCCGGTGTTCGAGAACATGTCGATCAAGCGCCCCGGCCCCGATCACATCGGCTTCCACGTCGAAGACCTCGCCGCCTTCAAGCAGCACGCGGCCGAGATCGGCGGCATGAACCCGTATCTCGCGGGCGTGCCCCTCGGCGGCAGCCCGGAGTCCGACGTCCGCCTGCGCTTCTTCCAGCGTCACGCCACCGGCAAATTCCAGATGTCCGACCCCGACGGCAACTGGATCGATATCACCGACGAATAAACCACCGTCATCCCCGGCGAGCGCGCGCACGGGCGCGCGCGAGGGAAGGGGACCCACGATCAAGCTCGATGCCCGCGGCAACTCGCACCCTCACAAAACCCACACCGGCCGACGCGCTCAAAACCGCGCTCGCCTTCTTCGCCAAGCACGGCTCGGCCAAACTCCGCGCCGACTTCGCCACGCGCTACGGCATCGTGACCAAGGACAAGACCTTCGGCGTGCCGATGGCGAAGCTCCACCTTCTCGCCAAACAGCTCGGCCGCGATCACGCGCTCGCCCAAGCGCTGTGGGCGACCGGCATCTACGAAGCGCGCATGCTCGCCTCCTTCGTCGAGGAGCCCCATCGCGTGACGCCCGCGCAGATGGACCGCTGGGCGCGCGCCTCCGACAACTGGGCCGTCACAGATACGCTCTGCTTCAAGCTGTTCGACCAGACCCCGCACGCCTGGGCGAAGGCGGAAGCCTGGTGCGCGAAACCCCAGGAGTTCGTGAAGCGCGCAGGCCTCGCGCTCATCGCCTCGCTCGCGCTGCACACCAAAGGCGGCGACGCCGCGCCCTTCCTCCGCGCGCTCGATCTCATCGAGCGCGCCAGCAGCGACGAGCGCAACTTCGTCAAGAAGGGCGCGAGCTGGGCGCTCCGCGCGATCGCCCAGCGCAAGGACCCGAAGACCAAAGCCGCCGCCCTTGCGCTCGCCCAGCGTCTCGCCGCGTCGCCCGACAAGACCGCCGCCTTCATCGGCCGCGACGCCCTGAAGGCGCTCAAGAAGCGCTCTACCCCAGATTGAAACCGCCCGCCCAAAAGCGCAAACTCCCCTCATCGGCACCACAAAAACAAAACGAGCCGCATCTCTTGGGAGGGGACCTATGACTCGCGCGCGCACACTCGTCACCGCATTCTCTGCTCACCGCATCCGCCGCACTCGCGCTCACCACCGCATCCGCTCAGCTGACATCGAATCAGCTCGCCGGCATGCAGATGATCGCCAACGGCAAGGACGACAAATCGCTCGGCAACTTCGATCAGGTCGGCACCGCCAATTGGCGCATTGCCGAGCAGACCATGGCCGCCGATTACGGCCAGGGCTTCCTCGTCACCAAGCAGTCCTACGCCGACTTCCAGCTTCGGCTCGAGTTCTGGGCCGAGGAAGGCACCAACTCCGGCGTCTTCATCCGCTGCGCCGATCCCGAGGCCCCGGGCGCGCAGTCCTGCTACGAGATCAACATCTTCGATGCCAACCCCAACCGCAACAACGCGACCGGCTCGGTCGTCGGCGTCATGGCGCCCTTGCGCATGCCGCAGACCGAGCTCAAGTGGAACCTCCTCGAGATCGAGGCGCGCGGATCCCAGCTCAACGTCTCCGTCAACCACGAGCGCACCGTCACCGTCCGCGACTCCAAGCACGCGCGCGGCCGCATCGCGCTCCAGCGCAACGCCGGCGTGATCTATTTCCGCAACGTGCAGATCCGCTCGCTCACCCCGGACGACATCGCGAACGAGGCCGAGTCGATCTACGGCGCCTGTGAAGGCGGCTTCGGCATCATCTGGCCGCACAACGCGGAGCCGCAGATCCGCGACACGCAATGGACGGCCGCCCGACGGCACGCGCATGGCCGCGAAGGAGTACGTCCTCGAACGCGAAGGCAACCGCTATTCGGTGTTGAGCGTCGACTTCCCGAACGGCCCCTATGGCGATCGCGAGATCACCAATTACGCGATGGCCCAGCTCGCCAAGAAAGGCCAGCTGCGTCAGCAGAACTTCGTCGCCGTGGGCTTGGGCAGACCGGGCGGGCAGCTGAACATCGTCACGCCGAACGGACGCCAGATTCGCTCGAGCCTCTATATGGGCGGCAAGAAGCTCATCGTGGCCGAAGGCGAGGGGCCCGACGGCGATTCCAACGTCCTGCTGTTCGAGCAGTCGCTCGTGCTGCTCAACAAAGCGGGCAACGACATCGACCGCGTCAACCCCAACAACAACGGCGAGACGCGCAAATACGACTGCCGCTACATCGGCGCCCAACGCGCCTGATCCGGCAAATGGTGAGTAGCGACCTAGCGAGTAGGGGCTGACCGCGTGCTCTTCTATGCCTTACCTTCCCCCCTTGTGGGGGAAGGTGCCCGCAGCGCTGCGAAGCAGCGCGCACTGTGGCGGCCGGAAGGGGGGGAGCACACCGCCCTTTGACGACAAGCCACCGCCGAGACACCCGGCCACGATTGAACTCCGGCCCGCAAACCCGCACACTCACGCGCGTGACGGAGACCCCGCATGCCTCGTCCCGCTATGTCGCGTCTGATCGTGAGCCTGCTCTCAGCCTCCGCGCTGCGTCCTGTCCGCCTCGACGGCCCCCGCGGCCCCCGCCGCCCCGCCCAACTTCGCGCCCAATCCAAGCGTCGGCTGGGTCGTCGTCCTCGGCGGCCTCAAGCGCCCCGCCTCCGGCCCCGGCCCGATCATGGCCGACCCCAAATATCCGAACGTCAACAACAACGTCTTCCGCCTGACCGGCAAGCAGCCCACGCTCCCGCTCGCCGACCTCACCAACCCCATCCTCCAGCCCTGGGCGCGCGAGCAGCTCGCCAAGCGCAACGCCCAGGTTCTCGCCGGCGACGAGATCCTCGGCCCCCCGCACAATTGCTGGCCGCGCGGCGTCCCCGGCTTCTCGCTCGAGGGCGGGTTCCAGCCCGTCTTCATCGCGCAAGGGTCGAAGGTGGTCTCCATGGTCGCCCAGGCCGACAACCATCAGCTCCGCCGCATCTATCTGAACGCGCCGCACGCGCCGAACCCGAAACCCTCCTGGTTCGGCGACTCGGTCGGCCATTACGAGGGCGACACGCTCGTCGTCGACACGATCGGCCTTTCCCCCCGCGCCTTCATCGACGACTACCAGACGCCGCACAGCGACAAGCTGCACGTGGTCGAGCGCTACCGCCTGATCGACGGCGGCAAGCAGATGGAGGTGCAGATCCACGTCGAGGACGAGGGCGCCTTCACCACGCCGTGGAACGCGATCCAGCGCTACCGCCGCGCCGAGCCCGGCGAGCACGAATACGTCCCGGTCCTCGTCGAAGACGCCACCTCCGGCGTCGGCGTCACCGGCCCGCTCCAGGAAGCCGTCTGCTCCGACGCCACCTCCCACTTCGACCACGGCTCCCCCATCCCCCAATCCCCAAAACCCGACTTCTGAAACCTCCCACGAGCAAGTGCGCGGTCGAACCGCAGTGGAGTAGTTTTTTACCTTCCCCCCTCGTGGGGGAAGGTGCCCACAGCGCTGCGAAGCAGCGCGCATGTGGGCGGAAGGGGGGCCGCGCCGCCCTCGATGACGAGCCACCTCGCAGAACTCCGCCCATGACCAAAGCCCAAGCCCGTCACCTCCGCCGTACGATGACCGAAGGCGAACGCAAGCTCTGGCAGCTCCTGCGACGGAAACAGCTCGCCGGCTTCCGCTTCCGCCGCCAGGCCCCGATCGGCCCCTACATCGCCGACTTCTTCTGCGCCGAAGCGAAACTCATCATCGAGCTCGACGGCGCCCCCCACATCGACGAAGAGCGCACCGACCGCGACGCCGACCGCACGCGCTGGCTCGAAACAAACGGCTGCCGCGTCATCCGCTTCTGGAACATCGACATCTTCCAACGCCCCACAGAAGTCACCGAAGCGATCTACCAAGCCCTGACCGCTGGCGTCGCAAAGAAATAGCCCCGCGGATGTGCTCTGTAGTTTTCTAACCTTCCCCCCTCGTGGGGTCGAGGGCCACTTTGCGACAGCGGAGCTGTCGCGGCCCGAGCGTGCCCGCGCGGTGCGAAGCACCGCACTTGCGGGCGGAAGGGGGCCGCACCGCCTTCCTATGTTGGTTTGTTGCGGAGCTTTTTGTTCCTTCCTTCCCCCCGAGTGGGGGAAGGTGCCCACTGCGCTGCGAAGCAGCGCGCATGTGGGCGGAAGGGGGGCGGCACACCGCCCTTCGCAAGGGGCTATACTCCCTTCACCGCACGACACCCGCAGGGGACGCCGCCATGTCCAAGCTCAGCTCGCTCGCCGCCATCGCCGCCACAGCACTCCTCGCCCTCACCACCGCAGCCCCCGCCCAGCAGCTCCTCAGCCTCCGCGCCGGCCTCATCCTCGACGGCAAAGGCGCCACCCTCCGCAACCAGGTGATCGCCATCGAAGCCTCGCGCATCGCCCGCATCACCGCGAACACGACCGAGCCCGTCACCTACGACCTCTCGCGCCTCACGATCCTTCCCGGCCTGATCGACACCCACGTCCACATCGGCGCCCACTTCGACAAAACCGGCCGCCTCGCCGGCGCCACGTGAGCCGCCGGACGAAAAAGCGCTCTACGACGCCGAGAGCGCCGCCACGCTCCTGCAGGCCGGCTTCACCACCGTGCAGAGCATCGGCGCCGCCTCCGATCTCGCGCTGCGCGACGCGATCGCGCGCGGCCGGCTTCCCGGCCCGCGCCTCCTCACCTCGTCCACGCCGCTCCAGGACGCCACCCTCACCCCCGACCAGATCCGCCAATACGTCCGCAAGACCGCCGCCGACGGCGCCGACGTGATCAAGATCTTCGCCAGCCGATCCATCCGCGAGGGCGGCGGCCAGACGCTCTCCGACGCGCAGATCCTCGCCGCCTGCGACGAGGCGAAGGCGCAAGGCAAGCGCATCTGGGTGCACGCGCATGCGGCCTCCGCCGTCCGCGCCGCCGCACTGGCCAACTGCACCGCCGTCACGCACGGCTTTCAGATCGGCGACGCCGAGGCCCGGCTGATGGCGGAGCGCGGCACCTATCTTCGAGCCGCAGACCGGCCTGCTCCTGCAGAACTACATCGAGAAAAAAGGGGCCTTCTACGGCATCGGCAATTACAACGACGCCGGCTTCAAGTTCATGGAAGACTCGATCCCGCTCACGCTTGCGATGTTCAAGATGGCGCGCCAAGCACCCGAGCCTGAAGATCATCATGGGCACCGATGGCGGCGCGGGCGCGCACGGCCAGAACGCGCGCGAGATCGTCTATCGCGTGCGCGAGGGCGGACAGCCCGCGATGGACGCCATCGTCGCCGCAACCTCGCTCAACGCCGCCGCCCTCGGGCTACAGGATCGCATCGGCACGCTCGCCCCCGGCATGGACGCCGACCTCATCGCCATCGACGGCGACCCCCTGACCGACATCACCGCGCTGCAACGCGTCGTCTTCGTGATGAAGGGTGGGAGAGTGTACAAGAACATCGCTCCGGCGCGGTGACCGCAGACCATCGTTGGAGGAAGGTGGCCCACAGCGCTGCATGTGGCGGAAGGGCCGTGCCGTGCGGAATAAACAAGGGTGTCCCCGCCTCGGAGCACATCACCTACACCCGAAGCAACATTATTGCGCCGCGCAGAACAAAAAAAGAACATTATTTGCATGTGTAGCAGAACGGCAGATAGAAGGAACAGATTGGCTTCCATTCGCGTACGGAAGGTGGCACCCCTTGAAAGTATGGAGAATTGCCATACATTCGCTGGTCTAAGGAGAAACAACCATGGCAATCAAGGCAACGTTTGGGCTTCCCGAAGACGCCGTCGAGTACCTAAAGAAAGAAGCTAGCCGTCGAGGTGTTTCCATGGCCGATGTGCTGCGGGACGCGATCGCCACGGACAAGTACATTCGTGAGAAGAGCAGCAAGGGTGCAGAGGTAGTAATCGAAGAAAAAGGACAGCGCCCGAGCAAGTTGGTATTCAGGTGATCGGCGGGGATCACACTTGAGCTAAGCGCATTGGGGGGCTGATGAGCGACCAGGGCACAACTTCACCCAAGAGCCCATCCGACACGCTTGACCTCGAGTTCGGAACAGAAAAAACCAGAATTGAAGATGTGGCCGTTCCTGAAGGCGTGGTGTCGTCGTCCTCGCCGCAGGAGCAACCTTACGATCCCGCGCCGGTAACTGACTCCGCCCGGAAAGCCATAGGTTATGCGCTGCTAGCATTGCTATTCGTTATTGTGCTTGGAGCGTTCTGGGAGCTGATGCGCATCAACATGCAAGCTCTCGACGCCGCCAATGCTGCGAACGCTGCCGACGGCGCTATTTTGGCTGCCGATGCAAAGGCAGATGGGGAGCGCCTGGTTTCCATAATCAATATTGTTTTTGGTCCTGTAGTCACCTTGCTGGGTTCCGTCACCGGCTTTTATTTTGGAACCCAGAGCGTCCGGAACAGCGCTGGCAGTGCGAATAAATAAGCACCCCGCGGTATCCTAACAGCCGAGCTGCGCACAACATTCTACCGCCATGCGGCCTCCGCCGTCCGCGCCTCAGCACTGGCCAACTGCACCGCCGTCACGCACGGGTTTCAGATCGGCGACGCCGAGGCCCGTCTGATGGCCGAGCGCGGCGCCTATTTCGAGCCGCAGACCGGCCTGCTCCTGCAGAACTACATCGAGAAAAAAGGCGCCTTCTACGGCATCGGCAATTACAACGACGCCGGCTTCAAGTTCATGGAAGACTCGATCCCGCTCACGCTTGCGATGTTCAAGATGGCCGCAAAGCACCCGAGCCTGAAGATCATCATGGGCACCGATGGCGGCGCGGGCGCGCACGGCCAGAACGCGCGCGAGATCGTCTATCGCGTGCGCGAAGGCGGGCAGCCCGCGATGGACGCCATCGTCGCCGCGACCTCGCTCAACGCCGCCGCCCTCGGTCTCTCGGATCGCATCGGCACGCTCGCCCCCGGCATGGACGCCGACCTCATCGCCGTCGACGGCGACCCCCTCACCGACATCACCGCGCTGCAACGCGTGGTGTTCGTGATGAAGGGTGGGAGGGTCTACAAGAACGTGGCGCCGGCGAGATAATGCAATTGGCAGCGGACTAGACAGGATTGATATCCGCTGATGGGGAGCGCTCTAAACGAGGAAGTTGCGGAAGTCGGTTATGCTCTGTTGCCTAACCACTTTGCTGAAAGAACGACCGAAGAAATTGCTCACAGCCTCGGCATAGTACACTCCAATCGCCACACCGTTGATCGGCTTACTCCGAAACACGAAGATCAGGCCGGACCCAACACTTACAGTGGGATTTACGGGACCGAGCCGTTCCCTTTGCATACTGATCTTGCTCATTGGCGGCACCCCTCTCACTATTTGATACTGCGGTGCATCGTCGGATTTAAGGACGTCACGACATACGTACTCGACGGGCGCGAGCTACTCGAGTACGTCGACAGAGTCTTACTGTGCCGCTCCATAGTTAGGCCTAGACGGCCTCTCAACGGTGCGCTCCATCTTTTGAGATTGCTAAAACCGAATGAAGAAGCATTCGGTCTACTAAGGTGGGATGAAAGATTTATCGAACCAGCTGGCGACATAGGACGGCAAGGGTGCGCCGGCTTGTGAATATCCTCAAAGACAATTTGTCCTTGTAGGGAATAGATCTGCCCGATCCGAATTCTCACGGCCTTCTCACTGGAGCCCCTTCCTTGGTCTCCCGCCCTTTGCGCCGTTGCGGCGCGCGGCGGCGGCTTTTGCAGGCGACGTTGCCGAACCGGCGCGCGACGCGCGTTCCCGATCCATCCACGCCTTCGTTCCGAACAGCCCCGCGAGCAAACCCGGAACGCTGAGATCGACATCGAGCCGTTCCCAGTGCAGCCCTAGGCCGAGCCCCAGGATCGTCACCTCCGCCAGCTCATCGTCGCTTGCATCTTCCAATCCTTCCGCGCGCCGCGCCGGAAACGCAAAACTGCAACCGTTCGTCAATTCGACGAGAACGCGTCCGGTCCTCCGATCGTAGCGCGCGCGTTTGGCGCGCGGCTCTGAGCGCAGCGACTGTTCTCCGCGCCGTTCCGCGTCGTCGAAATCTGTCGATCGGTCATCCATGAATCGTGTTCCACATCTCCAACAGCCGTGCGCGCTCTCGCTCTGCTTCCAGCATCAGCCGTCTCGTATCGCCGCGACTGATGCCGACAACCCAATCGAGCCTTGGTCCCGCCGGATCGTCCAAGACGATCTTCGCCTCACCGCCGTGTCCGAAGACATGCACATGCGGCGGGCTGTGATCATTGGTGAACATCACGAAGCGGTAGCCATAGGAACGATGCACCGTGACCATGAATAACCTATCAACGTTGGGTTTTCAATCTTTCGGCGGGGCGGGGGTGACTTTCGGCGAGCGATATGATAGAACATAACATGAACAAATGTCGTCGGTCCATTGACCGGGAAGGACCAACGGGAGAGTGCAATTATGAGCGAGCGGACTTTTGAAAGAGAGAATCATTGAACATGATCAATAACTTGGAGACATGAGGCGAGGGGCCGTTAGTGGCGACGGCAAGCAACGGCCGAAAGGCTGGACGCCGGAGCGTCGCGCACGGCAGGCGGCGCTCATTCGCCGCTGGCAGCCGTGGCAGCGGTCGACCGGTCCGAAGACCGAGGCCGGCAAGGCGCGCTGTTCGATGAACGCGCTCAAACACGGCTGCAGGGGCCGCGCGTATCTCCAAACCGCGAGTCGCGTCCGCTACGCGATCCGTCTTTCCGCGTGCACCAATGAGATTGCACGGCTCTTGATCCGCATGCGGGGCGCGCATCCGGACCTCAAGCCCACCTATGGGATGCTGCTGTCCGCGGCGACGGACCGCCTCCGGCAATTCCGCGAAATGCACGGCGCAGAAAAAATCGCGAAATTGATCGAGCAGACAATTGAAAGCGGGAATTCTCCAACGCAGCCAATCTTCTACGCGGGGCCACGGAACGCCCCGATAGGTCTGGCGGCTCCGCCGCCACAAGCTATGGTGGCCTCGAACGAAGGTCTGTCCTCCGGCGCTCGAACGGCGTAGGAAGCCGGAGCGAAATCGCCTGACGAGGAGCCCTCCATGAGCAGCGACACCCTCACCCGCGTGAAGGACAAATTCGTCACGGTCGATGGCCTCGACACGCGCTACATCGAGGAGGGCCGACGGCCCGCCCGTGCTGCTCCTGCACGGCGCCTCGCTCGGCTCCTCGGCCGACGTGTTCATCCGCAACCTCTCCCCGCTCGCGCGCGCGGGCTTCCGCGCGATCGCCTTCGACCAGCCGGGCTTCGGCCTCACCGGCACGCCCGCCGACCACTCGCCCGCCTATCGCCGCGACTTCGTCCCGAAATTCATGGACGCGCTCGGCCTCAAGCGCGCCGCCCTCGTCGGCCATTCGCAGGCCGGCAATCCCGCCGTGCAGCTCGCGCTCAAGGAGCCCGCCCGCTACTCGCATGTGATCGTGCTCGGCACCGGCAGCCTGCTGCCGCCGCTCGATGGCGCGGGCGACGTCGAAGGCGCCGCCCAGCAGCGCCTCGAACGCCGCATGGCCCATCAGGAGCCGAGCATCGAGGACACCCGCAAGCTGCTCGAAGCCAACCTCTTCCATCACGACCTGATCACGGAGGACGAGCTCGCGCTCCGCCATGCGCGCAGCGTGGGTCAAGCCTTCGACGCCTTCGTCGCCCGCAACCGGGAGGCGGACTCGGCACCCGCGAAGGAGCCGAAGACCCCGATGTGGCAGCGCCTCACCGAAGTGCAGGTGCCGCTGCTCCTGATCTTCGGCCGCGAAGACCGCGCAAGAGCCGCCGACCGCGCAAAGCTGCTGAAGGAGAAATCCCCAGGGCTCGACGTCCACATCATCCCCAACTGCAAACACCTGGTCCCCTGGGACGCCGCCGACCAATGGCTCCACCTCGCCCTCCCGGTCCTGAAGAAATGACCGCTCGCTCGCGTCGACACCGCCCACACCGTCATCCCCGGCGAGCGCGCGCCGACCAGCGCGCGCGAGGCGAAGGGGACCCACGGACCAGCACCGGTCACCTCGAAGGAATGAGCTCGCGCGCTCGCGAACCCTTCTTCTACCTTCCCCCCTCGTGGGGGAAGGTGCCCACAGCGCTGCGAAGCAGCGCACGTGTGGGCGGAAGGGGGGCCTCTCTCCGCACCGTCGCACTCCCACTCCGGACTGCGGAGCGCTGACATGCCCACAAAACCATCCCCTCCGGCACCGTCGCCGACGCCTATCTCCAGCTCCTCGCCGATCGCGGCATCGACTACCTCTTCGCCAACGCCGGCACCGATTTCGCGCCGCTGATCGAAGCCTACGCCAAAGCGCAAGCGCACGGGACCAAAGTCCCCAAGCCCATCACCGTCCCGCACGAGAACGTCGCCATCAACATGGCGCAGGGCTACTACCTGATGACCGGCCGCCCGCAGGCGGTGATGGTGCACGTCAACGTCGGCACCGCGAACGCGATGTGCGGGCTGATCAATTCCTGGCGCGGCAACATCCCGGTGCTGTTCACCTCGGGCCGCACGCCCTATGGCGAGGAAGGCGGCCTCCCCGGCGAGCGCAGCGGCGAGATCCACTGGCCGCAGGAGATGCGCGATCAGCGCGCGATGACGCGCGAATTCATGAAGTGGGATTACGAGCTCCCCAACGGCCAGGTGCTGGAATCCGCCGTCGACCGCGCGCTCAACATCGCGATGACCGAGCCGCGCGGGCCCGTCTACATGACGCTGCCGCGCGAAGTGCTCGCCGCACCCCTCGACAATTTCCGCTACGCATCGCCCTCGCGCCACCGCACGCCGTCGCCGCCGTTCCCGGACACGAGCGCGATCGACGAGGCCGCCGATCTGATCGCGAACGCGGACTATCCGCTGATCGTCACGTCGGCCGCGGGCGCGAACGCCTCCGATGTGGCGAAGCTCGCCGAGCTCTCCGAGCGCTTCGCGATCCCGGTGGTCCAGCGCAAGAACCGCTACATGTGTCTCGCCAACGATCACCCGATGAACATCGGCTACGATCCGGACGCGCATCTCGAAGACGCCGATGTCGTCATCGTGCTCGAATGCGACGTGCCCTGGATCCCGAAGAAGAAGGCGCCGCGCGCGGACGCGAAGATCATCCACATCGGCGCCGATCCGATCTTCGCCAGCTATCCGTTGCGCGGCTTCCCGTGCGATCTCGCGATCCTCGGCATCATCGGCGCGACCTTGCCCGCGCTCACCCAGGCGCTCGCCACGCGCGAGAAGCGCAGCCAATCCCGCATCGATGCGCGCCGCAAGCGCGTCGCGCTCACGCACGAGAAGATCATCGCGCGTCTCGCCGAACGCCTGGAGAAGCAGCGCGTCGCCTCGCCGATCCATCCCGCCTGGATCAACCGCTGCATCGACCAGGCGAAGGACGACAACACGATCGTGCTCAAGGAGGCGCTCACCCCGTCCGAGCACTTCAATTTCACGAAGGCCGGCACCTATTATTCGCTCGGGCAGGGCGGGGCGCTCGGCTGGAGCCTCGGCACCGCGCTCGGCGTGAAGGCGGGCGCCCCCGACAAGCTCGTCATCACCGCGGTCGGTGACGGCTCCTACATGTTCGGGAACCCGCTCGCCGCGCACTATGTGGCGAAGGCCGAGAAGTGGCCGACGCTGACCGTCGTCTACAACAACGAGATGTGGAACGCGGTGCGCCGCAACACGCGCGACGTCTATCCCGACGGCTACGCCGCCCGCTCGAACCGCGAGCCCCTGACCTATTTCGAGCCCGGCACCCACTACGAAAAAACCATCGAAGCCTTCGACGGCTACGGGGAAACGGTCAAGCGAGGCCGCCGACCTCCCCAAGGCGCTCGACCGGGCCCTGAACGCCGTGGGCAAGGGCCAGCAAGCTCTCCTTAACGTTGTCTCGAGCGCGGGCTAGGCCATGCCCTTTTTTGTTCCAAGACCGCCCGAAATCGTCTTAGTATTTTCCCTGGGGCTGGGGGACTTTTGAACGCGCGGAGACCAACCGATGGTTCGCAAATACATCGATTGCCGAGAGATTCCGAGCGAGTCGCATTGCACCGTCGCCATCAGTGCCGACAACGAAGACGAGCTTGTGGAAGCCGCGGTCCAGCACGCGGTCGCCGTCCATCATCACTACAACACCCTGGAACTGCGCCGTCTGATCAAGCGCGGCATCCGCAACGGCTCACCGTCCGACCGGCACATCCCGACGCCAAACGGCTCGGGCCAGACCGACCGCCTCGAGATGCGCTGAAAAAAAGAAAGCCCGGTGGAGTTGGGGGGCCGCCCACCGGGCCTGGCGCTGTAGAGGCCGTCGCCGAAGTATCCCTCAGCTAGCCGAGTTGTATGACGCTACGGCGAAGCTTCCGCGACATCGATGTGGACACCTTCGATGTCCGTCAAATGGAAGCACCCGAGCGGACACTTCTGGAACAGCTTCAGCCGCGCCTCGCCCTCCGGCCCGTACCCCAGCGCCCGGCCGCGCATATGCGGGTTCTCGCCGATCAGGAACTCCATGTCCTTCTTCACCTGCTCGACCGACTCCACCTCGAACCCGATATGGTCCAACCCCGTCCGCGCCGGGTCCTGCGCGTAATAGTCGGTGATCTTCCACGGGATGATCATCAGGACCATCCGCCCGTCCGACAGGTACCAGTTGTCATCCGTCCGGTTCAGCGGCTTCAGCCCGAACACCTCGACATAGAACTGCGCGCACCGCTCCGCATGCCGCGTCCTCAAGGCGATATGCGAGATGCGCCTCTTCGAGCTCCAGTCGTTCTCCGCATAGACATCCTTCTTGTCCATGCTCGGCCCCGACAGGTCGAAGATGTTGGTGTCGGGATCGTGCGCGCTGTACGCCGCAAACGGCCGGATCGGCGGCCGCTTCACCGCGCTCAAGCTCGGGATCGAACCGCTTGATCCGCGCAATCGTATCCTCGACATCCTCGACTTCGATGCCGAAATGGTCGAGCCCCGACGTGCGCCCGTCTCGGCGCGGGATGCAGTTCATGCCGACATAGCCGTCGCCGAGCACCACCGACCGCGCCGGCCGCGGCTTGCTCGACGGCTTCATGCCGAACAGCGACTCGTAGAACCGCCCGTTGATGGCGTAATGGTCGCTCGCGATCGCGACGTGATTGATCCGCGCGGACATCCTGTCCCTGCCTTGGCGTTTCTTCCCTGCTCGTAAGGTACGAGCACGGCTTGGATTTCGCCAACCCCTTTCCCGCAGGCCCTGCAACCGTTGCGTTATTTGACCGATAGGGCGATCTGTGCGACACAAAAACCCTTACGTTTCAAGCGCTTTGGCGGGGACAGACAGGTGTCAGGGCGAACTCTTCCGTTGCTGTTGGACGACGCGGGCAAGGGCCTCAAGCACGCCAACGTGTCGGTCGATCATGCCGTGATCGCGGGCTGGACCGGCCGCGATCAGGCCGCCGTCGAGAAGCACATCAAGGAGCTCGAAGTCCTGGGCGTAAAGCGCCCGGCGACGACGCCGATCTTCTATCGCGTCGCGGCCTCGCGGCTCACCACCGATGACTCGATCGAGGTGATGGGTACGGCATCGAGCGGCGAAGTCGAATTCGTCCTGCTGCACTATCAGGGACGGCTATGGATCGGCACGGGATCGGATCACACCGATCGCGAAGTCGAAGCCTATGGCGTCACCGTCTCGAAGCAGATGTGCGAGAAGCCGATCGCGCCGCAGCTCTGGGCGTTCGACGATGTCGCCGCGCACTGGGACAAGCTGATGCTGCGCTCGCACGCGACGATCGACGGCAAGCGCGTGCTCTATCAGGAAGGATCGGTCGCGGCGATGCGCCATCCCGAAGACCTGATCGCGCGCTATGCGAAGAGCGGTCTTGCCGAGGGCACGCTGATGTTCTGCGGCACGCTTGCGGTTCACGGCGGCCTTCGCCCTGCGCAACATTTCGAGTTCGAGATCGAAGACCCGGTGCGCGGGCGCACGATCCATCACGGCTATTCGGTCGCGAGCCTTCCCAATCTCGGATAGGAGTGTCGACATGCCGATGAACAAACCGCATCTGGAGTTCGAACGGCTCGACATGAGTTCGGGCTGGGCGACGCCCGAAGGCTATCCCTCCGGCATCAAGCAGAAGATCCTCGCGAGCGACATCGACGAGCGCAAGAAGAGCGGCAGCCGCACGCGGCTTCTGCGCTTCGACCCCGGCACCTACACGACCGCGCCCTTCGTCCACGATCATTGGGAAGAGGTCTATCTTCTGTCGGGCGATCTGATCGTCGGCAACGACGATCAGGGCCAAGGCGGCGAGCCGTTCCTCAGCCCGACTTATGCGTGCCGCCCGCCCGGCGTCTTCCACGGCCCGTTCAAATCGGAGAAGGGCTGTTTGCTGTTCGAGATCCACTACTACGATGAAAGTCGAAAGTAACAAGCCGCTCGGCATGCGCCCCTATGATCGGGCGCGCGCCGTGTTTCCCACGGGGCGCGACGCGCCGAACGACTACCTCGAGCGCTGTCTCGCCACCATCGCGGAGTTGGAACCGCAGGTCGGCGCGTTCGTGCATCTGAACGAAGCGAGCGCGCGCGAAGCGGCCGCGGCGTCGGCGGCGCGCTGGCGCGATCTCAATCCGAAGTCGCTGATCGACGGCATGCCGGTCGGCATCAAGGACATCGTCGAGACCATCGACATGCCGACCGAGATGGGCTCGCCGCTCTATCGCGGCTGGCAGTCGGGACGCGATGCGGCGACCGTCCAGGCGTTGCGTGACGCCGGCGCGATCATCCTCGGCAAGACCGTGACGACCGAATTCGCAGCCACGCATCCCGCGGGCACGAAGAACCCGTGGGACCTGAACCGCACGCCTGGTGGATCGAGCAGCGGCTCCGCGGCGGCCGTCGCCGTGGGGATGCTGCCCGCCGCGCTGGGTACGCAAGTCGTGGGATCGATCATCAGGCCCGCGAGCTATTGCGGCTGCTACGGCTTCAAGCCGAGCCTCGGCGCGATCAATCGCGGCGGCAGTCATGACGGCTTGAGCCAAAGCTGCCATGGCGCGCTCGCGGCGAGCCTGCACGATGCGTGGAATTTGTGCTGGGCCATCGCGAGGCGCGTGGGCGGCGATCCGGGTTATCCCGGTCTTGCGGGGCCCGAAGTGATGCCGGTGGCGCGGCCGCCGCGTGCGCTGGCGCTGCTCGAAACGCCGGGGTGGAGGGTCGCGTCCGACGAAGCGAAGCAGGCGCTGGCGGCCGCGGTCGAGCGCATCCGTGAGGCGGATGTGATCGTCATCGATCGCATGTCGAACAAGGTTGTCGCCGATGTCGAGAAGGCGCTGGAGCCCGCGCTCCTGCTGTCGCGCCGGATCAACGCGTTCGAGTCGCGCTGGCCGCTCGGCACCTATCGGGCGAAGAACGCCGACGGCTTGAGCCGCGCGATGCTCGAACGCCTCGCCGAAGCCGAGGCGATGACGCTCGACGACTATCGCGCCGACATCCGGAAGCGCATGCGCATCCGCGAAATCTATGGCCAGCTCGGCGGACTGACCGATGGCGTGATCACGCTGTCGGCGACGGGCGCGGCGCCCGTGGGATTGCAGTCGACAGGCGATCCGATCTTCGCCGTGCCGGGCTCGCTGCTCGGTGTCCCCGCGATCTCTCTGCCCGTTTTGCGCGCGGAGGATTTGCCGCTTGGTCTTCAGGTGATGGGTTTCGAGCAACAGGATGCAGCGCTGTTCTATCTCGCCGCGTGGCTGCGCGACCTGTTCGAGGACTCGCTGCCGCGGGGCATCAAGTGAAGCTCGCGGTTCCCGACCTCATCTCCAACTCGTATTTCCCGGCCGCAGCGGCGGTCGAGCTCGGGTTCTTCGAGCGCGAAGGTCTCGACGTTTCGCTCGAGCTGCTTTTCCCGGTGAGCAAAGCCTATGAGGCGCTGCGCGACGGAGCGGTCGATTTCGTCGGCGGCTCGGCGCATTCGGCGCTCGCGGCATTTCCCGAATGGAACGGCGCGAAGCTGCTCTGCGCGCAAGGGCAGGGCATGTACTGGTTCCTGGTGATGCATTCCGATCTCAAACCGAAGCGCGGCGACGTCTCGGTCGTCAAAGGCCGCAGCATCGGCGCCGCACCGTGGGTCGACATGGGGCTGCGCGGTTTGCTCACGGCATCGGGGATCGATCTCGAGCGCGATCAGGTGCGCATCGCGCCTGTGCCGGGTGCGATGGGCGCGGGCGTGAATTTCGGCGTGACCGCGGCCAAAGCGCTGGAAGAGCGCAAGATCGACGGTTTCTGGGCGAACGGCATGGGAACCGAGGTGGCGGTGCGGCGTGGCGTCGGCACGGTCGTCATCGACGTGCGGCGCGGTGATGGTCCGAAGGAGTGCTTCAACTACACGATGGCGTCCGTCGCCACGAGCGATCGCCTGATTGCCGAAAGGCCCGACGCGGCGGCGGGGGCGGTTCGCGCGATCGTCAAGACGCATGCGGCATTGCGCGCGGACGTGAAGCGGGCAACCGAAGTCGGGCGCAAGCTGTTTCCGGCGTCCGAGGCCGAATTGATCGCCGAGCTGATCCGCCGAGACCTGCCGTATTACGACGCATCGATCTCAAAAGAGTTCGTTGCCGGCATGAACGAGTTCGCGCGCAATGCCGGAATCCTCAAAGGCGATCCGGCTTACGAGCAGGTCGTGGCCGCGCAATTCAGCTCGTCCTGGAAGAACTGATCACGCCTCCAGCCAGTGGATGCTGAACAGGCGGTCTGGATCGCACCAGACCGCGCGCGGTGCGAAACCGGCCTGCGCCGCAAGCGTGCGGAAATCCTCGATCGTGTATTTGTGCGACGATTCCGTGTGGATCGCCTCACCTTCAGCGAACGTGATCGGGCGTCCGCAGACTCGGACGAGCTGTGCGGCGGTGCTGACGAGATACATCTCGACCCGCCGCTTCTCCACATTGTATGGCGCGTAGTGCGCAAACCGCGCGAGATCGAAATTGGCGAACGCTTCGCGATTGGCGCGCACCAGGAGGTTGCGGTTGAACGCGGCGGTGACGCCCGCGGAATCGTTGTAGGCCGCGTGCAGGATCGCCGGGTCCTTCACGAGATCGACGCCGATCAGAAGCCCGCCGCCTTTGAGCAGGCGCGCCGCGCCGGCGAGAAACTCGCGGGCCTCGGCGCGCGTGAAATTGCCGATCGTCGATCCCGGGAAGAACCCGATGCGGCGCACGCCCGGTGAAAACAGCGTCGGAGGCAGAGGCGCCGTGAAGTCGGCGAGCAGGGGGCGCACGTCCACATTCGGATGATCGGCGCGGATACGCGCGACGAGACCGGTCAAGCGATTCACCGGAGATTTCCACCGGCACATACGCTCGCGGCCGATCGAGCGCTGCGAGCAGGATGCCGATCTTCTCCGCCGAGCCTGCGCCGAATTCGACGATCTCGGCATCAGGGCCGATCAGCCGCGCGAACTCCGGCGCATGGCGCCTGAGGAGCGAGAGCTCGGTCCGCGTGAGGTAATATTCCGGAAGCGCGCAAATCTGCTGGAACAGGTTCGCGCCCTCGGCGTCGTAGAAATATTTGCAGGCGATGCGTTTGGGCTCGATCGACAATCCTTCGAGCAGCGCGTCGGGGAAGTCGATATCGGCGGGGATCGGGCGTCTGGGTGCAGCGCCGATGCGGTGTGTGCTGGTCATGCGTCCTCCGCAAGGCGAATGCCCGAGAATTGCCAACGGGCCTGGGGCGGGAAGAAATTCCGGTAGGTCGGGCGGATATGGCCTTGGGGCGTCGCCGCCGAACCGCCGCGCAGCACCATCTGACCGCACATGAACTTGCCGTTGTATTCGGCCGCCGCTCCGTCGAACGGACGGAAGCCGGGATACGGCTCATAGGACGAGCGCGTCCACTCCCACGCGTCGCCGTACAATTGCGCGATACCGCTCGTCTGCGGCGCGGGTTTGGGATGAGGCCGCAGCGGATCGAGGAAATTACCCGCGACAGGCTGCGCCATGGCAGCGCCTTCCCATTCGAATTCGGTGGGAAGGCGCTTGCCGGCCCACGCCGCATAGGCCGCGGCTTCATAGAAACTGACATGCACCACGGGTTCGTCCGGCCGCACCGGCTGAACGCCGTTGAGCGTGAACATCTCCCAGCCATCATCGGTGCGCGACCAATAGAGCGGCGCCGTCCATCCCTGGCTCTGGGCGGTCGCCCAGCCGTCGGACAACCAGAACTCCGGCCGGCGATAGCCGCCGTCCTCCATGAACGCGAGATATTCGCCGCAGGTGATGAGGCGCGATGCCAACCGGTACGGGCGCAAGAGCACCAGATGGCGAGGCCCTTCGTTGTCGAATGCGAAGCTGTCGTCCGCGTGACCGATCGGAATGATCCCTCCGGCGAACGCGACCCAGTTCAACGGCTGTGGTGGTGTGGCTATGGTCTGCACCGGTGGCAGATAGTGAGGCAACAGCGGGTTGCAAGAGAACGCGTGCTTGATGTCGGTGAGGATCAGCTCCTGATGTTGTTGCTCGTGATGAAGCCCGAGCTCCGCGACAGCTTCGAACTGCGCGCGCTCGGTCCGGCTCGCGGTTTGGAACAGGCGCACGATGGCGTCGTCGACGTGCCGCCGATAGGCAAGAACCTCCGATACCGTCGGGCGTGTCAGCAAGCCGCGCTGCGGGCGTGGATGCCGTGAACCGAGCGCCTCGTAGTAGGAATTGAAAAGATGCGCGAAGGCGGCGTTGAAGGGCTCATAGCCTCGCGCATAAGGCTTCAGCACGAGCGTTTCGAAGAACCATGTCGTATGCGCGAGATGCCACTTCGTGGGACTCGCATCGGGCATGGATTGCACACATTGATCTTCAGGTCCGAGCGGCGACGCGAGCTGTTCGGTGAGCGCGCGGATCGCCGAATAGCGGGTGAGAAAAATGGGTTGGTCGCTCAGGCCGTCCACGAGCTCTCGGTACATATCTTGAGTTCCTTAGAGGTGGCGTGCCCTCGACATGGGGAACGCAACGTGCCCATGTTCGTGCCGCAGCTTGGTGTCACACGACAAGCGGGCGGCTTTATCTTAAGCCGATCAGAAGCGGGAACGGAACCCAACGACAGGCGTTCACCACTCATCGTTGCCTTGGAACTTCGGGGCAGCGCCTAATCGTTCGCGGGTTCTTACCTGTGCAAGCGGAGGGAACTCGTCGCTTGCAGGGTTACAGACTTGAGGTCTTCGATCTTACGCGTTCTGCGGGGTCAAAGGGGTGCAACCCCTTTGACTTCGGACGAGCCTATTCGCTCGGAGCTTTTCAGTGTCGAGCGGCTCGAGCAGCACGCCGAAACGCTGGCCGCCGCGCAGCACGTGACCGATCGTCCCGAGGCGGGCCTCGGCTTGAGGTCGCGCCTCAACGACAACGCGCGGGTTTTGGTTGCAGCCTATCGTTCGCTCGCCGACGAAACGCGCGGCGATCGTCCGATCACACCGGCTGCCGAGTGGTTGCTCGACAATTTCCACATCGTCGAGGAACAGATACGCGAGATCAAGGACGATTTGCCGCCCTCGTACTATCGGGAGTTGCCCAAGCTCGCCGACGGCCATCTGAAGGGTTATCCGCGCGTCTTCGGCGTCGCGTGGGCCTTTGTCGCGCACACCGACAGCCGGTTCGACGCTCACGTCCTGACGCGTTTCGTGAACGCCTATCAGCGCGTGCAACCTCTCAACATCGGTGAGTTGTGGGCCATCGCGATCACGTTGCGCATCACGCTGGTAGAGAATCTGCGGCGCATCGCCGAGGGGCTTGCGCGCAACCGCCAGGCGCGGATCGACGCCGACCTCCTGGCTGATCGTCTGTTGGGCGTGTCGGGAAAGAAGCCCGAGCCCGTCCTGTCCATTCTTCGCAGCCTCGAAGGCCGCGAGTTGAGCCCCGCGTTCGCGGTTCAATTGGACCATCGGCTGCGCGATCAGGATGCGAGCGTCGCCCCGGCGCTCGCATGGCTCGATGGCGCACTGGCCATCAAGGGCACCAATCGCGACCACATGGTCCAGGAGGAGCTGCGCACGCAAGGCGCGATGAATGTGACGATGCGCAACATCATCACCAGCATGCGCCAGATCTCGATGGTCGACTGGACCGAGTTGTTCGAGCTCATGAGTCCGGTCGATGCGGTGCTTGCCGCCGACAGCGAATTCACCGGCATGGATTTCGCGACCCGCGACTGCTATCGCCGCGCAATCGAAAAGCTCGCGCGCGGCTCGAACCACCCGGAAGTCGAGGTCGCCGACGCGCGCGGTCGATGCCGCGAAACGCGCGGCCCGCCGGGCGCCGGGCGGCCGGCTGTCGGATCGTGAGCGCGATCCGGGCTATTACCTGGTCGCAAAGGGCCGCAAGGGTTTCGAACAGGAGATCGGGTTCCGCGCGCCGCGGAGCGAGTGGCTGTCGCGTCTCAGTCTCGGAGCGCGCAGTGCGTTCTATCTCGGCCTGATCGCGTTGCTGACTTTGGCCATTGCGGCCGCGGCGGTTGCGGGCGTCGCCGATCGCGGGCGTCGGTGGTTGGCCTCTCGCCTGGCTCGCGCTCATCGCCATCATTCCCGCATCCGATGCAGCGGTCGCACTGATCAACCGCATCGTGGTGGGCCGTTTTGGCCCCGCTCTTCTTCCCGCGATGGATCTGACGGCCGGCGTACCCAGCCATTTGCGGACGCTCGTCGCCATGCCGGTGTTGCTGACGAATCGCGCCCAGGTGGAGCAACTTGTCGATCAGCTCGAGGTCCACTACCTCGCGAGCACGGACGGCGACCTCTATTTCGCGCTGCTTTCGGATTGGACCGACGCGGACCAGGAGACGACGCCCGACGACACTGAGCTTCTCGAAGCGGCGCGCGCCGGTATCGCGGAGCTGAACCGCCGCCACGGTCCTGCGGCCGCGGGGCCGCGCTTCTCTCTTCTGCATCGGCGGCGTGTGTGGAACGCAGGCGAGGGCAAGTGGATCGGCTGGGAGCGCAAGCGCGGCAAGCTTCATGAGCTGAACCGTCTGTTGCGGGGCTCGAACGAGACGACGTTCCTGAGCGAGAACGGCGAGCCGCCGCAAGTGCCGCCCGGTGTGCGCTACGTCATCACGCTCGATGCCGACACGCGGCTGCCGCGCGAAGCGGCAAGGAAGCTGATCGGGAAGATGGCTCACCCGCTGAACCGTCCGGTGCTCGACCGGATGGTTGGGCGCGTCGTCGAAGGGCACGCGATCCTGCAGCCGCGCGTGACTCCCTCGATGCCGGTCGGGCGCGAGGGTTCGCTGCTCCAGCATCTGTTCTCGCAACCGCGCGGCCTTGATCCCTACGCGTTCGCGGTTTCCGACGTGTATCAGGACCTGTTCCAGGAGGGATCCTATTGCGGCAAGGGAATCTACGACGTCGATGTCTTCGAGAAAGCGCTCGAAGGCCGGATTCCCGACAACACGGTTCTCAGTCACGACCTGCTCGAAGGCTGTTTCGCGCGAGCCGGCCTCGTTTCCGATATCGAGGTGGTCGAGGATTTTCCTGCGCGCTACGAAGTCTCCGCGGCGCGCCAGCATCGCTGGGTCCGCGGCGATTGGCAGCTCTTGCCGTGGATTCTCGGATGGGGCCGCGACCGGCGCGGGCGGCCGCGCGGCGTGCTCAACGCCATCGGGCGCTGGAAGATGCTGGACAATCTGCGGCGCTCGCTCTCACCGCCCGCAGCGCTTGCCGCGCTGATCTCGGGATGGCTGCTTCCGATCGCTGCGGCCCAGATCTGGACCGGCTTCATCGTTGCAACATTCGCGCTGCCGAGCTTGTTGCCCTGGTTCGCGGGTTTGCTGCCGCGGCGCGCGGGGATATCGAAGCGTAGTCACTTCCGCAATCTCGGCAAGGATCTCATCGTCGCCATCGCGCAGATCGCATACGAGATCATCTTTCTCGCGCATCAAGCCTATCTGATGGCTGATGCGATCCTGCGTACGCTGTTCCGCGTGACGATCTCGCGGCGGCGCCTGCTGGAGTGGGTCACTGCCGCGCAAACCTCGCGCCTGTTCCGGCAAGATGCGAAGCGGTTCCAGCGCCAGTTTGCGCTCAGCGGATCGTTTGCGCTCGCTGTCTTCATCGCGCTCAGCGCCGTCGGCAACGGCGCCGACCTTCTCGCGCTTCCGTTCCTGATCGCCTGGGCGTTCTCCCCGCTGATCGCACAATGGGTGAGCTACTCGCCGCCGCTGAGCGGCAATCTGCCGATCGAGGAGAAGGACGCGCGCGATCTTAGGTTCATCGCGCGCCGCGACTGGCGGTTCTTCGAGGACTTCGTCACGGCGAACGACAACTGGTTGCCGCCGGACAATTATCAAGAGGACCCGAAGGGCGTGGTTGCCCGCCGCACGTCGCCGACGAATATCGGGCTCTATCTGCTGACGATCATCTCGGCGCGGGATTTCGGCTGGATCGGGACGCTGGACGCGGTTTCACGGCTCGAAGCGACGATGAAAACGATGAAAGCGCTCGAGCTCTTTCGCGGGCACTTCCTGAATTGGTATGCGACCGAAGACCTTCGCCCGCTCTATCCGCGCTATGTCTCGACGGTGGACAGCGGCAATCTCGCCGGCCACCTCCTCGTGCTCAAGCAGGCGTGCCGCGAGATGGCGCGCGCTCCCGCCGCATTGTCGCTGCGTCTCTCCGGTCTACGCGACACGGTCGATATTGCGTCGGAAACGCTCGATGAGCTGAACGGGGAGGTGACGAGGCCGCCTGCGGGCGCGAAGCGGCTCGCTGCAGCGCTCGACGAGATTCGCGCGATGCTGGATTTCCCCAATGGCGATCCGGCGGAGTTTGCGATCCATCTCACCACTCTGCAGCGCGCGGCGGAAGAGGCCGCCGCCATCGCGCGCGCTCTTGCGGACGAGGTGAGGGCGCCGCAAGGGCGCGAGTTGCTCTATTGGATGGACGCTCTGGCCGCGTGTCTCGCGAGCCACGCGCGCGATTTCGAAGTAGCGCCTCCGCGCAGGCTCACTCAACCGGTGTCGGGGAGCGGCGGTTATCCGCCGGCAGAGCCCGCGGAACGCTCGTACGGCGTTTCCGACACGGGCTCAGGCGTCCAGGTGTTGCAGCGGCGCCAGGGCGTCGCGGCCGCAGCGCTGGCGACTGTCGTGTCGGAGCAGGCCGCCGTTCAAGACGATCCGGCCGCGATGCTTGTGCAGCGCCTCGAAGCCATCGCCGAAACCGCCGAAGAGATGTTCACTGCGATGGAGTTCGATTTCCTCTACGAGCCGGAGCGGCAGCTGTTCGCGATCGGCTTCCGCGTCGAGGATTCGGCGCTCGATCCGAACTGCTACGATCTGCTTGCGTCGGAGGCGCGGCTCGCGAGCTTCATCGCCATCGCCAAGGAGGAAGTGCCGGCCAAGCACTGGTTCAAGCTCGGGCGTACGCTGGCGCCGATCGGCCGCGGCTCGGCGCTGATCTCCTGGTCGGGCTCGATGTTCGAGTACCTGATGCCGGAGCTCGTCATGCGGGCGCCGGCCGGAAGCATCATCGAGCAGACGAACGAGCTTGTCGTCCGTAGACAGATCAAATACGGCATCGAGCTGGGCGTTCCCTGGGGCATCTCCGAATTGCAATTCAACGCGCGCGATATCGAGGGCACGTACCAATATTCGAGCTTCGGCGTGCCCGACCTCGGCTACAAGCGGGGATTGGGCGACAACGTCGTCATCGCGCCCTATGCGACCGGACTGGCCGCGATGATCGATCCGGCCGCAGCGTCTGCCAATTTCCGGCGCATGGCGAAGGAAGGCGCACGCGGTCCGTATGGCTGGTACGAGGCGCTGGACTACACGCCGTCGCGCGTTCCTGAAGGCGCCAAGGTCGGCATCGTTCGGGCCTATATGGCGCACCATCAGGCGATGGCGATCGTAGGGATCGCCAATGCGCTCACGGCCGGCATGATGCGCCGGCGCTTTCACGCCGAGCCGATGATCAGGGCGACGGAATTGCTGCTGCAGGAGCACATGCCGCGCGATATCGCGGTCGCGCGTCCTCCGGCGGAGAAGGTGCCGGCCGCGGAGCGGATCGAATATCTCGCGCCCGAGATCCAGCGGCGCTACACCTCGCCTCACTCCCTGATCCCGCGCACGCATATCCTGTCCAACGGCGCGTATGCGGTCATGCTGACGAGCGCCGGCTCGGGCTATACGCGGTGGCGCAATCTCGATGTCACGCGCTGGCGCGAGGATTCGACCTGCGACAATTGGGGCAGCTACATCTATTTGCGCGATACGCGCAGTGGCGAGGTGTGGTCGGCGGGCTACCAGCCGACCGGCGTCGAGCCGGATTTCTACGAGGTCGCCTTCTCCGAAAGCCGCGCCGAATTCAGTCGGCAAGACGGCACGCTCAAGACCACGATGGAGGTCGCGGTCTCCTCCGAGCATGACGCCGATGTTCGCCGGGTCTGCATCACCAATCTCGGGACGCGGACGCGCGAGATCGAGCTGACCTCGTTCGCCGAGCTCTCCCTCGTTCCGCACGTCGATGACACGGTTCACCCGGCGTTCGCGAAGCTCTTCGTGGAGACCGATTTCGTTGCGGGCGCGAGCGTGCTTTTGGCCACGCGGCGGCGCAAATCGGACGACGAGCCGGAGATCTGGGCGGCGCATCTCGCGACCATCGAAGGCGACAAGAGCGGCACCGTTCAGTTCGAGACGGACCGCGCGCGGTTCCTCGGGCGCGGTCAATCGGTCCGAACGCCGATTTCGGTCACCGAGGGTTGGCCGCTCACCAACACGGCGGGCTGCGTGCTCGATCCGATCTTCAGCCTGCGCTGCCGCGTTCGCGTGCCGCGGGGTGAATCGGTGCGCGTCTCGTTCTGGACCCTGATGGCGCAGACGCGGCAGGATGCGCTCGATCTCGCCGACAAGCATCTGGACCCGACGGCGTCCGAGCGCGTCAACACGCTCGCCTGGACGCACGCGCAGGGGCAGTTCCACCATCTCGGGATCGGACCTGAAGAAGCGCATCTGTTCCAGCGCCTCGCGAGCCGCATCCTGTTCTCCGATCCCACGCTCCGGCCGCCGATCGAAATGCTCAAGCGCGGCGGACGCAACATCTCCGCGCTATGGGCGCACGGCATCTCGGGCGATGTGCCGATCGTGCTGTTGCGCATCGACGAAGTCAGCGACATCAGCATCGTGCGGCAATTGCTCCGCGCCTTCGAGTATTGGCGCCTGAAGCGGCTCGCGGTCGACATCGTGATCCTGAACGAGCGCGGGACGTCGTATCTGCAGGACCTGCAAGGCGCTCTCGACGGGCTGGTCCGTCCGATCCAGGTGCGGCCCAAAGGGGAATACGATGTGCGCGGAACGGTTCATGTGCTGCGTTCCGATCTCATCTCTGCGGAAGTCAGGAACCTCCTCTATGCGGTTGCGCGCATCGTGCTCATCAGCCGGCGCGGCACGCTCTTCGAGCAAGTGAGCCGGCTCGAGGAGGCCAAAATCCCGGTGCTGTTCACGCCGGTCGAGTTGCCGTCGGCGATTCCGGCCGCGCCGTCTCCGCGGGCGAGGCCTCAGCTCGAGTTCTTCAACGGCGTTGGCGGGTTTGCCGAGCGCGGGCGCGAGTACGTCACGATCCTCGATCAGGGCCATCATACGCCTGCACCGTGGATCAATGTCATTGCGAATCCATCCTTCGGGTTCCAGGTGTCTGCCTATGGCGCCGGTTTCACCTGGTCGCAGAACAGCCAGCAGAACCGGATCACGCCCTGGTCGAACGATCCCACCTGCGATCCCACAGGCGAAGCCATCTTCCTGCGCGATGAAGACAGCGGCGATCTCTGGTCGCCCACGATCGCGCCGATCCGCGTGGAGAACGGGTCCTACACGGCTCGTCATGGCCAGGGTTATTCGCGGTTCGAGCATGAGTTCGCGCGGAATCGCGGTCGATCTCGTACAGTTCGTGCCGCTCGACGATCCGGTGAAGATATCGCTCGTCAAGATCACCAACACGTCGCGGCGTGCGCGCAATCTTTCGCTGACGGCCTATGTCGAATGGGTGCTCGGGACGGTGCGCGAGCAGAGCGCGCCGTTCATCGTGACGGAGATCGATGCCGAAACCGGTGCGATGTTCGCGCGCAATCCGATGAACAACGATTTCGGCGGGCGTATCGCTTTCCTCGATCTCGACGGACGCCAGAGCAGCTGGACGGGCGACCGTGCGGAATTCATCGGCCGCAACAGCACGCTCGGCACGCCGACCGGATTGCTGCGCGGGACGTCGCTCTCGAACCGCACGGGGGCGGGGTTCGACCCGTGCGGGGCGCTGCAAACCAATTTCCGGCTGCAGCCGAACGGCTCGATCGACATCGTCGTGCTGCTCGGCGAGACCGACACCGCCTCGAGCGCGCAGGCGATCATTGCGAAATATCGCACGGCCGATCTCAACGCCGTCTTCTCGGGGGTGGCAAAGTTCTGGGATGACACGCTGGGGAAGGTCCAGATCAAGACGCCCGACCGCGCGCTCGACATCCTCGTCAACCGCTGGCTGCCTTATCAGACGCTCGCGTGCCGTGTCTGGGCGCGCTCCGGCTTCTATCAGTCGAGCGGCGCTTATGGTTTCCGCGATCAGCTGCAGGACTCGACGTCGCTCATCATCGTCAGTCCATCCACCGCGCGCTCGCATCTCTTGCGGGCGGCATCGCGGCAATTCCCCGAAGGCGACGTGCAGCACTGGTGGCTGCGCGAAACCGGCCGCGGCGTGCGCACGCGCGTCTCCGATGACCGCATCTGGCTCGCCTACGTTGCCGCGCACTATGTCGAAAGCAGCGGCGATCGTGAGGCGCTCGATGAAATGGTGCCGTTCATCGAAGGCCCGACGCTGCGCGCCGACGAGCGCGATGCCTTCTTCCAGCCGGCGATCTCGGATGTCGGTGCGACGCTGTTCGAGCATTGCGCCCGAGGGCTCGACAGCTCGCTTGAGCTCGGCGCGCACGGTCTGCCGCTGATGGGGACCGGCGACTGGAACGACGGCATGAACCATGTCGGCGATGACGGCAAAGGCGAAAGCGTGTGGCTCGGCTGGTTCCTCTATGCCGCGCTGACGGCGTTTGCGCCCATCGCCGAGGAGCGGGGCGAAAAGGAGCGCGCCGCACGCTGGCGGCAGCACGCCGAGGCGCTCAAGGGCGCGCTGGATCGTGCCTGGGACGGCGACTGGTATGTGCGAGCGTATTTTGGCGACGGCAGGCCGCTCGGCTCGGTCACGAACAGCGAGTGCCGGATCGATTCCATCGCGCAGTCGTGGAGCGTCATCTCGGGAGCGGGCGAGCCCGCGCGCACGCAGCGCGCCATGCAAGCCGTGGAGAAGTACCTCCTGCGGCGTGAGGAGGGATTGATGCTCCTGTTCACGCCGCCCTTCGATAAGGCACAGCCCAATCCCGGCTACATCAAAGCCTATCCGCCCGGCATCCGGGAAAATGGCGGCCAGTACACGCACGGAGCACTATGGGCTGCGCTGGCTTACGGGATGCTGGGCGACGGCGACAAACTGGGCGAGCTGATCTGGCTCTTGAACCCGATCCATCACGCCAGCAACAACGCGGCGATCCATCGCTACAAGGTCGAGCCTTATGTCGTCGCCGCCGATGTCTATGGCGTGCCGCCGCATGTCGGTCGTGGAGGCTGGACCTGGTATACGGGCTCGGCGGGATGGATGTATCGCGTGGCCTTGGAGACCTTGCTCGGGTTCAACGTGCAGGGCACAAGTGTGCATCTCGATCCCTGCATCCCGCGGCACTGGCCGGGTTTCGACATCCGCTTCCGTCATGGCGGAGCGAGTTACGATATCGCCGTCGAGAACCCGAGCCGCGTGAACCGCGGCGTGGTGGCCGCGGAGCTCGATGGCTCAGCACTGCCGCTGAAGCCTCTGATCATACCGCTCGTCGATGACGGGAAGGAGCACACGGTCCGCGTCGTGCTCGGCTGACCGCCCTCAGATGGCGCTCAAAATTCGCCGCGTCCCGGAACCAAAGAACCGCGCTCGGTTTGACTCCGGGTAGACGCACGTTGCGCTCGCCACCACAGACCCGAGGAGAATCCCATGCCCCTAGGTGCCGGCACCGGTCAGGCCAAACAGACCAAAGCGCGGACCACCCGCGCGAAAGCCCAGGACGCCATCAAATTGCTCAAAGCCGATCACGATGAGGTGGAGGCGTTGTTTGCGCAGTACGAAAAGCAGAAAAAGAGGGACGGCAGTCAGAAATACGATCTCATCGACAGGATCTGCACCGCCTTGACTGTGCACGCGCAGATCGAAGAGGAAATCTTCTACCCCGCAGCGCGCGACGCACTCGACGAAAATGGCGACGAGCTGTTGGACGAAGCCGAGGTCGAGCATTCCTCGATCAAGTCGCTCGTCCAGCAGCTCGAAGCGATGGTCCCGAATGACGAGCTTTGCGACGCCAAGGTCAAGGTGCTGTCCGAATACGTGAAGCATCACGTCAAGGAAGAAGAGGGCGAGCTGTTTCCGAAGGTGAAGAAAACCGATCTCGACCTCGACGCGCTGGGTGTGGAATTGGCGGAGCGCAAAGCCGAACTGATGATGGACATGTAGTCCCGACATGCCAACGCCGGCGCCGCTTTCGCGGTGCCGGCGTCGCGCAACGTCGTCGACTCGACATTATTCCCAGTAGGCGGGCACTTTGTAATAGCTGTAGGTCTCGCTCATGATCGCGCCGCTGCCGTCATGCCGCGTCAGGTCTTCCATCCGATAGGCCGGCGCCTTGTCCAGCCCCTTGCGGTCGAGCGGCACGACATAGCCGCCCATCGTCTGATCGTAGTCCAGGACCGACCACGGGATGGGGCGGTACTTCTCGCCCACTCCGAGCACGCCGCCCGTGCCGAGGACGGCAAACATGATGTTGTTCGAGGTCTTGTCGAGCACGATGTCTTCGACCGCTCCGACCTTCTCGCCTTGAGCGTTGTAAACGGGCGTTCCTTTGACCTTGGAGGCCAGGATCGCGGTGGTATGTCCGCTGGCTGTGGGCATGATGATTTTCTCCTGAAGGGGCAAAGCGGTAACCCATCGCCAAACCAAATGTTCCGCTCCGGTTAACGGGCGAAAGGGGGCGCGCTGCGCAGGCTCCTGCCTTGGGCTTGGCCACAGAAAAATCGGCCCCTTGCGGAACCGGATGGAACCTTTTCGGGAACCCCGCGTTTGCGCGCTGAAGGGGCGAGGGCCTAGTGACCTGCGCGGGGGCAATCCGCGGACCATGTCGAAAGCCTTCCTGAGTGGAATGACCACCGGAGAGGCGGACGAGGGCGCGACTTGCGCTCTTTGCAGGGGTCCGAATTGCGCCTGCAAGAAGCCATGAGCGGCACTCCCCGGGGCAGATTTTCTCAAGGAGTCATCCATGGCTAAAGTGGCGTCGGCACCAAGCGCCCGTTCCCCGCGTACGATCGAACACCACCAGCTCCTGTCTGCCTTGAGAGCCTTCCGTAAGGGGGACTTCTCCGTCCGGTTGCCGGCCAATCTGTCCGGGGTGGACGGCGAGATCGCCGATGTCTTCAACGACGTGGTCGAGCTCAACGAGCGCATGACCAGGGAGCTCGAGCGGCTCGGCGACCAGGTCGGCAAGCAGGGAAAGATCGGCGAACGCGCGAGGCTCCCGAATTCGCTCGGTTCGTGGAGTGCCAATGTCGACACCGTCAACAGCCTGATCGCCGATCTGATCGCCCCGACCGCGGAAATGGCCCGCGTGGTGGGCGCCGTGGCCCGCGGCGACCTCGGTCAGACCATGAACCTGGAAATCGAGGGCCGGCCTCTCAAAGGCGAGTTCCTGCGCAGCGGCAAGGTCGTCAACACGATGGTGGACCAGCTGAGCTCCTTCGTGTCGGAAGTGACCCGCGTGGCCCGCGAAGTGGGCACCGAAGGCAAGCTGGGCGGGCAGGCGCGGGTGAAGGGCGTCGCCGGCACCTGGAAGGACCTGACCGACAACGTGAACGCCATGGCCGCGAACCTGACCGGCCAGGTGCGCAACATCGCCGAAGTGACCACCGCGGTGGCCAAAGGCGACCTCTCCAAGAAGATCACCGTGGACGTGAAGGGTGAGGTGCTCGAGCTGAAATCCACCATCAACACCATGGTGGACCAGCTGAACTCGTTCGCCTCCGAAGTGACGCGCGTGGCCCGCGAAGTGGGCACCGAAGGAAAGCTCGGCGGCCAGGCGAACGTGAAGGGCGTCGCCGGCACCTGGAAGGACTTGACCGACAACGTGAACCTGATGGCCGCGAACCTGACTGGCCAGGTGCGCAACATCGCCGATGTGACGACCGCGGTGGCCAAAGGCGACCTCTCCAAGAAGATCACCGTGGACGTGAAAGGCGAAATCCTCGAGCTGAAGAACACCATCAACACCATGGTGGACCAGCTGAACTCGTTCGCCTCCGAAGTGACGCGCGTGGCGCGCGAAGTGGGCACCGAAGGCAAGCTCGGCGGTCAGGCCAAGGTGGGCGGTATCGGCGGCACCTGGAAGGACTTGACCGACAACGTGAACCTGATGGCCGCGAACCTGACCGGTCAGGTGCGCAACATCGCCGAAGTGACGACCGCGGTGGCCATGGGCGACTTGTCCAAGAAGATCACCGTGGACGTGCGCGGCGAAATTCTCGACCTGAAGAACACCATCAACACGATGGTGGACCAGCTGAACTCGTTCGCCTCCGAAGTGACGCGCGTGGCCCGCGAAGTGGGCACCGAAGGAAAGCTCGGCGGTCAGGCGAACGTGCGCGGCGTCGCCGGCACCTGGAAGGACCTGACCGACAACGTGAACCAGCTTGCCGCGAACCTGACCGGCCAGGTGCGCAACATCGCCGAAGTGACGACCGCGGTGGCGAACGGCGACTTGTCGAAAAAGATCACCGTGGACGTGAAGGGCGAAATCCTCGAGCTGAAGAACACCATCAACGTCATGGTGGACCAGCTGAACTCATTCGCCTCCGAAGTGACACGCGTGGCCCGCGAAGTGGGCACCGAAGGAAAGCTCGGCGGCCAGGCGCGGGTGGGCGGCATCGGCGGCACCTGGAAGGACCTGACCGACAACGTGAACCTGATGGCCGCGAACCTCACCGGCCAGGTGCGCAACATCGCCGACGTGACGACCGCGGTGGCGAAGGGCGACCTGTCGAAGAAGATCACCGTGGACGTGCGAGGCGAAATCCTCGAGCTGAAGAACACCATCAACACGATGGTGGACCAGCTGAACTCGTTCGCCTCCGAAGTGACGCGCGTGGCGCGCGAAGTGGGCACCGAAGGACGCCTCGGCGGCCAGGCCAACGTGCAGGGCGTTGCCGGCACGTGGAAGGACCTGACCGACAACGTGAACTTCATGGCCGCGAACCTGACCGGTCAGGTGCGCAACATCGCCGAAGTGACGACCGCCATCGCCACCGGCGACCTCTCGAAGAAGATCACCGTGGACGTGCGCGGCGAAATCCTGGAGCTGAAGAACACCATCAACACGATGGTGGACCAGCTGAACTCGTTCGCCTCCGAAGTGACCCGCGTGGCGCGCGAAGTGGGCACCGAAGGAAAGCTCGGCGGTCAGGCCAACGTGCGCGGCGTCGCCGGCACGTGGAAGGACCTGACCGACAACGTGAACTTCATGGCCGCGAACCTGACCGGCCAGGTGCGCAACATCGCCGAAGTGACGACCGCGGTGGCGAAGGGCGACCTGTCCAAGAAGATCACCGTGGACGTGAAGGGCGAAATCCTCGAGCTGAAGAACACCGTGAACGTCATGGTGGATCAGCTGAACTCGTTCGCCTCCGAAGTGACCCGCGTGGCCCGCGAAGTGGGCACCGAAGGTCGCCTCGGCGGCCAGGCCAATGTGCAAGGCGTCGCCGGCACCTGGAAGGACCTGACCGACAACGTGAACTTCATGGCCGCCAACCTGACCAACCAGGTGCGCGGCATCGCCGACGTCGTGACCGGCGTGGCGCAAGGCAACCTCAAGCGCAAGCTGACGGTGGACGCGAAGGGCGAAATCGCCGCTCTCGCCAACACCATCAACGACATGATCGATACGCTCGCCACCTTCGCCGACCAGGTGACCAACGTGGCGCGCGAAGTGGGTATCGAAGGAAAGCTCGGCGGCCAGGCCCGCGTGCCGGGCGCCGCCGGTCTCTGGCGCGATCTGACCGACAACGTGAACCAGCTCGCCGCGAACCTGACCAACCAGGTGCGCGCGATCGCCGAAGTGTCGACCGCGGTGACCAAGGGCGATTTGACCCGGTCCATCACCGTGGAAGCGCTGGGCGAAGTGGCCGCGCTGAAGGACAACATCAACGAGATGATCCGCAATCTGCGCGATCAGACGCAGAAGAACACCGAGCAGGACTGGCTGAAGACCAACCTCGCCCGGTTCACCCGCATGCTGCAGGGCGAACGCGATCTTTCGACCGTGTCGAACATGGTGCTCTCCGAGCTGGCGCCGCTGGTGAACGCGCAGCACGGCGTGTTCTACGTCACCGACCGCGACGAGGAAGGCCACACGGTCCTGGCGCTCGCCGCGAGCTATGCCTTCAACAACCGCAAGCATCTGGCGAACAAGTTCCGTCTGCGCGAAGGCCTGATCGGCCAATGCGCGCACGAGAAGTCGCGCATCCTGTTGTCCAACGTGCCGCAGGATTACGTGCAGATCAGCTCGGGACTGGGAGAGGCGCCGCCGCTCAACGTGATCGTGCTCCCGGCGCTGTTCGAAGGCGACGTGAACGCGGTGATCGAGCTCGCCTCCTTCAGCCGGTTCAGCGAGACGCACCAGTCGTTCTTGAACCAGCTCATGGAATTGATCGGCATCGTGCTCAACACGATCGCGGCGAACATGCGCACCGAAGGCCTGCTCAAGCAGTCGCAGTTGCTCACCTCCGAGCTTCAGGCGCAGCAGGAAGAGCTGAAAAAGACCAACGACCGCCTCGAGAGCCAGGCCAAGACGCTGCGCCAATCCGAGGAATTGCTGCGGTCCAAGCAGGACGAATTGCAGCAGAAGAACTTCGAGCTGGAAGATAAGGCGCGGCTGCTTTCGGTGCAGAACGAGCAGGTGGAAGCGAAGAACCGCGAAGTGGAGCAGGCCAAGCGCGAGCTCGAAGAGAAGGCCGAACAGCTGGCGCTCACGTCGAAGTACAAGTCCGAATTCATGGCCAATATGAGCCACGAGCTCAGGACGCCGCTGAACAGTCTCCTGATCCTCTCGAAGCTGTTGTCGGAAAACACCCAGGGCAACCTGACCGACAAGCAGGTCGAGTTCGCCCGCTCGATCCATCACGCGGGCTCCGATCTGCTCGGGCTGATCAACGACATCCTGGATCTGTCGAAGATCGAATCCGGCACCGTGACGCTCGACATCGTCGAGACGTCGTTCTCGTCGCTGCGCGATCACATGGACCGGACGTTCTCGCAGATCGCCCAGGACAAGAAGCTGGACTTCACGGTCGAGCTGGATCCGGCCTTGCCGCGCAGCATGTACACCGACGACAAGCGGCTGCAGCAGATCATCAAGAACCTGCTGTCGAACGCGTTCAAGTTCACCGACAAAGGCGCCGTCAAGCTGAAGATCGGGCGCGCTACGGGAGGCTGGACGTCGGGCAATGACCGGCTGAACAAGGCGGGATCGGTGCTGGCCTTCGCGGTCACCGACACGGGTATCGGCATTCCGCAGGAGAAGCAGCGCATCATCTTCGAGGCGTTCCAGCAGGCCGACGGCACGACCAGCCGCAAATATGGCGGAACCGGTCTCGGCCTTTCGATCAGCCGCTCGATCACGTCGCTGCTTGGAGGCGAGCTCACGGTCGACAGCACGCTCAGCAAGGGCAGCACGTTCACGCTCTATCTGCCGCTCCATTTCGTTCCGGCTCCCGCCCAGGCCCCGTCGCGCGCGGTCAGCACGCAGGTGCGAGCCGTCGTGCAGGAGCCCGCGCAGGAGGTGCTGATCGACGATCGCGAAACGATCAGCCGCGGCGATCGGGTCGTGTTGATCGTGGAAGACGATCAGCGCTTTGCCGTGATCCTGCTCAGCATGGCTAGGGAAGCGGGCTTCAAGGGCGTCGTCACCGGAGAGGGCTCTGCGGTCGTGCCGCTTGCGAAGCGCTTCCGCCCCGATGCCATCACCCTCGATGTCGGTCTCCCCGACATGGACGGCTACGCGCTCCTCGACCTGCTCAAGCGCAACCCCGAGACGCGGCACATTCCTGTCCACATCATCTCGGCGGACGAGCAAAATCGCCTTGGCCTCTCGATCGGCGCCTATGGCTACTCGGGTAAGCCGGTCGAGCGCGATGCGATCCTCGCGACGTTCGACGAGGTGAAGGAATTCGCGAGTCGCCCGAAACGGCTGCTCGCGATCGAGCCCGCGCCGTCCAAAGGCGCGCTCGCGAGCCTCATCGGCAACGAGAACCTCGAGATCGACAGCATCGCGAACGTGAAGGAAGCTGGCCGGGCGATCGCCAAGAACGGCTACGATTGCGTTGTGCTCGACTTGAGCGCGCCTCCGGATCAGTCGCTGAACGACCTCGTCAAAGCCGTGGCCAATTCGGACGAGCCTTTGATCGTGTTCTTGCCGCGCGAGCCGAACGAGGAGGAGCGGAAGCACCTGAACAAGCTCGGTAAGCGTTTGGAGCAGACGCGGTTCGCATCGACCACGGCGCAGTTGCAGGACAATATCGCGCTCGTTCTGCATCGCCCCTTCGAGCAATTGCCGCTCAATGCCCAGGCGGCCCTGCAACAGTTGAGGCGCTGCGATCCGCTTCTTGCCGGACGCAAGGTCGTCGTCATCGATGACGACATCCGCAACATCTTCTCGCTCACCAGCGCTCTCGAGGAGCACGGTGTGGAGCTGCATTACGCGGAGAGCGGACGATCCGGCATCGAGCTTCTCCAGCGTTTGCCCGATGCGGATGCGGTGCTGGTCGACATCATGATGCCGGGGATGGACGGTTATCAAACCATCCAGGAAATCCGCTCGATGCCGACCTTCAGCAATTTGCCGGTCATCGCGGTGACCGCCAAAGCCATGAAAGGGGATCGCCAGAAATGCATCGAGGCCGGCGCGTCGGACTATGTCGCAAAGCCGGTTGACATCGATCAGTTGGTGTCCGTGCTGCGCGTGTGGTTCCAGCGTGCGGAACAGTCCCGTACGATCGATCGCGTCACGGCGCCCAATGTCGTAACGTTCCGTTCCGCGACCAGCCAACTCTGACGTAAGGGTCATGTCGCAAACGGTCCCCACAGACAACTCGCCGCCTTCGGCACGCCAGCCGGGAGCGCCCAAGGCGAAGGTGCTCATCGTCGACGACGACGAGCGCACGACGATGGCCGTGTGGAATGCGCTCGAGCAGCTTGGCCAGACGCTGGTGGTGGCGAACTCTGGCGCAGCAGCGCTCCAGCACCTGCTGAACGAGGACTTTGCCGTCATACTGCTGGACGTGAACATGCCCGACATGGACGGCTACGAAGTCGCAACTTATGTCCGCGCGCGGAAGAGAACCCGGCATATTCCGATCGTCTTCTTGACCGCGCTCTATCGCGACGACACGCATTTGCTCCAAGCGTATTCCGCGGGCGCGGTCGACATGGTGTTCAAGCCGGTCGATCCGCTCATCCTGCGGTCGAAGGTGCAGGTATTCGTCGACCTCTATCTGAAGCAGGCCGAGATCGCCCGCGAAGCCGAGCTGAGGCATCGTCTCCAGGAGGAGAACTTCCGCGTCCGCGCGGAAAAGCTCAGCACCGAACAGGCGCTCCGTCGCAGCCAGGAGCACCAGGAGGCGATGGCGAAGGCGGAGGCGCACCAACGCACCCTGATCGAAGAGCTCAACCATCGCGTCAAGAACATGCTGACCGTGGTGAACGCGATGGCGCGTCAGACCCTCGCGTCCAATCCCTCCCCGGAAGTCTTTTCCGAGAAGTTCATCCGCCGCATCGATGCGCTCGGGCGGACGCACGCGCTTCTTTCCCGCGAGCAATGGGCCGCCGTCCAGATGGCCGACATCGCCCGCGAGAGCCTCGAGCACTACATGGTCGAGGACAAGAAACGCGTCATCTTGAAGGGCCCGCCGCTCGCGCTCGATCCGAAGACGGCGGTGGCGCTCGGCATCGTATTCCACGAGCTTGCCACCAATGCCGTCAAACACGGCGCGTTGTCCAACGTCACCGGAACCGTAAGCGTGAGCTGGACGTTTTCGAACGAGAACATCGTCGGGCTGCAATGGCAGGAGAACGGAGGGCCTGAGGTTTCTCCGCCCTCACGCGCCGGATTTGGCAGTCGTTTGGTCAAGCTCGAGCTCACGCACGAGCTGCACGGGGAGGTGGAGTTGATTTACGATCGTAGCGGCCTCAAGGTGACGATGGAGTTTCCGTTGATCGGCGCCTCCACCTCAGCTCAGCTTATGCAGGGAATTGCTCAATGAATGATCGCGGCAATGCGCGAATTCTTGTCGTCGAGGACGAAGCGCTGATTGCGATGGATCTTCAGGCTCTCCTGGAGGAAGCGGGCTACCATGTGCTCGGCCCAGCCAATTCGTCCGCGGCTGCGCTCGCGCTCATCGACAATGAAGAGCCCGATGTGGCTTTGCTCGACGTCAATCTCGGCCGTTCGGATGCCTTCGGCGTGGCCAATGTTCTGACCGAGCGCAAGACCCAGATCATCTTCCTCACCGGGCACACCGCGCACAAGCTGCCGCAGCAGCACCGCCATCTCCCGTTGGTCTCCAAGCCCTACTTGCCGCAGGTTCTGCTTCAGGCTGTGGAGCGCGCCGTTCAACAGCGCCACGTCGCTGCATCTCAGGCGTGATGTGCTGAAACCGAGCGCATGACTTCGCCGGCCATCTCCTGGCCGCCGATCTCCGAAATGTCGCCCAGCGCCAGTATGCCGGCGAGCCGCTTGTTTTCGTCGATCACCGGAAGCCGCCGGATCCTGTTCTTCTCCATGATGCGGAGCGCGTATTCGAGCTCGTCGTCGGCGCGGCACCAGATGATCGGTTTCGACATGACGTCGCGCGCGGTTAAGCCGTTGGAGTCGGCGCTGTCGGCAATGCCCCGGCAGATGATGTCGCGATCGGTCACGATGCCGACGAGGCGGTCGTTTTCTCCCACCGGCACCGAGCCGATATCGGCGTCGCGCATCATCTGCGCGATCTCTCGGATCGAGGTCGCGGGCTCGACCCAGGTGACGCCGCGATGCATGACATCTTTCACCTTCATGCTGTCCTCCTTTGGTCGCTTGATGTCCCAAACGCTCCAGCCGTGATTCCGTGCCTGGAGCGAGCGGCTTGGTCGGCCAAGCTTGAGTTCTTGCGCCGGATTTGACGTATCGAGTGTTTCTCGGGGTGTCGTTAAGCCCCCGGTCGGGGACGCATGGCGATGGATGAGAGCTTGATTCCGGACGAGAAAGGCGCGAATCCGTCGCAGCATCGGGTATCGCACAAGGATCTACGCGACCTGCTGCGCGACTTCGAAGCGATGCGCGAGGTCAAGACGGTCGAGGGCGCCGACCCGCATCTCGAGATCAGCGCGCTCGCCGAGACGCTCACGATGCGCTATCCGGGCGAGGAGCCCGCGCTTCTGTTCGACAAGATCAAGGGCTTCAAGCCGGGCTATCGCATCCTGTCGGGCGCGTCCAATTCGTTTCGGCGGCTCGCTCACGTCTACGGTCTTCCCACGCCGGAGAAGAAGATCGACATCGTCAAGAGCTTCAAATCGCTGATGGGCAAGGGCCGCCAGCTCATTCCGCCCAAAATTGTGCCGAGCGGCCCGATTCTCGAGAACGTGCAGCGCGACGACGAGGTGGACATCTTCAAATTTCCGATCCCGTTCGTGCACGAGCACGACGGCGGCCGCTATATCGGGACGGAAGACCTTGTCGTGATGCGCGATCCCGACAGCGATTGGATCAATGTCGGCACATACCGCATCGTCGCGCACTCGAAGAACGAGGTCGGCGTCTGGATCTCGCCGGGAAAGCACGGTCGCGCGATCCGCGAGAAGTACTTCGCGAAAGGGCAGCCATGTCCGGTGCTCATTTCCTGCGGACAGGATCCGATCCTCTTCCTGTGCAGCAATGCCGAGCTTCCCTACGGTGTCTCCGAATTCGACTACGCGGGCGGACAGCGCGGCAGCCCGGTCGAAGTGGTGTTGAGCGAGCTCCACAAGCTGCCGATGCCTGCGGGCGCCGAGATCGTGCTCGAAGGCGAGATGTATGGCGACAAGCCGAAACTGGAAGGCCCGTTCGGCGAGTTCATGGGCTACTACGCGAGCGAGGCGAGCGAACAGCCGACCATCCGGATCAGGCGCGTCTATCACCGCAACGATCCGATCATCACGCTCGCCATTCCGTCGCGGCCGCCGTCGAATTTCACGGTGGCGCGCGCGGTGGTGAAAGCGGCGATGATCTGGGACGAGATGGAAAAGGCCGGCGTCCCCGGCGTCCAGGGCGTGTGGAACCACGAGGCGGGTGCGGGCCGATTGTTCAATGTGGTCTCGATCAAGCAGATGTATGCCGGACACGCGAAGCAGGCGGGCATGCTTGCGGCGAATTGCCGGTCGGGCATCTATGCCGGGCGCTGGGTTGTCGTCGTCGACGAGGACATCGATCCCTCCAACATCCACGACGTGATCTGGGCGATGTCGACGCGCTGCGATCCGGCCGAGGATCTCGAGATCGTCCACGGATTGTGGAGCACGCCGCTCGATCCGATCCTGCGCGGGCCGCCCTATCAGAGCAATCGCGCGATCATCGATGCGTGCCGTCCCTGGGGATGGAAGGACGAGTTTCCGCGCGTCGCCGAGGCGAGCCCGGAGCTGAAGGAGAAGGTCATGGCAAAATATGCGCATCTGTTTCGCGCGCCGGGATCGGGCACATGAAGCTTGCGCGTTTTGGTGAGGATCGCGTCGGGATCGTGCGCGACGATGTGATCGTCGATGTCACCGACATCGCCGGCGTGACCCCCGGCGAATGGCCGCCCGTCGGCATGAACCGCCTGATCGCGAATTTCGGCGCGCTGAAGCACGGGCTCGAGCGCGCCGCGCGCGGGGAGGGCGTGCCGCTCTCGAGCGTGCGGCTCCTGACGCCCGTCCCGTGGCCGAGCAAAGTCGTCGCCTATCCGGTCAACTATCATGACCATGGCGCGGAGATGCATGTCGGATATCGGGCCGACAACCAGGGCTTCTTCCTGAAGCCGCCATCGTCCATCAGCGGGCCGTCCGATCCGATCGTGCTTCCGGTGAATGCCGGACGGCGGATCGATCACGAATGCGAGCTCGCGATCGTCATCGGCAGAGAGGGCCGCGATATTTCGCGCGAGCGCCACCGCGAATACATCTTCGGCTATTCCTGCCTGATCGACGCGGTGGTCCGCGGCAAGGAGGAACGCGTCGCGCGCAAGGCGTTCGACACCTTCTGCCCGGTCGGCCCGTGGATCGTCACCGAGGACGAAATCGGCGAGGCGGCCTCCGGGCTTCAGGGCACGCTCTGGGTCAATGGCGAAGTGAAGCAGGACGCCAACACGCGCGATCTCGTGCTCGACATCCCCGGCATGATCGAGATGGCGTCGTCCATCATGACGCTCTATCCCGGCGACATCATCGCCACCGGAACGCCGGCGGGCGTCGGGCCCATCCGGCCGGGCGACACGGTCAAGATCACCTTCGAGCGCATCGGCTCGATGACGCTCGACGTGGTGCAGGGCGAGACCGGGAGGCACTCCATCTTCGCCGTTCCGCCGGCTCGAGACGCCTGAACACATCCCCGTTGAAGCTCTTTCCGGGCAATTGGCCCAGCCCACAACCGGTGATACTTTTGACGCGAAGTCATAGGCGACCGGGGGGGAGCCTGTGTTCGTTCCGATTACGCCGGAAGTCTCATCGGCGTTCGGGACGCCGATCTTGAAGCGCGCGGTCGCCTCGGCTGCGGCTATCAATATCGGCCTCGAGCGCGCGATCCTCGCACGCGCCCAGAAGGGCGCGGCCAACCGCATCAGCAATGTCGGCGGGTGGCAGTCGCTGCCCGATTTGCTGGACTGGCCCGAGCCCGAGATCAAGCTGCTGGTCCAAGAGGTGGACCGTTCCATCCAGCAGATCAGCGCGTTGCCCGCGATGCTGTCTCAGCAGCCCGACCCGCCGCGCGTGCGCTACCGCGCCTATGGCTGGGCGAACATCAATCGGCCGGGCGACTACAACATGCTCCACGTGCATCCCGGCAATCACTGGTCGGTGGTCTATTACGTCGCCACGGGACGGCCCAACCCGGACACGCCGATGAACGGGCGGATCGAGCTGCGCGATCCGAGCCCCGCGGCCGGCTTTGCGCGTCTGCCGGGGTTCAACACGGGCCAGCCGATGCTGATCCGGCCGCAGGCGGGCACGATGCTCGTCTTCCCCGCGTGGATCGAGCACAGCGTGCATCCGTTCTACGGCGAAGGACACCGCATCTCGATCGCGATCAATGTCGCGATCGAAACCGGGACGTCGTGAGCGATCGGTGGCCAAGCCCGCCGCTCCGCGAAACATCGCTTAACATCACTTAAATCGCGTTCCTCCGCTGACGCAGTACGCTGCGAACGTCAAATGTAGTTCGCCGCGTTCCTCCCCCTGCGGCGGGCGCTGCGCACCGGCGATCGTGCTCCCTCCCCCGATTTGCCGGTGCGCTTTCTTTCGGTGCAGCCAATCCGAAATTCGCCACACCAAAGGCGCTCGCGTCATTCCGCTCGAATGGGACGCGCCTCGATGGACTGCTGCGCGGCGTCTTGAACGACCGCCGATGTCGCCGCAAAGAGGAGCTCGTGAGGATGCTCGGCACAATAAGCGTCGAGCGCCGAGGCGATCGCCAAGCCGTTCGGCAGCGGCGCATCGCCCGGTGTGGCCGGGCGATGCTGGCTGTAGGCGGTCATGTACCCCAACACCCACCCCATTTGCTCCCAGCCGAGCACGGAGGGCGTTCCGTCGACGAGAATCTTTCGCCGCTCCAACAGCCACGAGGCGCAATCGGAAGCGCCCGCGCCATAAACCGAAAAGGCGCCTTTCTCGCTTGCCGGCGACGCCGCGCTGGACATTGCAGCGGACGCCGTCACGGCCAGCCCCAGAAGCAGCATTCTGGAGCGCATGAAGCACCTCTTGCATTGTGTGTGATTGCGATGCGCAACGCATCCGTGCGCCGCGCTTTGCGAGAATGACATCGCGCACGAACCCGCACGTATTATGAGATGTTATGAAATGTGCCGGCGCCGACCGCGGAAACTATGGATCGGACGTCATGCACCATTCGTAGAGAGCAATATCCTTCGGATACAGCCGCTCGATCTTCGCGTGTTGTTTGCGCGTCATTGGCGCGTCGGACACGGCATCCGTCGTGTTCAAGCGAGGAAGCGAGAGCCGTTCTCCGAGCTTGGCCGTCAGTTCGCCAGCGAAGCTTCTTATGTCCTCCACCACGCCGGCATGGAATATGTGCTGCGGCCAATACTCGGCGAGCGGCTGCACGCCGTTCCAGTGCAGGCTTCTCGCGGCGATATTGCCGTAGACCGCCTCATGTTCGAGGAGGAAATCCAGGAAGCCGTCGAAATCGTACTTGGCGGCGATCTTCTCGCGCAGGCCGGAATCCGGTCTTGCCCACCATGCTTTTCCCGCATGTTTCTTCCTCAGGTAGTGGTACTCCGACCGGCACCGCGCAGATGGTTCGCGCAGCATCGTTATGATCTTCAATTTTCTGCCGACGCCGCCGCTGACCGTTCCATAGTCCAGGTGTCCCCCGCCTATCAGATCGCCCGGGCGAGCAGTCCGTGAAATCATTTCGCATGCACGTTTGAGGCTGAAGGTGCCGTATCTCGAAAAAAGGTTGCGCGCCTGTGTGCGGCGGAAGCGCAGGTTCTGAGTGGAGGAAACCGCGCCATCGAGGTCCAGGGTGTGAGGCAGGTAGAAGACGCGCCGGCGCGCAAACGCGTCGTCGAGCATCCGTGTCATGCTTGTGCTGGCGCATTTCGGGATTCGAACAGACAAGAAGATGCAATCGGGACTGTCGGTATCAGCTCTTGGAAGGTATCTTTCGATGTGAGACGGCAGGGCCGCATTGTCGAGTCCTGTATCGCTCAGCCGGCTCACGCGGTGCTCTCCTCTGAAGCGCCGCGCAACGTAGTCGGGATCGCACCGCTGCTTAGTGAAGTGCAATGAAGAGATGTTTCGCGAGCGATCGGCGCGGTGGGCAGAAACAAAAAAACACAAATGGTGGGATGACAGCCCCGGAGCGATCGGGGAAAAGAGCCCGTTGGGGCGAATGCAACTCTCTTTGGGGGCAGAATGACCTTCGCTTTGCCCGGTGCGCCGAAAACGGCGCCGCACATCCTGTTGGTTGAAGACGATCCCGAGATCAGCCGTTCGCTGTCCCATTCCCTGGCGGAATGCGGATTTATGATCTCGTGCGCCGCCTCCGCCGCGGCGATGGACCCCGTTCTCAAGAGCACGAAGGTCGATCTCGTTCTGCTCGACATCATGCTGCCGGGTGAGGACGGGCTCAGTATCTGCCGGCGCATTCGTATGACCTCGGCGATTCCGATCATCATGCTGACCGCGCTCAGCGAGGAGATGGAACGCGTCGTCGGATTGGAGGTCGGCGCCGACGACTATGTCGGCAAGCCGTTCAGCACACGCGAGCTGATCGCGCGCATTCGTGCGTTGCTGCGCCGCTCCGGAGGCGATCAGCGGTTCTCGCTCGCGTCCTCGCAGGTCTTGGTCTTCGACGGCTGGGAGATCGATCCCGCGACCCGCCAGGTGCGAAATCCGCGGGGCGTTCACGTCCAGCTGACGAGCGCCGAGTTCGATCTGCTGCTCGCCTTCTGCCGCAATCCCAATCGCGTGCTGTCTCGCGAGCAGCTTCTGGAGCTGACCCATGGCGGACTCGCAGGGCCGATCGAGCGCAGCGTCGACGTGCATGTGAGCCGCATCAGGCAGAAGATCGAGCGCGATCCTCACGATCCCGCACTGATCAAGACCGTCCGGCTCGGCGGCTACATTTTCACGGGGAAGGTCTCGACCAAATGAAGATCTCGCCAGAAGTGCTGCTGCCGAGGACGATCTGCTGGCAAATCATTGCATTTACGGCGCTGTCGCTCGTGCTCGGCAATGCCATCACCTTTGGCATCCTCTCGTATCAATTCCGCACCGAGCAGCGGCTTCACCAGGAGGAGACGGTCGCCGCCATCATCACGACGTTCGCGGGGCTGCTCGCGCCGGCGGAAACGCCATCGGAATTTTCGAAACTCGTCGCACAGGGCCGTGCAATCGGCATTGCCGTCCAAGAGGTCCCGAAGGCGCAGCTTGCCACGCAGCGGGTCGAACAGGAGGAGTATCGCGGTTTCGCGAAAGCGCTCGCCGAGATGAGCTCAGGCGACAGCGCATTCACGGTGCTTTCGCAGCAGGACCAGCGCGAACCGGACGGAAGCTCCTTGCTGGTCAGACTGTCGAACGACCGGATCCTGTCGTTCACGCTGCCAAGCGACGCGAATCGACCGCCGGTGTTCGGCGGGACTGCGCTGCTGACCGCATCGATCGGCATGGTGTTCGTTCTCGTACTGTCCACCTATGTGCTGTGGTCGATCACCTCGCCGCTTTCGCTGTTCGCGACCGCGGCCGAGGAATTTGGGCGCTCGCTCAAGGACGGCCAACCGTTGCGCGAAAAAGGACCGCGCGAGATCGCCAAGATGGCGCATGTGCTGAACACCATGCGCTCGCGGATCGTGTCGCTGATCGAAGAGCGCACGGCCATGCTGATCGCCATCGGACACGACTTGCGGACGCCGCTGACGCGCATCGTGCTGCAAGCCGAGCGCTTGCCTCACGTCGTCCACGCGACGGGCGATGTTGAGCGATTTGACCAGCATCAGCGATCTGCTTTCGAACATGCTGTCCTATCTGAGAGGAGAGCCGCCGAGCGAGCCGCGCCAGGATGTGGATCTTCCGAGCCTCGTGCAAACCGTGTGCTCGGAATTCGCCGACCGGGGTCACCCGATCGTATATGCAGGATGCGATCACCTGGTCTATTCCTGCCGTCCCCACAGCTTGACACGCGCTCTGAGCAGCATTGTTGAGACGTGCTTGGGGCTCAATATGGAATGCGCCGTCGCGTTGAATGTCCTCCCCTCGGGTGCGGTTTGCATAGACATATGCCCGCCAGGTGTACGCGCTCCGCTTCTTGAACGTCATATCGAGTTGCTGAACGAGTGCAGCCTCGGCCTATCGCTGGCCAGGAACATCATCGAATCGCATGGCGGTTCGATCGAGCTGCGGACGATTTCGCCGCAAGTCCCTGTGCGCCAGCATCGTCCTCCCGGCGGAGCCCCGTTCGGCAGACATGCTTGGCGAGACAGCCGGCGTATAGCTATTTCAGCGTCGTCAGGTGGGCGATGAGATCGTCCACGTCGGTGCGGTTGGTCATGCCCGAGAACGGCATGCGATTGCCCTTCACCTTCCCCTGCGGGTCCATCAGATATTCGCGCAAACTCTGCTCGGTCCAGGTGATGTTCGAACGCGTCATCGCGGGCGAATAGCGGAAATTGTCGAGCGAGGCGGCCTTGCGTCCGACGACACCCTTGAGGCTCGGCCCGAGCGCGTCGGCTTTCTCGGTGTGGCAGGCCGCGCAGGCCAGGAACAGCTCTTTGCCGTGATTGGCGTCGGCCGCCAATGCCGACATGGAGCTGACCGCTCCCAGGATGACGAAACCGACAAAACCAAGACGCATGATCGTGCTTCTCCGCTGAGCTCTAAGCCTGCAAGGACCGAAGGTCTTCAAGTGTAGTCGCATTCGGATGGCGCGTGGAGGGGGTGCCACGGTCCCTAGGCGGGGACGGGCTCACTGTCCTCGTCGGCGGGGGCGGGCGCCCCCGCGACCAGTTTCTGGATCGCCGGATAGTCCAGCTTGCCGGTGCCGAGCAGCGGCAGGCTCTCGACGATCATCAGATCGCGCGGGACCATGATCTCCGAGACGCCGCGGTCGCGTGCGTGGGCCAGGATCGCGCTCACATTCGCCGTCTGGCGCGTGGTGACGAGAAGCAGCCGCTCGCCCTTTCGCGCATCGGGCAGATTGATCACCGCGTGCTGCTCGTCCGGCCACAGCGACGCGATCAGGCCTTCGGCCGCCGTCATCGACACCATCTCGCCCGCGATCTTGCAGAAACGCTTGGCGCGGCCCTTGATGGCGACATGACCCTCGGCGTCGATCTCCACGATATCGCCGGTGTCGTACCAGCCGTCTTCGAGCGTCTCGATCTCGCCCGGCGCGGTCGCGCGCATATAGCCGAGCATCACGTTCGCGCCGCGGACGAACAGCCGTCCGCCGTTCTCGACGCCGGGAACGGGAACGATGCGCGACTCGATGCCCGGCAGGAACCGCCCGACCGTGCCGCCCTTGCAATGCATCGCCGTGTTCATCGCGAGCACCGGCGCGGTTTCGGTGGCGCCATAGCCTTCCAGGATGCGCGCGCCGAAGCGCTCGAAGAACAGCCGCTTCGTCTCGTCGCGCACCCGTTCCGCGCCCGGCAAAGATGTAGCGCATCGCATAGAAGTCATAGGCGTGCGCGTATTTCGCCCAGCCGTTCAGGAACGTGTCGGTGCCGAAGCAGATCGTCGAATCGGTGTCGTAGATGAGGCCCGGCACCACGCGATAATGCAGCGGCGAGGGATAGTGGAACGTCCTGATGCCGTAGAGCAGAGGCAGGAGCGTGCCGCCGGTCAATCCGAACGAGTGGAACATCGGCATCGCGTTGAAGACGCGGTCCGCGCCGCTGAAGTCGACGACGCTCGAAAGCTGCGCGCAATTGGTCACGATGTTGCGGTGGCTCAGCGCGACGCCCTTGGGCATGCCCTCGGACCCGCTGGTGAAGAGCACGACGGCGACCGAATCCGGCGACGCGTTCGCGCCCGGGCAGCCAGCGCGCGAAATGCGCGTCCCACGTTCCTCTCAGCTTGGCGTGAAGCCCGAACGACGCGCGCAGGTCCTCGGTCCACAGGATGCGGACCTGCTGCTCGAGACGCTCGACGACCTTGCCGAGCTTCGCCTTCTCGATGAAAGCTCGGCTCGAGACGATCGTCGTGGCCTGCGCTGCGGTGCAGGCGACGAGCATCGCATCCGCGCCGGCCGAGAAATTGAGCATCGCCGGCACGCGTCCGAAGGCCTGAAGCGCCATGAACGTCACGACCGTGCCGTTTGCGTTCGGCAGGAGCACGCCGACGCGTTCGCCCGGTTTCGTCTCCGCCGCGAGCCTGCGCCCGAGGATGCAGGCGCCGAGCACGCACGCGGTTGTAGCTGATCGGTTCGCGCGCCAGGTCCTCGGCGATCGCGATGCCGCCGCCGTGCTTGGCGCGTGCATCGAGCAGCGCCGAGAACAGCGTGCGGTCCGTCTGCTTGGCGCGGAACACCGTGTCGACGAGCAGGTCCTGCAGCGCCCGGCCGAGCGCCTCGCGCCGCTGATGCCGGTCGAGCTTGAGCGCGGGATCGGGCGACAGGTCGACCGGCGGCATGATCGTCACCGCCAGACGCGGGAACCACCGCATGGGCAGTTTGCCCTTCATCCGGCCAAGCCGCGTGAATTGCAGGCCGTCGATGCTGACGGGAAGCACTTTCGCGCCCGCCTTGTCGGCGACGACGCCCGCGCCTTCGTACACCTTCATCAGCGCGCCGGTGTTCGTGAGGCGGCCTTCGGGGAAGATCATCAGCTTGCGGCCGTGATCGCGCACCGCCTCGACCATGTACTTCACCGAATAGGCCGACTGCACATCGACCTTGAAGATGTCGACGGCGGAGAGGAACGGCCGCGCCCACCACTTTCCCGCCATGCGCGTATGCACCGCGAAGGTCGGGCTCTCCGGCAGATAACAGGCGATCAGGCACGCATCGGCGAACGAGAGATGGTTCGCGACGATGACGACGCGATCGCCCGCGGCGCGGTAGTTCTCGAGTCCCGTTCACGGTGACGCCGTGGAACGTGTCGAAATAGAAGCGGAACAGCGAGCGCAGCACGTGCTGCGGGAGCAGGCGCATGATCCAGATGGCGACCGCCAGATTGGCGGCGGCGAGGATCATCAGCACTTCGGTCGGCGAGTATCCCGCCGCATCGAAGGCGAATGTCGCGCCCGAGCCCAGCACCATGAAGAAGGCGGAGACGACGTTGTTCGCCGCGATCATGCGCGCGCGCGCATCGTCGGGCGAATTGTGCTGCACGATCGCGTAGAGCGGCACGCTGAACGCGCCGCCGCAGGCCGAGAGCGCGAACAGGTCGATCAGCAGACGCCAGCCTTGGACGGACGACAGCACCGCCGTCGCATCGGCGAGTTGGCCCGCGGCCACGGTCGCGGACGCAAAGTCCCAGCAGAAGATCGAGATGCCGATCGCCGCGAACGGCACATGGCGCGGCGACACTTCGCCCTTGAGCAGCCGCGCGCACAGCATCGATCCGATGCCGACGCCGATCGCAAACACCGTCAGGAGCAGCGTCGCGACATTGCCGTTGCCCTGCAGCACGTCGCGGACGATCGTCGGAAACTCGGTGAGCAGGGTCGCGCCCACCACCCAGAACCACGCCAGGCCGAGGATCGACAGCCAGATCGGCCGGATCGAGGCGGCCTGCCGCACGATGCGCCATGTCTGAACCGGCAGGTTCGCGCTGATCTTGAGAGTGGGGGCAGCCGGTGGCGCTTTTGGAATGAGACATGGCCGCGAACAGCCCGATCACCGCGAACGCCAATCCCGCGGCGGCGACAAGGGTCGTTCCGTTGTCGAGCAGAATAAGTGCGCCGCCCGCGACGGTGCCCAGGAGGATCGACAAGAAGGTGGTCGCCTCGATGGCGCCGTTGCCCGCGACCAGTTCGTTGTCGGCCAGGTGCTCGGGAAGAATTCCGTATTTGAGCGGGCTCAGCACCGCGGCCTGCGTGCCGAGACCGAAGAGCAGCGCGAGAAGCGCCGTCTGATTCTCGGTGATGAACGCAACCGCCGCGCCAAGCATCAAGACCAGCTCGGCCCATTTGGCGATCAGGATCACGCGCGGCTTGGAGAAGCGGTCCGCGACCTGTCCGGCGATCGCCGAGAACAGGACGAACGGTGCGATGATCAGCGCGCCCGCAAGAGCAGTCAGACCCGTTCCGCCAGTGCCGAGCTTGAACAGCGCGAGCACGACGAGCGCGTTCTTGACCATGTTGTCGTTGAACGCGCCGCAGGCCTGCGTGAGACACAACGGGCCGAGCCGGCGCGTCTTCAGCAATCCTAAGGCGGAAATGGCCATTGTCGTCCCCTAGATGTGGTCAAGCGGGGCGTTACACCCGCTCGGCCTCGAACCCATCCAAATAATTGTCGATGAGCGCATTCACCAGCGCATCGGTCGATTCCGCTCCGATGAGCTCGAACCGCCCCGTCAGCGACAGAATTGAGATCCCGTGTATCCCCGCCCACAGCACTTGCGCGTCGCGCTTTGCCTTGCGACCCGCAGCGGGCGGTATTGTGTCCTCCAACATCGCGAAAAAACGCTTAATCCGGTCCTGATACCAGTCGGGAACGGGCGTGGATTTGTCCCTGTGATGCTCGAACAGCGCGAGCCAGCGATTGTAATGCGTTCGCGCGTATTCGACATACCCGCGCGCCAGCACGCGCAACGGCTCTGCCTTGCCGCGTTTCAATCGTGTTTGAAGAAAGTCGTACCAATGATCGAGCGTGCGCGCGTTCACGTGGAGCAGGAGCGCGTCATAGCTCCCGAACACGTTGTAGATCGTACCCACCGTGTAGCCGATCTCCGCCGCCACCTGGCGCGCGCTGAACTGCGCGAAGCCGTGCTCTTCAATGAGCGCGACAGCCGCCTCGATGGCGAGCTCCGTCAATTCTTCCCGCGTATGATCCGATCGTCTGGCCATGATGATAATTCTGAACGGTGATCATTTTTTAATTGAACAGTGTATAATTATACCGTATAATCCGGCCCACGTGCAAGTGGGGAGGGTAGGGGACATGCTCTATTTCCTGTGCTTGGTTGCCATCGGGTTGGCCATCTGGAACAGGACCGCGATAGACCGCCTCAGCGCGCTTCGATTGCCCAGCTGGAGCGGGAGCTTGCGCATACTGAAGCGCGCGTCCAGCGGTCGCGCTGCGACGCCCGCGCCGGCCGCCTCTGCGACGCCGCAGGTCGCCTCGGAACCAGCCGTCGCCGCACCGGAAATGTCTCCTCGCATGCCCCTGAGGCGCCGGCCCGGCGCCGCTCCCGAGAGTCTGCCGTCCACGAGCCGATCCACGCCGGAGACGTCCGCGTTCCGAAGTCGCCGGCTCGGACCGCCGCTCCCGGCCGCGACGACCGATGAAGTCTTCGCCGTCCACGACCAGCCGCGGATCGCCGATCCCGGAGCTGAGACCGCGACCGAAGTCTGCCCGCACGGTCGTCGATCTTCGAACGCCAGTTCGGGGCGCGCTTGCCGGTTTGGATCGGCGGCATCGCGCTCGCTCTCGCCGGCTTCTTCCTCGTCCGATACACGATCGAGATCGGTCTTTTGACCGAGACCGTCCGCGTTGTGCCTCGGCGGAATCTTCGGGCTCACGCTCCTCGCCGCAGGCCAGTGGGCGACGCGCAGAAGGCTCGTCTCGCCAACGGCAAGCGCATCGGCCAGGCGCTGTCGGGCGCGGGCATCGCCGATCTTTACGCCTCGCTCTTCGTCGCGACCACGCTCTATCACTTGCTTTCGCCGGCTCGTCGGCTTCGTCGCCATGGCCGCGGTGACCGTCGGCGCCGTCGTGCTTTCGTTGCGGCATGGCGCGCCGATCGCGGTGCTGGGCTTGGTTGGCGGCTTCCTGACGCCCGATCATGACGGGATCGACCGAGCCGAACGCGCCGCTGCTGTTCGGCTATCTCTACTGTCTGCTCGTCGGGCTTCTTTGCGGTGATCCAGAAGAAGGCATGGTGGCTTCTCGCGATCCCCGACCGTCGCTGCGTCGCGTTTGGCTGGATTTTCCTGTGGGCTTGAGAGCCGGCGTTGATCCGCAGGATGCGATTTGGCCGCTTCTCTTCGTCATCGCCGATCAGCGCCACCGTGGCTTTCGCTTCACGTAACGGCTGGAGCGCCGACGAGGCGGCGAGACCGTCGATTTCACCGATCCGATTATCGCTGCTTCGCTACATCTCGCTCGGCGGCGGCATGCTTCTCGCGGCCGCATGGCCGGCTTCGGCGGCTTCGAGGCTGCGGACTGGCTGCTGTTCGGGCTGCTGACGGTCGGCGCGATCGCGCTCGCGGCCTTCAAGCCGCGTATCTACAGCTTCGCTCCGTCGCCGCGCTCGTCATGAGCTTCGCGATGTTCGTCGCCTGGGGCACGAAGCACGCCGAGCCCCTCGCCTTTGGCATCACGATCGTCGCGTTCGGCCTTCTGCATTGCGTCAGCGGGTATGTCCTGATGTGGCGTTCCCCGATCAAGGCGGTCTGGGGCACGCTGATCGCCGCAGCAGCCGCGCTCGGCTACTACCTGCATCGCCTATGCGACAGCTGACTCGGCAGCTCGTCGGCCAATTGCCTGGCTTTCCGATCTGGGGTGTGCATCGCGTTTGGTCTGGCGCTGGGCGCCGCCTGGCATCGTCGCCGAAATCCTCCAGAAGCTCCGGGACGACGATCCCGCGCGATCACTCGTGCTCGCCGATGTTCTCGATTGCTGCAGCGTGCTTCATCACGCTCGGGTTTGCGATCGAGCTCGATCGCCAATCGCTGCAGTCGCGGTCGCGGCCGAGGTGCTCGCGGCGGCCTGGCTCGCCGCCTAGGTACCGGTCAAGACGCTCAGGCCGATCAGTGCGGCGCTGCTGGCGCTCTTTGGCGTGCTGGTCCTGCCCGAGCTGGGTCTGCTCATCCGGCTTGCGATGAATCCCGGCCCCCAGTCCTTCCTCTACGAGAACGCTCCTGCGATCGATTGGCCGATCCTCCAGTTCGGCGTGCCGGCGCTGATGTTCGTCGGTGCGAGCCTCGTGCTGCGCCGGCAGAACGACGAGCGTTCGTGCAGGTCCTGGAGTCCGCGACGGCCGTGCTTCTTGGCGCTGCCATCTACTGCCTGACGCGTCAAGTGTTCATCCCGCGCGCTTGGCCGAAGCGGCAGCCGTTCGCACGCAGCGGAAAGTGTCGGTCGGCTTCCATCCCGGAAGAGAACGCGCTGCTTGCACCGGCAAGCTTCATGGAGCGCGGCGTCGTCACGAACATCTTCTTCCTCGCGGGGCTCGCCGCCTTGTGGCTCGGCCGCCGGTATCGGCACGTCGTCTGGACCTATAGCGGCATGGCATTCACCGCTATCGCGCTCTTCCGGATCGCATTCCTCGATCTGCTGATCCTCAATCCCGTCTGGTCGCACCAGTTCGTCGGCGAGCTGCCGCTGATCAACGGCTCGCATCTGCCGTTCGCGCTGCCCATCGCGTGGAGCGTCATTGCCGCGCGCGAAATTCGCGCGTTGGGCATGGAGCACTATCGCCGCCGCGCTGAATGGCCGGGTCTTCGTGCTGCTTTTCGTCCTTGTGACGCTCGACGTCCGCCAGTTCCATTGGGGCGGCTATCTCGACGGCGGCAGTACCGTTGGACGCCGGAGGTCTATGCCTATTCCGCCGCGTGGCTGCTGCTGGGCGTCGGCCTTCTCGTCGCCGGAACGATCTCGAAAGGAGCAGATGATCCGCGTCGCCTCGCTCGTGGTGATCCTGATCGCGGTCGGCAAGGTCTTCCTGATCGACGCGGGCGTCGCTCGAAGGGCTCTATCGCGTCGTGTCGTTCTTCGGCCTCGGCGTGACGCTGATCGCGCTCAGCTGGTTCTACACGCGCTTCGTCTTCGTCGATAAAGACGGGCGGCCGGCTATGACACCACGCCGCACGGCCAGATCAGCGCAATGATCTGGCCGATGAAGAGCGTGTACTCGCCGGTCTCGAGAAGATCGGGATCCTCTTCGAGCACTTCCTCGAGCACATACGCGACGCGGACGGCGCCCTCGTCGCGCTTCGCGTCCCTTGGGATGCAGGCTTCCTGGACCGCGTTCAGCTCGGTCATCTTGGCCTGTATGCGCGCGTTGCAGAACGCCCAGTCCGTCTTGCAGCGCTGAATGAACTCCTTGGCCTTCACCGGCTCCGGCGCGGGCGAGGATGCAGGCGCACCCGCCGCGGTCCCTGCGAGGACCATCAGAACAAACGCTGCGGATGCAACCTTGCGCATCATGCCGGCATCAGCGGGCCCGGGTTCTTGATGTACTTGGTCGTGATCGCATCGGCCGACCAATAGGCGAGCGCGCCCAAGGGCCCGGTCGGGTTGTAGCTCTGGTTCTGCGGGAAGACGGAGGCGCCCATGACGAAGAGATTGTGCGCGTCCCAGGCCTGCAGATAGCGATTGACGACGCTCGTCGAGGGATCGGTCCCCATGATCGTGCCGCCGGTGTTGTGCGTCGACTGGTACGGCACGGCGCTGTAATTGCCGTCGCGGTAGCGCGGCTCGGTGACGATCGTCGGATTCATCGCCCGCGCGATCTCGGCCGCCTTCTGGCTCAGGAAGCGCCCGATCTTGTAGTCGTTCTCCTTGAAATTATACGTGATGCGGATCAGCGGCCGGCCGAGCGCGTCCTTATACGTCGGATCGAGGTCGAGATAGTTCTCGCGGTGCGCGTAGTTGCACGCCGTTCCGCTGACGTTGAACCAGCGCCGGTACCATTTCGCGGTCGCCTGCTTCCATTCCTTGCCCCAGCGCGGCGTTCCCGGCGGGGTCGCGCGCGTGGCGATCGGCCGGCCGTTGGACATGCCGGCCGAGATGTGGCCGCCGCCGATGAAGCCGAGCGGCGCGTGATCGAAATTGTCGCCGTTGAAATCGTCGATGATGGTGCCGAACGCGCCCGTCGCCATGAACGGGTTGTTCTCCTTGTCTTCGAAGAACACGCTCACGCCCGCATCGGTGTACTGATAGCAGTAGTTCTTGCCGACGACGCCGCGTCCCGTGACCGGATCGTAGGGCCGGCCGATGCCCGACGTGAGCATCAAGAGCACGTTGTTGAACACATAGGCGCCGAGGATCACGATGTTCGCCGGCTGCTCGTACTCCTCGCCATTGCGCGGATCGACATAGATGACGGACTTCACGCGCTTTGCGCGCCGGTCATAGACGAGGTTCTTCACATAGGCGTGCGTCCGAAGCTCGAATTTCGGATCGCCCGCCATCACCGAGAGCACGTTCACGTTCGGTGACGCCTTCGCATTGGATTCGCAGCCGAAGCGCTCGCAGAAGCCGCAATAGACGCATTCGCCCATCACCGCGCCTTCGGGATTGGTGTAGGCGGCGCTCGCGTTGGCGGAGGGTTGCGGGAACGGGTGATAGCCGAGCTTCTTGGTCGCTTCCTCGAACAGCACGCCCGCGAGCCCGCGCTGCAGCGGCTTGTTGGGGAAATCGTTGCTGCGCGGCCCTTCGTAGATATTGCCGCCGTCGACCTTGGCGCCGCGCAGATTTCCCGCCTGGCCCGAGACGCCGCACAGCTTCTCGAACTTGTCGTAATGGGGCTCGAGCTCGGCATAGGTGACGCCGAAATCCTGGATCGTCATCTCGGGCGGCACGAAGTTGCGGCCGTACTTCTCGGTGTAGTGCGACTTGAGCACGTAGTCCGTCTCGAGACAGCGCCACGTGGCGCCGTTCCAGTGCGTGCCCGCGCCGCCGACATTCGTGCCGGGCACGAACGAGCCCAGCCGCCGCATCGGAAGCGCGGTCTCGCTGCGCGCATGGCGCAAGCTGACCGTCTCCATCGCCGAGTCCTGGAACAGCTCCTGGCGCTGCGAATATTTCAGCTCGTCGCGAATGGAGGGGATCGCGAAATCCTCGCGCGGACTGCGCATGCCGCCGCGCTCGAGACCGACGACGTTGAGACCCGCCTTCGTCAGCTCGCGGGCAAGGATGCTGCCCGTCCAGCCCACGCCGACGACGACCGCATCGACTTCCTTGAGTACCGTGACCATCGCTCGTTCCTTCTTTACGAAAAGTCCGCGATGGATTGCGGCTCGGAATCGTATTTCTTGTTGAAATAGGTCTTGATCTCTTCGCGATAGCTCGCGGGCAGACCGGGGAAGCCGATCATCTTCCACGCCACCTTGTCGCGATTGCCGCCGTAGATCGGGTCGGCGAAGAACCCTTCCATGGTGAGCTGCAACAGCTGGTCGAAGAACATCGAGCTTCTGAAGCCGGAGAACTCGGGCTTGCCTTGTTCGAGCGCCTTCATCGCCTCGGTGCGCTCGGCTTCGTTCAGGCGGTCGAACTCCCGGCCGTTATAGGTCTTCCGCGTCCACTCGTTGGTGGCCTCGATGCCGGCGCGGAAGAACTCGCGCGGGGTCAGCGCCAGCTGATAGCCGTGCTCGGGTTTGCCCGGAAGGAACGGCCCCTGGCGGTAGAGCCGCGCCCCGTTGCCGAAGGCGCCCGCGAGCTGCCGGTCGATGAACACCGCAAGCCCGACATCGGAGCCCGAGGGCGTCAGCTCGTCGGCCGGGATCAGCGTGTCGACGGCGGCCGAGATGAAGGCCGCCTCGGTGGCGTTCAGGGTGTGCCAGACCTGGGGCTCGGCCGCGGGCGCGGCGGTTGCCGCTTCGGGGCTGCAGCCCGCAAGACCGGTCGCCAAGGCGGCGCTCGCGGCTCCGGCCGCGCCGGCGCCTTTCAGGAAATTGCGCCGCGCGAGTTTCACTTCGGCCATCACTACCCTCCCCGGGAGCTTCGCGAAAATCGATGCGCCAAGAGTGTAACAGGTTCAACCGGAAATCGCGCTTTTTCAGCATCTTGCTTGCCGGAGGCTTTGCTTCTAAGTAGCCGGGTCAATAAGAGCGGCCCGCCCGCCGATCCTTCAGGTTAAGCTTCTATCGTGGCTGGTAAAATCAAGACGGCGGCCCAGGTGGTCGGCAGCATTCCCGACGGCGCGCATATCGCGCTGGGCGGCTTTGCCATTGCCCGCGGCGTGATCGCGGTCGCGCATGAATTGATCCGGCAGAACAAGCGCAACCTGACCGTTTCCCAGGGCGTCGCCGGGCCTCGACACGGACCTGCTCGTCGGCGCCGGCCTGGTGAAGCGGCTGATCATCGGCGGCGGATCGCTCGACCGGTTCGGGCCGGTCCACTGCATCAACCGCGCGCGCGAGACCGGCTCGATCGCCTTCGAGGACTGGACCAGCCTCTCGCTCTGCTTCCGCTATCTCGCGGGCGCGCTTGGGCTTTCCTTCATCCCGATCAAGTCGCTGCTGGCCTCCGAGATTCTCGACCGCCTGGAGAAGGGCGGCGCCAAGGACGAGGTCGCGCGGATGACCTGTCCCTTCACGGGCGAGGCCTACGTGGCGATGACGGCGCTCACGCCCGAAATCTCGTTCGTGCATGTGCAGGTCGCGGACGCCGAGGGCAATTGCCGGATCGACGGCCCGCGCTGGGAGAACGAGGAACAGGCCAAGGCCGCCCGTCGCCTGATTGTGATCGCCGAAGAGATCGTGCCGACGTCGACGATCCAGGAGCAGCCGGAACGGACCATCATCCCCGCCCATCGCGTGGAGGCCGTGATCCACCTGCCGTTCGGCGCGCACCCGACCGCGGTCTACGGCCGCTACGACTACGACGGCGGCGCATCTGAAGCTCTATGTCGAGCATTCCAAGCGCGCCGATCGCATCGGCGACTACATCCGCTCGTACATCCTCGAGACCAAGGATCACGCGGCCTATCTCGAAAAAGTGGGCGGCGCGGCAACGATGGATCGCCTGAAGGCCGATCCGGCGCGCGGGTACTGACGATGAGCGACATTCGCGCAACCGAGATCATGGTCGCCGCCGGCGCCCGCGAGCTCCGCGATTCGGAAACCGTGGTCGTCGGCATCGGCCTGCCGCAGGTCGCCTGCTTCCTCGCCAAAAGCACGCACGCGCCGAACCTGACGCCGCTGCTCGAAATCGGCGTCGCCAACATGCGGCCGATCCACACGCCGGTCGGCCTCGCCGATTCGCGCATCTTCTATCGCGCGACCTGCTGGAGCGGCTTCCTCGACGTGATGGGGATGAACCTCCATCGCGGCGTGGTCGACACCGGCTTCCTCGGCGCGCTCGAAGTCGACCGCTACGGCAACATCAACACCACGCTGTCGAAGGAAGAGGGCCGGCTTGCGCTATTTCAACGGCAGCGCGGGCGGCAACGACGTCGCCTCGCTCGCCAAGCGCGTGATCGTCATCATGCGCCACGAGAAGCGGAAGCTGCCCATCGCCGTCGCCCATCTGACGAGCCCCGGCTTTGTCGGCGGCAAGTCGCGCGAGGAGCTCGGCCTGCGCGGCGGCGGCCCGCATCGCATCATCACCGACAAGGCGGTGATCGGCTTCGACAAGGCGAACCATTCGGCGGCGCTCATCTCCTTGCATCCGGGGGTGAGTCTGGAGGATGTGTTGGCGAACACCGGCTTTCCGCTCCAGGTGCCGGACAAGCCCCAAGCGACGCCGCTTCCGACCGCCGAGGAATTGCGCCTCTTGAGAGAAGAGATCGACCCCAAAGGCGTGTATCTGGGTTGAGAGAAAGCGAGCACGACCGTGCACTATGATATCGAGCTGAATTCCGCCGCCCACTATCCCGTGCGCGAGATCGTCGAGCTCTCGCCGCTGATCGAGCAGGCGGGCTTCGGCGCGTTCTGGAAGGGCGAATCCAACAGCACCGATCCGTTCGTGCTGATCTCGGCCATCGCCGCGCGCACCAACACGCTCAAGCTCGGCACCGCGATCTATCACATCTATGGCCGCAGCGCGGTCACGCTCGGCATCCAGTCCGCGACGCTTGCAGGACCTTTCGCACGGCCGCCTGCTGCTCGGTCTCGGCGTCGCCAACAAGACGATCGCCGCCTGGCACAATGGCGTGTTCGACCGGCCGCTGCGCCGCGCGCGCGAATATATCGAGATCGTGCGCAAGGTGGCCGCGGGCGAGCGCGTCGAATACGAGGGCGAGATCTACAACACCGGCAAGCGCTTCGAGCTCTCCTGGACGCCGTCTTATCCGCAATTCCCGATCTATCTCGCGGGCCTCGGCCCGCAGATGACCAAGCTCGTCGGCAAGATCTCCGAAGGCGTGTTCATCAACATGGGAACGCCCGAGACGATCAAGGAGATCGCCGGCCGCGTGCGCGCGGGCGCGATCGAGGCGGGCCGCGATCCCAACAGTATCGAGATCATCGCCAAGGTGCGCGTGTCGCTCAATCCGGACCGCGCGGTGGCGCGCTCGAAGCTCCGCCAGGTGCTGACGTTCTACAACATCGCCGACCACTACAAGGACATGCTGATCGCGTCCGGCTTCGAGCCCGAAGTGATGCGCATCCAGGAGGCGTTCAAGGCCGGCGGCTTCAAGGCCGCCTCGCAGCACATGACCGACGAATACATGGACAAGCTGCCCGTGATCCCGGGCACGTCCATCAAGGAGATCAAGGAACGGCTGCAGCCGTTCGTCGAAGCCGGCGTGACGCGCCTCGTCGTGCCTTATGTGCCCGTCGACGAGCCCGTCATCGACGATGCGCGCCGCTTCGTCGAAGCCTGGGGAAATTCGTAAGTCTCAATCATCCGATCCATCAGAGGGGAGTTTTTTGAATGTGCGATTTTGCTGCGGATGCGGCTGCTGCTGAACAACTGCTCGTGGGACGCGTGCTCACCGTCAAGCGCATCCGCGAGCTGAATGCGAAAGACTAGTCTAGTTATGCGAATCTCGCGTGTCAGCCCGTCGGGGGCGGCGGTCGCAACTCGCCGTTTCGGAGGGCAAATGTGAAAGGAGCTTTGATTAATGAAAGAGAGAATAAACTACTATAGCGATGGTCTAAAACTGTCCGGAATACTTTCTAAGCCTGACAATGCCAAGAAAGGAAGCAATCTTCCTGGTGTCGTGCTTGTGCCGGGTTTCATGAGCACGGCGGACGCTTTCTTTCCTGGGTTCGCCGACGAGTTTACCGCAGCAGGCTTTGTGTCCCTGACTATGGATTTCAGAGGATTCGGAGAGAGTGAAGGCGTCCGCGGCGAGGTAATTCCATACCTACAGATCTATGACGCTAGCAACGCCATCTCCTGCTTGCAATCCAGACCAGAAGTGAACCCTGACAAGATCGCGTTGTTAGGCGTCAGCTTGGGAGGTGGAGAGGTAGCGTACATAGCGGCCCGAGACCGACGCGTAAAAGCGGTTGCCTCCATGGTCTTGGTCGGTGATGGCGAGCGGCGAATGCGAAGATTTCGAACCGAGCAGGAGTGGGCAACTCTCATGCAAAAGGTTCAAGAGGACCGAATTAATAGGGCTTTGACTGGCAAGTCCAAAGACTTCCATGGGTTCTTGGACAAGGGAACCGATTCGGTACTGATCATGCCTCCTGAGCTGACCTCTTCCTTGAAGGATGCTGAACAGGTGGAAAAGGAAAAAGGCAACAAGACAACGCTAGCAACCGTTGATGGGTGGCTGGACTACAAGCCGGAAGAAATTATCGACAAGGTGGCTCCGACACCAATTCTCTTCGTTCAAGCGGAGAAGGACGAGCTCGAGGCCGACGATGCCGATAGGATGTATAGTAAGGCTAAGGAACCGAAGAAGCTCTTCACGCTAAAAGGCGGCGTCCACTTCGATGTGTATGGGAAAAGGACGGATGAAGCGATGAAACCGGTCCTCGAATGGTTCAAACAGTACCTTCAATGAATCAACGCCGGCGCTGGTGACTTTCGGCCGCAAAGAAGCACTAGACCCGGCCAAGCTGATGTATCTGGACGACAAGCCGAAGAAGAAATAACCGGAGGGCCAGCGTGGCGCACGCGAGCGAGGAAGACCGTCAGGCGATCCGCGATGCGATCCGCAAGATCTGCGCGGGCTTCCCCGATTCGTATTGGCGCGACATCGACAAGGCCGGCGAATATCCGCAGGCCTTTGTCGATGCGCTGACCGCGAGCGGCTATCTCGGCGCGCTGATTCCCGAAGAGTATGGCGGCGCCGGTCTCGGCATCACCGAGGCCGGCATCATCCTGGAAGAGATCAACCGCTCGGCCGGGCAATGCGCTCGCCTGCCACGCCCAGATGTACACGATGGGCACGCTGCTCAAGCACGGCAGCGAGGAGCAGAAGCGCCGCTATCTGCCCAAGATCGCCAGCGGCGAGTTGCGGCTCCAGGCCTTCGGCGTCACCGAGCCCAATGCCGGCTCCGAGACGACGAAGATCGAAACCCGCGCCGTGCGCCAGGGCGACAAATACATCGTCAACGGCCAGAAGATCTTCATCTCGCGCGTGAAGCAGTCCGATCTGATGCTGCTGCTCGCGCGCACCACGCCGTACAACGAGCTGAAGGACAAGACGCGCGGCCTGTCCGTCTTCCTCGTCGATCTGCGCGACATCAAGGGCAAGCTCGAGGTCAAGCCGCTCGACATGATGATCAACCACCACACCAACATCCTCTTCTTCGAGAATGTCGAGGTGCCGGTGGAGAATCTCGTCGGCGAGGAAGGCATGGGCTTCCGCCACATCATCGACGGCTGGAACGCCGAGCGTATCCTGATCGCCTCCGAAGCCATCGGCGACGGCCGCTGGTTCGTCGAGCGCGCGGCGAAATACGCGAGCGAGCGCGTCGTCTTCGGCCGTCCCATCGGCGCCAATCAGGGCGTGCAGTTCCCGATCGCGCGCTCCTTCGCCCATGTCGAGGCCGCCGACCGCATGCGGTTCTACGCGGCCGAGAAATTCGACCGCGGCGAGAAATGCGGCGCGGAAGCCAACATGGCGAAGCTGCTCGCCTCCGAAGCCGCATGGGAAGCGGCGAACGCCTGTCTCGACGCGCATGGCGGCTACGGCTTCGCGCGCGAATACGACGTGGAGCGCAAATTCCGCGAGACGCGGCTCTACATGACCGCGCCGATCAACAACAATCTTGTCTTGGCATATCTCGGACAGCACGTGCTGGGCATGCCCCGATCCTATTAAGAACCGCCCTATTGAGACCGACGATGGAAAAAAGACTTCTCCGTTCCTGGATGTTCGTGCCCGGCGACCGCCAGCGCATGATCGACAAGGCGCTCACGCTCGATGTCGATGCGATCATGATCGACATCGAGGATGGCGTGGCGCCCCAGGAAAAGGAGAACGCGCGGATCCAGATCGCGGCCTCGCTCGATAAGGTGGCGGAGCGTCTCGCAGACCGATCCCAACTACCGCACGCCCGCGCGCTTCGTGCGCTGCAATCAGCCCGGCAGCGAGCGGATGGTCCAGGACTTCAAGGCCGCCGTGCGCCCCGGCATCGAGGGCCTCGTCATCTCGAAGGTCGACACGGTCGAACAGGTGCGCATCGTCGAGGACGAGCTCGGGCGCGCCGAAGTCGCCCAGCACATGCCGGGCGGCGAGGTGAAGCTCCTGATCGCGATCGAAAGCCCGATCGGCCTGTTCAACGCCTATCAGATCGCCACGTCCTCGCCGCGCATCATGGGCCTCCTGTTCGGCGCGGAGGACTTCACGCGCGAGATGGGCCTGCCCATGAAGCGCGAAGGCGAGGCCTCCGACATGCTCTATGCGCGCTCGCATCTCGCAACGGTCGCAGCGGCCGCGCACATTCAGTGCGTCGACGGCGTGTGGGTCGATCTCAACGATCCCGAGGGTCTCAAGAGGTTCGCCAAGCAGGCACGGCGTCTCGGCATGAGCGCGATCTCGATCATCCATCCGAACCAGATCGAGATCGCCAACGACGCCTTCACGCCGGCGAAGGAAGACATCGACTACGCGCGCGCCGTGCTTCAGGCCTTCGAGGAAGCGCGCGCCAAGGGGCACGGCGCCATCGCCTTCCGCGGCCAGTTGCTCGATTATCCGATCGTCGATCGCGCGCGCCAGACCATCGATCTCGCGAAGTCGCTCGGCGTCATCAAGGAGTGAGATTTGGCGCAAGACCAGACCGTCGCCGCCGCCGTCGTCGATGCCCTCAAAGAGATGGGCGTCCGCTACGTCTTCGGCGTGCCGAGCGGCGGCTGGGTCGACTACATGGAAGCGCTGCGCAAGACCGACGGGATCGAGTTCATCCTGACGACGCATGAAGGCGGCGCCGGCATGATGGCCGACGTCTGCGGGCGGCTGACCGGCAAGCCCGGCGCCTGTTTCGGCACGTTCGGCCCCGGCGCCACGAATCTCGCGACCGGTGTCGGCGAAGCGCTGCTCGACCGCTCGCCGGTGATCGCGCTGACCGACGAGATGCCCGCGGCCATGCGCGGCCGCACGACGCAGATGGGCATCGACCATCAGGCGCTGTTCCGTCCGCTCACCAAGAAGACGACGCGGCTCACGGCGGAGTCCGCCAAATCGATCCTGTTCGACGCGGGCCGCGTGGCGCTCGAAGGCCGTCCGGGACCTGTGCATGTTGGCCTTCCCGTCGGGATGTCGGCCGAGAAGGCGAGCAACGAGAACGTCGCCTTCGCGCCGCCGCCCAAACCGAAAGCCGCCGATGCGGCGCTGCTGGCTCAGGCCGCGAAAGTGTTCTCGCAGGCGAAGAAGCCGGTTCTCGCCGTCGGCCTCGGCGCCGTGCACGCGGGCGTGCAAGCCGGCATCAAGACGCTCGCCGAGACGCACAAGATCCCCGTCGTGCTGACGCCGATGGCCAAGGGCATGCTCGCCGAGGATCATCCCTGCTATGCCGGCGTCGTGTTCCACGCGCTGAGCGACATCGTCGGCCAGACGCATCAGGACGCCGATCTCGTCGTCGCCATCGGTTACGACCCGGTCGAGTTCAACTACAAGTCCTGGCTGCCGAAGAAGGCGAAGCTGATCAGCTTCGATGTCGAACCTGCCGACATCGACCGCAAGACCTACGAGGTTGCGGTCGACGCCGCGGGCGACATCAAGACGTCCTTGAACGCGCTGCTCGCACTGGCGCCCGTCGCCAACGACTGGGACATGAAGGCGCTCGCCGTCACGCCGCGCGGCGATGTTCGAGAAGCTCGCGCCGTCGAAGACCGGCTTCGGCCCCAAGGGCGCGCTCACCGTATTACGCGAAGTCCTTCCGCAAGACGGCATCATGACCTGCGATGTCGGCGCGCACACCCATCTGATCGGCCAGCTCTGGCGCACGCCCGCGCCCGGCACTCAGATCATGACCAACGGCTGGTCGACCATGGGCTTCGGCATCCCCGCCGCGGTCGCCGCGAAGCTCGTCCATCCGGAGAAGCAGGTCTGCGCCGTGGTCGGCGACGGCGGCTTCCTGATGACGGCGGGCGAGATCGCCACCGCCATCCGCTGCAACCTGCACGTCGTCATCGTCGTGCTCACCGACAACGACCTCGCGCTGATCCGCATCAAGCAGGAGAAGAAGGGCAACCCGATCTACGGCACGCCCGTCCGCGACAAGGGCGCGATCGGCGGCGACAACATCTTCGGCGCCCCCGTCCGCACGACGCAAAACGCCGCCGACTTCCGCGACGCGCTCAAATGGGCCTTCGCCGCCGACGGCCCCGTGATCGTCGAAGCGATCGTCGACAGCCGCGAATACGACGGCGTCGTGCTGAAGAAGGACAAGCCGTAGTTCGCGCTGATACGATGAGCCGCATCTGATTTCCCGGTGTTCACGATGAGCCGCAAATTGGTGAATGCCATCTGCCGGACGTTTCCCGGAGCCACCGTGTCCGATCCTTGGGGTGGCGGCCATGACGCGTGGAAGGTCGGCGGCAAGATGTTCGCCTGTATCGGTTCGATGACGCCCGGTGTGTCGGTCAAGACCGACAGCATCGAGACGGCGGAAATGCTGATCGACGCAGGAGTGGGTGTGAAGGCGCCTTACTTCCACCGCTCATGGGTTAACCTGCCCTGGGGTACATCGCAGGATGAGCTTCGATACAGGCTCGCTGCATCCTACAAGCTCGTCCGCTCCGCCTTGACGAAGAAGGCCCAGGCCGAACTCGAGCCGTTCGATCAAGCGGAACCGGCACCGTCGTCAGCCAAGCCGCAGCGTCGGGAACGTCGCCGAGCACGCCACTGATCTGTCAGATTGCGCATCCGGCGGACCTACCAAAGTTCGTCGGAGCAGCACATGGAAGCGATCCAACGAACGCGATAATGAGGCACCGCCGACGCAAACTCCCGATTGGTGGCGCAAATCCCGACTTGTCCGCCGTGGCCCGCCGAAGCTGAGGCTAGAGACTGAAGACGTTGGACCAAAGTCCAAGGCGTCTCTCCACGGACTATTCCCTATATCCGCAAACTTCTGAAACCTACGCGGTTGTTTCGCGCCGCATAGCCTGAGTTGCGGAGATTGCCATGCCAAGAGGAAGTAGAGGACCCGGTAGACAGATTACAGGAACGGATGGAGCTGATGTGCTGTTCGGCACGTCCTCTAGCGATACCATCTCCTCAGGTTTGGGAGATGACGTTATCAATGGCAATCGCGGCAATGACGTGATCAACGCCGACGTCAGTATCATTCCCGCCTTGGCTCTGGCGAACAACGATACCGTCTTCGGTGGCCAGGGCAATGATGTGATCCGCGTCGGATCGGGCCAGGATATCGTTTATGGCGGGCCCGGAAACGACGACATCGAGCTCGCCGTCGGCGGCATGCTTGTTCCCTTCATACCGGACGACGGCTCGGACACCGTCATTTTCCAGTACAGCAGCCGCTCCGGTTTCGGCATCGGGCACGACACGGTTCGGGTGGTGCAAGCCGGCGACGTTTTCGTTTTCCTCGACAGAAACGGGCAAACGAATTCGCTGGCCGATCTCGCCGCTCAAACCCAGCTCCTTCATGTCGGCGATAACACGTACGAAATCGACTGGTTGATCGGCAATCAGGCGGTGACATTGCATCTCGATAACAACTACCTGATATACACCGGCCCGCCCGGGGAGACGGTGGATTGGGACAACTTTACGACCCTCGATCAGCTCGCAACGGTCGTGACGTTCCAGTTCCAGTATCCGTTCCTCTGAGCAGCCGGATTTGCGTCACCCTGATTCACCGACTGCACCCCAGCGGCCTCGACGCTCGCCGTCTCGGCGTTGGTCGGCACCGCCGACATCGCAACGCGAAGGCGTAAGTCGAACGAGGATTTGGCCTAAACCGGCGCAGCGAATGACCGGTTCATGGCGATGAACGGACGCGCCGTGAGCTGCTGACGAATGTCCGTTGTTGAGAAGAGCGGACATTCCAAGCTGGGCCGGTGGACTGCAAAATTTGACCCAAACCGGCCATAGTTTCGTGCTGCTAACCTTCGACGCCGTTAGGAGATCATCCAGCCATTTGTAACGCCCGGTATCATTCTCGATTCGACGGCATACATTTGAGACGCGCGGCCCGCACGTTAAGGCCAAGTGTCGGTCGGTAGAGGGGCTAGCTGTGTTGCATCGGGGTCGTGTGCCGCCCACGGATTTAGGAAGTGCAGAACATTATTGGGTGAAGGCCCAAAATTATCGCGCATCGGCCGCCATCGAGACGGATCGGAATCGGGGCGAAGTCTTTGAGTTGCTGGCCGCTACCTTCGAAAGGCTCGCCGCAGCTTACGAACGCATCAAATCCCCAGGTGGTTGATGCTGCATCAGACAGCGAACCGCATGGGAACAGCAATGAGCCGCCGGACTTAGCGTCGGAACATTTCAGGTGTCAGAAATGCGGCCAAACAGGCGGCTGGATCGAGACCAAGAACCCGGACGGGACTGTGATGGTTAGCGTGTTACACGGGTTCCATCCCGAGTGCTCCACCATAGCCTGTAACCAGTGCGGGGAGCATTTGCGTGGGCCGAGTCCTGACGGGGCATCAGCTGCCGGTTGACTCATGGCGATGTACATCCTGTTCGTGAATGACGCGGTGGCCTCTAGCCACGGAAGTGCGGAGTCGGCCCGGGCAGCTGCGGGACGGTTCGCCGACAGTGGGCCCAACCTCCGTATCGAGTTCCGTGGCGAGGGCGCGCCAAATCAAATCTGGCGATATGACTACGATCGATCGGAGTGGGTTCTTTCGCGCCCATGATGGGCATGAGCGCCGCCTTGGGGCATAGTTGCGCTGCGGTTTATGTCGCTTATTGGCGAGAAGCGGACATTGATCGCGCTCGCCGGGAACGTCCGCTTCCAGCCTGAACCAGCCATTGGTCAATCCTATCCGGATTCGGCTTCCCATAGGTTCGGGTAGCGCCGAATGAATCCGTTTGGCTCAAGCTCGAGCAGCCCCTCGTAACCAACGCTCGGCGCCTCGTACCACAGCGCCTTCTCGCCGCGCCGCTCGTAGATCTGCGGTAACTCGGTCAGGGTGCCGGCATCCACATTGAGCCATGCGACCGGCAATCGAACCGATTGGTGGGGGCCTATAGATACGCGCCGCAGCTGCTGCAGATTGGTCGCCGGCGTGAAGCTGAGATCGAGATCGAGGAGGTGGTCGAGATCTGGAATCGGCAAATCGTTCAGCGTCCAGGATCGTCCCCGGCGCGCGACCACAAAATCGATTGAACGGTTGCCGAGAGCGCCCCGCACCTGGCCGGACCAAGTCCGCCATTGGTCATCGCATTGCACGACGTAAGAAAGCCAAGCTGGTCCGTCCTCATGACGATAAACTGCGGCACCCCGCAAGCTCCAACTCGCATCATTGCGTTCGAGCGAGCACGTGTCATGGCCGGGCGAATCGAGCCGCCGCCACAACATCGAAGCGATGATCGTCATTGCCTATCCTCGTTTTCTTGGCCTAGGGGCGGATATGATGCCGTGGACGGTTCTCCACCAGCTGACCCACCCTAAACCTCGTCCTGGGCGGCACCGTTTGCATTAATAGGAATAATCCTATAATACGGCCAATGATAGGCCTATGTCGCAAAAGGAGTGCCCGCGTCTTGAGAGCAGAAACTAGGCGCTATACCCGTACTGGGCGCATGATCCTTCCGCCGTTGAATGGGAACGGAGGACGAGGAAAAATCGCGAAATCGAGCGAACAGACTGATGAAAACGAAAATCGTCATTTATCATCAGAAGCTTGCAGAGGCGTCCGCCGGAACGGTCTTGTGCTCCCGTCGAGCGTCGCCCCCAAAGCTTGATGTCCGAAAGGGCTGCGGAAAAAATCGCAAAATTCGACATCCGAACTATTGAAGATGGAAATCGCCGCGCATGATCAAGTGCTTGCAAGATGACGCCGCGTGAGGGTGCGATGCGCGAGGTCGATGTCGGAGCGCTGCTGGAGGAGCGGAAAGCTCAACCGCTTCCACGCGCTCACGCTCGGCCTCTGCGTTCTGATCCTGTTCGTCGACGGTCTCGATTTCAGCGCCTCCAATGTCGGCGCGCCCTCGATCATCCGCGGGCTCGGCATCGAGCGCAGCGAGATGAGCTTCATCCAGAGCTCGGGCTATTTCGGCATCTTTGTCGGCAGTCTGCTGTTCGGCTATCTCGGCGACAAATACGGCCGCCGGTTCGGCGCCATCCTCGGCGTGCTCGCCTACAGCATCCCCGGACTGCTCACCGTCTTCGTCACGTCCTACGAACAGCTCGCGGTGCTGCGCTTCTTCACCGGTCTCGGCATGGGCGGCGTCGTCCCGAACGTCATCGCGCTGCTCAACGAGACCGCGCCGAAGCGGTACCGCGCGACCTTCGTGATGATCGGCTATGTCGGCTACTCGATGGGCAATGCGGTGATCGCCCAGGTCGCCGCCTGGTTCGTTCCCGCGTTCGGCTGGCCGGTCATCTTCGTGGTCGCGAGCGTGGTCGGGCTCGTGCTGTGCGCCTTTCTCCTGTTCGCGCTGCCGGAATCGATCTCCTATCTCACGGTGACGAACCCCGAAGCGCCGCAGCTCAAGCGGCTGGTGAGCCGGCTCGTGCCGGATCAGGATTTCACCGCCTCGCGCTTCGTGCTGAACCGTCCCGCGGCCGAGAAGAAATTCTCGCTGAGCCTGCTCTTCGCCGGGTACCGCCGCATCGCGACGCCGCTGCTCTGGCTCGCCTTCTTCTCCGAGTTCCTCACCTATATGACGCTCGCGTCCGTGTTGTCGCTCGTGCTCGAGGACGCGGGCCTGCAGCCGACGCAAGCATCGATCACGTTCTCATACGCCTATGTCGGCGCGATGATCGCCATTCTTGCGCTCGCACGGCCCGTCGACTATTTCGGCCCGAAGGCGGCCGTCGTCTCCGCGTCGATCGCGATGGCGGCGCTGGTCTATCTCGGCACGCCGGGATTGAGCGCCACCGCGATCTCGATCGTTGCCGTCGTCGCGCTGGCGCTCTCTTCGGCCACGCATCAATCGATCAACGGGATCGTCGGCGGCTTCTACCCGACGATCGTTCGCGGCAACGGTGTCGGCTATGCCTCGGGATGCGGCCGCATCGCCGCGATCATCGGCCCGATGATCGCGAGCGCCTTGTTTGCCGCGAACCTGTCGCTTCAGCAGTTCCTGATCTGCCTTGCGGCGCCTTATCTCGTCCTCGTCGGCGCGCTCATCGGGCTCGAGCGGCTGCAGAGGAGAATGCGCGTGCAAAGCGCCGCGCAACCGATACCGGCCGCGCAGCCGCAACTGACATCGCCATAAACGGAGACATCTGATGGTCGTGAAGCAAGGTTGGGAAGGGCGCTATTTCGAGGATTTCGAGGTCGGCGACATCTATCGCTGCCGCTTGGGGCGCACGGTGACCGAAGCCGACAACATCTGGTTCACGCTGCTCACCAACAACACCAACCAGATCCATTTCAACAACGAGTACGGCAAGAAGACCGAATTCGGCAAATGCCTGATCAACAGCGCGCTCACGCTCGCGATCGTCGCCGGCATGGGTGTCGCCGATGTCAGCGAGAACGGGTTCGCGCTCGGCTGGGACGAGATCAAGCTGCCAAACCCGCTGTTCGCGGGCGACACGCTCTATTCGGAATCCGAGGTGCTGGAGAAGCGCGAATCCAAGTCCAAGCCGCAATGGGGCATCGTCAAGGTGCGCACGCGAGGGCTTCAGCAGGAGGGCAAGATCGTCATCGACTACGTGCGCAGCGTGATGGTGTGGAAGAAGGCGCACGCGCCGCAGAAGGACCTGTTCCCGCAGGTTCAGGCTTGATGGCGGACGCGAAGGCAGAACCGCGCCGCGCGCTCGACGGCGTGCGCGTGCTGGCGCTGGAGACCTCGCTCTCCGGCCCGCACGCGACCAAGATTCTGGCCGACATGGGCGCCGAGGTGATCAAGGTCGAGAAGCCCGGCACCGGCGATGTCATCCGCACCTGGGACACCGCGGTGAAAGGCCTGTCGTCCGGCACCGTGTGGGTGATCGCCAACAAACGCAGCTTCGCCATCGACGTGAAGCAGAAGGCGGCCCTCGACATCCTGAAGCGGCTCGCCGCGCGCTCCGATGTGTTCCTGGAGAATTTCGCGCCGGGCGTCGCCGAGCGCATGGGCCTCGGCGCGAAGGAGCTGACGGAGGCCAATCCGCGCCTGATCTATTGCTCGCTCTCGGGCTACGGCCAGGACGGGCCCTATCGCGACGTGAAGGCCTACGACGTGCTGATCCAGGGCGAGTCCGGGATGATCGCCACCACCGGCTATCCCGACGCGCCGGCGAAGGTCGGCGTCTCGATGACCGATCTCTGCTCGTCGATGTACGCCGCGGTCGGAATCCTTCTCGCGCTCTATCAGCGCGAGAAGACGGGCAAAGGCCAGGTGATCGACATCTCGATGTTCGAGACCGCGGCGTCATGGCTCGGCTATTTCCCGCATCACTACTGGCATCGCGGCGAGGAGCCGGTGCGGCTCGGCATGCGCCATCAATACATCACGCCCTATGGGCCCTATCTCGCGGGCGACGGCAAATATGTCGGCGTCGCCTGCGCGAGCCAGGCCGATTGGGAGATCTTCTGCCGCGATGTCGTGCGGCGGCCGGAGCTCATCGACGATGCGCGCTTCAAGACCACCGAGGCGCGGCGCAAGAACCGCGACGCGCTCGAAGAGATCATCGTCGCCTGCTTCCGCGAGCATCCATCGGAGGTGTGGCTGAAGCGGCTCGAAGCCGCGCGGCTTCCGTACGGCAGCGTCAACGGCGTCGCCGAGGTGCTCTCGCATCCGCAGATGATCGCGCGCCACATGATCCAGGAGATCGACTCGCCCGTCGGCCGCGTGCCGGTGATGGCCACGCCGCTGCATCTCTCGGATTCGCCGCAGCGTCTCGATCCCGTTCCCGACCTCGGCGGCGACAACGAAGCGATCCTGCGCGAGCTCGGTTACTCCGACTTCGAGATCGCCGCCTTCAAGCGCGACAAGACTATCTAGGGGCTGAGTCGTCTTGAGCAGGCTGAGGTTGTTGCGGTTGGTAGCGTCCGTCCAAGCATCCGTCGGGCGGAAACTCCTCGAGCCGCATCAGCGCGAAACAGATGCTGTCAGCCGACGTGCCCAGCCCAAAGCCGTAGTTCCGGTTGAAGGGCGCGGATGGGGAGGGCGGGTTGGCCTGGTTCGCGGCAATGAGCTCCTTTGCCCTCGCAAAGGCCTTCTGGAGCGCGGGCGCCGTGTGCTTCGCCGCGGGCCCGATATTCCCCAGCGCGATCGCCATCCGTCCGCGGACCGTGTCGCTGTTGTCCTCGAGCAGGCCCGCGATCTCATCGATCGTCGCCTGATCAACCACACTCACATCCATCCTGCGGACGATGGCCACCAGGATCTGCGCCGAGCGCTCGCGCGGCGGCGGGAAGGGGTTCACCTTCAGCTGCAGAAGCTGCGCCTTGAGCGCAGCCAGATCGTCGGCCGCATTCTGTCCTTGAGCCATGGCCGGAAGTCCGGCCCATGCGAGGAATGCGGCGGCGATCGAGGCTCTTGCAAAGCGCATGGCCGTCATCTTAGCCCAAGCCGGCGCAGGCTTCTATTACATGCCGGTGATCCGGATGCCGCAATGGTGGACCTTGTGGCGGCGGTTGAGCGCGATCAGGAGAGCGGTCAGGCTCTCGACGATCCGCGACATCTCCAGCGCGCCTGCATCCACCGGCCGCAGGCCGGGGATCAGCTTGACCAGCGCCGCCACGCGCTCCTTCGCAGCTGCATCGTCGCCGCAGATCAGGATGTCGCAATCGGGCGTTGCCGAAAGATCCTGGAGCACGTCCGCCGACACGTTGTGGAATGCGGACACAACGGGCACGCCCGGCACCAGCTCGCGCGCGGCCTGCGCCGCCGAGCCTTCCCATACGCCCAGCATCCGCGTCGGCCTGCCACCGACGGTTGCAGCCAATGGCACGGTCGTGTCGACGAGGATCGCGGTTTTCAGCGCGGGCTTGATGCTCTTCAGGATCGCGGCCTGCGCCGAAAACGGAACCGCGAGAATCACGATCGTGCCATTCGCCGCGGCCTCCGGATTGCCGAGACCGCTGACATCCGCACCGCCGATCGCGGCGTTCACGCGGGTAGCCGCCTCTTGCGCCTTCGCCTCGTCGCGCGAGCCGATCACGACCTTCGCGCCCGCACGCGCAAATCGGAGCGCAAGCCCGAACCCCAGCTCGCCCGCACCGCCGATGATCGCGATCGTTTCCGCACTCATGGCTCGCATCCCCCTTTTCGACGGAGTCGCTTGTGTCACGGCCTCCCCTTTGCAGCAAGGCCGAAACTGCGCGACAACGCGGCCTGAAGGACGAGCTGATATGCCGGTCGAGATTTTTCCTCTGCGGGGCTTGCCGGAGATAAAGCCGGGCGACGACATCGCCGGTGCGATCGCGCAGGCTGTGCGCGCGCACGACATGCGCATCGTCGAGGACGACATCTTCGTGGTCGCGCAGAAGATCGTTTCGAAGGCCGAAGGGCGGATCGTATCGCTCGATCAGGTGGCCCCTTCCGAGCGGGCACGCGTTTGGGCGCAAGAGTGGAACAAGGACGCTCGCGTCGTCGAGCTGGTCTTGCGCGAGTCGAAGCGGATCGTGCGCATGGAGCGCGGCGTGATCATCGCCGAAACGCGCCATGGCTTTGTTTGCGCGAATGCGGGAATCGATGTGTCCAACGCGGACGAGGGAACAGCGATTCTGCTGCCCGACGATCCGGATGCGTCCGCGCGCGCATTGCACGTGGCCCTCTCCAAAGTCTTCGCGTGCCATGTCGGCGTGATCGTTTCCGACACGTTCGGCCGCGCGTGGCGAGAGGGCCTGGTCAACGTCGCGCTCGGTGTCGCGGGTTTGAGCGCCCTGAACGACTACCGCGGGCAGACCGACGCCAACGGCAAGCCGCTGCAGGCGACCGTGATCGCCGTCGCCGATGAGCTTGCCGCTGCGTGCCGAGCTCGTCATGGGAAAATCCGATCGCATTCCCGTTGCGATCATCCGCGGCGCGAATCTCGGTTCGCGCTCCGGTAGTGGTGCGGATCTGATTCGTCCCGCGGAGAAAGACCTTTTCCGATAAGGTTTTTCACGCTTTTTCAGCGAGCGACCAATTTTCTCTTTACCACTCGCCTTATTCGTTTCTTCAGGCGAACCAGTCCAAAATCGGAAAAGACAATCGCTTGCTGCACTTACGGCGAAATCCTCACTTCGGCCAAGGATTTGGCTGACATACCGCTGTGTCTTTCGTTCATTACGGGTTCAGGCGCCATGCTCAGAATCCGCATCCGAAATCGTGGACGGAAATCTTCTCCGGCCCGCTTTGAAGGGGACTAAGATGACGGTCTTAAAGACGAGATCTCTCGCGTTCGTTGCCGCTGCGCTCTTGGCCGGCTGCTCGACGTCGAACTACTACGGCGACCAATCCGGCAACTACGCCTACGACAACAACGCCGCTTACAACGATCAGTACAACAGCCAGCCCAACGATCAGTATGCTGATCAAGGCTATGCCGACGTCGATGCCGACGTCAGCTTCGGCAGCTTCCAGAGGCAGCTCGCGCCCCACGGCAATTGGACCTACAATTCCCGTTGGGGCGACGTGTGGCGTCCGCGTGCGGCTGGCTTCCGTCCCTATTTTGACGGCTATTGGGCGAACACCCGCGAATATGGCGTGGTGTGGGTTTCCAACGATCCGTGGGGTGACGTGACCAGCCACTATGGCCGCTGGGTCTTCGACCCGCGCGACGGCTGGCTCTGGGTCCCTGGCTATGTCTGGGGTCCGTCATGGGTCGTGTGGCGCTCGGGCGGTGGCTCGATCGGCTGGTTCCCGATGCCGCCTGACGACTACTACGGCAATGGCCCGTATCGCGGCCGGTATGACAACTACTATGGCTATCGCGATTGGTACGGCCCGAGCTTCGGCAACGACACGTTCTTTTCGCTCTGGATCTTCGTCGGCGAAGACCGTTTCTCCGACAGGAACTACCGGAACTACGTGAGGCCGCAGCGCGAGTACAACACCATCATCGTCAACACGACGGAAGTGACGAACTACGTGACGGTCAACAACTACATCGTCAACCGTAGCGTCAACGTCGAGCGCGTCGAGCGTGCATCGAATCGCCGCTTCGAGGCGGTCGAGGCCCGCAGCGTGATGAGGCGTGAGGCGAGGGTCACGCCGGTCACGGCCGGCCGCCAGATCGAGCAGCGCGAACGTCGCGAGCGCCCGATCCCGGCCAACGCCAACGCGGGTAACGGCAACCAGAACGCGCGTCAGGAAATCCGTGACGCCCGTCAGGATGCGCGTGAAGGTCGGCAGGACGCGCGTGATGCTCGCGAGAACGTGCGTGACGCCCGTCAGGACACGAGCAATGCGCGTCAGGACACCCGCGACGCCCGTCAGGATGTTCGTGAAGGGCGCCAGGATGTCCGCGAAGCGGTGCGGAACGGCTCTCCTCAGGACGCTCGTGACGCCCGTCAGGACGTGCGCGACGCTCGTGGCAACGTTCGCGACAATCGTCAGGATGTCCGCGAGTTCACGCGGTGAGGCCCGCGACGCTCGTCAGGATGTCCGCGAGTCCCGCCAGGATGTCCGTGGCGCCCGTCAGGATGTCCGCGAGAACCGGCAGGAGATCCGTGAGGACCGCAACGTGCGCGCGCAGCCTGCGAATGCGCAGCAGAAAGAGGCGGCTCCTGTTCCGGCCGGTGGCCGTGCCGCTGCCCGCGAGCAGGCGAAGGAAGACCGCGAGGAAGAGCGCGATGCCCGCCGCGAAGAGACGGCAGAGCGCCGCAGGGCCCGTTAATCGGTTGCTCTGAACTGAAGTTGGTTGATCAAGCGCGCTGTCGCGGAATGGGGTGAAACCCGGCCCGCGGCGGCGCGCAAATCTTTTGGCTCATCGATATCCAGCGCGATCCGTTCGTTGCGCACGATCGCGAGCTTCGCGCCCGCCTTCTCGGCTTCCTTCAGGTGAAGCGCAAAACTGCCCGGCCCGAAATGCGACGGGAACAGGTCCGGCGGCGAGCGCAGCAGCGCGTTCGTGCCGGTTTCGTCCATCGAGGGCACGATGACGACGGACGGCGCCGCCTCCAGGAAGTAGAACAGGGTTTCGATATCGCTCGGCGTCACCAGCGGCAGATCGATCGGAAGCCTGAGCAGCGCCCGCACGCCGTCCCGCGCGCACTGTATGCGACGCGGCATCGACCGACGCGCTCTCGGAAATCTGCTCGCTCTCGTCGATCACATGCCAGTTCAGCTGCCGCGCGAGGCTGAGCGCATGGTACTCCGCGCTGACGACGTAGACACGGTCCACGCCGCGCACCTGCGCCACCACGCGGAACATGTCCTCGCACAATGCCCGCGCCAATGCCGCCCGCTCATCGTCGCTGTGGTTCGAGGCCAGCCGCGCCTTTGAACGGCTGAACGCCTTCACCGGAATGAGGATCGCCTTCATCGCGCAAACAGCGCCAGCACGTGACGCGCAAGGCGCTCCTTGTCCTCGACGCTCTTCATCACCGTCGGCCGCACCACAGGCCTCATGCCCAGCGCCTCGATGGCGCCGCTCTGCCGCTTCGTCCGTCTCGTCGATCACGAACGTGCCGCAGATATCGCGATAGAGCTTCGCGGCGCCCAGCGGCCGAAACCTCGTGGCCGAGCTCGGCCATCATCTTGTCCGACGGGCCCTTGAGCGACTTGCCGCCGACCAGCGGGCACACGACGACGACATCCTCGCGCCGCTTGCGCAAAGCCTCGCGAATACCCGGCACCGCGAGGATCGGCCCGATGCTGATCAGTGGATTGCTCGGCGAGATGACGATGCCGTCGGCGTCCTCGATCGCCTCGATCACGCCGGGCGCCGGCCGCGCGCGCTCCGCACCGTCGAAGGCGATGCCCTTCAATCTCGGCTCGCAGCGCCGCCGCACGAGATAGTCCTGCAGATGCATGCGCCCTTCGTCGGTGTCCAGCATCGTCGGCACGGGATCGTCGCTCATCGGCAACAGGCGCACGCGCACGCCGAGCGCCGTGCGAATGGAGTCCATCGCCTGCGATAACGTGGCCGCCGTCGCGCAGCAGCGCGCTCCGATGGATGTGGGTCGCAAGATCGCGGTCGCCGAGCTTGAACCACACCGGCCGCCCATAGCGCGCGAGACCCTCGGCCACGCGAAAGCTTTCGCCCACGATGCCCCAGCCGGTCTCCTCGTTCACCACGCCCGCGAGCGTGTAGGTGATGATGTCGGGATCGGGCGAGACATGAAGCCCGTGCATCACGATGTCGTCGCCCGTGTTGACGATGATCGTGAGATCGGCCGGGTCCATCACGCGGTAGAGACCGAGCAGCAGCTTCGATCCGCCCACGCCGCCCGCAAGCGCCGCGATCTTCATCGCCTAGTAGCCGACGCCGACCGGCGCGGGCCGCTTCTGAAGCCGCTCGACAGGCAGGCGCTCATCCGCATCGGGTTCCGCGAACACCTTGCGGATATCGTACGTCGTATAGCGCTCGGCCGGCACGCGGCCGATGCTGCGGATCAGGCTGCGCAGCTCGCCCGGCAGCACGGACTCGCCGTAATCGGCGCCCGCCGCCTTGGAGATGCTCTCCTCCATCAGCGTGCCGGAGAAATCGTTCGCGCCGGCTTCGAGACACGCGAGCGCGCCGTCGAAGCCGAGCTTCACCCACGACACCTGCACGTTCGGGATGTGATCGTTCAGCAGCAGTCGCGCCAGCGCATGAACGATCAGGTCCTCGGAGAACGATGCGCCCGCGCGCGCGCCGCCCTTCTGATAGAGCCGCGTCTCGGAGTGGATGAACCCGAGCGGCACGAACTCGGTGAAGCCGCCCGTGTCCTTCTGGATGTCGCGCAGCAGCAGCATGTGGTTGACCCAATGCTCCGGGCCTTCGGTGTGGCCGTACATCATCGTGCAGGTGGACGGGATGCCGAGACCATGCGCGGTGCGGATCACTTCGATCCAGCGCGAGACCTTGAGCTTGTTGGGGCTGAGATCGCCGCGCACCGAATCGTCGAGGATTTCCGCCGCCGTGCCGGGAATGCTGCCGAGGCCCGCGTCCTTGAGCGTCGTCAGATGCTCGGCAAGCGGCAGGCCCGTCTTCTCCACGCCGTAGGAAATCTCCATCGGCGAATACGCGTGCAGGTGCAGCTCCGGCAGCTCCGTATGAATCGCGCGCAACAGATCGGCGTAATAGCTGCCGTTGAGATCGCGCGGCAGGCCGCCCTGGATGCAGACTTCGGTCGCGCCAAGCGCGACCGCCTCGCGTGCCTTCGCAATCAGCGTCTCGGTCGAGTGGAAATAGGCGTCCTTCGCCTTCGGTCCGCGCGAGAATCCGCAGAACCCGCAGCCGACGATGCAGATATTGGTGAAATTCAGGTTCCGGTTCACCACATAGGTGATCGCGTCGCCGACCTTGCGGCGGCGCATCTCGTCGGCCACCTTCACCAGCGCAAGCAGATCGGAGCCCTTGACGGTCGCGAGCGTCATGCCGCTCGCGAAATCGAGCTCGCGGCCTTCCAGCCCGGCTTCGAGCACGCGCGCGGTTGCCGGCGTGCTGCCTGCGACAGCGCCTGCTGCCAGGACACTTCGCGCCAGCGCGGATCCATGATCTTTGTCATTGCTCAATCCACGCGTGCATAGCAGCCGGCATCCAGATGTTTGTTCAGTGAGGGGCGCACGCCTTCATCCACGAATCCGGGCGCTCGCGCAAATTCGGGATAGATCGCGAGCCGTTCCTTCAGGACGAACCCGGCTTCGGCCGTGCGCTTCTCGAGCATCGCGATCTGCGGCCACGCCGCTTCCGGATTGATGAAATCGCGCGTGACCGGCGATATCCCGCCCCAATCGTTGAGCCCCGCCGCGAGCAGCTCCGGATAGTCGTCTGCCACGAGATTGGGCGGCGACTGCACGTTCATCTCCGGCCCAAAGATCAACCGCGCGACCGCAAGCGTGCGCTGCAGGTCTTCGAGCGGCGGCTCCGCCGCCCCCGCCATGCGCGTATCGGCTCTTCGCGCGGAACGGCTGGATCAGAACTTCCTGGATGTGGCCATAGGCATCGTGCAGGCGCTTGATGGCGAGCAGCGAGTCGACGCGCTCGGCGAGCGTCTCGCCGATGCCGATCAGGATGCCGGTGGTGAACGCGATCCTCTGGCGGCCGGCCTCCTCGATCGTGCGCAGGCGCAACGCCGGCGCCTTGTCGGGCGCGCGCCAATGCGCGCCGCCCTTCTGCTTGAGCCTCGGCGACACGTTCTCCAGCATCAGGCCGAGGCTGACATTCGACCGGCGCAGCCGTGCGAGATCGTCGGCGCCCATCACGCCGGGATTGGCATGCGGCAACAGGCCGGTCTTCGCGAGCACCAGCTCCGTCATCGCGGCGAGATAGTCGAGCGTGCGCTCGTAGCCGAGCTTGCGCAGCGCCTCGCGCGCTTCGGGAAAGACGCGCTCCGGCTGGTCGCCCAGCGAGAACAGCGCCTCCTTGCAGCCCGCACGCGCGCCGGCTTCGGCCACCGCGAGCACTTCATCCGGCGTCATGTAAGCCGCCACGCCGGGCACGGGATCGGCGCGGAACGTGCAATAGCCGCAATAGTCACGGCAGAGATGCGTCAGCGGGATGAAGACCTTCTTCGAATAGGTGACGATCTTGCCCTTGCCGCGGTCGCGCAGCTCCGACGCCGCGCGCAGAAGCGACCCAAGATCGGCATGCTCGATCAAATCAAGCGCATCATCGCGCGACAGCGGATAGTCCGTGTCGGTCGAAGCGCGGCGCTCGGCAACGATTGCAGTCACCGCTACTCCTGCCGCACGTTCTTGCTGAAGTCGTAGTTCACGCTGCTTTCGCTTTCGAAGCGCCAGCGCACCTGATCGGCCTTCCACTCGCCCGCGAACACGTCGCGCAGGAAGCGCATCTGTGCGTTCCAGCCCGCATCGGCCTGCGGCTTGCGGTAGCGGCCGGGCATCGTGTCGTTGAGCCAGCCGTGCGGCGCACCCGCGTAGAGATGCATCTCATAGGACTTCTTGTGCTGCTCGAGCGAGTTGCGCAGACCGCCGCACGTCGTCGATCGAGATCAGATGATCGTCGGAGCCGAAGGCGGCGAACACAGGGCAGGGCACCGCGGCGATCACCTCGTCGAACGCCTTCGGCTGCAACGGCGTGACTTGCCATTCGCGCGGCGCCGCGCCGCCATACCACACGACGGCGGCCGCGATCTTCTGTTGCGCCGCGAACACCAGCGGATGCCGTCCGGTCTGACAGTACCCCGCGACCGCGACCTTGCTCAGATCCGCCGCCGGATGGCCTTCGAGCGCGGTCAGCGCCGCCCGGATCAACTGCACCGACTCCGGGTCCGACAGGTCGTAGCGCGAATTGCCCGCGTTCAGCGTCCGCTGGTCCGGGTGCTTGAAGAAGAAATTCGGCGCGAGCGCCAGCACGCCATCGCTCGGCCGCGCGCAAGGCGAGATCCTTGCTGTGCTTCACGAGGCCATAGCGCTCGTGCATCAGCACGACGACCGGGAATGTGCCCGGCCGATCGGGCCGCGCGAGGAACGCAGGCATGCCACCGGGACACACGATGTCTTCACTGCGCACGGATGCTTGAGCCATCGATCCCTCCCGTCAAATCATCAACGACACTGCGTCATCGACACTCATCACGCGCGCCATGCGCGGAAACACGCGGTCCATGAAGAAGTCGTGGTTGTTACCCCGCGACGAGTAACAGGCGTCGCGCACGACCACGATACCGTAATCGAGATCGCGGGCCGCGAACACGGTGCTGGCGATGCCGACATCGGTCGAGCCACCGGCAATCACGATCGTATCGATGCCGCGAACCTTGAGCTGAAGGTCGAGATGCGTCTGGAAATACGCGTTCCAGCGCTGCTTGGGCACGAGCACGTCACCCTTGGCCGGGGCGATCTCCTTGGCGATCTCGCCTTCCCAGGAACCGGCATGGAAGCGTGGCCGGATCGGCCGTTCCGCATCGCCGCCGGGGTTGAGGTCCATGTCGGTGTCGGTCAGACGGTCGACCGTATCCGAGCCGTCCGGCGCATGCGCGCCCGCGGGATAGAACGTCGTCAGCCCCGCGCGCCGCGCGCCTTTCAGCAGCCGCTCGAGATTGGGGATGATGTTGCGCTCGGCGAGGAATTTCTGCTTTGCCGGGTTCTCGGGATGCAGGTAGCCGTTCAGCGCATCGAACAAGACCAGCCCGGTATGGCCGGCGCCGAGATGCTTCTCCAGCCGCGCGATCTTCGCCATGTCTCCCCACTTCAATGCAGTGATAATGTTCTCAGCCGCGCGACGATGTTGGGCGGCGTTTTATAGGCTTCTTCCAGCACGGCCTGGATTTGCGGTCCAGTGCGCGAATTGCGCACGCCGAGAGACAGGCGTCGCGCATCGGCGAGGAAGGCGCGATCCTTGAGCGTGTCCTCGAACGCCTTGCGCATGATCGCAACGCGATCCTCCGGCACGCCGGGCGGCATCAGATACGGCCGGCCCATCGTCACCTGCGCGAGGCCCGCCTGCAGCAGCTGCTTGTCCTCAGGCGTCGTCACGAGATCGAGGGCGGAGGGCACGTCCGGCAGCGCCGGTTCTTTCTCCAGCCCGTATTGCAGGATCAGCTTGAGGTTCTTCTCGTTGCGCCAGTTCGGCCGCGTCGCGTTCAGCGTGTTGTAGAAGAGGCTCGGGAAGCCATCGACCTCGCCGCGCTCCATCGCGAGATAGACCTCGTTCTGCCCGGGATAGCCGACGACGATCTTCATCTTCGTCTTGAGCGTTTCGTTGAGCAGCCGCGCGTAGAAGCTCGGCGTCGAATTGGCGCCCGATGAGCCGACGCTGATCTCGCGGGTCTTGAGATCGTCGAGCGAGTTGACGGGCACCGTCTTCCACACCGCGATCAGCCCGACCTCGATGCTGGGCGAGCCGAGCCAGTTGAATTTCGTCGCGTCGTAGATCGCTTCCTTCGTGCCGAGCAGCGGCTCGAACGGCAGGTTGTTCTGCACGCCGCCGATATAGGTGCCGTCCTTGGGCGCGGCGCGATAGAGGTAGTTCATCGCCACGATGCCGCCCGCGCCCGGCATGTTGGTGACGATCACGCGCGGATTGCCCGGAATGTGGCGAGGGAGATGACGCGCGAGCGCACGCCCCATGATGTCGTAGCCGCCGCCCGAGCTCGAGCTGATCACGAGCGTGACCGTCTTGCCGCGATAGAAATTGTTCTGCGGGGTCTTCGCGTCCTGTGCAAACGCCAGGTGACACGCACAGCATGATCGCTGCGATGAAGCGCGACGGCGAAGCGATGCGCGGCGGTCATCATCTACGACGGCCGCACGGTGCCGTTGACGGTGGTGCGCAGCATCAGCCGGCGCTGGTCGGCGGGGAAATCGGTGCGCGCATGGCTGGAGCAGCGATTGTCCCAGAGCAGGAGATCGCCGAAGCGCCACACGTGCTCGTACACGAACTCCGGCTTCTCGGCGTGATCGAACAGCGCGCTCAACAGCTCGTCGCTTTCCTCCTGGTCCATGTCGAGCACGTGCATGGTCATCAGCCGGTTGACATAGACCGCCTTGCGCTTGGTCTCCTCGTGCGTGCGGAACACCGGGTGGACGCATTCGTTGAACGCTTCCGTGCCGCCGCCGCTGCCGCGCTGCTGGTTGCCGTAGTTGTAGTGATGGAGCGCGCGTTTGCCTTCGAGCCGGTCGCGCAGCTTTTTGTCGAACGTGTCGTAGGCGGCATAACCGCTCGCGAACAGCGTGTTGCCGCCATGGGTCGGGATCTCGACCGAATAGAGCAGCGTGCCTTTGCTCGGCACCTCGCGGTGGATCATGTCGTGATGGAACATCATCTCGCCGTCGGGCAGCACGCCGATCGGCTCGCCGTTCTCGCGGATGTTCGTGATCAGCATGATGCCCGGCAGCATGCGCGAGATCCCCGGCGGGTGGTATTTGGCGGGCCGGCTCAGCTCGCCCAACTCTCCGAAAAAGCCGGTCGCGCGGATCAGGTCCTCCTGCGACAGCGTTCTGCCCCGGAAACACGATCACCAGATGATCGAGCCACGCCTGATAGATGGCCTTGATGGTGGCGTCATCCGGCTGCTCGCGCAGATCGATGCCGCGGATCTCCGCGCCGATATGCTTGGTGAGCGGCACGACCTCCAATTTCGTTTTTGTGACAGCGTCCATGGTGGCCCTCCCGAAGCAGGCCATTGATTTCCTTTGTGGGATCGATTGTAGGCCAGCCGGGGCAGCGTTTCCAACTAGGTGGCAGGAGACCGTCCCTGGATCATATCCGCGGCCTTTTCGGCCATCATCAGCACGGTCGCGTTGATGTGAGCCGAGACGAGGTCGGGCATGGCCGAGGCGTCGACCACGCGTAGCCGTTCGGCGCCCAGCACGCGCATCTGAGGGTCAAGCACGCAATCGTGAGTCGTGCCCATGGGGCAGGTGCTCGCGGGATGATGCGCGGTGATCACCGTCTTCTTCAGCCAGGCATCGATCTCGGCATCGGTCTTTACCTTGTCGCCGGGCGACGTCTCCTTCCCGCGATACGGATCGAGCGGCTGTCTGCATCGCCACCTCGCGCGCCCGCTTGAAGCCCTCGCGCAGCTTGGCGAGATCGGCCGAGGCCGAGAGCAAGTTGAAGACGATCCGCGGATGCGCGCGCGGATCGGAGGACGAGAGCTTCACCTCGCCGCGGCTTTCGGGATGGAGCAGGGTGGGGCGGATGCCGTAGCCGTCGACATAGGCGCGCCTGATCAGCGGAAACCACAGATGCGCGTTGGTCGGCGCGCCGCGGAACATGAACTCGATGTCGGGCACGGCGAGCTCGGGCCGCGTCTTGATGAAGGCGTGCAGACCGCCGGGCACGACCGTCGCGACGCCCTTGCCGAACAGATGCGCGCCGATCATCCCCATCGCCATGCGGTCGAAGCGCATCGCGGCGCGGAACGGACCGGCATTCGGGCGGCTGTACATGATCAGCGCCGCGACATGATCCTGAAGGTTCTTGCCGACGGGCAGATCGATCACCGGCGTGATGCCGATCTCCTTCAGATGCGCCGCCGGACCGATGCCCGACAGCATCAGGATCTGCGGCGTGTTGAACGCGCCGCCGGAGAGGATCACTTCTTTCTCCGCATTGGCGCGGATCGTTTGTCCGTTCTGCAGATATTCGACGCCGGTCGCCTTGGTGCCCTGCATCAGCACGCGCGTGGTCAGCGCACCGGTTTCCACCTTCAGATTCCGCCGCTTCAGCGCGGGCTTCAGATACGCCGCGGCCGCCGATGATCGCCGTCCATTGCGGATCGAATATTGGCTGCGGCCGAAGCCTTCATGCGTCGCCGCGTTGTAGTCCTCGACATGCGGATAGCCGGCCGCTTTCGCGGCCTCGATCCACGCGGCGTAGAGCGGATCGTTCGTCCGCGCCCATTCGACGCCGATAGGGCCGCTCGCGCCGCGCCACTCGTTCTCACCGTCTTCCCACCGCTCGACGCGCTTGAAGTAGGGCAGCACGCCGTCATACGACCAGCCGAGCGCGCCCTTCTGCGCCCAGCGGTCGTAATCGGCGGGATCGCCGCGCGTGAACGCCATCACGTTGATCGACGACGAGCCGCCGAGCACCTTGCCGCGCATCGCCTCGATGCGCCGTCCGTTCAGATGCGGCTCCGGCTCGCTGTCGTAGCCCCAATCGAACATCCGCTTCTTGTGCATCAGCCCGAGGCCGAGCGGGATGTGGATATAGGGATGGCTGTCCTTGCCGCCCGCTTCGAGCAGCAGCACGCGCGCGCCTTCGTCCTCGCTCAAGCGATTGGCCAGCACGCATCCCGCCGACCCGGCGCCGACGATGATGTAGTCGTAGGTTTGCTCCACGCCGATCAGCGCACGAGCTGTGCGGCGCGCTGCACGATCGGGCGCGGCGTGGCGTAGGCGGTCTTGAGCAGATCCTGGATCTCAGCGCCCGTCAGCGGATCGATCTCCATCTGCAGCCTGGCGGCATCCGCGATGAACGCCGGGTCCTTCAATGTCGCCTCGAACGCCTGCCGCAGGATCGCGACGCGATCGGCGGGCACGTTGGGCGGCATCGCGAACGGCCGGCCCATCTCCTGACGCACCAGGATCAGCTGCAGCACCTGCTTGTCTTCGGCGTTGGGAATGAGGTCCAGAGCGTTCGGTACGTCGGGAAGGTCGCGGCTCTTCTCGAGACCGATCTGCACGATGACGTTCACCTTCCGATCGCGGAACCAGTCCGGGTGCATGGTCTTCAGCGTCGAGTACGACAGCCCGCACACGCCGTCCACTTCGCCGCGTTCGAGCGCGAGCGTCGTGCCCGAGCCCTCGGTGTAGCCGCCGATCACCTTGAACTTCGTGCCGACGAACTGATTGAGGATCTTCGGCATGATCGACGAGTTGCCGCCCGCGCCCGATGCGCTCACGGCCACCTCGCGCGTCTTCGCCTGGTCGAAGCGCGTGAGCGGGCTGCCCTGCCAGGTGATGCAGATGTTGTCCTGCTTCCCGATGCTGCCGATCCAGTTGAGCTTCTGCGCATCGAACCGCGCGGCGCGCTCTCCGAACAGCGGCTCCATCGCCGCGCCGTTGGTGAGCGCGGCAAACGTGAGCCCATCCGCCGGCGTGTTGTTGTAGAGCGCGTTCGCCGCGATCAGTCCGCCCGCGCCCGGCATGTTCCTCGGCACGATCACCGGATTGCCCGGAATGTGCTTCGTCATGTGGCGGGCGAGCGTGCGCGCGTAGGTGTCGTAGCCGCCGCCGGCGCCGCTCGCGATCACCATGTTCACCTGCTTGCCGCGATAGAACGGCTGAGCCGTCTGCGCGCCCACGCGCTCCGGCGGAAGCGCCAGCAGCAAAGCGAGCAGCAGCAGGCTCGTGATCGCGCGCAGCATGCCCGATCCTAGCCCGGAATCATCTCGGCGAGCAGCCGCCCATAGCCGGGAACCGGATGATTGACCGTCAGCCGCTTCTGGATTTCCCAGCACCGCGCGGGCACCGGATGGATCACCGGCACGCCAAGATCACGCTCCAGAAGATCGATGATCCCCATCACGCGCCAGCCGGAGCCCAGAAGATAGATCGCCTGCGCCTCCTTGCGGTGCTTCAGGAACGCTTTCTTCACGTGGGAATAGACCAGCTCGGGCGAAAGATTGCCGACCTCCTTGAACGGCACGTCGATGCCCTCCATCGCGAGCACGTCGAAGCCCGCATCGACGAAATATTTGCCGAACGTCTCGTTGATGCTCCCCGAGAAATACGAAGCACCGACGAAGCGCTTCACCTTCAGCGCGTTCAGCGCCCGGATGTGGTTCGTGCCCGAGGTGAACATCGGCGTGCGGTATTTCTGCTCCCACTTCTTGAGGAGCTCCGCTTCGCCCGCGTAGCCGAGCACCATGAAGGGCGGCGCGCCTTCGGGATGGATCAGATCCACCTCGTGCTCGGCGAGCTTCGCGATCAGCGGCTCGTAGCTCTTGAGGATCGTCGTGAACTCCTCGCGCGCGCCGCGCTGGATATCGAGGAACAGCGGGATGATGCCGATGCCTTCAGGCAGGATGCGGCACAACTCTTCGACCGAACCGGGACGCATGGTGGGTTTGATGTTGCCGACCACGCCGCGCCAAGATGTGAACGCCACTTTCGACCCCTATGCTGGATTGGACCGGAAATTAGGCCTTTTGCGGCCCCGAATCCAAGCCTTGTTGGCGGGCTGGTTTCCTTGTATAACCGCGCCCTGAGACTGCTCAAGAAACCGTCATGCCGTACCGAGTGACCGTCGATACCGGGGGCACGTTCTCCGACTTCGTCTATCTGAACGAAGAGACGGACGAGGTCACGGTCGCGAAGCTCCCCTCCACGCCGGACGACCCCTCGCGGGCGATCCTGGCCGGTGTCGAGGTGCTGCTCGCGCGCGGCGTGAGGCCGGACGACATCTTCTACTTCTGTCACGGCACGACGGTGGGCACCAACGCGCTCCTGGAAGGCAAGGGCGTGCGCACGGGCCTGCTCGTGACGCAAGGCTTCCGCGGCATCTACGAAGTGGCCGAGCAGTGCAGGCCGCACGGCTCGGCGATCTTCGACATCTTCTACGACCGTCCGCCGCTGCTCGTGCCCGAAAGCCGCACCGGCGAAGTGACCGAGCGCGTGTCGGCGCAAGGCGAGGTGCTGTTGCCGCTCGATGAAGCGGCGCTGCGCGCCACCGTGCGCGAGCTGCGCGAGCAGGACGTGAAGTCCGTCGCCGTCTGTCTGCTGTTCTCGTTCCTGAAGCCGGAGCACGAGGAACGCGCGCGCGCGATCATCGAAGAGGAGATGCCCGGCGTCGCCGTGTCGCTGTCGTCCGATGTCGTGCCGCAGATCCGCGAATATTACCGGCTCTCGACCACGGTGATTAACGCCTATCTCGAGCCGATCCTCGCGCGCTACATCGCCAATCTGGAACAGCGTCTGGCCGAAGTCCGCGTGAAGACGCCGCAGAAATACATCATGCAGTCGAACGGCGGCATGGCGACGTTCTCGGCGAGCGCGAAAAAGGCCGTGGCCACCGTGCTCTCCGGCCCCGCGGGCGGGATCACCGCGAGCGTGCAGACCTGCCGCACCACGGGGCTCAAGAATCTCATCACCTTCGACATGGGCGGCACGTCCTGCGACGTCGCGCTGATCAAGGACGGCGAGCCCTCGGTGCAAAGCCGCGGCAAGATCGAAGGCCGCGACATCGCGCTTCCGATGATCGACATCAACACGGTGAGCGCGGGCGGCGGCACGCTCGCGCGCGTCGACCGCTTCGGCATTCTCGAAGTCGGCCCGCAAAGCGCGGGCGCGGTGCCCGGACCCGCGTGCTACGGCCGTGGCGGCACGGAGCCCACGATCACCGATTGCAACGTCGTGCTCGGCTATCTCGGCGAGGACAACTTCCTCGGCGGCAAGATGAAGCTCGAGTCCGCCGCCGCCCGCCGTGCGGTGGACGAGCACGTGGCGAAGAAGCTCGCGCTCAGTGTCGAAGACGCCGCCGAAGGCATCGTCCGCATCATCGACGTGAAGATGCAGGAGGCGATCAAGGCGATCTCCACCATGCGCGGCCACGATCTCTCGGATTTCCAGCTGCTCGCGTTCGGCGGCGCAGGTCCGCTGCATGCCGCACGGATCGCGAAAGAGCTCGGCATGGCCGGCGTCGTGGTGCCGCTCTATCCCGGCGTCTATTCCGCGATGGGGCTGCTCATGTCGGATGTGAAGCACGACTATATCCGCTCCAAGCTCTCGCCGCTCGCCAAGGTCAACGAGACGGACGTCGCCAAAATATTCGCCGAGCTTCAGGCCCATGCGGTGCGCGATCTCAAGGCGGAGAACTTCCGCGACGATCAGATCGGCATCGAACGCGCGCTCGACATGCGTTACGCGGGCCAGGGCTACGAGATCACCATCGCCTGCCATGACGGCCTCGATCTTGCCGCGCTGCGCCGGAAATTCGACGACAGCCACAAGCAGATGTTCGGCCACACCGCGCCGGAAGAGCCGGTCGAGATCGTCTCTTACCGCTTGCGCGGCATCGGACGCGTGCCGCCGGTGACGCTCCCGAGCTATCGCCCGCAGGGTCTCTCGCTGAAAGACGCGCTGCGCGAAACGCGCAAGGCGCGCTTTGCCGGCGTGACGCTCGATTGCCCGGTCTATCAGCGCGACCGGCTCGATGTCGGCGTGCGCTTCGACGGACCCGCCATCGTCGATCAGCTCGATGCCACGACCGTCATCCCGCCGGGCCAATCCGCGCGCGTCGATGAGTTCAAGAACATCCTCATCACCGCGGAGCGCGCGTGATGGCGGCGAACGGCGAAGCCAAGCTCGGCGCGATCGACATCGAGGTCATCAAGGCCTCGCTCTCCGGCATCGTGCAGGAGATGCAGAACTCGCTCTTCCGCACCGGCTTCTCCACGATCGTGCGCGAATCCCAGGACGCCTCCTGCGCCATCATGGATGCGCGCGGCGACGTGATCGCGCAGCATGTCGTGCTGCCGCTCCACATGGGCGCGTTCCCCGCCTGCTGCGGCGCGGTGATCAACGCCTACAAGGGCGACATCGAAGACGGCGACGCCTATCTCATCAATCACCCCTACGAAGGCGGCAGCCCGCACGCGCCCGACATGGCGGTGATCACGCCGATCTTCGTCGAGCGCGAGCTGATCGGCTTCTGCGGCTCGATCGCGCACAAGAGCGACATCGGCGGGCCGGTGCCCGGCTCCTGCTCGGGCCAGGCGCGCGAGACCTTCAACGAAGGCCTGCACCTCCCCGCCGTGCGCTATCACCGCGGCGGCCAGCGCAGCATCGAGATCGAGCACATCATCGCCGCCAACAGCCGCACGCCGGAGCTCGTGCTCGGCGACATCCGCGGTCAGGTCGGCGCCGGCCGTCTCGGCGAGCAGCGCGTGCGCGAGCTGATCGCCAAGTTCGGCAAAGCGAACTCGCTCGCCTGTTTCGCGCGCCTGCTCGATCTCGCCGAGATCAAGATGAGGAGCGCCATCGCCGAATGGGTCGACGGCCGCTTCGAAGCCGAGCGCTTCGTCGATGACGACGGCATCGACCTGAACAAGCCAGTGCGCATCCATGTCGTGGTGGAGAAGAAGGGCCGATCGATCCATTTCGATTTCTCGGGCTCCGCCGATCAGACCAAGGGGCCCGCCAATGTCCGGCCGCCGCTGGTGAAGGCCGCCGTCGGCTACGCGCTGATCTCGCTCGTCGATCCGCTGATCTTCATCAATTCCGGCATCATGCGCTCGTTCTCGATCAAGACGCGCGAGGGCAGCGTGCTCGATCCGAAATTCCCCGCGCCCGTGAACACCTACAACGCAACCGTGCATGCGATGGTCGAGTCGCTGTTCGCCGCGCTCTCGCATGTCGTGCCCGCTCGCGCCCGCGCCGATGGGTGCGGCAGCCGCTCGATCATCGTCGGCGGACGCTCGACATCGGCCGGCAAGGCCTATGTGCAGTACGAAATCGTCGGCGGTGGCGCGGGCGGCCGCGCCAGCAAGGACGGCGCCTCGGGCACCTCGGTCAACCAGAGCAACGCCAAGATCGCCTCGATCGAGATCATCGAAAGCGAATTCCCCACGCGCGTGCTGAAATTCGAGCTGATCAAGGATTCGGGCGGCGCCGGCGAATTCCGCGGCGGCCTCGGCATCCGGCGCGAGTACGTCAATCTTGCCGATGCACGCTTCTCCATCCGCTCGTCCAAGCACGTCATCCCTCCGCTCGGCGCAGCCGGCGGCGGCGAAGGACGCACCGGCGACATCACGATCAATCCCGGCACCGACGCCGAGAAACATCTCCCCACGCGCTACGCGGACTATCCGCTGAAATCGGGCGACGTGTTCCGGCTCGACACGCCGGGCGGCGGCGGTCTCGGCGACCCGCGCAAGCGCGATCCGAAATCCGTGCTCGCCGATGTGATCGAAGGCTATGTTTCGCCCGAGCACGCCGAGCGCGATTATGGCGTCGTCGTCACCAAGAACGGCCGCGATTGGCACATCGACGAAACCGCGACCGCGAAGCTGCGCGGACCAGCATCTGCAACACGGAGGAGTTGAGTCATGAGCATGAAACACACCGGCATCGTCGGTCTCGGCGCGATGGGCTATCAGATGGCGCGCCACATGGTGAACAAGGGCTTCGACGTCGCCGGCTACGACCTGCTGCCCGAAGCGATGGCGCGCGCGAAAGCAGCCGGCGTGAAGACCGTGGGCGGCATCGCCGATGTCGGCGAGAGCGCCGAGGTCGTCATCGTGATGGTCGCCACCGACAAGCAAGTCGAAGATGTCATCGTCCACTCCGGCCTGCTCGATCGGCTGAAGAAGGGCTCCGTCGTCTGCGTCTCCGCCTCGACCTCGCCCGAGACCTCGCGCGAGATGGAAGCGGTCTGCAACAAGCGCGGCATCGGCCATCTCGACACGCCCGTCGTGCTCGGCCAGGAAGCCGCCGACAACGGCACGCTCACGGTGTTTTGTGGCGGCAAGGCCGATGCCTTCGAGAAGGCGAAGCCCGCCCTCTCGGCGTTCGGCGCCAAGGTCATGCATGTCGGCCCCGCCGGGATGGGCCAGCTCACCAAGACCGCGAACAACATGCTGCTCTGGGCGTGCATGGCGGCCAATTACGAGGTGCTGAGCTTCGCCAAGAAGATGGGCGCCGACATCCCGAAGCTCGTGGATGCGCTGCAATTCTCGAGCGGCGCGAACTGGTCGCTGGAGAAGCTGGGGGCGCGGCACCGCCAAATGGGTCGAGAAGGACATGGACGTGGCGCTCGATCTCGCCCAGGACGCGAAGGCGCCCATTCCGCTCTCGGCACTCGTGGATCAGCTGATGAAGGGCATGAACCAGGCCAAGATGCAGGCCCTGCTGGAATAGCCGGACGTGACCATCTGTGTACGCACGATCGAAGTGACGGCGACGTAAAGTCGCGCGTTGATTCGTGCATCGGATCGCGATCGTTCAAGACCGTAGAACTACCGTCATCGGTGCTGCACACTCTGACCTGACTCCGCGTCGGTCTCCGGCATCGGCTATATGATGCAATCAGCGGGTGCGACATTTTGGACCGACAAAAATGATGGTCGGCATACTGATCATCGCTCGCCCGAACGGCGCTCACGCATGCTGAAGATGATCGAGAAGCGCTTCGATGCGTGGCGTCCGGATCATCATGTCTGACGTTTTTCGCGTGTCCCGGTTAACCGGCAATAATCGTACAATTCGTTGAACTGGTTAGTTTTCTTGTCGTGTTAAACGTTTGTTAACCGGCCTCCTTCATTCTTCTTAACGAGGGGGCGCTTCCGGGGGAGGAGGTGCTGTTTTGGCAAGTTACAGAGACGATATCTCCACCGCTGCGCGGGTGATCTATGCCACCCGGCCGAGACCCGAGAACTCGGGACACTCGATGGTGGATGCGAGCGAGCTCCGGGCAAGAGCCGCACGCTACAGACGGTTGGCGGATGTCTTGTACGATCCGCACGTGATCGCCGAAGTGCAGGCGTGCGCGCGCGAGCTTGAAGCCGAAGCCGCCTGGATCGAGAAACAGAATGCGTACGCCCGCGTGGCGTATCAGCGCCATCGCGTCGGTGGCTGAAAGGGTTTTCTAATCGGCGGGTTAGCGCCTGTGCGCCATCGCGATCCGGCGGAAGACCTTCAGCCACCGCGAACCGCCAAGCATATCGCCATCACGAAAAAGAGAGTCGGCTCGACGGGCCGCAACATGGTCCGCGTCCTCGCCGTGTTCGGTCAGGAGCCGGTCGGCGTCTCTCGACAACTCGCGGTCGTCGTGGCCGGTATCGTCCCGTCCTGCAATGTCAGCAGTTTCCATCGTGCGCACCCCCCGTGCGACGCATACGATTCGATCTTTACCATAATAAAGCTGGGGATAAGGTGAACGCTCTGTCGCACCCCCCTGTACAAGGTGTCGCGGCGTTCCTCCGGGGCGGGTGATCAACTCAGCGTTGCTGGTTTGCGCAGGACGGCGGCCAGCAGGGTGGGGCCACGCGCGCCCTAAGGAATTTGCTTTGACGAATCGATGACGGCGAGATGCTAAGGACCTGCGATGCCTTTCGTCATTTTCGGACTGACCCTGCTGGGTGTGGCCTTGTTCCACCACCGCGCCCTTGCGGTCGCGCTCACGGGGCTCTTCGCGGCCATTCTGCTTGGCTTCTTCGAAGCGCCAAGCACGAGCGCGGCGGCCGAGGAGCTCGTCGCTCACTTCGGAGATGAGTGGGTGATCCTGACCAATCTCCTCCTGCTTCTGCTCGGGTTCGCCGTCCTTTCGAACCAGTTCGAGCAGAGCAAATTCCCCGAGGCGATCCCATCCCGGCTACCCAACGGGTGGATGGGCGGCGTGGTGCTGCTCGGAATCGTATTCTGTTTGTCCATTTTCTTGGACAACATCGCCGCCGCGATCATCGGCGGCGTGGTTGCGGCTCATGTGTTCCCGCGCGGCGTCACAATTGCCTTTCAGGCGGCGATCGTCTCGGCGGCGAACGCCGGTGGTGCGGGAAGCGTGATCGGCGACACGACGACGACGATGATGTGGATCAGCGGCGTAAGTCCATTGACGCTGCTTCCCGCGTTCATTGGCGGCCTCGTTTCGTTTGCGGTGTTCGCTCCGCTCGCGTCGATGGCGCAGCAGAAGCAATCGCCGCTCGTCCATCGGGATGCGTCTGGCCTGACCATCGATTGGATGCGCGTATCGATTGTTCTCTTCATTCTCGCGACCATTGTCGCCGTCAACGTGATCGCCAACAGTTTCTTTCCTACTCATGAAGAGTATGCCCCCGTGCTGGGACTCGCTCTTTGGACCGCGATCCTTCTCAGCGCGCCGCTGCGTAGTCCCGATTGGACAGTGCTCCGCGAGGCGATCAAAGGCGCCCTGTTCCTGGTGACGCTTGTGGCTCTCGCGTCGCTGATGCCTGTGGATCAGCTACCGCCGCCGTCTCAACTGAGTGTTCTTGGATTGGGCTTTCTGTCGGCCGTGTTCGACAACATCCCGCTCACCGCACTTGCGCTCAATCAGGGCGGCTACGATTGGGCGCTGCTCGCCTATGCGGTGGGTTTCGGCGGCTCCATGATCTGGTTCGGCTCTTCAGCCGGGGTCGCCCTCACAAATCTTTTCCCTGCCGGGCGATCCGTCGTGGGATGGCTTCGCGCCGGCTGGTTTGTTCCGGTTGCGTATGTATTGGGCTTTGTCGCCCTCGCCGTGACGAGCCCGATTTTCAATGGCTGAACGGCAGGCACTTGAGCGATTCAGTGCCAGACCTCGTCGGCGAGCTCGACGGCGAGGCTGAGCTTCGCCCACTGTTCATCCTCGGAGAGGATGTTGCCCTCTTCGGTGCTGGCAAAGCCGCATTGCGGGCTCAGGCACAGCTGATCGAGCGCGACATAGGTCTCGGCTTCGCCGATGCGGCGCTTGATGTCGTCCTTGCGTTCGAGCGCGCCGGTCTTGGTCGTGATCAGTCCGAGCACGATCTGCTTCCTGCCTTGGGGCACGAAGCGCAGCGGCTCGAACCCGCCCGCGCGGTCGCTGTCGTATTCCAGGAAATAGCCGTCGTAGTCGCAGCCTTGGAACAGCACTTCGGCCACCGGCTCGTAGCCGCCCGAGGTGATCCAGGTCGAGCGGAAATTGCCGCGGCAGATATGCGTGGTGATGGTCATGTCCGTGGGCTTCGCCGCCAGCACGTCGTTGATCATGCGCGCATAGGCGTGCGCAAGATTGTTCACGTCGGTGCCGCGCTGCTTCGCCTTCTCCATTTCGTCCTTCGAGCAGAGATAGGCCCATGCGGTGTCGTCGAACTGCAGGTAGCGGCAGCCGACGTCGTAGAAGGCCTTCACCGCCTGGCGATACGTCTCCGCGAGTGCCCCGAACAGCGCATCGCGGTCGGGATAAAGCGCCTTGTTCACCGAGGCGAGCCGGAAATGCAGCACGTTCGGGCTCGGAATCGTCATCTTCGCCGTCGCACCGGTGTGCGACTTCAGGAAGCGGAAGTGGTCGAGCATCGGATGGTTCGCCGGAAATCCGAGCGCGCCTACGATGTGCGGTGCCTGCGCCTTGGTCTGAGTCCCGTGGAACTGGATGCCGGACGAGGCCTCGCGCAGCTCGACGCCGTCGAGCTGTCCGAAGAAATCGAAATGCCACCAGGAACGACGGAACTCGCCATCGGTCGCGGACCTAAGTCCGACGGCGCGCTGCTTGCCGATGAGCTTTTCGATTTCGTCGTCTTCGATCGCTCTGAGATGCGCTGTGCCGATCTGATGTCGCGCATGCTGCGCGCGCGCTCGTGCGATCGCGGGGCTACGCAGCAGGCTGCCGACATGATCGGCCCGGAACGGAGGAGACGTCCGCATCGCCATGGAGCGCAGCCTCGCACGAGATGAGGGGAGACCGGTAGCTATATCGGTTGCCGGTCTCCCTGCGCGCACATGTGTGGAAAGCCCTAGGCCGGCGCGCGTTTCATCGCCGTCTCGGCTGACAGCCAGCGCTGCACGACGCCGGCGATGGCAGCGCCGATGAGCGGCGCGACCCAAAACAGCCAGAGCTGCTCCAGCGCCCACGTCCCCTGGAAGATCGCGACACCTTCCGAGCGCGCCGGATTGACCGACGTGTTGGTCACCGGAATCGAGATCAGGTGGATCAGCGTAAGCGCAAGTCCGATCGCGAGCGGTGCGAAGCCCTTCGGCGCGTCCTCGGAGGTGACACCTAAGATGACCATCAGGAACATGAAGGTCATCACCACCTCGCAGATGAGCGCCGCCTGCAAGGAATAGCCCTGCGGCGAATGCTCACCGAAGCCGTTCGACGCGAAACCCGCGGTCACGTCGAACCCGGGCGCACCGCTGGCGATGGCGTAGAGCACGCCGCCCGCGACGATGCCGCCGATCATCTGCACGAGGATGTAGGGAATGACGAGCCGCATCGGAAAGCGTCCGCCGACATAGAGCCCCACTGTCACCGCCGGATTGAAATGCGCTCCCGAGATGTGTCCGAACGCGTACGCGCCGGTGACGACGGTCAGGCCGAAAGCGAGCGAAACACCCGCATAGCCGATGCCCACATTCGGAACGCCCGCCGCGAGCACGGCGGCGCCGCATCCTCCCAGAACAAGCCAGAACGTACCGATGAACTCCGCGGCGAGTTTGCGCGACATATCCATGGCTGCCTCCCTCGCCCGCGCCAAAATGGCGGGGCGAGGGAAGCTTACTCCTGCGCTCTCGGCGTGAGCGAGTCACAAGTGGATCGCGCGCGCTTCCTAGTCTCGCACGCGATCGATCCAGCTCTCGAAGCTCTTCATGAACATGCGCAGGAACGCCGTCGTGCTCTCGTTCGTGAGGTGGCCCTTGTCGTCGAACAAGGCGGCGGCGTTGCCGATATAGGCTTCCGGCTGCTGCATCGCGGGCATGTCGAGGAAGACGAGCGATTGCCTTGAGTGGTGGTTCGCGCCGAAGGCCGAGAGCGCGCCGGGCGAGACGCTGACGATCCCCGCAGGCTTGCCCGCCCATGCGCTCTTGCCATACGGGCGCGAGCCGACATCGATGGCGTTCTTCAAGCACGCCGGGGACCGAGCGGTTGTATTCCGGCGTCACGAACAGCACGGCGTCCGCAGCCGCGATCTTCTGTCGGAATGCGGCCCAGGCGGGCGGCACATTCTCTTCCAGGTCCGGGTTGTAGATGCGGAAGATCGCCGATCTCGACGATCTCGAGCTTCAGCCTCTCCGGCGCGAGGCCTTCGAGCGCGTGCGCGACCTTCCGGCTGATCGATCCCTTGCGCAGACTGCCGACGAGGACAGCGACCTTATATGCGGACTGCATGACGATCCTCCGTCATCAGTGACGCGGTAACGCGGACTGCGGCGGCGCGTGCCGTATCGCTGGAGCGTGCTCCAGGCTGAACGCGCCAGGACCCGCCGCGACGAGGTAGAGGAACAGGAAGCTGAACAGGATCGCTGCGTCGCCGCCGTTGACCGCCGGATAGACGCTCGCGTCCGCGTGGAACATCCAATAGGCCACCGCCATCTGGCCCGAAGCGACGAAGGCCGCCGACCGTGTGAACACGCCGAGCGCGATCAGGCTCCCGGTGACGATCTCGATCAGGCCGCCGATGCCGAACAGGCTGAGCAGCTCCTGCTGCCCCGGCTCGGCGCCTTCAGGAAAGCCGGCCACCTTCACAAGGCCGTGGGCGAGGAAAAGCACGCCCGCGACGATCCGGAGAGCTCCGAGCAGGTGCGGCGCGTATTGAGAGGTCTGAATGTTGGGCATGACGTTCTCCCGATGTTTGCTCTGGAGAACATGGCGCTGCGCACGATAGTTGATAATACCGGTATTTCGCACGATACTATTTCCAATTAGGAAATAATCGCGATGGAACGTCTGGACGACATCCGTGCGTTTGTGGCCGTGGCCGATGCTCTCAGCTTCGCCGAGGGCGCCCGCCGCATGTCGCTGTCCCCGGCCCAGACCTCCAAGCTCGTGGCCCGCCTCGAGGACCGCCTGGGCGCCCGGCTTCTCAACCGCACCACGCGCGACGTGTCGCTCACCGATACGGGCCGCGCCTATCTCGAACGCGCCCGGCTTCTGCTCGAGGACTACGACGCGTTGGAGGCCTCGGTGCGCGACGTGAAGGGCCCACGCGGTCTGCTCCGCCTCTCGGTGCCGGTGGCCTTCGGGGCCGCGCAATTGGAAACGGCCTTGCTCGATTTTGCCCGCGCCAATCCGCAGGTCGAGCTGGACGTCGCCTTCACCGATCGCCTCGTCAATCTCGTCGAGGAGGGCATCGACATGGCGATCCGGATCTCGCGCCTCGCCAACTCGTCTCTGATCGCGAGACGATTGGCGCCGGCGCGGATCGTGACCATCGCCTCGCCGGCCTATCTCGACCATCACGGCGAGCCGCAGGATCCCTCGGACCTGGCGTCTCGCGAGGTGATCCTCGACCTCAACGCGAGCGATCCGACGCTCTGGGTGTTCGGTCAGGAGAAGAGGCGCAGCGTTGTTCGCGTCCACGGCCGCCTGCGCTTTGCCAGCGCGGACGCCTGTGTCGCCGCGGCGCGTGCGGGCTTCGGCATCGCGCGCTCGCCGGCTTTCGTGGCCGCCGAACATCTGCGGTCGGGACAATTGCGCACGATCCTCAAAGGGTTCGAGCCCGAGCCGCTCTACATCCACGCGGTCTATCCCCACGGCCGGCATCTCGCGCCCAAAGTGCGGGCGCTCGTGGATTTCCTCGTCGCGCGCTTCAGCGGCGAACCCGAATGGCACCAGGGTTGGAGCTGCAGATGTTCGTCTGATCGCCCGGCACGCCGTTCAACGGCGGCGATCCGTGGCGCTTGCTCGGTCCGAGATGAAGTTCGCGCGTCGAGCGTATAAGACGTCATCGACAGCGATCCCATCGCATAACCTTCGATGAGCGTCTCGGCGGGCCGTCCGGCCGCGGCGGCCACGCCCGCAAAATAGAGCAGCGGGATGAAATGATCCGGCGTGGGCGCCGCGAGCTCGAAATCGCGGTGCGTCTGCATCCGCACGACATCGGCCGGTGACGACGTCATCACCGCTTTGACGTCATCGTCGAACCGCTTGTTCCAGTCGAACGCGGCATCCGGTTCTGTCCGCGCCATGCGGCGGAGATTGTGGACGACGTTGCCGCTTGCGGCGATCAGCACGCCGCGCTCGCGCAACGGCGCGAGCTTCGCACCAAGCTCCAGATGATACTCGAACGGCTTCAGCGCATTGATCGACAGCTGAAGCACGGGAATGTCGGCCTTCGGGAACGCGTGCACGAGAACCGACCACGTCCCGTGATCGAGACCCCAGCTGTCCTTGTCCAGACCCACGAAATTCGGCTTGAGCATATCGGCCACTTCGGCCGCGAGATCGGGCGCTCCCGGCGCGGGGTATTGGATCGCAAACAGCTCCGGCGGAAAGCCGTAGAAATCGTGGATGGTTCGCGGCCGTTCCATCGCGGTTACGGCGGTCGCGTTGATGTACCAGTGCGCCGACACCATCAGGATCGCGCGCGGTTTGGGGATAGCTGCGCCGAACGCCCGCCACGCTTCCGTATAGCGATTGCGGTCGAGCGTGTTCATCGGCGAGCCGTGGCCGAAAAACACGGCCGGCATCAGACGGTTGGTCATGAGCTCGCCCGTGCTATTCCGCCTTCGAAGTAAGCATTCGTTCACCCTGTTTCAATCGCAAACCGGCAACCTGGGTTTAGTAAAACTTTAGCGTCCGCAACTATGCTTTGCGCGCTCGGGATTTCGCCTCGGTGCGTTTGGCGTCCCGGGAGCCCTGTGTCGAGGAGCAGAGCTCGTAGTGAGACGCGTTCTTTCGATTGGCACGTTGCTTCTGTCCGTCACAGCACTGATGACGTTCGTGCTGGTGGCGATCTTTGCGATCGATGCGGGCCGCGCCCTCGAAAGCCGCGATCTTGCCCGCCGCGTGCCGAGGATCGTCGACATCTCGACCGACCTCTTCACCGCGATCCAGAATTTCCGTGTCGAACGCGGCACGGTGAACACGGCGCTCGCAACCGCCGATGTCGTGCATCCGGAGGCACAGAAAGAGATCGCCGCGCTTCGCGTCCGCTCCGTCGAAGCGCTGGAAACCGCGCTCGGGAAACTCGACGCCGTCGCGATAGCCGGCGGCGTCGAACCGGCCATCGAACGCATTCGAGCCGCGCAGGGCGTATTGATCGCGCTGCGGCCGGAGGTCGATGTCGCATTGCTTCAGGAGAAGGAGGATCGGCCCGCCGACATCGGGGCGCGCTGGATCGTGGCGGTCAACGATGTGGTGAACGCCATCGATGGGCTGTCCAGCACTCTGGAAAGCGAGCTCAGCCGAACCGATGCCTTCATCGCCGACATGACCCGCATCAAGCAGATCGTCTGGACCGTCCGCGCGAACACGGGCGATGACCGGCTGTTCGTCCGCGAAGCGATGGTCAGCGGCAAGCGCCTGACCGATGCCCAGCGCGAAGAATTCGCGCGTCTGGCAGGGCGGATCGAAGGCGCCTGGAGGCTCGTCCGTGACGAAGCACGGCTGACGACGACGCCGCCCGAGCTCAAGGCCGCGGTCGCGACGGTCGACCGGACCTATTTCACCGAATTCCGGCCGCTCCGCGATCGGGTGGTCAACGATCTGGCCGCCGGACGATCGGTCTTCATCCCACCCCGCGAGTGGCTCGAATTGTCCACGCCGGGCCGCGAAGCCTTGTACATGGTGTCGAAGACCGCCTTCGATCTCGCGGGCCGCCATGCTCTCCAGGAAGCGAGAGAGGCTGAACGCCAGCTCTACATCTCGATCCTGCTGATGATCCTCTTTCTCGCCGTGGGCGTCTTCACCGGATCATACGTGTTCAGGCGGGTCGTTCGTCCCATCGCCCAAATCACAAGGACGATGGGTCTCGTCGCCGATGGCGATCTCACCTGCGAGATTCCGTCTCAGAATCGCACCGATGAGATCGGATCGCTGGCGCGCGCACTCGGCGTGTTCCGCGACACCGCGATCGAGCGGCAGCGTTTGCAGGCCGCGAAGATGGCGGCCGAGACCTCCAATCGCACGAAGTCGGAGTTCCTGGCGAATATGAGCCACGAGCTGCGCACGCCGCTCAACGCCATCATCGGATTCTCCGACGTCATCCAGAGCCGGATGTTCGGCCCGATCAATGACCGTTACCGCGAGTACGCGGTCAACATCCTGACCAGCGGCAATCACCTGCTCGGCCTGATCAATGACGTGCTCGATCTCTCCAAGCTCGAAGCCGGGCAGATGGAGCTGCGCGAGGAAGACGTCGACCTCGTGAACGTCATCAACCTCAGCATGCGCTTTGTCGAATCGCAGGCGAAGAAGTCCAACATCACGCTCTCTCAAGTCGTCGACGAGAGAGCGCGCTATATCCGCGGCGACGAGCGCCGTCTGCGCCAGGCCGTCGTCAATCTGCTGGCGAATGCCGTCAAGTTCACGCCCCCGGGCGGGAGCGTCCGCGTGGTCTGTGCGCATACCAGCACCGGCGTCCTGATCGTCGTCAGCGACACGGGCGTTGGCATGTCCGCCGTCGACATCCCCAAGGCGATGGAGCCGTTCGGTCAGGTCGACAGCCGGCTCAGCCGCAAATACGAAGGCACCGGTCTGGGGCTCCCGCTCGCGAAAGACCTCGTGGAGCTGCACGGCGGCACACTGACGGTCGAAAGCGAGGTCAATGTCGGCACGACGGTGACGATCACTCTGCCGGCGATGCGCATCATCGCGCCGCCGCAGCCGGTCCTCGTCGAAGCAGGCTGAATTGTCCGTCTACGCGGTTGCCGTCGCGACCACTTGCGCGAGGAATTGCTCGCGCCGTGAGGAGGAGCGGCAAGACTTCAGCGTCGCCGCGAAATCCTCGAGCACGCCGCCTTCGAACGCGGTGACCACCGCGTCATGGACATAGGAGCGGCGGCACACGGCGGGCGTGTTGGCGAGCTCTTCGGCGGCCAGGCGAACCGCTTCGCGGACCTGCTTCCGGCGCCCTGTCGCGCTTGCCGCGGGGACGGTGCGCGCCAAGTGCTCCAGCACCGAGGCCGATGCGCACAGCGTGCGGAAATCCTTGAGCGAGATGTTGCAGTCGGCGATCTCGCGCAGGAACGTGTTCACGTCGCGCGCGCTGACGCGGCGCACATTGCCGTCGTCGTCGCGGTACTGAAACAGGCGGCGTCCCGGCAGCTTCTTCAGCACTTCGATCGCGGCGGCCAGACGCGGCGACTTGAACTCCTTGCGGATGTCCTTGCCGCTCTTGCCGCGGAACACCAGCGTGATCATGTCGTCGCTGACGCGGACATTGGATTTGAGCAATGTCGCAGCACCGCGCGAGCCGTGCTTCTTCGTATATTCCTCGCTGCCCGGACGGATCGCGCTTCCCGACACCAGCTCGGTGATTGCGGCGAGCGCAAATGTGCGCGTGGGCTCGTTCGCGCCAAGATGCTGCGTCACGGTGCGCCGGATCTTCGGCAGCACTTCGACGAGCTCGGCCAGGCGCTGCGCCTTTGCCGCCTCGCGAACCTTCTCCCAGTCCGAGTGATAGCGGTATTGCAGGCGGCCGGCCGCATCGCGGCCCACGGCTTGAAGATGCGCGCGCTCATCCAGAGCGTAGAACACCTCCTCATAGGCCGGCGGCATCGCCAGCGACGACAGACGCTTGATCACCGCTTCGTCGGTGATCTCCTCGCCGTCGGGCATGTGGTAGGTCCAGGCCTCGCCGTTCCGCCGCCTCGAAAGGGTCAGCTGATCGCGCCTTGCGTGGCGCAATTTCAACCGCCTTGCGAGGCCGCGCATCGAAGGCGCCAAGGCCGAATACGTGGGCATGCTTTGTTCCATGTCTAGGCAACGTCATGCCGGGTGCGCGGGTTCCGCACTTGGCAGTCGGCTGCCATTCCGCGCGGAGCTTTGGCGCATGCGGCTTAAGAAATGGTAGGGTCTTGCCCATCCAGGGCTTTTCGCGCGCTCGACAAACGGGAGGCATTTTATGAAAAATGTTTGGCTCGCTGCTTTGCTGCTGTTGCTTGCGGCACCGGCTTCCGCGCAACAAACCGCGCCGGAGCTTCAATTCGAATCCGTTCCCGATTTTCTGAAGCTTCCTCCCGGCCTGAATTTCGGCGAAGTGCCGGGCGTGGCGGTCAACTCGCGCGGCCACATCTTCGTCTTCACGCGCTCGAACAGCGCGAACGGCCCGGCTTACGCACCGGCGGCGGCGCAACTCTTGGAATTCGGTCCCAACGGCGAATTCGTCGGCGAAGTCGGCAAGGGACTCTACGGCTGGGCGTTCGCGCACAGCGTCCGCATCGATCGCGACGACAACATCTGGGCCATCGACAAGGGCTCGGACATGATCATCAAGTTCAATCCGCAGGGCCGCGTGCAATGGGTGTTCGGCCGCCGGCAGGAATCGGCGGAAGAGGAGACGGGTCCGCACGAGCACGTCGATCCGCCGCTGGCGCATGTCGACGGACTGTTCCGTCAGCCCACCGATGTCGCCTGGGACTCTCAAGGCAACACCTACATCAGCGATGGCTATATCAACTCGCGCGTCGCCAAATACGACCGCAACGGCGACTGGGTGAAGTCGTGGGGCGAGAAGGGCACCGGCCCCGGTCAGTTCAACCTGCCGCACGCCATCGCGATCGACCGCAACAACAACATCTATGTCGGCGACCGCAGCAACCGGCGCATTCAGGTGTTCGACACCGAAGGCAAATTCCTGCGCATGTTCACCATCGACGTGCCGCCGGCCCCGGGCACCAAGGCCGTCAACGGCAACACGCCCACCGGCGCGGCGCTCTCCCGCGTGATCGGCGCGCCCAACTCGCTCTGCATCAATCCCACCGGCAACCAGGTGCTCTTCGTCGGCGAATCCACGTTCCCGGGCCGTATTTTCAAGCTCTCGCTGGACGGCAAGGTCATTGGCGTCATCGGCCGCTCGGGGCGCAACCTGAAGCAGTTCTCCGGCGCGCACGCGCTCGCGTGCCCCACGGAAAACGAAATCTACGTCGCCGAAACCTCGAACTGGCGCGTGCAGAAGGTTATGCTCCGCCCATAAGCGCAAAGGAGCCCCCATGTCCCATGCCGGCAAGAACACGAAAGTGGATAACGGAGTGAATGTCGAAGCGCTGCTCGGCGCGCGCGAAGCGCTGACGAACGCTCCGGAAGCCGCCCAATTCACCTGGCGCGCGAACTGCAAATGGTTGAACGGCGTGCACAGCCACTCGACCGTCGAGAGCTTCTACGGTCTCGGTCAGGAGCAGACGCACAAGAAGAAGTTCACCTTCGACGCCGATCATCCGGAAGTCTTCGCCGCCGAGGACAAGGGGGCGACGCCGGTCGAGTATGTGCTTGTCGCGCTCGCAAGCTGCCTCACGGGCGGCATCGCGGCGGTGGCGCAGAATCGCGGCATCCAGCTCCGTTCGGTTTCGGCGACGGTCGAAGGCGGGATGGATCTGGCAGGCATCCTCGGCATCGACAGAGACGTGCGCAACGGCTTCGACGGCATCAAGGTGACCTACGACATCGACGCCGATGCGACGCCTGAGGAGATCAAGGCGCTCGTCGCCCAGTCGCAGAAGCGGTCGGCCGTCTATGACATCATCACCAACCCGACCAACGTGACCGTGAACGTGGCGTAGCCCGGAGCGTTCCCGTTCGCACGACGACGACCATCATCATCGGGGCAGGTCACGCCGGCCTCGCCATGAGCGCATGCCTCGCCGCGCGCGGGATCGACCATGTCGTTCTCGAGCGCGGCGAGATCGCCAATTCGTGGCGCACAGAGCGCTGGGATTCGCTTCGCCTGCTGACGCCGAACTGGCAGAGCCGCCTTCCCGGCTACCTCTATGACGGCGATGACCCGGATGGTTTCCGGACCACGCCCGAAACCATCCGCTTCCTCGATCGCTACGCTGAGACGATCGCAGCGCCTGTGCAGACGCACACGCGCGTGACGTCGCTCGGCCAGACCGAAGACGGTTACCATCTGAAGACGACCGAAGGCGACTGGCGCTGCCGCACCGTCGTGCTCGCGAGCGGCGCCTGCAACATCGCGAAGGTTCCGGCGTTCGCCGACGCGGTGCCGCCCAACGTCCGCACGCTGACCGCGATGCAGTATCGCAATCCTCGCCAGCTCGAGAGACGGCGGCGTCCTGATCGTCGGCGCGTCCGCCACCGGCACGCAGCTCGCCGAGGAGATCCACCGCGCAGGCCATCCCGTGACGCTTTCCGTCGGCGAGCACATCCGCGCGCCGCGCGTCTATCGCGGGCGCGACATCCAGTGGTGGATGGACAAGGCGGGCGTGCTGAATGAGCGCTACGACGAGATCGAAGACATCAACCGCGCGCGCCGCGTGCCGTCGTTGCAGCTCACCGGCTCGCCCGAGCGCGCGACGCTCGACCTGAACACGCTCGTCTCTCACGGCGTGAGGCTCGTGGGCCCGCTCGCGACCATCCGTGACGGCAAGGCGCAGTTCTCCGGTTCGCTGAGCAATCAGTGCGCGCTCTCCGATCTGAAACTCGGCCGGCTGCTCGACACGATCGACCAGTGGGCGACCGCAAACGGCCTCGATGCGGAGGTCCCGCCGGCCTACCGCCTGGAGCCGACCAAGGTCGAAGGCTCGCCCGCGCTCGGTCTCGATCTGACCGGCGGCGAAATCCGCACCATCATCTGGGCGGCCGGGTTCCGCCCCGACTATTCCTGGCTCGACGTTCCCGTGCTGGATCGCAAAGGTTTGATCCGCCACGACGGCGGGGTGGTCGCATCGCCCGGCATGTACCTGATGGGCATGCCGTTTCTCCGCCGCCGCAAATCCGCGCTGATCGACGGCGCCGGCGATGACGCGCGCGATCTCTCCGCGCATCTTGCCGCCTATCTCGCGGGCGCGCGCACGCACTGATCGACGCGCATAGCAATGCGACGCATTTGCAATCGTTGCGTATTTGCAATCGCTTGCGCAATTGCGTGATGAGTGCCGGCGCCGATGGCTCTGAAGCGGACAACGCAATACCGTGTCCTTATCAGACCAGACTCAACGGGGAGTCGACGATGAGCCGCATGGAACGGACTGCAAGAGAGGTCTTCGTCTCGCTGCTGGCGAACAAGCAACGGGCAATGCTGATGATGCTGTGCGTTGGCGTCGGTGTCGCCGTGCTTTCCGCGGTGATCGCCATCGGCCAGGGTACAAGAGAGCGCGTGATGGATCTCGTTCAGGTGCACAATCTGGACATGATCATGGTGCGCGCTGGCGGCGAGGTGCAGGTCTTTGCGCCCGGAGCCGATCGCGGCCTTGCCTCACTCTCGGAATCCGACGCGCGCGCCATCGAAAGCGAAATCCCCAATGTCGAGCTCCTGAGCGGAACGCAGAACGCAGAACAAGCGCGACATCAACGTCGTGTTCCAGGATCGCGCTCTCAAGACACGGGCCTTCGGCGTCGAACCCAATTGGGCAGAAATCCGCTATCGCCCGCTCGCCGAAGGTGAATTCATCTCTGCTGCGGACATGGCCTCGACCGCGCGTGTCGTTGTCCTTGGGTCGACGGTCGCCAAAGGACTTTTCCCCGATGGTGGAGCGGTCGGACAGGTCATTCGCATCGAGAACGATCCCTACACCGTGAAGGGCGTCTTCACCGAGACCGGAGCGACGGCAAATCCGGAGGAGAACTTCGACGACCGCTTCGTCATTCCCATGACCACGTCGGCCGAACGTCTTTTCAATCGGCCCTATCTCGAGCAGATCGTGCTGCGCGTTCCCGATCTCGAAAGGATTCCGGAAGCCGCGGAAAGTATCCGCGCGCTGCTTCGCACGCGGCATTCGATCGGCCCCGGCGAGCAGGATGATTTCTTCGTGCGTGAACCCACCGATGTCGTGGACGCCTCGCTCGAAACGTCCCGCAATCTGTTCTCTCTGATGCTTGGAATCTCCATCGTTGCGCTGATCGCGAGCGGCCTTGTCATCATGAATGTGATGCTGACCTCGGTGGCTCAGCGCAGCGCGCGGGCGAAATCGGTTTGCGCCGGGCGACGGGCGCGCGGACCTCGGACATCACGCTCGAGTTCCTTTTCGAGGCCTTGTTTGTGGCGCTGGCTGGGGGATTGATCGGGGTCGTCCTGGGCCTCGCGATCGCATCGGGTCTCGAAGCCGCGGACCTCGCCGTCAGCCGTGTGACTTGGGTGCCGTTTGCTGTCGCACTTGTGGCGTGCACGGCCGTGGGCCTGGCATTCGGGGCTTATCCCGCACGCAAGGCTGCGCATATCGATCCCGCAGCAACCCTGCGCGGACGAACGGCCTGAACGGCGCCTATCGTCACGAAGGCGTGACCTCGTAAAGCACCGGAGCGGTTTGCTCTCGGTGCTTTCCAGGTGCCGTCGGCGCAGCTATTCTTCCCGCAAAGCAAGAACCGAGCGGGAGGAACACTTTTATGTTCTCGGTCTTCGATCGCGTGGCGTCGTCGGCGTCTTTGCGTCGTGTTTTGGCGGGCGGCATCGCGGCCGGTGCGCTTGCCGCTGCTCTCATTCCCGCCGGTTCGGCGGCCCAGACCTCGAAGGGTATCCCCCAGCTCATGTCCCGCGAGTTCGGCTGGAGCGTGAGCAGCTGGGACTTCCTGATCGACGCGCCGCCGGGCGCCGGCCACGGCCCGATCAAGACCGACCCCGCTTATCCCTACGCGAGCCAGATCCAGAATGGCGCGCGCCAGTTCATCCCGCTCTTTGTTCCGATCGTCGACACCAAGGACCCGATCCTGAAGCCTTGGGCCGCCAAGCAGATGCAGGAGTCGAACGAAGAGCTGTTGAAGAATCCCAACAAGCTCAACTTCGTCGCCCAATCGCGCTGCTGGCCCGGCGGCGTGCCGGGACAGCTCCTGTTCCTGGAACCCGTCTATTTCATCCAGATGCCAAAGGCGGTTTACATCGTCTGGCAGCGCGACCATCACGTGCGCCGCATCGCGCTCACCGACAAGCATTCGGACAACGTGAAGCCGTCGTGGTTCGGCGAATCGATCGGCCACTACGAGAACGGCGACACGCTCGTCGTCGACACCATCGGCATCTCGGCCAAGAGCCACATCGATTCGTTCCGCACGCCGCACACCGACAAGATGCATGTCGTCGAGCGCTTCACCATCAGCCCGGACGGCAAGAGCCTGAAGGCGATTGTGACAGTGGATGATCCCGACACGTTCAACGGCCCGCTGACGCTGACGCAGACCTGGCGCAAGAACGACGTCGAGATGATCGAGAGCAACTGCGCCGAAGACGGCGGCTACGACCCGTTCGAGCAGAACCTGTTCCCGATTCCCCAGGCCTCGAAGCCGGATTTCTGATCGCCTCACGCTCTGATGGAGCGCGCCGCGCCGCGGTGCTACACTCTCGCGCGCAGTAGAGAGGGGCACGCCCATGACGCTTGGAAAATCCGCCGGAACATTTGCGAAGTCGCTCGTCCGCAGCACAGCCCTGCGCGCGTTTGCGACAGCCCTCCTGCTGAGCCCCTTGGCCCTCGTCGCCACCACGACGGAAGCGCCGTCGCAGGTCGGGTTCTCGGTGAGCTTCGGCGGCTTCTACAACGAGCTCGCGCCCTACGGCACATGGCACTCCCACGCGCGTTGGGGTGACGTGTGGCGTCCGCGCCGGATCGAAGCGGATTTCAGGCCCTACCACCGCGGCCATTGGGAAAACACGAACGAGTACGGCTTTGTCTGGGTGTCCGATCACGTCTGGGGCGATATCCCGTTCCACTACGGCCGGTGGGTCTACGATCCGTTCGACGGCTGGCTGTGGATTCCCGGTTATGTCTGGTCGCCTGCTTGGGTCGTCTGGCGGGGCGGCAACGGATACACCGGATGGTTCCCGATGCCGCCGGATGACGGTTTCCTCTATGGCGGCGGCGACCCCTATTTCAATCGCTGGGACAATTGGGACCGCGGCTACGGCTATGCCGATTGGTACGGTCCGAGCTTCGGTCTGAACACACTGCTCAATTTCTGGATTTTCGTGGAAGACCGCCGCTTCGCGGATCGCGACTACATCCGCTACATCCCGCCGCGCAATACCTATGTCAACATCGTGAACAACACGACGAACGTCACCAACTACGTGACGGTGAACAATTACATCATCAACCGCAGTGTCGACGTCACCCGCGTGGAACGCGCGGCCGGCCGGCAGATCGCGCGCGTCGAGGCGCGCAACGTGCTGAGGAACAACGCGTCGATCCAGCGTGTGGACGTGGGCAACCGAGTCCAGCAGGAAGAGCGCCGCCAGCACGGCGGCAACCGCAACGCCTCGGCGCGCGAGCGCATCGTGGCGCTGCCCGAGTCGCGGGCGCGCGCGATCTCGCCGCCGGTCGGCGGTGGTCAGGAACAACGACCGTGTCGATCGCGTGATCGGCCCCAACGGGCCCGACCGCGGCAAGGGCAACGACAACCGCGGACCGGACAACAACAAGCTCGGCAATCGCGGCGGCCCCGACAACAATAACAACAACAACCTGGGCAATCGCGGCGGGCCGGACAACGAGCGCGGTCGGGCCAATCTCGGCAACGGACCGAACGGGCCTGGCGGCGGCAATGGCCCGGACCTCCAGCGCGAACGCGCCAACGAGCGGCGAGGGGGCCCGAATGGCCCCGGCCAGAACAATCTGGGCCAGAACAACGGCGGCCCGAACGTCGTGGGCCAAAGTCAGACCATCAATCGCCAGCCTGACCGCGGTCCGCGCGTCGAACCGCAGAGGCCGCAAGCGCGCCAGCAAGCGCCCCAGAACGAAGGCACCGCAAGGCGGTGGCGGCGGTGGCAACAACAACCGCCGCATCGACCGCACGGACCAGCCGGACGACCAGAAAGGTGGTGGTGGTGGCGGTGGCGGCTGGCGCAGGCCGCGAACGCGGCGCCAACGACCGCGGCAACAACCGGACCCGGTAGCCTGGAGCGGTCCTAGTCCCGCAGAACGTCTGGTGCACGACCTCTTCGGGGCGCGGGGGATCGGCGTAGCGCGCGAACTCGGGCTGATCGTCGAACGGCCTCGAGAGCACCGTCACCAGCGTCTCGAACGGCGCGTAGTCGCCGCGCACCGCCGCTGCGATCGCTTCCTCCACGCGATGATTGCGCGGAATGTAGCGCGGGTTCACCGCACGCATCGCCTCGCGCCGCGCATTCGCGTCGCCGCCGTCTTCAGCCAATCGCGTGCGCCATTTCACGGCCCATTCGTCGAACGCGCTCGCATCCTTGAACAGCGCGCGCACCGCCGCATCGCCATCCGCACTCACCGCCGCATCGCACAACGCACGGAACGTCAGCGTGAAATCGGCCCTGTTCTCCGTCATGCGCTCGAGCAGAGTCCTCGATCAGCGCCGTATCTTCCGGCTTCGCCTGGAACAAGCCGATCTTGCGTCTCAGTCCCGAGACATACGCCTGCTCGAACGCCGAGCCGAACCCGTCGATCGCTGCTTGCGCATGCTGCATCGCTTCATCCGGATCGCCGGCGAGCAGCGGCAGCAGCGTCTCCGCCAGCCGCGCGAGATTCCATTGCGCGATGCGCGGCTGGTTGCCGAACGCATAGCGTCCGCCTTCGTCGATCGAGCTGTACACGGTCGCCGGATCATACGCGTCCATGAACGCGCACGGCCCGTAATCGATGGTCTCGCCCGCGATCGACATGTTGTCGGTGTTCATCACGCCGTGGATGAATCCGACCAGCATCCATTTCGAAACGAGATCGACCTGGCGCGCGATGACGAGATCGAGCAGCGCGCGATACGGATTTGCGGCCTCGGATGCTTCCGGATAGTGCCGCGCGATCACATGATCGGCGAGAGTTCTTGAGCGCCTCCACGTCGCCGCGCGCCGCGAAGAACTGGAACGTGCCCACACGGATATGGCTCGACGCGACGCGCGTCAGCACCGCGCCCGGCAGCAGCGTCTCGCGCCGCACGGCCTCGCCCGTCAGCACAGCGGCCAGCGATCGCGTCGTCGGAATGCCGAGCGCCGCCATCGCCTCGCTGACGATGTACTCGCGCAACACCGGTCCGAGTGCCGCACGGCCGTCGCCCATCCGCGAGAACCGGGTGGGGCCCGAGCCCTTCAGCTGGATGTCGCGCCGCACGCCGTTGCGGTCGATCACCTCGCCGAGCAGGATCGCGCGCCCGTCGCCGAGCTGCGGCACGAACGTCCCGAACTGGTGCCCGGCATACGCCATCGCGAGCGGCTCGCTCTTCTCGGCCACGCGGTTGCCCGCAAGCACCTCGACGCCCTCAGGCGTCGCGAGCGCCTTCGGATCGAGCCCAAGCTCGAGCGCAAGCGTTTCGTTCAGCTTGATCAGACGCGGCGCCGCGACCGGCGTCGGCGCCAGCCGTTCGTAGAATCGGTCCGGCAGCCGCGCATAGGAATTGCGGAAGGCGAATAGATCGAGAGGTGTGAGATCAGCGGACATGGCTCAGAGTGTATCTAGGCATAAATGCCGACATCTCAAGCCTAATGATACCCGATCTCGGCGCGCACCTTGCCCCGGAAGACCCAATAGGACCACCCCATGTTGATCAGGATGATCGGCAGCAGGAACATCGTCCCGATCAGCAGGAACGCCTGCGTGTTGGGTGTCGAGGCGGTCTGCCACAGCGTGAAATGATAGGGCACGATGAACGGCCAGAGGCTGATCGCGATCCCCGCATAGGACAGCACGAATATCCCCGCCGAGCCCACAAAGGGCACGATCTCCTTGCCCGTCCTGAGCGCCCGCCACACCCACAGGATCAGCAAACCCGTCAGCGCCGGTATGGGCGCGAGATAGAGGATGTTCGGCCATGAGAACCAGCGCTCCGCGACATACGGATGAACAAGCGGCGTCCACACGCTCACGCCTGCGATCGCGATCACCACGCCGTACAAGCACCAGAGCGCGAGCCGCCGCGCATGCGTCCTGAAGCGCGCCCTCCGTCTTCATCACCAGCCAGCACGCGCCGAGCAGCGAATAGCCGACCATCAGCGCCACCCCGCTGAACACGGAGAACGGCGTCAAGAAATCGAACGAGCTGCCGCTGAACGCGCGTCCCTCCACGTCGAAGCCCTGGATGAGCGAACCCAGAACCATGCCCTGCGCGAAGGCTGCGGCGGCCGACCCGTAGCTGAACCCGTGCTCCCAGAACGTCAGATGCTCCACGTCGCGCAGGCGGAACTCGAAGGCGACACCGCGGAAGATCAACGCGAGCAACAGGATCAGCACCGGAAAATAGACCGCAGGCATGATGATCGCGAACGCCAGAGGAAACGCCGCGAGCAGTCCGACGCCGCCCAGAACCAGCCACGTCTCGTTCCCGTCCCACACCGGCGCGATCGAATTCATCGCCAGATGGCGCGACTCCTTGTCCGGCAGGAAGCGATAGAGCATGCCCACGCCGAGATCGAACCCGTCGAGCAGCACGTAGAAGAACACCGCAAGGCCGAGGATCAGGGTCCAAAGCGGAACGAAATCGAGCATGATCGTCTCCGCTACTCCGCTTGCGCGATCGGATCGCGCGGCCGTCCGCCTTCGACCGGAAGCGCGTCGTTCGAGTCCACCGGCCCGTGCCGCACCACGCGCGCCATGAAGAAGATTCCGGCCGGAAAGATCACGAGATACGCCGCCACATATCCGATCAGCGACAGCAGGACGTCGAATCCCGTCAACGACGGCGTCACCGAGTCCGCCGTGCGCAGGAGACCGTACACCGTCCACGGCTGGCGGCCGACCTCCGTCATCGTCCAGCCCGCGAGCACCGCGACAAAGCCAAGCGGCGACGTCGCCACGCACGCCTTCAGGAAATAGACGCTGTCATAGAGCCGCCTGCGATAGCGCAGCCAAAGCGCCACCACGACCATCAGCAGGAACAGTCCGCCGATCGCCAGCATGATCCGGAAGGCGAAAAACGGAATCACAACGGGCGGCCGCTCGTCTCTCGGAAACTCCTTAAGCCCCCTGACGACGCCGTTGACGTCATGAGTGAGGACCAAACTGCCGGCGAGCGGTATCTCCAGCGCAAAGCGGTTCACTTCCGCATCCGCATCGGGCCACCCGAACACCACCCACGGCGCGCGCGACTGCGTCTCCCAATGGCCTTCGATCGCAGCAACCTTTGCCGGCTGGTATCGGAACGAATTCAGTCCATGCTGATCGCCGATGAGAATCTGCAGCGGAACGAGAATCGTCAGCAGCCACAGCGTCGCCGACAGCATCGCGCGCGCCTCCTCGACGAACCGCCGCCGCAGCAGGAAATGCGCGGCGACGCCGACCACGACGAAGCCCGTCGTCACGTAGAAGGCGACCACCGTGTGCGCGAAGCGATACGGAAACGACGGATTGAAGATGATCCCGAGCCAGCTCACCGGATAGAACAGGCCGTTCTCCATCACCGCACCCGCGGGCGTCTGCATCCAGCTGTTCGCGGCGAGGATCCAGAAGGCGGACAGCAGCGTGCCGAACGCCACCATCAGCGCGGCGACGAAATGCGCCCAGCGTGGCACAAGCTTCCGTCCGAACAGCAGGATGCCGAGGAAGCTCGCTTCGAGGAAGAACGCCATCAGCGCTTCGTAGGCGAACAGGGGCGACAGCACGTTCGCGGTCGCATCCGAGAACCGGCTCCAATTGGTGCCGAACTGGAACGGCATGACCACGCCCGAAACCACGCCCATGCCGAACGAGATCGCGAAGATCTTGTCCACATCGCCGAGATGCGGAAATAGATCTCCTGCCGCGTGACGAAATAGAGCCCCTCGAGAAACGCGATATAGGACGCGAGCCCCACCGTGAACGCGGGCAGCAGGATGTGCCAGGCGATCAGCCAGGCAAATTGCAGCCGCGACAGCAGGAGCGGATCGAGGTCCATGCGGGATCGTCCAAGCGGGCCCGTACTCTATACCCATGGAACGCGACAAGGTTCATCCCGGGCGGCTAAAATCGGGCGACGCCAAAGGCCACGCGACCATGCTCACGCTCTATTTCTCCCCGGGTTCGAGTTCCATGGCGGCCCATATCGCGCTGCACGAAGTGGGGGCCGAATTCGAGATGCGGCCGCTGTCCTTCGCCCAGCGCGAGCACCGTCAGCCTGCCTATCTCGCGATCAATCCCGAGGGCAAGGTCCCGACACTCGTGGTCGACGGGCGGCCGCTCACCGAAGTTGCCGGCATCCTCTACTACCTCGCGCGCAAACATCCGGCCGCCCAGCTCTGGCCCGACGACATCGAGGATCAGGCGCGCGCAATCGCGTGGATGTCGTTCATCGCCTCCACGCTCCATCCCGCGCGCCGACGTGGCGCCGATCACGCGCTCGAGGTCTATGGCATCGCCGACAGAAGACTGGGCGAGCGGACATGGGTGTTCGATCGCTTCTCGATCGTGGACATCCACCTGTTCCGGCTCTATTGGCGTCTCGCGGGCGCGCTCGGCTTGCCGCCGAGCACGTTCCCGCATCTCGCCGCGCACCACGACCGCATGATGCAGCGTCCCGCCGTCAAGAAGACATGCGAGATCGAAAGCCAAATCGGCTACGAGCTGCCCGATTGGTTTCCGCCAACGCGGAAAACCGCGTTGGCGTCGCGCCGTAGCGTCCAAACGATTGGCCACAGGCGCCTTCAGCAAGCGCGCGCGAAGGCGGACCGGCGGCCTAACTACTCGACCGCTTCGACGATCCGGATATCGCGGTCGCAGGAATCCTTGCCCAGTGCCGCGAGCGCCTTCTTGTACCCGGGGCTGTTATAGGCCGCGACCGCGCGGTCCACGCTGTCGAACTGGATGATGACCGTGCGTTGCATGATCCCGTTTTCCATGACCTTGGCCGCCATGCCGCGCGCGAGAAACTTTCCCCCGGCTCCCACCAGCGCCGGGCCGGCGATCCGCGCATAGGCCTGCACAGCCTCCGGTTTGGTGATCGAACGGTAGGTGGTGATCCAATAGGCCTTGGCCAATGTCGTCTCCTGAAGTCGGTTCAAGGAATCATACGAAGCACGCCTTGTGGCACAAGTCGCGCGACGAGTCGTCGCGAAATGCTCCGGCACCTTTGGGGAAGCTCAGAAATCCGGGTTCTCGTCCTTCGGCAGCGGTGCGACCTCGTAGCCGTAGAAGTACTCGTTCGCCGGCTCGCACAGATTCTCGACATGCGGGCCCACGTCCCGGCGGTCCCATTGCTGGATCGCGTTCCACGCCATGGTAAACGCGCCCGGGTCCTCCACGTTGACGTCCACGTGCAACGTCTTGCCCCCGTCGATCATCTTGAAGCGCTCGACCACGTGGATCTGCTCGGTGTGCGGCGTGCGGTAGTAGTCCACGAACGTCCGGTCGGTGACGCCGATCGTGTCGACGACCAGCGTATCGCCCTCATAGTGGCCGATCGATTCGCCCCACCAGGACGGCTTCGGATTGGCGCTGTGCGCCGACATTCAGATAGACCCGGCGCGTGATGCCGAAAAGCTCGTTGATCATCCACACCTGGTTCTTGGTCTGGATGAAGCGCAGAGGCTGACCCCGGTTCCAGATCACGAAGCCCGGCACGCCGATCGGCCAGCACCGCTCGCGGGCGATGAACGGCACCTTGCCTGCCAGCACCGCGTCGTTGGCCTGCTTCATCGGCGCCTTCGTCCATTCCTGAAGGATCGGACTTGTCAGGTCCGCCACCCGATAGGTCGAGTTCTCCGGCGATTGGTTTGGGATGTAGGGATTCTTCGGATCGGAGAGAACCGGTCCGGGTCCGCTCTTCGGCGGCAGGAAATCGTCGCTGGCAAGGCGGTTGCTGCCCCAGCCGGTCCGCCCGTCGGGATTGAAATTGGGGATCGTGAGCCGCTCCTCGTCGCCAGTGTTCGCGGCATAGGTCGGGACGAGAACCGCCGCCGAGCCCAAAAGCCCGGCCGCGACGCACAGCAACGACAATCTCCGCATGAATTCGCTCCCAAGGTGCCGCCAAGGACAGAGCCAACACGGCCGGGGAACGGCTGAGTCCGCTCCTCCCATGCGCCCAACCGTAACATGTCCCCGGATGAGCCGGAACGCGCAGGCAGTATCTTTCTGGTGAGTCCCGCTGGTCTTGACCGCATTTCCCGTTGCGGATCACACCCTTATCTCGGCCGTTTCCTCTTCGCTCGCGTTTCCGCTTACATTCGCCATGGGCCCAGGAGACACGCATGGCGGCTGAGAAAACTCACCCAACACCGGCGGACTATCCGCCTGTCACGCCGCGCGCGCGGATCGGGTTCATCATTCCCTCCTCGAACCGCATGGTCGAGCCGCAGATCGCGCGCTTCGCGCCCATCCGGCGTGCAGCCGCATTTCGTCCGCCTCCGCATGACCAACCAGCACAAGCGGCCGCTTGCCGGAGCTGATGCCGAGCATCCTTTCCGCGGTCGAGCTCCTGATGGATTCGAAATGCGACATCGTCGTGTTCCAGTGCACCGGCACCTCGATGTCGGGCGGCGTGGACATGGACAAGCACGTCGTGAGCGAGATCGCGAAAACGGCCAAGCGCCCGGCGATCAGCACCGCCACATCCGTGAACGCAGCACTTGCCGCGCTCGATGCGAAACGTCTCGTCTTCATCTCCGAGACGAAACAGAAGGGCCACGACGAGAAGCTGAAATACATGCGCGAGGCGGGCTACGACATCGTCGCCGATCGCGCCGCCTCGCTCGAAGGCACCGATGCCTACTGCACCACGCCGCCGCGCTTCTGGTACGACATGGCGCTCGCGCTCAAAGACGACCGCGCGCAGGCCTATTTCATCTCCTGCGCCAACATCCATTCCGTCGACGTGATCGAGGATCTGGAGAAAGCGCTCAACCGCCCCGTCGTCACCAGCAACCAGGCCGCACTCTGGTGCGCGCTCCGCACCATCGGCCTCCCCGATGTGGTCCCCGGCCTCGGCTCGCTGTTCCGCCGCGATCTCGCCAAAGCCGCGGCCTAGCGCAGCCCCTGCGTTTTCCGCCGAAGTGGCTGCCGGTTCGGCGTAAGAAAACGCGCCAAAATCAAGAATCAAGAGCGCGTATCCGATTTTCATGGATCGGAGCGCGCTCTAGCCTCACTCACGAGCCTGTGGCGTGGTACAATCAGGGATAGAGCGGGCCGAGCCCTACCCCTAGCAACCCGCCTTTGAGCTTCGTCACGAGGAGGACGCGATGTTCAGAACAGCTTTGCTTTGCAGCACCGTGCTGATCGCTTCTCTTGCGGCAGGTGTGCCTGCACAGGCGCAGAACTTTGCCGGCAGCGTTCAGGGCGTGGTCAAGAGTGCGTCCGGGCAAGCGCTTCCCGGTGCGTACGTCAAATTCATCAACGCAGAGCGACGCCTGACGTTCATGGCCATCAGCCAGGCGCAAGGCCGCTTCACCATGAACAACCTGCCGCCGGGGAATTACACGGTGCAGGGGATCGGGAACGGCTTCCAGAGCAAGCTCACGCCGGTAGCACTCACGGCGGGCAAGCCCGCGACGGCCGATGTGTCGCTGACCGACAAGCAGGGCGCGGTGATCGCGAATGGATGGGTTCGCACCCCCGGTCGCGTCTCCGGCAACGAAATGGATCACGAGCTCCCGCCGCCGGTTCTGCCGGCCGGCGAAGGCAAAGCGGTCGTCGAAGCGAAATGCGGCCAGTGTCATTTCCTGCACCGGCTGACGCAGATGCGATGGACCCGCGACAACTGGGTGACAAAGATCAAGTGGATGCGCGAACGCGTCCCTGAGCGCAAGGCCACCGATCTGACGGATCAGGAAGAAAAGATCGTCGTGGATTATCTGGCGAAGAATTTTTCGACCACGACGCCGAAACCCGATCCCAACGGCCGCTTGTCGAGAACCCTGCTGGCCGGTGACGCCGCCAAATACATCGCCGTCGATTTCGAGGGACCCAATCCCGACGCGGCGTACCACGACTTGACCGTTGACCCGAGGGGAGTTGCGTGGGCGAACCAGCTCAACGTCTACAAGCTCGCCAAGTTCGATCCCAAGACGTTCACCTTTACCGAGATTGCTCCACCCATCGCAGGGAAGCCCGCCACGTTGGCGCACATGGGTCCGCCGGCCAAAGGCGCGGGCGATTCGATCTGGATGGCCGACATCGGCGGAAGCCGTCGCTGGCTCGAGTTCAACACGCGGACCGAGACGTTCACACCGTATCCGGTGCCCGCCGACTTCAAGGGCACCATCAGCGGAAACACGATGCGGGTCGACCCGAACGGGAAGATGGTGTGGTCGACCGCCGGTACACGAATCGTGGGCTTGAATATCCAAGACAAGAAGTTCACCGCGTATGAAATTCCCTCGAACGATCCTGGCGCATACGGGATAGACGTCGCAGGCGATGGTCGGGTTTGGTTTGCCGAACGCGAAGCCAACAAGATGGGCCGGCTTGATCCTGTCACGGGAAAGATCGACGAGTTCCCGACCGGTGGCGTCGACGTTCCGCGCCGCATGGGGACCGATTGGGAAGGCAATCTCTGGGTCGGTTTCCACCGGACGAGCAAGCTCGTGAAGATCGATCACAAGACCGCCAAGATGACCTTCTACGAACCGCCGACCAAGAACAGCGGCACCTATCACATAGTGCCTGATCCACGGACCAAGATGATCTGGGTGACCGAGCAGACGGCCGACAAGATCGCCCGCTTCGATCCGAGGACGGAAACCTGGACGGAATTCTCGCTGCCGATCATCGAGTCGGATGCGAGAAGGATCGAGCTCGATCCGACCAATCCGAACCGCATCTGGTGGGCGGGCGATACCTCGACCCATTTGGGCTACATCGAGATCGTCCAATAGGACGCGAATGACGATGGCGGAGGACACGCGAACGCGAGTCCTCCGCCATGATTTTATCCCAGGGGCCAACGGAGGAGAGCGCGACATGAAAAACGGACTGAACATCTCGACACTATTGGTTCTCCCTGTTCTGTGCCTGACGCCCATCGCGCTCATGGCGCAGGGTGCGGCTCCGACCATGAGCTTCTTTGTCACCAGTGTTGGCCCGGGCGACGGGGCGAACCTCGGAGGTTTGGCCGGCGCCGATCGGCACTGTCAGTCGCTTGCGCAATCAAAAGGCGTGGGAAACCGCATGTGGCGCGCGTATCTCAGTGTCACGGCCGCTCAAGGCGCGCCGGCCGTGAATGCGAAAGATCGGATCGGGCAGGGACCCTGGTACAACGCGAAAGGCGTGATGGTCGCGCGGAACGTGGCGGATCTTCACAGCGGCAAATCCAACCTCACCGAGGAGAACATCATGACCGAGGCGGGCGGGCGGCCGTCGCGGCACGACATGTTGACCGGCTCGCAGCTCGACGGGACCGCTTTTCCTCCTGGCGAGGATCGCACCTGCGCGAATTGGACGAGCAACAATCAGGGACGTCCGTGGGTCGGTCACTCCGACCTTAAGGCTCGTGGCGTTCCGCCATCGCCCTTCAATTCCGCCCATGCGAGTGCCGGCTGCAGCCCGGCCGCTTTGCAAAGCACGGGCGGGGATGGGCTCTTCTACTGCTTCGCGGCGAACTGACGTTCTAAGCGTTTTCCGCCGAAGTGCCCGGCACGCGTTGCGTGCCTTTTGTTGATTTGGCGGCGAAGCCGCCCGGGCGGTTCGGCGTAAGAAAACGCGACAAATCAAGAATCAAGAGCGCGCGTCCGATTCCATGAAATCGGATCGCGCTCTGGCGTCGTAGGTCAGTTGCGCTCAGAGATGGATGGCGTGGGCGTTCATGCCCTTGACGACCGCGTGGATGCGGCTGGTGACGCCGTATTTGCGTTTGACGTTCTCGATATGCGCGTTCACCGTCTTCTCGCTGATCGAGAGAATCTCGCCGATCTCCCAGTCGCTCTTTCCGACCGCCGCCCATTGCAGCACTTCGCGTTCGCGATTTGAAAGCGGCGGCAGCGGGTGCCGGCGCGGCTTGAAGATCGTGCGCAGCCGTCGAGTTCGCCGCCATCGATGCCATCTGAAGCTCCGCGCGTTCTCGCGTGCCGAGGCTCTTGTTAGGCCCCGCCAGCTCGATCACCGCGGTTCGCGTGCGAAGACCGACGAGCGGCACGACGAAGCCGCCATGCATATCGAACTCGCCCGCCTCGTACACGACGCGGCGTTGCGCCGGCGTGTAGTCCGGACAGGCGAGCGCATCGGTCCACGTGAACGGATCGGTGGTGCGCGCGAGATGAAGCACGGCGGGATCGTTCGGAAAGTAGTTCTTCTCGAAATAGCGTCTCCGCCATTCCGGAGGGCAGGACATATAGAGCGCGGTGTCGATCAGCCGCTCGCCCGGTCCGGGCACGTCGACAAGCGCGGCGTAATGCATCCCGAACGCGGATGCATACCGCAGATACCGGTTCCACACTTCATCGGCGCTCTTGATCTTTTCTATGGCGTCGACGAAGTCGAGAACGGATGAAGACGCAGCCCCCACGGCCCCACCACCGACCTTGAGCGCGCACTATGACGCCGCTCGTTAACTTTCCCAAGCGGATTCGCAAGACGGCATCGCAAGCGCGCGGTCGCTCGGACGCATACGGAGCATCCGACCGGAACACGCGCTCGGCGCTTGGATACGCGGGTGCTTTGAGAGCGGGAACCACGATCGCTATCAGGCGCCATCCCCTTGATCAATCGGGTGATTACCCGATCCCCATGCGCCGCGATTGGTCTAAGGATGCGTTGTCGGATGATGCCCCCTGAATCCGATATAGAGCGCCCCGGAAGGCCCCAAGCGTCCGGGGCGTTTTTTTAGTCCGCTGCGGCGGCAGCTTTCCTGCCAGGTGTTGGGGATCGTCGACACTTCAGGATAGGCTTGCCTTCGGTGGATCGCCATGAAGCTGTCGTTCGTCCGCGTATTGCTCTTCGCCTTCCTCGCTACGGTTATGCTGCTCGGCATCGGCCCCACTCTCGCCGCGCCCACCTGCCAGGATCGACACGGTCTGACCATCCGGTGCGGAACGCACGGCGCCATGCCCGTGGGGTGGAGCCTGCCGTTCGAGGAACGAAAAGTCAGGACGCCGTCCCCAAGCGCAAGCCAGCTGCTGATGCTGATAGGCACACTCGGCCTGTTGTTCGCGCTGATCGCGCTCTTGCCGGAATTTGACGGCACAAGCAGCCGAGACTGGGACAAGCAAGAGGGCGATGGCTAGGTAACCCGTCCCTACACCAAACTGTCACAGAGCGGGTGCATCAACGGGGCGCAAACATTTGGTCACCCCGACGATGCTCGTCTCCAGTCAGGTTCCCGATCCCGACGCACAATACCAAAGAGCGCTCGCGCTTCATGATCGCGGCCAGGTCGCGGACGCGGAGCAGCTCTATCGCACGATCCTGAGACAGCACCCCCGGCATTTCGGCGCCGCCTATTCTCTCGGCGCCGTCTTCCTGTCGAGGGACGAGTACGAAGCCGCCGACCGCCAGTTTGCGCTGGCCGACATCGCTCGAGCCCCGCAATCCGTTGGCGCAGATCAACCGCGGCGTCGCCCTCAAGAGCCTCGGACGTCTCGAAGACGCGCTCCGTTGCATCGATGCGGCGATCGCCGTGTACCCGCAATTCGCGCTTGCGCACTACAATCGCGGCAACGCGTTGAGCGACCTTGGCCGCCTCGCCGACGCGATCGCGAGCTACGATCGCGCGATCGCGCTCGAACCTCGCAATGCGGAAGCCTTCAACAACCGGGGCATTGCGCTACGCGAGCTCGGGCGCGCTAAGGACGCTGTCGAAAGCTTCGACAAGGCCATCGCGCTCAATCCCGGTTTTGCTGAAGCCTTCGACAATCGCGGCAATGCGCTCAGCGACATGCGGCGCTTCGAGGAGGCCATCGCAAGCTACGACCGCGCGATTGCGCTCAAGCCCGATTATGGCGGGGCCCTCAGAAACCGGGGCCATGTTCTGGCTGCGCTCGGGCGCCTCGATGACGCCGTCGCCAGCTATGACCAGGCGATCATGCTCAAGCTGGACGACGCGAAAGCCTTGAACGACCGGGGCAGGACGCTCGGAGCGCTCAGACGCCACCACGAAGCCGTCGCAAGCTGCGATTTCGCAATCGAGCTCAAGCCCGACTTCGCCGACGCCTACAACAATCGGGGAAGCGCCCTGCGCGAGCTCAAACGGTTCGGCGATGCGCTCGCAAGCTTTGAGCGCGCGATCGAGCTTGAACCAGACTTGGCCGCCGCTCTCTGCAACCGCGCGATCGTGCTCCAGGACCTCGCCCGCATAGATGACGCGGTTGCGAGCTATCGCCGCGCATTGGTGGCCAAACCCGGCTACGCCGAGGGCCGCAGCAATCTCCTGTTCGCGCTGAATTACCAGGATCGCGTGACGCCGGAGGATGTGTTCGCCGAACATTGCGCTTGGGAAGAACGAGACGGACTTGCGACCCCATCGTTCCCCGAGGTCACCCGCGATCCTGAGCGAATCCTGCGCGTGGGCTATATTTCCGGTGATCTCAGAAATCACTCGGTCGCCTTCTTCCTCGAACCTTTGTTGCAGGCAACGGATCGTGGTGCGTTTCATGTGACGTGCTACACGAATGGCAGCGAAGAGGATGCGACGACGGAGCGCCTGAGAGCGCTCAGCGATGCCTGGCGCACCATCGCGGTCAAGAGCGACGACGAAGCCCACGCATTGATCCGCAACGACCGCATCGACATCCTCGTCGATCTCTCCGGCCACACCGGCCGCAACCGCATGAAGTTGTTCGCCCGCCGCGCGGCGCCGATCCAGGTCACTTATCTCGGCTATCCGAACACCACCGGGCTTAAGGCGATGGATTACCGCTTCACGGACGCCATGGCCGATCCCGTCGGCTCGACCGACGCGTTGCATACCGAGACGCTCGTGCGCCTCGACGGTGGTTTCCTGTGCTATCGGCCGCCCGAAGACAGCCCGGCCGTTGCGGAACCGCCCGTCATTGCAAACGGCCGCATCACGTTCGGCTCGTTCAACACGCTCGCCAAGGTCAATGCCGCGCTCATCGCCCGGTGGTCGGCGATCCTCGAAGGCGTCACCGGCAGCCGGTTGATCCTGAAAGCCAGGTCTTTCGCCGATCCTGCCGCGCGCGACGACATCCTCAAGCTGTTCGGGCAGAATGGCATCGCGCCCGAACGGATCGAACCGTCGGATTGGACCGCGGACACGCGAAGCCACCTCGAGCGCTATGGCGAAATCGATATCGCCCTCGACACGTTTCCCTACAACGGAACGGCCACGACGTGCGAAGCGCTGTGGATGGGCGTCCCCGTCATCACCATGTCCGGCCGCGTTCACGCATCGCGCGTCGGCGCGAGTCTCCTGTCCCGGATCGGACTCGATGCGCTCACCGCATCGTCTCCGGAAGCCTATGTCCAGGCGGCGATCGATCTCGCGCAGGACACTCCGCGGCTGCGAGATTTGCGCGGGACCTTGCGCGCGCGAATGGCAACCAGCCCGCTCATGGACAGTGTCCGCATCGCTCGCGCCGTCGAAACCGCCTACCGCACGATCTGGCGGCGGCACTGCAACCCGTCGTTTCGGCTCAAAACAATAGATACGTATCCGCGTGCCGAGGCCTTTGCGCCCGGCCCGACATCGCGGTTCGTCTGAACGCGGGCGGGGCTCTCCTTCGATGATGCTTTCTGGCGCGATCATCAATCTGCAAGACGAATACCGCAAAGCGCTCGATCTCCATGACAGCGGGCTGATCGACGACGCGGAGAAGCTCTATCGCTCGATCCTGAGACACGAGCCTCGGCATTTCGCCGCGGCCTATTCGCTCGGTGCCGTCTTCCTTTCCCGGAACGATTACGCAGCAGCCGAGCAACAGCTCGCATTGGCGACATCGATCGAGCCCGGCAATCCGTTCGCGCAGATCAACCGCGGGGTTGCGCTCAAGGGCCTCGGACGCCTCGATGAGTCGCTGCGATGTACCGATCGGGCGATCGCCATCCATCCGCAGTTCGCGATGGCGCACTACAACCGCGGCAATATCCTGCGCGAGCTCAGGCGGTTCGATGAAGCCATCGCGAGCTATGATCGGGCGATTGCGATCGCGCCCGATTACGCGGAAGCCTTCAACAACCGCGGCAATGCTGTCGCTCAACTCAGCCGGTTCGAGGAAGCGCTCGCGAGCTGCGACCGGGCGATTGCGCTCAATCCCGATCATGCGGAAGCCTTCAACAATCGAGGCCATATGCTCCGCGATCTCGCCCGGATCGAGGATGCGGTGACGAGCTATCGGCGCGCGTTGGAGATCCAGCCGGACTTTGCGGTCGCGCACAGCAATTTGCTGTTCGCGCTCAACTACCAGGACGGCGCAGCCGCCGAACAGGTTTTCGCCGAGCATCTCGCCTGGGAGCCACGCCATCGCCGCGCGACGCAGGCGCATACCGTCGCGATCGCCGCAGACGATCCCGAGCGCGTGCTGCGCGTCGGCTATGTCTCGGGCGATCTGAACACCCACTCGGTGGCATATTTCTTCGAGCCGGTGCTCGAGGCTCGAGACCGCAACGCGTTCCACGTGACCTGCTACGCCAGCAGCTTCGGGGACGATGCAACAACAGAGCGCTTGAGAACGCTCAGCGATGCGTGGCGGAACATCGCGCCCCTGAGCGACGACGAAGCCGACGCGCTCATCCGCAGCGACCGCATCGACATTCTGGTCGATCTCTCCGGCCACACCGGCCGCAACCGTCTGTCGCTGTTTGCGCGCCGCGTGGCGCCGATCCAAGTCACCTATCTCGGCTACCCCAACACCACCGGCCTCTCGACGATGGACTATCGCTTCACCGATGCGTGGGCCGATCCGGTTGGTCGGACGGATGCGCTCCACACCGAGACGCTCGTGCGTCTCGATGGAGGCTTCCTTTGCTACCGCCCACCGGAGGACGCCCCGCCTGTCACTGAGCCGCCGGTGCTTGCAAGCGGGCGCATCACGTTCGGCTCGTTCAACGCTCTGGCCAAGATCAACGCCGCGCTCATCGCCCGATGGGCCGCGATACTCGCGGGCGTACCCGGCAGCCGGTTGATGCTGAAGACCGGGCCTCTGGCTGATGCCGAAGCGCGCAGCTCCATCCGATCTCTCTTCGCCCGGAGCGGAATCGCGCCGGAGCGAATCGATCTGTCGGGCTGGACGGGGAACATCCCAACTCACTTGGCGCGCTACGGCGATATCGACATCGCGCTCGACACGTTCCCGTACAATGGCACGACCACGACCTGCGAAGCGCTTTGGATGGGGGTGCCCGTCGTGAGCCAGGCCGGCCAGGTTCACGCATCGCGCGTCGGCGCGAGCCTCCTGTCTCAGATCGGGCTCGACGCTCTGATCGCCTCGTCTCCGGAAGCCTACGTCCAGACGGCGATCGATCTCGCGCACGACATCCCGCGGCTGCGGGACATGCGCAGCGCCCTGCGCGCACGGATGGCGTCCAGCCCGCTGATGGACAGCGCTCGCATCGCGCGCGCGGTCGACTCCGCCTACCGCACCATGTGGCGCCAGCACTGCGTCGCACTAGCGCCGGCCGATTGATCGGATGTCGAGCTTCGACCGTTCAAGCCTCTGGTTCCGGCACACAATGCTCTTTGAGGAAGGACAATGTCTCTCCTATCCATTTGTGTGTCGCAGGAACGCGCGCCGACAATATATCACGCGCTTGTAGGGCAAGCTGACACCCGTCCGCCTTGCGCCCAAGCGCTATCGAGTTCCGGGCGGCGAGAAGGGCTATGCGACCCGTAGTGGGATGATTTGGCAACAATGCGCGATGGTCATCCAACGCCCGTCGGTGAAAGGGCTCGGCTTCGCTGTGGCGCCGCTGTCCATCAAGATTGGCCGCAAGGTCGCTAACGCATTGAATAGTGGACTCGTGGGAAGAGCCGAACCATTTCTCGCAAGTATCACGAGCCCGGCGATGCAAGGGTTCGGCCTCCGTATGCCGGCGTTGCCCATCCAGGTTTGACGCGAGCCCGCCGTAACCGGCTGCTGTTCGTGGGTTATCGGAGCCAAAGCTCTTTTCGAAACTGGCCAACGAACGTTGGTGCAACGGCTCGGCTTCGACTTGACGGTCTTGCTCGTCGAGATTGCGCGCGAGATGCAATCTGACACTGCCTGTAATCGAATGCTCCGCACCCCACTCCTTCTCGCAGATTGCCAAGGCGCGCCGATGCAGAATTCTCTGCCTGCGTGTAGCATCCCTGTTTGTCCAAGTTCTTGGCAAGATGGCTCAAGGCAGCTGCGGTGAAGGAATGCTCCGCGCCGTAGACCCTTTCACAAGTCTCCAAGGCACGTTTGTACAGTTCCTCCCCCTCCGCATAACGCCCCTGGCTGGTGAGATTCAGGGCAAGATAGATAAGGCTGGCCGCGGTAAAGGGATGCTCTGGGCCGTTCATGCTTTCATAGATTGCGACGGCACGCCTATGCAGCAGTTCTGCTTCGGCATGACGCCCCTGTTCGCTGAGATTCTCGGCTAGATGGATGAGCGATGTTGCAATTGAGTTCCTGCGCGTCGGATGCATTCTCACAGACTGCTACGGCAGCTCGGAGAAGCGGCTCAGCCTCGGAATATCGGAATTGCTGCGTGAGGTTTGTTCCCAGGTTCTTTAGTATCACGCCGTAGTGGGTGTGTTCCGGGCCCACCAGCGCTTCCTGTATTGCAAGGGACCGCCGGTGCATGGGTTCGGCTTCGTTGTAGCGCTCTTGTCCGTCAAGGCTCAGCGCAAGATAGTTGAGACAGCTTGAGACGTGTGGATGCTGCGGCCCATGGGCCTCTTCATAAACTGACAAAGACTTTCGAATTAGAGGTTCTGCTTCCTGGTAGCGGCCCTGGTGATAGAGATTGTCAGCCACGTGCATACGGCAGGCAGCTGTATTTGTGTGCTCTGTCCCGTATGCCGTTTCACAGTGCATCAATTCCTTTCTAAGGAGCGGTTCTGCTTCCGTATGGCGACTCTGCCTTCCCAGGTTCTGAGCGAGACCTCTCAGACAAGTACGAGAAGCCGACATGTCATCCGCCACTGACACTTTTTCATAGATTTCCAAAGCTCGTCGCAAGAGTCGCTCGGCTTCTCGATCTCTCTTCTGGTTCTCGAGGTTGACGGCAAGGTAATGGTAACTGACGGCGGTGGTGGGGTGCTCCGGGCCGAGCAGTCTTTCGTAATCGGCCAGAGCCTGGCGAAAATGTCGCTCCGCGTCGGCGTGAAGTCCCTTCTTGTCGAGGGCCCGCGCGATGTAGTGGACCCGGTCTACGGCTTCGAGGTCCTCCGCCTTGAGCGATCCTCTGACCGCTTCGACGAACAGCTTTATCCCTCTCGCCCTCTCTCGAAGTCCTCGTCCGGCAAAAAAGAGAATCTTTCCCAAGAGGCCCTTCGCATAGAGGTCTCCCAGCGCCGCGCTTTGTTCCAAGAGTTGTCTTGCTTTATCGGTGTCCCGCTTGACCCCAATTCCGGCACCATACATTTTTCCCAACGAGAAGAGGGCGCGGGCATAATTGCGCTCAGCCGCATACCCCAAAGCGTCTTCGGCTTCCCTGTAACGTTTCGTGATGAGGTAAAGGTGTCCAAGGCTATCGAAGGCCGGCACAAATCCGGTATCTGCCGCACGACGGTACCATTGCTCTGCCTGCGCCAGATCCTTCTTCGTGCCGATACCCTGCTCGTGTGCGAAGCCTAAATTGAGCATGGCCCCGCGCGAACCCTGGTCTGCGAGCGCGTTCAATTCGCTCAGTGCCAATACGGGATCTTTGGAATGCCGTGGATCGGCGGCGGCAAGCCGGACCACATCCGGTTCATCTGCCCAATAGTCGTCGCTGTCCATGTTCGCGTCAGCGTCGGACGATTGTCATGTCCCAACCCCGGTGATCCGGTTGTACCGTTCGATCACCGCGCGCGGCGTTGCCCCCATTTTGGCGATGACCGCGCGCACCTGATCGCCGTCGATCGGCGTGATGTCGAGCTTCGACCGTTCGGCATCGGCCAGGAACTCGCGGTCCTTCACCATCGCCATGAACGCGCTCTTCAACGCCGCTGCGCGATCCGCGGGAATCCCCGCGGGCGCCAGGAAGGGCAGGGCCATGGTGAGCGGCGCTTCGGTGAAGGCGATGATGTCGAGCGCATCCTTGTCCTGCGTCAGCTCGGTCGCGAGCGGCACGTCGGGCAGGAGCGGATGGCGCGCCGTCCGGCCGAATTGCAGCAGCACGCGCACCTCCTTCGCGTTCCACAGCGCGGGCTGATTGGCCATGATCGAGTTCAGCCCGATCACCTGGCCGTCGAGATCGCCGTTCGCCATCGCGAGGAACATTCCCGGCGCGCCGGAGAACCCGTCCTTCACCTGGATGTTCAGCTTGAGCACGTCGCGCGCAACGAGCGCGAAGGTGAGATTGGTCGAGCCGATATCGTCCCCGCCGATCAGCGCCGGCACCGCCGGCGCCGCAAGCTCGCGCAAAGTCCGCGCCGGATGATGCGAATTCACGACCAGGATGTACGCATCGGTCGAGAACGACGAGAGACTGCCGAGCCAGGTCAGCGCCTGCGGATCGAACCGCGCGGCGCGTTCGCCTTGGATCGCGAGCTGCGGAACCGCGCGCTGGATGTTCGCGATCACCGTGCCGTCCTTCGGCGCGCCTTGCGCGAACGAATTGGCGAGCGCGAGCCCGCCGCCCTGCTCGCGATTCTCGGCAACGATCGCAGGCATTCCCGGAATGAACCGGCCAAGATGCCGCGCCACCAGACGGCCTGCGAGATTGTTGATGCCGCCCGGCGCCGTCGGAATGATCAGCGTGATCGTGCGCCCGCGATAGAACTGTTCCACCGTCTGCGCTGCGGCCGCGCGAGGCATTGCCGCCGCCGCCATCGCCGCGGCGGAGAGGCGCAGGAATTCCCCCCGTGTCATCGTCTCCCGCCCTTTCATTTGCGAAACAGCGTCGACAGCCCGAGAAACGCCGGGTTCGGCCGCGTCACCACGAATGTCGGGATCTCGGACAGATAGGCGCGATACCGCCCGCGGAATTCGAACCGCTCGCGGAAGCTCGACTGCGTGAACGTGCCGAGGATCTTCGGCACGATGCCGCCCATGATGTACACGCCGCCGCGCGCGCCGAAGGTCAGCGCGACCGAGCCTGCGAACGTGCCGAGCATGCCGCAGAACATCATCACCGTCTCGCGCGCCTGCGGATCGCAGCCGGGATAGAGGTCGGTGATGCGCTCGGGCGTCAGAGGCGCTGCAGGTTTGCCCGCGAGCTCGCACAACGCGTCGTACAGATTCGCCAGCCCCGGTCCGGACAGCACGCGCTCGGCCGAGACATGCGCATATTGTCGCGCTAAGGATGTCGATGATCGCCGCCTCGCGCGAATCCATCGGCGCGAGCGTCGCGTGTCCGCCTTCGCCCGCGATCGGCGTCCACTCGCCGCCGCAGCGGATCAGTCCCGCGACGCCGAGACCGGTCCCCGGTCCGAGCACGGCGATGGCTTCACCCTCCACCGCCTTGCCTTCGCCGATCTGGACGAAATCGTCCTCTTTGAGCTCCGGCACGGCGAGCGCATTGGCGACGAAATCGTTCACCAGATGCAGCTTTGACCAGCCGTAGTGCTTCCGCACCGCCTCCATCGAGAAGGTCCACGGCGAATTGAGCATCGTGATCTTGTCGCCGATCACGGGTGCCGCGACCGCGAACGCGGCTTCGGTTGGACGCTCCTCCTTCGGAATGAGCGCGAGATACGCGTCGATCGCCTCGACCACGTTCTCGTAGTCGAGGTTGCGGAAGTTCTCGAACCTGTTCACGGCCCCGTCGGGCGCCAGCAGCGCAAAGCGCACATTGGTCCCACCGAGGTCGCCTAAAAGCCGCCAGCCGCTCAACCGAAGTCTCCGTACGCCAACTCAGAGCGTTTTCCGCCGAAGTGGCCGCCGGTTCGGCGTAAGAAAACGCGGCAAATCAAAACTCTAGAGCGCGCATCCGATTCCGTGGAATCGGATCGTGCTCTAGACCTTCTGGCTTTCGGCAAGTCCGCTCCGCGCGGAGCTATGACCATAGATCTGTCCCATCAGCGCTATCGTGACCGCGCCGATCATCATCGGTCCCGCGGCCAAATAGAAGAGGCCAGAGGGGCTCCAGCCGTCCTCGAGCAGGACGCCCGCGAAATACGGCCCGATCACGCCGCCGATGCGCCCGACGCCCAGCGCCCAGCCGAGGCCCGTGCCGCGCAAGGCGGTGGGGTAGAAATACACGGAGAGCGCGTTGTTCGCCTTCTGCCCACCGGAGAGGCAGAAGCCGAGCGCCAGCGACATCGCGGTCAGCATGAGCGCACCGCCCGCCGTCATGAACGATGCCATCAGCACCACTGAAAGCGCGGACACCGCGAACAGCCCTGCGACCACCACATACGGCCCGACGCGGTCCATCAGCGGCCCGATGATGAACGCCGCGACGATCCCGCCCGCGAGCCCGACCGTCGTCGCCAGGATCGCCTCCTGCTGGCTCAACCCCACCTGCACCAGCAGCGACGTGAGCCATTTCTGCATGAAGAAATAGATCATCAGGTTCATGAACATGCCGATCCAGACGAAGACCGTGCCCAGGGCCCGGTTGTCTTCCAGCAATTGGCGCACCGCGACTTTGCGGTCGCCCTGCGAGCCCGCGATCAGCCGAACGCTATCCGGTATCGACAGATCGGGCGCGATGCGCCGCAGCGTCCGAACGGCCCGCGGCCGATCGTTGCCGCGATTGACCAGGTACTCGATCGACTCCGGCAGCACGAACACGAAGAGCAGCGCGAACAAGAGCGTGATGACGCCGCCGAACGCGAGCACCGCGCGCCAGGTGTACGCGTCGATCAGCGCGCTCGACGCGAGCCCCGCGCCGATCTGGCCGATCGAGAAGCCGATATAGATGAGCGTGATCGCCGTCGACCGCCTGTTCTCGGGAATATATTCGCCGGTGAGCGAGACCGCGCTCGGCATCGCGCCGCCCACGCCCACGCCGGTCAGGAAGCGGAAGAACAGCAGCATCTCGACATTGGTCGATGTGATGGTGAGGAACGTCATCAAGCCGAAGAACGTCGTGCACGCGATGACGGTGCGCTTGTGGCCGAAGCGCGCGGAGAGCGGCGCCACGAGCAGATAGCCCAGCAGCAGGCCCACCATGTCGGCCGTCAGGATCGTGCCGAGCACGCTCGCCGGCACGTTCCACTCGCGCGTGATCTGCGGCGCGATATAGCCGATGGCCGACGTGTCGAAGCCTTCGACGAACAGCGCGCACGCGCCCAGCACGCCGACCACGATCTGCGGCCGCCCGATCTTGCGCGAATTGATCAGCGCATCGGTCTCGATGACGCTCGCGGGAGACTCCATGCTCGTCCTCATGCCTTGGCCGGCTGCGGCTCGGTGACCATGACGCGCTCCTCGATGGGCTCCTCGCCGTAGTGGCGGCCCATCAGGAAGATCGCCGTCCCGCCGATGAGGAGCGGGATCGCGGTCACGCAGAACACGGCCGTCGCCGACCACTGGAGCGAGCCCAGCAGATAGCCGAACAGGATCGGCCCCACAATCGCGCCGGATCGCCCGACGCCCAAGCCCCAGCCAAGCCCCGTCGAGCGCAGCGCCACGGGATAGAAATAGACCGACAGCGCGTTTTGCGCCTTCTGGATGCTGCTCGTGCAGAAGCCCGCGGCGAACGCGGCCGACAGCACCAGCGTCGCGGAATCGAACGCGAGCGATACGCCAAGAGCGCTCCTGAAGAACGCAGCCGCCAAGAACAGCGCGACCGTCACGCGATAGGGCCCGAAGCGGTCCATCAGCGGTCCGATGATGAACGCGCTCACGATGCCGGCGATGAACGCCATCCCGGTCGCGCAGAATCGCCATCCGCTGATCGAAACCCGCCCGCAGCAGGATTTCGGTCAGCCACGTCTGTAGCGACGTGTTGGCGATCAGGTTCGTCCCGATCGCCAGCCAGATCGCCAGCGTGCCGATCCCGCGTCCCGATTGGAACAATTGCGGCAGCAATTGCCAGACCGTCAGCGTGCTCTTGCTGCGCGCGCCCGCGACGAGGTTGGCGTCCTCCGGCACCGATGGCGCGATGCGCCGCAAGATGCCCACCGCGCGCTCAGGCTTGCCGCTGCGGTTCACCAGATATTCGAGCGAATCCGGCAACAGGACGGCAAGAACCGCCGCCATCCCGAGCGCGATGAATCCGCCGATCCAGAATGACGTTTGCCAGCCGTAAGGCTGCAGCACGATGTTCGTCACCTCGCCCGAGCTGAACTGGCCGAGCGACAAGCCGCAATAGATGAACGTGATCGCGGTCGATCGCCGCCACTTGGGAAAATATTCGCCGGTGAGCGCCACCGCGCTCGGGATCGAGCCGCCGAGCCCGATGCCCGTGAGCAGCCGCACGACGAACAGCTCGGTCGTTCCGCTCGCCGTTGTCGTCAGAAGCGCCATCGCGCCGAACAAGGCGACACAGCCGACCGCGATCCGCTTGTGGCCGAAATAGCCCGACATCGGCGACACGATGAGGTAACCCGCCATCAGTCCGAACTTGTCGGCGGCCAATATCCAGCCCAGCACCTCGCGCGGAATCGCCCAGTCCTGCGCGATCTGCGGCGCGACATAGGAGATGACCTGCACGTTGTAGCCGTTGACGACGAGGATCAGCGCGGCCAGCACGCCGACCATGATCTGGAGCCGGCCGATCCGGCTGCCGTTGATCACGTCGTCGGTATCGAGAACCGTGCCGCCCGGTCTCTCCATGACTCCTCCGCAAACCGCCGGTTATCGGCTCCGGCCTTCAAGCAGCCTAGAACAGAATCGCGTGGAATGGCATCCGCTCCCGGCTCGTATTCTTGCCGGTGTTTCAGCTGTTGACGTAAGGTCTCTGGGGCCGCCGCGTTCTCCTCCGAACGGCGCTACCCTGATGGGCATTCTGAGATGGAATTGCAACTAGCCCGATTGACCAAAATCAATTCGCCGCTTCTTGCCTACGCCAAGAGTGTCACCTCGCAATATGGTGAAGACGGCATCATTGCCAGGCTCATCGAGCTTGTTCAGCCCAAACACAGATACTGCGTCGAATTCGGGGCATGGGACGGGAAGCACTATTCCAACTGCCACGAGCTGCTTGCAACGACGGATTGGCAGGCCGTCATGATCGAGGGCAATCCGGAAAAATATCGCGATCTCGTGAAGACGTACGCCGGCAACGACAGGGTGAGAACACTGAACCGTTTTGTCGACTTCGAAGGCGCCAACTCTTTGGACAATATTCTCGTGGAGTGCGACGCGCCTGCGGATATCGGCCTCTTGTCAATCGATGTCGACGGGAACGACTACCACATCTGGAAGTCCCTTGAGCGATACGCCCCCGAAATCGTTATCATCGAGTTCAATCCCACGGTGCCCAACGATGTCTTCTTTGTTCAGGATCGGTCGTTCGAGATCAACCAAGGCTGTTCGCTCTTCGCCTTGGCCGTCCTGGGACAGGAGAAAGGCTACGAGCTCTGTGTTTGCACGCGCACGAACGCCTTCTTCGTGAAGAAGGAGAAGTTCGGGATGCTGGGGATTCGAAACAACTCGCTCAATGTGCTTTATCATCCCTACCAGGATGGGAGGATTTTCCAGGGTTATGACGGAACGATCTACGTCGTCGGCATGAACGGCTTGGTTTGGCAGAACATCCGGCTGTCGTCCGAGGACTTTCAAGTCTTGCCCAAAGCCGCCCGTGTCTTCAGCGGTGCTCTCAAGAAATGATCGTGCGGCTCGTGCAATGCGCGTTAAGGAGCATCGAATTTGACTCTGGTCTGGCCGTGGCAGGATAGAACCGGCAAATTTTCCTGGCTCAAGGGCTCAGTGTTCGCGGCGCTGTTCCTGCCCGCGATCTGGATCGTCTGGCAGGTCCAGACACGCCAATTCGGGCCCTTTCCGCTCGCGGGCATGACCTATTGGTCCGGCGTGTGGGCCACTGCGATTCTGCTCTTCGCGCTCGCCGTCACGCCCGCGATGATCGTCTTCCGCTGGCGCCAGCTCGTCGTCATACGCCGCATGATCGGCGTCACCGCGCTCGTCTACACCATCGCGCACACGATCATCTATTTCGCGCTGCGCACCTGGGATTTCGGCATAATCGCGAACGAGTTGGTGACGCGTCTGACGATCATCATCGCGACCATCTCGCTCATCGGCCTGATCCCGCTCGGCGTCACCTCGCGTCGATGCTGCTGTGAGCCGCATGGGCGCCGAAGGCTGGGCGCGCCTGCACAACACCGTTTATTGGCTCACCTTGCTCGCGCTCGTGCACTATCTGCTCTCGCCCGGCGTGTACTCGAGCCAGTATCTGATGAGCGGCATGTTCCTCTGGCTCATGGCGTGGCGCTGGCTGAACAACCGCGGGCAGGGGACCGATCCGCGCGCGCTCGCCCTGCTTGCGGTCGCCACAAGCGTCTTCACTGCTCTATTCGAAGCGTTCTGGGAGTGGATCTACCAGGAGTTCGAGTTCGGCTGGGTGCTCGGCAACAATTTCACCCTGGAATTCGGCCTCTCGCCCGCGTGGTGGAACCTTGCCCTAGGCCTTCTGATCGCGCTCGGCGCCGCCGTCCGCCACGCCCCACCGCCGCTCCGCGCCCAAAGCAAAGCCGGATAGCGCGCCTCAATTGTCCGAAGCGCCCGTGATGTTCAACGCCTCGTTGGCGGCTTTGACGACATCGGAAGGCATCGCATAGGCGGCGTCGAGAATCTCGTGCACGCGGTTCGAGGTGACGGGATCCATCTGGACCCGCTGCCGCTGCGCCTCGCGCGATAAAGCCCGGATCGGTGACCGCGGCCTGGAACGCGCGCCGCATCAGAGCGACCCGCTCAGGCGGCACACCCGGCGGCAGCAGCACCGGCTTGTCCATCCGCATATGGGCGATGACGAGCTCGAGGATTTGCCGCGTGCGCGCGTCTTTGGCGAATTCGCCAAGCGCCGGCGCGTCGGGGAAATCGGGATCGCGTTCGAGCGCGATCTGGAACGGCACGGTCACCTTCTTCTGCGGGAACCAGTCGGGCCGTGTCGACGTGATCGACGCCACCATCGACCCGCAACGGCCGTGAACCTCGCCGCGCTCCATCGCGAGGAACACGTCGTTGCCGCCCTTGTAGCCGGAGATCACCTTGATCTTCGTGCCGAACAGCTTGTTCACCATCAGCGGCAGCGTTTCCATCTGCGAGCCCGCGCCCGAGCTGCCGACCAGGAACTCCTTGTCGAACATGTCCTGCCAGGTCTTGATGCCGGACGGCGCCCACGCGACGCACATGCCGCTGGTGTTGTCCATGCTGCCGAGGAAATTCATCTTGCGCGGATCGTACTTCGCCGCCTCCACGCCGAAGAGCGGCGCATAGGTCGACATCGCATGCACCAGCCCGATGCGCGTGCCGTCTTTGGGCGCTGCCGTGTAGAGATAGTTCATCGCCCGAATGCCGCCCGCGCCGGGCATGGATTGCGTGATGATGCGCGGGTTGCCCGGAAGATGCTTGCTCAGATACGGGATCAGGACATTGGCGTAGGACTGATAACCGCCGCCCACATCGGTCGACAGGATCATGGTGAGCTGCCGGCCCTTGTAGAAATCCTCGGCCGGCGCAGCATGCAGTGCTGCGGGCGAAAGCCCGAATAGCGCCAGCACAAGCCCGGTGAGGCGCCGCCGCATATCTCTATTTCGCGCTCGCCGCCCGGCCGGTGCCCGAATCAGGCGCCAGCATGCGGATCATCCCGTCCTGGCGCGAGGTGATGAACAGCTCGCCGTCCTTGCTGCGGCCGATATGCAGGTCGGCCCGCGTCGTGGGCCCGCCGTTCGTCTTTTCGATCAGCTCGCGCAGCGTCACATCCTGCCGGTTGCCGCTCGCGTCGCGGACATAGAGCTGGATCTCCTCGATCGGCGCCACCGTACGTGGGATTCCATCGTCCGCTGCCTTCAGCGCCGCGACATCGCTCGCGAACAACCGGCCGGCCTGGATGTCGCCGAACACGAACTTGCCGCGCAGCTGCGGAATCTGTCCGTGATAGGTGAACCCGTCGGTGACCGAGCGTCCCTCGTCGTGATCGTACACGGCCACGGGATAGGAGAATCCGTCCTTCTTCTGTCCGCTCATGATGTCGTCGGGAAGCGGATACAGCTCGTTCAGCTTTCCGTTGGGCTGCCGCGTGAACCGCGCATTCTCGAAATAGCCCTCGCGCGCCATCCAGCCATGGTTCTCGCCGTTGCGCACGATGTTGATCTCTTCGAGATGGTTCATGCCGATGTCGGAGACGAACATCGTGCCGTCGGTCATGTCCCACGACAGCCGGTGGCCGTTGCGGAAGCCATAGGCATAGATTTCGCCGAGCGTCTTCGGATCGCCGTCCATCTGGAACTTGTTCGACGCGGGAATCGTGTAGTCGCCAAGCCCCTTCACGCCGCGCGTGACGGACGGGCTGCGCGGATCGATGCGCAGGATCGCCGTCATGATCGAATCGAGGCGCTGCGTCTGCGTGGGATTGTTCGCCTTAGGTCCCGCTCCGTTGCTGAAGCCGTGATCGCTGCCGCTCGTGTAGAGCAGGCCGTAATCGGCATCGCCGGGCCTCGCGGTCGGATTGAATTCGACCGCGCCCATCGGATGGGTGAGGCTGTCGACGATGTGCGCCTCGCGCAGGAGTTCGCGCCGCGTTCCCGAGAATGTGTTGGCCGAAGGATTGGTGGCTTTCCACTCGGTGATGATGTTGTGGAACGTCACCTCGCTCGCCGAAAAGCCTGGCGGAATGAAGTTCGGCGTCGCGGGATTGCCCGGCGCGTGCTCGGCATGCACCGTGTAGAACAGCCCGTTCGTCGCGAACTCGGGATGGAACGTAAACCCGATGAACCCGCTCTCGAGCCGGTCATAAACCGTGCGCGGGAAAATCTCCTTGAGGTTCGCGTAGAGAAGCGGCGGGTTGCTGCCGTTGATGATGTACAGGAAGCCGCGCGAATCGTTGGCGAAGAGCCGGCCGTCCGGCGAATTGCGCACATAGCTGACGCGCGCGTAGCCGGCCGGGTTGGTGTCCTGATTGGCCGGCAGCAGGCCGCGCGTCATGGGCAGCCGCACGATGTCCTTGATCTCGACCGCGAGCCCTTTCTTCGCGATCGGTTCCGGAATGGGATTGGCGGTGATCTGGCCTTGTACAGACCCTGCGGCCAAGACCGTCGTCAGAAGCAAACCGGCAACCAGGGGCATCCGAATGCGCATGAACCTCTCCCATGTCGTGTGAAGTGCTTATACCAGATGGACCGCCCGTTTGGTGAGCCGCGGGAATCCCAAGCCCAATCAAAACTTTGCCACCAGCAAGGCTGCGCTGATCTTTCCTCCCCGTTTACGGGGGAGGTCTCGCCCGAAGGGCGGGGAGGGGGATGCTGTTCGCAGAGATCGGAAACGCCTTACCGCCCGCGCGCGGTGCCCCGCCGCGGGGTGTAGGCGCCGTCCCGCGTCATACGCGGCAGCGAGGTCAGCGTGGCCCCGAACTGGCGGCCCTGACCCAACCGGAAGCCCATCGCCACGCAGCGCTTCAGCTTCTCCGCGCTGTCGATCCATTCGGCGATCGTCTCGATGCGGCGCTCGGCGCACTTGGCGAGCACGCCGCGCAGATACGCGTCGTCGCGCTCGGACTTGCCGATCTTGTTGATCAGGCTGCCGTCGATCTTGATGAAGTCGACGCTGAGCGCATCGAGATATTGCTGCGTCGCAGCGCCCGCGCCGAAATCGTCGATGCCGACGCGATAGCCCATCTTGCGCAAGCCCTGGATCGCCTTGTCCGCCGCCGCGAGATCGGTCATCTCGACGGTTTCGGTGATCTCGATCAGCACGCGTTTGGCGAAGACCTTGTGCCGCCGCAACAGTCCTTCGAGCATGGCAAAGGACGATGGATTGGCGATGCTTCGCCCCGAAACGTTGATCGCGATCGAGGCAATGATCCCCGGGTCGTTTTCGAGGAAACTGAAGAACTTCACCGCGAGCGCGAGATCGAAGAAATCGGCGAGCCCGAGATCTTCGGCGAAACGGATCGTATCGGCCGGACTTTGCCCGGGCTGGAAGCGTGTCAGCGCCTCATAGTGCGCGGTCACCATCGACTTCAAGTCGACGATCGGCTCGAAGGCGAGGTCGAACTTGCCGTCGGCAACCGTCGCGCAGAAGCCTTGCGCGCGAGCGATCGTCTCGCTCATCAGCTGCTCGAAGGCCTCGGTCAGGTTGGTGCCCGGTTGCGCCTTCAGCTTGCCGTCGGCGAAACGCGACACGACGTGGCGCAGTGCGAGCGTGATCTGTTCGCGGTTGAGATCGCGGTCTTTGAGCGACAGCAGAACTTCTTCGGTCTTGATCTCGGCGACGCCGTGCGCTTGCGCTGGCGTCTTGATGCGCGCCGCTAGATCCTTGGCCGACGCAGGATCGTCCGCGAGAACGCCGAAGCTCGTCTTCGAAAGCCGTCCCGCGATGGTGACGTCCATTCCCCGCACGCTCGCGCCGATTTCCGCCATCAGGTCGGCGGCTGTTTCCGGCGAAAGCTTCGCGTAGATGTCGGTCAAGTCGGGGACGTTGATGAGCGCGATCGCGCCTTCGCCGCCGGCGCTCCGCGACGCGACCGAGAGGAACATCTTGCGGTCGGCAAGACCCGTCTCGCTGTCGGTTCCGCCCGTCGTCAGCGCGCCACGATTGCCGAGCTTCACCAGCGTGCACGAGATGTGCTCGTTCGGCGGCAGGCAGCACATCGACAGCGAGGCTTTTTCTCCGGATGCGAGCGTGACGGGCAAGGGCCCTGCGCGCTCGCCGGGCATAAGTCCGCGCGCGATGAGGATGAGGCGATAGCGCTCGCTCGGGAGAAAGAGGTCGGTCGCCGTGCGTCCCACGAGATCGGCGCTGCCGGTAAACCCGCTGGTCGCGCCCGTCGCAAAGAGGATCGTGCCGTCACGGTCGATCTCGAAAAGGAGATCGGCCCCAGCAAAAGCGAAAGCCAGAAGACGAATCGGCTCGATCATCCGCGTGCCCCGAGGAAGCCGGATTCTCGCATGCCAAGCCTTATGGACCGGTGAATGTCCCCGCCCGGCGAGCGTCCGGTGGCCGCTGCTAACACCTTCACCCGACATGGAAATTGGCCTCTCGGGGGTGTCTATTTCCGGGACAGGAACTCGATCGCCGCGCGGTTGAAGCGCTCGGGGAAGTCGATATGCGGGAAATGCGCCGCGTCCTCGAACACGATCAGCTCCGAGCCTGCGATCTCCGCCTGCAGCAAATGCGCATAGCCCGGCTCACGCAGCGGGTCCTTGCCGCCGGCGACGATCAGCGTCGGACGCTTGATGGCGCGGTAGCTGGTCTCTTCCTTCTCGCGCGTCTTCACGCCCGGCCTGCGGAAGCGCGCCGCCGCCGTGCATTCCCACGCGCCCGGGATCAGCGACAGCCGATGACGCCGGTCGAGATAGGCCTCGTCGTTGCGCACCGGCGACACGAGGATCGTCGCCTGCAGGATGCGCTTCATGTGCTCCCGCGTGCCGTCATACGAATTGAGCAGCTGGCGCGTCTCGTTCACCGGCGCAAATCCGCCGGCGCTGGCCAGGATCATGCGTTCGATCGGCCAGCACGGCTCGTCCATCGCCGCCACGCGCGCGAGCACGCCGCCGCCCATCGAGTTGCCGATGAAATGCGCGCGGTCGATGCCGAGCGTCTTCAACAGCGCGCCGATATGGCGGATGCGCAATCCGACCATGTCGTCGAACGAGAAGATCTTGGCCGACTCGCCGAAGCCCAGCCAATCGGGCGCGATGACGTGGAAGTGCTCGGCGAGCGCGGGCATGTTGAATTCCCACGACAGCTCGGCGCAGCCGCCGAACTCGCCCGAATGCAGCAGCACCAGCGGAAAGCCGCGTCCCGCCTCGAGGACATGCGTCCGCATCCCCTCGACATCGACGAACTTGCTTTCGATGGTGCTCACTGCGCGGCGACGGCCACGGGTTCCGGCTGCCGCATCGCTTTCAGCCGCGGATACACCTCCTGCGCGAACAGCGTCAGATGGCCGACCGTGTCCTCGTGCGACATCGGCCCGGCGTGGCCCATCATCAGAAGATTGGCCATGCCCCCGCAATGCTCGACGAAATCGGCGATCTGGTCGTAGACCTCGTCCGGCGTGCCGCAGAACATCGTGCCCGCATCGATCAGGTCCTGCACGCTTCCCGTCGCCATGTCGACGACGCGCCCGTCCTTGGTGAAGCTGCGCGGCTTGCCCTCACCCTTCAGTATACGGACATTGTCCTCGATCGAGAGATAGCCGGGCGGATTGCGGAACGGCGCGAACACGATGCCCGACGAGCGCGGATACGAGGCGATCAGCTCGCCGCGCCGCCGCGCCTCCTCGCGCGTGCGCCCGACCGCGACCAGTCCGAGATAGGCGAAACGGTCCGCGGGCGCGGCCGCGCCGCCGCGCGTCTCCGCATAACCCTGACGATAGGCGTCGTACAGCCGCCGCGTCGCGTAGCCCGTGCCCAGCGTCGCCATCACGTAGCCGTATTGCCCGAGCTTCTTCGCGTTGAACGTGCTGCCCGTCGTGCTCCACACCGGCGGATGCGGCTGCTGATAGCAGCGCGGCCAGACGTTGACGTGGCGATAGTGGTAATTCTCGCTCTCCCAGTTGAACGGCTCGTCGTGGCTGGTGAGCGCCTTCATGATGAAATCATGCGCTTCCCAGAAGCGATCCGACTGGAACACCGGATTCATGTTGGCGATCGGCACTTCCTGCGGCACGCCGCGCACGAAGCCCATCTCCAGCCGCCCGCGCGAGATCACGTCGATCGTCGCGAGCTCTTCGGCCGCGCGCAACGGATCGGGCCGGTTCGCGATCGGATAGCCGAGCACGAGCAGCCGCGCGCGCTTGGTGATGCGCGCCAGCACCGACAAGCCGATGACGCAGGCGGCACTCATGCAGGTCGCGGTCGAATGGTGCTCGTTGAGCATGATGTCGAGGCCGAGCTCGTCGGCGAGCTGCCACTCGTCGTAATAGCGGTGGAACAGATCGGCCGCGACCTTGGGATCGAGCTTGCGGTTGGGAAGATTGACGCGCAGCGAGCCGTTATGGTCGTTCCACACGTCGGGATAAGGCTGCTCGGTGAACTGAAAAACGCGCATCGCCTGTCTCCTCTATCGCCGCGTGTTCGACTCGACGAACGCCAGAACCGCCCGCGCGAACGCTTGCGGCTGCTCGAGATGCGGGAAGTGTCCGGCGCCGTCGATCGTCTCGAACTTGGCGCCCGGTATCGCCGCCGCGTAGCTCTTCCCGTAATCCGTCTTCGTCACGCGATCCGCCGTCCCCCACAGCACGAGCGTGGGCACGCGCACGCGATGCAGCCGGCCCTTGAGCTTGGGATTGTGCATGTAAGGCGACCACGCATAGCGCCCCGTGGACTCGCGCGAGCGCGCCATCGCGATCAGATCGCTCTCGGGCAGCGCCTTGGGATTGGACGCCATGCGCGCCGGATCGGCCCACACCAGCTCCGCCAGTTGCTTGTCGGTGACCGCGTAGATGTCGGCGATGTCGCGCGTCTCGCGATCCGCCCGGCTTGATGCCGACCGCGTTCGCGAGCACGAGCGCCGACATCCGCTCCGTCGACTTCACCGCCATCTCGGCCGCGATCCATCCTCCGATCGACACGCCGACGACGACCACATCGCGCAGGTTCAGCGTGTCGAGCAGGTCGAGATAGAGATAGGCGAGATCATCGATCGTCGTCAGCTCGCGCGGCGCGGGCGCGGCGCCGAACCCCGGATGCGTCGGCGCCAGCACGCGCGCATGCTCGGCCAACGCGTCGAGCACGGGCGCCTTCGGATCGAGCCGGCCGCTCGGATGGCCCGGATGAAGGAAGAGCAGGGGCCGTCCCTGGCCCTTCGCCGTCATTTCGATGGCGAGGTTCTGGATCTCGACGCCCGGAACGGACTCGGCCGTAAGCACCGTCATGCCGCCTCCCACCCCTTGTTATAGTATGTGAAACGTATTTTACTTTCTGATCGTAGCGAAGCCCTCGTTTTGCTGTCAACGCGATGAACGCCCCCGAGAAAATAAGCGCGAAAGTAAGCCCGAAATACCGCAACCAGGCCGCTTGCCGCGTGCTCAAAGTGCTCGGCGCGTTCCTGGGCGACGACCGCCCGCGCGGCGTCTCCGAGCTCGCGCGCGAGCTCTCCTTCAACAAGAACATGGTGCATCGCGCGCTCGCGACTCTGGTGAGCGAAAACCTCCTCGCACGCGATCCCACCGGCGAGCTCTATCAGCTCGGCTATGGCTGGCTCGCCTTTGCGACTCCCGAGGCGAGCGAGTTCGACATCGTGGCGCTCGCGCGGCCCTATCTCGAGCAGCTTCATGCGCTCACGGCCGAGAGCGTCTATCTCTCGATCATCGTCGGCCGCAACCGCGTGACGGTGGACGACATCCAGGCGCAGGGCCCGCGCGTGCTGCGCAGCCGGCGCGGCCATCCCGTGCCGCTCCATTGCACCAAGATGTCGCGCGTGCTGCTCGCGCACTTGCGCGACCGCGACGTGAGCGACTATCTCGACGCCGCTTCGCCGCTCCGGCGCACGCTCGCGTTCCCCGATCCGCCGAGCCGGAGCAAAGCCGGCGTGTGGCGCGACATCCGCGACATCCGCGCCGTGCCCTATGTGCTGTGGCGCAATCCGCATCTCTCCAGCGCCGCCTATGCGATCCTGCCCCTTCTCGATGCGCACAAACGCCCGCACGCGATCATCACCATCGGCGGCCCGCGCGAGCGCTTCGATCTTCCCGAGATCGAAGCGCTGCTGCCGCGCATCCGCGCGATCTTGGCCCCGCTCGAGACGCACGCGCGGCTGTTTCCCGGCGCCGCCCTTCCTGGTCGACGCATGAGCAGCTCGGCCAAACGCGCGCTCAAGATCCTCGCGGCCGTGGGCGAGTCCGGCCGGCCGATGGGCGTGACCGAGATCGCGCGCACGCTCGGCATCGCGCCCGGCACCGCCTTCCGCGGCCTCGATGCGCTCCAGAGCGCGGGCCTGCTGACGCGCCATCCGTCCGCGCCGCGCTTCGTCCTCGGCCCCGCCGCGCTCGGCCTGCGCCAGAGCCTGCTTGCGCTCTTCCGCATCCGCGACATCTCGCTGCCCTATCTGCGCCAGCTCGCCTCGGCGAGCGGGGAGACGAGCTCGCTTCACGTCCGGATCGGCTGGTACGCCGCGCGCACCGCGATCGCGCCGGGAACGGCGGAGGTGACGAGCGGCGCGATTCTCAAGGGTACGCAGCTGCTCTCGGCCGAGCCGTCCGGCCGCGCGATCCTCGCGCACATCCCCCGCAACCAGGTCGCGCGCTTTCTTAGCTGGGCAACCGCGCGCGGAATTGTGATTCCCGCCAGGCCTCGAGCGTGAGCTTGCCGCCCTTCGCGCGCGCGGTTTCGCAGCGTCCTCCCCGCCGGATTCAGGCGCGGTCGCCTTTCCAATTCGCAAATCCGATCAAGCCTTTGCCTCGGTTACCATCGAAGGACCGGGATTTTCCGGCGCATCCTTGACGAGCGAGCGGATCGCGGAATGCCGGGCGATTGCGGGCGCCATCGAGGCGCTGGTGCGGGCCAATCCCGATATGGGCCGTCAACCATTCGAACACATTGACCCCGACGACATCGTTCTGCCGTCTTGACAACAGGTTGGCCCGCGCGACACTTGCGTTAAAGAATAGTAACGGGGATTTGCCCCCTGGGGTCGCGCCCAGGGAGGCCATGGAGGAGAGAATGCGCACACGCCACCTCGGCATGTTCGTTGCGTGCGCGGTGCTGCTTGCAGTGCCCGTGTTGATCACGAGTTCCATCGCGCAGACACCCCCGGTGCCTGCCACGCCTCCGCCTCCGGCGCCGCAGATGCCGCCGTCTCTTCCGCCCACCTATGTCGGTGGACCTGATGACCGCGCAGGGCTCGCAGGCCTTCGGCGCCCAGTGGCGGACGATGGAAGCCAAGATCGTCGAGACGAAGCCCATTCCCGGCGCGATGCCCGAATACAAGACCACGTATGACATCACGCCCAAGGCGGGCGTCGCCAATTTCGACGATTCGAAATGGCCGGCGATTGAGCCGAAGGATCTCGCCGCGCGGCGCAGCGGCGGCCACGTCGCCTTCATCTGGTATCGCTCGAACCTCACCATCCCGGCCAGGGTCGGCGACTTCGACACCACCGGCGCCAAGGCCGTGCTGACGGTGCTCGTCGACGACTACGCCGAGGTGTGGGTCAACGGACAGATGCCGCGGCGCTCGGGCTATCCGAGTCCCGCGACGATCCAGGGCTTGAACATGCCGAACCGCGTCGTGTTGTCGGATTCGGTGAAGCCGGGCGACAGGTTTCAGATCGCCGTCTTCGGCATCAACGGCCCGATCTCGGTCGCGCCCGCCAACACCGTCTGGTTCCGCGAAGCCAAGCTCGAATTCTACCGCTAGCCGTTTAAGCGCTGCGTTTGAGTCCTCCCCCTGAAAGGGGGAGGTCGCGAGCGCATTTGCGCGAGCGGGTGGGGGTCACTTCTTCTTCGTTGCCTTCTTCCGCTTCGCCAGACGCTCGCGCGCATCCGGAATGAGCTTCTCCACGTTCAGCCCTTCCAGCATCGCGCGCTCGTTCGGCCCCAAGCGCCCGCACCGCGTTCACGTAATCCACCACTTCCTGATCGACGCGCACGGCTTGCGGATAATCGGTCGCGAACACGATCTGCGGCAGCGCCAGCTCGCGCATGCCGAAATGCACCCACTCCGCGCCCCAGGGCCCCGCGTGATCCGGTCCCGCCCAGCCGGCGCAGTCGTAGAACAGCCGCTGCTCGAGATAATAGTCGAACGATTTCTCCGGCTGGCGGTTGTGGCCCTTGAGCTTGGACGTGCCCCATTTGTCGCGCTGCTGGAAGCCGCGCACGCGCCCGAGATAGCGCCCCAAGCCGCCCGCGAAATGCGCGAACTGGATGTTCAGCGTCGGGCAGCTTGTCGAGCAGGCCGGAATTCATCACGCGCACCGCCGCCGTCATCAGCGAGAACTGCCAGCCGAGCATGCGGCCGAGATCGTCCGCATACATCTGATTCCAGTCGATCACCTTCGCCAGCGGATGGATGAACACATAGAGCTCGAGATCGGCGCAGGTTTTCCAGAACGGCTTCAGCTCCGGCGCATCGAGGCCTAAGCCCTGCATCTCCGAGGCGATCACCACGCCCGGAAATCCGAGCTCGACCTTGCAGCGCTTGAGCTCCTTCTTCATCTCGGCCGTCTTCAGCGCCGGCACATGCGCAAGCCCGATGAAGCGGCCCGGATGCTTCTCCTCCACGCCCTTCAGATCGTCGTTGATGATCCGGCAGATCTTCAGATCCGGCTGGTCGAACCCGACCATGCTCGACAGCACCGCGGCATCGATGCCCGCCGCATCCATCATCCGCACATGGGCGTCGATGTCGCCCAGCAGCGGGTTCAGCAGATGCATCGGATTGCCGTTCTTGTCGACGCCGACCGAGACCTCCTTCTTCTTGCCCTGAAGAAGCTGCGGCGGCGTGTAGTGATGCTGAAAATCGATGATCATGGAGTCCCCGTTGAGAAAGCCTCGCCGCGCCGTAGCTGCGAAGCAGCGAAGGCGGGTCGACTGAAAAATTGGTGCGCGGATATGGCACAAGCCCTCCGCCTTGCCAACCCACCACCGTCATCCCCGGCGAGCGCGAGCACCCGCTCGCGCGAGGGAAGGGGACCCACGTTCGAGCGCCGCCGTGCGCAACACGTACATCTTTCTTACCTTCCCCCCTCGTGGGGGAAGGTGCCCACAGCGCTGCGAAAGCAGCGCGCATGTGGGCGGAAGGGGGGCTGCTTCAGCTGGCGCCGATCGGGGGAAGCAATACTCAACCCACCTCCCCCAACGCGGGGAGGTCGATGCGCCGAAGCGGCGTAGCCGCGAAGGCGGATCGGGTGGGGGGAATGCCTGTCGCGCCATGACTGTCGAACGTCGTGCTTAGCTCGCCGCGCCCGTCTCCACGATCTCGAAATCGTGCGTGATGGTCGCCGTCTTCGCGATCATCGCCGACGCCGAGCAGTATTTCTCCGCCGACAGCTTGATCGCGCGTTCCACCTTCGCCGGCGCGAGCGAACGTCCCTTCACGATGAAGTGCATGTGCACGCGCGTGAACACCTTGGGGTCTTCCTCCGCGCGATCGGCATCGAGCTCGACGACGACGTCCTCCACCGCCTCGCGCCCCTTCTCCAGGATGTGAACGACGTCGAAGGCCGAACAGCCGCCCGTGCCGATCAGCACCAGCTCCATCGCGCTCGGCCCGGGCTTCTGCCCTTCTTCGCCGAACGCATTTCCGAACACGATCGAATGCCCCGTGCCGGCCTCGCCGACAAACGTACGATCCTCAACCCACGTGACGCGCGCCTTCATGAAACCCTCAACCTTGCGACGCCCCATCATAGTCCGTCATCCCCGGCGAGCGCACGCATCGCGTGCGCGAGGGAAGGGGACCCACGGCTCGCTCGCTGCTCACCGCGGAGCGAGAGGCTCCTCACCCCCAACCTCAATGCCTGCGTCGCATATTTTTTCTCGCTTCCCCCTTGTGGGGGTCGAGGGCCGATCAGCGACAACGGAGTTGTCGCAGGCCCGAGCGTCCGCGCGCTGCGGAGCAGCGCATGTGCGGACTGAAGGGGGGCTCTCACCACGTGACGGAACGCGTGAAATTGAAACCACCGACTTGCCCGTACGCGGTGTCTCAGCGATCGATCGTCCCAGTGCGCCGGATTTTTCGCTGCAGAAGCATCACCCCGTAAAGCAACGCTTCGGCGGTCGGCGGTCGGCGGACAGCCCGGCACATAGATGTCGACCGGAATGATGCGGCCGCACCCCCGCACGACGGAATACGAATAGTGGTAATAGCCGCCGCCGTTCGCACATGACCCCATCGAGATGACATAGCGTGGCTCCGGCATCTGGTCGTAGATCCGGCGTAAGGGCGCTGCCGGAAGGAAGTACGCGAGCGTTTAAGTTGGCCTCGTTCTACGTCGGCGTTTCAGGTTATGACGTGATCCGTGGGCTTTCGAGCCCCTTCCATGTCGGTCAGGGCTGGCCCCGCAAGCGCTGCGTCCCAAGATAGCGGCCTGAGTGCGTGGACAGACGTTCAAAGGCAAGTCATGCGGAGTTAACGTCTGGTACCTTCGGTCCCGCGGAGAGTGAGTCGACGCGCTGAAGGCCAAACATGGGTGTTAAGAAAATTCCTCGTCATGGGGAAACGACGTTCGCGGCTCTGTGTGCTGCTGCTGGTGTGACCTGTAATCCGTCAACGGAAGATGAGCGAGGTTGGGATTATCTAGTCCAGTTTCCACAAAAAGATAATTCCGACATTCCGCTCGACATGATGCCGGCGGGTCCTAGTTGCTTTGTTCAGGTCAAGACGATCTCAGGGAAAAAACACTCTACGGGAATGAAGCTGTCGAACGGGTTTGAGTTCGCTGTATCAACCGCCCCGGCCTTTGTTGTGTTGTTCACATACACTGATCAGGGCGTACCGGCTAAGGCCTACCTCTTGCACTTTTGGGAACAAGAAATCTCCGCACCCTGCAACGCGTGCGGAAGCTGGATGCCGCGGGAAGACGCGATTTAAACCGGCATAAAATCAGTTTCTCAACAACCGCAATGAAGGAATGCAAATGTGAGGAACTGGTTGTTGCGATGCTTGAGTGCATAAACGCTCCGAGACCACACTATTCTGACGCGAAGCGCGCCCTGCTGAACCGTGTCGGATTTGATGAGGCATTCCTGGAGGGCACAATTACATTCCGGGAAGGCGTCACAATAGAGGAAATAGTGGACGCCCAGATCGGTCTTCGTGACACTATCGAGATAGCACGCTTCGTAACCAGGTCAATTCGTTTTGGCCTTCCAGGTCGTCCTCTCGCTATCGATACTCCAGACGGGATTGCTGCAATGCAATCCAATCCTAAGCCGTGCTCTGTCCGCATATCGTCGGAAGCTGCTGCTCGAGAAGCGTCTTTCACAGGCGAACTGTACGCTCCCGGTCTTCCAAATTTGAAATTTGAACATCTACGGTTCCGCGTCGTGGGACCTTTCGTTCAGTTTGTGCTGAAACCCGCAAATAACAGCCTAGACTATAAAGTCAATTTCGAGCCGGACACGCCACAGACACTCGATACGTTGGCCTTGTCGTTTAACCTAATGCACATAATGGCCGCTGGTAGAATGCGTATTACAGTGACGCATAAGGGGCAATTGGTCGGGGGCAGTTGTGCCGATATTCCGGCCACCGACATCACACCCGCGATCAAGGCTATGGATGAATTGGTAAGCATCGTCAGGACGAATTCAGCGCCCGCAGACGTGCCACCAGATTTCAAAGTATCAATCGCTAGCCTGGGTACAACGATCGCGCAAATTAGGAAACACAACCAACTGATCATGCAAGACGAATTTACGGGGACTTTCTCCGCGGATTGGGCTGATGCTCCCTACGCGGGCCCTGCCCGAGTGCTCTATTGTGCTTACGTCGACATTCCCGGATTTGTCGTATGTACGTTGGTTCGCCGAAAGGCAGAAATCCTCCCACCGAGCGGTGGCAAGTCGTCCATTCAATTCCGACAGGTCGAGTACCGCCACACGCGAGTACTGAATGCAACGCACGATGCGGCGGTAGCGCTGATGGACCGTGAGATTGCCGAAAGAGCAGCGGAGCATGCCGATAGCTTGGTCATTGGCTTGCCACACAGCATAGTGGGCTAGCAGAAGACTGACCGCTATGTCGCACCGCGGCGGAGATCCGAAAACAAAAAATCTACGGCCGGGGGACCAAAGCCTCGGAGGCTTGGCCAACCTCACCTTGTTGACGTAGGAATAGGACTATTATAATAGTCTGGTACCCTATTTCAAGGAGAGAAACTGCATGCGTGCCCCAAGGAAATTTCAGGCCACTCGGCGTTTGGCCGACGGGTGTTTCGACAAATGAAAATTCCGAGCGACCGAACAATTGAAAGGAGAAATAGCCTCGCATGATCAGTAGCTTGCAGAAACGCCCGCGAGAAGCCAACTTGTGCTCCGCGCAAGCGTCGCCCCAAAGGCTGGACGCCCGAACGTCGCGCGCAGCAATCGGCGCGCATTCGGCGAATGGCAGCCGTGGCGGCGCTCGACCGGGCCGCGCTCCGAAGCGGGCAAGGCGCAATCGGCGATGAATGGGCTGAAGCACGGCGGCCGGAGCCGCGCGCATATCATGCAGATGCGTCGCGTGCGGAACGTGTTGCGCCTCGCCGCGCGCAACATCGCGATCCTGCGCACACATATCCGCGTCACGCGGCTGGAGCACGCGCTCGCCGCCGCGCCTCAAACGCCCGCGACAATTTCAAAGCTCACGGCGCTGCGCGATGTTCTCGCGAGCACTGACGAGCGCAGTTCCACCGAACCCACAGGGGAATAGGTTTTTGACCCCACCGGCGGTAAGCTCATGAGGCGTGGACTGTGTGATGGTCCCCACGCGGAACGTATGGGAGGTGGACATGCAATCGGCGCGTATCGCGATCATGGCGGGTCTCCTCGTGTTCGCCGCTCATGCCGCGAATGCCGCGCCGGCGCCGCGCGTGATGGATCTCGAGATCATGGCGAACGGCCAGGTGCTGTTGCGCGGCGAGATCATCGACAACATGGACGATCTCGAAGCCAAGCTCCACGTGATGCGCGAGAACGAGCCGCCGTTCGAGCTCAGCATCAAGATTGCCGAAGACCATCAATCTCGACGCCTTCGCCCCGTTCATGAAGATGCTCGATGACCTGCGCGCGCGCTTCGGCTTCATCGGCAACGGCGAGCCGTCCAAACCCGCGCCCGCGGCCGCGACACTTCGACGATCTGACCCCGGTTCTCGGAACCATCCGCTTCGGTCTACGCTCTCTCGTGGGCCAGAGCGGATGGTGACAGTGACCGACTACGCCGAAGACCACGCGCGGGCGCGCCTCCGTAGCAACCGCGCGCTGGCGACCGGGCTCCTGCTGCTGTCGGGCGCGATCCTCATCGGCACCTACATGGTTCCGGAGGAGACGTTCGCCGTGCTCCTCGCCCGCGCCGCCTCCGAAGCCGGCATCGTCGGCGGCCTCGCCGACTGGTTCGCGGTCTCCGCGCTCTTCCGCCGTCCGCTCGGCCTTCCCATCCCGCACACCGCCATCATCCCGCGGAACAAGGACCGCATCGCCGAAGCGCTCGGCCTCTTCGTCGAGCGCAACTTCCTCACCGAGGAGACCGTGCTCCGCAAGCTGCGCGACATCCGCGCGGCCAAGCGCGTGACCGCGTGGCTCGCGACGCCCGAGACCGGCGCCTCGATCGCCCAGTCGATCGCGACCGCGCTCCCCTATGTCGTCCGCTCGCTCGACGACTCGGACCTCCAGCGCTTCGCCCATGCGACGCTCGGCGAGCAGCTGCGCAAGGCCGATGTCGCCTCCGTTGCCGCGCGGGCCCTCGACGTGCTCGGCCAGACCGGCGAGGCGGACATGCTGTTCGCCCGTGTCGCCGAGATCGCCGGCGACTGGCTCAAGACCAACCGCGCGCAGATCGACGAGCTCGTCCACGAGAAGAGCCCGTGGTGGCTCCCGCGCAGCATCGACCGCAAGATCGCCGCCGCCATCGTCGACGGCGTCATCGAGCTCCTGGGCGATCTGCGCGATCCCAAGAGCGACGCGCGCCAGAAGTTCAAGGGCGCGCTCTCGGGCCTCGTCGACGAGCTCTTGAAGTCGCCCAAGCAGCGCCAAGAGATCAACGCCGCCAAGAACCGCATCCTCGATCATCCCGAGTTCCAGGCGTGGCTCGGCGCGATCTGGCGCCGCTCGTCGCAGGCCCTCCTCGCCGATCTCGCGAAGCCGGAGTCCGAAACCCGCGCCGGTCTCGAACGCGCGATCCACCTCTTCGCCCGCGCGCTTCAATCCGACCAAGCGATGCAGCGCCACATCGACAATCTGCTGGAGCGTCTCGCCGTCTACATCATCTCCTGGCGCAACGCGATCGGCTCGTTCATCTCCGAAGTGGTGAAGAGCTGGGACACCAAGGTGCTCACCGAGCGGCTCGAGCTCGTCGTCGGCAGCGACCTGCAATACATCCGCATGAACGGCACCGTCGTCGGCGCGATCGCCGGCTGCCTGATCTTCCTCGCAACGCGGATGTTCAGCGGATGAGTCTAACCGCCGCCGCCGGCGCCGCCGACACCGCCCATCGCTTCGTTCGCGGCTTTGACCACTTCCGGCGGCATCGCGAACGCACGCGCGAGGATCTGCTCGACACGCTCGCCGGTCACTTCCTGCACCTCGAGGCGCTGGCGTTTGGCCTCGGCAAGGAAGCCCGGATCGTTGACCGCCGCATGGAACGCGGTGCGCAGCACCTGGAAGCGGTCGGCGGGCACGCCCGGCGGCGTCAGATAGGGCCGGTCCATCGCCATCGGCGAGAGCACGAGCTCGAGCACCTGCTTCGTGCGCTCGTCCTTGGTGAACTCGGCGACGGCCGGCACGTCGGGGAACATCGGATTGCGTTCGAGCGCGATCGTGATCGGCACGACCACCTTCTTCTGCGGGAACCAGTCCGGCCGCGTGGAATTGATCGACGAGACGAGCGAGCCGCAGCGTCCCTGCACCTCGCCGCGCTCCATCGCGAGATAGACCTCGTTGCCGCCCTTGTAGCCGGAGATCACCTTGTTCTTCGAGCCGAACAATTTGTTCAGCATCATCGGCATCGTTTCCATCTGCGAACCCGCGCCCGAGCTGCCGACGACGAGGCCCTTGGCCATCATGTCCTGCCACGTGCGGATGCCCGAGGTCGCCCAAGCAACGCAGATGCCCGTCGACTGGTCGATCGAGCCGAGCCAGCCGAACTTGCGCGGATCGAAGCGCGCGGCGGAAAGGCCGTAGAGCGGCGCGTAGGGCACGCTCGAATGCACCATGCCGATGACGGAGCCGTCCTTCGGCGCGTTGTTGTAGAGGTAGTTCGTCGCGCGCAAGCCCCCCGCGCCCGGCATGTACTGCACGGTGATGCGTGGGCGTCCGGGAATGTGCGCGGAGAGATAGGGCGCGAACGCGTTCGCGTAACTCGCATAACCGCCGCCGGCATCGGCGCTCATGATGAGCGTCATCGGCCGGCCCTTGTAGAACTCCTCAGGCGTCGCCGCGGACGCGACCGATGGCACAAGCGCGAGCGCCGCACTTGCCACGAGCGACGCAATCAGTTTCCTCCCCCGCCTGCGGGGAGGTGCTCGCGTAGCGAGCGGAGGGATTGTCCGCGCCATCAGTGCTGCACCTCAGTCGTGGATGTCGATCAGGATACCGTCGCAATCCGCAAGCCGGTGGTGACCGAGCGGGCACGAGCGTTCGAACAGCTTCTCCAGCACCTCGCCTTCATCGCCGCTCAGCGGCGCGGGCGCGAGCCGCGGATTGTTCGCGGCGATCTTCGCGATCTCCGCCTTGCACGCGTCCAGATTCTCGACCTTGAAGCCGATATGGTCCATGCCGCAGGTGACGATGCCCGTGCCGTCATAGTCCGTGATCTCCCACGGCATGATGACCAGCGTCACGTGCCCGTCGCTGAGATAGTAATTCTTGTCGCCTTCCTTCTTGTTGGTCGGCTGAAGCTCGAACACGCGCGAATAGAACTCGGCCATCGCTTCGGGGCGCATCGTGCGCATCGCGAAATGGTCGATGTGGCGCGTATTCACATTGCCGTCGTTCTCCACATAGACGTCTCTACGGTTGCTCATGTCCTTCTGGGAAATGTCGAACACGTTGCCGTCGGGATCGTGCGTGGTGATGCCGGCGAAGGGGCGGTTGGCGGGGCGCTTCTGCCACTTCACCGTCGGATAGTGCTTGCGCATCCTGTCGAACGCGGTCTCGGTGTCTTCCACCTGGATGCCGAAATGGTCGAACGTCGCCGAACGCCCCGCGCGCCGCGGGTTGATGTTGAGCCCCACATAGCCGTCACGCACGGTGACCGCACGCGCGGGCCGCGTCTTGGAGGACGTCGTCATGCCGAACATCGCCTCGTAGAACTTGGAGAGCTGGGCGTAGTTCTCGCTAACGATGGCGACATGATTGAGCTTGGCGAACACGTGGATCCTCCGGCAAAGACGCCCGCGGGTCCGGGTCTGATCTTCTATCGACCCTACTCGAATAAGAGCCGAAAATCACCTCTCCCCTTGCGGGAGAGGTCGAGAAAGCGTGAGCATCGCGAGCGCTTTCGAGGGTGAGGGGTCAGGAACACATGCCTCGTTTCGACGTTCTCTCAGGCTTGCCTCCCTATGGAGAAGAAGCTCTGCCGTTTCCGCCCCTGAGCCTCAATGCTCCCAAGCGTCCGATCGCCGGCGACGCGTTCACACGCCTCAAACGGAGTGCCACTCCGGAAACTCGCCTCACCGGCATGTGCATGACCATGTTTGCCGAGGCGTTCAAGCTGCCTTATGGGCAAGACATTCTGGAGCGGCTGCTGCGGCCAAAAGCGCGGAACGCTGCCCGTCATACGCTGGAATTTGAATCTCTCGCCGGCCTGCACGACAATTTGCAGGCTCCTTCTCGCTATCTGGTCGAAGTCATGAGCGACGGCCTGACCGTGCGCGGCGTCGAGCGGATTCCCCTACGCGGGCCGGTGCTGATTACCTGCAACCATCCCGGCATTTTCGACGCAATGGTGATATTCGCCAGCCTGCCGCGCACCGATGTGAAAGTGATCGCCCGGCCCCGCAACTTGCTCGACATGCTGCCCAATGTGCGCCGTCATATTATCTTTGTGCCCGATGATCCCGCGGGCGGGACGGCAACGTTGCGTGAAGCGTTGCGCCATCTGGCCGACGGCGGTCTGCTGGTGACATTTCCGCGTGGGAGGATCGAACCCGATCCGCTGCTGCATCCGCAAGCTGCGACAGAGTTGGTGGCGCAATGGTCATCGAGCGTCAATCTGCTGGCGAAGCATGTTCCCGGCCTGACCGTGATCCCGGCGGCGGTCGGCGGCATGGTTTCAACCCGCGCTCGTACGAGCTGGCTGGCTCGGCGCTATCGCACCGAGGCTGACCGCGATTGGATGGCGGCGACGCTGCAATTCATGCTGTCCACCTACCGCGATGTGAGGCCAATGGCGGTCTATGGCTCACCAATATGCGAAGGCAATACGCTCCAGCAGGTACAGATCGCCACGTGTGAGTTGTATCGAACGCTCAATCCGAAGCCGTGATCGACGGTGAATGTCCGCTCTTGGGCAAAGCGGACGTCAGAAGCGGCCAGCTTCCTGCGCTCTTGAGGCACTCCTGTTAATCATCGCGTTGATAGCTGAAGTCCCAGCCGAGAGCCTGGCACGCTTCGCGCGCGATGTTGATGGCCTCGTGCCGAGCCAATTTCTTGCGATGGCCGGTCGGCGTCAATTCGTGGTCCGATGCAATTCGTTGCAAAGCGCGTCTGGCGAGCGTCAATCGTTTCTCAGAGAGTTCTTCGGTTTCGCTGCTTGATTTGGATGCCATGGCTGCCCCTCCCAACTCACCAATGGATCGTCCAAGGGTTTCAAAGCATCCTATGCACAGCTTGTGACATTTGTTGGCTATAGCCGCTTAAAGCTGCGACAGAGTGACTCGCTGCTGGTCTGAGATCGTGGCGCGCCGAGAAGACCTATTCCGCGCGGATGGCGCCGCCGGCGAGGTTCAGCGACTCGTTGGCGAGCTTCACCACCTCGGGCGGCGTGGCGAACGCGTTCGCCATCACCTGTTCGATGCGGGTGCCCGGCACTTCCTTCACGTCGATGCGCTGCCGCTTCGCATCCTCCAGGAACCTTCGGATCGTTGACGGCTTCATGAAACGCCGCGCGCAAGATCGCCAATCGTTCCGCCGGCACGCCGGGTGGCGCGAGCAGCGGACGATCCATCAAGGTCGGCGCCAGAACGAACTCGAGCACTTGCTTCGTGCGTTCGTCCTTCGCGAATTCGGCCAGCGCGGGCACATCGGGAAACTGCGGATTGCGTTCGAGCGCGATGTGGATCGGCACGCTCACCTTCTTCTGCGGCAGCCAATCGGGCCGCGTCGCGTTCACCGACGACACCGACACGCCGCAACGGCCATCGACCTCGCCGCGCTCCATCGCGAGATAGACCTCGTTGCCGCCCTTGTAGCCGGAGATCACCTTGGTCTGCGTGCCGAACAATTTGTTCAGCATGATCGGGAAGGTCTCCATCTGCGATCCCGCGCCCGAGCTTCCGACGACGTTCGGCTTCGTCAGCATGTCCTGCCACGTCTTCACGGTGGACGAGTGCCAGAACACGCACATCGATGCCGGTGAGCCGACCGAGCCGATCCATCCCACCTTGCGCGGATCGAAGTTCGCGGCCGTCATCCCGTAGAGCGGCGCGAAGGGGACGCCCGAATGCACCATCCCGATGACGGAGCCGTCCTTCGGCGCGTTGCTGTAGAGATAGTTCATCGCGCGCAAGCCGCCCGCGCCGGGCATGAACTGGATCGTGATCCGCGGACGGCCCGGGATATGCGCTGCGAGGTAGGGCGCGAACGCGTTGGCGTAGGTCCCGTAGCCGCCGCCGGCGTCCGCGCTCATGATGAGCAGCATCGGCCTGCCCTTGTAGAAGTCCTCGGGCGCGGCCGCGGCGGCGGGCGAGGGGGCAAGCGCCAGACTTGCGCCCGAAAGCACCGCCATTGCGTATGCCAGAAGCCGCCTCATGCCGAGCGAACGGTACTTGAAACCGTGCCTTGCCGCCATCCGGCGCACGATTTCGTGCCCTTTGCGTAACCGCTTGGCACATTGGCGATATTGCCTTAAGCAGAGGCCCTGCAACCTGCCCGCCGAACCATGTGCGCGAAGGCGAAGGGCAGGGATCGGGGGAGGCCATGAACGGAAATAACGGGACCAACGGGAACACCTGGCACTGGTCGTACTGGCTGCTGATTTTCGTCTGCCTCGTCACCTTTGCGGTGCCGTTCTACAACCGGATCGAGCCGACGCTGTTCGGCTTTCCGTTCTTCTACTGGTTTCAGCTCGGCTGGATTTTCGTGAGCATGATCGTGACGGCCTTTGCCTATTACGTCACGGAACAGCACGAAAAGTCGCGATAGATCGGGTTCGGGGGAGCCACGCGCCATGCCATTGAATGTGACGGCCTTAATCGTCTTTGTCCTCTTCTTCGCTCTTGTCACCTTCGTGGGCTTCGCCTCGGTGCATTGGCGCAAGGGCGACATGGACCTGCTGCACGAATGGGGATTGGCGGGCGGCAAGTTCGGCACGCTGATCACCTGGTTCCTGCTCGGCGGCGACATCTACACCGCCTACACCTTCATCGCCGTGCCGGCGCTCGCCTTCGGCGCGGGCGCGATCGCGTTCTTTGCGGTGCCCTACACGATCATCATCTATCCCTTCATCTTCGTCGTTTTCCCGCGGCTCTGGTCGGTGGCGCGCGCGCGCGGCTACATCACGGCGGCGGATTTCGTGCGCGGCCGCTACGGCGACCGCTGGCTCGCGCTCGCCATCGCGCTGACCGGGCATCCTCGCGACGATGCCCTATATTGCGCTCCAGCTGATCGGCCTCGAAGTGGTGATCGCGGCGATGGGCGTGCAGCTTCAGGGCTTCCTCGTCTATCTGCCGCTGATCATCTCGTTCGCGATCCTGGCCGCCTTCGACTATTTCAGCGGGCTGCGCGCGCCCGCCGCGATCGCCATCATCAAGGACCTGATGATCTACATCACGGTGTTCGCCGCCGTGATTTTCATTCCGGCGCAATTGGGCGGTTGGAGCACCATCTTCGCCGCCGTGCCGCAGGAGCGCCTCCTGCTCGCCGACAATTTCGGCGGCTATTCGGGCTACGCCACGCTGTTCCTGGGCTCGGCGATGGCGCTGTTCCTCTATCCCCATTCGGTGACGGGGGTATTGAGCGCGTCCAACCGCCACGTCATCCGGCGCAACGCAGCGCTTCTGCCGGCCTATTCGTTCCTGCTCGGCCTGATCGCGCTGCTGGGCTACATGGCGTACGCCGCGAACGTGCAGAACAACCCCGCCTATGCCAGCGGCTTCGAGCAGTTCCGTAACAATTTCGCCGTGCCGGCGCTGATCCTCGAAGTGTTCCCGGATTGGTTCGTGGGCTTCGCGTTTGCCGCCATCGGCATCGGCGCGCTGGTGCCCGCCGCGATCATGTCGATCGCCGCGGCCAATCTCTTCACCCGCAACATCTATCGCGAGTTCCTCAACCCCAACTGCGCGCCCCGGGTCGAATCCCAGATGGCGAAGTCCACCTCGCTCGTGGTGAAGGTGGGCGCGCTGCTGTTCATCATCCTTCTGCCGCAGGAATACGCGATCAACATGCAGCTTCTGGGCGGCATCTGGATCATCCAGACCTTCCCCACGATCATCTTCGGGCTCTACACGCGCTGGCTCGATCCGAAGGCTCTCCTCGTCGGCTGGGCGGTCGGTATGGTCATGGGCACCTGGATGGGCGCGAGCATCGGGTTCAGACCGATCTATCCGCTGGAGATCTACGGCATGACGTTCCCCGGCTACATCGCGATCTATGCCGTGCTGGCGAACTTTGCGCTCTCGTTCGGGCTCTCGGCGCTGTTCAATTCCCGCGCCAAGGCGCGCGTGGACGAAACGCTGCCGGGTGACTACGCCGCCGAAGGCAGCGGCACCGGCGGCATGGGGCACTAAGAAGACGACGAGCGCTGCCCGCACTGTCAGCGCGAGCAGCACGACCGACGCGATCATGAACACCGAGAACCGCACGATGATCACATTCGATCGTTGCCTGCACGAGGCTGTGCACCACCCGCAAGCCCACATAGAGCCAGGCGAGGGCGAGGTTCGACCGCATTGGCCTCGCCGAGCACGCGCGAGCGTGATCGCCACCGCGTAGAACAGCGTCGGCTGCTCCATCAGGTTGTTGTAGTTGTCGGCCTTCCAGCGCACCGGCGCCGGCAATTGCGCGTGAAACTCGCTCGGCGGGCCGATGAGGATCCATAGACCACCTTGTACTTGCGGATCGCGCGGAATGCGGGTCGCGTAGAGCCACGCCCACATCACGAACGACCACAGCACAAGCGCGATCACGGGCGCGAACAACGGGCTTTGCACGATTGATCCCCCTTAAGTCAGTCCACCTCGTGGTCGTAGAGCCATGCGAGGCCGCCATAGCCGATGTTCTTGACGTACTCGTTGCGCAGTTCCCGGCGCACGCCGTCGGCATGATAGAACTCGCCATAGAGCCGCGCCGAAAGCTGCACGCGCCCGGTGCGCAGATAGCGCTTCAGCGGATAGGCCTGGAACGCCGCCTCGACGCTGTCGGATTCATCCAGACAGCGCGCGAGACACAGCGCGTCCTCCATCGCCATGCCGGCCCCTTGCGCGAGATATTGCAGCATCGGATGCGCCGCATCGCCGAGCAGCGTCACGCGGCCCTTGCTCCATGCCTTGATCGGCTCGCGGTCGCAGAGGACCCACATGCGCCATTCGCTGATCTTGCCGAGCATCAGCTTCACGTCGGCGCAGGTGCCCGCGAACCGCTCGTGCAGCTCGGCCGGATCGCCGAAGGAGTTCCAGCCCTCCTCGTAGCGGTTGCTGTGGAACACGGCGACGAGGTTGTAGAGATCGCCGCCACGCAACGGATAGTGCACCAGGTGGCACTTGGGCCCGGCCCACAGCACCATGTCCCAGCGGCGCAAATACTCCGGCACTTCCTGCGGCGGCAGCACCGCACGGTACGTGATGTGCCCCGAGACGCGCGGCTTGCCGTCGCCGATCAACTGCCCGCGGACCGTGGACCACAGACCGTCCGCGCCGATCAGCGCGGGCGCATCGTAGGTGCGTCCGTCGGTGGTCGTGATGCGCACGCGAGCTGCCGTCATCGCGGAACTCCTTCACCTGCCGCGATGTCTCGAGCGCGATCAGCGGCGAGGCTTTGGCCGTCTTCAGCAGCGCATCGAGAAGATCGGCGCGATGGATGAGCGCATAGGGCGCGCCGAAGCGCTGCTCGAAACCTTCGAGCGGGACGGAGACGACATGCTCGGCCGTCACCGCGTCCATCATCACCAGCGCATGCGGCAACACCGCGAGCGGCTTCACCGCGGGCTCGGCGCCGAGCGCACGCAACGCGCGCCAGGAATTCGGTCCGAGCTGGATGCCGGCGCCGACTTCCTTGAACTCGGGCGCCTGCTCCAGCACGCGCGAGGGATAGCCGCGCTTGGCCAGCGCAAGCGCCATCGCCAGCCCGCCGATGCCGCCCCCGGCAATGACGATCGGCTTCGCGCGGTCCTTCAAGCTGTCCATGGGTCAGTTCGGTGCGCCGCGGTCCTCGCGCCAGAGACCGAGCTTCTCTTGCACGGGCCGGTCGGAGAAGCTGAACAGCACCAGATCGTCCTTGGCCTCGATCCTCCGCCACGCCCAGGACGGCGCGACGAACACGTCCTTCGGCGACAGCGGAAACGTCTTGATAACCGACCGTCGCCGTACCGCTGCCTTCAGCCACCGCATAGACCGTGCTGTCGGTCGCGCGATAGGGCGCGGTCTTGAACCCCTTCGGCACGAGCTGGATCGCAGGCCCCATCGTCGGCAGCGCCCAATCGCCCGTCTGCGGATGGGCATAGCGCATCTTGATGCCGTGATGCGCATCCCATTTGGATGTGCCCTTCAGATGCTCCAGCGCCTCGCGCGACTGGTCATAGGGATAGCGCATCAGCGGCGACGACAGCGGCGGCCGCGTCTCGTCGATCGGCACGAGGTTGGCGCCATAGCGCGCGCTGCTCGTGCCTTTCGCCTGCGTGACTTCCTGCTCCTTCTGATTGGAGCTCTGCGCGAACTGCGCGTCCAGCAGAGCGACGAGCGCGATGTCGAGCCCGTCCATCCAGATGATCGGCTCATCCGTCTCGTTCTGGTGGTCGTGCCACTGGAGCGACGGCGTCAGCACCAGATCGCCCGGATACATCTCGAACCGTTCGCCGTTCACGGTCGTCGTCGCGCCCTTGCCTTCGAGCACGAAGCGCAGCGCGCCCTGGCTGTGGCGATGCTGCGGGGCAACCTCACCCGGCAGCACCAGCTGGATGCCGGCATAGAGCGAATGCGTGACCGAGGCCTGATTGGGGAGGCCGGGGTTCTCCAGCACGAGCACGCGCCGCTCGGCTTCCTCGGCGGAGATCAGCTTCCCCGCCTCGAACAACAGCGGACGCACGTCGCTGAAGCGCCAGTGCGCCGGTTTGACGGGCGTGACCGGCTCAGACGTGATGACGTTCCTGATCACCTCCCACAGCGGCGCCATGCTCCGCTCTGAAAGCCGGCCGTAGAACCGCGCGAACTCGTCGGCATTCTTGCGCGGGGGGGATACGCTCTCCATCACAGCACCATAGGTTTTGCTCGATGCCGCATTTTAGGGCAGGGGGCACCCGCGCGCCAGCAAGGGCCTAAACCCTGTGCGTCGAGTGCAGCGAGTCCGGAAACATCTCGTCCACGTCGACCAGCCGCTTGCAGACGCCCTGCTCGTGGGCCCATTTCAGGAAGGCTTCGAGCGTCTTGCGGTTGGGCTCGATGCCGTAGGGGAAGTAGTCCTTCCCGAGGAGCTCCATCCCCCGCCGCGCGTGCTCGAAATACCACGGGATCGGGAACAGGCTGATGGTTGCCTCCTGCACGCGTTCGATGCTGCGGCGCTTGGCTTCCTCGAACGCGGTGAACAGGTTGCGCGCGACCCACGGATTCTTGTCGAGCACGTCGCGCCGCACGGCCACCGCATGCATGATCGGGAAGATGCCCGTCTTCTTGTAGTAGTCGATCTCCACATCCATGAAGTCGTCGAACAGACGGCGGATCTTGGGATTGCCCTTGACGAACGCATCGGGCGCGCGCGCCACCAGCGCCGCGTCGATCTCGCCCGAGAGCAGCATCTCGTTCAGCGACTTGTCGGCGATGCGCGTGATCTCCACACCCTTGGGCAGCTTGAGATCGACCTTTTCGATGCGGCCCGGCTGATTGACGCCCGCCTGCACCCAGTGGATCGATGAGAGCTCGATGCCGTACTGATCCTGAAGGAATCCGCGCGAATAGACGGCCGCGGTCTGCGCCCATTCCGGAATGCCGACTTTGCGGCCCTTCAGGTCGGTGATCTTCTTGATCGGCCCACCGTTCCGCACATAGACCGACGAGTGCCGGAACACGCGGGACGGAAACACGGGGAGCGCGAAGAAGTCGGTGTTCCCCTGCGCGATCAGCGCCGAGTATTTCGCGAACGAAATCTCGGCGACGTCGAACTCCTTGTAGACGATGAAGCGATAGAAGATCTCCTCGACCGGATAGATGAGGCAGGTGAGATCGATGCCTTCGACCGGCACGCGCCCGCTCACGACATCGCGCGTGTGGTCGTATTCGGGTATGGCCATCGTCAGGGAAAGCTTGCTCATCGAGGCTCCAAGGTGGAATGCGGAATCATGGCTCGGGCGACGAACGCCGCCTGGGGAGAGTTATCAATGCCTGCACCGCCGGGCTAGTGCGCGAATCCGCTCGCCTTGATGCTCGTCGCCTGCACGCCGTCGCGCTGATCCTGGTTGCGCTTGGCCACCGCGAGCGCGAACAGCGAGAGCGCGCAGAAGAAGAGCGGGACCGCCGTCAGGAACAGCAGGATCGGGCGCTGCGAGACCGATCGCCAGCAGATAGCCGCCGATGATCGGGCCCGACGATCGCGCCGATGCGGCCGATGCCGAGCGCCCAGCCGGCGCCCATCGCGCGCATATAGGTCGGATAGATCGTGCCGCAGAGCGCGTTCAGGCCGATCTGACCGCCGAGCACGCCGATGCCGGCGATCAGCATGTTCACTTGCAGCAGGAGATAGTTGGCCTCGAGGCCGAGAGCGATCGTGACCGGCACCGCGAACATGAAGGTCCACGCCGACAACCTTGATCCCGAGCCGGTCGAGCGCGACCGCGACGATGAAGCTTCCGACCGCGCCGCCGATCTGGAACAAGCCCATCGCAGGCGTTCGCTTCAGAAATCGTGAAGCCGTCGTCCGACAGCACCGTCGGCATCCAGCCGGTGATCAAATAGTGGCCGGTGAAACTCAAGATGAAGGCGGCCCACAACAGGATGGTCACCGTCGCGCGTCCGTCCGTGAGCAGGCTGGTGGCGGAATTGATGCGGATTTCCTCGTTGATCGTGAAACGGGTCACGCCCGAGAGATCGTCCTGCGGACGCAGCTTCCGCGCGATGGCAGCAACCTTTGCATGATCGCGCCCGCGCACCACCAGGAAGCGGATCGAACTCGGGGAGCCACACCGCGAGCACCAGGATCACCGGCAGCGCGGCGACGCCGCCGATGAAGAACACCGAGTGCCAACCAAATTGTTCGATGGTCCAGGAGGCGATGAAGCCGCCCGAGCGGCGCCGAGATTGTAGGCGACGAACATGAATCCGATCGTCGTGGCGCGGATCTTGTGCGGCATGTATTCGGCTGCGAGCGCGATGCCGGTCGGAATGGCGCCGCCGAGCCCGATGCCGGCGAGGAAGCGCAACGCGAACAGCTCGAACTGCGACGTGGCGAAGCCGGCGGCGAAGGTGAACACGCTGAAGATCATCGCGCCGGCGAGGATGATGTTCTTGCGCCCGAGCCGGTCGCCGAAGAACGTCAAGAACACCGCGCCGACCAGATAGCCGAACAGATGCGCGGTAAGCACGCAACCGAACTCGGCGCGGCTGACGCCCCACTCCTGCAAGATCGAGGGCGCGGCGAACGACAGCGTCTGCATGTCGTAGCCTTCGAGCGCCATCAGCGTGCAGAGCAGCAGCGCCACCCAGATCTGCGCGGAGCCGAGCTTCTGGCCTTCGATCAGTTCGGCGACGTCGAGCGTGCGCTCTTGAGCCATCAGTTTCCTCCTGGCCGCTCGATCCGTCGGCCCTTGAAGGAAACTGTAGGTCAATCGCCTGCTGCCGCCAAGCCATGCGACTTGGCGGGCAGGGTTTATCGCGTTGTTGTTAAGGGGTTATCGCCCCGCAACCTAGGCGACGGACCGCACCATGGCGCGGAATTCGTCGTCGGTGACGAGCCGCTTCTCCGACGTGCCGAGCGACTTGACCTTCTCGAGGATCGCGCCGTGCTTGTCGGCGGGCGCCGAAAGCCCGAGCTCCTCGAGCTTGATCTTGATGTTCGCGAGCCCGCTCTTCTTGCCGAGCGCAACGTGGCGCGAGGCGTGCACGATTTCAGCCGAGTACGGCTCGATCGCAGACGGCTGGTGGAACTGCGCCGCCACACCGCCGCTCTCGCGCGTGAAGATGAACTTGCCGACGACCGGCTTCCAGCTGTCGACCGTGTAGCCGCCGTATCTCTGGACCATGTCGGACACTTCGCGCGCCTTGCTCAGGTCCAATTCCACCGGCACGTGGTAGAGGAACTGCAGCGCGAGGGCGACTTCGTTGATGTCGGCGTTGCCGGCGCGTTCGCCCATGCCGTTGATCGTGCCCTGGATCCAGTCGGCGCCGCCGCGCACCGCGGCGATGGCCGACGCCGTCGCCAGCCCGAAATCGTTGTGGCCGTGCCAATGGATCGGCACATCCTTGCCGAACCACGAGCGCACCTGGCGAATGAGATATTCCGCTGTCTCCGGCGCGCACGCGCCGATCGTGTCGACCATCGAGATTTCATCGGCGCCCGCTTGCAGCGCCGCGCCGTAGATGTCGCGCAGATAGCCGAGATCGCTCCGCGTGCTGTCGACGGCGAAGAAGTTGACCTTCTTGATCCCCTTGTCCTTCGCGTACTTCACCGAGTTGACGACGTTGTTCATCACCTTCTCGCGGGTGAAGCCGAACGCCTTCATCTTCATGTCGCTGGTGGTGATCTCGCAGAGCAGGAACTCGGTGCCCAGCTCGATATGCGCGTCGATATCGGCCTGCAGACAGCGCGCGAAGCCCCAGATCTCGGAGCTCAGTTTCGCCTCGAGGATGCGCTTCACGGCCTGCGTGTCTTCCTCCGAGACGCGGGGGAAGCCGGACTCGATGCGTCCCACGCCGAGCTCGGCGAGCTTGCAGGCGATCTCGAACTTCTCATCGGCCGAGAAGCAGACGCCGGTCGACTGCTCGCCGTCGCGAAGGGTCGTGTCGTAGAAACGGACGGTCCTGCTGCGGTCGAACCCCTGCTGAACGGCCGGCTGTTCGTTGAATGCGCTGGTCCAAATCTGGTCGGGCCGGATGTTCATGGGGGTACTCTCCTACGGGTCTGACGAAACGGGGAGGTTATGTCCCCAGTCCGGCCGGTTTGCAATCGGCCCCGCGGCTAAGGGCTGGCGCAGATCGGAGAAGCGCAACAAAACAAGGTAAAATCGGAAGGGTCGGGTCCTAGCTCACCACGCCCAGTTGTCGCAGAAGATCGTGCTTGTTCCACGTCATGGCCCCCTCGGCGACCTTTCCGTCCGCAATACGGTAGATCGCGATGCAGTTCGGCACCTTGACGCGCCGTCCGATCGTCAGCGGACCCGAATGCGTGCCCGTGAACGTCCATTTCACGACCACCTTGTCGCTTTCGGCGAGCAGATCCTCGATGGCGAGGTGGAAGTCCGGAAACGGCGTTGCATAGGACTGCAGGAGAGCCATGGCGCCCTTGAGCCCGGTGTACACACCATCAGGTGTACTCAGCGAAACCGTCGGAGCGAACATTTCGCCCAGGAGCGCTTCGTCCTTGGCGTTCCAGTGGTCGTCGAAGAGACGGCGGACCACGGCCTTGTTCTGCTCTGACATCTTCGCCCCTCTCAGTCCGAAGGCCGTCAGCATACACCCGCGGAATGGTGGAGTCTAAGGCGACGGCCGGGCCGGTTTCATGTGTCTGCGAAATGCGGTATCGACTGGCCGAAATCAGGGTGTCATGCAGACTTTACGATTGGGACTTTGGGAGATAGCGCACGATGAAGTTTGTGTCCTTTCGCGCCGGCGGTGCGGCGCGTTACGGTCTGGTCGAGGGCAATCGCGTCATCGACCTCACAAAGCGTCTGAAATATCCCGACCTCAAGTCGCTGATCACCGCGGATGCGTTCGCCGAGGCCGGCCGCGCCGCGAAAGGCGCGACTGCGGACTACGCGCTCGACCAGATCGCCTTCGATCCCGTGATCCCCAATCCCGGGAAGATCATCTGTGTCGGTCTGAACTACCAGGAACATCGCAACGAGACGGGCATGACCAGCCACCCGCTGCCGGCGACGTTCATCCGCTGGGCCGACACGCAGATCGGCCACCTCGAGCCGATGATCAGGCCGCGCGCCTCGGAGCAGCTCGACTATGAAGCGGAGCTCGCCGTCATCATCGGGAAGGGCGGCCGAAACATCCTCGAGAGCGAGGCGGCCGCGCATATCTGCGGCTATTCCTGCTACAACGAAGGATCGATCCGCGAATTTCAGCGGCATGCCTCGCAGTGGACGCCGGGAAAGAATTTCCCCGGCACCGGTGCGTTCGGACCGTTCCTCGTGACGCCCGATGAAGTGGGCGAGCTTGCAGGCAAGAAAATCCAGACCCGCCTCAACGGCAATGTCGAACAGTCGTCCACGCTCGACATGATGATCTACGGGCCCAACAAGCTGATCGAGTATTTCTCCAGCTTCACGCCGCTCTCGCCCGGTGACGTGATCGTCTCCGGCACGCCGGGCGGCGTAGGCTGGGTGCGCAAGCCGCCGCTGTGGATGAAGCCGGGCGACGTCTGCGAGGTCGAGATCGACGGCGTCGGCCTCTTGCGCAATCCGATCGTGGCGGAGGACTAGGCCGGAACAGGATTCGTGTCGGCCGGTCTGCTCCGAAGGTCCTTCTCCCGGTCAGCCGCCATCTTGCGCAGCTCGGCCAGACCATCGGTGCCGAGCATGTATTCGAGCTCGAACGCGCAAATATCGAGGATGCGACAGCGGCCCGTTCTTCACCGGGCCGCAGCACGCATGCTCGTCGGGACACTGCTCGTCATCGACGGACAGCGTGCTGTTGAGGATGCAGACCGGAAAGGCCCGGCAGAAGAACGGCTTCAGATATCCGAATCCCGGCGGCGCCTTCGACTCGGCCATGTGCACCACGCAGCCGCCGTCCTTGTTGAGGAAGTTGCAGCCATTTCTCTTTCAGGCGCGTCGTCGCGCACTGCCCGGAGGGAAAGTCCGCGATCCGGATGCGTTTTCTGGAACCAGTTCGCGGGATTGCGGTCCTGGGTCTCATCCATATGCGGCTGGATAAGGTGCGCATATTCGAGGATGCGGTCCCGTTCGGCGATGTCCAGGTCGACCCCGTCCGCGCAGCAACGGCCCCGGCAGTTGGACATGGAGCAGCCCTTCGCGTACCGGGTCGTGAAAATGTCTTCGCCGACCTTGAGCTCGGGAAACTGCTCAAGGGGGTGCTTGTGGAGGATGCGGGCGTTGCTCATGGTTCGCGCTGCCCCGCGGTTGCGTGGTCCTAAGCCGCATTTGTTGCCTTTCTTCCGATTTTCGTCTTGGCCTTCCTGCGGAGCCGGATGAAGCCGCAACGCTCGATCGCGCGTTCGACGATTTCGCAGATCGTCCCCTCGGTCGTCCGGCCGCTGGCTCGCGCCGCGCGCATGAACGCGCACTCGTCGCTCAAGTCCGGATTGGGGTTCACTTCGAGCACGAACAGGCGTCCGATCCGACTCGCGCAGCCTGAAATCGACCCGGCCATAGTCCCTCAGTCCCACCGTCCGCGCGACCTGGAGCGCCTGCGCCCTGATCTCGTCGGCGGTCTTCTCGTCGATCTGGGCCGGGCAACGGGTCGCCATCGTATGGTTGAAGGGAGCGGTTGGATCCCACTTGGCGTCGTAGCCGAAGATTTGCGGGCGACCCGGGGCCAGCTCGTCAAAGCTGATCTCGACGATCGGTAGGGCGATGAAGTCATTGGGCGAGGACGCGAGGAGCGAGACGCAAAACTCGCGCCCCGCGATGAACTCTTCGACCAGCGCCGCCTGGCGGAACTCGCGCCATAGGAACTTCACCCGCTCGGCGAGCGCGGCCATGTCGTTCACGACCGCGCCATCGTCGATCCCGATACTTGCGTCTTCGGCGACGGGTTTCGCGATCAAGGGGAATGTGAGGTGACCCGCCGCCCGCGGGTCCTGCCCTGGCTCGATCACGACATAGTCCGGTGTCCGGATGCCGTTGGCGGCGAGGATGGCCTTCGCCACGGGCTTGTTCAGAGAGAGGCCGAGCGTGAGGGCGGGACAGCCGGTGAAGGGGATGCCAAGCAGCTCGTAGAGTGCTGCCACATTCATCTCGAAGGCCGCACTGCCGGCGAACGCTTCGCAGAGGTTGAAGACCAGGTCTGGCGCGGCGGTTCGAGAGAAAGTCGCAGAGATGGGCCGCGTCCTCCGCGGCGAAGACCACTGCGTCATGGCCCGCTTTGGCGAGGCTCGCTCGGATCAGGTCGAGCTCATGAAGAAGGTCGAGCTCAACTGCGTCATGTAAACCCGCTTTGGCGGTCCCACCGATTTCGATCGAGCGTCTCAGCCAGTCATGGATGATCGCTATTCGCAAACGGCCCCCTAAACGCTATGCAGCGCAGAATCGATTTTAACTTTGTTCCTGATTCTGGTGTCCTGAGTCAATCGAAGCGTGCATTCGCGTGACCGATGCGAACGTGGAAAACGTCCGCGCGATGGACGGCAGAGGGGCTGCTCGAGAGCGAGAGAGTTGCCGATTTGTTTGCTTTGCTTTAGTGCGGACATCGCTGCCTAACATGCGAGCATACGAAGCGAGGAGGGGCAGATCAGCGACGCGATCGGACCCGGCGTCGTGTATGGCCCGGCCGAGACGCTCTCGGCCGAGGATCGGCTGCGCGCGGGTCTGATCGCAGCAAGGCTCGATCGTCTCCCGATGTCGGGCACGCTGTGGCGGCGCGTGCTGCTGCTGTCGCTCGGCGGGTTCTTCGAGTTCTACGATCTGCTGTTCACCGGCTACATCGCGCCGGGCCTCGTCGCGAGCGGCATCCTCACGCCAACGACGCCCGGCCTGTTCGGGACGACCGGCATCGCCGGGTTCGTCGCCGCGTTCTTCTCCGGCCTCTTCATCGGAACGATGCTGTTCAGCATCGCGGCCGACCGTCTCGGCCGGCGCACGATCTTCACGCTGTCGCTGCTGTGGTACACGGTCGCAAGCGTCATCATGGCGTTCCAGACGGATGCCTTCGGGCTCAATCTCTGGCGCTTCATCTCCGGCATCGGCGTCGGCGTCGAGCTTGTCACCATCGACACCTATCTCGCGGAGCTGGTGCCGAAATCGCATCGCGGCCGCGCGTTCGCGATCAATCAGACGATCCAGTTCATGGCCGTCCCCGTGGTCGCGTTCCTCGCGTGGCAATTGGTGCCGATTGCGCCCTTCGGCCTCGAAGGCTGGCGCTGGGTCGTGCTCATCGGGGCGCTGGGCGCGGTCTTCGTCTGGTGGATACGCCTGCGCGTGCCGGAAAGTCCGCGCTGGCTCGCGACGCATGGCCGGCTCGATGAAGCCGAACGCGTGGTCGCCGAGCTCGAACGCCGCGCGGAAGCCGAGACGAGGACCAAGCTGCCCTATGTCAGCGCGCCCGCGCTCGAAGCGCCGCGCGGGCGGTTCGGGGAGATCTTCGAGGGCGCGTATCGCTCCCGCACCGTGATGATGATCCTGTTCAACATCTTCCAGGCGGTCGGGTTCTACGGCTTTGCCAACTGGGTGCCGACGCTCCTGATCGCCCAAGGCATCGAAATCACCAGAAGCCTCGAATACACGTTCATCATCGCGCTGGCCGCACCCTTCGGGCCGCTCCTGGGCGCGCTTCTTGCCGATCGTTTCGAGCGCAAATACCTGCTGGCGGCGGTAGCCCTCGGTGTCGGCGTGTTCGGCCTGTTCTTCAGCCAGATGCGCGTCGCCGCGCTTGCTGATCCTTTTCGGCGTGCTGGTGACCTTGTCGAACAACGCGATGTCGTTCCTCTATCACGCCTATCAGGCCGAGGTTTATCCCACGCGCATCCGCGCGGTCGCGGTCGGCTTCGTCTATTCGTGGAGCCGGTTGTCCACGGTGTTCAGCGCCTTCATCATCGCCTTCATTCTCGGGCGTTTCGGCGCACCCGGGGTGTTTACCTTCATCGCCGGCAGCATGGTCGTGGCGGCGCTGTCCATCCTGCTGCTCGGCCCCAAGGTCAATGACCGGTCGCTCGAAGCGATTTCACATTAGGCCTGCTGGGGAAGCTCTCGCTCTCTTGAATGTTAGGGGGAGCCACACCGGCCCGCGTCTGGCGGACCACCTAGGGTGGAGGCTACAATAGTCACAGCGGAGACGGGGGCGTCTTGACGCATAGTCGGCCGTGGCGCTGGAACAAGGCGGCAGCCATGTGCCGGAGTGCGTGTGCGCCGCCGAACCATCACTTGGGGAGGACCCAACCATGAATATGTTGAGGTTTGCGTTTCTTGGCGTGGCCGTCGCAGCGCTGTCCGGCTGCACCGAGCAGGAGGCGACCGGCCTTCAGGCGGTCTCCAATGCGATGGGGGCAACGAACCTGAACTCGATCGAATACTCTGGCGGCGGCTCGGTGCTGGGCTTCGGACAGGCTTATGAGCCGGGCGAGCGCTGGCCGCGGTTCGATCAGCGCCTCTATCGCGTGCAGGCGAACTACCAGGCGCCCGGCATGCGGCTGGAACAAATCCGCGCTCAAGGCGAGCATCCGCCGCGCGGCGGCGCGGCCCAACCGGTCGCGGGCGAGCAGCGCACGATGCTGGTCGTCAGCGGCAACAACGCCTGGGCGGAAGGCGGCAACCAGCCCAATCCGCAGAACAACGTGGCGGCCGACCGCAGGCGCATGCTGTGGGCGACGCCGCACGGCGTGATCAAGGCGGCCATGGCCAACAACGGCACGCTCGAGGGCAACACGATCAAGTTCACGGCCGACGGGCGCGAATACACCGCGACCGTGGATGCGCAGAACCGGATCGAGAAGGTCAGCTACCAGTCCTACAACTCGGTCGTCGGCGACTTTCCGGTCGAGGTCACCTACTCCGACTACGCCGATTTTAACGGCGTCATGTTCCCGCGGCACCTCGTCGAGACGCAGGACGGCCATCCCACCCTCGACATCAACATCACGCAAGTGACGTCCAACCCGACCGTCGAACTGGCGGTGCCCGAGAACGTCGCGAGCGCGACGCCGCCCGCCGGCCCGCCGATGGTGCAGATGGACGAGCTGGCTCCGGGCGTCTTGTATGTGAACGCGGCCGGCATCCGCAGCTGGGCGGTCGAGTTCAGGGATCACATCGTCGTCGTCGAAGGCCCGAACAACGAGGCCCGTTCGCTCGCGGTCAATCAGGCGATCAACGAACGGTTCCCGAACAAGCCGATCCGCTATGTCATCAACACGCACGCCCATTACGACCACGCCGGCGGCCTCCGCACCTATGTGGCGCAGGGCGCAACCGTCGTGACGCATGAGGCCAACCGGCCGTTCTATGAGCGGACATGGGCGCGCCCGCACACGATCCAGCAGGATCTGCTGGCGAAAGAGCCGAAGCAGCCGATGTTCGAGACCATGACCGACAAGAAGGTCATGACCGACGGCCAGCAGACGCTCGAGCTCTATTACGTCAAGGGCAGCGGCCATCACACGGGGATGATCTTCGTCTATTCCCCGAGAGCGCGGGCCGTCTATTGGGGCGACGGCTACAATCCGCCGGAGGGCGATGATCCGCGCGATCCCGCCCGCACGCCGGAATTCGGTCTCGACCTCTACCGGAACATCATGGCGTCAGGCGTCAACGTCGAGCGGATCGCGCCCGCGCACGGCGCCGGCGTCCGGCCGTTCGACAATTTGAGGAAAGCCATCGGCCTGATGGCCGTCACGCAATAACAGCAGCAGGGGGACGCATTCCTACATGCGAGAGCGGAAACGCTCTCGCATGTTTTTTTGTGCTCAGCCCGCGAAGCCGGCAGATCAGTCCGCGCCACCTTCTCCGGGATGTTCGGCGTACACGAGATGGCCGCTCTGATTGATGATGTGCAGCTCCGTCCGGTCGACGACCTTGCTGACCTGCTCCATCAGATCGACGCCGAGCGTGTACGGCGCCGTCGGATCGTTGAAGCCCCAGACGATCAGCGTCGGCGCCTTCAGCATGCCCTTGTTGATCCGCTCCAGCGCCTCGAATCTTCGCCTTGTACATCCACCACGTCGTCGCGCCCATGTTGCGCGTCCAAAGCGGGTTCTGCCGCACGAGCTCGGGGTTCTCGCGCACCCATTTGTCGCGCGCCGCATTGAACCTTGCGTGCACCTCCTTGATCTTCGGCAGATGCGCGATGCGGTACTCGGCCTCGAGATAGGCGTCGGTGAGGTAGTCCTTCACGACCGACTGGCTGCTGGCGAACCGTGCGCGCTTCAGCTCCTCGCGCGATGGCGGTTCGCGATCGGCTTCCGGATCGATGCGCTCCGGCGTGCTCGGATCGGGCGGCGCCAGCGTGTTGCTGTCCAGGATGACGAGATGGCTGACCAGGTCCGGATGATCGGCCGCGATGCGCGCAACCGGCAGCGCGCCGCGCGAATGGCCGACAAGGACGGCCCGCCTTATGCCGACGGCCTGGATGAAGCCGTAGGTGTGATCCGTGATCGCATCCATCGAGAAGTCGGCCTCGGTCTTCGGATTGTCGGTGAATCCCATGCCGAGCTTGTCAACCGCATAAACGTGAAACTTCGCCGCCAGGTGATCGAAGATCGGCGCCCATGTGTCGGCTGACGCGGTCGACGGCCACTGGCCGCCATGCACCAGCACCAGCGGCTCGCCCGAACCGCCGTCGAAATAGCGCGTGCGGATGCCCTTCACGTCGACGAATTTCGCTTGTCCCATCAGGCGAGAGTCGCGCGACGGGGATCCGTTTGCCGCGGCATTGGCGGGCGATGCGCCCACGAGCGGAGCGCGCGCCCGCCAAGAGCTGAAGAACGGTTCTGCGCGGCGTGTCCATCTCAGTCTCCCGAAATTGGTGGAATATAGATGCACCCAGCCTACTCGACCGTTGGGGTGGCGCCAATTTCGCGCCCGACACTGATCAGGGAACACGTGAAGGCACGCGTTCTACGCGAGAGCGGAAACGCTCTCGCATGTTTTTTTATGCGCACTATGTCCAGCCAAGGCGCGCCATGATGCCACGCCCCATCACCCAGTCCTTGTCCTCCTCCGACAGGAACGCCAGCTCCTCGGTGAAATGGGTGATGCGCTGACGATAGGTCGCCTTGGCCAGCGAGTTGGTAATGTCGGTGCCCCAATAGGAACGTCGCGGACCATACGCGTCGAACAACCGGCGGATATGCACCGTCATGTCGCGGAACGGATAGGCCTCGGACGAAAAGAGCGGTGACGATGACAGTTTCACCGATACGTTCGGATACTTTGCCAGCGCCGCGGATTCGCCGATCAGCGCCGGCAGCCCACGGGTCTGCAGCGCGGCCGACGCCACGCCCATGTGATCGATGATGAGCGCGAGCTGAGGATGGCGCTCAGCAATCGGTCCGAACAGCGACGTCTGACCGTTGGTGAGAAACATGACGGGAATGCCTGCTTTCTCGGCGGCGGGCCAGAACCAGTCAGCGGTCCCGTCGGTGAGCCAGCGGGCCTGCTCGCCTGCGATGTTGAGCCTTATGCCGACGACGCCGAGCTGCTGTTTCCAACTCGGAAAGCGAACCGCGGTTTGCGGATCGTCGAGCGCAATACGGCCCATGATTGCGAAGCGCCCGGGATAGCGCCTTACTGCCTCCTGCGCATAGTCGAGCCTGGTCCCTTCAAGCGTCGGTGGGACGATGACGACGCGATCCACGCCCGCTTCGTCCATCATCGGCACCAGGCGCTCGATGGTGAACGGTTCGGGCAGTTGCGGCGTGGCGCCCGGCACCCAGGGGCGATCGGGCGTGTTCGCTTTCCAGAGGTGGATCTGCGAATCGACGATCAGCCGCCGGCGCGCGGGCTGCGGCGCGGGGGCCGGCGCTGCGGCTCCGCGTCGTCAGCGCCAACCCGGCGCCAAGCGTGGCACTGAGGAATCCACGGCGTGACGATCTCATGGGGATCTCCGTGAGCAGCCTGCCCCGATTATGGTCCCGTTGGTGTTGCGGTCAAAGGTGAATCACATTCCCGCCACCGAACGCGGCGATCGTTCCGCGCCAGCGGATGCGGTGGTATCAACGCCGAGGTCGCGCCGAGCAGGGAGGCGACACCATGTCTAAGCGGATCATGCTTCGCGTTTCGGCCTTCGTGTTCGCTGCCGCCTTTGTTGCCCTGGCGACCCCCGTGCTCGCTCAGGAAGGGCCGCTCCACGTCAATCGAGACGCCCGCTTCGCGGTGATCTTTCCCGGCGAGCCGATGGTGCGCCAGATCACCTACACGACGCGTGCCGGCGACTCCGTTCCGGCGCGGCAGTTTTTTGTCGAGCAGGGTGCGAACCGCTACGTCGTCACGGTCGTTCAATTCGCGGGCGGACGCGCGGAGGATCGCCGCGCCGTCGAACACGCGGCGGAGGGCTTGCGCCGGCGGGGTGAAGTCCGCTTCCAGGCCTATGCCGACTACGATCCGGGTATTCCCGGCCGCCAGCTCAACATCTTCGAAACCGGCGGCCGCCAGTTGCGCGCCTCGGTCTACATGTATGACCGCAGGCTCTACATCACCGAAGCAAGCGCCGAGACAGGCGATCTCGCCGCGATCCAGTTCGAGCAGTCGATCATGCTGCTCGACGAAGACGGAGAGGACGTCGACCGCGAGGGACTGGAGCTGGTCCTCGCATTCATCGGCAGCCTTTTCAGCCGCATCCTCCCGTAGGCGCGGCCCGACCTGTTTCTTTGCATCGCCGGGCCTGCCGATGCGGTAGCATCGTCGCAAGCGTCAAGCCTGCGGAGAACGCCTCATGCTTGTTGGCCACTACGGTCCGGCGTTCGCTCTGAAGGGCGCGGAACGGACGATCCCGCTCTGGGTCCTTTTCGTCGCCGTGCAATGGATGGACGTGCTGTGGTCCGGTTTCGTTGCGCTCGGCATCGAGCGGTTTCGCGTCGTCCCGGGATTCACGGCAACCAACGCACTCGATCTCTACTACATGCCGTTCACGCACTCTCTCCCGGGCGCGGCAGCGCTCTCGCTCGTCCTGGGGACGATCGTCTCGGCCTTCTATCGCGCGAACCGCGGACGCGTTCTTGTCATCGTCGCGCTCGCGGTGTTCTCGCACTGGCTCATCGATCTGATCGTGCACGTGCCGGACCTTGCGCTATGGGACGACAGCTACAAGGTCGGCTTCGGTCTCTGGAACTATTTCTGGATCGCTCTCGCGCTGGAGTTCACGTTCCTGATCGCCGGCGCCTGGTATTACGCGCGGACGGTGCCCAGCGCGCGTCCGCGCGGCGATGTCGCGTTGTGGCTGTTCGTCGGCTTCATGATGCTGCTCCATGTCGTCGTCATCATGATGCCCGCGGAACCAGGCTCGATGCTTCTTGTCGCCGTCGAAGCGTTTGCGATCTACGGCGTCCTCGCAGCTTCTCGCCGCTGGTGTCGAACGTTTGCGCCGCTAGGATCGCACCGCCACACCCGAAGGTTGCCGCGGCACGCCGGAGGAGGCCAACAGCGTGCCGCGACTCCTCAGTGGGGGAGCAGAAATCTGTGAAACCCGTTCGAGATGATGCTGACCGACATGGCGTACAAGAACATCGTCATCTTGACCGTGAACGTCATGGCGAAACCCTCTCGCTTCCTTCCGCGTGAACGATAGACCTCGGTCTCTTGCGATCCCTTTGAAGGTGCGGGGTCCTTTTTATGAAACAAGCTGTGATTTAAATGGGCCGGCGATCGGACATCCGATGGCGGGGTCTGCTCGAGAGCCGCGATGCTCCTCGAAATTAATCGTTACCGCGGACGGGCCGTTAAGCCTTCGGCCGTGCTATCGTGGCCCCACAACAGCAAAAAATATGGGAGGGAGGAGTGCGTAAATCCGTAATGGCGGTCGCTTCGATCGGTGCGGCCCTGGCGGGTCTGTCGCTGTCGGTGTTGGCCGCCGAGCAGACCACGATCTTCACCACCAAGGATTTTCACAAGGACAAGGCGCTCTGGACCAGTCCGGCCTATTACCGCAACAACACGCCCGGCGAGCTCACGGGCATGGCGTTGAACATTTTGCCCTACGAGAAAACGGGCCAGGTCGGCGCCGCGCGGCTTTACGGCTCGGAGGGCACGGGCAAGGCGGGCGCGACGAACCTCGCGAGTCCCTATCCGTTCAAGACGGCCGTCGAGCACTACCAGGCATGGCTCAAAGAGGCCAAAGGCGGCACGAAGCACACCAAGGCCACAGCGCCCGATTGGAGCGGCACTTGGAATGCGCGGCGGCGGCGATGAGGGCGGCAGAGGTCCCGCGAGCGACACGGTCAAATTCCTCAAGCCGCAGATATCAGGAGTACTACGTCCAGCAACTGAAGGCCGCGAGCGAAGCGCGGACATGGACCGCGCAATCCATGTGTCTGCCGCGCGGGTTCTTCGGCTTCCTCGAAACGCAGGAATTCATCGTCACACCGAACAAGACGTGGATGCTGTCTTCCACGTTCACGGAAAACACGGTGCGCTGGATCTACACCGATGGCAGCGGCCACGGCGATCGCGAAGTTCTACTTCCCCAGATGGGGCGGTTCCTCGATCGGTTTCTGGAGCGGCGATTCCCTGATCGTCCACACCAACCAGATCAAAGGCTGGCGAGGCGGACCGGGCGGAGAATTCTCCGACAAGCTCGAGACCGTGGAGAAATATCGGCGCATGGGCGACCGGATCGAAGGCGAGATCACGCTCTACGATCCCGATGTCTTCGTCGGCCCGGCGTTCGAGCGGCTGAGTTTCCGCTTGAACAAAGACGAGAAGCCCGAGGATCGGCCCACCTACAACACCTGCACCGACACCAACGGGCCGTCACCCGGCATCTATCTCGATGAGAACGGCTTTCTCAATGCGCACGCGCCGGGCGATCCGGGGTTCACGTGGGATCCGACCGATCCACGTCCGTGGGGCACGTGGCTGACCGAAAGCGACCGGCGTTATCAGGCGTATCTCGCGCGCGGCGGCAAGGCGCCTGCCAATCAAACGCCGTCGAAATAAGGAACCGGAAAGCGCGAGCAGCGCGCCTGTTGTTGCGTCGATTGAAACGCAAGAAGGGGCAGCACCATGATCTCGTTTCGTTGGAGGGAAAGTGTCGTCGCAGGCAGCATCCTCGTCGGAGTGATCGCTGCCACATCCATCGCCGCGCCTGCTGCGCAGCAGAAGGCGCCGCCCGATTTCTCGTCGAAGCTGGTCGGCTGGGTGGGGCTCAACGGCGGCGGGCCGTTTTACGAACCGGTTCCGGGCATGCCGAACCACCTGTCGCCGATCGTGAGCGACCCCGCGCATCCCTTCACGCCGAACGGGACGGGCGGCCAATCGACCTATCGTATTCCCGACCTGACCAATCCGAACCTGATGCCGTGGGTCAAGGATCACATGAAGAAGGACACCGACGAGATCCTCGCCGGCAAGTACGCCTTCACCCCGCAATCGAGCTGCTGGCCATCGGGCGTTCCCTTCTTCATGGGTTACGGCGGCCCCGATCCGATCGTCTTCCTCCAGACGCCGAAGGACGTCTGGATGCTCTGGCGCGAAGACAACCAGGCACGTCGCATCCGCATGAACGTGGGACATTCACCCGATGTGAAGCCGTCGTGGTACGGCGACTCCGTTGGCCACTACGAAGGCGATACGCTCGTCGTCGACACCATCGGACTGAACACCAAAACGGTGGTCGACATCTACCGCACGCCGCACACCGAGAAGCTGCACGTGACCGAGCGGTGGCGAATGATCGATGGCGGCCAGATGATGGAAGTCGTGTTCACGGTCGAGGACGAGGGCGCGTTCCATCAGCCGTGGAAAGGCATGCGGCGCTACCGGCGCGTGGAGCAGGAGGGCTATGAGAAAATCTGCGCCGAGGGCAACACGTTCTTTTTCGGCGACAAGATGCCGATCGCCGCGCGCCCGGACTTCTGATCGCGGCGGATCAAGAAGAACGAACCCGCGCAATTGGACTTTGGTCTTACAATCCGTCCGCACTAGCTTGAGCTAGGCTCGTTGTCCTCAAGGGGGGCGCACTCTTGAGGGCAAAATCACATGCGGAAACTTTTATTGGCGGCGCTCATCGCCGTGTTCCCGTCCATTATGTTCCCGTCGACTGTTTCGGCTCAGGGCTACATCGAGGGCTCCATCGGTTTCGGACTGTTTCCCGACCTCGAGTCCAACGGCTATTCCCGCACCATCACCGGCCCGGTCATCAACCCCCTTGCCTATGGCCCCGGACTCTTCGAAGGCAACGCCGAGATAGAGATCAATTCCAGTTGGGCATTCGGCGCTGAAGCAGGTTGGAGCGTCGGTTCATGGCGCTTCGGAGCGTCGTGGGATTTTATCGACGCGGAAGCCGACATCGCGCGCCTTGAAGGCACGCTCAATGGCGTGCCGTTCAGCTTCGAGGCAACCGACCAGGAACTCCAAGACTTTGGCCTAGACGCGAACTACGATGTCAACATCTTCGCGGCCAACGGGTACTACATGTTCAATCGCGCCTCTGTCCTGGGCGCGATCAACATGAACTTCGAGCCCTATGTCGGTCTCGGAATAGGCGCCGCGACGTTCTCCAACTTGGACACACAATTCGCGTTCCTGGTCACGCTGGGCGCAAATGTGCCGTTGGGACCAAGCGCCTATATCGGGGGGCGTTACCGGCTGTCCCTCATATCGGGCCCGTCGCTTACGAGAGACAGCGACATCAACGACGACGGCATCGATTACGACGGGATCACGACGCACACATTCTCGCTGGTTCTGGGATACCGCTTCGGCGTGTAGGTTCGGAGTGGACCGCTATCGTTGACGCCTAGGCGTAGGATCACGTAGTTTGCGGCCATGATCCTGGCTCTGCCGCAATCCCGACGCCGCTGCTCGCACGATGGGGCACGACGACGATTGCGCGCGCGTTAGAAGCACGAACAATCGGCAGAAATCGTGGCCCGTCGAGATATCGGCGGGCCACTTGCTTTTTGGAGCAAGGATCATGCGGACCAAATCCGGCACGGAGTTTGATGTTGTCGTCTATGACGATCGTCACTTTGAAGACGTAAAAGCGTTGTGGCGCGAGGCGCCACTGGACCTCACGGACTGGCGAGCGCCGGAGATCGTAATTCCCGCGAAGATCGCGATGCAGAGGGAGCTCTTTCTCGTCGCCGTTCGCGGCGATCGGGTCATCGGTACGACGATGGCCGGCTATGACGGCCATCGCGGCTGGCTCTACTCGGTCGCCGTTTTGACCGCCGTATCGGCGAGACGGTGTCGGCTCGGCGCTGATCCGCGAAGCCGAAAGACGCCTGCTCGCACTGGGCTGTCTCAAGATCAACCTGCAGATCGTGTTGGCCAACTATTCGGTCGTCGCATTCTACCGGAAGCTCGGCTACGCGATCGAAGAGCGCATCTCCATGAGCAAGCCCATCGGCGCGTTTGCAAAGGGAGGCTCATCGTGAGTCCCGCTATCACCGTTCGGGAGAGCCCCGATGCGCAAATACGCGCAGTCCTCCTAAACCTGATGATGACCTACAACGAGAGCCAAACGGGCCCTTCGGGCTTCGCGCTGCTTGCCGTAACTCTCGACGACGCTGAGACCGGGCGAGTGATCGGCGGCCTGTGGGGACGAACGGTCTACGATTGGCTGTTCGTCGAATTCCTCTTCGTGCCGGAACATTTGCGGGGCCGCGGTCTCGGCACGACGCTTCTCAGAACAGCGGAGGAGGAAGCGGTCGCCCGCGAATGCATCGGCGCGTGTCTCGACACGTTCGATTTCAACGCGCCTGGCTTCTACCGCAAGCTCGGTTATGAGGAGTTCGCGGCCCTGGACAGCCCTCGGCGCGGCTTCAAGCGGCACTTCTTGGCCAAACGCCTCGCAACGAAGTGAAGCGGGGCAGTCGCGCGCAACCCTTGCTTGACCTCAGCCCGCGTTGCTCGCAGGGCGCGCCGGGCGATACGATGGCTGCGATCCCACGTCTTCGGGGTCGTAGGGAGGAACGATCATGAACAAGAGCATCATTCTTTCAGCCATTGCCGTCACGTTTCTCGGATCGGCCGCGGGCGTTCTCGCCCAAGGCCAGCAACCGCAACCGCCGATGAGCTTCTTCGTCACCAGCAAGACCCCGACCGGAACCGGCAATCTCGGCGGGCTCGCGGGCGCCGATCAGATCTGTCAGAACCTCGCCGCCGCCGCAGGCGCAGGCAATCGTACTTGGCGCGCTTATCTCAGCACGGAAGCGCGCCCCGGCGTGCCCGCCGTCAACGCGCGCGGCCGCATCGGCGACGGGCCCTGGTACAACGCCAAGGGCGTGATGATCGCCGGCGGTGTCGCCGATCTGCACGGCGACCAGCAGCGCGACCGCAATGCGATCCGACTGACCACCGTGTTGGATGAAAAAGGCCAGCAGGTTCCGGGCGGCGGCCCGAACTCGCAGCAAGAGCACGACATCCTGACCGGTTCGGACTCCGCGGGGCGCGCGTTCACCGATGGAACCGACCACACCTGCATGAACTGGACGACCGATGCGATGACCGTGCAGCCGACGGCGGACCAGGCCAAGGAAGGTGTGCCGGCAAGCCGGGCGCGCGCCATGATCGGCCATTCCGATCGTGGCCTTCAGGGCGCGGGCAACACCTCGTGGAACGCATCGCACATGACCCAGGGATGCTCGAAGCAGTCGCTCATCAACTCCGGCGGCGCGGGCAGGTTCTATTGCTTCGCCATCAACTGACGTCAGCGCCGAGTTGAAATAGGAAAGGCCCGGACATTTGTCCGGGCCTTTTCGTGCCCGTTGGCGCGGCTTCAGCCGCCGCGTTTGAGCTCTTGATAGATGGCGCGGACGAAACGGTCCGCGCTCGTGCCGCCGCCCGCCGCGGGCAACAGGCCGCCGGGGACCTTCGCGTCGTAAGGCGCGGTGAGTTTCGCGGCGAGCACCTGCTGCTCCGTTGCGCCTTGCGCGACCATCGCCCGGACCTTTCTCCTGCACCGCGGCAATCATGTCGCGATAGGGCGCGATATCGGTGCGGTTGATGATCGTGCCGTGGCCGGGGATGAGCTTCGTGTCGGGCCTCGCGAGCTTCATCGTCAGATCGAGCGCATCGATCAGGCCCTTCAGCGAGCCGCCGTTCAGCGTATCGATATAGGGGTAGCCGAAATTGCGGTAGAAATCGCCGATCATGATCGTGTTCGCGTTGGTGAACTTGATGATCGTGTCGCCGCCCGTATGCGCCGCGCGCACGGGAATGAACTCGACGGTCTCGCCGTTCATGTGGATCTTGACCGGCTCGCCCATCCCGTAGGTCACGACCGGATATCCGGCCGGATCGCGCACCAGACCCGGACTGCCGTCGGCGCGGCGCGCGGGATTGATCATCTGCTGGCGCAATTCCTCGCGCGCGTAGATCGTCGCGCCCGCCTTGCCGAACGCCGCATTGCCGCCCGTGTGATCGATATGGATATGCGTGTTGACGAGAATGCGGATCGGCTCGGGGCTGATACGCTTGATCGCCGCCATCACCTTGTCCGCGACCTGCCCGTATTGGGAGTCGACGACGAGCACGCCGTCGGGACCATGGAGCACGCCGATCCTGCCGCCGGCCCCATCAGGGTGACCCGGATCGACGTCCTTGTTGCCGGCGAGCATCGTCAGGTTCGCCGCGATCTTCTCGGGGATCAGCTCGATCTTGTCGTATTGGATCCCCTGCGCCGCAACGCTCAGCGGAATCGCTGTAGCTGCCAGTCCTGCCAGCAGGAATTGCCATATCGCCTTCATTGGTATCGCCTTTCGCATTCGGCCAACCAAGCACGCGGGAAGCTACCATCCGGCCTCGAATCTGCGGAAGCCGACCGCGCACGCTCCTGGTTGTAAGGGCGTGGTGCGCGTATAATGGTCGTTGACGGCGGGCACGGGCCCGACAAGCCGGCATCCCTGATGTGTTTCGTTACCGGCGAGAAACGGACGGCCGCTCCGGTCACGCGTAACGCGCAAACTCAGGGAGGCGACAATGATCCGATTCTCTTCACGACATGCGCTGCTCGCGGGCGGCGCGCTGATGCTCTTCGTGGCCTCTGACGGCCAGGTCGCGGCGCAACCCGGATACGTGCCCAGTTTCCAGACTGGCCCCAATGGCTGGCAGCATCGTTTCGGCGGCGCGTTCCCCGAGGTGTCCGGCTCGGCCAGTCCGACGATGCAGGATCCGAAGCATATCCATTTCAACAACGAGATGGCGCGCATCAACAACGCGCAGCCGAACTACCGCATCGGCGACGTCTCCAATCCCAATCTCAAGTCATGGGCGAAGGACGCGATGAAGAAGGACAACGACGAGGTCCTTCGCGGAAAGATCGCCTATACGCCGGGGCAATCCTGTCATCCGCAGGGCGTTCCCGCGTTCACGTTGGCCCAGGGTCCTCTGATCATCCTGCAGACGCCCAAGAAGGTCACGATGATCGAGGAAAGCAGCCAGATGGTGCGCCACATCTACATGAACGAGCAGCACCCGGCCAATCTGAAAGCCTCCTGGCTCGGACACTCGATCGGCCGCTACGAAGGCGATACGCTGGTCGTCGACACCGTCGGCCTCAGCACCAAGAGTTTCGTCGATTCGTTCCGCACGCCGCACACCGAGAAGCTGCACGTCGTCGAGCGCTGGAGGATCGTTCAGGGCGGGCACCTCCTGGAAGTGCGGATCAGGGTCGAGGATCCCGACACGTTCGAGCAGCCGTGGGAAAGTTACGTGAACTACCGCCGGGCACAGGAGCCGTTCGAAGAGATCATCTGCCAGGAGGGGAATTTCCAGCTCTTCGGCGACGACTACGGCATCCCCCAGGCGGCAAAGCCGGATTTCTGAAGACGTTACGCTCGCCTAAGGGCCGCCCTCGTCGGCGTCGGTTGCGTCGCCCGGTTCGTAGAAGCGTGCCAGCATGCGCGACGCGAGTGAGCTTTTCCGCGGCAGGCTCTTGGCAGCCTCAGACGACCGGTCGGCGCCACCGCCGCAGAGATACACTCACTGGTCGATCCGCTGGCAAGTTGCAAACGATCTCAACCTCCCAGTAGAAGTTCCCATCGGAGGTGTCGTCCACGATAAGAGCATAACAGCTCCTGTCACGATCCCCGTTTACGCAAGTGTCTCGTCCGATACTCTGGATCGCCTTGGGGCTCAGCGCTGACAGTTGTTCGCGCCCGTTATCGCATTCGCGGCCGTCACGTTGACAGCTAAGGGTGAAAAATAACTCGTCCTGTCGTGCGGCTGCTCTAATTACAAGGTCGAGCGCCGCTGCATAGCGCAGCGCCGTGAAATCCGAACTTGCCTGGAAGGTTGTCGCGGTTGGTGGAAGACGCTCACAAGCAGACATGATGCGCTCTCGATCCCCGCTACTGGCGTTTCGCACACCCGAAACCGAGTCCACGACTACAAATCTTTCTTGCGCTCTAACATCCACGGGCCTCACAGCCGTATCAGCGTTGGCGGCGTTCCTCGCGTTTGGTTCTATCGGAGCGAATTCGACGACAAGTCTTGTCGTTCGGCACATCCAACCCTGCGCCGGTACGGGCTTCGACGTGAAAATGAGAAAATCCAGTACCGAGTTCGGATCGACAGATCTGAGAGGAGTGAACGTAGCTTGCCGTGCAGTGACGAACGTGCCACCGGTGGGCCCCAGCACAAGTTGAGCAGCCTCCTGCGCTGGTAAACTGCTGATCGAGTTGCGCGTTATCGGTCGCTGAGTTGCCGTCTGCGCCAATCCGGCGCCAGACACAGCTACCGAGAGCAAAATTACGGCGGCAAGACGTAGGCGCATTTAGACCCACCTGCTTGGGTGCACAGTATAGTGTCAGTGCAAATTCAACCAAAATGTGTCATGGGCCGCCGCTGTCCGCATCTGTCGCGCCGCCGGGTCGGTTCGTAGAAGCGCGGCTGCATGCGTGACGCGAGCCCCTCGCGCGCGAGCGTCTGCTCGTATTCCGCGCGCAGGAACGGGTCTTCCAGGTGATACGGAATCGCGTTGCCGCCCTTGTCGGTATCGATCGACCACACGTCCTTCAGCTGCTCGCCGGGGCGGCCCGCTTTCAGCGCCGGATGATTGTTCGGCCCGTGCCACGCGAGCACGCGCAAGCCCTCTTTCGCGACCCCGAAATGCTGATGGAACCAGTCGCCGCTCATCGGCGCCGCCGAGACGAAGCCGCCGTATTCGTAATCCTGACGCAGCACCTTCTCGGCCTTGCCCTCGCGCCACGGGTTCGGCCCGAGCCCTTCCGGCCACGTGTACGAATAGCCGCGGCCCTTCAAACAGATCAGCACCGCGGTCGAATGATGCTTGTGCGCCTTGGAATAGCGGCCGGTCTCGTATTGCCCGATGAATTGATAGAAGCGGTTGCCCGCCATCATCGGCTCCATGCGGCGATAGCCGGGCGAGCGGCGGTTATCCAGCGGCAGTTCCGAGTTGATGATGTCGGGGATGAAATTCGTCCGGCTCATCGCAAGCCCGCGCACCGGATCGGGCTCGATGTCGTCGTTCGGCTTGAAGAAATCCTCCGCGCCCGAGAACCGATCCGCGAACGCATGCGGGCAATTGAACACGAAGTCCGCGTTGTCGATCAGGTTCAGCACGTTCGGCGCCGACGTGCCGCACAACAGCAGCGCGGGCGTGCTCGACGCATTCACGATGCGGTGGAACGCGTTCAGCGGAATCGTGAACAGCGAGCCCTTGCTCCATTCGAAGACGTGGCGCTTCTTCTGGCCTTCCTGCCAGACCTCGGTCGAGCCGCGGCCTTCGACCACGAACACGATCTTCTCGTAGAGATGCCGTTCGACATTGAGCGCGCCGGCGCCCGGCACCTCGACGACATACATCCCCCACAGCCCTTCGGTGCCGTAGAGCTGGATGTAGGAGCCGCGCCCGCCGAGCCGTTTCCACGCCGCCATCGGAAGATCGTGCACGCGCGCGCAGCCGATGCCGCGATAGCACGGCACGCCCTCGGCCTCCATGAAGCGGTCATACGGCAGCTTCGGCCGTTTGAATGTGCCGAGGCCGGCGTTTTCGCCGGCCTTCGGTTCATGCCAATGCGCGTTGGTGACGTCGTGCACGGCTACATCACATTGCCGACCGCGTCACCGGCATCGCCGGTGTAGAACTCCGGCAGCATCCGGTTCTCGACGCCATGTTTCTTCAGCGTCTCGGCGAACTCGGCGCGGATCGCGGGATCTTCCTCGTGATAGGGGATGGCGCTGCCGCCCTTCTTCAGATCGATCGCGCCGAAATCGAGCTGCACTTCGCCGGGCACGCCAGGCTTGCGCGAGCGCTGATTGTTCGGCCCGTGCCAGGCGGAGACGCGAAGCCCGCCCTTGCTGATGCCGAAATGCTGATGGAACCAGTCGCCGCTCATGGGTGCTGCCGACACCATGCCGCCGAACTCGTAGTCCTGGCGCTTGATCTTGTCCTGGTGCCCGTCTTTCCACGGCTGCGTGCCGAGCGTCGCCGGCCACGTGTAGGTGTAGCCCGCGCCCTTGATGCAGATCAGCACCGCGGCCGAGGCGTGCTTGTGCGCTTTCGAATAGCGCCCTGTCTCGTGATGGCCGATCCAGAAATAGAACCGGTTGCCCGCCATGCTCGGCTCCATGCGGCGATAGCCCGGCGAGCGGCGGTTATCGAGCGGCAGTTCCGCGTTGATGATGTCCGGGATGAAATTCGTCCGCCGCATGGCGAGGCCGCGCACCGGATCGGGCTCGAGATCGTCGTTCGGCTTGAAGTAGTCCGCCGCGCCCGAGAAGCGGTCGGCGAATTTGTGCGGACAGTTGAAGATGAACTCGCGGTTGTCGAGGAGGTTCATCATGTTCGGCGCGGTCGTGCCGCAGATGATGAGCGCGCGCGCCGACGACGCGTTGATGATGCGGTGATAGCAGTTGAGCGGAACGGAGAAGATCGAGCCCTTCTGCCATTCGAACACATGCCGCTTCGTCTGGCCTTCCTGCCAGACCTCGGTCGAGCCGCGGCCTTCGACGACGAAGCAGACCTTCTCGTAGAGATGACGCTCGGTGTTCAGCGCGCCGGCGCCGGGCAGTTCGACCACATACATGCCCCACAGGCCTTCGGTGCCGAAGAGCTGAACGAAGCTGCCGCGTCCGCCCGAGCCGCTTCCAGTCGGCGAGCGGCAGATCCTGCACGCGCCTCACGCCGATGTCGCGGTAGCAGGGGATGCCTTCCTCGTCCATGAAGCGGTCATAGGGCAGCTTTGGCCGCTTGAAGGTGCCGAGGCCTGCGTTCTCGCCCGCCTTCGGTTCGTGCCAATGCGTGCCGGTCACGGTGTCGTGCATCGTCTGTCTCCGAAATGTGTTTGTGGGACGCCCATACCACCGGCCTGGGGCGCGCGCTACCGGCGCTTCCAGGGCGGCTCTGGACCGATTTCTGCCAGAAGTCCTATAATATGGGACTATGGAGAGCACCAACAGCCTCGAACGGATGCTTCAGGTCGTCGACCTCATCGAGGCGAGCGAGAACCCCGTCTTGCCGGATGACCTGATGGCGCGCCTCGAGCTGACGCGGTCGACGCTCTATCGCTACCTCAAGACGCTGTCCGAGGCGGGACTCATCACCTCGTTTCCAGGGGTCGGGTTTGCACTCGGGCCGCGCATCGCCGAGCTCGACTTCAGAATGCGCAACCGCGATCCCCTGATCATCGCGAGCCGCCCGGTGATGAGCGAGCTCGTCGCTGCGATTCCCGGCATCGCGCTTCTGTGCCGGCGCTATCGCGACACGGTGTTGTGCGTGCACCAGGAGCGCGGCGCCACGTCGTTCGCGAGCACGTATGAACGCGGGCTGGCGCGGCCGCTGTTCCGTGGCGCCGCCTCGCGCATCATCCTCGCCTACCTGCCGCCGCGCGTGATCGAACGGCTCCATCAGCAGGACAAGGCGGACGGCATCTCGCTCGCCGAGCTGCGGCCGGAGCTCAAAGAGATGCGCCGCCGCGGGTGGGACCTGACCGAGAGCCAGGTCACGCGCGGCGTGACGGGCATCGCAGCCCCTGTCTTCGACAGCCGGGGCCGCATCCTCGGCAGTCTCAGCCTGACGCTCGGCCGGACCAAGATCCCCCCAAGCGAAGCCGAGCGGATTGCCGAGCGCGTGATGTTTTGCGCGCGCATCGTCAGCACATCGCAGCTGCAGGCCACCGCGGAGTAGTAATCCTATATTGTGAGATTTGACACCAAAACGCGGCAGGGTCTATCTGGACTCGCGTGCCCGCCGCGGGAGGCAGTCCATGGCTCGAAGCTACATCGTCGATGACCCGGTCAAGCAGCGCTTCCTGCTCGATCGCGAAGCGCTTGTCTCGCAGTCCGTGCTCGCGGACGAGATGACACGTATCTTCTCCAAGAGCTGGATCTATGTCGGCCACTCGTCCGAGCTGAAGAAGCCGAACGAGTTCGTGACCCGCAAAGTGGCCGGCCGTCCGGTGATCTTCGTCCGCGACGGCAGGGGTGACATCCAGTGCTTCTTCAACACCTGCCGCCATCGCGGCGCGATGGTCTGCACCGAGCGCGCCGGCACGCGGCGCAGCTTCCGTTGCGTCTATCACGGCTGGACCTATCGCAACGACGGCGTGCTCGCGGGCGTTCCGGGCTCCGAAGCCTATCGCGGCGAGTTCGACAAGAAGGACCTCGGGCTCCGAAGCCCCGCGCGCTTCGAGCAGTATCGCGACTTCTGGTTCCTCAACCTCTCCGCCGATGCGCCCGCCTTACGCGACTATCTCGGCCGCGCGACCGATTACATCGATCTGATCATCGATCAATCGCCGTCGGGGAACATGGAGATCGTGGCCGGCGCGCAGGAATACGACGTCGCCGCCAACTGGAAGCTGATGGTCGAGAACAGCGTCGACGATTATCACCTGCCGAGCACGCACTCGACCTGGCTCAACTACATGGCCAATTCGGGCGTGAAGATCGAACGGCCCAAGGAAGGCATGGTTCTTCCCACGCACGGGCTCGCCGTCGATCTCGGCAACGGCCACTTCACCACCGACAACGTCAATTTCCGTGGCCGGCCCGTCGCCGCATGGATTCCGATCTACGGCGAAGAGGCGAAGCCCGAGATGGAGGCGATCCGCGCGGAGCTGGTCGCTCGTCTCGGTCCCGAGCGCGCCAAGCGCGTCTGCGACACCAACCGCAATCTGATCATCTTCCCCAACCTCGTGCTCAATGACGGCTCGTCCGTGACGGTGCGCACGTTCTTTCCCGATGGACCCGGCAAGATGCACGTGACCGCCTGGGCGCTCGGTCCGGTCGAGGAAAGCGAGGCTGCGCGCGCGCGCAGGCTCGATGCGTTCCTCACGTTCTACGGGCCCGGCGGGTTTGCCACGCCCGATGACGTCGAAGCCCTCGAACTGGTGCAGCAGGGTCTCGCCAACTGGCAGGACGATCGCTGGACCGAGATGTCGCGCGGCATGGGGCGCGAAGGCGATCAGCTCAACAGCGACGAGCATCATTTGCGCATCTTCTGGCGCAAGTGGAACAAGATGATGGAGGCGGCGTGATGGCGGCCCCGGTCACGCGCGCAGAGGTCGAAGACTTCCTCTATCGCGAAGCCGCACTGCTCGACGAGTGGAAGCTCGAAGAGTGGCTCACGATGCTGACGCCGGACGCGTGCTATCACGTGCCGCCCAACGATCATCCCGAAGGCGATCCGAAGACGACGCTGTTCATCCTGGCCGACGACATCGTGCGCATCCGCGAGCGCATCAAGCGCCTGATGAGTCCCGAATGCCACGCCGAATATCCGCATTCGCGCACGCGACGGATGATCGGCAATGTGCGCATCACCGGCACGGACGGCGACCTCGTGATGGTCGGCGGCGAACTTCGTCTGCTACCGCTACCGGCGCTATGAACGCATCCGCGAATATGTCGGCTCGTATCGCCACGTGCTGAAGCGTGACGGCAACGGGCTGCTCATCAAGGAACGCCGCGTCATCATCGATGCGCACGAGCTGGGATCGCTCGGCTCCGTCAGCTTTATTCTGTAGCCGCCATCACATCGCAGTATTGCGGACCCATTGCGAGAGCAGCCACTTCTCGCCGCGGGTCGGCGGCAATCCCGCATGCAGGGCCCGCCGATCGGGCGAGCCATCTTGCATCACGTTCCAGAAACAAAGAGCGTCGCCCTTGTTGCCCTTGTAGCGCACGCCGACGAGCGGAAATTCCGTCTCGCCGCCTTCGAACCCTTCGTTGAGATAGAGCAGGAACGTCAGAACGCGCTGGCCGTTCTGGGCGATCTCTTTCGAAAGTCCCGGCTTCGTATCGTCCAGAAAGTCGTAATGCGGCGAGAACGTTTCGCCCGGCTTGTAGTGAAGCATCGTCGGTGGTTCGAAGAACGGCGGGGGCATCTGAATGAGCGCGGCGATGCGTGCGCGCACCAGAGCAAGAACGAGATCGCTGTAGGGAAGGATGAGATGGCAGTCGCTGTTGTTGCGGCTGCTTTCGTACTGACCCGCTCCCGTCTCCGGATCAAACGTTTGGGCGGCCTTCAATCGCGGTCGTGCAAGCTCGATCAGCCGATCGCACATCCTGGGCGAGGCGAAATTCTTGACGGCGAAAATGCGCGGCGCCGGCGAAAGCAGATGCGCGGGCGGCGCCTGAAGCCACCGCGAAAGGTCGAGGTCCTGTAGTCCCGTCCTTCCGAATTCGCGGATGAGGAACTCGATCTCGCGTTGCGCGGGTAGCCACTTGAGCTCGGCGGCGTGCTGGAGCGCTCGCAAAAGCGGCTTGCCAACTCTGCGGAAAGCCCACGCCTTCGGCGATGAACACCGCCAACAGATGCGCGGACTCCCCATTGCCGCCTTGCGCTGCCGCGCTCAGCGCGTTCAGTCCCTCGCCTGCGCAGTCGGGCCGATGGATCAGGAGATGCTTGCCGAGTGCAGCAAGGGCGGCAACGTTGCCGCTTGCGGCGGCGCGGCGCAGCAGGTCGGTCGCCTCCGCCGCGCGGCCGGCCGATTCGAGAGCACGCGCTGCGTGCAAATCCGCTCTCGATGGTGTCCATTTGGTCCACCAAACGATCCTACTTTTAGGTCACCCGAAAGACCATGCGTGGACAAGTGCGATCCAGTATGGTCGCCGCGACGGAAACGCATTTGGACGGTGGGGTCATGGCAGATTTGAAAACGCTCATCGAGGAGCTGGTCATCGCGAACCGCATACTGTCCGCGGAAAAGGTCTGCGATGCCTTCGGCCATGTCAGCGTGCGCCATCCCGGCGATCCGTCGAAATTCCTGCTGTCGCGCGGCCGCGCGCCCGAGCTGATCGAGGCATCCGACATCATGCAGTTCAACCTCGACGGTTCGACGGCGGCCGGGAACGGCAAGCCCTATCTCGAGCGTTTCATCCATGGCGCGATCTACGAAGCCCGGCCGGACGTGCAGGCGGTCGTGCACAGCCACAGCTACAGCGTCGTGCCGTTCAGCGTCATCGGCGAGAAGCTCCGCCCCATCATGCATGTCTGCGCCACGATCGGAGCCGACGTGCCGGTGTGGGACCCGCAGCACAATTTCGGCGACACCGATCTTCTGGTCGCCGACATGGCGCAGGGGCGCGATCTCGCGCGCGTGCTCGGTCCGCGCACGTCGGTGCTGATGCGCGGCCACGGCTCGACGGTCGTCGGCGGCTCGTTGCGCGAGGCGGTCTATGCCGCCGTGCATCTCGAGATCAACGCGAACCTGCAGCTCAAGGCGCAGGCCTTCGGTCCGGTGACATTCCTCACACCGGGCGAGGTCGAGAAGATCAGGACGCGGCAGAACCGCGGGCGGCCGGGCGAAGGCTATGACCGGGCGTGGCAGTATTGGCTCCGCCACGCCGGCTTCAAATCGGACGAGTAACGCCGCGCGTCAGCCCGGTTTGCGGAAGATGAAATAGACCTGATCCGAGTTCTGGTCCTGTCGCGCCGTCTTGGGATCCTCCGGATGCGCGAGCGCGTCGCTTGTGCGTTCCAGCATGAACCCGGCCGCGAGCACTTCCATGCGGATGATCTCGGGATCGATCCGGTGCAGCATCTGCGTCTGTGTGAGGCCCTGTCCCGGCTGCGTGGTGAAATCGGTGACGATGTAGCGGCCGCCCGGTTTCAGCGCGGCTAACACCGCGCGGTTCATCGCGTTCGTGTCGGTGCGGAACTGCCCCATGTTCTTGAAGTCGTGATAGTTCTCCGACGTCCACACGACATCGACGGGCTCCGGGCGCCTTCAGCTCGGAATAGGGCATCTCGATGATGGCCACGTTGTTGTAGGTCGGATTGCCCGTCACATTGAGCGGGCCGCTCTTCATCTTCTCGTTGAAGGTCGGCAAATTCGCCGCGTAGACCTTTCCGGTCGGGCCGACGAGCTTGCTGAGAAGCCGCGTCACATAGCCGCCGCCCGGCGCGAGCTCGATCACCTTATCGCCGCCCTTGATGCCCGACGCGGCCAACATGGCCGCTGGCCGCCGCATCCCGTCGCGGTCCTTGTCCGCTTGCGGTCGCGCGGGATCGTTCACCGCAGCCGTGACAGCCGGCGAAACGTTCTGGGCGGCGTGCAGCACCACTGCACCGGATGACGCGAACACGCACGCGGCGAAGGCGAGCAGAAGGCGGCTGGTTTTCATTGTTGTCTCCTCCAGGATTCGTTGGACGCGAAGTCTAGCAGCAGGCGCAGTCCCTCAGAAGCGGAGTTATCGTGCTGCGGTGCGACAGCAGGGGTCTGCGGGCAGTCAAATCTTCGTGCCGGCTAGAGATCCAAGGTGTTGGGGGCGAAGATTTCTTCCAGCGCCACGCGGCGTTCGCAGAGGCCCTGCTCGTGGACATACTGCGTGACCGTTTCGAGCACGTGACGCGCCGCCTTCAGCCCATAGGGCATCGGCGTCTTCGCGATCACGCGCTTCACGTCGCGGTCGACGAGGCCGGTGTCGTAATACGGTGCGAGCCAGGGGAGCGCGTCCTTGCGCACCTGATCCATCGCATTGAGGAACGCGGAGTAGAGATTGAGCGCGATCCACGGGTGCTGCTCGTAGACGCTCCGCTTCACCACCATGATGTGGTTGATCGGGTAGATGCCGGTCTTCTTGAAATAGCGGGCCGATTCCGCCTCGCGATCCGGAAACAGGAAACGGATGTTCGGATCGGCGGTGACGTCGACACGGCTCCTGTCCACCAGATTGTTGTTCGCGATGTAATGCACGATCGCGTCGATCTCGCGCTTCAGCAGCATCTCGCCGAGATTGGAATTGAGCGGCGCGGGCGAAACGCTGACGCCGGGCGGCGCTTTGAACCCGGTCGAATGGCCGTGGCTGCGGTCGTCGTTGCGCTCCATGAACCAGGTCATGTCGGACGCTTTCACGCCGAACTCGTGCTGGAGCACGCCGCGGGTCCAGATCGCCGCCGTCTGCTGATATTCCGGCACGCCGACGCGCTTGCCCTTCAGATCGGCCGGCACGTTGATGCCGGAGTCTTTGTGGTAGACGATCTCGGTGTGGAAGAATTTCCGCATCGTGTAGATCGGAAGCCCGACCCAATCGCGATTGCCCTGCGACGTCAGGATCGTGAGCGTCGACAGCGACATCTCGGAGACGTCGAAATCGCCGAAGCGGAGCTGGCGCCAGAACATCTCCGACGGGTGGATCGTCGTCGGCACGAGCCGGATCGCTTCGGGCGACACGCGTCCCTCGATGATCGGGCGCGTGCGCGGATTGTCCGACAGCGCGATCGACAGCTCGAGCACCGAGCGTCCCGGATGAGCGGCATCGGGAACGAAACTCACCATATCGCCACCAGATCCTTCGCCATCGCAGTCTTCCAGTGCTCGCCGGACGTCACGACGCGGTCATAGGCGCGCACGTTGCGATAGGTCTTGGGATCGAGCGCGCGCAGCGTGCCGCCCTTCTCGTTCGTTCCGACCGCATCGAGCAGCAAGCGCCGCAGCGCGACGATCGCCTTGTCGGAGGTGCCGAGGAACTCCTTCGAGCGGTCGCAGATCGGGCCCATGCCTTCCTGCAGCGCGAAGTCCTGCGTGTTGACGCCGACGATGCCGGTGAAGTTCTGCGTCTTCTGCATCTGCCGGTCGATCAGATAGTCGTTCGACTGGTTGCGCTTCAGGCGGAACGTGCCGGGGATGCTGTCATCCTTGCCGCGACCGGCCGCCTTCTCGCGTTTCTCGACCGCGTCCGGCGTCAGCTCGTCCTCGGGATGAGGCGCGCACATGATGTTGTAGACATGCGTCGTGAAGTCATCGATCGGCACCCAGATGTGACCGTCGAGCCGCGCCGGAGTGTTGCGCACGCCCTCGTAGCCGATGATGCTCGCGCGCAATTGCTGCGCCGGCATCACGTAGTGATAGACGCGGTAGTACTTGCCGGTGTCCACGTTGCGCGTCGACACATAGTAATAGCCGTAATCCGTGCGTTCGACTTCGAGCTGAGGCGCGCGGTCGTGCTGGCGCAGATTGGCGCGGTCGCCGAGCTTGTTGTAGTGCGCGAAGGAGGAGTGCGTCGTGTCGAGACCGCCTTCGACGGCTTGCAGCCAATTGCAGTTCTCGAACGTCTTCGACACGTAGCGATGCGTCGCGGGCGCGCGCGTCCACTCGAAATCGGGCGCTTCGGCCTGAATCTCCTTCGGCCCCATGTAGCACCAGACGACGCCGCCCTTTTCGACGGTCGGATAGGCGAGGATCTTCACCTTGGCCTGAAGCGTCGTGCCCGCGGGCTCGGACGGCATGTCGACGCAATCGCCGTGACGGTCGAACTTCCAGCCGTGATAGACGCAGCGGAGGCCGCATTCCTCGTTGCGGGCGAAGAACAGCGGCGCGCGGCGATGCGGACAGAACGCATCGATGAGGCCGACATCGCCATTCGTGTCGCGGAACGCGATCAGGTCCTCGCCGAGAATGCGCACGCGCAACGGCGAGCCGTCGCGCTCCGGCAACTCCGTCGACAGACACAGCGGCCACCAGAAGCGCCGCATGTATTTGCCCATGGGCGTTCCCGGCCCGATCCTCGTCAAACGTTCATTTTCTTCGACCGTCAGCATGCGGCCACTCTCCTACTTCCAAGGCTCGACTGTGATGTGGATGGATTTCTCTTGTCCTTCACCGCCGACGATCTTCAACGCCCGGTCGACCTCGTTGAGGCCGACGACGTGGGTCGAGATCAGGTCCAGCGGGAATGTTTCGGACTTCATGGTGTTGATGGCAAGCTCGACCGATTCATAGGAATGGCCGCGCACGCCGCGCAAGTTCGCCTGGTAGCGGATCAACCGGTCGATATCGAGCGGGACCGCCGACTTCTTCCAGGCCGTGCACAGCATCTGTCCGCGCTTCTTCAAGAGCGACAGGCCGCCATTGATGATCTCGGGCCCCGCGCTCGTCACCTCGATGACCAAGTCAGCCATGCTGCCGCCGGTGATGTCTTTGATCCTGCGTCAAGACATCCTCTTCGTCGATGGCGAGCGTGTGTGTCGCGCCGAGCTTGCGTGCGGTCTCGAACCGGCTCGCGTCGCGCGCGAGACCGACCACCACGATGTTGTCGGCGCCGGCCACCTTCGCCGCCACGACACAGCCGAGACCCTGCTGGCCGGGGCCGAGCACCACGATGGTCTTCCCCGGACCGATGCCGCCGTCCAGGAACGCCCACTGGAAGCCGTTGCCCAAGGGAAGCGCCATGGCCGCGATGTGCGGCGGGATGTGCGAGGGCAGGGGGTGCAGCACCGTGCGCGGGTGCATGTAGAGATACTGGCTGTAGCCGCCATAGAGCGACGGCGCCACCCGCAACGGCGTGGAGCCGTAGCGCACGCCCTCCGGATTGAAGTGGTCGGTCTCGAGGCAGGAGCGGTACTCGCCCGTGCGGCAATACTCGCAGTGGCCGCAGGGCAGGTACTCTTCCAGCGCGACATAGTCGCCTTCCTTCACGCCCCAGCGGGCGCGGGCGACATCGCCGAGCTTCTCGACATGGCCGACGATCTCGTGGCCGAGGATGCACGGGCAGAACTGGGTGCTGAGATACTTGCCCCAGTCGCTGCCGCAGATCCCGGTCGCGGCCACGCGCAACAGCCCCGCGTCGGGCGGAATCTCCGGCAGCGGAAGCTCGCGCAATTCCGTCTGGCGCGGGCTCGTCATCACGGCCGCTAGAGTGGACTTCGCGCTCATCCGCCGTCCCGTTCGACCGCCTCCGTTCTTCCGGCACAAGCTATTGAAAGTGAAGGGTAATTGCCACTTTCAATAGTCCGGTTGCTCGAATTTTTTGATGCGCGGGCAACCCCTTGCCGGACAACGACAATCACTTCCAGGGGTCGACCGAGACGTGGATCACGTCGGGCTCGCCCTTGCCGCCGACCGTCTTCAACGCCCAGTCGACCTGGCTGAGACCGAAGGTGTGGGTGATCGCCTTCTCGAGCGGGAAGCGGTGCGAGGCGAGCTGCTTCAGCGCGAGCTCGCACGCCTTGTAGGAGTGGCCGCGCGCGCTCTTCAGCGTCGCGTATTTCTGGGTCACCCGATAGATCGGGAAGTCCGGGAAGTTGGGCATCTCGTTGCCCTGGATGACCAGGATGCCCGCCTTGCGCTTGAGCGCTGAGATGCCGAGCAGCATCGGGGCCGTGCCCGCGCCGGCGGTGCAGTCGATCGAGACGTCGACGCCCTTTCCGCCGGTGATCTCCTTGATCCGTGCCAGCGGATCTTCCGCCTGCACGTCGATCGTGTAGTCCGCACCCAGCAGCTTGGCGACGTCCAAGCGCTTTTTGTCCTTGGTCGTGCCGGTGATGATGATGCAGTCCGCGCCCGCCTGCTTGCAGGAGACGATCTGGGCAAGACCCTGCTGGCCGGGGCCCTGGATCAGCACGACCGCGCCGTAACCGATGCCCGCTTCGAAGAGCGCCCACTGGATGCCGTTGGCGAGCGGGGTCGCGATGCCGGCAAGCTCGGCGGAGACGTTGTCCGGCACCTTGTGCACGACCGCGTTCCACGGCGCGAAGAGATAGTGCGCGAAGCCGCCCCAGAGATGCGGCGCGTGATCGGCCGAGGTGTAGCCGTAGCGGATGGCGTTCGGGTTGGTGTGCCAGTCGGTCGCCTCGCAGTGGCGGTATTCGCCCTGATGGCACCATTCGCACGTCATGTCTGGGAGGTAATGCTCCAGCAGGACCCGGTCGCCCTCTTTGACGCCCTTGCGCGCGAGCCATTTGCGGCCGGCCTTTGCGATCACGCCGACGTTCTCGTGGCCCATGATCACGTTTTCGATCTTCTTGGCGTAGTTCTTCACGTCGCTGCCGCAGATGCCGGCGATCTCCACCTTGATGAGGGCGGATTCGTCATCGATCTCGGGCATGTCGAATTCGCGATAGACCGTCTCGTTCGGGCCCATCTTGACGGCTGCGGGTACCTTCTGTGCCACTGCTCAAACCTCCTGAATGTCTCGGTTGCGGATTGTCTAGCGCCCGTCCAAGCCCCTGTAAACTCTCAAGGAAGAAGCGGTTTTGTTGGGCGCTTGGCGCACGGCGTTGAAAGGGTTTTCACCGTCTATGATATAGGGATGGAACGTGGAAATTGGCGAAGCTTCACGGCACGTTGCGATGAACTCGACCCCTCCGGACAACGACTACGAGCGCGCGCTCGCCGGATGGTTGTCGCCTCCCTCTGCCGCCGTCGATGACGATCCCTTTACCAAGAAGGGGCGCGGCGACCCGGAAGCGCTCGAGCGGGTGCGGGTGTGGACGCGCGAGCGTTTCAAGCTCGCCCCCGAGGCGGCGATCCTCGTCTCCGAGCTCGAGTGCCGGCTTCCCGGCTGTCCGCCGCTGGAGACGGTCATCGCCTTCTGGGAGAACGACAAGCGGCACCACTTCAAGCTGTTCAAGCCGGTGGCCAAGGTCGCGCTCGACGACCTGCCGTTCGCCTGGATGAAGAGCGAGCTGATCGTCCCGGACGACTTCGCTTGCGAGTGCTGCTAGGCCGCTCCCCCATGCTATCGTTCGCGGTGATCCATCGTCGTCTGGGGAATATCGAATGAAACGCCTTCCCCTGATCGTTCTGCCGGTTTTCGCTCTTGTCGGCCTTCTGGCCGCGGGCGCGCTTTGGCGGCTGGGCGATCTGCGCCAGCAAAGCGCTACGGTGACGACGGTGACGGAGGATGCCTCTCAACCGGCCGAGCCGGTCGAGTTCGGCGGTCCGTTCTCGCTCACCGATCAAAACGGCATGCGCCGCACGGACATGGATTTCCGCGGAAAGTACATGCTGATCTTCTTCGGCTACACCCATTGTCCGGATGTCTGCCCGACGACGCTCGCGGTGGAAGCCGAGGCGCTCGGCAAGATCGGCGAGCGTGCGAACCAGATCGTGCCGATTCTCGTTTCCGTCGATCCGAAGCGGGATACGCCGGAGCGGCTGAAGGCCTATATGTCGGCGTTCGGGCCCAACTTCGTCGGCCTGACGGGAACCGACGAAGAGATCGAAAAAGCGGCCGACGCGTACGAAGTCTATTACCGCGCGCACCTGGACGGACGGTTCGGCGGCGCCGAGGACTACTCCGTCGATCACACGGGCAACGTCTATCTGATGAGCCCGGAGGGAAAATTCGTCGCCTACTACTCGCCGGGAATCCGGCCCGACGAGCTGGCCGCCGACTTGATGATGAAAATCCCGCCCGGCTGATACGCAGAGCTACTGCGCGTTCACCGTGCTGGGCTTGCTCTGATCGGCGACCATGAAGACGACGATCTTCATCTGCGTGTTGCCGGCGTTGCGCGACACGGAGTGCAGCGCGTCCGGCGGCTCGTAGAACGTGTCGCCGGCTTTGAGCATGCGCGTCGGCTCGGCCGTTGGTGCCGAGCTCGTAGGTTCCTTCGATCACATAGCCGAACGTGTGATGGCCGGGATGGCGATGCGCCGGACTCGCGTTGCCGGGAACGCGGTCCAGCAGCAGCATGCGCACTTCGCGGCCCGGCAGATCGGGCAACGCCTGAGTGAGGAGCGGGACCGTGCCGGCCGGGGCCGGTTGCGCCGAAGCGGCGCCGAAATTCATCGCGCCGGATGTCAGAAGCGCCGACAAACCGGCGGCAAGAACCGCAACCAATCCATGCGTGACGAAAGAGCGCGTGACCTTCATCTCAATGTCCTCCGTTTTCGCCATCATAGACGCTTTCGCGGCCCCGGTAATCCGGCCGGCGCGGAGGCGGAACCGGCGTGCGGCCTCGAGCTTATCTTTGCGCGCAACACCTAAAGCAAAGAGGCCGACATGTTCACGCTCTCGATCGGGGTTCCCGAGCTGATCGTACGGGCGGTCCTGGTCTATGCCGCGATCTTCCTGCTGCTCAGGATCGTCGGAAAGAAGCATGTCGGGCGAGCTGGCGCCGTTCGATCTCGTCGTGCTGCTGATCCTGAGCGAGTGCGTGCAGGGTGCGCTCACCGCGGGCGACAACTCGGTGACGGCGGGCGTGATCGCGGCGAGCTGCGCTTGTTCGGCACGAACCAGATCGTCGGCTACGTCGCTTCGCGCAGCAAGAGCGTGGAGCGCGTTCTTCGAAGGAAAGCCAAAAATCCTCGTGCGCAACGGCAATGTCTGCAAGGACGTGCTCGCGCGCGAACAGATCACCCATTCGGAGCTGATCGAAGCGCTGCGCCGCGAAGGTGCTCGACTGACCAAGGTCCGTACGCGATCCTCGAACGACGGCCACATCTCGACGGCCTGCGCGGCCATCCTTGAAGGCGTTACACGATGGGCGCCACGATGCGCGCGCCGTCGGCGAGATTGCGCGGCATTCAGCGTCGAGCCTAGCGAGAGTGTCTCAGGTCGGCACTCGTGCTATCGTCAGGCAGCCATCCAGGATCAAACATCATGAAGCTTCGGAGCTCCACGGCCGTCATTGCGGCTTCTGTCGGCGTGTCCCTGGTTGCGGGCGCCTTCCTTCTCCTGACCGAGCGTCCCTCTGCCGGCGACACTCGTCTTGGCACGGTGCATTTTCCGATCTCCTGCCCAGCGGTCCAGGAGAAGTTCGACCATGCCGTGAGCCTGGTGCACAATTTCTTCTATCCCGAAACCGTCAAAGCCTTCCAAGCGATCATCGCGGAGGATCCCAGTTGCGCGATGGCCTACTGGGGCCTCGCGATCAGTCAGCGGCCCAATCCGCTGGTCCCTCCGTTCCCGGCGGCGAACATGAAGGCGGCCTGGGACGCCATCCAACAAGGCAAGGCTGCGGCGACGAAGACGCCGCGCGAGGCCGCGTATCTGGAGGCGATGGAGATCTACTACAAGGATTACGACACCGTCGATCACAAGACGCGCGTCGGATTGTACGAACAGGCGATGCAGCGCGTGTCCGAACAATACCCGGACGATCCCGAAGCGAGGGTCTTCTACGCGCTCGCCTTGAACGAGGCGGTCGATCTCAACGACAAGGAGCTGACGAAGCAGCGCAAGGCCGCCGCGATCCTCACCGAGGAAACGGCGAAGCAGCCCAACCACCCGGGCCTCGCGCACTACATCATCCACAGTTATGACTATGCGGCGCTTGCCGCGCTGTGCGTTCCGACGGCGAATCTGTACGGACAGATCGCTTCGGGCGCGCCTCATGCGCTGCATATGCCCTCGCACATCTATTCGATGCTCGGCATGTGGGACGAATCGATCAAGTCCAATATCGCCTCCGAGGCCGCCGCGAGGGAAAATGCGGCAAAGAACGCACCTGGAACCCCCGCGCCGCGGGGCCCGCATGGGATGGACTTCCGCGCCTACGCCTATCTGCAGCTCGGCGACGACGGTTCCGCGAAACAGGTCGTCGAGGACGCCGCGACAGTCACGAGCCCTCCGGAAGCTTCACTGACGTTCGACACGGCGCTTGCGGCGATACCGGCGCGCTATGCGCTCGAACGAAGCCAATGGGAGGATGCGGCTCAACTCACGGTTCGCGAAAGCCGGCATTTGCCCGCGCAATCCATTTCCCGCTTCGCGCGTACGATTGGCGCAGCGCGGGCCGGACGGACAGAAGACGCGCGCGCCGAGCTTGGCGAACTCGAGACCCTAGAGCAGCGGCTCACCGCAGCGGGCGACGAGTATTGGTCGGGACAGAGCCGCATACAGATTCGCGCGGCCACGGCATGGATACTGCTTTCGGAGAATCGCAAAGACGAGGCGATCGCGGCCATGGTGGAGGCTTCCGATCTCGACGATGCGTCGCAAAAGAACATCGCGATGGAAAACAAGCTCCTGCCGATGCGCGAGCTGCTCGGTGAGCTCTACGAAACGCTCGGCATGCACGACGAGGCGCTGACCGCATTCGATGCCTCGCTGAAGACCGCACCCAAGCGGTTTCGCACTTTGGCGGGTGCTGCTCGCTCCGCGCGCGCCCGAGACTTAACAGAGGACGCAAAACGCCATTACGGTGCACTGATCGCGCTGGCGCCTGACAAGGACGCGAACAGGCCTGATCTTGTCGAAGCGAAGGCGTATCTCGCTCGGAACTAGCCGCTTACAAACCGTCGTCGAGGGAGATCGTCATGAAGGCTTGGTCGAAACTCATCGCCGTCACGCTGGCAGGCTGCTTGAGCGCGCTCGTCGCCGGCGCGCACGCGGCTGAAATCACCGTGGTTGCGAGTGGCGGCCCGCTGCCGGACGTTCTGGGCACGCTGATGCCGATGTTCGAAAAGGCCACCGGCAACAAGGTCACGATCAGCTTCAAGGCCGGACCGGCGGTTGCCGAGGACCTCAAGAAGAGGCGCCGATCTCGTCATCACGAACGCCGAAATCGTCGAAGAGCTGGCGGCGGCCGGCGATGTTGCGAGCAACGGCAAGACGCTGCTGATGATCTCGAAAGTGGGCATCGCGGTGAAGGCCGGTGCGCCGAGGCCGGACGTGAGCACACCCGACAAGCTCAAAGCCGCTCTGCTGGCGGCGAAGACGGTCGGCTACAGCCAGGGCACCAGCGGCCAGCATTTCCAGACGGTGATCCAGCGACTCGGCGTCACGGATGCGGTCAAAGCCAAGGCCGTCGTCGTGCAGGGCCGTCCGGTCGGCGCGGCGATCGCGTCCGGTGAAGCCGAAATCGGCGTGCAGCAAGTCGCCGAATTGCGCCCCGTCGCCGGCGTCGATGTGATCGCCGAGATGCCGCCGGAGTTGCAGAAGCAGATTCCTTATTCCGCCGCTTACGGCGCCAAGGCGAAGGACGCGACAACCGCTCGCGCCCTGGTGACGTTCCTGCGGTCGCAGCCGGCGCTGGACGTGCTCAAGCGCAAGGGTATGGACCTGCCTTAAGCCTTCGGCGTGAAGAACTGGGGCTGTTATGACAGCCCCGAGTGCGTGCGCCTCACCGATCAGAAATCCGCCCTTGCCGCCTGCGGCACGTCGGAATCCTGCCCCGGGAACCACACGATGTTTTCGGCGCAAACCGATTCCACCCAGTCGGGGTTGTTACCGGTGACATTCCGATACGTCATCGTCGCGGTCCACGGCATGGTGAAGACGTTCGGATCCTCGACCGTGAAGCGGAGCTGCAGATACTTGCCGTTGGCGTTCGCGACCGGCATCCCGTCGGGGACGTTGTGCTCCTTGGCGTCGCGCTCGAACCCTTCCTTCGCTTCGTCGTAGCTGAGCATCCTGTAACGCTCGACCACGTGCAGCGCCTCGCTATGCGGCGTGCCGTACCAGTCGACCATGGAATACTTCCCGACCTTGATGCCGACGGTGTCGATCACCAGCGTGTCGCCCTCGTAGCGGCCCACCGAGTCGCCGTACGGGGACGGGGTCACCTTCGCCGGATGCTGCGCGTTCATGCGCACATGGCGGACCTGATGATTGTATTGATAGAGGATCGCGACCTTGTCCTTCCCTTGAACGATCTGCGTCGGGCCATTCGTGAACACGAACGGCGGGCCTTCGAGGTGGCACTGGTTGCGCGGGTTCGGATCGCCCTGGTCCTTCGCATGGTATTCGGCGTGTTTTTGCACGGCCGCCGCCGCCGCGGGCTTCAGAATCGGATTGGTGTGATCGCCGGTGAGGTTCAGGATGTCGCCGGTGCCGTTCGGGCGGCGCACGCGGTTGACGAGCGACGTGGGACCGGATTTGAGCGGCTCGAACCCGGGATTCGCATGCGCCCAAATGCCGGAGAAATCCGGGAGGGCGCCAGCGCGTTCGCTCTGCCCGATCGCGGGCGTCACAACCGCCGCCGCAAGTGGGAGCACCAAAAGGAAATTCCGCCACTGCAAACGCATAGATCTCCTCCCTAGGTCTCGTGAGATTCCGCCGGACGCTTTGGCCGGAGGTTACACCCTCCGCCTGTATTTTTGGAAGTCGAGGACCGGCAGTCACACAGGTCCCGAGCGTGGTACGCTGCCTCCCCATGAGCAAGGCCTTCACCAAGGAAAGCGACCGCGAGGACGGCGAGGCCGAGGAACCCGATCCCTTGCCCGCTCAGGCCAAGAATTATGTGACCCCGGCAGGGATGGCCGCGCTGCAGGAGGAGTTCCGCAAGCTGCTCTATGAGGAGCGGCCGAAAGTGGTGGAGACCGTGTCCTGGGCGGCCGGCAATGGCGACCGTTCCGAGAACGGCGATTACATCTACGGCAAGAAGCGCTTGCGCGAAATCGACGGGCGGGTGCGCTACCTCACCAAGCGCATCGAAAGCGCCGAAGTGGTCGACCCGGCACGGCAGAAAAACCGCGATCAGGTGTTCTTCGGCGCGACTGTCGAATACGTGCGCAAGGACAACACGAGCACAAGATAACCATCGTCGGCGTCGACGAGGCCGACCTCGCGAACGGCAAGATCAGCTGGCTGTCGCCCGTCGCGCGCGCGTTGATGAAAGCACATGTCGGTGATGTGATCGAACTCCGCACGCCTTCGGGACCGGAGACGCTCGAAGTGCTTTCGATCGCGTATCGGTCTGGCAAATAAGCCGTTCCTCGAAGGCCACGCATAGCCGGCGCTTGCGCAAGCGTGATGCTGAAACCAATACAACGCGTTCCCTGCCCGCTGGGGAACAATCCGTGCTAGTTTGAATTGATCGAAAAGCGGTCCGGTGGTGGTGCGCCGGCCCGCTGCCGAAGGCTGGGAGGACGCACATCATGGCCAACATCACTGTCAATGGGACTCCGCGTCAGATCGATGTCGAGCCCGAGACCCCGTTGCTCTGGGTCTTGCGCGAGGAGCTCGGGCTGACCGGAACGAAATTCGGCTGCGGCATCGCCCAGTGCGGCGCCTGCACCGTGCACGTCAACGGAGAGGCCATGCGTTCCTGCGCGGTGCCGGTGAGGACCGTCGAAGGCCGCGAGATCACCACCATCGAGGGGCTCTCGCCCGACAGCACGCATCCGGTGCAGCAGGCGTGGCTGACCGAACAGGTCCCGCAATGCGGTTACTGCCAGTCCGGCCAGATCATGGCGACGGTCGCCTTTCTCAAGACCACGCCGAACCCGACCGACGCCGATATCGACGCGGGTCTCACCAACATCTGCCGGTGCGGCACCTATGAGCGGCTCCGTCGCGCGATCCATCGCGCCGCCGCTTTGATGCGCACGTGAGCGGGGAGGGCACCACAATGACAATGATCGATAAGACTCTCTCCCGTCGCCAGTTCGTCGTCACCACGCTCACCGCCGCCGGCGGCTTTGCGCTCGGCGTCGGCTTCGGCACTCCGGCCGAGGCGGCAACGTTGAGCGCCGTGCGCCCGTGGAACGATGACGCGTCCGGCATGCCCGGCGAGATCAACGCCTGGGTCGTGATCCAGCCCGACGACACGGTGATCATCCGCTACGGCCGCGCCGAGATGGGGCAAGGAAGCTTCACCGCGCTCCCGCAGATCCTCGCCGAGGAGCTCGAATGCGATTGGGCGTTCGTGAAGCCGGAATACGCATCGGCCAACCGCAATTTCAGGGAGAACAAGGTTTACGGGACGCTCTCCACCGGCGGCAGCCGCGCGATCCGCGAGCAGGGCCAGATCGTTCAGCAGGCCGGCGCGAGCGCGCGCGAGCGCCTGATCGCTGCGGCTGCGGCGCGCTGGAGCGTGCCTGCGTCCGAATGCGCCGCGGCGATGAGCAAGGTCACGCACAAGTCGAGCGGGCGCACGTTCCGGTTCGGCGAGCTCGCCGTCGAGGCGTCCGCGATCAAGCTCGAGAAGGAACCGGCGCTCAAGCGGCCCGATCAGTACAAGTTCATCGGCCGGCGTCTGGCGCGGTTGGACATACCGCACAAGATCAACGGCGCGGCGAAATTCGGCATCGATCTGGAAGTGCCGAACATGGTGCGGGCCGCGATCATCAAGTCGCCCGGTGTTCGGCGGCACGGTGAAATCGGTCGACGAAAGCGCGATCGCGGGCCGCCGTGGCGGGCTGCAAGTGGTGAGGCTCCCGAACGCGGTCGCGGTCGTGGGGGATCGCTACTTCCGCGCGCAGCAGGCGCTCAATGCGCTGAAGATCGAGTGGGAAGTCGGCGCGGCCGGCACCACCAACAGCGAACAGTTCCGCAGGGAGTATGTCGAAGCCCTCGACCAACAGGGCGCAGACGCGCGTCACGACGGCAACGTCGATACCGCGATGGCGAGTGCCGCCAAGACGATCGAAGCGACCTACGACGTGCCGATCATCGCGCACGCGCCGATGGAGCCGCTCAACGCCATCGCGCATGTGCAGGCCGATCGCGTCGACGTGTGGGTCGGCACCCAGAACGCCGATGTCGCGCTGACGATGGCCGCGCAGGCCTCCGGCATGGCGCCCGAGAACGTCTACATCCACAACACGTTCTCCGGCGGCGGTTTCGGCCGCAGGCTGGGTCCCGACGAAGTTTTCCAGGCGGTTGCCATCTCCAAGGCGGTCGGCAAGCCGGTGAAGCTCGTCTGGACGCGCGAGGAGGAAATCCGCCAGGGCCGCTACCGCACGCAGGCCGCGATCCGCTTCAAGGCGGGATTTGCCGCCGACGGAACGCCGGTCGCGCTCGACATGCGCAACTCAGCGGGCAGCGGAAACCCGAACAACGTGCAGAACGGCATCGACCCGCAGACGATCCAAGGCTTGGTCAACACGGCCTACAAGCTGCCGAACTTCCGCGTCGTCTCCATCCTCAAGAACACGCATGTGCCGCTCGGCCCGTGGCGCGCGCCCGGCCACTCCAGAACGTGTTCTTCATCGAAAGCTTCATCGACGAGATGGCGCTCGCGACCGGCAAGGATCCGGTGCAGCTGCGGCGCGAGCTGCTGGCGCACCGCCCCGACTTCCAGCAGCTCATCGATGTGCTGGTCGAGAAGGGCGACTGGGGCAAGCCGATGCCTCCCGGCAAAGGACGCGGCGTCGCCCTGCACGAGAGCTATAAGTCGCTCGTCGGCATGATCGCCGAGGTCACGGTGACGAACGGCGAGGTCAAGGTCGACCGCGTGGTCATCGCGTGCGACTGCGGCGTCGTCGTCAACCCGCGCGGCGTCGAGACGCAACTCGAAGGCGGCATGATCTACGGGCTCTCGGCGGCGCTGTTCGGCAACATCACGATCAAGGACGGCCGCGTCGAGCAGGGCAATTTCGACACCTACCCGGTCGTGCACGCTCAAGGACGCGCCGAAGACGGAAGTCTACATCTCGCCCACGCCCGGCAAGCGCTGGGGCGGTGTCGGCGAGCCCGGCGCGACCATGATCCAGCCTGCGGTGACCAACGCGATCTTCGCCGCCACCGGCAGGCGCCTGCGCTCGCTGCCGATCAAAGGGCAGGATCTTCACTCCCGCAAGCGGCGTGTAGCTGCTTCAGACGTCTCGCGATGTGATGGCCGGTTGATCCCGGCCATCACATGCGCTTGGCATGTTGACGCCCTACGAGCTGCTGCCCTCGGGCGTCGCGCGCTGGGGCGCGAGCGCGACGAACAGCACGGCGAGGATCACGAGCAGGACGATCGCGCTGAGCGACAGCGACCAGTGGATGCCGATGAAGCCTCCGGCAATCCCGATCGTGATGCCGCTGAACGTGCGCAGTCCGAGCGCTGCGACGCTGTAGAGCCCGATGACGCGTCCGCGGATCGGGGCGGGGGCGTGCAACTGAACGAGGCTCTGCGCCATCGAATAGAATGACAATTCGAGGAAGCCCGCGGCGAACAGGATAACCAGCGCGAAATAATAGGACGTCGACATCGCAAAGGCTGCAATCGCGCAGCACCACAGCATGGCGAGAATGAAAGCGCTGCGCGCGTTGGGCTGCAACAGGCCGCGGCTTTCGAGCACGAGGCCGGCGGTGAATGCGCCCGCGGCATCTGCGCCCAAGAGCGCGCTGTAAGAAACATCGGGATCGCCGTGGCCGAGGTCGCGGCCGAACTCCGGCATCTGCGCCTGATACGCGTTGGAGATGAACAGCGATGCCGTGCCGGCCAAGAGCACCATCGAGACGATGATGCGATTGGACGAGATCGCACGCGCGGTCTCGATGATGTCGGCGAAGCCGCGATTGGTGCGCGGCCGCGGTTGCTCGCCGATGCGGAAGCGGGGGCCGTAAGGCGCCTTCCACAGCCACAGCAGAAGCGGCGCGTAGAGCGCGGCATTGATCATGAGGCCATAGAACGGACCGAACGCGAGCAGGAACGCAGCGCCAAGCGCCGGCCCTGCGAGCAGACCCATGTAGCGCGACGTGGCCATCAGCCGCACCGCGCTCGGAAGCTGGGGCGCTTCGACGATGTCGTGGATCAGCACCTGGCCCGGCGGGCCCCAGAAGACGCCGGCGCAGCCATGGATCGCGAGCAGCACGGCCGCGTGCCACATCTGAAGCGAATCGGTGAAGATCAGGACCGCCCAGGCGACCGAGCAGAACATGAAGAGCACCATGCCGATCTGCACCAGCCGGCGCGGATCGACGCGGTCGGCGAGCGCCCCCGCATAGGCCGAGAACAGCAGGAACGGCAGCCAGTGCGAGATCACCGCAAAGCCCGCGAGCGCGGGCGACTGGAACTTCTGGAATGCGACCCAGTAGGTGATCACATGCTCGGTGCTGTCGGCCGCCATCGCAAAGGCGTTGCCGAGCAGGTACATCCGATAGCCTGGATGGCGCAGGGCGGCGAAGGACTGGTGCGGCGCACCCGGACCGCCCTGTGCGCGTGACGTCGTGCTCAAGTCGATGTCCTGAATGGCGAACCGGCCGGACCGGGTTCGCGGAAATGTCATTTGTGCCCCAGCCATATCGGCGGGCGGGGCGCTGGGTCAATCTCCGCTGCCGGCGCGTGGATTAACATTTCTTTGGACATCTCGGGCACACACTGCTCTAGCCATCCTACGTCCGATACTCCAGGCTCCGAGCGAGATCGTCATGATCACCGTTGCCGAACGAAAATCCCGCTTCGGCGCCATCACGATCCTGAAGCGCAAAGTCGACGGGCTCGCTCCTCTATGTCCAGGGCGACAGCTTCCAGAGCGAAGCCGACGAGAACGGAATCAGCCTTGTCGGCTATATCCACGCGATCTTCGGTCTCGTCCGGCAGGCCCGCGCCAAGAGCGTGCTGATGATCGGATGCGGCGGCGGCACGCTCGCCACGATGCTCGCGCGCATCGGCTGCACGCTCACGGTCGTCGACATCGATCCGCATGCGTTCCTGCTGGCGCGGCGATATTTCCGCTTTCCCGAAAGCATCACGTGCCGCGTGGCGGACGGCTGCCAGTATCTTCTCTCCGAGCAAGGCGCGTTCGATGCGGTGGTGCTCGACGCGTTCCGCGGCGGGTTCATGCCGGACCATCTGACGTCGTCGGCGTTCTTCGCGCTGGTCCGTCCGCGGCTCACGCCCCGCGGCGGCATCTTCGTCAACGTCCATGTCGAGAACGATCTGGACGATGCGCCGGACCAAGTCGCGGCGGCGATGGCGAGCGCGTGGCCGAGCGTGCGTATCCTCGATCGCGAAGGACATCCCCACCGCAATGCGATCGTGATGGCGGGCGCCGTGTCGGAGCTGCGAGACGCCCACGCTGACGATGCGCCCTGCGATCGAGCCGACGAGATGATCGCCGAACTCGATGCGATTCAGTTCCGACCGATACGCCGAACGTCTCGTTAACGAGAGACGAGGAAGCGCTGCACGCGTTTACCGGTGTCGACCTCGCCCGTGTAGACGTTGCCCTTGCGAATCGGTCGCCACCATGTGCACCCAGTGCAGTCCGCCGCCGCTGCGGCCGAAGAAGCTGAAATGCCCGAGCGTGCGGCCGTCGGCGCGGTTCACGATCCAGATCACGTTGTTCATGATGTCGGAGACATAGATGAACCGCTGATCGGGCGAGAACGCCATGCCGCCGGTCGATCCGCGGTCGAGCGTTTCGGGCGCCACCGTGAACTCGCGGACGAACTTGCCGTCTCTCTGATAGACCTGGATGCGGTCGGCCTGCCGGTCGGCGGCATAGACGAAGCCATCGTTCGAGACCGCGACCGTGAGATGGCCGATGAAGTCCTTCGCGGGCGGCGCTTTCGGATCGTATTTCGGCGCTGGGCCGCCCATCGGGATGTCCTTCAGCGGCTTGCCGTAGGCGCCCCACCCGCGCTTGAACGCCATCGTGTTCATGTCGAACACCAGCACGCGGCCGCGGAGATAGCTGTCGGTGATATAGATCTCGCGGTTGGCTTCATCGAAATAGCCGCCCTCGACGCGGCCGACGATCAGCGGCGTGTCGGCGGGGAAGTCGCCCGCCTTCGCGATCGGGCGCGTACACCCGCGGCATGGTCGCGAGCACTTTGCCGTCCTTGTCGTATTTGCGCATCGTGTCCGAGCCGACCCAGATGTTGCCGGCGTTGTCCGCAAGGATCAGATGACCCGCGACGTTGTCCGCCTGGTTCCAGTGCTTGAGCAGATTGCCCTGCTGGTCGAAGGCGAGAACGCCTTCCGGCTTCAAGCAGCAGTTCGCGGTCGGCGGATTGAGCGAGGCGTAATTCTCGGTCCGCTCCGGGATGCGGAAGATCGGATCCATGTCGTAATCGCTGGGACGCTGCAGGACCCAGATCACGTCGTCCTTGTCGACGACGAGGCCGGTGATGCCTTCGAAGGTCCATTTGTTGGGGAGCGGCAGCTTCGGCCACGCGCCGTCGAAGGTGAATTTCGGCGGTGCCTCGCTTCCCGCCGGCGCCGGCGCCGATTGCGCGACGCTCATGAGCGCCCCGCCCAGAAGGCCCGCAAGCACCATTGTCCGTAAAATCCGCTTCGTCCGTCCGTGTCCTTCGCGCATCCCCTAGCTCCCGCTCTGCGGTGATCGTTTCGCGCGGGAGGGTAGTCGATTGCGACCTGTGGCGGCAACGGGTGCGCCGGAGGGGTTCAGTGGATTTGGGAGGTGTTCTGACCCGGATACAACAATTTGAACTCTGCAAGGCTGGGCGGATAGACGGGGTGGTAGGTGCGGGTGCTCTGTTCGGTGCCCTGGGTGTCGGCAACGCCGATGCGCATGCCCTGGGGCAAAAGCCCCTCTTCGAAAAGCGCGACCACACGCCGCACCGCTTTGTCGGTATCGTCGGTGTAGAGGAACACGTTCATCGTGCCCCCACCGAGATCGAAGCTGTCGACGACATAGAGGCCGTCGGAGCGCATGTATAAGAGATCCAACAACGGGTCGGCGTTCACGCTCGAGTTCGGTGGGCTGTTGTCGAACCACTGGACGACGATCTGCGTTCCCGGCGGCTCCTTCGGTTGGAGCACCGTTTCGCCTTCGTCATAGGACCAGAGCGCAATCAAGGGCGCCGCGATCGCGACAATGCCGACGAGAAGGACATATTTCAGATTCACGCCACCACAGCTCCAACGCACAGGCGGGCAAGAATTTTAGTGCGTTGACGCCGTCATCGGCAACAGCGGCGGCCGCTGATTTGAACGTCCATGCTGCGCTGCGGTCGTAGCCGCAACCGCGGAGGAACGGATCGACGGCGGCTCGATCTTTGGCTTACAACCCGCCCATAGACACCCCACCGAGACCGCCATGGCCGACCTTCACTTCAAGTCCGTCACCCGCACGCAAGGCAACAACCGCGCGCTCAAGGACGGCGCCGTCAAACCCAAGACGTTCACGTTCGATTTTGTCGAGGTCGATCCGCTGATCGACGCGTTCCGGCGCATGGTGCGCGGACTCGAATTCGACATCTGCGAGATGGCGATCACGACCTATATCTGCGCTCGCGCGCACGGCAAGCGCATGACCGCGGTGCCGATCTTCCTGGTCCGCGCGTTCCACCACGGCGCGATCCTGGTGAACACGAAGGCGGGCATCAAGACGCCCAAGGATCTCGAAGGCAAGCGCGTCGGCGTCAACCGCGGCTACACGGTGACGACGGGCGTGTGGGCGCGCGGCGTGCTTCAAGAAGAGCACGGCGTCGATCTTTCCAAGATCACCTGGGTGCTGTCGGGCGATGAGCATGTCGCCGAATACCGGCCGCCGTCGAACGTGGTGCCGATCGAGAAGGGCAAGAAGATGGCCGACATGCTCGTCTCGGGCGAGCTGGTCGGCGCCATCGGCGTCGACATCGATCATCCCGACGTCAAGCCGCTGATCCCGAACGCGCTGGACGCCGGTCTCGCGGCGCTCAAGAGCCGTGGCCACTATCCGATCAATCATCTGGTCGTCATCAAGGACGATCTGATCGCGGAGCATCCGAAGCTCGCGGCCGATGTGTTCGATGCGTTCGCCGAATCGAAACGCGTCTATCTCGACCGCCTCAAAAATGGGCAGATCGAAAAGCCGACCGCCGTAGACGAGGTCCATAAGAAGGTGATGGCGATCACTGGCGATCCGCTGCCCTACGGAATCGAGCCCAACCGGCGCGTGCTGGAGACGCTGATCGGCCACGCGCTGACGCAGCGCATCATCACCAAGCCGTTCAAGGTGGAAGAGCTCTTCGCAGCCGGCACGCATGCGCTGAAGGCATGACGCCGGACGCGCGGAGTTGTGCTAGATAGCGGCCCCGCGTTCCACCCCCAAAGCAGGAGCTTCCATGTCCAGACTCGCACTGAACCTTGCCGGAATTTCGCTCGCCTCCGCGCTCGCCGTCAGTTTCGTCGGCACCGCCGGTGCACAGCTCATGACCCAGAAATCGCTGTCGCTGGCCATGGCCACGACGATCGCCCAGACCGCGATCGCGACCTGCAAGAGCCAGGGCTACAACGTGTCGGCCCATGTCGTCGGCCGCAACGGCGAAGTGCTCGTCGCGATGCGCGGAGACGGCACCGCGCCGCACACGATGGAAAACTCGATGAAGAAGGCCTACACGTCGCGCACGCTGCGCATCCCGTCGGGACAGTTCGCGGCGAACGTGAAGGGCAATCCGACGGCGGGCCAGCTCTTCCTCACCAATTTCGTGCCGGCGCAAGGCGCGCTCCCGATCATGGTCGGCGAGGACACGATCGGCGCCATCGGCATTTCGGGCGCTCCCGGCGGCGACAAGGACGAAGCCTGCGCCAAGGTGGGCATCGACCGCGTCGCGGCCGACCTGAAGTAATTCGCGTATCGTTTTGACACGCGGCGCGGTCTTCGGATCGCGCCGTTTTCTTTACATCGAACGCATCGTCGCGCGCGCGATCTCGTCGGCGAGGACCAGCCACTCGACGGCGATCGCGGCATAGGCGAGGCGAAATGCGGGGCTCGCTGCTTTCGCGAGCTTCGAGACCTCGTCCGCCTTGTCGCGGCACAAATTCACGCGTTCAGAGGGACTGAGCTTCGCGAAAGTCTGTTTCGAGCATTTCTCGTTCCATGATGCTCACCCGAGCGGAAGAACGCAGGTGCAATTTAGCACCGCGCCGCGGCCGGAGAGCCATCCGGCGATATTATATTTGCTTAACGATCCTCAACTCCGGACGCCTATCCGTTGGGCAGTGCGAACACGTAGATCGCATTGGCGTTCGTCGGCCGCTGCCGGTCCGGCGTGAGTTGCACCGGCACCAGCGATGTCCAACTGCCGCCGCCGGTGCCGACCGGGATCGCCAGATATTGCTTGCCGTTGACCGCATAGGTCATCGGGAAGCCCTGGATCGAGGTCGGCATGCGCGTCTGGTACAGCACGCGTCCGTTGTCGATGTCGAAGACATAGAGATTGCGGTCCCAGTCGCCGACGATCGCGAGCCCGCCCGCCGTGGTCAGCGCGGCGCTGTTCATCGGCGTGCGCGTGCGATAGCGCCACTTCACCTGACCGTCGACGCCGAGCGCCATGAACTCGCCGAGCCCGTTCGGGTTCGCGGGATGAAACAGATTCGTGCGCTTCACGGGGCCCACGCCGCCGCCGCCGAGCGCGCGCGGCACTTCCTCGAACACGCCGTTCTCGCAGGTGAGATGCATCGGGATGTAGAACGCCTGCGTCTGCGGGTGATAGGCCATCGCGCGCCAGCTCTTGAAGCCCGCCGTGCTGGGGCAGAAATTCACTTCGACGCCGATCTCGGGAATCTTGCCGGGCCGGTATGTCACCTTGCCGGTCTGCCGATCGACATCGAGCGAGCGTCTGATAGCCGATGTCGTGGGCGCTGATGAACTTGCCGGTCTTGCGGTCGAGCTCCCACAGGATGCCGAGCTTGCCCATCTTGAAGAGCGAAGATTTTCCGCCGGAATCGATCAGGATGCTCTCGAACACCTCGTCCATGTCGTGGGTTTCGCCCGGCAGGTACTGGTAGTACCAGCTCATCCTTCCCGTATCGGGATCGAGCGCGAGCGTGCTGTTGGTGTAGAGCGCATCGCCGTCGGTGCCGCGCACCGCGCGCGCCCAGGGCTTCGCCTGCGCCGTCGACCAGTAGATCAGGTTCGTGCCGGGATCGTAGCTTCCCGGAATCCACGCATCGCCGCCCGCGCGGAATCGCAAGGGCAGATCGCCCCAGACTGTCGCCGCCCGGCTCGCCGGGTTTCGCGACGGTTGCCGTGCGCCACAGCTCGCGGCCCGTCTCGGGATCGTGCCCGCTGATGAAGCAGACATCTTCCTTGTAGCGCGTGCAGCCGGTCATGCCGGCGACGACCTTGCCCTTCGCGATGATCGGGCCGCTGGTGTACTCGTAGCCGAGCGCGTTGTCGGCGACCTGATGGTCCCACGCGACCGCGCCGGTCTTCACGTTGAGCGCGACGATGTGCGCGTCCGCGGTGTTGACGAAGATCTTGTCGCCATAGATCGCGATCGAGCGCATCGGCTCGACGGCGCGGTCGGCGCGCTCGTATCTGCGCCTGTACTCCCACAGGAGATCGCCGTTGGTCGCATCGAGCGCCTGCACGCCGCCGCCGGGATTGGGAATGAACATCACGCCGTCATGGACGAGCGGCGCGGGCTGGCTCGCGCCCGTGTTCAGCGCCCACGACCACGCCAGCTGAAGGCGGCCGACATTCTGCTTGTTGATCTGGTTGAGCGCGCTGTAGCCCCAGGTGTTCTGGCGCGCCACGCCAGTTCAGCCACTCGCCGGCATCGGGGGTTTGCAGCATCGCGTCCGTGACGGGACGGATGTCCCTCGATCGTCTGTGCACTGAGGAACACGCTGCCGAGCAGCACCGTAAGGGCGCTGGCGAGCCGAACCTTGCGGCTGTTCATGAGAGTCTCTCCCGTTGAATGTCGACGCTTGTGCTGTGCGTGAAGCGACGCCGTTGAACGCGTCTTTGCGCCGATCTTAGCACTCCGGGGTTGTAGGCAGAAGCTCGCCAGGCCGACTCCACCCCACACGTGATACGGTATAAGGCCGCTTTCAGGCCGGACGCTAGGGAGAAGGAAATGGCAGCCCCAAATCTTGCTTCGGCGTTTTGCCAGATATGCTGGGTCGTAAAAGACATCGCGGCCGCGGAGAAGTTCTTCGTCGAGACGATCGGCATCCGGAAATTCATGCGCTTCGAGCATCTCGCGGCGAATGAGACGGAAGGCACGTATCGCGGCAAGCCCGGCGACTGGGCGATCAAGCTGTACATCGCTTACGCCGGCGACACTCAGATCGAGCTGATCCAACATCTGTCGGGCTCCAGCATGTTCGAGGAATTCCTCCAGCAGCATGGCAACGCCGTTCAGCACGTCGCGTATTGGCTGGACGAATCCGAATACGACGCGGCCGCGCACCACCTGGAATCGTCCGGCTTCCCCCTGATCCAGGGATTCAAGCTGCCGATTGCACGGGTCGGTTATTTCGACACGCGTTCCGCGATCGGCGTCGTGACGGAGATTGTGGGCGCTACCGCGCAAGGACATATCTTCCGCCGAATCTTGAAAGACGGGCATTTCTGATCGCGGACGTCCGTCACGCGGCGACGGCGTCCAGGAACTTCAAAATCCGCGGGCAGGCGGTGGCTTCGGTCTGCTCGGCCGGCGGGACGTCCCAATATTCGGACTTCGCCAGACACTCCTCGACATAGCGCGCGGCGGAGGTCGCGTGCGACGCGTCGCGTCCGGGCACGACGAGTGCGGGGATCTGGAGCTGCATCAGGTCTTCGGGCTCGGCGCCGGGCGACGTGTCGCGGTCGAACAACGTGCGCGCGATGGCGGTGACGATCAGCTTGTACTGGTCGACATTCTGCTTGGCGTAGGTCTCCGCGAACGCCGCATCGTTGCGGATCGCTTGCGCCCACAGGCCGCCGCGCGGGTCTTCGCCGAAGGTCTTGCCGGTTTCGCGCACGAGCGCCACGACCTTCTCCAGGCCGTGCTCGTTCACGTAGGCCAGATGCTGCACGAAGCGCTGATGCGTGTTGATGCGGTACTTCGCGCCGCCGACCGGCCAGTACAGCACCATGCTCTGCACCATCTCGGGATGCATCACGCCGAACGCCATCACCGGCGAGCAGCCCATGCAGCCGCCCATCAGATGCGCGCGCTTGTGCCCGAGATGATCGAGCAGGCCTTTGCCCTGCGCGACGTAATGCGCCCAGCTGAGGCGCTCGACGCGGCCGCCGGACCCGCCGGTCTCGCGCCGGTCGAAGACGATGCAGCTGTATGTCTTCGGCAGGTGATCGAGCGGCTTGATGCGCGTGTAGACGCCGGTGGTGCGCCACTTCTCCATGCTCGCGTCGAAGCCCGCCGGCGCGAACATCAGCAGCGGCGGGCCCGAGCCGATCACTTCATAGCGCGTGGCGATTCCGTCGATGATTGCTGTCGGCATGATGTCCTCCTATTTCGCCGGAGGCGTGCCTTTGATCTGACGCGCGGCGCGCACGTCATCGACATAGGCCGTGATCGCATCGAGCGTGATGCGCGCGACGTTCGCGTAGTTCTCGACCTTGGATTCGAGCGCGCCCGCGCCATAGCCGATCGCGGCGTGCGCCATGCGCATGCGGCCGTCGAGCCACGGGCCGCCGCCGAAGCCGCCGATCACCGGGATCGACGCCGCCTTCACCACGGCGGGCCCGACGACGGGACCGGAATTCGTGAAGTCGAGCAGGGACGCGCCCGCGTCTTCCAGCCGCTTCGCTTCATCGACGAGCTTGGACGTCATCTCGGACGGCACCTGCGCGCCCGGCTTGTTCATCTGGCTGTAGGCCATGCCGTATTGCAGCGCCGTCTGCGGCGTGATGCCGAACTGCGCGAACACGGGGATGCCGGCGCGCGCGATCGCGGTGACCGCTTCGGGGAAATCGGCCGCGCCGTCGAGCTTGATCAGATCGGCGCCGCCTTCCTTGACGAGACGGATCGCGGCCTTCACCGCGGAGGCGACGCCCTCCTGCAACGGACCGAAGGGAAAGTCGCACGAGACGAGCGCGCGCTTCGTGCCGCGCCGCACCGCTTTGAGCACGACGAGCATCTCGTCCATCGTCACTTCGAGCGGATTGGGCTGGCCCCAGAGATTGATGCCGACCGTGTCGCCGACCGAGATGATGTCGACGCCCGCGCGGTCGATGATCTGCGCGATCTGATAGTCCCAGGCGACGACGCCCACGATCTTCTTGCCGTCGCGCTTCATCTGCTGGAGCGCAGGGATGGTGACTTGGGATTCGGAGGCGTTCGCGCTCATGGGCAGGTCTCTTCGGCTGAATGAGGGTAGGGCGTTGTTAAGGCGCTCCGCGGTTTCTGGCAAGCGAGGCGGCTAGGCCAGCCTCTTCTCGAAGAACGCGTTCCAGCCGCCGTCGGGATAGTCGAGCAATCGGCCGCAGGGCACGAAGCCGTTGCGCTGATACAGCCGCCAGGATTCGCCATGCGTGCGCTCGATGCCGGTTTCGAGCACGAGCCGCGTGAAGCCTTCGGATCGCGCCAGGTCTTCGATCCGCTTCAGGATGGCGCGTCCGATGTGCTGCCCGCGAAGCTCGGGCCGCGTGTACATGCGCTTCACTTCGGCGATGCCGTCCGCGTGGCGCTTGAGCGCGCCCATGCCGACCGCGCGTCCGCTCGCATCGCGCGCGACGAACAACGTCGTCGCGGTTTCGGCGATCTGCTCGGCGGTCATCTGGAAGCAGAACTCGGGCGGCGAAAGCGCGCTGAGATGCGCGTTGAGCGCCTTGATCATCACGCGGACGTCGTCCTGAAGCGGCGTCTCCGGCGCGATCGTGATCGCGATGTCGGCCAGTTCGCTCAATCGCCGAGGCTCTTGTCCACCGCCCAGGCTTCGATCTGGATCAGGTTCGCGCCGCGCAACGGCATCACGAGCGAGTCGCGCGTCGGCCGTTTGGCCGGATCGGGGAAGTGCTCGTTCCACGGCTTGTTGACCGCGGTGCGATAGGAGTCGCTGACGAGATAGACGGTGAGCTTCACCACGTCGCCCAGATCCATGCCGCCCGCCTTGAGCACGCGCTTCAGATTGGAGAAGCACAATTCCGCCTGGGATTCGGGATCGGACGGCATGTGGCCGGTGTCCGGGTCCTTGCCCATGATGCGCGAGGTCACGAGGATGGGGCCGACGCGGCACGCGGTCGGGATCGGCGCGCCGTGATGCGAGAGTCCTGGGACTTCGATGCTCTTCTGTCTCACTCGAGTCTCCCTATGACCTCTACGCTCTCCGGCGCTCGGCTTTTGCGGGCAGCGACTGGCGGCAGAGCTCGGCCGCGTCCTTCAAGCCTTCGATCGACCAGCAGAGCTTGAGCAGACGCTCGCCGTGCTCTTCGCCCAGGATGTCGTCCACGAGCACATGGAACTTCGCGTTCAGATCCTCATCGCTCATGGGCCGCTCGCGGCTGCCGATCGCGTGCTCGACATGTTTCTTCAGCACGCGGCCGTCCTTGAGCGTGATCTGCACGTGGCATTCGTCGTCGCGGAGCGAATCGTCGATCGTGCATTCGACGCGGTCGCGGATCGCGATCACCTTGGGATCGCGCACCATCGCGTCGCTGTATTCCTTCTCGCCCGCCGCGCCGAACAGGAGCGCCACCGCGCAGGAGTGGAACACGCTGAACTTGCCTTCGAGGCCGACTTGCGGCGTGCGCTTGCCGGTCAGCTCGAGCACGAGATGCGGCACGGTCAGATGCACCTTCTCGACTTCGGCGCCGGTGAGCTTGTGCTCCTTCTTGAGCTGCACGCAGCCGTCGATCGAGGGATGGATCACGATCCCGCAGGCGAACGGCTTGTAGGAATTGAGCGCGACCTCGAAGGTCTTGCCCAGGCCTTCGGTGATCTCGGCGTAGTTGCGCTTGGTCGACATCACGTTGGCGAAACCGCGCTTGGCTTCGATCACCTGGTTCGAGCTGGTGAAGTTCTTCTGCGCGAGCAGTGCGGCGCTAAGGCCGTTCTGCGCCGCGCGCCCCGGGTGGAAGCTCTTGCAATGCGTGCCGAACATCTCGCGGAAGCCGGACGACTGCGTGCCGGCGATGCCGAGCGCCCAGGTCATCTGCTGCTCGTCGAGACCGAGAAGCTTGCCGCAGGCGGCCGCCGATCCGAACACGCCTGCGGTGCCCGTGATGTGCCAGCCGGCCTCGTAGTGCTCGGGATACACGGCGTTGCCGATGCGGCACTCCGTTTCGACGCCCAGGATGAACGCGTGCAGCAGCTCGGCGCCCGTCACCGGCATGTACTCGGCGAGCGGAAAGAGGGCGGAGGCCACCGGGCCCTGCGGGATGGATGATCGTCTTCAGATGCGTGTCGTCGAAATCGAAGACGTGGCTCGAGATGCCGTTGAGCAGCGAGGCGAGCAGGATGTCCACCTTCTCCTCGCGGCCGAGCACCGAGGCTTGCCTCGGGCCCGAGAAGGGACCGAGCCCCGCGAGCGCGCAATCGACCGCTTCATGCCGGCACGAACCGACCGCGCAGCCGAGCCAGTTGACCACCGAGCGCACCGCTTCGCGCCGGACGTCGGCCGGGATGTCGGCGAGCTTCGAATTGACGACATAGCGCGCCAGCGTGCGGGTGACTTCCATGGAAAACTCCTTGTCTCGTTCAGAATTCGAAGAACACGGTCTCGCGCGGACCGGAAAGATGAATGTCGAAGCGATAGACGTTCGAGCCGTTGGCTTCGCGCGTGGCGATCAGCGTCGCGCGCCGCTCTTCGGGCACGAGCGAGAGGATCGGGTCCTCGGCGTTCTCGGGCGCATCGCTGAAATAGACGCGCGTGACGAGGCGCTTCAGGATGCCGGGGCCGATCATGCCGAGCGCGATATGCGGCGCCTGCAGCGTGTTGCCGGGACCGGGAACGCGGCCGGGTTTGACCGTGCGAAAACGGAAGCCGCCGTTCTTGTCCGCGGCGCAGCGGCCAAAGCCTGCGAAGTTCGTATCGACGGCGAGATCGCTGCGCTTGTCTTCGGGATGCGGGTAGCGTCCCGATGCGCCCGCCTGCCAGATCTCGATCAGCGTATCCAGCATCGGCGCGCCGGTGTTGTCCCAGACCTGACCGACGAGCTCGATGCGCTCGCCCTGCGCGAGATGGCGCGATGAGCCTTTGTGTTGCGTCAGAACATCGTGACCGGGTGCCGCGAGATCGGCGCGCGCGCCCATCTCGGAATCGCCGGTGAGATCGGCGCAGCCTTTCCACGGCAGCGCGAAATGGAAGAACGGACCGGTGGTCTGCCAGGGTGTCTGTCCGGCCACGCGCTATTGCTCCATCGGCGTCGCGTTGCGCCCGCGCAGCACGAAATCGAACAGATAGCTCAGCGCCCAATAGGGCTCGGTCGTCACCGGATCGAAGCGGCAGACGATCCGGTCGCGCGCCCACTCAGGAACGGAGAGCGCGATCGCATCGAGCAGGAACAGCGGATCGCCGGGGAAATACATCTGCGTGACGAGACGCGTGGCGAACGAAGGACCCACCAGCGAGAAGTGGATATGCGCGGGCCGCCATGTGTTCGGACCGTTGGCCCACGGATACGCGGCGGGCTTCACCGTGACGAAGCGATAGCGGCCCTCGGCATCGCTGATCACGCGGCCCACGCCGCTGAAGTTCGGATCGAGCGGCGCGTCGTGCTGATCGTAGTTGTGCGCGTAGCGGCCGCAGGCATTGGCCTGGACGATCTCGATCATCGTGTTCGGCACGGGCCGCCCGTTCTCATCGAGCACGCGGCCCGAGACGATGATGCGCTCGCCCATCGCGGGACCGGCATATTGCTTGGTCAGATCGGTGACGGCAGGACCCATCAGCCCGTCCCAGACGCCCGCGCCCGAAGGGCCGGTCACTTCGGTCAGGGTCTGCGGAATCTTGACCGGGGCCTTGGTCGGCGAGCGGGTGATCGACGATTTGAACGCGTCGAAGCGCAAAGGCGGCTGCGCGGCGCTTTCTTCAGGCGCGTAGGGGATCGGGCCGGTCATAGGCCAACTCCAGTCGGCTGCTGTCTGCATGGCGATACTCCGAGCCTCTCCAGCGCGCAAGGGAGCCACTTGCGGGCGGCGCATAGGAAGGGCACGCTCTGCCGCACAGGCACTATTTGTGCGTGGCGCGCGGACAAACCGCGACATCGGCGCCACGATGTAGGTGCGTCCCAGTCTTGCAACTTCAAGGCGCGCCGCCGGTCCCGGCTGGACCGGCGACCATGCGTGGTTTTCGCGGAGGGATCATGACGCGGCTTGCATTAACCGTGAACGGTAAACCGCAGACGGCGGAGGTCGAACCCCGCCTCCTGCTCGTCGATTTCTTGCGCGAACATCTTCGCCTGACCGGCACGCATGTCGGCTGCGACACGAGCCAGTGCGGCGCCTGTCTCGTCCATGTGAACGGCCGGGCCATCAAATCTTGCACGGCGCTCGCGGTGTCCTGCGAAGGCGCAAACGTCATCACGATCGAAGGCGTTGCGCCGGAAAGCGGTCTCCATCCGATGCAGGAAGCCTTTCGCGAGCATCATGCGTTGCAGTGCGGTTTCTGCACCCCCGGCATGATCATGGCGGCGCTCGATATTGTCGCCCGCAAGGGCCATCGGCTCGACGAAGCCACGATCCGCGAAGAGCTCGAAGGCAATCTCTGCCGCTGCACGGGCTACCACAACATCGTCAAGGCTGTTGCCGCGGGCGCCGCTCAAATGGCTGCCCGCCGCGTTGCGGCCGAGTAGGGGGAACCGGCGATGAACAACACTGGAATTGGCCAGCCCGTCCGCCGCGTCGAAGACTTCCGCTTTCTCACCGGCAACGGCCAGTACGTCGCCGATATCAACCGCCCGGCGCAGTCCTACGCGGTGTTCGTCCGTTCGCCGCACGCGCACGCGGCGATCAGGACGATCGACACCGAGAAGGCCGCCAAGGCGCCCGGCGTTCTCGGCGTCTTCACCGGCAAGCAGCTCGCCGCGGACAAGATCGGCGGGCTGATCTGCGGCTGGATGATCCACTCCAAGGACGGATCGGCCATGAAGGCGGGTCCGCATCCCGCGCTCGCGCTCGATAAGGTGCGCTATGTCGGCGATCATATTGCCGTCGTCATCGCCGAAACGCTCAATCAGGCTCACGACGCAGCCGAGCTCGTCCATGTCGATTACGACGTGCTCGACGCCGTCGTCGATCTCGCCTCGGCGCAGCAACCCGGCAAGCCTCAGGTCCACGCTGAAGCGCCGCACAACACGGTCTTTGAGTGGCATCTCGGTGACAAGGCCGCGGTCGATGCCGCCTTCGCCAACGCAAGCCACGTCACCAAGCTCGAGATCACCAACAATCGTCTGATCCCGAACGCCATCGAGCCCCGTGCGGCAGTCGGCGAATACGATCGCGGCTCGGGCGGCTACACGCTCTATACGACGAGTCAAAACCCGCATGTCGCGCGCCTGTGCTCTCGGCGTTCATCGGCATCGCGCCCGAACACAAGCTGCGCGTGATCGCGCCCGATGTCGGCGGCGCCTTCGGCTCGAAGATTTTCATCTATGCCGAGGAAGTGGTCTGCCTGTGGGCGGCGCGTAAGGTCGGCCGTCCGGTCAAATGGGTCGCCGATCGCATCGGAGGCGTTTCTCGCCGACGCGCACGGGCGCGACCATCTCACCGTCGCCGAAGCGGCGATGGATGAGACCGGCAAGATCCTTGCGGTGCGCGTGAAGACCAAGGCCAATCTCGGCGCCTATCTTTCGACGTTCGCGTCGTCTGTGCCGACCTATCTCTATGCGCCGCTGCTCTCGGGTCAGTACGACATTCCCGCGATCTATTGCGAAGTGGACGGTGTCTACACCAACACCGCACCTGTGGACGCCTACCGTGGCGCCGGCCGGCCCGAGGCCACGTTCGTGATCGAGCGACTGGTCGAAGTCGCGGCACGACAGCTGGGCAAGGATCCGGCCGAGTTCCGGATGCACAATTTCATCACGTCGTTCCCGCATCAGACGCCGGTGATCATGACGTACGACGCCGGCGACTATCCAGGCTGCATGAGGCGGGCGCTCGAGCTCGCGGACTATGGCGATTTCGAGCGGCGCAAGGCGCACAGCAGGAAGTCCGGAAAGCTGCGCGGGATCGGGTTCTCTGCCTATATCGAGGCCTGCGGTATCGCGCCGTCCAAAGCCGTCGGCTCGCTCGGCGCAGGCGTGGGCTTGTGGGAGTCGGCCGAAGTACGGGTCAATCCGGTGGGCACCGTCGAAGTGCTGACGGGGAGCCACAGCCACGGCCAGGGGCACGAGACGACGTTTGCACAGCTGGTGTCGCAACGGCTTGGGATTCCGCTCGAGCAGATCTCGATCGTGCACGGTGATACCGACAAGGTGCAGATGGGCATGGGCTCCTACGGCTCGCGCTCGGCCGCGGTCGGCATGACGGCCGTCGACCGAGGCGCTCGGCAAAGTCGTCGCCAAGGCGAAGAAGATCGCCGCGCGCTGCATGGAAGTGGCGGACGACAGCGTCGATTTCCGCGACGGTGTGTTCTCCGGGCTCGGCACGAACAAGACGATGACGTGGAGCGAACTCGCGCTGCAGGCTTATGTCGCGCACAAATTCGACACGGCGGAAATCGAGCCGGGTCTGAAGGAAGGCGCGTTCCACGATCCGAAGAATTTCACCTTCCCCGCAGGCGTGCACATCGCCGAAGTCGAGATCGATCCGGAAACCGGCGTGACGAGGATCGACCGCTGGATCGCGGTCGACGACTTCGGAACGGTCATCAACCCCATGATCGTCGAAGGCCAGGTGCATGGCGGCATCGCCCAGGGCGTCGGGCAGGCGATGCTGGAACGCACGGTCTATGACGGCGAGGGTCAGCTCGTCACCGGCAGCTACATGGATTACTGCATGCCGCGCGCCGGCGATCTGCCGTCCTTCATCATCGACCTGACCAGCACGCCCTGTCCTTCGAATCCGCTGGGCGTGAAGGGCTGCGGCGAGGCCGGAGCGATCGCTTCGCCCGCGGCGTTGATCAATGCGATCACCGATGCTCTGGGTCACGAAGACATCGCCATGCCCGCGACGCCGCAGGCGGTTTGGCGAGCGGTGCGCGCATCGCATCACCACAGAAACGCCGCCGAGTAGGAGGGAGATCATGAACGCGTTCGACTATCGCCGCCCCTCGACGCTCGCCGACGCCGTGCAGGCGCTGAACGCGATCTCTGGCGCGAAGCTGCTGGCGGGCGGACAATCGCTCATTCCGGCGATGAAGCTGAGGCTCAACCATCCGCCGTGTGTCGTCGATCTCCGCGCAATCCCGGGTCTCAACTCGATCGGACGCAAGGGCGACACGCTCGTCATCGGTGCAATGACGACTCACGCGGAAATTGTGGAATCGGCTGAGGTCAACGGCGCGATCGCAGGGTTGGCGCATCTGGCCGAGGGGATCGGCGATCCGCAGGTCCGCAATCGCGGGACGATCGGCGGCTCGCTCGCCAACAACGATCCGGCCGCCGACTATCCGGCCGCAGTGCTCGCGCTCGGTGCGACACTCAAGACCAACCGGCGCAGCATCGCGAGCGACGATTTCTTCAAGGGCCTGTTCACCACGGCGCTCAGCGACACCGAAATCCTCACCGAGATCGCCTTTCCGATCCCGAACCGGTTCGCGTACGCCAAGTTCGGCAATCCGGCGTCACGCTTCGCGCTCGTCGGTGTCGCCGTTGCCGAGACGAAGGCGGGCATCAGGGTTGCGGTCACCGGCGCTGGCGGCAACGGCGTGTTCCGGGTCGCCGCGATGGAGGAGGCGTTGGCCAAGTCGTTTGCCCCCGAATCGCTGGCGAATATCCCGGTCAATACCTCGGGACTTGCGAGCGACATCCACGCGGATGCGGACTACCGCGCGCACCTGATCGGCGTCATGGCGCGGCGCGCGGTCAAGGCGGCGCTGGCCTAGTGTCGTGATTTCGAAGTTCGCCTCTATTTCGATATCGAGCGCCGAGCGAACTTCGAAATCAAAACGACACTAGGAATCAAGTTGCTAGCGTCCTTCAATTCTGAAATTCGCTCTGCGCTTGATATCGAACTCGTGCGAATTTCAGAATCGGGACACTAGGGATCGTTTGCAAAGTCCTGCATGAGTCGCCATTTTCGGGCGATCGGCATTTCCAAGACGCTTTCATGGCACGGCTCATTCCGCAGGACGGCCTGAACGGACCGCAGCGCTACCTCGCGATCGTGGTGGTCTCGTGCGCGACCATCCTGACCGCGATGGACTCGACGCTCGTCAACATCGCGCTGCCGACGATGATGGTCGATCTGAACGTGAGCGCCGCCTCCTCGGTGCTGATCATCAACGCGTCCCAGATCGCGATGCTGGTCTCGCTTCTGCCCTTCTCGGCGTTGGGCGCGCTCGTCGGCTACCGCCGCGTGTACCTCGCGGGCATGATGGTCTTCTCGATCGCCTGCGTCGGGTGTGCGCTGTCGCAGACGCTGGAGCAGATCGTGGTGGCGCGAGCGTTCCAGGGCCTCGGTGCTGCGGGCGTGGTCAGCGTGCAGCATGCGATGGTGCGGCACATCTATCCGGCGCGGTTGCTCGGGCGCGGGCTCGGCATCAATTCGATGTTCGTCGCGACCTCATCGGCCATCGGACCGACGGTGTCGGCTGCCGTGCTGTCGGTCGCATCGTGGCCATATATCTTCGTGATCAACATTCCGCTCTGCATCGTAGCACTCGTCGTCGGCTGGAAGGTGCTGCCCTGGAACGAGACCGAGAGCGAGCCCTACGATTTTCGAAGCGCGCTGATGTCGGCGCTGACCTTCGGCCTGCTCGTGCTGGCGTTCAACAGCTTCAGCCATGGCGTCGCTCCGTGGATCGCGGGGTTGGAGCTTTTGGCCGCGCTCGTGATCGCACCGGTCTTTATCCGCATCCAGATGGTGCTGCCGAAACCGGTGCTGCCGCTGGACGTGTTCAGCAACCGCGTCATTCCGCTGTCGCTCGCGGCGGCGCAGTGCAACTTCATCGCCCAGCTGCTCTCGTTCGTGACGCTGCCGTTCTATCTGCACAGCATCGGCTTCACCGACCTGCAGATCGGGCTCGTGATGACGCCGTGGCCGCTGTCGGTCGCGCTGATGGCGCCGGTGTCCGGCTATCTGTGCGACCGCTATCCGCCGGGCATCGTCGGCGCGGTCGGACTTCTGCTCGTGCGCGACGGGGCAGGCGCTGCTCGCGTTTCTGCCCGCCGGCGCGGGCGTGTTCGACGTCGCATGGCGCATGGCGCTGTGCGGGATCGGCATCGGACTCTTCGGCCCGCCGAATCTGCGCCAGATCCTCGGCGCGACGCCGAAGCATCGCACCGGCGCGGTCGGCGGCCTTGTGGGCACCAACCGGCTTACGGGCCAGAGCCTGGGGGCGGCGTTCGCAGCGCTCGTGCTCAATCTCGCGCCGATGAACGCCAATGTCGTAGCGCTCGGCATCGCGGCCGGTCTCACGGCGATCGGCGCGTGCATCAGCCTTGCGCGCGCGCCGCTGCAGATCGCCGCGCGCCAGTCGCAAGAGCGAGCGCGATCTCCGATTCGATCGACTCTGAGCTAACGGCGCCGGTGGAGCGGGCGGCGCTCCTGCGCCCGGCGGCGGGATCACGCGCATGACGAATGCGGTCGGCGTGTCGGTGGGTCCGAAGGGGCCGGGCACCTTGTTGACCACCGGCGGGAGGCTCTTCAGATAAATCGCGATCGCCATCGCGTCGGCCGGCGTGAGATTGGCGAAGCCGCGCCATGGCATCGCGGGAGCAAGCTCCCGTCCGTCCGGACGCTTGCCGGTCGTGAACGCAGCCACGATCTGCTCCTCGCTCCAACTGCCGAGGCCCGTCTCCATGTCGGGCGTCAGATTCGGCCCGTGGAAGACGCCTAGGCCGGGAATCTCGAAGCCGACTTCGGAACCCCCGAGCATGCGCGACATGTCGGGCATGCCGAGGAGATAGCCCGGCGTGTGGCAGTCGTGGCAGCCGGCAAAGGACACCAAATACCTGCCGCGCTCCACGGGATCCGGTCGGCGTTTCGCCTTGAACTCCGGTTTGCGTAAGGCTGTCACACCCCGCCACGAGGAGCGCCAGTCCCGCCAAACCGAAAATCGCCGAAGCCTTCATCTATTTCTCCCTGAAGCACGCGCCGTGCATGAACGCTACGAGCGCGCGGTTTCGCTACAGGGAGACACAAAGTCAAGCGGCTGTTTTGTCCTACTGCTGGGGACAGGTCGTAAGCCGGCGGATTTCTAGTTCAGGCTCTCAATTTGAGAGAGGCCGAGTCCGGTCTGGCCGCATCCATTCTCGATCGAACGGCGCGGGCCGAAGCCGCGGCCGAGATAGTCAACGCTTCGGCGAGCGCCGGAATCTTGTCGCGTTCGCCGCGTTTGCAGGCTTCCTCCAGCCGCCTTGCCCGCGCGCTCATCTGCATCGCGCCAATGTTTCCGGACGTGCTGACCAGGACATGGGCTGCCCGCGCGATCGCCGCGAGATCGCTACCCGGCGCCAAAGCATTGATCGCGCCTATGTAGTTTTCGGCTTCCGTCAGGTAGAGCGCTTGGATATCGCGAACCTGTTCGGCGGACAGCGCGCCCGTGATTGCATCCAGCACTGCCGGATCGAGCACGGGAAGCTGCGCCAATTCGTCGGGCGCCTCCTGCCGAACGGCAGCTGATGTTCCTTTCCGCAGGCGGGACATCCGGTCGAGAATCGCCGTCAAGGTTTCGGGCCGGACGGGCTTCGAAATGTATTCGTCCATACCGGCCGCCAGATATTCCGCGCGCGCGCCATGCATGGCATTCGCCGTCATGGCCACGATCGGTACATCGCATTTGGGTGGAGGAAGAGCGCGTATCTGCGCCATCGCGCCGACGCCGTCGAGCTCCGGCATCTGGATGTCCATCAGGACGACGTCATAGGTCTCGCGGATCACGGCTTCGACAGCGAACACGCCGTTGTTCGCAACGTCCACCGTGTGTCCGTCCTTTTCCAGCAAGGCCACCGCGAACTGCTGATTGATGCGGTTGTCTTCCGCCAGCAGGATTCGCAGCGACGGTGATTTCGATGAGCTCTCCTTGGCCGCCGGCGCTTCAACAGCGGGTACGGGCTGCGGCGCACGCGCGCTATACACGCGCACGAGGCAGTCTCCCAATTCGTGTTGACGGACCGGCTTTTCGATCATGGCGTCGAAGTAACCGGTTCCCGCGGCAGACAGACCATGACCGCCGGCCGAGGACATCAGCACCAGCTTGATGTCCTGGAGATTCTTGCCCGTTCGGATGCGCCGCGCCAATTCCTCACCCGAGATGCCCGGCATCATCTGGTCAATGAACACGACATCGTAAGGCTTACCGGCGTGCCATGCGCGCTCCAGCTCGGCAAACGCGGCAAAGCCGTCGCTCACGGCTCTCGACTGGATGCCGGACACGGCAAGCTGACGGCTGAGAATCTCGATATTCATCTTCACGTCATCGACGAGCAGCACGTTGAGCGTCTTCAGCTGCTCGGGAAGCGAGTTCATATCGGGAAGCAGGGCTTGGGACCGTACCAGCGGCACCTGGAACCAGAACGTCGATCCGGCCCCGTGGATGCTGTTCACGCCGATCTCGCCGCCCATGAGCTGAACGAGCTGTTTGCAGATCGCAAGACCGAGGCCCGTGCCGCCGTAACGGCGCGTGACCGAACTGTCGGCCTGCGAAAATTTTTCGAACAGCCGCTTGCACACCGCTTCGGGAATCCCGATGCCGGTGTCCTGGACCTCGAAACGCAAATGTGAAATGCGCGTCTTTGGGTCTTCGACGCGATGCACGCGCACCTGAACGGAGACGCCGCCCTTCTCGGTGAACTTGATGGCGTTGCCCAAGAGGTTGAGCAGCACCTGGCGAAGCCGCGTCGGATCGCCGGTGTAAACGCCGCGCGCATTGGGCTCGACGAAGACCGCAAGGTCGATGGCCTTCTCGCGCGCCTTGGGGGACATCAGGGAGACCGCGTTCTCGACCGTCTTGACCAGATCGAAGTCGATCCGTTCCAGTTCGAACTTGCCGGCCTCGAGCTTCGAGATGTCGAGGATGTCGTTGACGATGGTGAGCAGCGACTCGCCCGATTCCCGCACCCATTCCGCGTATTTGCGCTGTTGCTCGTCGAGGTTGGTATCGAGCAGGAGCCCGGTCATGCCCAGAACGCCGTTCATCGGCGTGCGGATTTCATGGCTCATATTGGCGAGAAAGTCCGACTTCGCGCGACTTCCGGACTCGGCGCGTTGCTTGGCGACGCGCAGCTCCGCTTCCAACGCTTCGTGGCGGCGCAAGTGATGGAAGAACCAGGTCGCGAGTGCGACGATCAGCGCGGTCAGAACGGCCAGTCCCAGGGCTTGGATCAGGACCATCTGCCGCCATTCTTCGACGGCTTCGGTGTCGGTCTGTTCGGCAATGACGACAAGATCCGCCTCGGGACGTTCGGCCGCCGCGAACAGCTCGTGTGCCGATATACCGATAGGGCAGGATCCCCGTCGTATAGTCTGCAGCACGACCGCCTGTTTCACCGCCGATCCGGCGGATGGTGATCTTCGTGCCTTCGTCGGGTTGCGCGACGAAGTGAAACACGTCCAGCGCTTTTTCAGCTCTCGTCGTCGCGGTCATTCCGACGTCGCGCTCACCCAGAGGAACTTCGAGACCCGCCTGAGCAAGCGTTGCGGCGAATTCCGCATAGCTTTCGACGAACGCCTTCAGATTGTCTCCGGCGTCGTCCATCGCATCTTCGTAATCCGCGGCCTCGATCCACACGAACACGGCCCAGAACGCGGCGACGATCGCAACAGCGAGACCAACCGCAATCGTGCTCAGGCGCGGCGGTCGGCTAAGCGGCCGGAAGCGGGTCGACAGCAAGTTGAGAATGCCCCGTAGCGATACTCCAACGGGCATCTTGACGTGCGGCGGCTAACACAACGTAAACCATCGCGTGCGAGGCAGGCCGCGCTTAACGCTTAGGAAACACTTCTCACGCCGGCGTCAGCTTGGCCCGCGCGCTGTCGCGCAGGATCAGCACGTTGCCGGCGACGCAAAACAGCACGCCCAGCACCATGAAGACGTCCCAGCGCAGGTCTTCGAACAGGGTCGACAGCAGCAGCGCGACGATGGGAATGGCGACGCCGACATAACCGGCGCGGTCGACGCCGATGCGCTTGATGAGCGTGAGGTAGAAGGCCAAAGGCCAGCACCGAGCCGAACAGCGCCAGATAGACCAGCGACAGCACGTAGGAGATCGACCAGTCGAAGGAAAATGTGTTTCCGGACGCGGCGGCGTAGGTCGCGATGAACATCGTGCCGTACAACATCGCCCAGGCCATCTGCGGAACGATCGGAATGTGGTTCTTCTGGTTTCGCAGCGCAGCCAGGTTTCCGAGCGATGCGGCGATCGTTCCGACGAGCGCAAAGCCAAGCCCGCGCACGGCCTCTGCCGACGACGAGAAGTTCGCGATATCCGACCAGAACACGAGCACGACGCCGGCGACGCCGAGTGCCGCGGCAAAGAGCGTCAAGGGATTGATCGGCGCGCCGAAAAAGAATCGCATGCCGAGGATGTTCCAGAACACGATGATCGAGAACACCACGGCGACGAGGCCTGAGGTGAGCGTCTGTTCGGAGATGTAGACGCAGACATAGCTGAACCCGAACATGAAGAAGCCCTGGACCGCGAGCCACAGATGGTCGCGCGCGGCAAAGCGAAGCGGCAATCGCCGTGAGACGCGTACGCGAACAGGATCAGCGCCGACAGCGCGAAGCGCCAGACGACCGAGACGGCCGGAGGAACGACGCCGAGCTGAAACGTGATCGCAAGCCACGTCGAGCCCCAGATGAGCGTGGCAAGCGCGTAGAGATTGAGCGTGCTCATGGTGTTTGTCTTTGCTCAGGAAAACAAAAAGCCCCGGCGATGTCTCGACGGGGCTTCGACGAAGGAGAAATTGGTTGCCGCTAACGCGCGCGCACTCGTCGAGCCCTGGTCGGTACCGGTACCCAGGCCATTCGGACTCGATGTGAGGGCGCGAAGATCATGAACACACCCTAAGAGAGAGCGTGACAGAGGTCAATCGTGGCGGCTGTCACACACTGTTTCAGATGATGACCTTCGTCATGATGCCTTTGGGGAAGATGTCTTCCGGCTTGGCGTGACGATGCGCGATGCCCTGCTGGTAGGTGTAGAGCATCATCTGCTCCCAGGTCGGGCGGTTCTCCTCGATGCCGTAGGGGAAGAGATCGCCGCCGAACATGTCGCGCATCTTGCGCGCATAGGTCGTGAGCCACGGCACCGGATAGCGCGACACGGCCGGATCGAGGATGCGCTCGATGCTGCGGCGCTTGGATTCGAGGAACGCGTTGTAGAGGTTGCGCGCGGCCCAGGGATGCTCTTCGAGGATCGAGCGTCTTCATCGCGATGATGTGCATGATCGGCCAGACCTTGGTCCGCTCGTAATATTCCTCTTCCATCTCGAGATAGTTCGGGAAGAGGCGCACGACGTCGGGATGGCCTTCGAGGAAGCAGGTCGGCGGACGCGCGATGATGGCGCAGTCGATCTCTCTGTGCGGCGAGCATCTGGCTCAGCGACTTGTCGGAGACGCGCGTGAGCTTGAGGCCCTGAGGCAGGTTCAGCTCGACCTTCTCCTCGCGGCCCGGAGAATTCGCGCCGGCCTGGTACCAGTGCACGTCGGTGAGCTTCACGCCCATCTCGTTGTGCATCCAGCCGCGCATATAGACGGCCGCCGAATGCGCCCATTCCGGCGAGCCGATCTTCTTGCCCTTGAGGTCCGCGACCGTTTTGATGCCGCTCTTCTTGTTCACGTAGAACGACGAGAAGCGGAACAGGCGCGAGCAGATCACGGGCAAGCCGACGATGTCGCTGTCCTCGCGCGTGATCTGGGTCGAGAACTTGGCGAAGGAGAGCTCCGAGAGGTCGAACTCGCGGTTGGCCGTGAAGCGCGCGAAGCACTCGTGGTGGCCGAGATTGAGCCAGGTGTGGTCGATGCCCTCGGCTTTCACGAAGCCCAAGCGGAAATCGCGGAAGTGATCGTAATCCGTGGTCGCAATCGAAAGCTTCAGGTTCGACATTTACTCCCCCTTACAGGTGCGTGTTTTCAATCTCTCAGCATGTGTTCGTAATTGCCGTCCATGACCGTTCCGATCGGCTCGCCCGCGCGCAGCGCATTCGCCATGGCTTCTTCCTTGGCGACGATGGCTTCGGCGGCATCGAGCACGCGGTCGATCTCGGACGCGGCAATGAAGACGACGGCGCTGGAATCCGCGATCGCGTAGTCGCCCGGCCTCACGGTGAAGCCCTCGAAACTGATGGGCACGTTGGTGCCGAGCTCCGCGATGCGCCCGCGCGCCGTTTTCGCGGTCAGCGTGCGGGTGAACACCGGGAATTGCAGCGCGCGCGCTTCGTCGATGTCGCGCACCGGTCCGTCCACGATCACGCCGGCGACGCCGCGAACGCTCGCGCCGAGCGAGAGCAGTCCGCCCCACGATCCGGCTTCGCGATTCGCATGCTGCTCGACGACGATGATGTCGGCCGGCCCCGCGAGCTCGACCGCGGTCGTGCCGAGATGGCGCGGCGCGCCGGACGCGGGCACACCGTTGCCGAGCTTCACCGTGATCACGCGCCCCGCGATCCGGCCCTGGCCCGATTGGCGCGGCACGCCGATGATCACGCCCTTCATCTTCAAGCGGTCGAGCGCGTCCGACACGGCGCACGCATCCAGCCGCCGCAACCGGCGCACGGCATCCAACCCTTCGGTTTCGTTGTTCGGCTGGTTCATCAGATGTCGAGCACCAGCTTGGGCGATTTCGAGCCTGAACAGCAGATCATCATGGTCGCGTTCTCCTTGCGCTCGCTGTCGGTCAGGATGGAATCGCGATGGTCGGGAATGCCGGAGATCACGCGCGTCTCGCACGCGCCGCACACGCCCTCTTCGCAGGAATGCGGCACCTGGATTCCCGCCTCGCGCACCGCTTGAAGGATCGACTTGCCGGGCGGGATGGTCAGCTCGCGCTTGGAGCGCGCCAGCTCGACGATGAACCCGCCCTCGGATGCGGCCTCGAACTTCGGCGTGAAATACTCGACATGGATCTGCTCCGCCGGCCAGCCCGCGGTCGCCGCCTCGAACGCGGCCAGCATCGGTCCCGGTCCGCAGCAATAGAAGTGCGCGGTCTTGGGCGCTTTGGCGACGATGTCGGCGATCGGCAGGAACTTGCCGGCGGCCTCCTCGTCGAAATGGAAGCGGCAGTCGCCGTATTGCGACAGCTCGTCGAGGAAGGCGGCATCGGCGCGCGAGCGGGAGGAGTAGTGCAATTGCCAGGGCCGCTTCAGCTCGATGAGGCGCTTGACCATGCAGTAGATCGGCGTGATGCCGATGCCGCCCGCGAGCAGCACGCTGAGATCGGCGTCTTCCTTCAGCGGGAAGTTGTTGCGCGGAGGGACCAGCGTCACCTTCATTCCCACTCGCAACTGATCGTGCATGAAGAGCGAGCCGCCGCGGCTGTTGGCGTCGCGCTTCACGCCCACCGTGTATTCGGAGAACTGCGGCCCGTAATGGATGAGTGAGTATTGGCGCTCGACGCCGTTGGGCAGGATCACGCCGATATGGGCGCCGGGCATCGCACCGGGAAGGGGGCCGCGGTCGGCGCGGGCGAAGGTGTAGAGGTTGGTATCACGCGCCGCCATGCGGATGGCGGTGAGCACGGCTTCGATCGGCTGATCAGTCTTCAGTGCGGGATTCGCGGACAAAGTGCTTCCTAACTCGGGCCGCCTTCCTTCTCCTCAAGTCTGGGCGGCATCGTTTCTAACAATCATATAGAGGCCCGCCTGAGCAACCTCAAACCGGCCCAAAAACCGCGTCCTTCCGCATGCTTGACGCAATGACGCGGTCAGCCCCATAGACCCTGGATTATCCTTCAACGGGCCGAAGGCCGCGAGACAAGGTGGAAACAGGCCCTTTGGATGGTCGCTGAGTCGGACGGAGCGAAGCTCGAACCCCCGCAGGCAAAGGTGCCGCTGATCGTGCCGGTAACCATCGCCGGCGCGTTCTTCATGGACGGGCTCGATTCCTCGATCATCTCGACCTCGCTGCCCCAGATGGCGGACAGCTTCGGCGTCTCGCCGCCGCAGATGAGCGCGGCGATCACCTCCTACCTCATCAGCCTCGCCATCTTCATTCCGATCAGCGGCTGGATCGCCGACCGTCTCGGCGCGCGGCCGGTGTTCTGCTCGGCCATCGCGATCTTCACCATCGGCTCGGTCCTGTGCGGGCTCTCGGAGACGCTGCTGCAGCTCGTGATGAGCCGGATTCTCCAGGGCTTCGGCGGCGCGATGATGACGCCCGTCGGCCGGCTGATCCTCGCCCGCGCGTTTCCCAAGGACCAGCTCATGAAGGCGATGAGCTACTACATGCTGCCGGGCATGCTGGGACCGACGATGGGGCCGCTGGTCGGCGGCTTCATCACCACCAATTTCACCTGGCACTGGAACTTCTTCATCAACGTGCCGATCGGGATCATCGGCATCGCGCTGGCGCTCCGCTACATCCCCGAGATCCGGATGCAGCGGCCGTCCGCGTTCGACGTGATGGGCTTCATCGTCATCGCCTGCGGGCTCGGCGTCGCGCAGTTCGCGATCGAAAATCTCGGCCACAATACGATCGACAATGTCACCGAGACTCTCCTGCTCGTGGGCGCGGCCGCGATCCTCTTGGGCTACGGCTTCTACGCGAGGCGTCATCCCAATCCGGTGCTCGATCTCAGCATGTTTCGCAGCCGGACTTTTTCCATCGCCATATTGTCGGGGAGCGTGATCCGCGCCGGCATCGCCACCGTGCCGTTCCTGCTGCCGCTGTTGTTGCAGGTGGGCTTCGGACTCAACCCGTTTCAGTCCGGGCTCATCACCTTCCTGAACACGGCGGGCGCAATGAGCATGCGCGCCTGGGTCGTGCATCTCGTCCGGCGGTTCGGCTTCCGACAGGTGTTCCTGGCGGGCGTCGTGCTCAACTCGGCCCTGATGGCGGGGTTCGCGCTGTTCGATGCGACGACCCCGCACCTTCTGATCGCGGGTTATCTCTTCTGCTTCGGCGTGCTGCGCTCCGCGCAGATGATCGGCATGAGCGCGCTCGCCTATTCCGATGTGCCCGAGCAGGAGATGTCCAAGGCGACCAGCATTTTCGCGCTCGGCCAGCGCCTGTCGCAGAGTCTCGGCGTCGGCATCAGTGCGAGCCTCTTAACCTTCATCGCCGGAGACGGCCCGATCACGGTGCCCGATTTCAAAATCGTGTTCATCCTGATCGCTTTGCTAATGGCGTCCTCGGCGGTAGGGTTCCGCCGGCTGAAGCCCGGAGACGGCTGGCAGGTATCCGGTTACAGGGGCGATACCGCCTAGAAGCGCGACAAGCGAAGCCTGGAGGAGAATAGCGTATGTCTGAGGCAGTGACGCCGCACGCCGGCGCAGTCGCCGGCGGTGCCACGGAACCTCGTTCTGTCGTCCGGCAGCGCTGGCTGGTTTTTAGCCTCTGTGCCGCGACCATGTTCACCGAAGGCTACGACGCCCAATTCATGGGATCGGTCGTCCCCGGCATCGCAGCGGATTGGGGCATGCCGGCGGGCACATTGTGGCCGACGCTTTCGGCGGGACTTTTCGGGCTGATGCTGGGCGCTTTCTTCATTGCGCCCTTGGCCGACAATTATGGCCGGCGTCGCGTGATCATCTACTCGGTTGCGGCCTTTGGCGTTCTGACGATCGCTTCGGTCTTGGCCACGAACATCACCGAGATGGTCATTTTCCGGTTCCTGACCGGTCTTGGACTTGGCGGCGCCATGGCGAATACGGCAGCGCTGACGGCCGAGTTCAGCCCGCCGCACCGCCGCGCGTTCTATGTCGCGATCATGTTCTGCAGCTTCTCGCTGGGCGCCAGCTTTGGCGGCTTTGTGTCCGCCGTCCTGATGGAAGACTACGGCTGGAAGTCGATCTTCCTCGTGTGCGGGATCATGGCCGTCGTCCTGCTCCCCGTCCTGATCCGCCTCCTGCCGGAATCGCTGATCAAGGAGGATGCCAGGCTGACCATCCCGTTCGCGAAGCTGTTCGCCGACGGCCGCACGCGCTTCACCATCCTGATCTGGATCATCTTCTTCGCCAATCTGATGGAGCTCTACATCATCACCTCGTGGCTCCCGACCACGCTGAACGACAAGGGCTTGGACCTCGCATCGGCCAACGTCGCGGTGGCCCGCTGCAGCTCGGAGGTGTGGGCAGCGCTTTTTTCCTCGCCTGGCTGGTCGACCGCTATGGCCCGCGCTTCGTGCTTCCGCTGGCGTTTCTGACCGCCGCGGTGTCGGTCGCGACCTTGGGACTTTCTGGTTCCTCTCTCGCGCTCACTCTTCTTGCGGCGATCGGTGTGGGTGCCGGCACTGTAGGCGCCCAAAACTGCAACAACGGCATCGCCGCCAAGTTCTACCCAACCGAGATGCGGGCCACTGGCATCGGCTGGGCGCTGGCCGTGGGACGCATCGGCTCGATCATCGGTCCTGCCGTCGGCGGCCTCCTGTTGGCGACGGGACCGGATGCCATCTTCGTCTTCGCCATGGTGCCGCCGCTCGTCGCCGCAGCTGCGTATCTGGTGATGGGGAACCCGAAAGAACTCTCGAGCCACGAGCCTTAACTTTCAGCGCAGGAATCGTTATTTCGGCCCGCTTGTTGCATTGCGGGAAAGGCTTTAGCCTGCTAACTCGCTGGATCGAGCCGGGCTTTATCCGAGCGCTTCTCTTGGGACTAAGTCGATGGATTTGCCGCCGAAACAGGGTCTTTACGACCCGCGGAACGAGCACGATGCGTGCGGCGTGGGCTTTGTGGTCAACATCAAGGGCCACAAGACGAACGACCTTATCCGCCAGGGGCTGCAGATCCTCATCAACCTGGATCACCGGGGTGCGGTAGGCGCCGACCCGCTCATGGGCGACGGCGCCGGCTGCCTGATCCAGACCCCGGACCGCCTGCTCAGGGACTGGGCGGAGCAGAACAAGATCGCGCTGCCCCAGCCGGGCTACTACGCGGTGGCGATGTGCTTCCTGCCGCAGGACGCCAAGTCGCGCGACTTCATGGTCAAGCGCTTCGCTCACTTCCTCAAGGTCGAGGGCCAGACGCTGCTGGGCTGGCGCGACGTCCCGACCGACCTCACGGGTCTCGGCAAGGCCGTCATCGAGACGATGCCCGTGATCCGCCAGGCGATCGTGGGGCGGGGACCCAAGGTCAAGGACCAGCAGGCCTTCGAGCGGAAGCTGCTGACGATCCGCAAGCAGACCCAGAACCCGATCGCGGAGCTCGCCAAGAAGCACCGGCTGCCGGGACTGACGCAGTTCTATATGCCGTCGTTCTCGAGCCGGACGGTGGTCTACAAGGGCCTTCTGCTCGCGCCCCAGGTCGGCAATTTCTACGAGGACCTGCGCAATCCGCTGACCGAATCGGCGCTCGCAATGGTGCACCAGCGCTTCTCCACGAACACGTTCCCGTCGTGGAAGCTCGCGCACCCGTATCGCTTCATCGCGCATAACGGCGAGATCAACACGGTGCGCGGCAACGTCAACTGGATGAACGCGCGGCGCCGCACGATGGAATCGGACCTCCTGGGTCCCGACCTCGACAAGATGTGGCCGCTGATCCCGCACGGTCAGTCGGACACGGCCTGCATCGACAACGCGCTCGAGATGCTGATGGCCGGCGGCTACTCGATGGCGCACGCCATGATGATGCTGATCCCGGAAGCCTGGTCCGGCAATCCGCTGATGGATCCCAAGCGCAAGGCGTTCTACGAGTATCACGCCGCGCTGATGGAGCCGTGGGACGGCCCCGCCGACATCGCCTTCACCGACGGACGGCAGATCGGCGCCACGCTCGACCGCAACGGGCTCAGGCCCGCGCGCTTCATCGTCACCGACGACGACCATGTGATCATGGCCTCGGAATCCGGCGTGCTGCCGATTCCGGAAGAGAACATCGTCCGCAAGTGGCGGCTCCAGCCCGGCAAGATGCTGCTGATCGACACCGAGCAGGGCCGCATCATCGAAGACGAAGAGCTCAAGCGCACGCTCGCCGAAGCCGAGCCGTACGAAGAGTGGCTGAAGAACACGCAGTTCAAGCTGCACGAAGTGCCGGACCTGCCGGAACCCACGCCGCTGATCGTGCCGACGAACGAGCCGTCCGCGCTGCTCGATCGCCAGCAGGCGTTCGGCTACACGCAGGAAGACATCCAGTTCTTCCTGGAGCCGATGGCGAAAGACGGCGACGACCCTGTCGGCTCGATGGGCACCGACAAGCCGATCGCCGTGCTCTCGAACCGGCCGCAGCTGCTGTTCAACTATTTCCACCAGAACTTCGCGCAGGTGACGAACCCGCCGCTCGATGCGATCCGCGAAGAGCTGGTGACCTCGCTCGTCTCGATCATCGGGCCGCGGCCCAATCTGTTCGGGCGCGACGCGGGCTCGCACAAGCGGCTGGAAGTGACCCAGCCGGTGCTGACCAACGCGGATCTGGAAAAGATCCGCGCGATCGAAGAACTGCTCGACGGCGCGTTCCGCACCATGACGATCGATTGCACCTGGCCGGCCTCCGAAGGGGCCGCCGGTCTCGAGCGGGCGATCCAGCGCGTCTGCAGCGAGGCGACCGATGCGGTTCTCGCCGACAGCAACATTCTGATCCTCTCCGACCGCGCGGTGTCGGCCGATCGCATCCCGATCCCGGCGCTGCTCTCGACGGCCGCCGTGCATCACCACCTGATCCGCCAGGGCCTGCGCATGCAGACGGGCCTCGTGGTGGAGACGGGCGAAGCGCGCGAGGTGCACCATTTCTGCGTGCTCGCGGGCTATGGCGCCGAGGCGATCAATCCCTATCTCGCCTTCGAGACGCTCGAATCCGTCCGCGTACAGATGAAGCTGCCGCTCAAGCCGTACGAGATGCAGAAGAACTACATCAAGGCGGTGGGCAAGGGCATCCTGAAGGTGATGTCCAAGATGGGCATCTCGACCTATCAGTCCTATTGCGGCGCGCAGATCTTCGACGCGGTCGGTCTGTCGACGGAGTTCATCGAGAAATATTTCACCGGCACCGCCACCACGATCGAAGGCGTGGGCTTGCACGAGATCGCCGAGGAATGCGTCAAGCGCCACAAGGACGCTTACGGCAACAATCCGATCTATCGCCACATGCTGGACGTCGGCGGCGACTATGCCTACCGCATCCGCGGCGAGGATCACGCCTGGACGCCGGATGCGGTGGCGAAGCTGCAGCACGCCGTGCGCGGCAACGTGTCGAGCGAGTACCGCGCGTTTGCCACTGAGATCAACACGCAGAACGAGCGCCTGCTCACCATCCGCGGGCTGATGGACCTCAAGATGGCGGACAAGCCGATGCCGATCGACGAGGTCGAGCCCGCGGTTGTCGATCGTCAAGCGCTTCGCCACCGGCGCGATGAGCTTCGGCTCGATCTCGCGCGAGGCGCACACGACGCTCGCGATCGCCATGAACCGCATCGGCGGACGCTCGAACACGGGCGAGGGCGGCGAGGAATCGGATCGCTACAAGCCGCTGCCGAACGGCGACTCGATGCGCTCGAAGATCAAGCAGGTGGCCTCGGGACGGTTCGGCGTCACCGCCGAATATCTCGTCAACGCCGATGATCTGCAGATCAAGATGGCGCAGGGCGCGAAGCCCGGCGAGGGCGGACAGCTGCCCGGCAAGAAGGTCGACAAGAACATCGCGCGCGTGCGCTATTCGACGCCGGGCGTGGGCCTGATCTCGCCGCCGCCGCATCACGACATCTATTCGATCGAGGATCTGGCGCAGCTCATCCACGATCTGAAGAACGCCAACCCGAACGCGCGCATCTCGGTGAAGCTCGTCTCCGAAGTGGGCGTGGGAACGGTCGCCGCGGGCGTCTCCAAGGCGCGCTCCGACCACGTCACGATCTCCGGCTACGAAGGCGGCACCGGCGCGTCGCCGCTCACCTCGCTGACGCATGCCGGTTCGCCGTGGGAGATCGGTCTCGCCGAAACCCAGCAGACGCTGGTGCTGAACGGCTTGCGCGGGCGGATTGCCGTCCAAGTGGACGGCGGGCTGCGGACGGGCCGGGACGTCGCCATCGGCGCGCTTCTGGGCGCGGACGAGTTCGGCTTCTCCACCGCGCCGCTGATCGCCATCGGCTGCATCATGATGCGCAAGTGCCATCTCAACACCTGCCCGGTCGGCGTCGCCACGCAGGACCCGTCGCTGCGCGCGAAATTCACCGGCCAGCCGGAGGACGTGATCAACTACTTCTTCTTCGTCGCCGAAGAGCTGCGCGAGATCATGGCGAAGATGGGCTTCCGCACCATCACCGAGATGATCGGCCGCGTCGACCGCATCGACATGCGCCGCGCGCTCGCGCACTGGAAGGCGAAGGGCGTCGACCTCTCGAAGGTGCTCCATCAGGCGCAGCCGAAGCCGGGTGTCGCGATCTACAATTGCGAGACGCAGAACCATCATCTCGACAAGGCGCTCGACCACGAGCTGATCGCGCAGTCGAAGCCCGCGCTCGAGAAGGCCAAGCCGGTGCGCATCGAGCTTCCGATCCGCAACGTGCACCGCACCGTCGGCGCGATGCTGTCGGGCGAGATCGCCAAGCGCTACGGCCATGCGGGTCTTCCGGAAGACACGATCTCCGTCGGCTTCACCGGTGTCGCGGGCGGCAGCTTCGGCGCGTTCCTCGCGCGCGGCGTTTCCCTCGATCTCATCGGCGATGCCAACGACTATGTCGGCAAGGGCCTGTCGGGCGGCCGCGTGGTCGTGCGCCAGCCGCGCAACGTGAACCGCGATCCGACCGAGAACATCATCGTCGGCAACACCGTGCTCTATGGCGCGATCGCGGGCGAAGCCTATTTCGAAGGCGTGGCCGGCGAGCGCTTCGCGGTGCGCAATTCGGGCGCGATCGCGGTTGTCGAAGGCACCGGCGATCATGCCTGCGAATACATGACGGGCGGCGTCGTCGTGACGCTCGGCGCGACGGGGCGCAATTTCGCCGCCGGCATGTCGGGCGGCGTCGCCTATGTCTACGACCCGAAGGGCAATTTCCGCGACCTCTGCAATCTCTCGATGGTCAGTCTCGAAGCGGTGTCGCCGGCCTCCGGTCCCGCCGATGATCCGGAACGCCCGCGTCAGAAGTCGGTCTCGGCCGAGAACAGCGGCATGGGCGACATGCTGCGCTTCGACGCCGAACGCCTGAAGATCCTGATCGAACGCCACCTGCTTTACACCGGCAGCGCGCGCGCCCGCTCGCTGCTCGACAACTGGGACGAGTCGCTGAAGCATTTCGTCAAGGTCATGCCCATCGACTACCGCCGCGCGCTGCTCGATCTGAAAGCCGAGCGCCAGGTCGCGGCGGAATAATCGTTCGATTGGGGCAAGACGATGGGGAAACCGACCGGCTTCATGGAGATTGCGCGCAAGGAGCGTCCGTACGAAAAGGCGGACGCGCGCAAGAAGAATTGGCAGGAATTCGTCAAGCCGCTGCCGTTCGGCGAAGTGGCCGAGCAGGCCGCGCGCTGCATGGATTGCGGCATTCCGTTCTGCCACCAGGGCTGTCCGGTCAACAACATGATCCCGGACTGGAACAACCTGGTCTATCGCGATCAGTGGCAGGCGGCGCTCGAAACGCTGCACTCGACCAACAATTTCCCCGAATTCACCGGCCGCATCTGTCCCGCGCCGTGCGAAGCGTCCTGCACGCTCAACATCGACGACAATCCGGTCACGATCAAAACCATCGAGTGCCAGATCGTCGACCGCGGCTGGGACGAGGGCTGGATCCATCCCTATCTCGCGCCGAAGAAGACGGGCAAGCGCGTGGCCGTGATCGGATCGGGCCCCGCCGGCATGGCGTGCGCGCAACAGCTCGCGCGCGCCGGCCACAGCGTCACGCTGTTCGAGAAGAGCGACCGCGTCGGCGGGCTGCTGCGCTACGGCATCCCCGACTTCAAGATGGAGAAGTACCTCATCGACCGCCGCATGCGGCAGATGGAGGCCGAAGGCGTCGAGTTCCGCGCGGGCGTCGAAGTGGGCGTCACGGTGTCGATCAAGTCGCTGCTCGAAACCTTTGACGCGATCGCCATGGCGTGCGGTGCCGAGCATCCGCGCGATCTCGAAGTGCAGGGCCGCGAGCTCCGCGGCATCCACTTCGCGATGGATTATCTGACGCAGCAGAACAAGCGCGTCGCGGGCGACGACGAGACCCGCGCGGCGCCGCGCGGCACGCTCACCGCGAAGGACAAGCACGTCATCGTCATCGGCGGCGGCGACACCGGCTCGGACTGCATCGGCACCGCGAACCGCCAGGGCGCCGCCTCGATCACGCAGCTCGAGATCCTTCCGCAACCGCCCGAGAAAGAGAACAAGGCGCTCACCTGGCCCGATTGGCCGCTGAAGATGCGCACGTCGTCCTCGCAGGAAGAAGGCTGCGACCGCGATTGGGCGGTGCTTGACCAGGCGCGCCATCGGCTCGCACGGCAAGGTCGAGGCGCTCGAATGCGTGCGCGTCGAATGGGCGAAGGACGCGAGCGGCCGCTTCCAGATGAAAGACGTCGAGGGCAGCACCTTCGCGCTCAAGGCCGATCTCGTGTTGCTCGCGATGGGCTTCTTGGGCCCGCGCAAGCCCGGCCTGGTCGATCAGTCGGGCGTGGAGCTCGATCCGCGCAGCAACGTCAAAGCCAACGTGATGGACTACCAGACGTCGGCCGCGAAGATCTTCGCCTGCGGCGACATGCGCCGCGGCCAGTCGCTCGTCGTGTGGGCGATCCGCGAAGGGCGCCAATGCGCGCGCGCGGTCGATCAGTTCCTGATGGGCTCGTCCGACCTGCCGCGGTAACCCACCGGCGTCCGTACGAGATTTAATGCTCATTTTAAACAGCGGCGCCTTGGCGCTTTAGGGTGTTGCGGGCCAATCGTGCTAAGATGGTCCCGTCGGATCAGGGGGACCATCATGTTCCGATTCATCGGAGGAATGGTGCTCGGTATCGTCGTCGGCCTGTACCTGGGTTCGTTCCCGGCCGTCTCGGCAGGGCTCGCGGAGATCGGGAAAATCCTTTCCATATCCGCGCTCGCAACGCTGCTTTAGGCGCCAGGAACCCGCAGTCGATCGTCGCGCAACCGGCGCGAGCGGCCGCCGCACGCTCACGAATGCGTAAAGCTCAACATTTCCCCGGGACTTGTTGTAGATTTCGGCAGGCGTCGTGGGTGCGGGAGGAGGCTCGCCTGTGTCGCGTCTGAAGGTGGCTTTGCTGGCCGGCGCATGCGCCGCGGTCCTGCTTGTGGGCGGGCTTGCGGTCACGCATCTCACGCGCCCGCCCCAGACCGCCGATGCGCACCCCGCGTTCGATCAGCAGTCCCTGTGGCGGTCCTGGAGGGTCTATTGCTACGGCTGCCATGCCGCCCCGAACGCGCCCGGCGGCGTGAACCTGCTCGCCCTGGACGAGGACGATCTCGGCAAGGACCCCGTCGTCTGGGAGAAGGTGCTGCGCAAGATCCGCATGCGCGAGATGCCGCCTGCCGGCGCGGCGCAGCCCGATGCGGCCACGTACGATCAGATGGTCTCGTTCATCGAGAACGAGCGCGAGCGTTCCGTCGAGCTCAATCCCAATCCCGGACGGCCGACTCTCCATCGCCTGAACCGCGCGGAATACGCGAACGCGGTGCGCGACCTCTTGGCGCTCGAGATCGACGCGACCGAGCTCTTGCCCGCCGACGACATCGGCTACGGCTTCGACAATATCGGCGACGTGCTGACGGTCTCGCCGCTGCTGCTCGAGCGCTACCTGTCGGCGGCGAGCAAGGTCAGCCGCGCCGCCATCGGCGATACGTCGATGCCCGTGCAGTTCCAGACCTACAGCGTGTCGCACGGACTTGCTCAGATCGACCGGATGAACGAGTCGATGCCGTTCGGCTCGCGCGGCGGCTCGTCGTTCCGGCACCACTTCCCGGTCGACGGCGAGTACGAGATCTCGGTGAAGCTGCAGACCGGCCGTTTCGATCAGGTGATGGGCCTCGAGCGCGAACGCCGGATCGACATGCGGATCGACGGCGAGAGGCTGGGCCGCTTTACGATCGCCGCAGACGCGCGTGCCGGCCAGATCCACGGCGCGGAAGAAGGCCCCGACGCGCATCTTAAGGTGCGCGTGCCGGTGAAAGCGGGCACGCGGACGATCTCGGCCACGTTCCTCAAGGACACCGTGCTGGCTGAAGGCATCGCGCTCTCCGATCGCGAGCAGGCCTTCTTCGAAGGCGTCGGCAGTGTCTCGGTCGCCGGGCCCTACAACATCGCGGGACCGGGTGCGACGCCCAGCCGCGAGCGCGTCTTCATCTGCCGTCCCACGTCAGCGAGCGAAGAGCGGCCCTGCGCGGAGAAGATCATCGCGACGCTCGCGCGCCGCGCCTATCGCCGCCCGATCGCCGACGAGGATCTTCCGCAGCTCTTACGGCTCTACGAGGACGGCGCGAAACGCGGCGGGTTCGAGGCGGGCATTCAGCTCGCGCTTCAGAAGATCCTCGTCTCGCCGGAGTTCATCTTCCGCGTCGAGCTCGATCCCGAAGGTGCTGCGCCGGGCAGCGTCCATCGCGTGAGCGACCTCGAGCTCGCCTCGAGGCTTTCGTTCTTCCTCTGGAGCAGCATTCCCGACGACGAGCTTCTCGCCTTAGCCGAGCGCGGGGAGCTGAAGAACGAAGCCGTGCTCGAAGCGCAGGTGAAGCGCATGCTCGCCGATCCGCGCTCGCAATCGCTCGTGACGAATTTCGCCGGGCAGTGGCTGTTCTTGCGCAACATCGCGCGTATCCAGCCGGATCCCGGCCGCGTTCCCGAATTTCGACGACAATCTGCGCGACGCGCTGAGACAGGAGACCGAGCTCCTGATCCAGAGCATGCTGCGCGAGGACAAGAGCGTCGGCGAGCTGCTGGACGCGGACTACACCTTCGTCAATCAGCGCCTCGCCGAGCACTACGGCATCGCGGGCGTTTACGGCACCGAGTTCCGGCGCGTGCCGGTGAGCGATGAGAATCGCCGCGGCCTGCTCGGGCACGCGAGCATCCTGACGGTGACGTCCTATCCCAACCGCACCGCGCCGACGATCCGCGGCAAGTGGGTGCTGGAGCAGCTCCTGGGCACGCCGCCGCCTCCGCCGCCGCCCAACGTCCCCACGCTTGCGGAGAACCAAGGAGACGACAGCATGTCCATGCGCGAGCGCATGGAGGTGCACCGCATCAATCCCGCCTGCGCAGCCTGCCATCGCGTCATGGACCCGATGGGCTTCGCGCTCGAGAATTTCGATGGCCTCGGCCGCTGGCGCGACACGGCGCGGTAGCGTCGCGATCGATGCCTCGGGCGCGCTTCCGGACGGCACGACGTTCAACGGACCCGGCGAGCTGCGCAAAGTCCTGCTCGGCAAGAAGGACATGTTCGTCGAGACGTTCACCGAGCGGCTTCTGACCTATGCGCTCGGTCGTGGCGTCGAGCCGTATGACCAGCCCGTCGTCCGCAAGATCGCGCGCGACGCGAAAGCGGACGATCAGCGCTGGTCGTCGATCATTCTTGGCATCGTCAAGAGCGTGCCGTTCCAGATGAGGGTTGTGAGCGATGGTGATACATAAGAAGGCGCTTCACCGCCGCACGTTTCTTCGCGGGGCAGGGGCCGCGCTGACGCTGCCGCTGCTCGATGCGATGATCCCGGCGCTCGGCCATGCGGCCGAGACCACACGGCCGATCCGGCTTGCGTTCATCGAGGTTCCGAACGGAATCATGATGGACAAGTGGACGCCCGCGTCCGAGGGCGCCGATTTTCCGCTCACGCCGATTCTCGAGCCTCTGTCGTCGTTCCACGACCGCATGCTCGTGCTGAGCGGTCTCGATCAGAATCAGGCCGAGGCGTTTGCAAACGAAGTGGGCGGCGATCATCCGCGCGCCTGCACCGCATGGCTCACCGGCGCACACGCGAGGATGACCTCGGGCGCCGATCTCAAGGCCGGTATTTCGGTCGATCAGGTCGCAGCGCGCGAGTTCGGCAAGTACACGCAGCTTGCCTCGCTCGAAGTGGGCCTCGAATCGGCGGAGATCGTGGGCGCCTGCAAGTCCTCCTATTCGTGCGCGTATTACAACACGATCTCGTGGCGCAACGACACGACACCGATGCCGATGGAAAATCGCCCGCGCGCGATCTTCGAGCGCTTGTTCGGCGATACCGGCGCCACCGACCCGAAACTGCGTCTGGCGCGCACCGAGGAGAACCGCTCGATCCTCGATGCGGTTGCCGAGGACGTGACGCGCCTGCGCGGGCGGCTTGGGCGCACGGATCGCGGAAAGATCGACCAGTACCTGGAGGCGGTCCGCGACGTCGAGCGGCGCATTCAGCTCGCCGAAACCCAGGGCATGCCGAAGCTGCCGGAGTTGCGGAGCCCGATCGGCGTCCCGCCGGTGTTCACGGACTACTACCGGCTGATGACCGATCTGATGGTGCTCGCCTGGCAGACCGACATGACGCGCGTCTGCACGTTCCAGATCGGCCATGAGATGAGCGGCCGCGCCTATCCCGAAGTGGGCTTCGGCGATGCGCACCACGCCGTGACGCACCACCAGGGCGATGCCGAGAAGATCAGCAAGGTTGTCCAGATCAACACGTTCCACACCAAGCTGCTCGCCAATTATCTCGAGAAGCTGCGCTTGACGCCGGATGGCGACGGTTCGCTGCTGGATCACTCGCTGATCCTCTATGGCAGCGCGCTGTCCGACGGGAATCTGCACCTTTACACCGACCTGCCTCTGTTGCTCGTCGCGGGCGGCGTCGCCGGCATCAAGGGCGGGCGGCATGTCCGCTATCCGGGCGGTGTGCCGATGACGAATCTGCTGCTGACGATGCTCGACAAGGCGCGCGTTCCGAATGTCGCGAAACTCGGCGACAGCACGGGACGGCTCGAGCTGCCCAAGGTCTAGCGGGGAACGAGGATGAAGCTCAGGACAAGGATACTTGCCGGCGCTGTTGGCCTGCCGCTCCTTGTTGGAACGGCGTTGGCCGCCGATGCCGGTAGCGCCTCGCTCGTGGATGCCGCGAAGCAAGGCGACCGGGTTGCCGTGCGTTCCATGCTCGATCGCGGCGCGGGCGTAAACACGCTCTCGCATCCGACGGCTCGACCGCTCTCTTTTGGGCCGTCTCGCGCAACGACGCGGAGATGGTCGATCTCCTGCTCAAGGCCGGCGCGAACGTGAACGTCGCGAACGACTACGGGGCGACCGCGCTCTATGTCGCGTCGACCAACGCCGATGAGGCGATTGTCGCCAAGCTGCTCGACGCCAAAGCGAACCCGAATGCCGCGCTGGCGTCCGGCGAAACGCCGCTGATGCAGGCCGCACGCCGGGGCAAAGTCGACGTGGTGCGCACGCTCCTTGCCCGTGGCGCCAACCCCAACGCCAAAGAAATCGAACGGCGGCCAGACGGCGTTGATGTGGGCGATCTCCGAGCGCCACTCCGCCGTGGCGGACGAGCTCGTCAAGCGCGGCGCCGATGTTCACGCGCGCTCGAATGGCGGCTCGACGGCGCTGATGTTTGCGGCTCAGCAGGGCGATGCGGACTCCGCGCGCATCCTGCTCGCGGCAGGGGCCCGCGCGAACGACCGCATCGAGCGGAATGGGCAGACGCCGCTGATCATCGCGAGCGCCATGGGGCACGAGGCGGTCGCGGTGCAGCTTCTGGAAGCCGGCGCCGATCCCGATGCGGTCGACCGCATCGGATTTTCCTCGCTCCATCGCGCGGTGCGCGACAAGGAGGCGGTCGGCATCGTCAAAGCGCTGTTGAAGCACGACGCCGATCCGAACCTGCGCCTCAATCAGGCAAGAACCGCGTCGGCCACCGAGTACGGCAGTCCGCTTGGGCGGGCTTTGGCTCCGATCGCGGTCTCCGATACCGGCATGGCGTTGCAGGGTGCGACGCCGCTGCTGCTCGCCGCCGAGATCAACAATTACGACGCGGTGGTCGCGCTCGTTGAGGCCGGCGCCGATCCGTTGATCCCGACCGCGCTGAAGACGACGCCGCTCATCTTCGCTGCGGGAGGGGGCACCGATATCGCGCGTCCGCGGCCGTCCGAAGAGCGCGCGATGGCGGTGAAGACGGTCGCGTTTCTTGTGGAGAAGGGCGCCGACGTGAATGCCGCCGGCCAATTCGGCTGGACGCCGCTGCACGCAGCCGCGTACCAGGGCCTGGACGATGTCGTCGCCTACCTCGCGAGCAAGGGCGCGAAGCTCGATGTGATGGACGGATTCGGTCAGACGCCGCTCAGCATCTCCTATGCCGTCATCACCGAAGGCATCGGCGCGGCCTACTACCAGGTCCCGCGCATCTACCGGAAGCAGACCGCCGACCTGCTGCTGAAACTGGGCGCTACACCGCTCGAAAAGTCGGGCGTCAAAGGCACGATGCAGCAGGCGAAGCAGTGAGGGCGTGATCGCCGGGACCGCGCGCCTTTTCTTCTGGGCCCTGATTTTGGCGGCGCTGCCGGCTGCAGCTGCCGCACAGACCTCGGTTTCGGTCGCTGTGCTCCCGTTTGCCAACGCTTCGGGCGATGCGGGACAGGATGCACTGGTCGACGGATTGACCGAGGAGATCGCGGCGGCGCTCGCCAACGTGCGACGGCCTCAATGTCGGCGCGCGCTCGTCCGCGTTCCGCTTCAAGGCGCCGCCGCGCGACCTCCGCGCGATCGGCGATCAGCTCAAGAAGACGCATCTCGTCGAAGGTTCGGTGCGCAAGTCCGACGACCGCATCCGCCTGTCGGCGCGCCTCGTGCGCGCCGCGGACGGCATGCAGCTCTGGTCCGAGGACTACTACACGCCGTTCGCGGACATCTTCGATATCCAGGACGCGATCGCGAAGTCGGTGGCCGCCGCGTTGCAGGTGAGGGTCGACGCAGCCCCGTACCGAGCCGCACGAGGAACATGGTGGCGTACGAGCAGTATCTGCGCGCCCGGCCGCTGATCCGCGCACGCGGACCGAAGCCGTTCGCCGATGCAGCCGTCCTGCTGGAGCAGGTCGTCGCCGCCGATCCGAACTTTGCGCCGGCCTCAGCGATGCTCGCCTTCGACTACGACATCTCGCCGCTCTATCAGGCCTCGTTCCGCAGCGGCGATGCGGTCGCAACGCGGAAGTACGTGAACTCGGTGATTCCGAAAGCCGAACGCCTCGCGCGTCGCGCGACCGAGCTCGAACCCAACCGCGCGGAGGGCTTCGTCGCGCTCGCCTATGCGAACATGGTGCAGCGGAAGATGCTCGCGGCCGACGATCTGTTCAAAAAGGCGCTCGCGCTCGATCCGAACCAGACCGATGGGCTGCACGGCTACAGCCAGCTTCTCGCGGTCGAGGGACGCATCAAGGAGTCGCTCGAGATGCGGCTGAAGCTCCAGGCGCTCGAGCCGTTCGTCATCAACTATGTCGCCGACACCGCGCTGATCTATTGGCTCGACAAGGACGATGCGACCGCGATCAGGATGCTCGACGAATTCCGCCCGAACCGCACCGCCGAGATCGCTCAGATCCATGCCGCGCTGGGCAAGCACAAGGAAGCCGCGAGCCTGTTGCGCGAGATGACCGCGGCGAACTATCTGCCGGGCGTGCTGGACGGCGCGGCCTCGCTGCTCGACAACGCGCCGTCAAAGACCGCGTCGCCCGAGAGCCTGCCGCGGCTCGGCAATCTCTCGTTCGTGTATCTGCATGCGGGTGCGCCCGAGCGCGTGTTCGAGTTCTACGAGGCGGCGCTGCAGGCGGGCTACTTCCAGCCGATCTCGACCACGTGGCTGTGGCACGAGTCCTACGCGCCGGTGCGCAAGACCGAGCGCTTCAAGAGCTACATCCGCGATATCGGCCTTGAGGAATTCTTCCGTGCGCGCGGCTGGCCGGCCCATTGCCGGCCGACCAGTGCCCAGGATTTCGCCTGCGACTAGCGGGCTCGCCTGATCGATGTTGTTCCGAGAGTGGTTAGCGCTGTGCCGCCGAACGTGACACCGGTGATGGTGACCGTGGCGCTCGCGTGGCCATTGGTGCCGGTCGTCGATGCCGAAGCTCTGGAGACCGTGTTGGGCCCGAGGTTGACGGTGACGCTTGCCGAACCGGGCGAGTTCGGATCGTAGTCGGACGTGACCAGATCATCGACCGTGATCGTGGCCCTGCTGCCACGGATGAAGCCGCCGCGCATGTCGCTCATTTCTTCGTCGCTCAGCATCCGTCCGTTCATGCCCAGATACTGAAAATCCGAGCGGGCGGGGGCGGCCTCGTCTGCTGCGGCCGGCAGCGGCCAACTCAACGCGCTTGCGATCGCGGCGCACACGGCAATAGACCCATACTTACTCATGACCGCCTCCCGGTTTAGCGTGAGGAGCCTATATGCAGGCCTGAGACCCCTCAAGGCGGCAAAGTCGCACCCGATCTATGAAGGAACCGTGATCGGAGAATAGGCTTTCCTCTCCGAGTCCGAACGTGTGTGGGTCCCGTGGCGCAACCGTTTGCAGAGCCGTGCAGTCGTGGCGTCATCGCGGCCGAGCCGTGTCCGCGCGAGCAGGGACGCGAAATCGCGCGGGGACAGCGCCGGATCGTGCTGACGGCCTGTATCCTCGCCTCCTCGATGGCGTTCATCGACGGCTCGGTTCTCACCGTCGCGCTGCCGCGGCTGCGCGAAGATTTCGGCGCGGATTTCGTGTCCGTGCAGTGGGTGCTGAACGGCTATGTGCTGGCGCTTGCATCGCTCACGCTGATCGGCGGAGCGCTCGCCGATGTCTACGGGCGGGCGCGGATTCTGGCTCTCGGATGCATCGTCTTCGGGCTCGCATCCGCGGCGTGCGCGCTTGCGCCGTCGGTGACGCTGCTCATCGCTGCGCGCGTCGTGCAGGGGATCGCGGCCGCGATCGTCACGCCCGCGAGCTTCTGCGCTGATCGGCGCGGTCTATCCGCGCGAAGAGCGCAACCAGGCGATCGGCGTGTGGGCCGCCGCCTCCGCGTTGACGACTGCGGGCGGGCCGATCCTGGGCGGGTGGCTGACGGAGAATTTCGGCTGGCCGCTGGTGTTCTGGATCAATCCGCCGCTTGCGCTCATCGCTGTCGCGCTCCTGCTCGGATTCGCGCCCGAGGATCGGCGCGAGAAACGTCCGTTCGACATGCCCGGCGCCGTCATTCTCGCAACCTCGCTCGGCGTGCTGGCGTGGGCGCTCAGTCAGATCGGGCCCGCCGAGCCGACGGGAACGCCCGCTCCGGCAGCACTCCCGATCACGATCGCGATCGTCGCCGCGCTGGTCGGCTTTGCGTTCTATGCGGTCTGGGAAAGCAAAAGCGATCGCGCGATGACGCCGCCGCGTCTGTGGCGCAATCGCGCGTTCGTCGGTCTCAATCTCGCGACGGTGATGATCTATGCGGGCCTGTCGCTGATGTTCTTCCTGCTGCCGTTCGATCTGATCGAGCGCCGGGGTCTGTCCGCGACCGAAGCGGGCCTGACCTTGCTTCCGTTCACGCTCGGCGTCGGCTTCCTCTCGAGCGCGTTTGGGGCACTCGCGGATAAGATCGGGGCCCGTGCGATGCTCGTCGCCGGCCCGCTTGCAGCGGCACTCGCGTTCCTCTGGATGGCGCTCACCACGGAGTCCTCGCTGATGTTGGGTGTGCTTGCGCCGATGACGCTGCTCGGCCTTGCGTTTGCCGTGCTCATCACGCCACTGACCGCAACGGTGATGTCGAGCGTGGAGGAAGAAGACGAAGGCCTCGCCTCCGGCGTCAACAACACGGCGAGCCGGATTGCGCAACTCGCGGGCATCGCGCTCGCGGCCGGTCTTGCGTCCTTTGCGTCCGGCTACGAGATCGCCTTCCTGCTGGCCGCAGTCCTCTCAACCGGCGGCGCTATCGCGGCAGCGGCGACCGTACCTTCGAACGTCAAGACCCCGATCGGTAGCGCTTACAGGCGCGCCGCCGGAATGTTATCGTCCGCCCCGATAAGCAGAACAACTTGGCAGGGCAGGGAGGAATCGATGGCGAGATCGTCTTTGTCGAAGCTCTTGCTTGCGGGCGGCGTCCTCATCTCGTCCGTATTTGTCGCAGGCGCAGGCGCACAGTCGTCCTCTCCGCCCGATCTCTCCGGTGGCGCAGGCGGATGGGTGCACGACGGTGGCGCCACGTTTCCGCCCGTCAAAGGTTCGCCCTCTCCCGTGGTTCAGGACCCGGCGCACCCCTTCATCAGCCAGGCGGCGAGCTGGCGGATCGGCGATCTCTCCAATCCCAATCTCAAGGATTGGGTCAAACAGGTCATGAAGAAGGACAATGACGAGATCCACGCGGGCAAGATCGCATTCCAGCCGCGCTCATCCTGCGTGCCGAGCGGCATCCCCAACATCTTCCTGCCGGGCAACGGGCTTCAGATCGTGCAGACGCGCGACAAGATCGTGATGTTCAAGCAGGGTAATTGGGAGTACCGGCACATCTATCTCGAACGTGCCGCACTCCAAGACCGTCAAACCGTCCTGGTACGGAGAAATCGGTCGGCCACTGGGAGGGCGACACGCTCATCGTCGACACGATCGGCCAGAATTCTAAAGACCTTCGTCGATGCGTTCCGTACTCCGCACAGCGAGAACCTGCATGTCGTCGAGCGCTGGCGTCTCATCGACGGCGGCAAGACCTTGGAAGTGAAGATCACCGTGGACGATCCGGGCGCGTTCAACGAGCCCTGGTCGACTTACGTGCACCACGAGCGCGGACGGTTTCCGATGGTCGAGGACATCTGCGCGGAGAACAACCAGAACCTCTTCGACTACAAGATGCCGGTCGAAGAGACGCCGGATTTCTGAATCCGCCCAGTGTGCTATGCAGTCGCCGCTTCGACTATCGAGAGCGGGCCGTGATACGCAGAATTGTCATGGGTATCGCGTTCGTATCCATCGCACTCTATCTCGGCGTTGCCGGGTTCCTTTACGTGTATCAGCGCGACTTCCTCTACTTTCCCGACGTTCGGCGTCCTGTCGCGACACCCGCGAACGTTCCTTCATTCAAGGAGGTCGAGCTCGTCACCGCCGACGGACTCCGGTTGCTCGCCTGGTACGTCCCACCGCCGAAGGGACGGCCTGTTCTGCTCTACTTCCACGGCAATGGCGGCCATGTCGGGTATCGCTGGGACCGGCTATCGCAGTTTGCTGCTTCCGGATATGGCGTGCTGATGCCCGAGTATCGCGGCTATGGCGGCAATGAAGGACAGCCGTCGGAAGCCGGATTCTTTGCGGACGCGGACGTCGCCATGGCTTTCCTTGAGAAGGAGGGCATCCCGCCAGATCGCATCGTCGTCTACGGCGCGTCGCTCGGAACGGGTGTCGCGACGCGTGTCGCGAGCGAATATCAGGTCGCCGCACTGGTGTTGGAGGCGCCGTTCACGAGCATCACAGCCATAGCCGCGGCGCAGTTTCCGTACTTGCCTGTGAGCCTGATGCTGAAAGACCAGTTCAATTCGCTGTCACGCATTGCACGCGTGCGCGCACCGATCCTGATCATGCAGGGCGAACGCGACCAGATCGTTCCACCGGCACTGGGACAGGAGTTATTTCGCAGCCGCGCCCGAACCCAAGGAGTTCTGGACGTCCCCGCACGGCGGCCACGACGATCTCTTCACCTTCGGCGCGGACGAAGCGGCGCTCGACTTTCTTCAGCGCCGCGTGCCCGGCGCGAGCTACGCCGTCCCGCGGTGAAATAGCCGACGGTGTCGTTGCGGCGCACCGTTGGGGACCGTTTGTCCTAAATCGGACACAAGCAACGGGCAGGATGACGTCCTGTCGGGTCGATGCGCACGCCCGTGCGCAGTCATGTTTGACTTCACGGGGGGAGCCGTGCAGCAAACCGCAAAACAACGAGCGAATCCTATTTCTGGACGGCTGGAGAGCGATCGCAGTGTCGGCGGTCATCGCCGCGCATGTCCTCAAGAATGTATACCACGTGTCGGGTGAGGGGCCCGACGGCCTTGGAATGTATGGTGTATACATATTTTTCCTTATCAGCGGCTTCATCATCACCTCGCTGACGGTCCAAGAAATTCAGGCGACCGGTTCATTCAACCAAAAGAACTTCATTGTAAGGCGCTGCCTTCGCATTCTTCCGCCGCTCTTTCTGTACGCCGCGGCGATGCTCGTGTTGCAGCACTCAAACCCCAGAATTCCTTGGTGGGCCGCTCGCGCCGTCGTTTTCAGTTGCGATATTGGAGCACCCTGCGGATGGATTTTTGGCCATACATGGTCGCTCGCGTTTGAAGAGCAATTCTATCTCCTGTTCCCTTTTCTTGTCGTTCGTCAACTAAATCCGCTGGTCATCCCCGTGATATTCTTATATTTGCTGCCGCTGTTCTTTCCTATTCGCTTCGTTGGAAGCATAGGGTTTCTGGAAATTGCTGCACTCTTTGCGTTGGGCGCCTCGTACGCCGTCCACTACGAAAAAATAAACGCATTCTTGCTGAACCGTGCAGTTCTCATTCTATCCGTACTGCTTGCGACCATGCTCATGTTCTGGTGGCTCATACCGCCGCGATGCCGTACTGTGGACCGCTCTGAAATCCGTGCTGATTCCACCGATATTTTTTCTCGATCGTGTTCGCTCTTCCTGCTCCGGCTGGCAATCTTCAGGACCTTTCTGTCCAATCCTGTCTTTGCCAGAATTGGGCTCTATTCCTATTCCATCTATCTTTGGCAAGAGTATTTCTTTCGCCCGGGAGCGGGCGACGACATCATGGATGTGTTCATAGCGATTGCGGCGACACTGGTCATTAGCGCGGTGTCGTATCACACATTTGAACAGGTATTTCGGACCATCTCACGTCGCTTCCATTGGTCGTCGTCACTGGAAGCGCGGGCGCTCAGTCATTGAGCTATGACTACGAACTCCCCGCCAGATAAAAATACCCGACCGTGTTGTTCGCGGGCGAGCCCCACCACATGCGGCCTTCGCCGTCCATGAAGAACTCGCGCATCGTGTTCTCGGCGAACGGGATCGGATACTCGGTGACCTTGCCCGTCCTCGGATCGAGCGCGCCGATGACGTCGAGGTCTTCGGACGAGTACCACACGATCCCATCCCTCCCGATGCCGAGCGCATAGGGCGTGGCGTCCGGGCCGGGCAGCGTGTACTCGCGGAATTTCTCGGTCTTGGGATCGAACTGCGCGATCTTGCCGGCGCGGAATTCGGCGAACCAGATCGTGCCGTCGTCGGCGATCTGGATGCGGCGCGGACGGCCGTCGGTGGTCGGCGGCGACCACTTGGTCACCTTCAGCGTCTTCGCGTCGACCTTGCCGATCTGTCCGTTCTGGATGTTCTCCGCGAACCAGCAATTGCCGTCCTTGTCCAGCGCGAGACCGTAGACGCGCGGCACGTCGGTGATGTGCGTGTACTTGCCGGTCTTCGGATCGAACATCGTGAGCGGCGTTCCGGTCGACCACACGCGGCCCTGATTGTCGACGCGCACGGTGTGCTTCGCGCCGCCCCGCGTGATGCCCTCCATGCCGGGCAGATAGCGTGTCCTGATACTCGGCGATCTGCTTCGTCTGCGGATCCCAGCGGCCGAGCTTGTTCGAGCCTTGCTGCGTCAGCCAGATGCTGCCGTCGGGCGCGGGCACCGCGGAATGGATCGCGGCCGTGCCGAGATGCGGCACGCGGTATTCCTCGACCGCGGCCGTGATCGGATTGAGCCGCGCGATGCGGTTCGCCGTGCCGTAATACGGCACGACGAAGCTGCCGTCCTTCGCCGGCACCGCGCTCCACGCGAAGCGATTGCGATTGGGCAGCTCGTACTGCACGTAGACGATCTTCATCGCCTCGTCGGGGAACGAGCGGACGAGGTTCTTGTAGGCCGGAATGTCGGCGGGCGAGGGCGGCAGCACCGAGTTCTCGCCGAACAGCATATTGATATAGGTCGCGACGTCGTCCGCGTTCTGGTCGGTGAACGGCTGCGCGCTGTCGAGGAAGAAATGCATCGTGCCGCGCATGTAGTTGACGCGATCGCGCCAGCCGTTCTCGTCGTGCCTGACCGACGCCATGCGGCTCTGGAAGCCGTGGCACGCGAAGCAGCGCCCGATGAGAACGTCCTTGCCCTTCAGCACCTGGCTGCCGAGCACATCGGGAAACAGCTCTGTCCCCTGATAGGCCGAGAGGTCGGACCACTTCACCGCGCCGGTCTTGAGCGCGACATCGTGCGTGACGCTCTGCGCCGCGGTCAGCGCAACGCCGTTGCGCGGATCGGCCGTGTAGCCGACGGCCCGCACGCGGAGCTGATACGTGCCCTGCGGAGAGGTTCTCGAACCGGTAGCGGCCCTGGCGATCCGACAGCACGCTGGTCGTGATCTTGGTGCCCGCGTGCTGCGCCTGCACGAACGCGCCACGGAAGGGCGCGCCGTCGGGGCCCTTCACCGTGCCCGGTGACGGTGGCCGCGTGGACCGGCAGGCCGAGAACCGGCACAAACGCTATCGCTCCCAACCACTTCGAAGCTCGTCTCATGGCTCTCCCTGACCTGCGTCGTCCGGCGACGGCAGACTACAACGTCCGGCTTTCCCAACCTAGCGGGGATAGGGCAAGGCGAGCTCCCGATATATGATCTCAGGATAAAGACGGGAGGCGACGATGACCATTTCCAATCGCATCAAATCATCCGTGGCGATGCTCGGGCTTGTCGCGTTGGCGATGCTGGCGGGCGATCGCGAAGTCACCGCGGCGCCGGCCGCGCGCATGGAGCTGCGCAAGATCGCGGACAATGTCTACGTCATGCAGCACCCGACGGGCTCGAGCAATTCGATGTTCGTCGTCACCGACGAGGGCGTCGTGGTGTGGGACGGCGACATCCGCACCGCCGATCAGGTGTTCGCCGCGATCCGCCGCACGACGGACAAGAAGATCCGCTACCACATCATCTCGCATCCCGCCGGCGATCACGCGACCGGCGGCTGGCATTTCCGCGAAGACCGTCCGGTGATCATCGCCTCGCGCCGGCAGGCCATCGCTCTTGCCGGCGAGGAGCTCGAAGAGTTCACCACGCGCAAGCGGTCGAACGATGCCGTCTACGCGCCGTATCACAACTCCGAGCTCGTACAGCCGGACATCCTGTTCGACGGGCAGATGACGTTGCGCTTCGGCGGCCTCACGTTCCAGATCACCGAGGAAGGCGCTGCGCATTCGAGGAGCGACGTGACGCTCTACATTCCGGAAAAGCGCATCCTCGGCATGGGCGATCTCTTCAAGTCCGAGATCCACACCGGACCCGGCGACACGGTCTACGACACGTTCCGCGCGTCGAAATCGTTCAGCGAGATCGTCGACAAGGTGATCGCGCGCAAGCTGCCGGTCGAGACCTACGTGCCGGGTCACGGGCCGGTGCATGTCGGACGCGGCGTGGCCGACCTCGAAGAGCTCAACCGCTACTTCGCGGCGATGCGCGGCGAGGTCTCGCGGATGATCGCGCAAGGCAAGACCGAGCAGCAGGTGGTGGCCGAGTTCAAGACGCCCGCACCGTTCGACAAATACGGACAGGCCGCCGGCATTAACCGGTTCCTGCCGCTGTACTATCGGCAGTTGAAGGCCGAAGGCGCGCGGTAGCTCACGAAATCGCGAGAATTTGCACGGCCTCGCGCTCACGGCAGCGCGAGGCCGAATGCTATCGTTGCGTCGCTATGAGAGTTCGACCAGGAGGAGTGCCGTGATGTCGAGGTTTGTTCCGTTGAGTGTCGCAGGCCTGTTGATCGGCGCTGCTTTCCCGCTGTTCGTGCAAAATGCGGCCGCGCAGGGCGAGCAGATCTACTCGAGCTGCCAGCACCGCTTCGCGGTCATCTATCCGGGCCAGCCCAAGACGCGCGATTTCTCGTATGCGACGCACAAAGGCACGAGCGTCCCGGCACGCGAATTCCTGTTCCGCGAAGGTGCGGACCGCTTTGCGGTCACGGTTGCGGTGTTTCCGGCGAACTCGCCGGCCGTAGACGATGCCGCGGTCGAGCACGCCGCGGAGCAGTTCCGCGCGAAGGGCGGGCGGATCAACCAGCAATTCAAGGAGCCCTACGATCCGGGTATGCCGGGCCGGCAGCTCAACATCACATATCCGAACGGCAAACAGCTGCGCGCGTCGATCTATATGGCCAACCGCCATATGACGATCACCGAAGCGATGGCCGCCGAAGGCGACTTCAACGCGCTCCAGTTCGAGCAATCGATCGCGCTCACCGACGCCAAGGGCAACGATCTCGATCCGCCGAACGGCACCGACGAGCCGCGCAATTTCGGCTGCAGCAAGTAGGTCCGACTACAGCCGGATGAATTCCTCGGCGTTGCGCCCGAGGATCATCTCCTTGTGCTTGGCCGACAGATCGCTGCGCGCGCGGATGCCGCGCACCGTCTCGGGGAATTCCGAGTCGTAGTGCGGATAGTCGGTCGCCATCAGCACGTGGGAATCGGGGAACTCGTCGAACACGCGGTCCATGTTGCCTTCGTCCGCTTCGCAGGTGAGCCAGCAATTGCGCCGGATCAGCTCGGACGGCAGCGTCTTCAGATCCGAGAAGCCGTGCTTCATGAACTCGAAATCGTCGTCCATGCGGTGCATCCAGTAGAGGATCCACTCGGCCGAGCACTCGAAGAAGCAGACGCGCAGCTTGGGGAACTTCTCGAACACGCCGCCGCAGACGAGACCGGCGAGACCCATCGCGCAATTGAACGGACGGCCGAGCACGTGGTTCGGGAAATGCGCCGGCGGCTTGCCCTTCTTGTGGAACATGTTCTGCATCGGCCCGCCCGAATTGGGATGGCACATCAGCGCCACGTCGAGCTCTTCGGCCGCCGCATAGAACGGATAGAACGCCTCGTCGTCGATGGTGAGCGTGCGGGTGTAGGGCACGAGATGCGCGACCTTCAGGCCCAATTCCTTGACGCAGCGGCGCAGCTCATCGGCCATCGCCTCGGGTTTTCCGGCGGGCATGATCGCGACCGGCAGCAACCGCTTCTCGTTGCCTTTCACGAGGTTCCGCACCCAATTGTTGTAGCAGCGCGCGAGCTCGACCCCGAGATCGCCCGGCTCCAGCGCGGGGATCGAGATCTTGGTCGGGAAGATCAGCTGCTTGTCGATGCCTTCCTTGTCGTTGTCGGAGACGCGGCGGTTCATGTTGAAGCCGCCCTCCTGGCGCTCGGCGATCTCGCCGCCCAGCCAGTTGGTCTTCTTGAAATAGATCCAGTCGTGCTTGGCCGAGGAGCCGGTGAAGGAATGCTCGAACTCGGTCTCGCGGATGTCTTCGGGATTGTTGAGCTTCTTGGGCGTGTACTTCGCGAATTCGCCCTTCAGTGCGTAGATCTGGTCCAGGAAGTAGCTGTCCCGAAGGTGCGAATCCATGTCGATGACGAGGCTCACGGCGTTCTCCTAGTTTTCGGGCCCGTCGGCGGCTCGAGGCCCGGGCCGCGGGCGCTGCTCCGCCTTAGCGGAGCCGGATGTTTATGGTTGCCGGTAACACGCTCGCGAACGGCGGACAACCGCTCTCGGGCAGGGGTGGTCACAGACCCTGGTCTGGGGGTAATTTGTCGCGCGAAGTTGCGACCGGATTCGGATGATGCGGTGCAGCAAATGACGAGGAACGCGATGGGCTATCGGGGGACTTTGCTCGCGGCGCTGCTGATGGGCGCGCTTGCCGTGTACCAGCCGCTTTCCGCCGCGGACGCTCCGCGGCTCGCCGATGCGGTGCAGAAGCAGGACAAAGCGGCCGCGCAGGCGCTCATCCGCGACAAGGCGAATGTGAACGCGCCGCAGGCCGATGGCGCGACCGCGCTGCATTGGGCCGCGCATTGGGACGACCTCGAGACGGCGGGTCTGTTGATCGCGGCGGGCGCCAATGTGAACGCGAAGAACGACTACAGCGCGACGCCGCTGTCGCTCGCCTGCACGAACGGCAATGCCGCGATGGTCGAGAAGCTGCTCGCCGCCGGCGCGAACCCGAACACGCCGGCCACATCCGGCGAGACGCCGTTGATGCGTTGCGCGCGCACGGGAAGCGCTGCTGCGGTCAAGGCTCTGCTTGCGAAGAAGGCGCAGGTCGACGCGCGGAACACCGAGCAAGGCCAGACCGCTCTGATGTGGGCGGTGGCGCAGAAACATCCCGAAGCCGCCAACGAGCTGATCAAGGCGGGCGCCGACATCAAGGCCCGCTCGAAGGCCGGTTTCACGCCGCTTCTGTTCGCCGCGCGCGTCGACGACGTCGAATTCGGCGAAGCTGCTTCTCGCGGCGGGCGCGGACGTCAACGAGAAGGCGCCCAACGGCATGACACCGCTGGTGCTCGCGAGCGCGAGCGGCCAGCAGGATGTCGGCATTTTCCTGCTCGACAACGGCGCCGATCCCAACGCGCGCGATGAGCTGGGCGCGACCGCTTTGCACTACGCGGTGACGAAAGGGATCACCGCGCTGAACCAGGTCCGCTACGCGAATTACGTGGCGCATATTTTCCGCCCGAGCCTGACGAACCTCGTCAAAGCTCTGCTGGCGCACAAGGCCGATCCCAATGCGGCGGTCGACAAGCCCGTACCGAACGGCGGCAGCCGGAGCACCGCCATTGTCGGCGCAACGCCCTATCTGCTCGCCGCCGCGTCGCCCGATCCCGAGGTCATGCGCCTGCTGGCTGCGGCCGGCGCCGATCCCAAGGCGAAGACCAGGAACGGACTCACGTCGCTGATGCTCGCGGCCGGTCTCGGCCGCGGCCAGGACTTCACCGATCCGGAAAAGGGAATTGCGCTGGAGGCGGTCCGCATCGCGTTCGATGCCGGCATCGATGTCAACGCCGCGACCGAAGAAGGATTGACCGCAATGCACGGCGCGGCGCTCAATGGCGCCGATGGCGTTGTGGCGTTCCTGGCGTCCAAGGGCGCTCAGCTCGACGTGCGCGACAGGTATCAGCAGACGCCGTTGAGCATCGCCGCAGGCGAACGGCTGCCGTGGATTCCCTATGGCGACGAACTGGGCGAGATCATCCAGCCGAGCACGCGCGATCTGCTTCTGAAGCTGGGCGCGACGCCCTTGACGGCGCCGGGCTACTTCAAGCCGCCGAGCGAAGAAAACGAAGCCTACCGGATCAACCGCGCCCAGCGCGGCCAGGCGAAATAGGTCTAAGCCAAGCTTAGCCCGAGGCGGCCGGTGCTGTCGTTGCCCAGCGACTTCTCCTGCACGCCGAGCATGTCGAGCATGGTCAGCATCAGATTCGTCATCGGCGTTTCCTTCGCCAAACGGATGTGACGTCCGCCCTTCAGCTGCCCTGACGCGCCGCCGACCAGCATCGTCGGCAAATTGTCGTGCAGGTGCGAGTTGCCGTCCGACAATCCGCCGCCATACATCACCATCATATGATCCAGCAGCGAGCCGTCGCCGTCCGGCGTCGAACGCAGCTTTTCCAGGAAATAGGCCAAGTGCCTGGCGTGATAGATCTGGATCTGGATGACCTTGGCGATCTTCTCCGGATTGTACTGATGGTGCGTGAGCGCGTGGTAGCCTTCCGGGATGCCGATCTCCTGATAGGTGCGGCCGCCGAATTCGCGTCCGACCATGAAGGTGATGACGCGCGTGAGATCGGTCTGATAGGCGAGCACCTGCAGATCGAACATCATCCGCGCGTGCTCGGTGAAGGTTTCCGGAACGCCGGCCGGGCGCACGAGCTTGGGCAGCTTGCGGTCCACTTGCGTCTCGACCAGCTGGATACGGCGCTCCACGTCGCGGACGGCGTCGAGATACTCGTTGACCTTGAACCGGTCGGTCGCGCCGAGATCGCCTTTCAGCGCGTTCGCTTTCTTCGTGACCGAGTCGAGAATGCTGCGATCCTGCTGGACGCGCCTGAGACGCGCCGCGGGCTCGGTGCTTTCGGCATCGCCGAACAGCCGCTCGAACAACACGCGCGGCCGGTTTTCCATCGGCATCGGCGTGGTCGGCGTGCGCCAGCAGATCGAGTTCATATAGGCGCAGGAATAACCGGCTTCGCACTGGCCCAGAGCTCGGGCGAATCCACGCAGAGCTCGAGTGACGAGAACTGGTTCTCGTTGCCGATCTTCTGCGCCGCAATCTGATCCATCGACACGCCGGCCTGGGTATCCGCGCCCTCTGTCTTCTTCGGATGCACGCCCGTGAGATAGCTCGCGCCGGCGCGGGCATGATCGCCCGTGTTCTCGCCCTGAAGCGCGCGGCCGCCATGGTTGTGGGAAAGACCCGAGATCACCAGCATGCGGTCCTGGAACGCGCGCGAGCGGTTCCATGATCGGCTTCAGCTTGAAGCCCGCGCCCTCGGTGTCCGGCGTCCACTGATCCATCATGATGCCGTTCGGCAAGTAGACGATGGACAACCGCGTCGGCGCCTTCGTTGCCTGAGCGCGCGCAAGAGCCGGCACCATCGCATCCAGAAGAGGAAGTGCCAGCGTCGTACCGAGACCGCGCAACACGGTGCGCCGGTGTAACGCCTTTTTGGTGATGACCATCATGGCTCCCGGGATCTCCTCATTTGGAACGGAGCACTCTTTACGATCGCGAGCACGAGCGACGACCACCGGTAATCGTCCGGTTTCGAGTCCTTGACGATCCTGCGGATCACGGGATGGTCATACTCCTCGACGCCGCGGCCAAGCGCGTAGGTCAGAAGTTTTTCGGTCAGCGTGGTGACGAACTGGTCCGGGCGGGACATCAGGTAGTCCCGCAAATCCGCCGGTCCTTTCAGCGGGAAACCATCGGGCGTGACGCCGGACGCATCGATCATGCCGCCGCCGTCCGTCGTGCGCCACTTCCCGGTCCCGTCGAAGTTCTCGAGCGCGAAGCCGAGCGGGTCCATGAATTTGTGGCAACTGGCGCACGCCGGATTGGCGCGATGCTCTTCCATCTGCTGCCGCATCGTCATCGGCTTGCCGTCGCCTTCCTTCAACGCGAGGTCGGGAACGTTTGGCGGCGGCGGCGGTGGCGGCGTGCCGAGGATGTTCTCCGAGAGCCACTTGCCGCGGATCGATGGCGCGTCCGTGTGGCGTAGGACGTGACGGTCAGGATGCTGCCTTGTCCGAGGAAGCCCTTCCGGTTCTCGTCGTTCAGCGCGACGCGCCGGAAATGGCTGCCATACACGTTCGGGATCTCGTAGTGGCGCGCCAGGCGTTCGTTGAGGAACGTGTAGTCCGCGCTGATGAGATCGAGCACGCTCCGGTCTTCCGAGATGATGCTCTCGAAGAACAGCTCGCTCTCCGTCTCGAACGAGTTCCGCAAGTTCGCGTCGAACTCCGGGAAGAAATCCGGATTGGGCAGGATCTTCTGCAGATTGCGCAGATACAGCCACTGGCCGGCGAAATTCTGGACCAGCGCCTCGGCACGCTCATCGGCGAGCATCCGCTTCACTTGCGCTTCGAGCACCGCGGGATCGCTCAGCTTGCCGTTTTCGGCGAGACTCGAGAAGCTCATCGTCGGGGATGCTGCTCCAGAGGAAGAACGACAGCCGCGAGGCGAGCTCGAGATCGCTGATGCGGTAGGCAGCGCCCTCTGCCGCTTGCGGCGGATCGCGCTCGACGCGGAACAGGAATTCCGGATCGACGAGGATCCGCTGCATCGCGGATTCGATGCCGTCCTCGAAACTGCCTTCGCTGCGTCCCTGTTCGTAGAAGCCCATGACGTCCTCGACGTCCGCGTCGGTGACCGGCCGGCGATACGCGCGGCGCATCAGCGTGGAGACGATCTGCGTGGCGCAGGCCGCCTCGTCGCCCGCACTGGCGGGCTTGCAGCTGAAGATGCGGGCACGGCTCGGGGTCTCGCTGATGCCTTTCGCGCCATAAGGACCGCCGATGGTGAGACTGGCGACCGCGGGCTCCATGTCGGCGCGGCCGTAACTCGAGCGCGTAGGAGTAGTCCGTGATCGGCGGCTGGTAGACGCCTTCCGGCTCGGCCGTGTTGTCCGGGAACGTCACCTGGACAAGATGCGAACCGGCTTTCGCGGGGAACCGCAGCTCGAGATGCTGATCGGCGTTGATCAGATAGCGTTCGTAGACGCCCTGGCCGAACGAGCTCGGCTGGTTGGGACGTCTGCCGTCGTAATCGCCGCCGACGGTGAACTGCTTGACCTTCTGGCCGTCGATGCGCACGTCGATCTGGCGCTCGCGTTCGGTGCCGAGCGTGTAGGTGTAGCCGTTCTTCTGCAGGCGAATGCGCAGCACATACTCGCGCATCGAGCGGAAAATTGTGGCGCACCGCGACGCCGCCGCGCGAACCCAACGGCAGGTCCTCGCTCATCCGTTCGTTCTGGATCAGGAAGCGCGGAAGCTCGTAGTTCGCGGACACCGCCTCGGCGTTGCGATCGCCGATCGCGCTGCGGCTGATCTTGCGCGCCGCCGAGAGATAGCCCTCCAGCAGCACCGGAGAAACCGAGAGCACGTCGCCGATATTGTCGAAGCCGTAACCGGCATCGTCCGGCGGCAACATCTCGCTCACGTCGACATCGACCGCGAGAAGATCGCGGATCGCATTGACGTATTCCGCACGGTTCAGGCGATGGAGCGTCGGGCGTCCGGGATTGGGATTGAGCCGCTCCACGCGGTCGCGCTCGGCGACGATGGAGGCGATGATGGTGTCATAGGTCGCCGAGGCCGGCCGCGCGGCGCCCGCGGGCGGCATCTCGCGATTGCGCATCTTGCGCAGGATTTTTTCCCAGGTGTCGCCATGGACGTCGAGGCGGGAGAGGTCCAGGGCCGCGAGGTTGAGCTTCCCACTTGCCCTGGGGCCGGTGTGGCAGCTGTCGCAATAGACCTTCGCGGTCTGCCAGAAGAACTGCTGGTCGAAGACCGAGCGGGTCGCCGGCGTGGCCGAAGCGGATCGCTCCGCCGGCACCGATCCGGCGGGCCAAAGAACCGTACCCGCCAGCACCATGCCCACGGTAGCAAGCGCTCGGGTTCGAACCATCTGTCACCCCGCAGGTGCGAAAAGAAGCATTCAAAAATACACGGATAGATGCGCGGTTTACAACCAGGAGGGCCGCCCTTGGCGGCCTCGTGATCCGGGTGTTCCCCAACAAGCGCCGGGTTTGGCCAGGGAGGGAGGGCTGGCCCTATGGCTGGGCGGTCAACTCATGCTCGGCGTCGTGCACGTCGCTCGGCGGCGTGAAATAGCCGGGTGTGTCCAGGGGCGTGGCGCCGAGCTTGAGCAGAAGGTCCCGCGTGCTCGGCTGGATCATGTCGCTCAACCGCTCAGCCCATCGGGTATCCAAGGCAGGCGCTCGCCGGCCGCGATGCTGAGAGGCGTCCGCTGGTACTTGTCGCGCACATCGATCTTGGCGCCCTTGCCGATGAGGAATTGCACCGCCGCATCGGCGCCCTTCGCGGCGGCGGCATGCAAGGCGGTCAGGCCGTCGTCGTTCGTCGCGCCGACATCGGCGCCGAGTTCGACAGCCAGCTGCACCGCCTCCAACGCGGCCTGCTTCTCGTCCTCGTTGAGGTCCTGCACGCGACCGGCACCGGCGGCGACCATCAAAGGCGTCAGGCCGGTCGTGGTTCGGATCTTGGGATCGGCACCGGCGTCCACCAGCATCCGCATCACGGTCGCGTCATGAGACGCGGCGGCGAGCAAATACGGGGTCGCGCCAACCGCAGCTGGGCTCCCCGCTCCGCCCACCGGCGGTGCCTTCTCGAGCGGGACGTTCGGGTTCGCGCCGTGCCGGAGCAACGCTTCGATCAGCGCAATGTCGCTCGGGCGGAACAGGGCGGACACATCGTCGGCGTAGCGCACGCCGTTGAGCACGCTGATGCCCTTGGTGACCGCATAGTGAAGCGCAGTCGCGCCGTACTCGTCGCGCGCGTTCGCATCGGCGCTCTTTTCCAGGAGCAGAAGTCCGACCTCTTGCTGACCGCTCATGGCGGCGAGCACGAGAGCCGTCATACCCTGCGGGCCTTTATCGTTCGCATTGGCGCCGGCCCCGACGAGGAGCTCAGCCGACATCGCGTCGCCGATTCGCGCCGCAAGCATCAACGCATCGAGACCCTCGTTCGAGCGCAAATGGATGTCGGCATCGCCCTCGATGAGCGCCTGCACCATTTCGGCACGCTTGTCCGCCACCGCCCACATCAGCGCGGTCCGGCCGTGTTCCTTGTCCTTGGCATTCACTTGCGCATCGTGGCCAAGCAGGATTTTCACCGCATCCACTCGGCCCGAGCGCACACAGCGCATGAGCGGCGTTTCGCCCGAAGCCGACGCCCCGTTGGTGTCTGCGCCATGATCCACCAGCGCTTGCACCATTGTCGCGTTGCCGTTGCCGCACGCGAGCGATAAAGGACTCTCTCCGGACCGGTTGACGGCGTTCACATTCGCGCCTTCGCCGATCAGAACCTCGGCCGTCGCGATATCATTCCAATGAACCGCCCAGTGCAGAGCCGTCGCGCCGTCAGGCTGCTTGGAATTGGCATCGACGCCGTTGACGAGCAGCGTGCGCACCAGTCCCATGTCCTGGTGTTCCGCGGCATCCACGATCCTGCGATCGCGGATGCCTGGGCTTCCGAGGCCCGCGATCAGGGCCATCAGCACACCGCCGAGCACGAGACTGCCCAAGGCCACCCCGGCCAGGTGCTTGCGTCGGATAACCATCACTACGCCCTCAACCCACTCGCGGCTTGTTTTGTTTTTCCGCGCACCCTCTTGTTCCCGTATTGTATTCCCGGTTCGGGCGCGGACACAATCAATCCAAGTCAATCCCCAAGGCAATCCCAAGCCATACGGCCAAGGCTAGCTTAGAAGTCATGAATAAAAAGCGACGCTTTGCGGCCACTCCGTTCGCGCGCGTTGTCGCACCGCGAAAGAAAGTTCCCGCCCAGAAACCCATTCCGCTGAATGTCTTGTTTGGCCTGCCGGACGACCGGCGGGCGACGATCAAGGTCGAAGCCGGCGGCCGGCGGCTCGACTATGACCTTCCGGGGACGGTCGACATCGTTCACCATATTCCGCCGGAGCGCTTCGCCGCCGAATGGGTCTATTTGGGACCCGGCCAGGATCGGCCCGCCAAGCTGCGTCCGGGCGCGTTTCTCAACCACATCGGCGACGCGGACATCTGCTCGCAGGCGCTTGAGCTCGCGAGGCAGCTGGTGAGCAAGAGCGGACGGGCCTGCTTTAACCATCCCGCCGCGATCGCCGGAACGACGCGGGATCGCGTTGCGCGCGTGCTCACGGGGATTCCCGGGCTCGATGTCCCCAAGACGATCCGCACGGCCGCGCTCACGCCTGCGGAATTGCGCGCCGGGGTGAAGCGGGAAGGGCTCGAGTACCCGATTCTCATCCGGGTGGTCGGCCACCATGGCGGGACCAACATGGTCAGGGTCGACACACCCGGCGACGTCGATGACATGGATCGGTTGGACCGCAGTGTTCGCTCGGACCTGTATGTCACCGAGTTCCGCAACTTTGCCGGTTCCGACGGCCTCTACCGGAAATTTCGCATCGTGGTCGTCGGCGACGACGTTCTCATGCGTCACATGATCACCGCCGAGAATTGGCTGGTTCACGCGAGCCACCTTCTCGAGACGAGAACCAGAAAAACAGCGAACACCAAGGAGGTCGAGTTCCCGATGTTCGCCCGCTTCGACAACGAGCTCCGCGAGCGTCTCTTGCCCATGTTTCAGGAAATCGGCCGGCGGCTCGATCTCGATTATTTCGGCGTCGACTGCGCGATCTTGGAGTCGGGCGAGGTGGTCTTGTTCGAGGCCAATGCCTGCATGACGATCCTCGGACAAACCCAGAAGGAGCTGAACCCGAAGGCGGTGGCGATCAACCGCGTCCGCGATGCAGTCGCGAACCTGCTCGCCGCGCCATCCACCTGGCGGCACGCGTGATCGCGCACCGACTCGGCAAGCGCTAAGTGATCAGCGCGAAGCGGCGATCATCTGCTCGGCCGTCAGCGTGCCCAGGAGCTTCGCTTCATTTCCCATCGGCATGAACACCGCCATCGCGCCTTCGGGAAGGATCGTGTCGGGGAAGCGCTGACGCGTCACCATTTCCAGCGGCGTGCGATGACCGACGAGGAGCAGATTGGACCCGTCCGGCGGCGGCGTACGCAGCAGGCGCCGCGTCGAGTCGACCATGAAATTCACCTGGCCGCCGGCATAATCATCGGCCACCACGTCCATCGACTCCGTGAAGCGTCCCGCGCCGAACGCGAGCTCCGCGGTGTCGCGCGCCCGGAACACGGGACTCGCAAGAATGCGGCCGAAACGGATGTCGAGCGCGCGGAAGGCGCCGCCGAGCGCACGCGCCTGCTGGATGCCTGCGGGCGAAAGATTGCGCTGTCCCGCGCGATCGCCGAGCCGGCCGGTGTCGACCTGTTCCTGGACCGTGGTCGAATGCCGAAGGAACACGACCTTGCCGCCCTCGCGCATGGCCGCGATGAGCTGAGCGGGCGTGGCCTGCGCGCGCGCAAGCGTTGGCAGCAGCGAGAATGAGAACGTAGCAAACAGAACGCGTCGCCGGTCTAGAGCAGGCAAGCTCAGTTGCCCTTGCCCGTGTCGAGGTCTTCGCCCTTGGCGTCGAGAAGCCCGATCGACTGTTCGAATTGCAGGGCCGACGACGACCCCATGGGCGCGCTCGATTCCGCGATGATGAGGCGATGGTCCCACATATACATCGACGAGCGCAGCTGCCGGCCGTTGCTCTCGCGGATGTTCAGCTGGCGGCCGGGTACGCCCGGATCGTAATTGAACTTGAACTGGAACAGGATCTCTCCGCGCTTGCGCAGCTGTTCGGCGGCGTGCTCGACCAGCGGATCGTCGGTCGCCGGCCCGCCCGGCATATGCACGATGGTCACGAAATAGTGGGAGGCGTTGTCCTCGACATAGAATTGTTTCGCCGAAACGGTATCACCGCGATGCGTGGTGAAGGGGACATCCCTCATCTTCGGATCGCTCGGAAAGATGACCGAGAACCGGTGCTCCTTGTTGGAGTAGAGCGGCGAGTCCTGGGCAAACGCCGCACCCAGCGCCCCGGTCAGCGCCACGCACGAAACCAAAGCGGCGGCACGCGATGAAACGAACCTGGCCATGTCGATCTCCGTAAGCCCCATTCGGATTTGAACGGTACCATTTGAGGTAGAGCGGCGGTACCTGTCCAGTTTCACGCTTGCGACAACGAAAAAGCCCCGCGCGGATCACGCGCGGGGCTCCCCGGAAATTCCGACTCTGCGGTTACTGCGCGGCAGCGCGCTGTCCGCTCGGCGGGTTGGTCACGACATACGGATTCGGCAGGTCCGGAAGCAACGCCGGCTGCGGGCCGAGGACGGCCGTCAGCGCTTGGTGGGCGCAGATTTCATCGCTCCACACGGGCACCTGAGCCGCCATTCCGCCGACGCCGATGGCGCCGAGGAACTGTCCGTCGACGATGATCGGCAGCGCGCCCGCGTTGGCGAAGTTGCCGAACGAGATCACGCGAGATTCGGACGTGTTGCCCGAACGCACCGCGTTCATCTGCGCCTTGCTGGGCTGGCGAGTGTTGAGCACGGTCTTCGCCTTCATCAGCGCGGTTTCCGTGTTCGCTTTGCCCTGACCGTCGGCGCGATAGTAATAGATGATGACGCCGAACTGATCGACGATCGCAATGCTGACGCCCATGTTCTTGGCGCGCGCCGCGTCGACGCAGTGCTTCGCGATCCGCTCGGCGGTCGCGATGTTGAGTTGGTTCTTTTCCTTGATCCGGTCGGCCCATTCGCCTTTTTGCACGACATCGCTCAGCGATGCCGCCATGCCGGTTCCAGTCAATGCCAGGGCCGCCATGGCAGCCATCAGCGCGATGCGAATCTTCATGATTTGAGGTCCTCCGATTGTGCGATGCCCAGCTCCCGGCATCTGCGTTCCTTTTAGCCGTTTTGCGCGTATTCCACCAGCAGTTGCCAATTCCCATCCGGAGTGTGAAATTCCCTTTGTTTTCCAGAACATCAGGGGAGAGCCATGGACGAGAGCAGGGATTTGTCGGCCGGACGGGGACGCTGGGGCTTCTTGGGACAGGTCAGCGATCTTGAGCTCGCTTATGCCGCGTTCCGCATCACGCTCGGCGTCAACATCTTCTTTCACGGCACCATGCGGCTCATCACCGGGCTCGATGCCTGGGTGGTCATGCAGGCGAAGGTGTTCGAGGGCAATCCGCTCCTTCCGATGTGGGCGGTGCTGGCCTTCCTCTATGTGCTCCCGTTCGTCGAAGCGATCCTCGGCGCATTGACGGCACTCGGACTCTTCACCCGCTGGGCGCTTCTCGCGGGCAGCGCGATGATCTTCTGGCTCGTGTTCGGCAACCTGACGCGCCAGGACTGGGGCACGGTCGGCAACAACATGCACTACGTGCTCTATTACAGCCTGATGATCGCGGGCTTGCGCTTCAATTGCTTCGCCCTCGACACGCTGCGCGCGCCCGCTCAGCCTGCGCGACAGCCATCGCGCGGCATCGCCTGACGATCGCTCATGGGGGTTAGAGAAAGGCCTCGCGCGAGCGCGCGAGGCCTTCTCAGTATCGGCAACGCTACGGCTTACTGCGCGGCAGCGCGCTGGCCGCTCGGCGGATTGGTGACGACGAACGGGTTCGGCAGGTCCGGGAGCAGCGCCGGCTGCGGGCCGAGGACGGTCGTCAGCGCATTGTGCGCGCAGATTTCGTCGCTCCACACGCCCGGTGTCGGGGCCATGCCGCCGACGCCGATGGCGCCCAGGAACTGGCCTTCGACGATGATCGGCAGCGCGCCCGCGTTGGCGAAATTGCCGAACGAGATGACGCGCGCTTCGGACTGGTTGCCCGAACGGACCGCGTTCATCTGCGCCTTGCTGGGCTGACGCGTGTTGAGCACGGTCTTCGCCTTCATCAGCGCGGTTTCGGTGTTCGTCTTGCCCTGACCGTCGGCGCGATAATAGTAGATGATGACGCCGAACTGATCGACGATCGCGATGCTGACGCCGAGGTTCTTGGCGCGCGCGGCATCGACGCAGTGCTTCGCGATCCGCTCGGCGGTCGCGATATTGAGCTGGTTCTTCTCCTTGATGCGGTCGGCCCACTCGCCCTTCTGGACGACGTCGTTCAACGTCGCCGCCGCCATGGCGGTGCCCGACAATCCGACGGCTGCGATGGCAGCCGTCAGCGCGATGCGAATCTTCATAGTCCCGTTCCTCCAAAAATAGCGATGCCAGCTCCGGCATCTGGCGGGCATTTTGCCTTTTTGGACCGGCCCTTACAACCTCGATTTCAGGCACCGGAACGGCGGTTCAAACGAGTGTTAACCCGTCCCGCTTGTGGGGTGCGGCCGTGAGGCGATTGGTCTAGAGTTATCGCGGCATTGAGGCGGGGGCATTGTGCATGCGCGTCGCTTCGCTTGGGTTCTCTGCGTTCGAAATGCTCGAGCTTGATCGCGCGCCGCCGCTCTCGGCGGCCTATGCCCGCGCGACCGTCACCACCACAACACGATTCACAATCCCAGGGAGGGAGCGATGACACGCCCGTTCAAGGCATTGCTGCTGACGACAACACTGCTCGCTGCCATTGGCACGGGTGTGCAGGCCCAGGCGCCGACACAATCGCCGGCGCAGCCGACAAAGACGCTTAAAGCGGTGCCGAATTTCATCACCGCGACGGACGCGATGATGCGCGCGCCCAAGCCCGAGGATTGGATCATCCATCGCGGCAATTACCAGTCGTGGGGCTACAGCCAGCTTCAGCAGATCAACAAGGGGAACGTGAAATCGCTCCAGCTCGCGTGGTCGCGCGCGATGGCGCCGGGCATCAATCAGGCGACCCCGCTCGTCTACAACGGCATCATGTATCTCGGGAACCCGGGTGACGTGATCCAGGCGATCGATGCCGCCAACGGCGATCTCCTGTGGGAGTACCGCCACCCGCTTCCGCCGGCTGCGGAATTTCCGGCGACGCACGGGCAACGCAAGCGCTCGATCGCCCTCTTTGGCAATCGCGTCTTCACCGTGACCTGGAACAACTACGTCGTCGCGCTTGACGCGCGCACCGGCGAACAGGTGTGGCAGACCGATCGCGGCGGCGGCCTCTATGTCAGCAACTCCACCGGTCCGATCGTCGCGAACGGCGTTGTCGTCGCCGGCAGCACGTGCCAAGTCGCCGGCTTCCCCTGCTACGTCACCGGTCATGACGCGGAAACAGGACGCGAGCTGTGGCGCAACGAACTCGTTCCTCGCCCCGGTCAACCCGGCGACGAAACATGGGCCGGCGCGCCTTACGAAAAACGCTGGATGACCGGCGTGTGGGGACAGCTCACTTTTGATCCGGGGCTCGATCTCGTGTTCTACGGATCGAGCGGCGCTGGACCCGCATCCGAAGCGCAGCGCGGAACGCCGGGCGGAACGCTTGCCGGCACGAACACGCGCTGGGCCGTCAGGCCCAAGACCGGCGAGGTCGTGTGGAAGCATCAGGTGCTCCCGCGCGACAACTGGGATCAGGAATGCACGTTCGAGATGATGATCATCGACACGAACGTGAATCCTGCGGCCAATGCAGGGCTGATGGCGGTCAATCCCGATGCGCGCCGCGGCATGCGGAAAACGCTGACGGGCGTGCCGTGCAAGACCGGCATCGCCTGGAGCTTCGATGCGGCGAACGGCGAGTTCCTCTGGGCGAAGCCGACCAACGAGCAGAACATCGTGGCTCGGATCGATGGCAAGGGCCTCGTCACGGTGAACGAAGACGTCGTGCTCAAGGAGGTGGGCAAGACCTATCACGTCTGCCCGACCTTTGGCGGCGGACGCGACTGGCCGCAAGGCGCCTACAATCCGCGCAGCCAACGTGATGTACATCCCGCTGTCGAACGCCTGCATCGACGAGACCGCGCGCACCGATCGCGAGGCGGCGCCGCAATTCGTCTACAACACGACCAATGTCGGCAAGTTCGCGCCGGCAAGGACAAGATGGGCCGCATCGACGCGATCTCCGTCGAAACCGGGCGCACGGTGTGGAGCTGGGAGACGAGGGTGGCGAACTACTCGCCGATCTTGGCCACCGGCGGCGGGCTTCTGTTCAACGGTTCGATGGACCGCTACTTGCGCGCGCTCGACTGCGGACAACGGCCGCGTGCTGTGGGAGACGCGGCTTCCCTCACAGGTGGCCGGCGGCACCATCACCTTCTCGGTCAGAGGACGCCAATACATCGCGGTCGCGGCCGGCGGCGGTGCAATCGCCAATCTCCAGGTGGGCCTGACGCCCGAAGCCGACACGACGCCCGGCAGCAACGCGATGTACGTGTTCGCGCTGCCGCAATAGCTGATTCGCATCTCAGCGAATCGAGAGCATCCGTGCTCTCGATTCGCTTTGCTGCGTCACCCATCGCCGCGCAGAAGAACTGTCGCGCGCCCGACAATCTGAGCCATTCGGATCAGTCCTTTTGGCCCATCGGGCTGGGGCGATTCCGAAGCCGTTTGGCTCATATACTTCGATGAGCGCGGGTGCCTAAGCTCTCCTGGTCGCAGTGACGCAGAAACTCCAGACGCTTCGCACTTCGACATCACCCTCAACACCACCCATTCGCAGCCAACAAAGAAATGGAGAGCCGACATGCCCGAGCTTTACCAAACCGACGGCAATTACGAGGCTTATCTCTCCCAGCTGTTCAATCCTTTGGCTAGCGGTGCCCAATTCAATCCGGGGGGCTTGGGTGCGATAGGAACTGGAATTGGCGGCCTTGGAGCCGGCACAGTTCCCAATATGGCGAGCCTGCTGCAGAACCCATGGGGTACGCCCTATCCGCAGCAGCAACTCAACTCGCTTTGGCCACAACAGCAAGCAGCAGTTGAATCCATTCGCTCAGCAGATCGCGGCCAGGCAAGCCATGCAGACGATCCAGCACGCGCAAGCCGTGCAGGCCCTGAAGCAGCTTGTCCACAACCTCGCGACGCAATCTGCGATCAACACGCAAGCCCAACTCGGCTACAGCGTCGGCAGCACCTACGGCCAGATCGGCTCCGGGCTTCCGCAGCCGTACGGGCTCGCGACGCAGAACCCGATCGCGCATCGGTGCTTCAGCAACAGGCGCTTCAGCAGCAAATGCTCCAGCAGCAGGCGCTGCAACAGATCGCCCAATATCTCGCCACGCAGCAGCCGACGCAGTTCCGCTACGGATTGGCCTAGCAATTCAAAGCGCCTTTGGATCGCGCATCGTTCGCGGTCCAATGGCGCGCTCTTTTGAAGGAGAGATGAGTCATGGCCGAGCAAAAAAATGGCAGTTCCGGCCGAACGGGCGCGAAGCGGACAGCGCAAACCGCGGATGAGACATCGCAGCCCGAGGCCAAAACGTCCGAGCACAATCGTGCGGCTTCGAGCGCGCTCCCGCGGCGCAAGAAGCAATATCTGATCGGCGTCCGTACGTTTCGGGGCTTTGCCGCCCCGGCCGCGGATTTGATTCTTCAGGTTCTCGAACAGATGGAGGACGTTGACATCCTTCGCCGTCTTCGTCGCAGGGGCTTCCAGGGTTTGGGCACGAGTTCCCTCGTCGGCGATCTCGAGATCATTGTTGCGCAGATGGATGAAAAGCGCGCCCAGTCTTTGCGCCAGAGCGCGCCACCTCATGTCGTGATCGAACACGACGCGCGGCTCGGCGTGGGGCAGGCAAGACTTCGCTGCCTTTGGCGTTTCCGTTCACCGGTCGGCCGCTTCCGCACCGCGGCAGCGCTACGACGTTCGTTTCCGCATCATCGGCGAAGGCGATCGGCCGCTTTCAGGCGCCGGCATCACCGTTGTCGGCCAGGGCTACGCCGCGCAGGCCATCACCGATACATCCGGATCGGCCAACGTGACGTTCTTCGATGCCGAGGGCGACATCAACGGCATTCGCGCATCCTTGTGCAGCCTGCCGCCGATCATTGGGGCTGCGTCATTCAGGAGCCCGTTCTGGATCAGGCCGATCCGAACATCATCAGCTCAACCCGCTCCCCGAAGCTTGACCAAGCCTGCTCCGGAAAAGCGATCCCTTCTTGGGGCCAAAAGGCCATGAACCTCGATCGCCTGCTCGGCGCCGGTCTTACAGGCGCCAGAGTGAAAATCGCTCTGATCAACTCGGGGTGCGACAACACCCATCCCTTGCTTCGCCACATCACGCGAGGCGTCGATCTCACGCGCCGCGACGGCGCGAAGGACTGGACGCACGACGACATCGGTCAAGGCACGCACTGCGCGGGAATCGTCTGCGGTAGCGGAGGCTCGACGCCGGGGCTGAACGGGATCGCGCCCAGTGCCGAGATTTACGTCTTCAAGCTGTCGCCGGGCGGCCATCTCAGCGACCTGATCGACGCGCTCGATCAATGCATCGAGCGTCAGATCGATATCGTCCACCTTGGCGTCGTCAGCGATCAGGTCTCGGAGCTTGTGACGCACAAGGTCATCGAAGCGCGTCTGAAGGCGTCGCGTGCATTCCGCGCAGACAGGCGGCCGTCCATCAGCAGCAAACGAAAACGGCGGATCGAGTTCTCGATCCGCCGTTTCGCTTTTTACAACTGCAATCCGATCAGAAGTCGGCCTTGGTCGCCGTCGGCAGCGGTTCGACCAGCTCGGCCTGCTGTTCATTGAACGGATTGACGCTTTCACCGTCCATGCAGCGGATTTCGTCGTTGAAGGTCACCGTCGTGTCTGCGGCATACGCCTTGGCCGGCGTGACCGACCAACGCTTCGTTGCCTTCCACGGTTTGACGAACATCACCGGATCCTCGACGGTGAATTCGACTTCCAGCTCCTTGCCTCCATCGACGAGACGGAAGCGCTCCACGACGTGGAACTTGTCGCTGATCGGCGTACGGAAGAGGTCCGCGAAGGTCCTCGTATCCTGCTTGATCGTGTCGACGACGAGCGTGTCGCCTTCGTACCAGCCGATCGAGTTCTCCATGCCAGGAGGTCTTCGCGTTGGGCGAATGCTGCCGCGTCAGCGGAATGCGGCGCACGATCTGGTCGCGCTGCCACATGATGTAGACGACATTCGCGGTCTGGATGAAATACGTGCGCCCAGGGCTGAGGTCGAGGCCCGGAATGCCCGGCATCCAGCACCGCGAGGTGCGGTTGTACATCGCGAAGCCCTTGTCGTGCAGCGCGTTGGCTTTCCGCAGGCCCTCCTTGGCGGCTTCGGTGAGATTGGGATTGTTCACATCGCCATAGCGCCATGTCGGCTGCTCGCCGACATTGTTCGGCACGTATTTCACGTGCGCGTCCTGCGTGACGGGGCTCGGGCTGCCCGGCATGGGCGTCATGCCGCCCTTCGAGTCCCAGCCGGTGCCGTTGCCGTTAAAGTTGGGGATTCGTGTTCTGTTGTGCGGCGGCCGGAATCAGCGCGGCGCCGGTGCAAAGCAGAGCGGCCAGCAAGCCGCGTGTGAGCAAACCTTGGCTTGTCATGTCGGTGGACCTCCTCCATTCGGCGAAATGCGAGCAACTGACTTCAGCGTATTCGACCGGAAGCTTGCGGTTGTCTCCGCGTATAATTGTGCGCTTCGGTCGCGATACTACGCCGCGCCGGTCCACCTGACAACGAAGCCAGAAACCTCACGGTTTCGCGAGGGCTTTCGCCAGTTTGCCGAACTCCATCTCCCAGCCCATCTTGGCCCGGTTGGTCCACTCCTCGTCGTGCATCGCGTCGAAGGTTAAGACCATCCGGACGCTGTCCCCTATCGGCGTCAGCTCGATCAGGTGCGCGACCGGGTAAGGCTCGACGCCCGGTATGAAATCCGCGAGATGGGTGTAGGCGAGCCGCCTCGGCGGCGACACCTCGGTGTAGGTGAGCTTCGGCCTCGGTGGTGAGCGGCATTCCCGGCCTTCTTCATGAACTCGACCTGCGGGGCCGCGGTCGCGGTCATGGCGTAGTGCAGCTCGCCGCCGGGACGGAGGTCGAGCTTCCGCACTTTGACCGAGAAGCCGTCCGGGCCCCACCACGACTCGATGCCGTCCTTCGTGGTCCACATGTCCCACACGTCCTGCAGCGACGCCTTGTAGGTGCGCTCGAGCGTGATCCGCCGTTTCGAGGTCTCGTCCTTCGCCATCACTCGGTCTCCTTCGCTCTTGCCGCGCGTGCTTTCTGTTTCCGCTCAAGCGCTTCGGCGAATTTGTCCAGGCGCCCTTCCCACAGGCGGCGATAGGCCGTGACCCAGGCCTCGAGCTCGCGAAAGGGCTCCGGGCGCAGCGAATAGAGCCGCCTGGGGCCATCCGGGCGCATCTGGACGAAGCCCGCCTTGGACAGGATGCCGAGATGCCGCGAGACGCCCGACTGGTCGATATCGACCCTATCCACGATGTCGTTCACCGCCTGCTCGCCGCTGAGCAGCGCCTCGACGATCCTGCGGCGGGTGGGGTCGGCCAGGGTGTGGAAAACGTCGATATGCATGATCATGCATATGCATGATCATGCATAAGATGTCAACCCGACCAGAGCGCGAAGGGG